>NC_013037.1:5062500-6262500 GCF_000023125.1 Dyadobacter fermentans DSM 18053
CTGCTCAACACGCTTGGTAACCGTGTGTGGAGTGCAATAGTACAAGCAGGCTTGACTGCGAGACCGACGGGTCGAGCAGGTGGGAAACCAGGGTATAGTGATCCGGTGGTTCTGTATGGAAGGGCCATCGCTCAAAGGATAAAAGGTACGCCGGGGATAACAGGCTGATCTCCCCCAAGAGCTCACATCGACGGGGAGGTTTGGCACCTCGATGTCGGCTCGTCACATCCTGGGGCTGGAGAAGGTCCCAAGGGTTCGGCTGTTCGCCGATTAAAGTGGCACGCGAGCTGGGTTCAGAACGTCGTGAGACAGTTCGGTCCCTATCTGTGGTGGGCGTAGGAAGATTGACGGGGGCTGACCTTAGTACGAGAGGACCGGGTTGGACCCACCGCTGGTGAGCCGGTTGTTACGCCAGTAGCATGGCCGGGTAGCTATGTGGGGAATAGATAAGCGCTGAAAGCATCTAAGTGCGAAACTAGCCCGAAGATGAATCTTCCACATAAGGGTCGTTGTAGACTACGACGTTGATAGGCTGCAGGTACACGTGTCGAAATACACTCAGCTGAGCAGTACTAATTACCCAACAGCTTGCACATTTAATCTTTATCCTTCATCTCTTCTACTTCCAATATGACATGAAATCAATGACCGAATGTCGTAATGATCGAATGACCGAATACAAGCTATTCAATCATTCAAAATTCAATCATTCAATCATTGAAACTCAAAGAGCTTGTTGGTGACTATTGGACTGGTGTTCACCTCTTCCCATCCCGAACAGAGAAGTTAAGCCCAGTTCCGCCGATGATACTTGGATCAAACCTGGTAAAGTAGGTAGTCGCCACAATTATTAAAAGAAAAAGCATCCTCATAAGGGATGCTTTTTTGCGTTTTGGCTTTTCACAGCATGATAGTAATGATTCTCTCCCTCATCATCGAATTCTTCGATTAATGATAGTCCAGATTCAGTCAGCAACGCTTCGTATTGCTCCGCTCCGAGTGATATCGATTCTACGGATGTAATAGCATCGTTCCACTTCATCTCGCGCGCAGGCGCCGTGAATAGTAGTTTTCCGCCTGGATATAGCGCAAACCTGTGATCGAAAACGAATCAATTCCGAGTTTCCCCAGTGGAAAATTACAGAATATCAAAGTCTCGTTTGCATTAATCCTTCGTAAGAAAAAAGCCCCGGTTTGTTAGTAAAAGGAATGATTCCGTTGGAAACGGATTGTTAGTATCGGGCGCTGATAGGACATTTATGTTTGAATAAACTCTATCAGTTCCTCATGAAAAGATTTTACCGAACCCTAACTGGACTCCACCAGTCGATAATTCTTTGCGCCTTCACTGTGGCGCTGCAAATCATCACACATGAATCCCTGGCTCAGAAAAAAAGCAAAGAGCCCGAGATAACCATCGAGGACGTCAAACAAAAATGCCAGAATCTGCCGCGTGCCCAGCGGGTCATCATCAAGGTGGCGCGGTTCAGTGTTTCCACCAAAGCTGCCCAGGCCAGATCTACTTTTGGTGACGAACTTGCTACCATGCTTACATCTGCATTGCAGCAAACGAATTGTTTTCGGGTGATGGAAACAAACAAGAATTTATCAGACGCCACTTCTGAGATGGCCTTTGCGCAGGATGGGTTCACCAACGGTTCCGGGCCGCAGGCAGGACAGATGCTCGGAGCGCAACTGATCGTGACGGGTGAGATCACCGATTTCAGTGAGGGCAGCTCTTCCAAATCTATTTTGGGGGTAGAAAGTAAAAGCAACCAGGCGACGGTGGGCTTCAACCTCAAAGTACTGAACCCGCAGACGGGCGAATTGCTGTTTTCCAAAGATGTAAACATGAAAGGGCATAATTCGGGAAAGGTGCTGGACATTTTTGGCGTGAAAACTTCGAGCAGCAACGAAAACCGCGCGGTACAGGACGCATTACAGAAGGCGATCATCAAAGCGGTTGAAATCCTGGCCGACGAAAAAGACAACATCGACATTCCTGAGCCCCAGAAGCCCAAGGAAATCAAACGCTATACCGCGCAAAATTGCAATATGTTGCGATCCGGATCGCCGAAGGTGATTATTCTGGTTACGGAGGCTACGACGCAGGGAACGACACGTCTGAATCAGGAGGATGATTTTGAGCGCCGTCAGCAAGATCTGTACGTAGAACGCGAGCAGGCGATCACAAAAGCCATCGGAAATCTTTTTACCGGCAAGAACCGCAAAGGGCGGCAGGAAGAACCCAAGCCCGAAACAACGACCCAAACAGCCGCTACGGCGCAGATTAAGAAGGTTGTGATTGAACAAACCGCTACGGAAACGGAGCTCACCCGGCTTTTTGTCGAGTCGGGATTTAAGGTGGTTGACCCCAAAATTTATGGTCAAATGAAGCAGCTGTCGGATTCGACCGGCGATCTTGGCCAGATGGCGGCGTTGGGCTTGAAAATGGGCGCGCAGATTATCGTAACCGGTCAGGCCATTTCGGAAAAGACGAATGGACAGGGTGGGATGACGGCCTGTCGTGCCAGGTTGGAAATAAGGGTGATTGCGACGGAGGACGGATCGATTTTGGCCACGAATACGGTTTCGGCTGGCGGGATAGATGTGTCCGAAGCAGTTGCAAATAAAGTCGCGCTGCGGAATGCGTCGGAGAGCATGTCGCAATACCTGATGGAGCGGCTGTGCGGGATGAACCTGCAATTCAGCAATATGGGCTCGGCCACTAAAACGGCCAATGCGCAGGTCAGGCAGGCGGCACCTGGCGCACTCACGGAAGTATCGGTTTCGAATGTGAGTTTCGCAAAACTTCAAGTCATTGCTACAAGCCTCGGTAAAAATCCCAAAGTTAAAAGCGTTAAAAAATCCATCAAAGGAGCGGAAGGTACGTTGCTGATCGAGCATTCGGGCAGTACGGACGAGCTGATTGAAAACCTCAGTAAAATTCCCGCATTGAAATTCGAAGTGTCGGAGCTGGAAGAAGGGAAGGCAAGGATTGCGGTGCAGTGAGGTAGGAGGTTTAAATTATGATCAAAGGGCTGTAAAAGATGGATTTCAAAGCTAAAATTTCACTATACCTTACATTTCTGCTAGGCCTTTTGCTCATTGTTTCTTGCAAAAAGGACACGAAGGAAGAGCAGGTGACTCCGGTGCAACCCATCGAATCCACCGCCCAGCGAAGCGGTTTGCTGCTGGCGGAACCGGGCGCTTATCAGCGCATTCCATTGATCGATGAGCCGTTGGTTAATGCCCGTACCTCTGAAAAAACCACACTTCCCGATGAATATATCATCCCGGGCCTCGTACCGGTGGGAAACCAGGGTGATATGGAAAGCTGTGTAGGCTGGGCGACGGCTTATGCGGCCCGGACCTTGCTTTACCAACGCGGCAAGCCTGTTAATTATCTCAGTAATGACGGCCAATTGCTTACCGAACTTGTTTTCAGCCCGGAATTCGTATGGACGTCTATTAATCAGGGTCAAAACAAAGGCGTGCTCATGGCGGATGCGATGAATTTGATCCAGCAAGTTGGTGTAGCGAGGTATAGGGATTTTCCTACGCGAAATCAGCCGGCCCCGAAACCGACCGGCGCTCAAAACCAAAGTGCGTCGACATTTAAGGTAAAAAACTGGGGACGTATAGCCCATAATGCGGCCACCTTCCGAAAGTTTTTATATTATGACAACCCGATCATCATTGCAATCAAACCGGATGAAAATTTCAAGAAACCTGCGCAAATGCTGCCGGACGGTAGCCTCGTTTGGGATAACTATGGAACACCGGGCGCCGGGCATGCGTGCACGATTGTAGGTTACAGCAAGGAGAGAAATGCGTTTTTGGTCCAAAACTCCTGGGGAAAGCGCTGGGGGGACAGGCTTACGGAGGAAGACGCGAAAAAGCCAATGGCGGGGTTCATCTGGCTCGATTACAACCTGTTGGAAAAGGTTGTCACCGAAGCCTATGTGATGATTGCCAATGATCCGGGCTATGAAAAGCCTGTGGTGAACACGTGGGCGGCCGGTTCCGAATCGGAAAATGAAATCACGCTGAACGGTTCAGTGGAAAAATTCGAAGACAAGGCCTTGTCGGAATATGGATTTTTGGTTTCTACGGATTCTACGGGGTTGGAATTGGGTGGGAAGGCGGAAAGCATCCAATTCCATACGATACTCGCGCCGCCGTATTCGTTTGCCAAAACCTACACTAGCAAAGGTGCAGGGAAGCGATTTTACAGAGCTTACGCCAAATCTTACTCGGAAGTATACTATGGAAAAATAGTTGCATTCACTGTCCAGCCCGAAATTGAGGATTCCGGAAGACTTTCTGGGAATATTGTGGTGAGCACGAACTTCGAAAACCGCTACACCAAAGCGGACAATGGGTATACGGAATACAATAGCATCAGGGAATACAAATTCGAAATTACATTTTCCGAGAAGCACCCGCGATACAGGTACCGGGCGCTCTACTTGTTTACCGCAAACGGTTCTTACTTCGCGGTGCGTGGAATTTCCGAAGGCCCCGAAAAGGATGCGGTAGCCTACCTCGACCTGAGTTACCGATCGTGGGAATTCCCGTTTGCCAATGGGCAAATCGGTCAGGGCAGCGCATTACCCGACGTGCCACTATACCGGATAGCCGATCTGGAAGAAAGCCCTAAAAACTGGACAATCGGCTCGAAGCTTATCAATGATTTGATCAGCGGGTTTATGGTAGTCATGTCGGATGACCCGGACTTCGAGAAGAATGTAATCGCAACCGACCAGATAGCCTTTCCCATGAACCTGAATTCAGATTCGTTCAAACCCACCGAAATCCCTCCGCAACCGCTTCATGTGGCCTTTTAGCTTAATCTTTAACTGTTTAATCATGAGTCACCTCTCTATTGTTATTTCTAAAATGAAGAAGATTTTTCTATTCACCGTCGTGTCGCTACTGGCGTTTTCTGCGGCACATTCGCAGAGCAGCATCGTAAAATTCCATCCGATACCATTGATCAACCGGACGCTAAGCCTGGGATTCGAGCAGAAAGTGAGCCAATCCGGGTCGGTTCAAGTGAATGTGGACTATGCGACCGAAACTGATTTCGGGTTCAAAAGCACCTGGTTCGGTATTGGTGCCGAATATCGTATTTACAATCTCGTTCGTGCTTTGAAAGGAATTGATGAAAATGCGCCAAATGGCTTTTTCGTCGCGCCCACGGTCGGAATCCGCTTTTTTAAGGACATCGACAAAGACGACCCGGACCCGGAATTCGACGAAAAATATTCATTCGCGCATGTCGGCGCATTGGCAGGCTACCAATGGCTTCCGAACCTAAACGGTAAAAAACCATTGGCCATCGAAGGTTCCGTCGGCCTGCTCGGAGGCCTGATGACAAAAGGCGAAAAGATCGACTACGAAGACTGGGCGCTATGGCCGCGGTTCGGCATCGGCTTCGTTCCGGCGATTAATATGAGTGTTGGGTTTGCGTTTGGGAAGTGATGAGTTCGCGAAGTTGATAATATAGAAGATTGGAGGATGAGAAATCGGGGTCTGTGTCCCGATTTTCTGTTTTAAGTTTCTAGGCTTGGGAGTCATATGCAACGACGCCATGAACTTTCGTAAGGAGGGAGACGGGTCTCGAACTTTGCCTTTAATCGGCTCATAATCAAGGTTTGCCTCCGTTATTTGAAGTGAACTACACGAAAGACTCACTATTTTTTATACATATAGTACAACAGTATATTTGTTATGTATAATTCTTTTAGCGAAAATTGACTGGTTTGAGCTATGTTTTTCGCTGGTTTTGGGGTGAGTTTTCGGGCGGTTTTGGGTGTTCAAAGTTTTGAAAATGCCTGAGGTTTTTGGCGGTGGTAACTGCGATGTTATTTGGGTAAAATTACTAATTTCTCTGCAAGGTCGGAACATTTACAATACAATCTATTCTGGTGGCAGAAATTCAAATTTTGGCTTTGGAATGTAAAATGTCGGATAAAAGAATGGCTCGCCCCCGTCTTTGTAAATTTTTATTCCGCCCTGGCTTTTTACATAAGTCCATGCTGCATCCCCCATATGCTCTACATTGAAACAAACCTCATTGGTATCAATCGGGATGCTTTCAAGGAATTCTTCTGACCCGTCATAATAGTAGAAGGGAACTCCTTTGACGACTACCTTTCTACGTTTGGGATGTTGTATAAAGTATCGACGATAAGCTGTCATGGTACGAACCGTGATAATTGTACTATCAGGCAGTATTTTGTCTATTGTGATATCGTTCAGAGTACCCTCGCAATGTTCTTCAGCTATAAACTGCTCGACAAGATGAGTAACTGAGCTGTCGAGCTGGATAGATGACTCAATTTTAGGCTTTTCGGTTTCTTGACGACAAGCACTTATTGTAACTATAAGAATGCAGATTATCCCGTATTTCATCAACTGCATTATAAAAGCTCGTTTAAAAATCGACTTTCAGTTTTGACACAAGGTCATGAAAATACTGCGGACTCCAAATATCCAAAACGCTGGCATTCGGTATAAATCTTCGAATATCATCCTTGATCCGCTGGAAGTTGACCGAATCGATTTTCGTACTCAGCAATTCGCGAAACTCATCTTCACTGATATTTTCCCGCTCCCAATCTCCGCTATCCTTCGCACGTAGCGCGAAGTGTTTAAGATTTAACGCAACGCCTTTTCGGATATACCATTCCATATCATACCAGTCGCGCCCCTTCACATTGTCTTTCCATTTTCTGAAAAGCAGCGCATGCATTTTACCCGCGAAGAGGTCGGAAATGCTGAAACACTTCACATAAAAAGAGAATGGTTGGAGTAGGAGCTTTTCTTCGGTATCAAATCCCGGAGGCGGCATGGTATCGACTTCCAGTTTAATTTTGATGTTAGCTATTTGTTCAAGCCCTTGCTGAGGCACAACGCCTTCCAAAACTAGTTCCCGCCAGATCGTTTCGGATTTCAGAAATGCGGAATCAATGCTGGTCTTTACTGCCTTCTGTTTTTCCTTGACCGATACATGCATTCCCAGCGCTTCGAATTCATCGATGATGCCGGGTATATACGTATTGATCGAAAAATTGGGGTTCATTTCGAGCAAAGAGAAGTCGAGATCCTCGGAAAAGCGATCTAGCCCGTAAAAAATGCGGAGTGCGGTGCCGCCATAGAACGCAGCCTTTTCAAAGAAGCCCTTGCGATAGAGCCCAGCCAACGCGACTTGCTGCATAATTTCACGCAGCGCCTGCGTTGCATCATCCTTGTTGGCAGGATTGTAACTTGCCAGCCATTCTTTGATCATAGTTCCTTGATGAATTTAATGACTTGCGCCAGGCTCCCGCGTTTTGGTGAATCGTTCAGCCACGTCTCCATTGATTGTACATCCAGCTGTTTCAATTGATCTTCGTCCATTCTCAGATTTTCAATCAGGTATTCGCTGGCTGTGATTTTACTCCGGAGCGTCAAACCCGCTGTACTGACTATTTTGTCAAACAGAGCTTTTTCCGGAGAAGCGATAAGTGCATTCTGATCTTTTCCGACCGCGACCTGCCGTATCCCGAAGCTGTAATAGGGTAGCGGCATTCGTGTAAAACTGAATGCGCCAGTTGGCGTGTCGAACCGGCGGGAAGCTTTTGTCGTTGCGGAGGAAACTTCAAACACCCGCTCGGGGATCAATCCGTAGTATGATAGCGCACTATCGAAAGACACATAACTCGGGCCAAGCATGTGGTTTGCGAGTAGAAACGGCTCTGTACGTGTTTCTGAAAGTTTTGTGGATGGTAAGTACAGGCCTTTCTTAACAGGCTCAATAATGCCTGCGGAGATTAGCTCGTGAATTTTATCGTTGGGGCGTTTGTAGTCTTTCAACAGCGAGGTGAGTAGCTGATGCGTTAATGGGTGGCTGGAAAGGTTTCTTATGCTCTGGGGTAGATCCATGTGTAAATGTAGCAAGATAATCGGAATTTATCCGATTATCTTGCTATAAAAGTACATTATGTCTGAGCTCTTATAAGTGTTAATCTCTTATCCCTTCTGTGCCAGGAATAAGGCAAAAACGCCGATAGGACTTATAATGATAGCATGGTACACAAAAAGTACTTTAAAATAGTACTGAACGTGATATTGAATGACCTGTCGAAATTTTAGTTCGAAATACTCATGGTTTAGCAGCAAAAATTTTTTGTAGTCGATGTCTTCGTGGTTCGCGTAATTGGCCAACACCTCTTGGTATCTATCTGCGATGCTATTGGAGAATTCAGCTTTTTCTCGTTGAGAACGCTCAGTCAAAGTTTTGAATGTCCTATGCTCGTTGTACAATTTGGCTAATTTCAATGCACATTCATGATATAATTGAGATTGACGTTTGTATTCTCGACTTGTTTCAATTTGCCCGAATAACAGCAATAGGATCGAGATCGATGTTGAGCCGAAAGCAATAACGTTTTCGTTTATCGCAGCCTCATTAGAGATTTGATAGACTGACAAGAGGCCTATTATAATTAGATAGGCGTTTAGGAGTCCTAACGATAAATTGGATAACTTGTCAATTCTGGCCAACCTGTGTGCAGCCTGGAAGCGAGCACCCTTTGTGGACCAGAGTTTGTAGCCCATTTCTTCAAGGAATGTTTTATTCAGGTGGTCTTTATGCGAAGGGAATTTCTTTTCCATTAGTTAGCATTGACATTCACTTCGATCGACATAGGTTTTATTTCCGTTGGAGTTGATGTAATAGCACCCGCCCCGTGGTCCCTTATTTAACTGTTGACCATTGTGTGTGCCACACGGAACAACCTCACCACAAGAGGCAAAGACACTGAAAGTAAAGATAAGGAGGAGACTGTAAAGAACTTTTTTCATGTTGGATGGAGGAAGTAGTTGTGAAATACAACCAGAAGTTTTTCGTCCATTGGTCTTACTTAGGAATCTTATTTAGCGGTATGTACATATCGTTTTTTACTTATTTTCAACTCAGCGCAACCGCTATTCTCACTCAAAGCAGAAAGTGACGGGGTTCACCCCTTGGCTGCAAAGCCATTGGCGGTTTAAGGAGCGGCGTAAGCCGCGGTAAATAGCCAATGGATTTGAAGCCGTCACTTTTTGCTTTGTACCTTTCGCTGCGCTGAGGTGCACAAGCGTGTTACCATTGGTCTTACTTACTACTTTTTGATCGCCGAGAGCCAAGGTTTAAACATTTTTGTAACCTGCGGCATCACAACCCAGGTAAGCAGCCCAACCATGCATCCCGCCACAATCAAAGTCCTGAATGCAGGATGCAATCCCTGAATGTATGGACCAATTACATAGGTCAAAAACAAACTGGTAGGATACACACCGCAAAGCGTAGCCACCGCCATTTTCCACCTCGGCGGAGGAACGGGAGAGCGGAACCAGGCTTCCAGGCCAGTAAGCTCCCGGTAGATCGGTTCTTCCGTCAACGTCGATGCATAGGCCTCCCAATCTTTAAATAGCTTCGAGTTGTAAAAAGCATCCCGCTCAGCCTGATCGGCGAAAGTCCGTAAAATGCCAATTTCTCGGCTTTCGCTGCCAGGCAAAGCAGTCATCATTGCTGCTCCGTGCACACCGCCATGCAAAAATGAATCACCAAGAAAGCGCCGAAGCGCATCTTTGAATTCTTCTTCTTTTCCGGGAAGGACTTTGCGGGTAATAGCGACGTGAATGGGCATGGGGTATTGTTGAGTTTTGAATTCGAGTAAGCATAAATATAGTCAATGAGGGTTCTCGCATTACACTCCGTAAATCACTTAACGTCAAAATCCCATCGAAAATCCTCTCTGCTTTTTCTTCTTCGGTTTTCTGAGTTCCTGAGGAGTATAGCCATTATCCTGTAAAGGCGAAAACAGCGCATCTACTGCCGTCCTGCCGTTTTTGAATTGACCTACTGGACTTGCTTGTTGAGTATTTTGCTGATTTTCGGCCTGCTCCGCATTTTTACCGATCATTTGAGATCTCTGCTGGTGAAGAGAAAGATCAGTATCCCTGCACCATTCTGTAATCCCTTTCGCGCCGAATTCCTTTCCCAAAGCACTGCCATTGAAAACGGCTTTGCTGCGGTGGTCTATGAAAGTAATGCCGTAGAGAACTCCCTGCTCATTTCTGCGAAGTACCATATCAATTCCGTCCCGGCGCAAATTTTTGCTCAGACCAGGTAGCGTCGGATTCTTTTGACCATACATAACCATACTGATGCTGTTTTTGATATTTCGATGTCCAATTTGACGGGTAACCTCATTTTCGACAAACAGTTTTTGGAGATTCTGCTGTGTCGGTTGAAAGTGAAAGTCGCTTGCTTTGATCGGAACGCCCACTTTGTTCCCGTCCTTATCGAGTATCCGGTAGAGAATTCCTTTATTTTTCCTGATCCTTGAATCTTGGGATCCGATGTCAGCGGCCACATTAAATAGGTTGAGCACAGCATTAAGTTCTCCGATCGTGGTGAACTTATAGTCTTTGATAACCCTGCTTAGCACATTTGAGATAGCCTTCTTTGTTTCGATCTTCCCATATTCCACTTTGATGCTGGCTGGTTGTATACGGAATTCCTGCCCTTTACTTTCCTGTGCTTTTACCAACCCAAAGCCAATCTCAATTTCCTTTCTGGTTTTCTCGGATTGATTTTTACCCAAGTTGTGCAGTGAGATCCGGCTGCCGTCTGCTTTAATGTTGGTCGTTACAATGTGCACATGCGGGTGACCGGCATCCCGATGCTCATAAACAAGCGCCGGTTGCTTTTCAAATCC
Source organism: Dyadobacter fermentans DSM 18053 (assembly GCF_000023125.1). NCBI lineage: Bacteria > Pseudomonadati > Bacteroidota > Cytophagia > Cytophagales > Spirosomataceae > Dyadobacter > Dyadobacter fermentans. The sequence continues at coordinate 5,073,255 of NC_013037.1, forward strand.
GATGCCTTTCAAGTAGGCTTTTGAAATCTCAGCCAGCTTTTCCTTTTTCAGCTTCTCGGAGGGATCGAAGTTCAAAGAGATGTGAACCGTGTTAACCTTTGTCCGTTTGTTCAATGCGAGCTGCCGTTGAATACGGTTCAGCTTCTGCTCGAAAGTCAGCGCGTCGGCGTCTTTTGGATAGTGAAATGCACTGATGCATTCGGCGTGTCCCTGTTCCAGCTTGTTCTCGTTGTAATGCAGTACCGCCCGAAGTCGGCTACTGGTGTGTATCACTGCAACCATCGATCCGCCAGTTTGTCGGTTTGCACTTTGATCTTGTCCAGCATTGAAAACAGGAATGTCTTCTCCGCCTCATAACTTATGATCCAGTTTCTAAACTCGGCGATCTGATTAATGCTATGTAGCCGCTTGGTCGCCTGGTTAAAGTTGTTGCCAAGCCGGTTGAGCTCTTCGCGTAATTCGGACAGCTCCGAGATCATCTGGTCTTGCGAACCGTTTCTTTCGATTACTGTAACCGGCCTCCCAAATATGAGTTGCCTTAAAAATTCGCTGAGCTTTCTGCACGTAGTGCGCGCGCACTTGCCTTCAAGCCTTGCATACTCGTTGGGCGTAAGCCGGATTCCGACCAGCCTTGTTCTGGTTGATTTTTTCTCTTTCATCACGTTCCCTGTCTCACCTTACCTTTTCAAGAAAGCTTAAAGATCGGGCTTGTAAGGGATATGAAACAAGATGTTCATTTCGTGGACAGGTGAGTCATGAGCCCAAAATTGGGGAAAAGCTAGGTAACTGTTGTTGGCAAAATCCCCGAGCTAACTAAACTTTTCGACTCTATGCGAAGTCTACGAGTGATTGAGCCAACAGACTCAACTGACGACAGCTATTTTATCCTTGGGAAATCTTCAACAAACCTGAACCGACTTTGGAGGGGAAGGCCAGATCGGGCGCGGAGCGACCGGCGATTGTTTAACAATCGTACATCTGGCCAGACGCGCAAAGCAGGCGGCTTATTCGCATTTCAAGGTCTCCGAATCCAGGTCCTGAGACAATTTGTGAATCTAGTTTATTGAAATGGGATTTACCGATTACTGTATAAATTTGACTTAGGGTCACATTTTGCAGATTTCATTTTTTTATCTACTTTAACTCCATAAACCATGTTATTTGAGATAACAAAAAAACCTCTAAGTGAAAGAAAATCTACCTAAAACAAAAAAAACACAAATACATGTATTACCTGCGTACCACGGAGACTGCCTGATAGTAAGGACCTTTGATCACGAAGGAAATGACTTCAATATCCTGATTGATGGAGGTACAGCGAAAACATTCAATGCCCCCTTAAAATCAATCCTTAAAAATCTCTCTTTTATTGATATCGTAATACTGACACATATTGACTCCGATCATATCGGAGGGCTGATCAAATTTGTAAAAAGCGACTCCTTCAATCCAGACAAAATCGGGCAATACTGGTTTAACTCTAAAAATATCAAGTTCATATCGGCAGGGGAAAATATCAGCTATGAGCAGGCTAAGACATTCGAGGAACTACTCATTGATAAAGGAGCGATAAAAAGTAAGTGGTCGGATGATGTTTATATCGGGAAAACACCTTGCTTGCCAGAGGGGTTAGATATAGAAATTTTGTCTCCCTCAAACGAGGTACTTACCAAGTTAAATGAACATTGGCCTGAAATAAGTGATGACTATAAAGACAAACTTCAAGACATCACTATATCCGGTATTAAACCTTCACAGCTGGGACGGGGCAAATTGGAAGATCTGGCGCTTGCAGATGATACCCCTGAAAAAACTATTTTGGCTGACCTGGGCAATAGCTCTTCGATTGCCTTTGCATTAAGAACACCCGATTTAAGTATTCTGCTACTTGGCGATTCACATCCACATTTAATTCAGCAGTCCATGAAAATGGCTGGTTATTCAACTGAGAAAAAACTGAAGGTTGACATTGTCAAAGTGTCCCATCACGGCAGTAAAAACAATACAACGAATGATGTCCTGGATATGATTGAATGCGATAGATTCATCATATCTACAAATGGCGGAAATTCCAAGCATACCCACCCCGACAGGGAGACAATTGCCCGCATAATACATCATCCGGAAAGAACAAGGCTTAAGTACACGCCCACCCGGAAAATATATCTGAACTATCCAATAGCTACTGTGGAGGAAAAGGCCGGAAAGTTCATAGGCGAGGAAGACTTTACAACCGGAAACTGGGAGCTTATAGCCAGCGCAAATTTGTTAGAGCATGAATGAGGATTTACTGTATCGCCCATGCGTCAGGGTGTCGATTTATATAGACGGTGAGAAGGTAAGTCACGGCTCCGGTACGCTTGTAAAAGGAGCAGGTGGTTTTTTCGTTGTTACTGCTTATCACTGTGTTTTCGGGGATAACGATCAATACGCAGAACTGAATCTTGAATCAATAGTGGTACAGCAGCAAAAAACCTTCAACTCGACGTTCAATCAAATTAGCGTAACAGAAGTTACCGGCAAGAACAAGATTCAGGACTGGGCACTATTGAAAGTTAGTTACGATGAAGGCGAAGAAAGCTTTCCCACAATTTTAGCAGGTTGCTCTTTCGGAAAAGACATGCCAGTCCATTTTACCGGATTTCAGGAGCGCAATAAAGATGAGGCAAGACCCTTTAACAGTCGGGTCTTGAATGGTATTTCAAACGACGAATTTCGCATAACGCTTTCAGGGCAGGATGCATTCAAAGGCGGAACAGATGATGCCAAAGGCCTCTCCGGAAGCGGTGCCTTTATCACAGATAAAGGCAAGTTATATCTCATCGGAATACTAAAGAGTGTCAAAGGTGATGATGCATTGAATAATGACATCAAATGCTGTCCTTTAACGGACATGATAGCAAGTATCGGACTCGAGTCCTATGAGATTTCTACGGAGACTTTTGGCGATGATTGGGCCAGCGAAAAATTCGGGGCAATAAACATTACGGACCCAAGGGATCTGACTGAAAAATTAAGGGCTGTCAACAACACAATTTCAGATTTGCGCATCAACCGATATTGCCGGGATCTGGCACTTGGCAAGTCAGAGCTTTCGAACAACATATTAGACCGGGACCTTAGCGCAATCAAGTACAGGATTTTTGAAGCCTGCCAGAAGGAACTTGTAGAATTTATAGACAATACGGAACAAACGCAAATGACAAATGATGATATTAAGGAACTGTTAGCATCATTTACCAAAAAATCTATTGAAATTATTGAGATCAAATCAAAGACTCATAAGTATCCTATCATTGACAGCGACCTGATGGAAAAGATTGTACTTGATCTGATCAACGAATGTTATCTTTCATTTGACGAAGCCGGAATTTATGAATAGAAATGCTGCAAAGAAAAGGCTGATGTTTATTCAAAAGGAAGACTACAATTTCCTCGCGTATAACACAATAATCCTTCTGGATGCACTTGGCTGTACATCAGAAGATAAAAAATTCAAGGATTTCAGGAAGATAGCTTATCTGATAGATTTTATAAACGATGGGGGCGACCCTACAAAATTCGATCAAGTCCAATTAAGCAAGATCTATTCAAGGGCTCAGATTAAGAAAAAGCTTCTTCATCACCTGCTGATTATACTTAAAAACAAAAATTTCATCGGCGTGTCCGTGAATAGCACTTCCCATACTATAGACCTTTGGTTAAAGAAACCGGAAGTACCTGAAAGCTTCTTGGATAAGCATATTTTCAGCACCGAACTATCTAACATTCAATCTCTCAAATCTGCTGTACATTCTTTAAGAATTGTTACCATAAAAACACTATCTGATAAGATATTCGCAGATAACAATGTAATTACATGGGAAGTCTGATTATAAAAAAAGTTATTTACTCCGGCGATGCCTACTACTACGCATCCCCCGAGCTAAACAAAGGGATAAATATCATCGTCGGAGATAATGGTTCAGGAAAAAGCACATTCAGTTATTTTATCGAATACGGATTGGGCGGTAAAATAAAACCATTCAGCAAAAACGAAGACAATTCAAAGTATTCCTTGATCATCGAGGATACCAACAATTACGTCCAGTTAGACATACTTATAAATGACCTCGCATATTCCCTAAAAAGATTTATAGGTGCACAGGATATTTTTGTAAAGCACAATGAGGAAGTAGATTCATTTTCGCTTGAACGGGATAAAAAAACAGCTCCATTTACTTTCTCAGACTGGCTGCTGGGAAAACTAGGAATTCCGGTATTTGAACTGCATATTGGTGCAGCACACTGGTATTTCAACTTCAGCGATTTATTCCGCTTACTAAATTACGACCAGAATACGGAACCGAGGAAAATCTACAAAGAACCGGTAGCTGAAAACTTTATCGCGGATTCGATCATAATCCGGAAATCTATTTTCGAGATATTACTCGGAATGTCCTCTGCTGACTATTTCAAAAAATTAGATGCGGCAAGGGCTGCTTTGAAAGCAAAGGACATCGCGAAGAGCCTATTGGAAAGCTTCACCGAAAATCATGAGGTATCAGGAGACACCGATAAACTAAGCAATCGGAAAGATTTTGTGGAAAAGGAAATATCAGTGCTTGAACTCCAAAGGAATGACTTGCTTAAAATAAGCACTCGTTCAGACGATAAAACAGGAGAACTTGCGGAAATACAGTCAAAGCTCGTTGGACTGGAACTAAAAGCTTCTCAGGACAGAATCAAAATTACAAACCTTATTAGCGAGCAATCAAAAATTGCCATCCTACATGAGGGCCTGATACAAGAAATTAATCAGATCGAAAAAATCATATTTACCCATGAAAAACTGGACCTCTTTGCGATGGAGATCTGTCCGTTTTGCATGACTGAAAAAAATGTTGACAAAGGATTCTGTATATGCGGCTCAAAATTCAATGACGACGACTACGAGAAATTTGTATACAACACCAATGAATATAAAGATATTTTATCCCATAAACAGAAAAGTATAAAGGCGATTACCTTGGCGGTCGAAACCTATAAAGAGGAAGTCAAGCTTTTAACAGCAGATATTCAGGACACAGATCAGTCAATTGAGGAATATACCGAGAAACTAAAAAAGATAATTCTTACAGCTCAATTTGCGGGCAATACGACCCGTATTGATGAGCTTAATGATAGAATCATTAAGCTAAAAGACGAGTTGGTGCAACTAAATTTTGACTTAAGAAATATTGATCAGGAGCAAAAGCTGAAAACAGACTTTAATTTGAAGACCAAGGCATTTGTGCAGGCGCAAAACAGCCTGAAATCAGCTAAGGAAGCGTACGATAAAAACAATGCCAGTACTATCGGACTGTTTAATGAAGTCTACAGTGCTCTGCTTGCAGAATCTTCATACAAAAGTATCACCGCGTATATAGACGAAGACTATATGCCTTATATAGATAATGGCGTATACAAGGCTAACAGCAGCGAAGTACCCAAAAGGCTAATGTATTATTTTACCATATTGAGTCTGGCGTTGCAGCTGGAATCGGTAAAGCATCCAAGATTTTTACTGATTGACACACCTGAAGCATCCGGAATTGACACAGACCACCTGAATCAGAACTTATTGCTATTGGAAACGGCTATCGCTATGGGAATAGCAGCATCGGGTAAAGAAAAAGATTATCAGGTTATATTAACTACTGGATACGGGAAGTTACCGGAGGAGTTCGAAAAATATATCATAGAAAGATTTTCGGAGAAAGACAAGAATTTCATCCTAAAGCCAAAAACCGATCAATCCTTGATTTCGAAGACCGAATAATGTTTCAGGAGTGACAGAATAGGCTTCTCTTTTTTTTGGAATACAAAAGTCCGAATAAGGTTGCTTTTTACATTCCGTAAAAAGCAACCTTATTCGAGGGCATGGCACATTTTGCGATATTGTGATTCCAGCAATGCTGCAACTCCACTTTCGTGGGTAATAATGATTCACGTTCCAATGATATTAAATACCGCTAGCTACAATTTTCTTAATTTCTTCATACCAAATAATGTTACTTGTATAATTACATGGCATGCTAATATACTCCGTTTACAGTGAGCGAAACGCCAACGGTCTAACTTGACGCTTCGCTCTACCGTCCTATTTCCCCTTCAACCGCTCCCTTAATCCCTTCATATCCTCACTAATCTTCACATCCAGTATTTTCGCATAAATCATAGTCTGCTTCAAAGACCGATGCCCCAGCATTTTCGAAACCGTCTCAATCGGCACCTTGTTACTCAGCGTCACAGTAGTGGCAAACGTATGCCGCGCAATGTGAAAGGTGAGCGTCTTGGAAATCCCACATAGGTTAGCAATCTCCTTCAAATAAGCATTCATCTTCTGATTACTCAGAACCGGCAGCACAACGCCCTTATTGCAGCACTGAGGATGCTCCTTGTACTTCTCGATAATGTCAAGCGCAGTAGGCAATAACGGAATACGTGTAGGTGCGTCCGTTTTCTGCCGCGTGGTATCAATCCACGGTTCGCCATCCATGCCGACAACAATATCCGTCGTCTTTAATTGCTTCACATCTACATAAGCTAGCCCGGTGTAACAGCAGAAGAGAAAAATGTCCCGCACCTGGCTGATCCTTTCAACCTCGAACACTTTCTCAGTAAGCCGCTTCAATTCATCCCGAGACAACGGGTTCTTAACGACTTCCTTCTTAGTCAGCTTAAAGCCCTGAAACGGGTCTTTCTTCAACCACTTATTATTGACGCAGATCAGCACAACCTTCTTCAGGTTGCTCATGTACTTAATCGCCGAGTTGTGGTTGCAACCCCGCGCGCTACGGAGCCAGAAGTTAAATTCAGTAATGAACTCAAAATTCAGATCTTTGATCTCCATATCGTCCTTCTTGTACTTCCACTTGATAAAGGAAGCGGTATGCTCCTTCGCGGTCTTGTACCGCTTCAAAGTGAGCGGCGCGAACTCCTGACCGACCAATGCTTCCATCTGCTCATTATGACGCTCGAATACTTCAAGAATAGTGCGGGTTTCATTGCTCTTACCGAGCAGGATGTTTTTCAAGCCTTCTGCGGAAATTTCTTTGTCATCCTCGGTAAGAATTTTCTTGGCCTGGTAAACTTTGGCGGTGAGCATATCCAGGTACGCATTCAGCGTCTTTGCATCTTCCTTATTTCCGGCAGGTCGTCCGACTGAGGAATTCCACCTTTCAGTGTTCCATAGTTTCTTGGTGGATAGCTCGGCAACCTTGCCGTCGACGGTGATTCTCAGGTAAACGTAGCGAACTGTTCCCTTCTGATTTCTGGCGGGCTTTAAATAGAAAAGCAGGCCGAATGTTTTCTCCAACATAACACAAGCGTTTAAAAGTGGTTAAATATCGAGTTACCACGCTTGCCAGTCAAGATGTCCATGCGGTGAACATGTTGTCTATCAATTCGTTATGCCGTTTCCAGTGAGTCTTTTTCTCAAAGTGAGTGAACTACACGAAAGACTCACTGAAAACATGGGAATTTTTGCATTTTTTGACATAGTCTGGAAAACAAAAATGCCCGCAAATCATTGATTTACAGGCATTTTGTTTGACTTTGAACTTATTTCAAGGGAGGGAGACGGGTCTCGAACCCGCGACCTCTAGAACCACAATCTAGCGCTCTAACCAACTGAGCTACAACCTCCGTATTCTATGGGATAACCCCTTTCGAGGACACAAAATTAGAAAAAGGTTTACAGCTTGCAAGAGATTTGTATAAATTTTTTGCAAGCTATAAACCTTTTCCCAAGCCGGAGCTCAATTATTTAGCCGCAGTGTACAGTGCGTCAGCAGCTTTCCAATCTACAACATTCCAGTAGGCGTCGATGTAGTCGGGGCGCTTGTTTTGGTATTTCAGGTAATATGCGTGCTCCCACACGTCGAGGCCGATGATCGGCGTGCCTTTTACTTCCGCGATGTCCATCAATGGGTTGTCCTGGTTGGGAGTGGAAGTGATCGCCACGCCGTCGCCGGATTTGATCAACCATGCCCAGCCTGATCCGAAACGGCCGGTTGCAGCCTTTTTGAACTCGTCTTTGAATGCCTGGAATGAACCGAATTTAGCGGTGATGGCTTTGCCTAGCTCGCCGGTCGGTTCGCCGCCGCCGTTCGATGACAGGGATTTCCAGAAAAATGAATGGTTCCAGTGACCGCCGCCGTTATTGCGTACCGGTGCCGGTGCTTTGCTGATGCCAGCCAGCAATTCTTCTATGGTTTTGCCTTCCAGCTCAGTGCCTGCTACTGCTGCATTCAGGTTGGTAACGTATGCCTGGTGGTGACGGTCGTGATGTATCTCCATGGTCAATGCGTCGAAGTGTGGCTCCAATGCATTGTTTGCGTAAGGTAAGGGATCCAGTGTAAATGCCATTTTTAGTGTAGTTTTAGGATTAAACAATATGTTTTAACAGTTAGGCTAACAGCAGAAAACTGCTTTATGTTCTTAATTGCCTGAAAAATTTGAGTAGTAACTCCTGCGATTCCGTGGCCATTATGCCGGTTACAAGTTTGGTTTTGGGGTGTAAAAGCGGCTGTCCGACCCGCGAAAATCCGCGCTTTTCGTCCATCGCGCCCACTACCACGCGCTTCACCTGCGTCCAGTAGAGCGCGCCTGCGCACATCACGCAAGGCTCCAATGTCACGTAGAGTGTACAATCAGTAAGGTATTTCGAACCGAGATGGTCGGCGGCGGCGGTGATGGCGATCATCTCGGCGTGGGCGGTGACGTCGTTGAGGCGCTCGGTTTGGTTGTAACCCCGACCGATGATCCGGTCTTTGGCCACCACCAATGCGCCCACCGGGATTTCGCCCTCTTCATACGCTTTGTGGGCGAGCGCGAGGGCTTCCTCCATAAAGAAGTGGTCGGTTATGTCTGCCTGGATATTCATGGTATGTCAAAGAAAAACGGGACATCCATTGCATTGCAACAAATGTCCCGTGCTGTTGTAATTATGACTGATCAGGGTTTCATCACGCGCTGAACGGTGCTCAGGTTACCGTTCTTGATCCGCAGCAGGTAAAGTCCCGACGGATAGTTTGCGAAATCAACCTCTGTTTTTTGCTGTTTGATGGCCTGTGCTGAACGCGGGCGACCATTCAGGTCTACTACTTCGATCGTTGCCTGTTTGGCCGAAATAGTGCCGGTTACTTCCACCGTACATTTGCCATTAATCACCGTTGGGTAAACCTTGGCCCACGTTGCAGGGGCAGGAGGTTCTACGCCGAGGATCGGATCAACTTGTACGCGCGCCGTTCCTACGCCCGTGCCGATGCCGCAGCCATTGGTTACTTTGGTAATGGCGTAGGTAGTGGTGGTTTTCGGCGCAAGTTTGAAAACGTACGGCGTCGCATTCGCAGTGATGAGTGTGTCCTTCGTGCCGTTGTTCAATGTCAATGTCCAGGGAGATTTACCCGTGATTTCGGCTTTGAGGTCGGCGGTTTCACCTACGAGGATGGTTTGAGTGCCGGTGAGGGTGGCCACTGGAAGCGGGCTTGCATTAATAGTGATCGAGCTTACGCTGCCTTTAACGGAGAGGTCCGGATTGGTGCCCGAGCTGATCACCCGCAGGAAGAACGTACTGGCCTTAGTAGTATCCGGGAATATGGCCGATACCGAATTTCCGCTTACAGTGGACGGGATGGTGTAGAACTTCGCGTCCGCATTTTCGGTAGCTACCTGCAACTTGAAAGTATTGCCGGCAGGGAACTCGCCCGACGCCTGGAATGGCACGGTGAACGGTTTGCCCGCGCAGATCTCCGAAACCGAGGGGCTTCCCGAATTAATGGTCGGGATTTTCACGGTCACCAGCGCGCTGCCGATGGGAATACCTTTACCGCAGGCATTGGAAACTTCCGTGATGAGGTAGCTGGTGGTTGTGGCTGGGGTCACCGGTACCTGGTGGTTGGCCTGGTCGGTCGTGTCGGTGGTGCCGTTGGAGAGCACGTAAATCCACGGTCCGTCGCCGGTAAATTTGATATTGATCGTTGCGCTTTCGCCGAGGTCGATCGTGGAGTTGCCTGAAATCGTCGCCGAAGGCAGGGATTTAATGTGGATTTTGATCTCTTCTTTCGGGCTTTCGCAACCGTTGTTGCCGGTTTGCGTCACGTAGAACGAGTAATCCTGCACCTTTTCGGTAAACGGTGTGAATGGTACACCCTGCCATTCGGTCCCGTTGGCTTCGCGGTACCATTTCAGCACGCTTCCGGTCGCGTCGAGGACCGGCGCCGTTTCGTTCTGGCAGTATTCGAGGTATGTTTTGGTAGCAGGCTTGGGTGTTGTGTTTACTTTCACATCAATTTTCGCACGGTCGCCGATACATCCGGCCAATGTCTGCGCAACATAATACGAGGTCGTTCCACCTTCGGCAGTCGAAGGGATCGGTGCTGTTGGGCTGGAAGTCCCGCCTGTTGCATCTGTACCGAACCAGTTCAAAGTGCCATTGGTAACTGCCGTCGCTTTCAATGGATCAGCAACGATAAACTGGCAGTATTCGATCAACGGCTGCGAAACGCCTGGCACTGCCGGCAGGGGCTTTACAAGGACTTTCTGCGCAACACGGGTGGTGCTTTCGCAATTTTTGTTCGACACCTGTGTAACGTAGTATGTGGTTTCTTTGGCTTCTTTCAGGTTAATGGAAGGTGTCGCCGTGCCTCCCGTGCCCCCGTTGGCCGCAGTGTACCATTTCAAAGTATTTCCTTCCGCGGCTTGCGTCGGGAAAGTATAGCTTTTATCCGTACGCTCCTGGCAGAATGCTTCCGACAGCGCGCTAACAGCAGCCGGGCGGGCATTAACGACAACATTTACTCTCACGCGGGCACTTTCGCACACCAGTGAAGGGTAGCTTGTCGATAGCGACACGAAATAAGGCGTTGTGCCATCCTTGGTCGTGGAAGGCTTGAATGTTGAGGCCAATGGTGTGCCGCCCGTTTCAACAGCATACCATTTGTATGTGCTGCCGGATGGCGCGAGTACGCTCGCTGCTTCTCCCACACAGTACTCGATCGGCGAGACGGTCGGCTTGGCGGCTTCCCTTATGTTCACGACGATCTCTCTGCGGGCACTTTCACATCCGGATGCAGTACTTTTCTGGCTAACGTAGTAAGTAATAGATTTGGCTTCATCTGTCGGCGGGACAGGAGCGTCGGGTGATCCCGTTCCTCCCGAGGATGTGGAGTACCAAAGCAGCGTATGTCCGGCCAGGGGAGTAGCTTTCAATGCCGTTGCCACCGCAGGGCTTTGGCAGAAGGCCACTGGGCTCACTACGGTTGGACCAGCGAATGCTTTACATGTAACTGTTACCAATATTTCCGCACGATCACTTTCGCAGCCGATCGCATTGGTTTGGGTTACGTAGTATTTCGTCTCACCTGCTTTTACAGTAGAAGGTTTCGGTGCTGAGGGTAGCGGCGTCGTTGTGTTTGCATCAGCGTACCATTTCAGGTTGGTTCCTGTCGCTGTCAGCACCGGTGCATTGTCGCCGACTTCATATGTTTTGTTGGAAACAGTTGGCTTAGCAGGAGGCGTGCAGGCTGTGACAGTCACTGTAATTTCAGCCCTTTCACTTTCGCAGCCGCTGGCATTGGTTTGAGTTACATAATATCTCGTTGTGCCAGGCGTCGTAGTCGCGGGCTTAGGAGCGGATGGCAACGCAGTCGTAGTGGATGCATCGGTGTACCATTTGAGATTAGTGCCGGTTGCCGTGAGAACTGGTGCATTTTCGCCTACCTGGTATGTTTTGTTGGAAACAGTGGGCTTAGCAGGTGGCGTACAAGCAGTAATTGTCACTGTAATCTCAGCTCTCTCACTTTCGCAACCGCTGGCATTGGTTTGGGTCACATAATATTTCGTTGTGCCAACTGTCGTAGTCGCAGGTTTTGGAGCCGATGGCAGGGCAGTTGGAGTGGACGCATCGGCGTACCATTTGAGGTTCGTGCCAGTTGCAGTGAGCACAGGCGCATTGTCGCCCACTTCGTATGATTTGTTGGCTACCGTAGGTTTAGCAGGGGGCGTGCAGGCTGTCACCGTTACCGTAATCTCTGCTCTTTCACTTTCGCAGCCGCTGGCATTGGTTTGCGAAACGTAATATTTGGTTATTCCTGCTGTGATAGTCGAGGGCTTCGGTGCCGACGGCAATGCTGTGCCGGTAGTTGCATCAGTGTACCATTTGAGGTTCGTGCCTGTTGCCGTTAACACCGGTGCATCGTCGCCAACCTCATATGCTTTGTTAGCAACAGTAGGTTTCGCGGGCGGCGTGCAGGCTGTAACAGTGACGGTAATTTCCGCTCTTTCACTTTCGCAGCCGCTGGCATTGGTTTGCGAGACGTAATATTTGGTTATTCCTGCCGCAGTGGTCGAGGGCTTGGGTGCCGACGGCAGCACTGTCGTAGTCGTCGCATCGGTATACCATTTGAGATTTGTGCCCGTTGCAGTGAGTACTGCGGCATCGTCGCCAACTTCGTATGACTGGTTGGAAACCGTAGGTTTAGCAGGTGGCGTACAAGCAGCCACAACAACATCAATCTTGGCCCGGCCGCTTTCACATGCAGCAGGTTTTTGAGCTACATAGTAACTGGTAGTCCCAACAGTCTCAGTGGAAGGGACTGGCGCTGTGGCAGATCCGGTACCGCCGTTTGGACCATCATACCAAAGCAAATCGGCCGCGGGGGTTGCCGTCAGCGCAGTAGCGGTGGCGCCTTGGGTATATTCGACCGGGGAAATAACCGTCGGCGTTGCTGGCACCGCATTCACAGTCAGCGCAACACTTTCAGATCCCGTAATTTCAATGACTGCCGCCAACTTTGACACAACGCGGATTTTATAACCTGCGCCAGCGGTTGCATTCGCAGGAATAGTTGCCGAAATAGGCGTTGTAGCGGAACTGCCGATTTCCTCAGGATTAGCTCCGAAAGCGCCTGCCGCATCGGATAGCTGTGCTACGAAAATTACCGCCGGGAGTACCGTTCCGGTGGTAGTAAATGGTACGGAAACGCCACCTCCTACGCAAGCTGGTGATGGGGTAATGGTTCCCGTTGTAATCGCAGTCTGTCCAAATGAAGCTGCCAGGCAGAACACCGTGGCGAAAATGGTAAGTAAACTTTCTTTAATAAATGTTCTTTTCATGTATCTGTCTAAATATCTTTCCGCTAACCGTTTGACTGGTAAAGTTAGAGATATTTTTCAAATACGCTGAAGGTGATTTAAGGAAGCTGGCTTTTCCGTTGAATCAAAGAACCATACACTACATCCTGGATTTTTCTTCGTGTACGATGGGTCGTAATGGCCGTATTCTCCGGGTCGGGGTTCACGCGGTTGGAAAGGAATATGAATACCAGGTCTTCCTCGGGATCTACCCACACCATTGTACCGGTGAAACCCGTGTGGCCGAATGAGTTGACGGACGCCAGCGGTGATACGAATGAGCTGTTGCCGTCCGCAGGGGCCTTGTCCCAGCCCAGTCCGCGGTGATGGGATTCGTCGTACATCCGCGAGAAGAATGGCACCGTGGCTTGCTCATAATAGCGTTTTCCTGCGTAGTTGCCCTTCCAGAGGTTCATTTGAAGTAAAACCGCCAGGTCGCGTGCGGTGCCAAAAAGGCCGGCGTGGCCCGATACGCCGCCAACAATGGCGGCCATCTGATCATGGACTGTTCCTTGTAGCAGCTGCCCGCGGAACCGGTAATCCTGCTCGGTAGGCGCAATCTGCTTTTCAGGAAAACGACGCAGCGGGTTGAAACCCAGGTAGGGCAGCCCCAGCGGCTCGTAAATGTTGGCGGCCACAAAATTGTCGAGCGACTGGCCGGCCACTCTTTCGACAATTTTTTGGAGTGTCAAAAAGCCGAGGTCACTGTACAGGTAACCGTAGCTGCCGGCGCGGTCGCGGCGGTTGTTCATGGGCGATTCCACCACCCACTTCCATACCGAATCGCGCAATGCACCTTTGGCGAAGAGTTTCGGGGCTACCTGCAGGTAGTAGGCCGTGTCTTGTTTCGAACTGTAATATTCCGGCAGAAGACCGCCTGCGCTGGTTTTGGTACGGTCCCACAGCGACGGGTAGAACGAAACCAGTCCCGAACGATGCAGCAGCAAATCACGGACGGTGAAGTTTTGCTTATTGGTACCCGCCAGTTCAGGCAGGTATTTGGATGCCTTTTCATCCAAACTGATCTGCTTGCGGTCATAAAGGAGCATCACAGCCTGCAATGTAGCCGAAACCTTGGTAAGCGACGCCAGGTCGTAGATCGTCTCGGGCGTTACGCGTTCGTTGGTGCGATAGCTTAACCCACCGAATTGTTTTTCGTAAATGATCTTACCCTGTCTGGCCACCAGCACTTCGCAGCCGGGGAAAACATGGTCATTCACGGCCGCAGTGGCGATTTCATCGATTTTTTTAAGAGAAATACCATCCATTCCCACACTCTCCGGCGTGCCGAATGCAATGCGATTGATGGACGTGGTGCTTACACCGCCGCCACTTTTGTGGGCCAGTACCGACACCGGCAGGCGGCCCTTCGAGCCCAGCGCGCCGAAAATGATCTGCGGCACGATCTCCTGCTGGTCTTTGCCGTCCTGGTTGGCGCAAATGAGCACATCGGTGTCAGGGAAAAACTGAATGCTATAAGGCGTTCCGAACAGGCAGAGGATCACTTTTTTATTCTGCTGTTTGAGCTGGTTAACAAACTCCACCATGCCCGTGGTAATGCCATAATTCCGGCCGGGCTTGGAGCTAATGCCGTGGACGTCGACGATCACTGTATTGTAAGGTTGCAGGTAACCGAGCATTTCGGTAATCTGGTCCTGCGACGACGGCGCGTCGTAAAACGAGTAGCTCCGCATCGGTTTGTAGGTGGAGAGCATCTTTTGGAATGCCACACCGCTGCCCTCGCCCATGCTCACGGACGCTATGTTGTTGTCCATCACCGAGCCGATCGGGATCAGGTTATTGTCGTTTTTAACAACGGTTACGGAAGCCTCAGAGAGCTCGCGGTTCAGTTCCTTGCTCTTCTCGCTGTTGAGGTCGTTGTAAAGATTGTTGATGTCTATCGGCTTATATTGGTTCAGCCCGGCCCAGTATTTGGCTTGCAGAATGCGTTTCACCTTGTCGTCGATGATCTTTTCACTGATCAGCTTCGAATTGATGGCATCCTTGATGCGCGAAACGGTTTCGGCGATGCTTTCCGGGTAAAGCAGCACGTCGTTGCCTGCTACCAGCGCTTTCAGGTTCACGTCGGCCGGCTTGCCGTTTTTGAGCACGCCGCGCATATTCATGGCGTCGGTAAACACGAGGCCGCGGAAGCCCAGGTCTTTGCGGAGCAAGCCATTCACCACTTTATCAGACAGCGAGCTGGCCTGGTTGGGCGTGTTGTCCAATGCGGGAATGTACAAATGCGCATTCAGGACGCCCATCAGGCTGTCGGCGATCATTTCGCGGTAAGGGTACAAGTCGGAATTCAGCTGTTCCAGCGAATGATTAAGCACCGGGAGTGTGAAATGCGAATCGGCATCGGTATCACCATGGCCGGGGAAATGCTTGGCAGTAGCGATAATGCGATTGTGCTGTAAGCCTTTCATGTAGGCGATCGACTTCCGCGCGACATTCTCTTTGTCCTCACCAAACGAACGTATACCGATTACCGGATTGGCCGGGTTGCTGTTCACATCCGACACCGGCGCGAAGTTGATATGAATGCCGAGGCGTTTGCATTGGCGCGCAATGTCGTCGCCCATGCGGTAAATCAGCCGGTCGTCCTGGATCGCGCCGAGCACCATTTGTTTCGGGAAGGAAATCGTGCTGTCGAGCCGCATGCCCAGGCCCCATTCACCGTCGATGCCGATGAAAAGCGGAATGTTGGAATGCGCCTGATAGCGGTTGGTGAGCTGCGCCTGGCTTACGGGGCCGCCCTGGAAGAATATCAGTCCGCCGATCTGGTAATCGTTAATCAGCTTGTCGATGTAACGGTAATGCGATTCGTCGCGGTTGGAAAAAGTAGCTACCATGAACAGCTGACCGATCTTCTGCTCGATGCTCAGGGATTTGAGCGTACTGTCCACCCATTCATTTTCCGGAAGAACCAACACCGGGTCACGGCGCTTTTTGGGCGCCTTATGCTTGGGCTCGGGTGCGGCAACAGCGGGTTTGTTGACGGCCGTGGTCTTAACCGACATCATTTTCCACGCAACGGAAGCCACGGAGGTCAGCACCACCAGCGCCACAACAATCACTACAACACGAAACCGGCCGAACAACCAATTTTTCATACCTGAAAACACTGACTTAACGAGGGAATGTTAGGTTTAATATCTGCAACAACTGACATTGAGATTGATCAAAAGTTACAATGATAACAAAATTCTCGCGCTTTAAATCCTGGAAAATATCGTTTTAATGCAATTCTAATATTTGCCTTGCCGAATATGATCCTGGTAACTAATGTCGGAACATTAAGCCTGCTGGGTGAGCTTCTTGAAAATATCTTCCAGCGAATCACCCGTTTGGCGCAGCTCCTGCAACGAGCTGTCGCTCACTACTTTGCCTTTGTTGATAATAATCACACGGTCGCACAATGCCTCCACTTCCTGCATAATATGGGTGGAAAAAAGCACTGTCTTGTCCTGGCCGGCGGTACGGATCACCTCACGGATCTCCTGGATCTGGTTAGGGTCGAGGCCCGTGGTGGGCTCGTCGAGGATCAGTACTTCGGGGTTGTGCAAAAATGATTGCGCAAGCCCGACGCGCTGCCTGTAACCTTTGGACAGTTGCCCGATCTTCTTGCGCCGCTCCGGTTCCAATCCGCACATCGCGATCACTTCGTCCACCCGCGACTGCAATGCCGCGCCGCCCATTCCGTACAGTTTTCCGGAGAAAAGCAGGAACTCCGTTACGTACATATCCAAATACAGCGGGTTATGCTCGGGCAGGTAGCCGATCGCCCTGCGAGCAGGCATCGGTTGCTGCGTCACATCGAAATCCGACACTTTGGCCAGGCCTTCGGTCGGTTTCAGGTAGCCGGTAAGAATTTTCATGGTCGTCGATTTCCCTGCACCGTTCGGCCCGAGAAAACCCACGATTTCGCCTTTCCTGAGCGTAAATGAAATCCCATCGACCGCGCGCTGCGTTCCGTAAACCTTTGTCAAGTTGGTGACTTCGATCATGGGTTAATTTTGAATGAGTTAATGAGTGAATGAGTTAATGAGTGAATGAGTGAATGATTGAATGATTGAATGAGTGAATGAGTGAATGAGCTGCTGTGGAACAGGGAATGAGTGAAAGTGTCAATGACTATTCCTGACCATCCTTTACACTTTCAAAAACAGTTTATTTCTGTAAAGTAAATACATAAACGCCCATTGTACCGCTATAAATGCAATTACTTCGCCTACTGCCTCGGCGCCGTGGGGGAAATAGCTGAGTATGCCGCCGAACAATGCGCGGGCAGTGTAACCGAAGTCGATGAAGCGGCCTACCATGTAAATCACAATCGAATTCATGCCGATCACGACAAAAAACAGCGTCCATTTACGGTAATTGAGCACATCCACAATCCAATAGAACAGCGCCAGCAGCAAGGTGCTGAACCCGCCTGCGCAGAGTACGAACGAACTGGTCCAGAGATTTTTGTTGATGGGGAAAAAGTAATCCCACACCAGGCAGACCAGCAAACTCACCACACCTGCAAACACAAGGTAAATGACTTTGCTTTTCTGGGAAAGTACCTCGTGGCTCGTCCGCAGCAGCTCTCCCGCGAAAATGCCCATAAGGCCGGTAGCGATGGCCGGAATGGTCGAAACGAGTCCTTCGGGATCGTGGATCGTGAGGTGCAGGCGGCCGGGAATGATCAGGCTATCGAAGTAGCTGGCGGGGTTGCAGTCGATCGTGAGCAGACCGGCGCCGCATCCGGGAACGGGGTAGAACATCATGAACAGATAATAGCCGATCAGCAGCCCGCCGAACCAGATCCAGCGCGCGCGGTAACCGAAATAGAGGTAAATGATCTGCGCAAACATCCCCGCAAGCCCGATCCGTGCGAGTACGCTCGGGTAGCGCATCTGCGACCATTCGGTTTCGAAAATGCCGTTGTTATAAATAATGCCCAGAAAAACGAGGATGATGCCGCGCTGGATCACCTTGCGGACCAGCTGCGATGGCGGCACACCTTTTTCGAGCCGACTGCCGAGTGAAAACGGCGTCGAAACGCCCGCCATGAAAAGGAATGTGGGAAAAATCAGGTCATAGGCCCGGAAACCATTCCAATCGGGATGGGTAAACTGGTGGGCCAGCACGATCGCCCACGACCAGCCGGTCACTTTGGCGAGGACATGGAAAATCTCTTCGCCACCCGAAATCCAGAACATATCAAAACCACGCAACGTATCCAGGGACAATAACCTTTGTGAAGGAGCACTATCTTTCATCTGATAAAACAGGGGGTAGGGAAATAAAATTTGGGAAATAGAATGCAGTTTGAAATAAAACCAATAGCAACTACTGTAAAGATTGCAAAAAATACTATCAGAGCTTTCGGGGAAAACTACATTTATTTGAATAAGCCTATTTGTCTCGCGGATAATGAAAAAAGCGGCGCGGCATATACTACCTGTGCAAAACGCCGTTATAAGCATCGAATTTCCAACCCATGATCACCCCATGAAAAAAATCCTGATGCTCTTTTTCGCCCTCGGCCTGTTGCTGGGTGGTTTAGCCTCTTCCGATTCCATTGCGCAGTCGCGCCGTAGCGACGGCCGCAGCAGCGACCAGCGCAGCATCAGCCGTGACGACGATGATTTCGAAAATGACGCGGCCAACAGCAAGCTCAACAACCGGCGTCTGGAAAAGAACATGGACAAGTACGCCGACGAGCTGCAACTCACGAAGCGACAGGAAAAGCAACTCAAAAAGATCGACCGGCGGTATGCAAGGATGGAAAGGAAAATGAAGCGCCGGGGCGCAAAAAGAAGCGACCGCAACCGCCTGGCGAAAGAAAAGCGCATTGAAATCATCGAAATCCTCACACCCGACCAGCAGCAGACGCTGGAAGCATTATCAAAAAAGGGACGGTTTAGTCTGGATCAGTTGTTCGGGCGGTAGCGTTTTGTGGAGGTCAAATCATAACATTTTGGGATTCAAATCCAAAATAATCATGATATTTTTGGATTTGAATCCTGGAATATCATAATTTTAAAGGATAAGACCTTAAATTATGATAAGGAGAAGTCAACAAGATGCTGCGCTAGGTTATTTGTTCAAAAGCAAAGCGCTTATTATTTATGGTCCACGGCAAGCGGGAAAAACGACGTTTTCGGAGCAATTGCTGGAAATGGTGGATAAAAAGACGCTACGGCTTAATGGGGATGACGCCGATACGCGCGAAGCTTTTCTAAAACCGAATGCAACGCTTATCGAGAGAATAATCGGGGATCATGAAGTGGTATTTATCGATGAAGCCCAGCGCATTCAGGATGTAGGGCTCGTGATCAAGATCATTGTTGACCGGTTCAAGCATGTGCAAGTCATCGCGACAGGCTCTTCCTCATTTGAATTGGCGGGCAATATCAACGAACCGCTCACGGGAAGGCGCTACGAAATGCAGTTGCTTCCTGTTTCGTACGCGGAATTGGTTAAATACACCGACTATCTCACCGAGCAGCGGCTTCTGGAACAACGGCTGATATACGGCTCCTATCCCGAAATCGCTACCGACCCTGTGAATGCTGAAAAGCACCTTAAACTGATTGCTAACAGTTATTTATATAAAGACTTATTGGTCCTTGAACAGGTGAAAAAGCCAGTTTTGCTGGAAAAGATCGTCAAGGCAATTGCATTGCAGGTGGGAAGCGAAGTGAGTGTTACCGAAATCGGGCGGCTGGTGCAGGCGGATAACAAGACGGTGGAAAAGTACATCGATTTGCTGGAAAAGGCATTTGTGCTATTCACCGTTCCCGCGTTTTCAGGGAACGTGCGCAATGAAATCAAAAAGGGGCGCAAGATTTATTTCTATGATAATGGGATTATCAATGCAGTGATCAATAATTTCAACCCTATCAAAAACCGAAACGATGTGGGAGCATTGTGGGAAAACTATTTGATCAGCGAGCGTAAGAAATTTCTGAATGCGAATGAGTTAGACGCAAAAATATACTTCTGGCGTACTACCCAGCAGCAGGAGGTGGATTACATAGAAGAGATAAAAGGGAACCTGCGCGCGATTGAATTCAAGTGGAATTCCGAAGCGTCTGCAAGATTTCCGTCAACGTTTTTAACCAATTATCCCAAAGTAAAAGCGACCCTCGTGACTCCCGCTAACCGCGACCAGTTTCTGACTTCATTGGAGTTCTAAGAATCAACCAATAGCGTACACTAACAAATCCTGACCCATTCCTGACAACCGTTGACAAACCCGACCGAATCACTTCAACCCCTCAAACCAGGCTTCAATCGCAGGCCCGGATAAGTTGAACAGCAGCCCGGGCAGGATACCGACGAGGATGGTGAGGATGGCCAGCGGCACCAGCATGAAAGTTTCGCGGCGGGTGAGGTCGTTGAGGACTTGGGTGGTGGCGTTTTTGTACCAGAATGAGCCGAAAAACATGCGTTGGTAGGTCCACAGGAAGTAGCCGGCGGCCAGGACGATACCTAATGTGGACAATGCGGGAATCCAAACTGGCAGGGCGTCGGACTGGAATGCGCCCATGAGCGTGAAAAGCTCGCCTACGAAACCCGAGAAGCCCGGCAAGCCCAGCGATGCGAAGAATGCGATGCCTGTGAGGACCGTGTATCGCGGCATGACGCCCACGAGGCCGCGGTAATGATCGATGCGACGGTCGTGGGTGCGGTCGTAAATAACGCCGGTGAGTAAGAAGAGCATTGCCGATAAAATCCCGTGGCTAACCATCTGATAAATGGCGCCGTTGAAACCCTCGGGCGTGAATGCAGCGATTCCAAGCAGTACAAAGCCCATGTGCGAGACGGACGAGTAAGCGATCATTTTTTTCAGATCGTTTTGTCCCAATGCATTGAAACCGCCGTAAACGATGGAGATCATACCCAGCACGGCGAGCGGAATGGCACTGTATAGCGCTTCGGCCGGGAAGAAACCATCCACGATCCGAATGAAACCATAACCACCGATTTTAAGCAAAATACCCGCAAGCACCACCGAAATGGGCGTAGGCGCTTCTACGTGCGCATCGGGAAGCCAGGTGTGGACTGGCACAACCGGCAGTTTTACGGCGAAACCGATGAACAGGAACCAGAATGCCAGCAAGCGAACGGGAATGTTGCCGATAAAAAAGTCGGAAGCGGTGTTCAGGATCGAGCCCGGAATGTAGTTGCCGGGATCGGCGAGGTAGCTGAAACGGAAGGTGTGGATGAGTTGCTCGGGGGCGATCTTACCATCGAACAGCCATTGCTGGATCTGCGGGATCATGTCCGGGTGAATGGCGTCCTCGGGGCCGATGAGGCCTACCGCCCGCGCCGTTTCCACCGGATCGATTACCGAAAGGTACAGGCCGATCATTACAATCAGGATCAGCAGCGAGCCGAGGAATGTATAAATGAAGAACTTCAAAGCGGCATATTCACGCCGCGGACCGCCCCAGAGGCCGATGAGAAAGTACATCGGAAGGAGCATAAATTCGAAAAACAAATAGAAGAGGAACAGGTCTTGAGCCAGAAAACAGCCCATCACACTGCCGCTTAGCAGGAGGTATAAGCCAAAATACGCCCTCGATTTGTGGTTGACATTCCACGAACTCACCACGCCGACCAATAGCACCACCACCGCCAGCAGCACCAGCGGAAAGCTGATACCATCCACGGCCAATGCATAATCAATCGAAACAACTCCCAGCGAACCGATGGGTAGCGTGATCCAGTCCCTCACCTCGGAAAGTTGCTGGCCGGGGTTCTGAATGTCGAATGAAAGGTACGAAACGGCTGTAACGACTACTTCCAGCAGCAACGCGACGAGCGTGATGAGGCGGAAATTGTGCTGGCGATCGACCGGCCAGAAAGCGACGGCCACGGCGCCCAGTAATGGTATGGCAATTAAGAAGGTGAGTATATGATCAATCATCAAGCATTAATTTAACCGGCCGGGCCTGCATTACATCGCAACCAGCCAC
This sequence comes from Dyadobacter fermentans DSM 18053, assembly GCF_000023125.1. Lineage (NCBI taxonomy): Bacteria > Pseudomonadati > Bacteroidota > Cytophagia > Cytophagales > Spirosomataceae > Dyadobacter > Dyadobacter fermentans. The sequence continues at coordinate 5,095,391 of NC_013037.1, forward strand.
AATATCAATAAAAAGATGCCCATTACCGTCACAATGTAATAGGACTGTATGCGGCCACCCTGCATGTTCCGCGCCGCCTGACCGGCCGAACGGATCGAGAAAACGGTCAGGTTGACGGCGCCGTCGATAAACGTTCTGTCGAACCAGGCAATGAGATGTCCGAACACCAGGCTGCCTTTCGCAACGAGATCGACGAGGGCGTCGACCACATTTTTTTCAAAAACTTTGAGATACTTCGTGATGTACTCGAATGGAATGAGGAAGTAATGTTCGTTGGAATAGCCGCGCAGCCAGTTCCACGGGCTTTGAGCCGGCTCTCCGACGGGTATCGGATCGTTTACTTTAAAAGGATTGGCACTGCCCGTTTCGCGGTAGGCCAGGAAAATTGACACAAACGTAAAGGCGCTCGCTACAAATGGAACCCATATCAAATGTTCACCATGCTCTTGTCCGATCCATTGCAGGAACCACCCCTCGGCATTGAAAGGATTGATCGAGAACCAGCAAAACACCGACAATGCCGAAAGCAGCGCCATCGGCAGCCACATCGCCACCGGCGACTCGTGCGGGTGTACTGCCGCAGGAAAGCGTTCATTTCCAAAAAATATCAGCCACACCTGACGCGTCATATAAAAGGCCGTTAACCCTGCCGACAATACGACCAGCACAGGGAACAAGTAGCCCAAGGCCCCAAACTCCGAAGCCCAGAGGAAACCTTCGGTGATAATGGCGTCTTTGGAAAGGAAGCCCGAAAAGAATGGCAGCCCGGCCAAGGCAGCTGCACAGATGGAGAAACAAATGAATGTAATCGGCAATGCCTTGCGCAAGCCGCCCATCGTGCGCATATCCTGCGGATCGAACTGAGGTTCGGCACCGGTATGCTCTTCATGCGGCGTTACGGCGTGGATCACCGAGCCGGCTGATAGAAAAAGGCCTGCTTTGAAGAATGCGTGCGTGGCGAGGTGGAACATGGCCGTTTGCCAGCTTCCAAAGCCGACCGCCATGACCATTAGCCCAAGCTGCGACATGGTGGAATAGGCGAGGACTTTTTTAATATCCCAGCCATTTAATGCCTTCACAGCGCCGATGACCATCGTAATGGCGCCGATAACGAGGATTACCAAACGGGCATCGACGGTTAGCAAAAAGGATATTCTTGCGAGCAGAAAGATACCTGCCGCCACCATGGTGGCCGCGTGGATCAATGCCGAAACCGGCGTGGGGCCTTCCATCGCGTCGGGAAGCCAGCCCGAAAGCGGGAATTGCGCCGATTTACCCACACAACCACCGAAAAGACAAATGCCGATGACCGTGAGAATGCCCTGAGGAATGGTGCCGATTTCGAGCGCCAACACTTCCAGGTCAGTAACTCCGACGTAGTAAAAGAGCATCAGAATGCCCGTCAGAAATGCCGCATCACCAATGCGGTTGAGCACAAATGCCTTTTGCGCTGCCCATACAGGCCGTTTTTTGGTATACCAAAAACCAATCAGCAGGTATGACGACAGCCCCACGAGCTCCCAGAAGATGTACATCATGAGCAGGTTGCTCGCGAGCACAATGCCGAGCATCGAGAACAGAAACAGCTGTATGAATGCGAAATACCGGTTTACGTTCCGGTCGGCGTGCATGTAGGCGGTGGAATAAAGCTGCACTAGCAGCGCCACGAAATGCACGATCACGAGCATTAATGTGGAGAGCGTATCAAACCGCAGCGAGAGATCAATGTAGCGCTCGCCCACGGCAAACCAGGGCAGCGGAACCTGCAATAAGCTGTACGGAATGCCGAGGTTGGGAATATATGTGAAACTGATCAGCAGCCCGGCAACGGTTACCAATGCGCCGATCCAGCCTGCATATTTATTTAGACTTGTTCCACCCAGCCATAGCAATAAGAAGCACGAAAACGGCAAGCCCAATAGCAGATAAGCAGGTAAATGGTATGCAGTATCGGGCATAAGGTGCGGGAAATCGTTTAATTTCGGCAAATATCCTGAATTCGCGGCCGAATTCAAACAATGCTAGATGTCTTTCTCAATATCGTCGATCTTCACCGAACCATGAACGACTTCCAGCAGTTCCCGCAAATCGTAAGTCGATCGGTTGTAAGTGTTGCCGAGCACGATGATCACCGCGTCGTCTTCCGGGCACACCCATAGCATGGTATTGTAGCCTTTCCACCAGCCGCCGTGGTAGATAAATCGCGGCGTGTTATCTTCTTTGGTGTGCATGCGGAAGCCATATCCGTAGTTGCGGATGCCGGCCCGTTCGAAGCTGCGGGGCTTAAAGGCCTCGTCGAGCATTTTCTTTTCAATGATGAGGCCTTTGGTGAGGCCGTTGTAGAACCGGTAAATGTCCATGGTGGTGGAATACAGGCCTTTATCGCCCACCACTTCATCGTAATAATCCTTGTCGAGCCTGCGTCCGTACTGATGGCCGTCGGTCCGGTTTTTGGTGGCGGCAATGGTCGTATCGGTTACCAGGTAAGTATTTTGCATTCCCAACGGCGTGAAAATCTGGCTGTTGAGGTATTTGCCGAACGAGTCTCCGGTGACTTTTTCGACGATTGCGGCCAGGACACAGTAATTGGTATTGCAATAGTTGAACGACCTGCCCGGGCGGTTGTAAGGCTGCGGGGTAGGGATCACTTTGGCATACCAGTCGAGAATGTCGAGGTTATCGGGATACTTCCGACCGTGGCGGACGCTGTCGTTGAACGAGTAAATGTAATTGGGCAAGCCACTCCGATGGCTCAGGAGCATATCCACCTTCACGCCGTGGTAGGGGAAATCGGGAAAGAAGCGTTGCACCGAGTCGTCGAGCGCTACTCGGCCTTCCTGGATGAGTTTCAAAACCGCCACCGCCGTAAATGGCTTCGAAAGCGACGCCAGCTGGAAACGCGAATCGGCGTCCAGGGTGTCTTTCGCCTTCATGTGCGCGAAGCCGAACGAGTTTTGGTAAAGTATTTTGCCTTTTTGAACCACCAGCACATTGCCGTTGAATCCGGCCCTGCGCTTACGCCTGAAAATGTCCTCGATCTTGGCGATTTTGGCGGCCATTTCGGCATCAGGGTTCGTCACCGGCACGGGATCGAGGTTCTTGACGGATTGCCCAGTCACGGCCACGTCCGGGGAATCGGTTTTGTTTTTTCTGACTAATCCCCAGGAAATCAACAAAATAACCAGGACAGCAGCTGCCGTCCACCACACTTTCGGCTGCACTTTTTTCAACATAGGCTTTTTGGCCTTTAATATTCAGAACGTTGTGATGCTAACGATGCGCAGTTAGCATTTTTTATACTTTACCATTACAAATTAAGCGCAGAATGCCTTACGGAACCAACACTTTCAAATGTTCTTTTCGACCATTCTTTACGTATACTGCAAAATAAATGCCAGCCGCGAGCGGTCGGAAGGGTAGCAGCCGGATGTGCCCAAGGGTATCGTCCTCGCGGCGGAAACCGATGGCCGTTCCCGAGGCATCGTGCAATGTAACGAGCGCGTCGCGGGCTCCAATGAGGGTGATCATTTCGGAGGAGGCAGGGTTGGGCACCACTTCAAGGCTGGTTATGTGCAAGGGATTGAATACGCAAACCGGTTTACAGATTGAAAACCGACCGTCGTTGTCCATAAGTTTTAACCTGTAATAATTGTTACCTACCGGAGGATCATTGTCAGTGAATGAATAGGAAGAGCGTCCGCTCGTTTCGCCCGAGGCCGCAACAGAACCAACCGGCATGAACGATTTCATGTCGGTGCTTCTTTCAATCACAAATTCCTTCGAGTTCTTTTCCCAGGCGGTTTCCCATTCCAATGCAACCTGCCCGTTTTCCGCGTGGCCCTTTAAATAAGTGATGTCTACCGGCAGTACAATGGCAAGTACGTCGCCATTGACCGATATTTCATCAAACCACAATGTGCCGTAAATGTCTACCGAATTATGGGCGTAAATGCGAACGGTGAATGTGTTGCTGGAAAGATTGTTGAAGCTAACCGGAATGTTGTAGGTATTAAAAATACCATTGTTACTGATCACGAACGCATTTAGATCGGCGGCAAAGCCATCCATGCTGGTTCGCACCTTGATGCTGTTCGGCCCGTTAGGCGAGCGTCGGAGACGCAGGCCGATGGAGGTAATGTTGTATTTGAATGAATTGGCCGTAAATGTGAATTCCATGTACCGCAAGCCAGAAAAGCTTACCGGCCACGGCCTCACAATGTAGCCCACCACCACGGCACCGCCGCCACCGCTGTAAACCGTTGGTAATGTGAATGTATTGGGCCCGCCGGCCAGTGTGGCGGCCGACGGAGTAAAATTGGGATGATCCGAAACGCCCGCCTGGGTGTAATCCATCGTCCATTTGACGTGAAACGGCTCTTGCGCGTTGGCATTGAAAACAAAAAGCAGTACCGCGGCCAGGGCCACCGTACTGCTTTTCAAGGATTGCATATTCTTTTTCATGTGCGTGTTGGTTTAAATTAAAACTTACACTAACTGCTTTACTCTTTACGTAAAGCCATGAAAAAGGTAACAGCTTGTAGAATAATTAAAATTCTGCGCTCTTAGGGTAACGTGGGAATGGGATCACGTCGCGGATGTTGCCCATGCCAGTCACGAACTGCACGAGGCGCTCGAAGCCCAGTCCGAAGCCTGAATGCGGTGCAGTGCCGAATTTGCGGGTTTCGAGGTACCACCACAGGTTTTCAGGATCGATACCGATTTCTTTCACGCGGCCGAGGAGCTTTTCGTAACTCTCTTCACGCTGGCTACCGCCGATGATCTCGCCGATGCCGGGGAACAGCACGTCCATTGCGCGCACGGTTTTTCCGTCTTCATCGAGTTTCATGTAAAACGACTTGATCTCGCGCGGATAGTTGGTCAGGATCACCGGTTTTTTGAAATGCTTCTCGACCAGATAGCGTTCGTGCTCGCTCGACAAATCGATGCCCCAGCCGGTTACCGGAAACTGGAATTTGCCTTCTTTTTGCGGTTTCGATTTCAGCAAAATCTCGATTGCTTCGGTATAAGTCAACCGCTCGAACGGGTTATCCACTACGAATGCCAGTTTTTCCAGCAAAGGTAGCGAGCGCTCGTTTTGCGGCTTGTTCTTTTCTTCTTCAATGAGGCGGTTTTGAAGGAAATTCAGGTCGTCTTTGCAGTTGATCAATGCATAAGTGATCACTTTTTTGACAAAATCCTCCGCCAAATCCATATTGTCTTCCAGCTCGAAAAACGCCATTTCCGGCTCAATCATCCAGAATTCAGCCAAATGGCGTGTTGTGTTGGAGTTTTCGGCGCGGAATGTTGGGCCAAAAGTGTAAATCTTCGAAAGCGCCATCGCGCCCAGCTCGCCTTCCAGCTGGCCCGAAACGGTCAGGTTAGCTTCGCGACCGAAGAAATCTTCTTTAAAATTAATCGCACCTTCTTCCGTACGCGGCAGGTTATTCAGGTCGAGCGTGGTCACACGGAACATTTCGCCAGCACCCTCAGCGTCCGAAGCCGTAATTACCGGCGTGTGCAGGTAGAAAAAGCCTTTTTCATTGAAATACTGGTGCACTGCGAACGCCAATGCGTGACGGATACGCAGGATCGCGCTGAAAGTGTTTGTGCGCGGGCGAAGGTGGGCGATCTCGCGCAGGAATTCGAGTGAATGCTTCTTCGGCTGCAGCGGATATTCCTCAGGATCAGCCGTTCCGTACACCTCAATGTCGGTGATTTTTACCTCCACCGTTTGTCCCGCACCCTGTGACGCGATGAGCTGGCCGGTTACTTTAAGGCACGACCCGGTGGTTACTGTGAGCAGCAGCTCGGCAGAAAACTGACCGGGTTCAGCCACTGCCTGAATATTATTGATGGTCGACCCGTCATTCAACGCGATGAAAATTGCGTTTTTGCTTTCTCGTTTTGTTCTTACCCAGCCCTTTACAACAACCGATTGGTTTTCAGGCGCAGTTTGTAAAATTTCTTTGATTTGCAACGGTCCCATTTTGTTCAATTCAATCTTTAAAATGTCAGCCGGGAAATGCCCGGTTTTTTACGAATGAGGCGCAAAATTACAAATTCGCCTACGAAAACCTATTGTGGCGCTGCAACTTACTTTTCTGGGGAACCGAATGATTGTACAGTCTGGTTTTCAACGTAATTTTGCCCGCGTCAACCTGATTAAAGACCCCATTACCTTGAATAACCGACTTGCCATCCTGTTATCGGTGGTTTTCCATCCGCTGATCATCACTACATACCTGTTTGCATTGCTTTTCATTCTCGCGCCCGACCTCGTAGGTGTGAGCGCGTTCGAACTGCCGGCGCTGGGCAGCCTGCTGATGTTGCTATGGCTCAACACCTTCATCGCGCCGGCGATTATGATGTTCTATTTCAAAAAAATGGGCATGATCACCTCCCTGTATGTCGAGGATGCCGCAGAGCGCCGCATTCCGTATGTTGCCTGTGTGATCATTTATGGGTTGGCCACCTATCTTTTCGGCTGGCAGCTGCAACCCATCGGCGAGCTCGCCCCGCAGATTTCCGTTATCCTCGCCAGCGTAACCCTATCGCTTGCATTAATTGCCATGGTGAGCTATTTCTGGAAAATCAGCGCCCATGCCACGGGTATTGGCGGGGTGATCGGCATGCTGTCGGGCCTGATGATCCGGTTTGACGAAAGCGCGTTGCTGATGCCGCTCATCACCACGATCCTGATCGGCGGCTGGCTGATGAGCGCCCGCCTGCAACTGAATGCGCACACGCCCGCGCAAATTGTGGCCGGCGTATTTTGCGGGCTAACCGTCAGTAGCGCCACCGTGTATTTCTTCTTTTGAAGGAAAACACTTCACGGCATGTACCAAAACCTGATTTTCGAAAACCGCGACGGCATTGCGCGAATCACGCTCAACCGTCCGGACGTTTTCCACGCATTAAGCCCGGCGCTAATCAGCGAAATCACGCAAGCGATCCGCATTGCGGCCGAAGATGCCTCCGTGCGCGTGGTGCTCCTCACTGCCACCGGCGAAAAGGCCTTCTGCTCCGGCGCCGACCTAAAAGAAGCGAGCGCCTCGGGCATGAGCGCCGGCGAGATCCTGCGCGACTACTACGAGCCGATGATCACCACCATCCGCGACATTCCGAAACCGGTCATCTGCCGCCTGAACGGCGTAGCCGTCGGTGCCGGTTGCTCACTCGCATTGGCCTGTGACATGGTGATAGCGGCCGAAGACACATATCTGAGCTTCGCATTCGTACAAATCGGACTGATGCCCGACGCGGGTGCGACGTTTTTCCTCCCGCGCATGATCGGCCTCGCCCGCGCCTTCGAACTAGCCTCAAGCGGCCGGCGCATTCCCGCCACCGAAGCAAAGCAGATCGGCCTGATCACGCATTCGGTCCCCCGGGAGTCCCTCGACGAAGAAACCGGGAAACTTATCGCCTGCTACCGCCACGCCCCCACGCTCGCCATCGGCGCAATGAAGCGTGCATTCAACCAATCGATGCATTCAAATCTGCCTCAAATGCTGGAAACGGAGCGGGAAAGTCAGGAAATGCTGTTTGGAACGGATGATGTGCGGGAAGGAATTGCAGCTTTTTTAGAAAAGCGAAAGCCTGATTTTCAGGGCAGATAGCCGTTTTGGAGAAAAATTTTTGCGAAATAACTTCATCAGAATTTGTTCCTGCAAATTTCATCCCTACCTTTGCAGTCCCAATCGGGAATTGGTTGCGTAGCTCAATTGGATAGAGCACCTGACTACGGATCAGGAGGTTTGGGGTTCGAATCCCTACGTGACCACAAGAAAAGGCGCCTTTCGTAAGATTGGCGCTTTTTTGTTGCATTTGCTTCTGAGCAGTCCGCCGCCATGGATCAGGAGGTTAGGGCCGGGCGGCCGGTGCCGTTCGAATCCCTACGTGACCACAAGAAAAAAGCGCCTTTCGTGAGATTGGCGCTTTTTTCTTGCGCAAGATGAATTTCAGTTGTCACACGCTGCTTGCGACGTATGTTATGTCATCGGAAGAAGTGTTGTTTAGCGGAGGTGCCTACCTCATTACTTCATGCAACCATGATCCAAGGGTTTGCCATAAGTCCAAAATTGTCAGAAGTACTAACACTCCAACAGCCATAATCGAAAGCCCAGCCCAAAATGAATTTCCTTTAAGTGAACCTTTGCTATTTGGAAGAATGGTTGCCCGAACGACTGCGATAAACAGGCTGAACGTGATAAAAGACAAGAAGAAAACAGTGAATTTTAATAAACCTCCTATTTCCAAGAACCAAGGGAATATGCATATGAGCAAAAAGCCTATTGAAGAAAAGTATCTGATTATAGACAGGAAAAGTTCTTCCCTTTTGGATTCGTCGATCTCCCGGTAGATATACCTTACATTCAGGTCTGAAACTTTACTATACGGGATTATAAAGCAGTGCCCGGGAATGCCGACAGCTTCCTTTTTCGATGCCGAGAACCGCCTCGCGTCAGTCAAAAAGATCGTCTCAAGTTCGCCGGTCTTTGACGAATGGAATAGTCAGAAAGAAATCCGGAAACCATTTTATGTTTTCCCCCTTCCTCCATGTTTAGTATTATGTCTACGTAAGTTTCGATAACCTTTCCTTTTGGAAGGGATCTGAAGTTCTTTGAATAAATAATGTCGCCCCTGAAGAAATAGTACCACTGATTATTAAAGCGCAGTAAAGAAAATCGGGAATCCAAACGGAGCGCTCTAACCAGCAAATGGGCGACCTGGCCTAGCGTGGCAGCAACTACCAAACTGGTTATCAAGTAGCCAAAAGCTACCCACAAGTGTTGCGAGGTGACTTCATGAAATTTAGCAGTTGTGACAGACTCATATGCCATAGTCGCTGGCTTTTTTATGGTCTCAAAAGTGAAGCCATATATTTTGCCAAGGAGTAAAAAGCTAACGATCTGAACTAATATGCCAAGAAAGATGCTGGTGATTAGCCGATCAGCAAAAATCCCTATCCCGAACTCTTTAGTGAAATGTCCCTGAAAGTAGAATCTTTTAAGAACTACCCCGGGGACAATTAATAGTACGACAAATATGACGCTGGTTGCCGAGACAGGAAATTCCATTAACGACTAGAAATGGTCATAGGTCCTGTGGAAAGCGTAATTGTGTCAGACTTGCCAGGTTTCAGTTTTTCCACGGCATCGACGTAAATTTCCCTATCTTTGGGATTGGCCATAATCTCCTTCGCCTCAGAACTCACCACATCCGTATCCGAAGAGAAAATCGATTCCAACACTGCCAGGACCGAATTCCAAATTTCTTGATATATTCTCATGGGTGTAAAGGTTACTTTCAAATCGATTTTCAATGGTAACGCCAAATGGATAAATTTTATTCCAACGTTGATGTGTCACGAGGACACGGACAGACTACGTAACATCGCTATCTGCAATGGTTGTACACAGGTCGAACCACTAGGCAATTTACTTAAATCTCAAGAATTTTCCATCTGTCGATACCTAGCCATTCTCTGCAGACATTACCCTCTGCCAATCAACCGTTCCAACCTTTCTAGCATCTCATCTTTCTCCCTCAACATCCGCTCGTAGAGCTCTATTTTTTCATAGTGTAACTTCCTTATTTCCTCAATAGGATTGACATTAAAAGTTGCCTGCGGATTTCCTACGTAATAAGCTTCGCTGTTGAATGTATTCGAAATAATATTCACCGCCTGCTCCTCATCAAAATTCCTTATGGCCTCGGCCGGGATTTTCAAGATCGCAGCCACTTGCTCCAAAATTTCCGAATCAATCTTCTCCTTCTGTTCGAGCGTGGAAATTCGCTGTTGGTTCCATTCGTCGCCTAGCTCGAATGCGAGTGCATCTTGCTTGATGCCCAGCATTTCGCGGAAGCGTTTTACGTTGCGGCCTTCGTGGATTTTGGGATTAGGGGCAGTATGTGTCATGCGCAAAGGGTTTTGATTGAAAAGGCAATTTATGTAAATCTGTCGGGAAGTGCTTGGATAAGTTACCGGCACTCGCATGTAATTTACCGAGCCGCATTGGCAATCGTGCATGGCTGGTTTTGCGGGGCTGGGCGGCCTTCTGCGGATTGGGCTAAAAACAAGCAGGGGCTGCCCCACGTTCGAGGCAGCCCCTGCTGTTAATGCTCTGGAATGAAATTAATAACCCGGGTTCTGTTTGAGATTCGAGTTGACCGCAATTTGCTGGCTCGGGATTGCGTATACCAATGTTTTAGGATCGGCGTCCGCCGGGCGGATCTGTCCTGCCTGCATGAATTTGCCGAATCGGATCAGATCCTGGCGTCTCCAACCTTCCCAGTACAATTCTCTTCCGCGTTCGTCCAGCAGGTTGTCCAGCGTCAGAGCGGTCAGGTTGGCCGCGCCTCTGTTCGTGCGGATCGAGTTTACGATCGTCAGGGCGTCGGCTGCGGTGCCCGGAGTGCCGCCGCGGAGGATCGCTTCTGCTTTCATCAACAATACGTCCGAATAGCGGTAAACGACCCAGTCGTTGTTGCGCTGGCCTTTGGAAGCATAGTCAAACGGATATTTGATTACACGGATACCCGCAGTCTCCAGCGTGGTTCCGCTGGTTCTGATGGTGAGTTCGCGGCTGAATACCAGCGGCTGAGTGGCCGGGTTACGGGCATTCAATGGCTTGTTGGTCACCCAGCTGTACTGCTGTCCTTCGAGGAAACCGACGTTTTGGCGCTTATAGTTTTTGGTGCGGTTGGACGTCGTGTCGGACGGATAGTTGTAGTAAATTCCTCTTCTCTCGTCGTTAGCCGTAAACTTGTCGTAGAAGTTGGAAAGCGTTGCCCATCCGTTCCATCCGCCGGGCGTCATGTTGTAATGCGATACCGTCCAGTAGGCCCGGTCCACGCCGCCACCTCTTACGCCTTCTTCGTTGTAAAGCGTGAAGATGTTTTCAGTCGATTTTACATTGTTATCAGGCGCGAAATTATCGAAATACTTACCGGGGGCCGAAATGGTGTAACCTGTGATCTCATTCGCCAGCGCTACGACCTTGCTCATGTCGGCCGCATCGAACTTCGGGTTCTGACGGTCCAGAAATACGCCTTTGTTCAAATAAACCTTCATCAGCAACACCCTTGCCGCATTCTGGTTGGCCACGTAGGCAGCGCCCGAGGTGGGCAGGTCCGGCATCACCGCATTCATTTCAGAGATAATGAAGTCGATGGCTTCCTGGGGCTGGAGTGTTTTGGGAAGCTCGCGGAAATCTTCCAGGCTCTCGCGGAATGGCACCACACCCCACAAATCGAGCACATCCAGCATCGCCAGCGCCCGGATGAACCGCGCTTCGGCAGCCTGTTGCTTCGATGGCGAGTAGCGCAGTACGTTGGACGACTGGTAAATGGCCGTGAGCAGGCCGCCGAATGTGTTGCTCATGTAAGAGTTATCGGCATTCCAGGTATGCAGGTGAATGGCCCGGTGGGTACCATTATCGTCCCAGTCGCCGCCGCGTGTTGGCGCGATGGCCGCGTCGGTGGAAAGCTCCTGCAAGCACCAGCGGTTATCGTGCTGGTAAGGGCCGTTCAGCGAGGTGTAGGCGCTGATCAGCAACTCGGCCGGATTGATGTTACCTGTCGTACTTTCTTCCAGGGCACTCCCGAGGTTTTCATCGAGATCGGTGCAGGAAAGTAGCAGTGAGCAGCTTAAAAGTGCTGCGCAATATGATTTAAGTCTCATGAATTCTCTGTTTTAAATGAATTACAACGAAAAGTTTACGCCCAAAAGGAATGTTCTTGCCGATGGATAAGGAATGTACTCGATACCAAGGGAAGGAATTCCGCCGCTTGAACCGTCGGTGTTCACCTCGGGGTCGAAACCTTTGTAGCCTGTGAGCACAAACAGGTTCTGGCCCGTCAGTGAGATGTTCAGGTTTTTGAAGGCTTTTCCGATGTTTCCGACGCGGTAGCTTAGCGTAACGTTAGACATTTTCATGAAATCGCCCTTTTCCAGGTAGCGCGTCGATGGCGCTGCGGAGTTGGACGTTGCTTCTTTGATATCCGTGTTGAAAAATTCCTTGGCGATGTTCTTCGTCGACAGGTTGTTGATACCCAGTACAGTCGCGAAAGTGTTGTTGAACAAATAATGTCCGAATGCGCCATTCATGTTCACCACTGCCGAGAACTTCTTGTAAGTCACGTCCGTAGACACGCCCAGCAGGTATTTAGGGTTAGGGCTGTTTACGTAAAACTTGTTCTGAGCAGGGTCCACGGTGGTGCTGGCGTTACCGTCCGCTCCTTCGTACATGCTCGTTCCGGTTGCCGGATCAAGACCGGCGTATTTGGCCAGGTACCACACGTTGAGGGGCTGTCCGCTCACCATTCTTTGTCCAAGCACACCCGAGAAGCCTTGTCCTCTCAGCTGGGCAGTTTCGTAGAAGCCGGGCAGGCCGGAAACGCTGTTTTTCAGGTAAGTCGCATTGGCCGAGAGGTTCCAGGTAAAGTCCTTGTTTTCCAGGATCGTACCAGTCAGGGCAATTTCCACACCTTTGTTGATCACCTCGCCGTCCAGGTTTACCCAGATTTTACCGCTTGGCGCAGGCTGGGCCAGTGTTCTCTCGAACAAACCGTCGGTAGTTTTCTTGCGGAAAACGTCGATCGAACCGACGATCCGCGATTGGAACAAGCCGAAATCGATACCTCCGTTGAATGTCTCTGAGCTTTCCCATCTCAGGTCGGGGTTACCGAAGTTCGCCTGGCTCACACTCTGCACGTCGAAGATATAGCGGTTTCTCGATGCACCTGAGTCGAACTCACGGTTACCGGTTTTACCCCAGCCCAAACGCACTTTCAGGTTGTTGAGCGTGCTGTTGCCTTTCAGGAATGCTTCGTTCGACACATTCCAGGCAAGCGCCACCGCAGGGAAGTTTGCGTATTTGTTATTCTCCCCGAATTTGGTCGAACCATCTCTCCGGACCGTTCCGGTGAAGAGGTATTTATCCATATAATTCAAACCAACCCGTAGGAACAACGATTGCAACTGGTTGGTAGGCGATTTGAAAGAGTTTACACCCCGGTTGCTGGCCACCGAATAGTTGAGGTAATCGTAAAAATCCAGGCCGACATCCGTAAATCCGCTACCGCTCAGGGCGTTCCAGCTATTGGCATAATCCAGGAATTCGTAACCTGCTACTGCATTGATATTCAGGTCGGTGCTGATATCCTTGTTGTAGCTCAGCGTATGGGTGAGCTGCTGGTTCGTTTCGGAGTTGTTGCCGATGAATGCAAAGCCGTTGCGGATCTGTGCCGGGTCGATGAGGCCGCGGATGTAACGTCCCTTTCTCGTACCTGTCTGGCGGGTAATGCTGTACACGAGTTTGTACTCGAGGTCGTTGGTGATCTTGTACGAAGGCGCAATGCTGGCCACCGTGGTATTCACCACCGCAATGTCCTTGTAGGCTTGCAGCGATGCGAGCGGGTTGATCGTCGAAGGGCTCACGTAAGTCAGCGAGTCGGAATTCACGCGCAGTGGGCGGGTGGGGTTCCAGGTAAGCGCCTGAGAAATTACGTTTCCTTCAAAACCGACACCTACGTCAATCGGCGCAAGGTTTTCGTCCGTTTGCGTAAACAATACATTGAAGTCCAGTCCCAGCTTTTTGCTTTCAAGGAACTTGAAACTCGTGTTCAGGCTGGCTGTGTACTTTTTCAGGCGAGATGTTTCGATGATCCCTTTCTGGTCCATATAGCCGGCCGATACCCGGTATTTACCATTATCCGTACCGCCGGTGATCGCCATCGAGTAGTTCTGAACCGGTGCTACGCGTGTGATTTCATCGAATGCATTCACATTTCCACCGAAATCAGCGCCTTTCAGATCATTGGGTGCGTAGAACTGAACGGCTTGTCTGAACTCGTCGGCATTGAGCACCTCCGGCTTTCTAAGCAGGCTGGATACGCCGGTGGAAGCATTGAAACTCACGGTAGGCGCTCCGGAAGCTCCTCTTTTGGTGGTGATGATCACCACACCGTTGGCACCACGTGACCCGTAAATGGCCGTTGCCGAGGCATCTTTGAGGATGTCCATGCTCGCGATGTCGTTCGGGTTGAGGTAAGCGAGCGGGTTACCGCCGTCGGAGCCGAAGCCGCCGCTTCCGCCAGGACGGGCCGAGCTACCCGAAAGCGGGATTCCGTCGAGTACGAACAGCGGGTTGTTACCGGCGCGGATCGAGGAGTTACCACGGATGCGGACGGTGGTTGCACCGCCGGGCTGGCCCGTGTTGTTGATCACCATCACACCCGGCGTCCGGCCCTGAATGAGCTGGTCCGGCGCTGTGATCACCCCTTTGTTGAAGTCTTTCGGTTGCAGCGAAACCACGGAACCCGTCACATCCTTCTTCTTCACGGCGCCGTAGCCAATCACGACCACCTCTTCGAGCGCTTTCACGTCGTCGCTGAGCACCACGTCGATCGTCGTTTCATTGCCTACTACGACGTCTTTGGATGAAAAACCGATGAAGCTGAATGATAATGTGGATGCAGGCGGCGCGGAGATCGCGTAGCCACCTTCCATGTCGGTGGAAGTTCCTTTGGTAGTTCCCTTAATGGTGATGGAAACACCCGGCAGGGCATTTCCCTTGGAGTCGGTCACTTTGCCTTTGAGGGCGACGTCCTGGGCATGTGCATTATTGAAAAACAGGGTGCATAAGAGTAGCAATATGCCCAATCCGCACATCCTCAGGGACGCGGGTCCTTGCACGTTCTTCTCGTAGGGACGATCAAAACGTAGAATTGATTTCATCATAGAAAAAATTAGTTAGTGTTGATACAAAACGAGGAAAATTCAGGCCGTGAATCGCATTCAGGCCTCTGGGCGGTAGTCAAATCGGATCATACATTAGTCTGGAGTTTTGGTTTTAGTTAAGGCATTATACTCTGTTTTTGGTTTGGCAATACGTGTTCTTCCGACAGCGCCTGTCAGGAAATAACCTGCTGAAATAAATTGGAATTGTACAATTTTACTTCTCGTTTCTCGCACCTCTACACCCCGATGGAGAACCAGGATTTCCGCCAGGTAAATTGCATATTCAAAAGAATGAATAACACTATATTATTTAACCGAAGGTAAATTACCATAAATAGTTCTGATAATGCAACAAGAATATTTCAAAAACTGTACCCGCTACGCACAAATTCGGACTTGTCCGATTTTATCAAACTATTGTACAAAATTGACATTGGAGAAATGCAAAACCGCGGCCCGTTCTCGCAACGGGGAAATCAACCTGCGGCATTGCGACCGCGGTTCGCTGCGCGCCACGTTCGCGGAATGCGGAGATGAGCCGGGCGGGCACAAAAAAACCGGGATGGCTTTCGGCCATCCCGGTTTTTACTTAATATACCAGCGGTGATATTAAAAGTTTGCAACTTTTCCGGTATCCCACCACAAGCGCGTAGCGATGTCGTCTTTCGCGCCGGTGCCCATTTTGCTTACCGCATCGGCAACGGCGGCGGTATTGCCGTTCCGCTCCGCATTCACGAACGGCATTCTTTTGATCCATTCGGTCGCCGGAATCACGCCCCAGTCGTTGTTGCTGTCGTTTTTGGCAACGTGCGGGATTTTTGGATAGCCGGTACGTCTGAAATCAACCCACGCTTCCTGCGTATTGGTGAATGTGTTCAGGTATTTCTGCGTGATGATTTTTTCCAGTTTCAGCTCGTTCGAATCCGCATTGTTCCAGGCCACGGTGATCGTGGAAGTTGCAGTGAAATTGTTGCGTGCGTCCACCGGGTCCACGTAGCTGATGGGCTTGCTCGTGCCATCGACCAGGTAGGCGTCCACGCCTCCTGCACCCCAGTCGGCAAACGACAGCTTGATACCCTCTTCATAGTTCGTTTTAGGATCACCGGCGCCCGCCCAGCCTCTGAGCCCGGCTTCCGCTTTCAGGAATGCCACTTCCGCGGCCGTCAAGTTCCTTCTGGTTTGAACGGTCTGAAAATCCTCGCTCACTTTGGAGAACGGCACGTGGTCTGCCTTCGCTTTGATGAACGCCCCGTTGCGCACGCCTTTGTAAGGCACGGAAGGGTGGTCGGCGTACAATGAGGCGTTGGTGATCGGCGCGAAATATTTGGAAATCCGGCCGTCTTTCAAGCCTACCAGGAACGATTCCATCACGGCACCCATGCGGGTATCATCCCATTCGTAGCAGATTTGCGCTACCGGTATTTTGTTGCCATTTAATGAATTAATGAAATTGTCGGCATTGGTCGTAATCAACCCGGCCGGATCGGCCAGTGCTTTTTCACCCTCGGTTTTAGCCAGTGCAGGGTCCACTTTCGAGAGGCGCATGGCCAGTCTCAGGCGCAGGGAGTTAACCAGCTTCTGCCACCGCGGAATGCTGCCGCCGTATTGGGTAGGGTCAAACTTTTTATACCCTACATATTCCTTGTTGGCATTGAAATCGGTCTGGATAGAATCGAGCTGCTTGAAGAACAGCGGGTACAGGTCCGACTCTTTGTCGTATCCGATCGAGTTGGCCGTAGTGCCATATTGCGAGTAAATCACCGGCCCGTGCACACCTGTCAGTTTGGATACCGCGAAAACGCGGATCAGTTTGGCCCAGGTAGCGAACATTGGCAGGTTGTTGTCTTTGGCAAGCTGGATCACCTGTTTCGAAGGCGACATTACACTGCCGTACACGCGGTCCCAGTAGGTGTTCCAGCGGATGTAGTAAGTGGTATTGTTCACGTTACCCACAAAGTCGGTAGGCGTTCCCATGTATCCCATCCAGTTGTCGGCACACAAATCCTCTTCGATCTGGTGACCGTTCAGGTTGAAGATCATGTTGGAAAAAGGCGAGCCCACGAGGTTGAAATCCTGCTTGAGCAGTTCATCCGAAATCTGGTTCGGGTTCTGGTTCGTCTCAATGAAATTATCCGTACAAGCCGCGAATGCAACCAGGGATACAAGTGCTATAACTATTTTTTTCATGTCAATGATTTTAAAGTTTTAGAAAGTAACCTTAAGGTTCAGTCCGTAGGATCTTGTGGATGGCAAACCAAACACGTCGGCCGACTGCAGGTCGTTGTTGGTAGTCATAGCCTGCTCAGGATCGAAAGGTGCTTTTTTGTAGATAAAGAACAAGTTCCTGCCTACGAAAGAGAGGGAAGCATCTTTGAATATGGGGTTAGCGGCTTTGCTTTTGAAGTTGTAGCCGATCACAAGCTGACCTAAACGCACGTTGGTTCTCGAATACACATACGGCTCCATGATCTTGTTCCGGTCGCCGATGGCCGAATAATAGGTGTACGGAGCAATGGAAGTAATGGCTGCGCCCTCCGGCGTAACGGCATTAATAGGCACGGTACCCGCGTCTCTGGCTTCCGCCGATCTTTCACTCACACCATAGGAATCCAGGAATGCTTCTGTTTTGGAGAATGCCACGCCGCCGAACTTACCGTTTACCAGCACATTGGCGAAGAAGTTACCGTAGTTCAGGTTGTTGGTCCAGCCAAGCAACAGTTTCGGGTTCACATTGCCTACTTTGGTTTGCGTTGCAGCCTTGGTAGGTACGCCATTGCCATCCAGGATGATCTGTCCGGCATCATTCCGCGCGAACTTGTAGATATAAACGTCATTGAAAGAACCGCCCGCTTTGATAATCGACGCGAAGCCCTCATTGTCGCCGCCTACCTGGTAGTTAGGGTTCGATGCGATGAGTTCGATGATCTTGTTTTTGTTTTGAGACGCGTTGAGGGTCGTGTTCCAGCTGAAACGGTCGGTGCGTACGGCTTCGGCATTCAATGTAAGTTCAAATCCATTGTTTTCGATCCGTCCCGCATTCACATAATAAGTAGTGTATCCCGAGCCCGAAGGTGCGTTCAATGCCAGGAATTGGTTGGTACTCACGCCATTGTAGTATGTGAAATCAAGACCGAGTTTGTTGCGGAAGAACTTCGCTTCCACACCGTATTCGTTGGCCACGATTTTTTCAGGTTTCAGGTTGGTAAATGGCACCTGCGTTGGCCTGTTGATACCGCCTATGCCGCTCGGGCCGCCCGCACCACCGATCGAGCTCAATGGAAGGACCCTGTTGTAAGGAACCTCGTTGGCCGTTTGCGAGAATGATGCACGTACTTTCAGCAGCGAGATCGCCTGCGGCAGGTTGAGCATCTGGCTGATCACCGCCGATCCGCCGATAGACGGGTAGAAATACGATTGGTTGCCGGTAAGCGCGAGGGTAGAAGCCCAGTCGTTACGTCCCGCCAGGTCCAGGAAGAGGAACTCCTTGAAGCCGAGCGACAAGTTGGCGAATGCGCCTTGCTTGATGGTATTGCTGTAATCCGGGTGGTTCTGGAAAATCACATTGTAAGGCATGTTCGAGAATGTAAACACGTTCGGATATTGCAACGACACCGTACCGTTGTTCACAGCCATTCCATCGAAATACTTATTCTTCTGGTAGCTCAAACCAGCCAATGCATTCAGGCTGAAATCGCCCAGGCTCTTGTTGTAGGTAAGGATACCATCGGCGTAGATCGACTGATCGTTGTATCTCGCATAAGCCCATGTACCATTCGGGCTCACACTCACCGAGTTACCAGCCGCCGCATAGCGCTTGTCGTCCAGCACGTTGTTGTAGTCAAGGTTGGCCCTTACGTCAAACCGCAGGTTCTCCACAATGTCGTAGGAGAGTTTTACATTGGCGATGAGTCGTTTGTAGGTCTGCAACTTCGGGTTTCTGTTCAGTTCCCAATAAGGGTTATTCTGCTTTTCCTCCGTTGAATACCAGTTCATCTTATCCATGTTCCGCTCCGTGTTGAACACCGCGTAATTGTCTTTGTAGCTGTTGAAATCGCGGTCTCTGGCGAAGAGGTACAAGCCGGTGAGCGGGTTGTTGTAATAACCTGCACCCGGGCGATTTTTGGATGTTTCGGCGGAGAGGATAATGCCGGAGCTGATCGTCATCTTGTCTTTCAGCAATTTCGTGCTCTGTCTGAAAGAAAAGTTGTTTTTCCGGTAGGTATTGGTCGGCATTACACCTTTGGAGGAAATGTTGGCGTAAGAGAAGTAAACGTTCGTCTTCGCATTTCCACCGGTGATCGCCACCGAGTTGGTGAAAGTAGCGCCGGTCTGGAAGAAGTCCTCGATGTATTTTTTCTGATAATTATCCGATTTTACTTCCGGAGTTCCGACGGGCGTCCAGCTGTAATCTCCGCCCACGCTTCCGTAGCGGTATTGAAAATCCGGCAGGCCGGATACTTTTTCGAGCACCGCACTGGAGTTGAAATCAACGGACAGTTTTCCTTCCGAGCCCTTTTTGGTAGTAATCAGGATCACCCCGTTGGCGCCCTGGCTACCGTAAAGAATCGACGCGTTGGCACCTCTCAGGATGCTGATACTTTCGATGTCGGCCGGGTTAATGGCCGAGAGGCCGTCACCACCATCGGTACCGCCGTAAGAACCCGGTTGGGCACCTTTGTTGTTCACCATCGGGATACCGTCGATCACATACAATGCCTCGCTCGACCCCTGCAAGGATTTATTACCGCGGAGAACCGCTCTCGTGGAACCACCCGCACCGGAGCTGCTCACTTTAATGTCGATACCGGCTGCCTTACCATTGAGTGCATCCACAAAGTTGGTGTTGGCTGCGGCTCTCAGTTCCTGCCCGCCGATTTGCTGCGTTGCATAGGTAAGCGCTTTCTTGTCGCGCTGGATACCGAGTGCGGTCACCACCACCTCGTTGAGCGTAGCTGCGGATGTTTCCAACACCACATCCAGCACACTTTGCGCTCCCACGGTTACTTCTTTTTTGTTGAAGCCGATCGAGGAGAATATCAGCACTGCCTGGTCGTTGGGCACGTCGATGGAAAACTTGCCGTCTGCGTCGGTGATCGTACCGGTTTCGCTGCCTCTGATCACTACCGTAGTACCGGGTACGGCCTCGCCTTTGTTGTCGGTTACCCGGCCTGTTACCGCTCTTGCGGCCTGCGATGTAATGGAATGCTTCGCTGTGCCTCCGGCGGCCATTGGCATGGCGTAGGTGGCGCCAGCCGACGCCGATAAGGCGAGAAATTGGTAAAAAGTAAGTTTCATCCAAAGCGGACACTTTACTTCCTGCTTTCTTTTCATAAGTTCTAATGATTAACTGTTAGGAAAAATTTGGCATGAGAAGCCCGTTCATCCCTCGAAGATGATTTGGCGTGGAAGCCTGGCAATGTGCAGAATAGGTGGCTTCGTTCTCGTGATGGGGTTGGATGTAGAGGGTTACGACATAGGCACTACTTAAATTTATTGTTTAAGGTAATTAAATTTTGGATTTATTGTTCCAAACAGGTGTTAGGTTCTGAATTTTTTTTAAAAATAATAATTTTATTAGGCAAATGAATAATTCACCGGAGGTTTATTTCGAACATTTAACTTAATGGATCATCTTGCTGTACAATGTGGCTTAAAAATGAATAAATTACATTATTTCAATACCTGTTCGTGAGTTTTGAAACCGGGTTGGATTGGCTTATGTTTACAGTTCACAGACTCGCAAGAAATGGAAAGAAGAAACTTTGTAAAGCAACTGGCGTGCATCGGCATCGGGTCCGCAGTCCCTCTTCATGACATACTGGCCCGCACCGTTTTCGCGTCGCCGAATTACGAAATTGAACAGTTTGAAGTGAAAGGGCTTGCGCACTTTTCGTACGCGGTACGGGCAGGAAGCAAGGTCGTGGTGATCGATCCGCAGCGGAACCCGGGCGTTTATTACGATTACGCCAAAAAGAAATACGGGGAAATCATCGGGGTCGTGGAGACGCACCCGCATGCCGATTTTGTGAGCGCCCACCAGGAAATGCATCAAAAACTCGGCGTGCCCGTTTATGCCAGCAGCCTCACGGAAGCGGCCTACCGGCATACCGACTTCGATGAAGGCAAAGTGATCAAGCTCTCCGACCATGTTACGCTGAGGGCCTTGTACACGCCCGGCCACGCACCCGACCACATTTCGGTGGTGCTCGCGGAGGATGGCCGTGATAAGGTCGTTTTTTCCGGCGACGCGCTGTTTATTGGCGACGTGGGCCGCCCCGACCTGCGCGAATTCTCTCAAAAAACGGAAGCGCAGCGCCAGCGACTGGCAGAAATGATGTACGACACCGTTCACACGAAATTTGCCAAACTGGCCGACGACGTGGTGGTATACCCGGCACACGGCGCGGGATCGCTTTGCGGCAAATCCATTCGGAAAGCATTGAGCTCCACGATAGGTGAGGAAAAGCAAAGCAATTATGCCTTCGAAAAACGGTCTAAAGAAGAGTTTGTAAAACTGCTTTTGAGCGATCAGCCGTTTATCCCTGCCTATTTTAAATATGATGTGGAACTGAACATGGCCGGTGCGCCCGACGTGCAGCCCGCTTTGGCCGCCGTGAAGCGGTTGCCCCAAAATCACCGCCCTGAGCCCAAAGCGATGGTGATCGACGCCCGTCCGGCCGATTTGTTCAAAGCATCATACATTCCCGATGCGATCAACATTCAGGGCGACGGCGCGGGATTTGTGACGTGGCTGGGCACCGTTGTTCATCCTGACAAGGCATTTTACCTCGTGGCGCAAAACGACCAGGCCCTAAAAATGGCTTTGGAAAAAACCGCGCTGATCGGTTATGAATCGAAAGTGAAAGGCGCGTTCGTGTACGATGCAAAGGACGGCGAACGGTTTACTATATTCGACAAGACGGGGTTTGACCCCAAGGCGAAGCGTTACACGTACATCGACGTGCGGACTACGAAAGAAGCCCAGCAAAAGCCACTCTTCGATGGCGCGATCAATATTCCCCTCCAAGATCTTGAAAAGCGGTTTTCGGAAATACCGACAGACAAGCCGATCCTGGTAAGCTGCGCATCGGGCTACCGTTCGGCAACGGCGAGCAGCCTCATACGGAAACGCCTGCCGGATGCGAAGGTTTACGATCTCGGCGCGGATGTGGTGGAGTACCTGAAATAGCAACGGTGTTGAGCGATACTTAACATTTAACACATTCATAACAAAGCCAATCCATTTTTAACAGTGCTATAATCTACTTTTGAATATGGCGCCCGGGCTGTTGCCGGGCGTCTTTGTTTCATTCGAAGGCAGTGTAGTAATGAAGAAAATCGGAACGGGAAGTAATGCAGTTAACAAAGGGGTAGGGCAAACGCCCTTCGAACGGTCGCTCGCCCGCCGGATCGCGAAGGCCCGCCTAGTGCTGGATCTTTCGCGGAAGGCTGCCACGCGGGAGAATGGCCGCGAGGCCGGGCTGATCATGGAGCTGCATACCCAGCTCGAACGATTCGGGGCGCTTAATAGTACATATATATATACGCTCGAAAAATACGTCGAAACCTCGCTCGTCCGACGTGCATTGTTCAAAGGCCAGACGGACAGTATCAAGCACGTCGCGCAGGCGCTCAAAGAGGCCGTCATGCGTGATAAGTCACAGGACGCTAACCGCGTTGCGGAGGTCCGGGCTTTGTACGCGCCCGTTTTCGCGCAAAACCCACTGGCGCCTCCGTACGACATTACCAGGCCCGGGTTCGAGCGTGAACTGGATATCTTCATGTTGTCCTACACGATTATACTTGATGCATTCCGTGCGCTGGTGAAAAAAGCGGCGGAATCGAATATTGCCTTACCATTTGCAAGTGATGTTTGCGAAAGTCTGATCGTACGTTCGGGGACTTTGGGGAAACAAGTGGAAAGCCTGCTTCAAAAGGTGTATGTGCTGAATGACGAGCGTTTGCAGGTTTTCGACCGCATTAAGGAGCTTTGTAATGCCATTTGCAGCCGGTCGCGTTACCTGTTCGGATCGCACGATCCCATTTATAAGGAAATTAATACGCTGAAATACGCGATCATGTGACCGGGCGACTTAACAATAACTTAATATTAAAGAAATACGGGAATAATGTTGCCGCCGTAGTTTCGTGTCAAAATATTAGACACTGATTATGAGACATTTGGTTACAGCGATTTCCCTCCTTATTTTAACAACCAGCGCCTGTTTGGCGCAATTCGGCTCTATTAAGGGTACAATCAAAGACGGCAAGAATAACGAAGCGATCATCGGAGCGACTGTTCAGGTGGTAGGTACAACTGCACCGCTAGGCTCGGTAACCGACGTAGAAGGCAACTTCGAAATCCAGAAAGTACCTGCGGGCTCTTATAAAGTACAGATCAGCTACGTTTCTTACCAGACAAAAGATATCGAGAACGTTCGTGTTGAAGCAGATAAATCCACGCTGATCACCACAGCGCTGGTGGAAGACAACAAAACCTTACAGGAAGTGGTGGTGAAAGGCCAGCGCCAGACCAACACCGAGGTTTCGGTAATCACTGAAATCAAGCAGGTGCAGCAGATAGCGGTGGGTATTTCGGCCCAGCAAATCCAGCGCACACAGGACCGTGACGCGTCCGCGGTGATCCGCCGTGTGCCCGGGATCTCCATTTTCGACGACCGTTTCATTGTCGTACGCGGATTGAACGAGCGTTACAACACGGTACTTCTCAACGACATTATCACTCCTTCTACTGAGGTAGACACTAAATCCTTTTCCTTTGACCTGATCCCATCTTCGGCGATAGACCGGATGCTCGTTTTCAAATCGGCTTCGGCTGACCTGCCCGGCGACGTGAGCGGTGGTGCGATCAAGATTTATACCAAAACGATCCCCGACGGCAACAGCTTTTCTGTGAACTTCTCAGCTGGCTATCGTGCAGGAACGACATTCAACTCGGCTACCAGCCACCAGGGCGGCGCATTGGAATTCCTTGGAATTGAGAACGGTACACGCACATTGCCTAATAATTTCCCGAACAGGAGAGGGGTGATCCTGAACGCCAAGTCGCCATCCATTATCCAGAAATTCCAGAACCTGCCTGATTATTACGCGCCGAAGCAGATCAACGTTTCGCCGGATTGGAGGGCGGGTATCAATTTCAGCCGCCGTTTCTATGTAAGGGACATGGAGGTTACGAATACTTCTTACATCAACTATTCCTTCTCACGTATAAACAACAGCGTCAGCCAGAACCGCTACAACTTCGCAGGAGAGAAAACGGAGCTGATGAACGACCAGTTGTTGCAGGAAAACGCCCGTTTGGGAATTATGTCGAACTGGGCATTCATTCTGAACCCGAAGAATAAAATCGAATTCAGAAACCTCTTCAACCAGATGGGTAACCGGGAAACGGTTCTTCGCGGTGGTGGAAACATTGAAAACAACCTCGATTACAACAACGGCGCGTTCCGTTACGAAGCAAGAAGCATTTACTCGGGCCAGCTGAGCGGTACGCACGAATTGACCGAAAAATCAAAACTCCGCTGGATCGGCGGTGCAGGTTACACCTACCGCAACGAGCCTGATTTCAGAAGATATACTTCCACACGCCAGACGGGCACCAACGATCCGTTCCAGATCAACCTGCAACAATTCGAATCACCTACGTTGCAACAGGCCGCACGTTTCTACTCCCGCCTGGGCGAGATCGTCGGAACGGGAACTGTGTCTTTCGAGCAGATGATCGGTACGAAAAAGGAGGATGCCGAGCAGCAGGCGAAACTGAATGTGGGTACTTATGTGGAATACAAAGACCGTAAATACTCTGCCCGCTGGTTTGGTATCGTTAACCCGAACCGCGTAGGCGACGAGATCCTGACGCAGACGCCCGAGCAGTTTTTCCAGAACTCTAACCTGGCTTCTGACAAAGTGTATTATACCGAAGGAACGAACTTCGACGACAAATATGCCGCACAAAACCTTCTGGCAGCCGGTTACGCATCACTCTACTGGCCTATCACGGAGCGTTTGAATGCAACCGTAGGTTTCCGGGGCGAATACAACCGCCAGCAGTTGCAGGGTTTCGAACGCGGAGGTGGTATTGAGGTGAATGTGGACCGCCCGGTTTTCACACCGCTGCCTTCTGTCAACCTTACTTACAAATTCAACGAGCAGCACGCCCTGAGAGCGGCTTACAGCACAACGGTGAACAGACCGGAGTTCCGCGAGCTTTCGCCAAGCACATATTACGACTTCAACTTCGACGTGTCACGGAAAGGAAATCCTAACCTCGTGAATGCAACGATCCAGAACTACGATTTCAGATACGAGTTTTATCCTAGCAAAAGCGAGCTGATCACCCTCTCGTTGTTCAACAAGACATTCAAAAACCCGATCGAAGCGGCGATCTTCTATAACGGCAGCACGGTAGCATTTACCGTTGCCAATGCGAAAAAGGCTTACGCAAGAGGTGTGGAACTGGAAGTACGTAAAGCACTTTCCAACCCCGAAAACGCCACTTTCCTGAGCAAAATGCTCGTAACGCTGAATGCATCGGTGATTACCAGCGACGTGAAAACGAACGTTACTT
Organism: Dyadobacter fermentans DSM 18053; assembly: GCF_000023125.1. Taxonomy (NCBI): domain Bacteria; kingdom Pseudomonadati; phylum Bacteroidota; class Cytophagia; order Cytophagales; family Spirosomataceae; genus Dyadobacter; species Dyadobacter fermentans. The sequence goes on from NC_013037.1 coordinate 5,120,725, forward strand.
CCGGCAGCAGCGACCGTTACCTGCAAGGGCAGTCGCCTTACCTCGTCAATGCAGGCTTGTTCTACAACGACGACGAGCGCGGGTTCCAGGTGAATGCATTGTACAACGTGATCGGCAAGCGGATTTTCATCATCGGCGACAACGTGATCAGCGCCAACATTTTCGAAATGCCGCGTAACGTGATCGACCTCAACATTATCAAAACCATCGGAAAACGCCTCGAACTCCGCGCAAGCATTCAGGACCTGCTCAACCAGCCATTCCGCTTGTACCAGGATACCAACCGTGACAACAAGATCGATACCAAAACGGATGGCTTGTACCAGAAATACCGCAGAGGTACTTACTCGATGATTGGACTGCGTTACACACTTTGATTATAAAAAATTACAAACAAATCAATTAAAACAACCTGTAAATGAAAAAGTTAGCAACTTGGTTATTGGCAATGCTGGTACTTTCCGCATCGTTCGTAGTTGTGTCGTGTAAAACGGATGACGATGGTGAAGATCCGGGACCAACAGATCCGGTGGGTGAAACAATTACCGTAAAAGGAACCATCTCAGCCACTACTACATGGAAGGCATCAAACAAATATATTCTCGAAGGTTTCGTGTATGTCGACAATGGCGCCGTACTGAACATCGAGCCGGGAACGATCATCAAAGGCGACAAGCTGACAAAAGGCACGCTGATCGTTAAGCCGGGCGCAAAAATCATGGCGGAAGGTAGCGCTACCAAGCCTATCGTGTTCACATCTTCGGCAGCCAAAGGTTCACGTAATTACGGCGACTGGGGTGGTTTGATCCTCCTTGGAAAAGCACCGGTGAACAAGCCAAACCCGACTATCGAAGGTGAAAACGTATCGACTTTCGGAGGTACCGACGCAGCTGATAACTCAGGTGTGCTGAAATATGTGCGTATCGAGTTCGCTGGTATCGCATTTGAAACAGATAAGGAAATTAACGGTCTTACGCTGGGTGGCGTAGGTTCAGGAACTGTGATCGACTACGTGCAGGCTTCTTACACGGGTGACGATGCTTTCGAATGGTTCGGTGGAACGGTTAATGCTAAACACCTTATCTCTTACCGCACACTGGACGACGATTTCGATACCGACTGGGGTTTCAGCGGAAATGTACAATATGCAATGGCTTTGAGAGACCCGGCTGTGGCTGACCAATGCTCTTGCTCGGATTCAAATGGTTTTGAATCGGACAACGACGCTTCGGGATCTAACGATTCGCCTCAAACATCCGCTAAATTCAGCAACGTGAGCATCTTCATCGCTCCTGGTTCGGTTAACGGAAAATACCGCTCCGCTTTCCGTATCCGCAGAAACTCGGCTATCAGCATTTACAACTCGGTTGTGTCTGGTGCATATCCTAAGGGCGGTCTTGAACTCGAAGGAACGCCTACACAAGAAAACTTCGTGAACGGCAAATCGGATTACAGAGGTTTGGTATTGACTGGCATGGCAAAAGCGATCGTAACAGGTGATTCTACCAGGTTGAAAGACGCTGCCCGCAAAAACATGTTCGGCGCTGATCTCGCTACTTTGAAACTGGATGCTGCTTACAACACTTTGGGCACAGGCTTGAAAGTGCTTCCACAAGCTGGCTCACCTTTGCTGACAGGCGGCGTTACGCTTCCGGCAGGTTTTGAAGCCAACACTTACATCGGAGCTTTCGGTACAACAGACTGGACAACCGGCTGGACCAACTTCGATCCACAAAATACAGACTATTAAAATCTTATATAATTGGTGTCAGAATTTCATAAAGGCCGGGAGCATTGCTTCCGGCTTTTTTTTGGCCCGTTCACCGGTGCAATTCACAATGGCAGCCAATAATTTGTATGGATGAACATTCTAAACATTAGTCATGATGAAGTTTTTGACTGTAATAATAGTAATGCTATGCGCACTGATGCCGGCGCACGCCCAGGTGGTCGTAAATGGCGTTGATATTAACAAGGAGAAGGTCGAAGTTGTGGAGGTACTGGTTACCGAGCGGTTTTCGGGCAAAACGGTGAATGTATTTGTCGATTACGGCCAGCGGACCAATTTCCGCGCGGGCGGCATCGACGGCAAAGATTCGGAATCCAGGATCGTCGACCCGCAAACGAAGAAGGAGATTGCCTTTGCCTCTGCCGCTGCACTGTTGAATTTTATGGAAACCAACAACTGGGAGCATTACGATTCGCTTCTGTTCCGTGAGAACCAGAGTGCGACATTCTATTTTTACTTCCGGAAAAAGAAGTAGCTCAAAACGGATATTTCTCGCAGCTGGTCTTTTTCAACTCTACCAAATGCAGCGCTTCGCTTGAATAAATGCGAGCGATGTTGCCTTGGGGGATAAACGAGTCGATGAGCGTCGGGTCGTCGGAAAGGATGTATTCGTAACAGAACTTTTTCTGTGCATTTTTCAGCGGCGAGAGTTCCTTCATGTAGCGGATGTAATCCATTTGCCCGGGGCGGGCCACCTTGTTGTCGGTAGCGCTCCAGAAGTAATAGTAACCCACGTTCCGGCGGAACATCACGCCCACGCTGCGATCGGCCGGAATGTGCGGCGCAAGCTCGCGGAAGCTCAGGTAATTGTCGGGATTGCTGAGGAAATAGGCGCGGTCGCGGTTCATGGACAGGATGTTGGAGGTCCGGTCGTTGTCGTAGTAGCCGGCTTGTTCCAGCAGTCCGAAAACCTTCCTTCTTTCCACGTAATCCGGCCATTTTTTCAATGGATGACAGTTGTCTTTCCCCGGGAATTCGTAGTACTCGCTCAGGTATTTCTCATAGATTTTCCCCGTTTGCGCGCTGCTTTCACAGATCGCGATCGGAATGTGTCCCAGTGCTTTGCGCGTTACGAAATTGATCGAAACGAGCTCTTTGCTGGGGTTTCCGTAAACGAACGGAAGCGAGAGCAGCAGCAGCGGCGCGATCAGGTACACTCCTTTCCACCGCAGCTGAATGGAATACACGCAGGCGATCAGGACCGAGCCCATCGCAAAGAGCGGCATCTGCGTACGGGTGCTCCACAGCTGGAATTTCATTAATGTACAAAACAACAGAAAACCCAGTGCCGAGCACGTCCAAAACCACTTTACATCCTTTTTGACAGGTGCAAAAAGCAGCAGAAAGCCCGCTCCCACGATCAGCCAAAAGTGAATGGTGTTCGGGATCATGTCCTCGTGAACCGAGTATTTTACCGAAAACGGGTCGATACTGAGGTCCGGATCGTCGATCGCCACGCCGATGGTTTCGTGAAACGACCGGATTTTGTCGTCCAGGGCGCGGTTAAAGCTCGTGACCGGCAAGCCGATATTCAATCCCGCATTCTTGATCACATTGGAAAGTGTGAAAAGCACCGAATGCTTATTGGCCGGCAGTTCTTCGGACGCGAACGGCGTATTCCGCAGCGGGCTCATCACATGCCCGAAAAGCGAGTAGTTGCGGTAAAAAAATGGCGAGAATGTCACGGCCATCAATGCAAGCGCCACCGCAAGCACCTTCATCGCATAGGCCAGGCGGTATTGCAGCAGGATGCGGACGCCGAAGTAGATCGCAAACGGTATGGCAAAAATCAGGATCGTGTATTTGGAAAACCCTCCGAAAGCGAGCGACTGCATCATCGCTAGCAGCGCCAGCGGCGATTTTTTTTCGAGTAATTCAAAACCGAAATAAATGAATGCGATAAAAAAGAAGCACGCGCAAAGGTCTACCTGCGTGCTGGTGCTTTCGAAAATGCCGATGGGTAATGTCAGGAAGCAGATCGAGGTGAGCAATTGGCCGTCTTTCGAAAGGCCGAATTTTTTGGCGATCAGCCCAATCCCGCAGATGGAACCGATAAACGCGCCGAACTGGATGAGGCCTGAAAACTGGTCGGAGCCGGTTAGCAGCACGGTGTCCAGCACGAGGTATTCAGCAAATACATTGAGATATAATTGCTGCAAATGCATGGTAGGGAAATGATCGAGGTTACCATTATAGATCCAGATCAGGATGCGGTTCAAATGATACATGTGCGAATCGAAGTTGTTTGGCGCTGCATAAATGGCCAGAAACAACAGCGGCAGCATATAAAGCAGCGCCACGAATGCAATGATCACCCGATGCGTAGTACCGAACCCGCGAAGCGAGAATGCGCCTTTCAGCGCGCCCAGCCTGCCCAGGTCTATTTTCCCTGAACGATGCAGGTAGTAAACCAATCCCAGCAGCCCTATTGCTTCAAAAACCCAGAAAACGAGGGCTGATGTTGCATTAATCGCGTTGAAAAAGGAGGCAATCTCATTGAAAACGAACACGATGCTGGCATTGGCAATCAGCGATAGCACGAATGACCGGCGAAGGTTGGTGTAAACGCCCGCTTCGGAAGAGCGGAGGAAGAAGATTGCAAAAATACACGCAAACGAAATCAGGAGTAAACAAATACCCATACTTAAATTGGAAACGAACTGGAAAATCAGGTTCTGGGACGTGAATTTTAGAGCTGCAAAGGTACGCGATTATTTGAGCGCAGACCAGCATTTATTAGTGTACGTGCACTCTGCACGTACATTTGGAGCCCGATTTTTTACGAAACCACATTGCGCGGATCGCCATTCTGAAAACTTGCCAGATTATCGGCGACCATTTGGAGCAACCGTTTCCGCGCCTCGAAAGTGGCCCAGGCCACATGCGGCGTGATGATGCAGTTCGGGGCCGAGAGCAGCGGGTTGTCGGCTTTCGGCGGTTCCACGGAAAGTACGTCCAGCCCCGCCGCGGCGATGGCGCCGCTGCGAAGGGCTTCGGCCAGGTCGGCTTCGTGAATGAGCGGTCCGCGGCCGGTGTTGAGGATAATGGCGCCGGGCTGCATCTGAGCAATGCTGTTCCGGTTGATAATCTCCCGCGTTTCGTCGGTAAGCGGGCAATGGAGGCTAATGACGTCGCTCCGCGTGAAAATATCATCCAGCGACACCGTTTCGATCCCGCCGGCCGGGGCCGGGTGTTTGCGGTAAGCTATGACCTTCATGCCGAACGCCAGCGCGATTTTCGCCACTTGCGAGCCGATATCGCCGAGGCCGATGAGCCCCATCGTTTTGCCTGCCAGTTCGGTAAGCGGCGTTTTCCAGTAACAGAAATCGGGCGACGCCACCCATTCTCCGCTTAAAACACTCTGGCTGTGCGTTTCCACGCGGTTAACGATCGCCAGCAGGAAGGCAAATGTCTGCTGCGCCACCGACGCAGGCCCGTAAGCCTTCACATTAGTCACCGTAATCCCGTGCTTCCTGGCCGCCTCGATATCGATATTGTTAAAACCGGTCGCCATCACGCCAATGTACTTAACCTGCGGCAGCTGCGCCAGAGTTTCTGCGGATAGCACCACCTTATTGACCAGCAACACATCCGCATTACCCGCCCGCTCCACAATTTCGCCGGCCGCCGACCGGTCATAAATGGTCACATTGCCCAGTTTTTCAATCGGCGCCCAGTCCTGATCGCCAGGGTTTAAAGTATATCCGTCTAGAATTACGATGTTCATGGTTTTGTGGTTAAATGTTTTTCCAGCCTTTTACAGTATACAGCGTCCTTGACTGGTTGGTACTACCGCCGTAAATCAAAGTCTTTTCACCCGCGCTGTTTTCCGAAATCTCGTCGAAATAGCGAAGCCCGGCGAAATGCTCGGTCATGATTGTTTGCGTGGACTTAATTTCAAAAATATCATACAAATTGCCTTTCTGGGTAAGGAGGTCGACCTCATGCCCGTTCGAATCGCGCCAGAACCAATAGTCTTGATGAAGGTAGCGATGCTCGTTTTGTTTAAGAAGTTCAGCGATGATCAGGTTCTCAAATATGTTGCCGCGCAACGGACTTTCGGAGAAAATAGCCGTATCGCGGATTTGCATAAATTTCATTTTGAATTTACATAAAAAAGCCCTTCCAAATCAGACTCGGAAGGGCTTTCAACATTATCGGTATAACGCTAATTCTTGGGATCGGTACTGATCTTGCCGGCGCCTACGCCTTGCTGCTGCATCGGGTTAGGCGCTTTTCTCAGTTGTTGCTGCTTGAATATCTGGAACCTCGTAGGCTGCGCAATGCGCGGGAACGAGTTGTTTTCCGTGTCGATGTCGGCAATTTGCTGGTAAGGATCGAGCGTCCATTGAACGACTTTTTTCTTGGTCGAAATCACCTTATTAATCTGCTTGTCGTTGAAACGCCAGATTTCGGCCGGGTACACCGCCACAGAATCGGTGCCATCCTCGAAGCCCATTTTCACGATCACAGGCATCGGTACGCCGCCTTTGTTTTTGATAGACAATGTGTAAAAGTTGGTATTCTCCTGGATCAGCCGACGTTCGTTGTCCGACAGTGTCGCCAGGTATTGCTCGTACTTCTGCTTGTCGGCGTCGGTTACCTTGAACGGATCATAGCGATTATAGAAATCGGCCATCGTCGAATCCTGCGCCACCACGGTTTCACCCTTGGTTTTGGCATCCTGGATTTTGCTCATCGTCTGTTTCTTGCGTGCGTCTTCCTGGCGTGCTATTTCTTTTTCAATAGCCGGGTTTTGCGTGTCGATGCTGAACCAATCCACCGTTACCAGGTCCTGGTCCACCGGCTCGGTACCGTAAAACCAGCCTTTCCAGAACCAGTCGAGGTCCACGCCCGACGCGTCCTCCATGGTGCGGAAGAAGTCGGCAGGAGTGGGGCTTTTGAAACGCCAGCGGGTTGCATATTCTTTAAACGCGTGGTCGAAGAGCTCGCGGCCCATGATGGTTTCGCGGAGAATGTTCAGGGCCGTTGCCGGCTTGCCGTAGGCATTCGGGCCGAGGCCGATTACATTTTCAGCGGACGCCATAATGGGGCTCAGCACCGATTTATCCGACGACATATATTCTGTGATCTGGTTGGGCTCGCCGCGGCGGGTAGGGAAGTTGTAGTCCCATTCCTTTTCGGCCAGGTATTGGCAAAATGTGTTTAAACCCTCATCCATCCATGCCCACTGACGCTCGTCGGAATTAACGATCATCGGGAAAAAGTTATGGCCGACCTCGTGAATGATCACGCCGATCATGCCGTATTTCACAGCCTCCGTGTAAGTGCCATCTTCCTCCGGCCGGCCGCCATTAAAGCTGATCATCGGGTATTCCATCCCGCCGCCTGCAACCGAATGGCAGGAGATCGCAACTGGATAAGGGTATTCGAATGTGCGTGCACCGTAAGATTTCAGCGTGTGGGCCACCGCGCGGGTCGAATATTGCTCCCAAAGCGGGTTGCCTTCTTTGGGATAAACAGACATACACCAGATCTTACGGCCGCTTTTGTATACATCGCTTTGCATGGCGTCCCAGATGAACTTCCGGCTGCTCGCAAATGCAAAGTCACGCACGTTGTCGGCCTTATAAATCCACGTTTTCTTGCCCGGGTTTTTGTTTTCGCGCTTCTCAGCCTTTTCGGCTTCGGCCTGGGTGACGATCATCACGGGCGTTTTGGAAGTTTCGGCTTGTTTGAGGCGCTGTTTCTGGGTTGCCGTGAGCACTTGCGCGTAGTTCTGGCATTCGCCGCTGGCGGCTACCACGTGGTCGGCGGGGACGGTGATAGCTACCTTATAGTTTCCAAAAATCAATGCAAACTCTCCCTGGCCGAGAAACTGCTTGTGGTTCCAGCCATTCACGTCGTCATAAGGCGCCAGGCGCGGGAACCAGTGGGCAATGAAGTAATTGGCATTGCCGTCTTTGGGAAAAAACTCATAGCCGCTGCGGCCGTAGTATTCGGTGATATTGTAGTTCCAATCCACGCTGAAAACGAATGCGGTCCCGGTCTTCATCACAATGGGCAGGTCAATGCGCATCATCGTGCCGTTGATCGTGTAGGGGAGTGCCTTTCCGGCCTTGTCCTTTACGGCCGTGATTTTGTAGCCATATTCAATTTTAGGGTCCAGCGTTGCGCCGCGGGCGCTGTTCATGTCCTGCAATTGCGTGGTGGTCATGCCTTTTTCATTCACCGTGCCGGTGCGCGAGCGGGCTGCTATGCCGTCATTTTTGAAAAGGTTCTGGTCGAGCTGCATCCAGATGTATTTCAGATCATCCGGGGAGTTGTTGAAGAACGTGATCGTTTCCGTTCCGGTAATGCGCCGGTTTTCGTCGTCGAGTTCGGCTTTAATATCGTAATCGGCACGTTGCTGCCAGTACTCTTTTCCCGGAGCGCCCGAAGCGGTGCGGTAGGTATTGGGTGTGGGCAGCACGGTGCCCAGCTGTTCAAAGCGGTCGTTGGCCTGGTAATTGGGTGAGGTTGGCAGCTGCTGTGCTTTCGTGCCAAGCGACACGAGCAGCATCAGTAACGGGAGCAGCGTTCTTTTCATAATTGGTTGGTCATAAATAGTTGTTTGTCATGAATTCACAGGCATGCCTGTAAGTGTGCGGAACAGTTCGTTGTTAAGGATCAGGGATAGCGCCATGCCAAAAATAATGCCTGACAATACCTGTATCCAGCTCAGTTTCTGAACCCTCAGCAGCTCGATCATCGCGAACGCAATGACTAATATAATAAACACGATGATGAGTTGTCCCAATTCTAGCCCGACATTAAAGCCTAGCAACGGATTGAAAATGTCGGCTTCCTGACCTAAAAGTGCCCTCAGGTAATTGGAAAAGCCCAATCCATGGATCAGCCCGAAACCCAGCGCAAGCGGATACCGGAATGCCGGATGCTTTTCTTTCGGTGCATAGGAATTCTTGGGCATGCTATGGAAAAAGTTCAGGAAAGCCGTGATAAGTATTGTAACCGGAATAAGCAGCTCGATCCAGTCGGCATTTACATTCACATAACCCAGCGTGGACAACGCCAGCGTGATCGAATGCCCCGCTGTGAAGGCGGTTACCAGGATGACCACTTTTTTCCAGTCCACCAGGGTGTAGACCGCGCAGATGGCCATAATGAACAGAATGTGATCATAGCCGTTGGAATCAGTAATGTGGCTGAATCCTAATTGGAGGTAAGCCAGAAATTCGGACATTAAACTTGGATTAGGATAGTGAGACCCGACATTTTAGTTGTCAAGACAAAAATAGATAAACCCGAAGATATTTCTTTCAGTACTGTAAACCAACTAAGTCAGTAAAAAGCGACAGCCGCGGCAAAACTACGGCTACATCCAAGCGGCAATAAAAATGCCCGGTTCCGGTGGGAACGCGGGCATTTGGTATTTGAATGCGGCGCAGATCTATTCCACAATTCCCTGTCCTTTTTCCGCATTAAAGTTGTCCAGATCATGAACAAAGCCGTTGATCACGGCATATTTCACTTTTCCGGCCTTTTTGAGAATGAATGTCGCGGTGTTGCCGAGGCCGGGCGTGCCCGAAGGCGCCGCTTGACCGCTCCGCAGAATGTGCAGGGGTGTCGTTGTGAAATACAGGCCCAGCGCACGCGTGTTCGCGTCGGGGGCGAGGCGCACGTAGGTGTAGCCTTCCCTGAGCAGGTTGAGGGCGTTCAGTTTGCTGATCTCGCTCACATTTTTGTATGCCGTTGGATAAACCTTGCCTTTTTCAATGGTATAACCTGTGGCATCGAGCTCCTGGCTGCCGTATTGCGGATGCAGGTCGCCGAAATCCTCGATTTTACTGTAATAGAAAAACTTCGTCGCATTCGAGTAGCTAACTTCGTTGCGATTTATTCCAAGGTCCGATGTAAATGATTTGCCGGCTTGCCTTACCGTCGCATTTCGTACGACGAGGTCATATACCCACCGCCCGTTTTCGGGAATGTCGTAATATTCTTCGCGTTTTTCCTTCGTTAGCGAATTGTCCGAAATCTTGTCCAGTGCGGATAAAATGGCCATAAAGTTGAGCTGGCGGATATATTGCTTTTCCGGGTCGCCCACATAGCCGCCCGATTCGATCAGGACCAGGGTAGTGCCCCATTTCTGCACATTATCCCCGAATCCGCGCGGTTCGTGGTCGTCGGCGTAGCGCGCCACCTGGCCCGGGATGTACTTTTGCAGGACCTTATTCATGCCCACGATGAGCTGCATGGAGCGCTGGCGCACGTCGTTCACAGATAGCTCGTAGTCGTAGGAAGTCGCGAGGAACGAAATCGTGGCCACTTTCGGGCTGCGGCCGGCCGAGTAGCGGGGGCTCTGGTCGTGAAGGTTGAAGCCGTAATCCGGTTTCAGGCGGTCTACGAGGCCTTTCAATATCTGTGCTTCGGGCGTCTGGCGGGCGGCGGCATCTCGGTTCATGTCGATGCCCTGCATCGTGCGGCGCTGGTAACGCTCGGCGCCGTCGGGGTTGAGCATCGGCACGAAATACAAGGTGGTATTGTCCAGCAGCTTTTTACGGAGGTCGTCGAAACCGTCGTTTTTACCTTCCAGAAAGTTGAAAATGTCAAAGCTCGCCATCGTGGCGGTAGGCTCGTCGCCGTGCATTTGCGTCCACAGGAGCACTTTCTTCTTGCCGTTCCCGATTTTGATCATCTGAATGGTGCGTCCTTCGAAGGATTCGCCCACTTTTTCGATCTGGTACATGGCGTTGCCTTGCCGCCTGGCAATCAGCGGGAGAATGTCTTTTTGCTTAAAACGGCGCTGGGTAAGGGCCTGTTCGCGGTAAGTGGGATGTATCTTGAAGAGGCGATCGGCAAGGTCTTTGTTTTGTGCCTGGGAATCAACGGTAATCAAGGTAATGAGCAGGAAAAATAGTGGCAGAAAATTTCGTTTTATCATGGTTCCGGGCCATTTGTTAAACGCAAGGTACGAAGTTTTTCTAAGCAAATTTTAATGTAATATTTACGGCAGTATAGTCCGCTTATTGTAATTTTTACTTACATTTGTGGCATGTTAACAGCTGAAACATATCATTTGCATCACGGCCTCTTGGCTTTCGGACGTCTAGGGTGATGTGTTTTTGCAAGTAGTGTTGTAATAAGGTTGAATACATAGTATCCCAGAAGCCCGATTGTTAAGATCGGGCTTTTTTGTTGTCGATTTCAAGCAAAAGATTGGTATGAAAACCGTCATTATCAAATACAATGCAGGCAATGTGCAGTCGGTCATGTACGCGCTCGACCGCATCGGCGCGAGCTACCTTTACACCGACGATGAAGCCGAAATCCGCTCCGCCGACAAGGTGATTTTTCCGGGCGTGGGCGAGGCCAGCACCACCATGAGCTACCTCCGCAATGTAGGCCTCGACAAGGTGATCCCTTCATTGAAACAGCCCGTGTTCGGGACGTGCGTGGGCATGCAGCTCATGTGCCGCTTTTCGGAAGAAAACAATACCGACTGTATGGGCATTTTCGATGTGGACGTGAAGCGTTTTCCGGCGGATGCAGGCCTGAAAGTGCCGCATATGGGTTGGAACAATATTTCCGGCTACCAGTCGCCGCTCACTGCGGGTTTGCCGGACAATGCGTACGTGTATTTCGTACACAGCTACGCGGCGCCGATTTGCGAATACACCGTAGCGAGCTGCGATTATGCGTTGCCGTTCAGTGCGATGCTGCATAAGGACAACTTTTACGCCGCCCAGTTCCACTGCGAGATCAGCGGGAATGCCGGCCAGCAAATCCTCGAAAACTTTCTCAAACTCTGATAAAACAGCCTTTCCCAAGCCCCATGATCCAAATTATCCCGGCTATCGACCTCATTGAAGGCAAATGCGTGCGCCTCACCCAGGGCGATTATGGTCAGAAGAAGATTTACAACGAAAACCCGCTGGAAGTAGCGCTGCAATTCGAAGACGCCGGGCTGAAAAGGCTGCATTTGGTGGACCTCGACGGTGCAAAGGCCAAAAAAGTCGTTAACTGGAAGGTGTTGGAAAAAATTGCTTCCAAAACTTCGCTTCACGTGGATTTCGGCGGCGGCGTGCAATCGGATGACGACCTGAAAATCACATTCGGAAGCGGCGCGAAGCAGGTTACCGGCGGCAGCATTGCCGTGAAGCAGCCCGATTTGTTCGAGCATTGGCTTAAAACGTACGGCGGCGATAAGATCATCCTCGGCGCGGATGCCAAAAACGAGAAGATCGCGGTGAGCGGCTGGGAGGAAGGTACGAGCATCTGGGTGTATGATTTTGTGGAAGAATATGTGGAAAAGGGCGTTAAATACACCATCAGCACCGATGTAGCAAAGGACGGTCTACTCCAAGGCCCTTCTTTTGATTTATATAAAAACCTCCAAGACAAATGCCCCGACCTGAACATTATCGCCAGCGGCGGCATTGCGGGTATCGAGGATGTGGAGAAACTGGCAGAAATGAATATCTACGGCGTGATCATCGGTAAAGCGATTTACGAAAACCGGATCAGCCTGGCCGATTTACAGCGTTTTTCAGTTTAAAATATGCTTACAAAACGAATCATTCCCTGTCTGGATGTAAAGGACGGCCGGACGGTCAAAGGGGTCAATTTTGTGAATTTGCGGGACGCCGGCGATGCCGTCGAACTCGGGGCAATGTACGCCGCACAGGGCGCCGACGAACTGGTATACCTCGACATTACCGCGACGGTGGATGGTCGTTCGACATTTATCGACCTCGTTCGCAGAGTAGCGCATACGATTAATATCCCTTTTACCGTCGGCGGGGGCATTTCGTCGATCGCGGACGTGTCGGCGCTCCTGCATGCGGGCGCGGACAAGGTGTCGATCAACTCGGCGGCGGTGCGCAACCCCGACCTGATCAATGAACTGTCGCTCGAATTCGGCAGCCAATGCATTGTAGTAGCCATTGATACGCGTTATATCGAAACGGCAAACGGTTTTGAACACATCGTGCACACGCACGGCGGCCGGAAAGCGACAGAAATACGCTCGATACCCTGGGCGAAGGAAGTGGAAGACCGCGGCGCTGGTGAAATCCTACTGACATCGATGGATACCGACGGGACAAAGAACGGCTTCGCGCTCGAACTGACCGCCACGATATCGGGTAATGCGAACATTCCGGTGATCGCTTCCGGCGGCGCGGGCAATATGGCGCATTTTTACGACGTATTTACATCAGGAAAAGCCGACGCCGGACTGGCAGCCAGCATTTTTCACTTCCGGGAAATCGACATTCCGGATTTGAAGGAATACCTGAAAAACAAGGACCTGCCGATCCGGATGACCCGGTAGTGGCGCGGAGTTTTATTACACCAAATGAACCGGCAGGCCCCATGCTGCGGCCCGAGCGGATGTTTTAATCGAAAGAACCAAAAATGAGCGAAACGTTTTCTTCCATTGACTTTAACAAATCGGCCGACGGACTTGTACCGGCCGTGATTCAGGACGTAAATACCGGTAAAGTGCTGATGCTCGGCTACATGAACGCCGAAGCGCTGGATGTAACCCGGCAGCAGGGCACGGTCACGTTTTTCAGCCGCAGCAAACAGCGCCTTTGGACAAAAGGGGAAACGTCCGGAAACTTCTTGTTCGTAAACGAGATTGCCGCCGATTGCGACGGCGATACGCTGCTCATTAAAGCAACGCCTGCTGGCCCGGTTTGCCACACCGGCGCGGACACTTGTTTTGGGGAAAAAAATAGCCAGCCGGAAATTGCTGACACACGTGCGGGCGAGGCTGCATTCCTGAATTATCTTCAAAAAGAAGTGATCCGTGAAAGAAAACTCAATCCTTCGGACGAGTCTTATACGAGCAGCCTGTTCAAAAGAGGAATCAATAAAATCGCGCAGAAAGTAGGGGAAGAGGCGGTGGAAGTGGTGATCGAATCGAAGGATAGCGACGACGATCTTTTCAAGAACGAGGTGTCGGATTTGCTGTTCCATTTGCTCGTTTTGCTCGAACAAAAAAACATTGACTTAGATGAGGTAATTGACGTACTTCGTAGCCGTCACCAATAAAAACCGGATCCGTATGAAGTTACTCCTACGACTTGTAATCAGTACTTTGGCGATTATCGTCGCCGCAAATTTGGTGCCCGGAGTTGTGGTTGCGAGTACGGGCACGGCTTTCATCGTCGCCATTGTGTTGGGAATTCTGAACACATTCCTCAAACCCGTCCTGCAAATTCTCGCATTGCCGATCACGATCCTGACGCTGGGCTTATTCTATTTTGTCGTCAACGTCTTCATTATTTACCTCGCTGCGTCGCTCGTAGACGGGTTCCGGGTCGATGGTTTCATTTCCGCATTATTCTTTGGTTTGATCGTTTCGGTCGTTTCGGCAATCCTTGGTATGTTTTTGGATTAATGTGGAAAACGTCTGTTGTTCAGACTTTAAAACATTTCACATGATTTGAAAATTACCGCTATGTTGAGTCAACTGGAAGAAATCAAGGAAACCCTTTTTAAATATTTCGAAACACGCATCGATCTATTTAAGATTGAGACCCGTGACAAGATCGAGCGGGCAGTTGTAATGGGGATCTATGCGGCCATACTGCTCGGTATCGGTCTCACGATCCTGATTTTGCTGGTCATATTGCTGGGAACGCTCCTGAACGAGTGGCTGGACAGCGACTACCTGGGCTTCGTCATATTGCTCGGCGTTTTCATTCTCAAACTGGCAATTATCATCATCTGGAAAGAAACTTGGATTAAACTGATCCGTAAAATTATCGTTCGTTTTGTCAGCGTGAAGGAGGAATAATGCTTTTTGGCTGCTTTATTTGGCAATAAGTTTCTCTGAATTGCTATTTTTGGATTCCTTTTGAAAAATTCTCAGGCACTATTTAAACAGATATGAAATGAGTTCTTCAATAGATTCTTCGGTTAAAATCACCAAGCCGTTTTCATCGGATACGGACAAGGACAAAGAAGGTTTGTTGCAGGACGCCGATCTGTACCGCGAAAAGCTGGAAACACAATGGAGCGGGCTGAAACAAGAGGCCACTACTTATGGCAAGCAGGCGTTGGTGATCGGCGGGGTTGTAGCGACTACTTTTGTTGTTATGAATGCATTGCTGCCAAAGGGAAAAAAGAAAAAGGAAGTTTTGGTCACGCCGGTTGAGCCTGTCGAAAAGAAGGTCGCCAAAATCAAAACCCAGTCGGCGGTCGGACAAGCCGTTCAAAGTTTAGCCTGGACATTGGCTGTGGGATGGGCGCGCCAGAAGCTGAAACATTTAATTGATGACGAACGTAAAACCGAATGAAAGCAGCGAAACATCAAATCGCAGACCTCCTTTCCGAACGTAAGGCAGAGAAAAGGAAATCGTTTGCTGTTCTCTTAGATCCCGACAAAATTAACCTTTCCACATTCCCGAAATTCCTCGAATACGCGGCTGGGCACGGCGTTGACTTTTTTTTTGTAGGCGGCAGCCTCATCACTAACTACGCCATCGACAAGCTGATCGCCGCCATTCATGAGTATACCGACATTCCTGCGATACTTTTTCCCGGCAGCAGCCTGCATATCGAGCCTTCGGCCGATGCCATTCTGCTCCTTTCGCTGATCTCCGGCCGCAATCCCGAGCTGCTCATCGGCCAGCACGTTATCGCTGCACCGTTATTGAAACGAAGCGGCCTGGAAGTGTTGCCCACGGGCTACATGCTCATCGAAAGCGGTAAGCTCACCACGGTTTCATACATTAGTAATACTACACCGCTTCCCCGCGATAAGCCGGGCATCGCAGCCTGCACCGCACTGGCGGGTGAATATCTGGGCCTCAAAAACATCTTTCTCGACGCCGGCAGTGGCGCGCAGTTTCCCGTTCCCGCCGAAACCATCGCAGCCGTCCGCGGCACGGTGGACACGCCGATCATCGTCGGCGGCGGCATCGATTCCTACGAAAAAGCCGACAATGCATTAAGGGCAGGTGCGGACGTGATCGTGGTAGGCAACGGCATTGAAGCCAACCCGGAATTGTTACCGGAAGTTGCTGCCTGTGTGCGGGCTCACAACGAAAAACTGCTAAGTGTTTAGGGGGAATGGCAGAATTAATAGGACAAATTATAGTGAATTAAGAATTTTCTAAGGAAATTTTAAGTTCTTGGAAAAATACAAACTCAAAATTTAGGAATATTCAATTCGATCATATTACCTTTGCATCGAACCTTAATTACACCCAAGAAATGAAAAAATTCTTTGCATTTGCGTTTGTTGCCGGGATGGTAGCTTTCGCTGCTTGTACTAGCAAACCTGCTGACGAATCAGCTGATACTACTGCTGTAACTGTTGAAACTCCTGCGGTTGACACTACTGCTGTTGATACTGCTGTTGTTGTTGATTCTGCTGCTGCTGATACTACTAAGTAATCAGACGTACAAGTCGAAAATCTTGAAAAGCCCTATGAAAGTAGGGCTTTTCTTTTTTTATTCGGGGATGAAAAACGTGTCTTTGGGTTCGTATGTGCCGGATGGGGCAGCTGATTATTGCCAGGAGTTGTACCGCACCCACCGGTTTGATTTTTTCCTCTCGCGCCCGCGCCGCACCCGCCTGGGCGATTTCACGGTGAAACCCGGCATGGTGCCCAGGATAACCGTCAATGTCAATCTCAATCCGTACAGTTTCCTGATTACTTACCTCCACGAGGTGGCGCATTGCGTGGTACATGAGAAATACAAAGGCCGAGGCCGCAAACGGGTGGCGCCACACGGTGCCGAATGGAAGCACGAGTTCCGCGAACTGCTCGTTCCGGTAATGCACGAAAGTATTTTCCCGGCAGACATTCTCATGCATTTGCTTCGTTATGCTCAAAACCCCGCCGCGTCCACCGGCGGCGACCAGAAACTATTTAATGCGCTCAGAAGATACGATGAGCAGGAATTGAATACCGGCAAAGTAAGCCTGTTTCAGCTGGATGAAGGCACCAACTTCGTATTCCAGAACAGGACTTTCACCCGCGGCACGCTCCGCCGTACGCGCGTACTCTGCACGGACAAAGCCTCTCAGCGACTTTACACCATCCCCGCTCATGCATTGGTTGAAGCATGCTGATGTCCGGAAGATAATACTTCGCACAATGCCGGTTTGCCTGGCATTGCTGAGTTCCTTTTTTACACATGCACAAAAATCGGTATTGGCGGAGGGCACCTGGTTCAGACTGGCTGTGACCGGGTCGGGCATTTGCCGCGTCGACGCTGAACTGCTCTCCGGAATGGGCGTCGATATCGCATCGGTGAACCCGGTGGGGATCCGTATTTACGGCAACGGCGGCGGCATGCTGCCGCAGTCGAATAAGGCGGGATATGTCAATGCATTAACGGAGAATGCGATCTGGGTGAGTGGTGAAGAGGACGGCAGATTCGACAAAGGTGACGCCGTTTACTTCTACGCAGAAGGCCCGCACGTGATAAAGTATGATGCCGCCAGCGACGAACTCCGCCATCAGATCAACTACTATTCCGATTCGAGTTTCTATTTCATCACTTTTACGTCCGACAAAGGCCTGAGGATCAAGTCGCAGCCCGCTATTGCAGCAGCGAAATCACCGATAGTCGGCACATTCGACGATTATTGGTTTTACGAAACGGAATCTTCCAATTCATTGAAATCCGGTCGCGAATGGTGGGGCGAATATCTGGCCGGCTCTTCCGGTTTCAGCACCGATGTGGATATGCCGGGTGTAGTGCCCGGCTCCGACTTCAAACTCAGAACATCCACGATCGGAGCCGCCCAGGTGCCGACGCGCTTCATCTGGCAGGTGAATGGCAGCGAAGCAGGGCAGGAGGCTATCGGTACGGTAAGCACCGGGACCTACGATGTGAAAGCATTGCGATCAGGGAATACTTATCTTATCAGGAACGCGCCGGCTTCGGGCAAATTTACCATCGGTGTAACCTATCAAAAGAATGGCCAAAGCTCGGCTGAGGCCTATCTCGACTATATCGGCTTGCAGGTGAAGCGCGAGTTACGGAATTATGGAGCGCAGCAGGTTTACCATTTCCTTCCCCAACCGACCGACACCGTTACCTACCAGTTTGCAGGTCCTTCCAACGGCGTAAATCTTTGGAATATCACCAATCCGCTTCTCCCGACTGCCATTACCGGGAAAGACGCGACAGGCGCATTCCGCTGGACGGCCCGGGGAGGCGAAAGCGTTCAGAAATACATTAGTTTTCAGTTTGAGGACGCACAGGCGCCCGTTGCAATACAACCCGTACTCAACCAAAACATTGCCGCCTCCGTCACGCCGGACCTGCTGATTATCACACCCGCTGAGTGGGTCGGTGAGGCAAACCGCCTGGCCGGATTCAGGAATAGCAATGATGGGCTGGATGTGCTCGTTGTCACAACCGACCAGGTTTACAACGAATACGCATCCGGCAGTTCAGACATCACCGCCATCCGCGATTTCGCCCGAAATCTCTACCAGAAGACACCCGGCAAGCTGAAATACCTTTTGTTGTTCGGCGATGCCACGTACGATTACCGGAATCTGCTTCGCAACCAATCTCCGGCGCAGCGCGCTGCCTGGGTGCCGGTGTACGAAAGCCGCGAATCGCTTAACCCGGTTTATACGTATTCGTCGGACGACTATTTCGGATTTATGGACGAAGCCGAGGGCGACTGGAACGAGCATGCGACAGGTGACCACACGGTGGACATTGGCGTGGGAAGACTGCCGGTAAAATCCCGGGAGGAAGCAAAGATTGTGGTGGATAAATTGATGCGCTACGAGACATCGTTCGGAATGTGGAAAAATGCGGTGAAGTTCGTGGCCGACGATGGCGACGGTAACATTCACCAGCGCCACGCCGATCAGCTTGCTAACCTGATCGGGGGCAGGATGTTTGCTACAAGGTCATTTATCGACGAAGTGCCGCAAACCACCACCGATGCCGGACAAAAGGCGCCGGCTATTAACAAGGCCATCCGCCATGCGATCGACAATGGAACGCTGATATTAAACTATACCGGTCACGGGGGCGTAAGCGGCTGGGCGGAAGAGCAGGTGCTGACCCTGGCCGACATGTTGTCGAGCCGTGGAATGAATAATCTGCCGCTGCTCATCACGGCAACCTGCGATTTTGGCCGTTACGACGATCCTGGTGTGGTATCCGGCGCTGAACTGATGGTATTGAGCCCCAAAGGCGCAGCTGTGGGCGCGATCAGCACCACACGGCCGGTATATTCAAGCACCAATTTTGCATTGAACAAAGCATTTTACGAAGCACTGCTGCACGCCAAACCGGGCGAGCGGCTGGGTGATTTTTTTCTCAAAACGAAAAACAATGCGCTGGCCGGCAGCCTAAACAGGAACTTTACGCTGCTCGCCGATCCGTCCATGACCCTGAGCCCCAGTCGAAAGGGAATTCGATGGACGTCGCAGCCCGACACATTGCGTGCATTGCAAAAGGTAACCCTGCAAGCGGAAGTATTCGATCCACGCACCGGCGCGATGGACGATGATTTTAACGGAACAGCCCGGGTGGTGGTTTACGATAAGCCCATCGAATTTCGCACGCTGGGAAATGGAGGCAGTGCCGAAACGTACACGGAGTTCCGCAGCAAGCTCTTCGACGGGCATGTGTCCGTGAAAAACGGGCGGCTGCAATGCACTTTGCAAATGCCGAAGGATATCGACTATCGCCTCGGTGCGGGGCGGATCAGCACTTACGCGGTGAATGCCGACAGTACCGATGATGCCTCCGCGCAGCTCTCCGTACTCATAGGCGGCAGCGCGGTGCAGCAAACCGACAGCATTCCGCCGAAGCTCGCGGGCTACCTCAACACGCCGGCTTTCAGGGACGGCGATACGGTGGAGCCATCGCCGGTGTTGGTGCTGAAAATGAGCGACGAAAGCGGCATCAGCATTTCGAGAGCGGGTATCGGGCATGACATAACGATGACCCTGAACGACACGCTCACGGTCGTTTTAAATGATTACTACCAGGCCGATCTGGATAATTATAAATCAGGTACGATTAACTATCCGCTGGATAACTTGCCTGCCGGAAAATATATAGTCCGTTTAAAAGTATGGGACACGTATACTAACTTTTCTGAAATAGCGTTCGGGTTTCTAGTAGGCCCTGCCAAGGGAATCCGGCTCAACACCTTTAAGATTTACCCTAACCCATTTCAGAAAGACCTTACATTGGAACTCGGGCATGACCGGGTGAATGAGGACGTAGAATTAATTTTTAATATATTGCTGGTCAACGGTCAACGTTTGGGAACATATCGAAAACTTTACTATAACAGCGAGCCGATTATTAGAGAAGAATGGGACATAACGCAATGGTTGAAAACAGTACCGTTAGCCGAAACGCTGGTTTACCAATTATCGGTCAGATCGTTAAAAGACAATTCTACCGTTCAAAAAGCCGGAAAGCTGATACGGTATCCTTAGGATAATAAAACTTATCAAATTTTTAGTAATAACTATCTTTCATTGTATTTTTGACCCTTTAAAGAAGCTGATACAAAGCACTTCCTATCGCAAATCCAATTTCTATGAGACTTTTTTTTGTTACATTATCCTCACTATTCTTTTTAACATCAGGTACGCTTTTCGCTCAGCAGGATTCTACAAGAAGAATCCCGGCATCACCACTTTCCTTTTTAACATTTGCCCCTGATGCGAGAAGTGCAGCGTTAGGAGAAGCCGGTGTAGCGCTCAGCCCGGATGCGAATGCGAGTTACTGGAATGCGGCAAAGCTTCCTTACAACACAAAAGACTTCGGCGTTTCAGCTTCTTACACGCCGTGGTTGCGCCACCTGGTGGATGATATGTGGCTCGGCTACCTCACAGCTTATAAGAAATTGGGCGACCGCCAGGCAGTAGCGCTTTCTTTCAACTACTTCAACAATGGTGAACTGGATTTGCGTAACGCGCAAGGCGATAATGTTGGTTATTTCAATTCACGCGAATTTGCGATCAACGGAACGTATTCACGTCAGCTTGGAAGAAACTTCTCCATGGGCCTTACCCTGAAATACATTTCGTCTAACCTGGCCGGAAACGCGGTGATCAATAACGTTTCACTCAGCCCTGCACGTGTTGCGGCGGGTGATATCAGCGCTTATTATAAAAAGGAATTCAAAAATGAAGACACCGGCAGCGAGTTGGTGTGGTCATTGGGTGCAGTGCTTTCCAATCTGGGTGGTAAGATCAACTACGGATCAGGCACTGAAACGGAGAACTTCATTCCAACGACTTTGAAAGTAGGTACCGGGTTGTCGTATACTGGCGACGGAAGAAACCGCTTCAACTTCATCATCGATTTCAGCAAACTGATGGTGCCAACCCCGGATGGAAAGACCAACGTGAACACCAAGCCATTGCTGAACGGTGTGTTCGGTTCATTCTCCGACGCTCCGGATGGTTTCAAGGAAGAAATTCAGGAAGTAGCCATCGCAACCGGTTTGGAATACTGGTATAACAATATCTTCGCTTTGAGAGCAGGTTATTTCGCAGAGAACAAAAACAAAGGCGACCGCCAGTTCTTCACAGCCGGTGCAGGTTTGCGCTTTGCCGACAAGTACGCGGTAGATTTCGCCTACATGTTCCCTACCAGACAGAACAGCCCGCTCGCGCAAACATTGCGCATCACCTTGTCGCTCGCACTGAACAAGGCTGAAAAGCTGGACGTGACCGACTCGGAAAACTAAGCATTAGCAGAATTTAATTTTTCAGAAACGAATGGCGTTATTGCGACGTCATTCGTTTTTTTATACTCATCATTCCCATGTCACTGGACCGCACCATTGCCCCTGATTTCAAAGTCATTCAAAGCATTCATCTGCCCGAACCGCAGAGCCATATCCTCGATAACGGGGTGGCGCTGCATGTGATCAATATCGGGGAACAACCTGTGGTGCGCCTGGAATGCATTTTCGAAGCGGGCAACTGGTACGAAAGCGAACTGGCGGCGTCGTACTTCGCCATCAAAATGCTGCCCGAGGGCGTGGAAGGAATGATGTCGCAGGAAATCAGCGAGGCGTTCGACAGGCTGGGCGCATTCACCGAAATGACCCACACGTCCGATCGCGCGGGCATCGTCGTTTATTGTTTGTCGCGCTTCCTGCCCGATGTGCTCCCGCTCGTCCAGAAGCTGATCCTCGGCGCTTCGTTTCCGGAAAAGGAGTTTAAGGAGTTGAAGAACATCACCGTTCAGAATTTGAAGGTAAACAAGGAGAAAACCGCTTACCTGGCCACGACGGAGTTCCGCGCGCTGCTGTTCGGCCTGGCACATCCTTACGGGCAAAGCCAAACCGAAGAAGGAATCGACGCATTGGAAATTGATGCCGTTTTGGAACATTACAGGCGATTTATCCGCAATGGAAAATGTACGCTGGTTCTCGCCGGACAGGTCACCGAGGCGAACGTCGCCCAGGTGAATGCGACGTTGGGCCAAACCGCCATCGCGGCCGAAACGGAACCGGTGTTGTTCCAGGCAGAGTCACCCTACCAGGGCAGCGAAGCGGTGGTGGAGCGGCCGGAGAGCGTTCAGTCGTCGATCCGCATGGGACGAGTGCTTTTCAACCGCCATCATCCCGATTATTTCAAAATGCTCGTCACAAACGAAATTCTGGGCGGTTACTTCGGGTCGCGGCTGATGAAGAATATCCGCGAAGAAAAAGGGCTAACCTACGGCATCTCGTCGCACCTGGTGACGCTGCGTAATGAGGGATATCTCATGATCGGTACGGATGTAAAGAAGGATTTTACCCAGCAGACTATCGATGAGATCAAAAAGGAAATACACCGCCTGCAAACCGAGCTGGTCGGCGCCGAAGAATTGCAGACGGTCAAGAGCTTTATGGCCGGAGAGTTCGCCGGCTCGCTGAACACCGCTTTCGAGGTCGCCGATCGCCGTAAAGTGTTGCTGTTGGACAGCCTGCCGGCCGATTTCTTCAACCAGTATATCGACCGCATCCACGCCACTACGGCCGATGACGTGATGAAAATGGCAAACCGCTATTTGCGTCCGGAAGATATGGTAACCGTAGTCGCGGGAGGCAAATAGCTACTGATTCGCTTTATCGAGCGCCGTTTTGTAGGCTTGGAGGCAACGTTCGCGTGCCTCTTTGTGATCGACCATCGGCTCAGGATATTCGTCGGTACCAAACTCGGGGACCCATTTTTTGATATACTCCATTTTCGGATCGAACTTCTCCGCCTGCGACGCAGGGTTGAATATCCGGAAGTACGGCGCTGCGTCGGTTCCTGATCCTGCCGCCCATTGCCAGCCGCCATTGTTGGCTGCAAGATCGTAATCCAGCAGTTTTTGAGCGAAATAGGCTTCCCCTAGGCGCCAGTCGATCAGCAAATGCTTGGAAAGGAAACTCGCCGTGACCATTCGCACACGGTTATGCATGAACCCGATCGCATTCAGTTGCCGCATTCCGGCATCCACCAGCGGATAACCCGTTTTTCCTTCGCACCACTTCTTAAAATCGGCCTTGTCGTAACGCCATTTGATCAAATCATAGGCCTTCCGAAATGCGTCACCTTTGCCCACGTGCGGGAAGTTGGAAAGGATTTGCTGGTAGAAATCGCGCCAGATCAGCTCGTTCAGGAACGTGTCGCTGTGCGCGCGTGCTTGCCGCGCGAGGTCGCGTATACTCACGGTGCCGAAGCGGAGGTGAACGCCGATCCGGCTTGTTGCTTCCATAGCAGGGAAATCGCGCTCTTTTGCGTAGTTTTTTAGCAACGTATCATCTACATCGGCGGGCGGAAAGTCGTAGTCGGTTTTTTCAAAACCCATTTCCCGCAATGAGGGCAATGCGCTGCCGTGCCATTGGTGAAAATGCCTGAAATACTTTTTAGTAGGGTAGGATTTGAGGTAAAAATCGTTGAGTTTCTGCTTCCAGGCGCGGCTATATGGCGTAAAAACGGTGTAGGGCGAGCCCTGGCCGCTGAGTATTTCCTGTTTTTCAAAAATGACCTGGTCCTTGCAGGTTTTGAAAACGATATCCTTCTGCTTCAATATCCGGTAAATAGCTTTGTCGCGGTCGGTAGCGTAAGGCTCATAGTCGGTGTTGGTATAAACCTCGGCGATGTCATGTCCGGCCACCAAATTCTCCCAGATTTTTTCAGGAAATCCGTATTCGACCATGATATCGGCTTCCTTTTGCCGCAATGCCTGCCGGATTTCCGAAACGGCCTTGTGAATGAACGTCAGTCGCGCGTCTGTCTTTTCTTCGAGGTCGTCGAGAATGTTCCGGTCGAAAATGAAGAGCGGAACGACCGGGTAGCCGGAGCGCAATGCGTAATAGAGCCCCGCATTGTCGTGCAGCCTGAGGTCCCGGCGAAACCAGAATATCGCAATTTTGTCTTTTGTTTTCAGACCCATATTAATATTAGCATGACTTACCTACGAAGTAAGTCCTTTTTTGGATTTGGAACCCGTTGGCGGGCGGGGTTTTTAATGATTGCCGGCGTACGAGTATGGTTTATCAAATCGTATATTTACTGCCCGTGTCGCCGGATGCAATGCAGGCACGGCGCAATGCAATCTTAACATAACCATATTCATGAAATTACAACTCACGATCCTGTTCAGCCTGATGTGCCTGATGGTTTTCGGTCAAAAGAATAATGCCGACAAGCAGGAATGGAAGCAGCTTTTCAACGGAAAAAACCTGGATGGCTGGGATATTAAAATCCGCGGCTACGAACTGAACGACAATTACAATAACACATTCCGGGTGGAAGACGGCAAAATGCTGGTTCGGTATGACAAATACGACGATTTCGCGCAGAAATACGGCCATATTTTCTACAAAGGTGATTTTTCCTACTACCGTGTGGCGGTAGAGTACCGGTTTGTAGGCGAGCAGGCGCCGAAGGGCGAAGGCTGGGCGTGGCGTAACTCGGGCGTGATGGTGCATGGGCAGCCAGCCGCGACGATGGGCAAAGATCAGGATTTCCCCGCGTCGATCGAAGTGCAGCTTTTGGGAGGCAACGACAAAACCCGCACGACCTGCAACTTGTGTACACCCGGTACCAATGTGGTGATCGATGGTAAACTGGTTACGCAGCATTGTGTCAACTCCAAATCAAAAACCTATAACGGCGACCAGTGGGTACGCGCCGAAGTGCTGGTACTGGGCGATTCGCTGATCCAGCATTTTGCCAATGGCGAAATGGTGCTGGAATACAACAAGCCGCAGCTCGGCGGCGGTAATTTGGGCGGCGCCACCGATCCGGAAGTAAAAATCGCCGGCAAGTTGCTCGATCACGGTTCCATTTCACTCCAAAGCGAAAGCCATCCCGTCGAGTTCCGCAAAGTAGAAATACTGGATTTGAAGGGATGTATGGACCCGAAAGCGACGAATTACAAGTCTTACTATGTGAAGGCGGATAATGGGAAGTGCACTTATGGGCGGAAAAAATGACGTTATTTGCCTTTCCGTTTGGTCACGTATCCGATCAACAGGGTTGTCAGCAAGCTGTAAAGTGCTAGGTTAAGAGCAGATCCAATAATTGTAACTGCGGGATGGTCACTTATCAGTTTCGAGGCTATAACAGCGATAGGAAATTGAAACAAGTAAAACACGTCCGCCACTAAGTCTAGGGCGGGCTTGTTAGCGGTAGTGCCGTCATCTTGTGCAATGGCGCAAAGCATTGAGAAGTAATACATGGTTGCAAATACTGCAAATAATATATAAAACGCCGGCCTGCTGAAATATTTGGATAACATAATTTCTGATGTAGTATCACAAGAAAAAGAGATTGCCTGTTAACGGCAATCTCTTTTTCTTAATGAATACCTTACGGCAGATATGTATTATTAAAAGGTCTATTTACAACCGCACAATCTCCGCGCCGATCGCGTTCAGGCGTGTGTCGATGTTCTGGTATCCGCGGTCGATTTGTTCGATATTGTCGATAATGCTTACGCCTTTGGCCGACATGGCTGCGATGAGCAATGCTACCCCGGCACGGATGTCCGGCGAAGTCATGCGGATGCCGCGGAGCTGTGTTTCGCGGTTATGGCCGATCACGGTTGCACGGTGCGGGTCGCAAAGGATGATTTGTGCGCCCATTTCGATCAGTTTATCCACAAAGAACAGCCGGCTTTCGAACATTTTCTGGTGAATGAGCACCGTTCCCTGCGCCTGCGTAGCCGTTACGAGCACAATGCTCAGCAAATCGGGCGTGAAGCCGGGCCACGGGGCATCGGCTACCGATAATGTGGAGCCGTCGAGGTAGTTTTCGATGCGGTAGCGTTCCTGCGCAGGGATGAAAATATCGTCGCCACGGAATTCCATTTGAATGCCCAGTCTCTTGAAAACATCGGGAATAATGCCCAGCTCTGGAATCTGGCAGTCTTTGATCGTGATTTCTGATTGCGTCATCGCCGCCAGACCGATGAAACTGCCGATTTCGATCATGTCGGGCAGCATCGTATGTTCGGTACCTTTCAACTCGCTCACGCCTTCCACAATCAGCATGTTGGAAGCAATGCCGGAAATTTTGGCGCCCATGCGGTTCAGCATTTTACAAAGCTGCTGCAAATAAGGCTCGCAGGCGGCATTGTAAATGGTAGTCGTACCTTCGGCCATTACCGCGGCCATGAGTACGTTGGCTGTACCGGTTACCGAGGCTTCGTCCAAAAGCATGAAAGTGCCTTTCAGGTTCGCGGCGTCGACGCGATAAAATCCGCCGTCTTCTTCGTCGTAGCTGAACTCCGCACCCAATTTCTCAAAACCCAAAAAGTGCGTGTCCAATCTCCTGCGGCCGATTTTATCACCGCCCGGACGAGGAATGCGACCTTTGCGGAATCGCGCCAGCATCGGACCCAGCAGCATGACCGAGCCGCGCAATGCGGCCGCTTTCTGCCGGAACGAGTCCGATTCGAGGTAATCGAGGTTGATATCGTCGGCTTCGAAACGAATGGATGATTCGCTCAAGCGGGTGCGGCGTACGCCCAGATCGCCCAACAGGTTGATCAACTGGTTCACGTCGCGGATATCCGGAATGTTATGGATCGTAACCGGCTCTTTGGTAAGCAGCACGGCGCAGATGATCTGCAATGCTTCGTTCTTGGCGCCTTGCGGCACGATTTCACCCTTGAGACGTCGATCCCCGGTAATTTTAAATGATGCCATAAAGATTTTGGGCAGTTGATACGCTATAAAGTGAAATCTGGTGATTACATGCCAGATTTTTTACGGTTGTTATTCCGGTTGTTGTTGTTATTGTTTCCGTTCCGGTTGGAGAATTTATTGTTCCGGTTACGGTTCTGATTGCCCTGGTTGTTGCCGCCCTGCCTGTCGGAGTTGTGCGACTGGGCTTTGAAGTTGTTGCCGCCGGTCTGGTTTACGCGGTTTCGCTCCTGGTTATTGTTCCGGTCTTTGGGCGCGGCATCGATAGGCCCTGATTTGCGGATGTAGTCGATTTCTTCTTTCAGGCGCCCTTTGCTAAGCTGTTCCAGCTGGCTCAGCAGCACGCTATCTTCGGGATTGTCCTTGTTCCAGGCGTTGAAGAACGAACGCATCAGGCGGAAAATGTAGGAAACGAATGCGAGGCGGTCTTCCGGATTCTCCGTCTGCGACGCTTTTTCCAGAAGCAAATCGATATTGCGGCCGTAGTGGCGGAATTGCAGGTTTTGCTGGTTGTACTCGACACGAAGCGGCTTTTTGCCGAGCGCCTCCGGCGATGGCGGAGGGAAAGGACTGTCAACGTCCAACTCGAAACCGGAAATAATGTACAGGTCGTCCCACAACTTATTGGTGTAATCCTGGTTATCCCGCATGTTGGGATGTATCTGACGCATAAGCTCGACCAGGATGTGCGCGTAGAGGGTGCGCTTAGCCTTATCCTCGATCCTGACGATGTGGTCGGCCAGTTTTTGTACGTTACTACCGTATTCTTTCAATGGGATATCTATTTTATAATGGACAAAAATAATAAGTTTTTGTGGAAACAAAATGAGGTCCAGCGGTAAAACAGGCATTCTGCGGCGCTGGCTCAGGGCGTGTAAAGCAAATGTCCCCGCATACTTTCAGCAGGCGGAGCCGTGTAGCTGCCGGCAACCGTGCTATGGATGGTGTAGTTATAAAGACCGGCCGGAATCCCGGGAGAATGAACGGGAGGCGTCCAGAAACACTCATTCCGCCCGGCAAAAACAGATAACGTTTTCCGGAAGATGGTCGTTCCCAGCGTGTTCCCGATGGTCAGTTCCAGCTCGGTAGCGGCCGGTCCGGGGTTTTGGATCGTGAACTTAAACCCCCTTCGTGACGGATTTGGCGAAACCATTGCCGTAATCGGTCCTTCGTGTTCAGGTACTTCAAAACGAATCCGGTAGGGTGCTGCGGAATGCGCGGCTTTGTCGCGGCACTGGATGGTGAGCAGGTATTTGCCGGGCATGAATACAGGGTGAAGCACGATCTCATAATGCTGCCCCGGAATGTTTTTTCCAACGGCGGCGCCGAGCGGCATTCTCACATCGGTGCAGCCTGCGCATTGTCTTTTCAGCCAAATGGCGATCATCGTCGTGTCGTTTTCGGCCTCAGGAATGCTTTCGTCGAAAATGCGGATTCGGATCGTCGGTTTTGATGAAACAATATCCCCGTTGATCAACTGCCTGCCGTCCACCGAAACCTGCATGACCGGCGGCAGGTCGTCGGATGGATTATCTGCGGTGGTATCCGTGCGCATTGACGGGAAAATGCGGATGGCCGGATCGCCGTGCAGGGTCATTTGTTGTATGGTAATGCAGTCGGGCATGCCGGGACTGCGCGCTAAGTTCCGGCGGATGGCTTCCTGCTGGATGATGCCGAAGGGCGCGTTGGTGAATGCAGGGTCGGCCAGGACTTCGTATAGGATTTCGGTGTAGCGTTTGAGTGCGGTCGACGGGCCGTTGAATGTGTGTGCCAAAAAAAGTACGGCGCCGCTTTCGGGAGCAAAAATCCAGTCGCTGCTCAATGTCTGCGTCGAATAAAAAATACTTCCCGCCGCACAGCCATTCACGATCACCGCCGGATAATGCGGGTGGTTCCGGTAATTCCGAGCCGGATCGCTGGCCCGGCCGATGTCGATGTCCGTCACATCAATGGAAGAATGCCCGAACAGCGTAACGAGCCCGACGCCCTCGTTCAAATGCCCATCAATGCGCACCGGTTCAACCGGACCGTCTGTCAGTTTTGAAATCGTAGTCACTTTGCCCGCCAGCGGTGTGTTTTCAAGTTTCTTTTCAAAAGACTGCACATAATTTTTAAACACATTCAACTCATCCCTGGACCTCCCGCCGCTTAAATGCAAAATGCGTTTGCGCCAGGCTGCTGTGGCTGATTCGGCTTCCATGGCCTTCACTTTCAGCAAGTAATGCAGCAGTTGCTGCGCATTCAATGCATTAATGCGGCCAATCGGCACGAGTGGCATCCGGGAGCCTTTGGTGGTGGCCAATGCAATATCGGAACCCGGCCAGCCAGCATTGGGTACCATGTCCGTTTGCCAGGAGTCTTTCATTTTTCGTGCCTTTTGCGGGTCTATCGACCTTCCGGCGAGCAGCACAAATTGCAGGTTGCCGTGATCACACAACCAGCGGATTGCATTCCGAATACCCTGCGGGCCTGGCTGGCCGGCATTGAACTGGTCAAAAAGTTCATAACTGTAAGCAGCCGAAGTGTGGTACCCGCCACCAGCCTCCGAAGCCCGGTACTGCGCATATTCAGCAACCACATCGAGCCCATTCACAGGTGTGCGCATGAGCGGATGCGTGATGATGAGGTATTCCGTTTGCGGATCAATGCGCTGGAACTTTACAATGCGCGGCGGCAGTGTGTTAACAGGTTCGGGCGCGACTCGCGGGCCTGCCTGCGGGTAGCGTATGCGCACGTACGAAACCGAGGCGTGCCCGCCGACGCTCATGCGCAGGAGCGTGAAAGTCAGTTGTCCCGTTTCATCAAAATCGTCAATGGATATTTGAAACCGGGTAGCCTTAGTTTCGCGGCCGGTCAGGTGTAAATCGACGATTCTTCTTCGCAGGTTTTTAGCATCACCCAGCCATAATGCAAATGCATGCGCTCCCGGCGACCAGCCTGCGAGGAGTATTTCGCAATCTATACCGGACGTTTTGCCTTTAAAAAGTCCGCTGGTTTTGAATGTAATTTCAACAGGCTTTCCCGCTGCTATTTCCGGGCCTGTCCAGCCTTCGCCTTCATCGTAGTCGGTGAGCAATGAGCCGTTTTCGTAGCTGCTTTCGGGAGGGAAAAACCGGCCGGGCAGGTAATGGGAAGTGTATAGCTGCATTGCTTCTTCCCAATGAAATGCTGCGCTGTCGGTAATGGTGCTGGGGCTGGGGAAGCGGGTCCGCAGGCCGGATTTGCCGGTTTGCCACGTCAGGAAGTAGGCGGTGGTGTCGGAGTAGAGGTTGTAGTAAGGGTGCGGCATTGCGTCGGGCGTCGCGTAGAGGGCGGTGTCAGCGTGGCCGTCATTTCTTTGGCCTGCAAATACAATGCAGCCGTCGCGGCCCAGCCTGCCCGATGGTTCTCCGCGGACTTCAACAGGCAATTCGTTTCCATGCGCGAATAGCTGAATGCCCGCTGCTACGATCGAATCTGGTGAAATGCCCGCTCGCGAAAGTTCGGCCGCGGTGATCTTGTGAAGGCCCGTCGTTACCACCGGAATCCGCAGGTAGGTCAGGTTGTAATCGATCCATTCGTTGCCGTAGTGCGCTTGGGCATGGCATGCGCCGTAAACCGCCATGCAGCAGAGGATCAGTAGGGTATGTGCAAAAATCCTTGTCATCGTTTTTTAAATCTGACGCACAAGGATGGCCTGCGGAGCGCTTTACGGCTTGCGGATATACAGGTTCATGGAAAACGCATAGGCATGATCGTCATCGGCGCCATGAAACTCTGAATCCGCCAGTTGCCAATCGTCCGAGTCGAAAGCCGGGAAAAAGGCATCGCCTTCCACCTGTGCGTGTACAATGGTCAGATACATTCTGTCGGCTAGCGGGAGCATTTGCTCGAAAACACTCGCGCCGCCTAATACGAATACGTCCGTTTCGTCGGAAAGTAACGCGATGGCGCCTGAAATATCCCGGGCATATTCCACACGCGGTTCCGCCTGCGCGGGAGGGCGCGAGGTGATGATCACATTCCGGTATTCCGAATGCAGCGCGTCGGGGGCTTCGAAGCTCTTTCTTCCCATAATGAATGCCTTGCCGGCGGTTACCTTGCGGAAATGCGCCCATTCGTCGGGCAGGTGCCACGGCAAGCTGTTGTTCAGCCCGATGACATGGTTTTCGCTCATCGCGGCGATGATGCTGAGGTGCGGTTTGGTATTCAATGTCGTCTGTTTTTGAGCGTGTACAACCGGTTCACGGACGCGCAAGATAGCAACGTGTTTGGTGCCAAAATCATTTTGAACCGGTCGGCACATTAAATCAACCATTCATCCCAACCGGAAGATCTTTTTAACATGGTACCTTGCATCACAAAGTACCTGTGTATACCTTTGTATTGTTAGAAGTTTAAATTCTATCTATTAGCCATGAACATATTCATTTAAAATTAACTCATGAAACCACATGAATATTGAAAATGCCCAAGTGCAGATGCGGAAGGGAATTTTGGAATTCTGCATCCTGCACATCATATCACGGGGCGAAGTGTATGCTTCGGATATGTTGGATGAACTGACGTCCGCACACATCATGGTGGTGGAAGGCACATTATACCCTCTTCTTACCAGGTTAAAGAACTCAGGCTGGCTGGACTATAAATGGGTGGAGTCGTCTTCGGGCCCTCCAAGGAAATATTATGTTTTGACGGATGAGGGGAAGGTATTTCTGGACGCGATGCAGGCTACGTGGTTTGAGCTCGCCGACTCGGTGCAAACCGTGATTAAACGCACAGAGGAATTGAGCAAAACGGCTTCCGGTAATCTTCCTGACCCTAACTGATCACTTAGAGACATTCGATTATTTCAATCATGAAAAAGACAATCAGCATAAATATAGGCGGCATTATCTTCCATATCGAGGAAGATGGCTACGAGAAACTGAAAGGCTACCTCGCGTCTATCCAGAAATACTTTTCGTCGTTCGCGGATAGCAAGGAGATCCTTTCGGACATTGAGGGCAGGATTGCGGAGCGGTTTTTAAACAAACAAAAAGCAGAGAACAAGCAGGTAATCTCGCTATCGGATGTCGATGAGCTGATTGCCGCGATGGGTACCGTGGCCGATTTCGAGGCGATCGAAGAAGGGGGCGAGTTCATCACCGATCCGCTCGAAGCCGCTTCCACATCCACTTCGGCACCAAAACAGGAGGCTTATACTTCCTACCAGGCACCCATTCCGCCCAAAACGGAGCCTGCAAGGCCAGCTGGCCCCAAAAAGCTCTTCCGCGATCTTCGGAGAAAACTCCTCGGGGGCGTGGCGGCCGGTCTGGCGCATTACTTCTCGGTGGACCCGATCTGGGTGCGACTTGCCTTCCTTTTCGCGGTGGTAGGCCTGCCTGCCGGTTCAGGAATGCTCGATATGCATAATGCCGATGAGGTTTTCGGACCGGTGTCGGGCTTTATGGTGCTGGTTTACATTGCCATGTGGGTTGCTTTTCCGGGTACTACTACATTGGAGGAGGATACCCATATCAAAAAATTCTACCGTGATCCGGACCGCAAGGTGGTGGGTGGCGTGGCGGCCGGTGTGGCTTCCTATTTCGGGGTCGACCTGGGTGTGGTGCGTTTCCTGTGGGTGCTGTCGATCCTGCTTTTTGGAACCGGTTTCCTGATTTACATCGTGCTGTGGGTGATCGCGCCCACGGCCAATACGCTCACCGAAAAAATGGAAATGCAGGGGGAGCCTATTACCCTCTCCAATATTGAGTCGAACATCAAGCAAAGCCTCAATTTGGAAGAAAGAGGGGGAGAAGAGCATATCGCCACCAAAATTCTACTGTTTCCGTTCCGCGCCATCGGATTGATCTTCTCGGCGGCGGGGAAGCTGCTGAAAGGGCTGGGGCCAATTGTGCGGGTTTTGATCGGCGTATTCCTGATCGGTATCTCGGCATCGGGATTGCTGGGGCTGGTGGTAGCCGCCGGGATCGCGCTCGGGCTGACGAGCGCCGGGGCATTCGATAACCTGCCGCTTCCGTTCGTGATTTACCAAGAGTTGCCTGAAATACTTATCATCTCGGGGATTTTCGTAGCAGCCATTCCATTAATTACATTCCTTTTGCTCGGTTTGACGCTCGTTTCGAACAAGCGGATCGTCGGCGGGAGCGTTTGGCTTACCCTGCTCGGCCTCTGGATCGTGGGCGTGATCGGCGCGACTGTCGGCGGTGTTTCGTACCAGCAGAACTTTGCGAAAAGAGGGGAAATCGTTGAAAACGAATATTACCAGGCACCAAGAGGAACGCTGGTGCTGAATTTCGATTATGACAACGACGAGGAGAATATCGACGTCGACCTGCGGCTGACCGGCGCTAACACCAGCGACAGCATCAGATTGGAAAAAGTCCTGAAAGCACGCGGCCGGACTCGCGAAAGTGCCGAGCAGAATGCCCGGGATATCCGTTACAGCCCGTCGCTCAAAGATTCGGTATTCACATTTACCGAAGGGCCGCTTATCGCCGGCCGCACCAAGTTCCGCGACCAGGAGATTGACCTCACATTGAGCATTCCTTATAACAAACCGTTCGTGATGACCCGCGACTTCTACTTTTTGCTGAGCGATTGGGAGCCCGAGCAACGCAACCTGAAACGTTACGATCTGGGACACAATGACGAAGTGGTTTGGAATAGTCTGATATGGGAAATGCGCCGCGATTCGGGACTGGTTTGTACGAATATTCCTTTGAAATACATCCGTAGCGAGAATTCCGGTGACGACCGCTCCGACTATGGGTTCGATTACAACGACAACAGCGGCCTGGACCTGGGCGAACGCGGCAATTACAGTAAGCAGTTCCCGGTTTCGGATTTCAAAAAAGTGGACATTGGCGGGGCTTATTCCATTATCATCCGCCAGGGGACGGAATACATGGTTACCGCCGACTCGGACAATCAGGAGAATATCGACGACATCCGGGTAGTGGTGGAAGACGGTGTGCTGCGCGTGAAACGTTCGCGTGATTTCAACCTCTTCGACGATCACGACTGGCAGCGCGTAGGCCTGGTGATTACCATGCCCACCATTGAGCACTTGTCGCTGTCGGGCGCCAATAAAACGCTCGTTACCGAGTTCAAAGACCTGCCCAAGCTGGACGTAGAGGTTTCGGGCGCATCCAAATCGGAGCTGAATGTGTTCACGGACCAACTTTCAGTGAATATCTCCGGCGCTTCCAAAGCTACGCTGCGCGGTCTGGCCAAAACGGCTAAGCTCGATGCCCACGGCGCCTGCAAGCTCACGGCCACCGAAATGAATATCCAGAATGCCGATGTGAACGCATCGGGCGCTTCGAAAGTGGAATTGAGCCATGTGCCAAACCTGAACCGGCACGCCAGCGGCGCAAGCAAGATCAATGTGCAGTAATATTTTGAATGCCGGTGCAACATCGCCGGCATTCCAGTCATCTTTCCGGAAAATCTAACTTAGTATACCATGAAAAGAACGCAACTATTCCTCATCGCGGCCCTTTTGATCACCGCATTGTCTTGCCGGGTGACGGCGCAGGAAACAAGAAAAATCCAGGTGTCGGGCTTCAACAAGCTCTCAATGGGCAGTGCATTCAAGATAGATGTGAAACAGGGAGGAAGTTATAGCGTAACGGCCACGGGCCGCGCCGAGGACCTGGATGATATGGAGTCGGCTGTGAAGGGCGGCACGCTGCATTTGGGATACAAAAACAAGGGCTGGAACAGAAACCGCAAAACGGTGGAGATCAGCATCGTGATGCCGGCGCTGGAAGCGGTTGAGTTTTCGGGCGCTTCCAAGGCGAATGTGGCGCGTTTCAGCAATGTGAAAAATATGGATATCGAGGTTTCCGGCGCGTCGCAGGTAACGATGAGCGTTGCTTCGCCGAAGGTTGCGGTGGAGGTTTCGGGCGCATCGTCGCTCACGCTCAACGGCGAGGGCGATGTGCTCACGGGCGAAGTTTCGGGCGCGTCGTCGCTCAAAGGCCGCGACTTCTCTGCTAAAACGGTCAATATCGATGCTTCGGGCGCCAGCAGTGCCGCCATCGTGGCGAGCAACACTGTAAATGCCGAAGCGAGCGGCGCGAGCAGCATCCGTTACTCGGGTGGCGCGAAAGACATCCGTTCAAATACTTCCGGTGCCAGCTCGGTAAAAAGAGATTAGCATACAATCATTTTATATTCACCATGAATTGAAAAAATGGCCTGCGATTGCGGGCCATTTTTGTTTAAATCAGTTTCTTTTACAACTTGCATCACTCAACACGCATTACTGACACCACACATGAGCCGAAAACATTTACTTTCCCTTGCATTGATCCTGACATTCGTTCACCAGCTGGCGCTGGGGCAGGGTCGTTCCAAATTCGGCGGACGCTATACGGATCCATTCGGCGTGCTGAGTGTGACGGCGGGAGTGGGCGTGGCTTACTACATGGGTGATTTGAACGACGGCGTGAACCTGAAACATCTCGGCCTCGGGCCTTCCATCTCGCTTGGAGCGCTGTATCGCCTGACGGAGCACGTGAGCGCGCGCGGCGAATTGCGGTTCTATCAGGTGTCGGCGGATCAGAAATATTCCAAGAACTATCAGAATAACCTTTCTTTCAAAACCTTCAATCCCGACATTAACCTGGGCTTGCAGGCCGATCTTTTTGCATTCAACCGGCATGCGCCCATTAATCCTTACCTTTTCGGAGGCATAGGCGTTACGCACCTCAACCCGAAAGCGAAATTCGAGGGAACATGGTACAGCCTCGCGCCGCTCACCACAGAAGGAGTAAAATACAAACGAATGCCGCTCGTATTCACCGCTGGGATCGGCGCTTCCATTAAAACCACCGAACGGCTGAGCCTCGGCCTGGAACTTTGCAATAACTTCGTCAATTCCGATTACCTCGACGATGTGAGTACGGTTTATCCCAATCCCGATCAATTGCCAAGCGACATTGCCCGCCTGCTGTCCGACCGTTCATGGGAGATCGGCGAGCCGCTGCGGCAGCCGGGTTGGAACCGCGGAAGTGCCAAAAGCAAGGACAGTTACCTGTTTTTGCAGGTCCGAGCCACCTATCTCATCGGCAACCGCGCCCAGAATAAGGAGCGCAAAAAGACCCGCTGCCCCAAGTTTTAAATCCATTTTATACCCAACATGCTGAAACCAAAAAAGCCCCATCAATCCGAAGTGACCATGACCGAAATGGTGCTTCCCAACGATACCAACACCCTTAATAACCTGATGGGAGGGCGGCTGCTGCACTGGATGGACATTTGCGCGGCTATTTCGGCACAAAAGCATTCCAACCGCATTGTGGTGACGGCCTCGGTGGATAATGTGTCGTTTACGGAGCCGATCCGCCTGGGTAACATCGTGACGATGCGCGCCAAGGTGACGCGTGCGTTCAATTCCTCGATGGAGGTGTTCCTGGAAGTGTGGGCGGAGGACATCCCGGCAGGCGTGCGGGTGAGTACCAACCGCGCATTCTACACATTCGTGGCGGTGGACCAGAACGGCCGGCCCATTGAAGTGCCGCCGCTGGAACCGGAAACCGACGAGGAGAACGAGTTGTACCTGAGTGCCCTTCGCCGCCGCCAGCTGCGCCTCGTGCTGGCCGGCCGCCTGAATGCTTCCGAAGCCACCGAATTGAAAGCGCTTTTTAAGGTAGAATAAGGCGGTGGGCACGCCATAATTTGGTAATTTTGCGGCATTAACTCTTGTCACTTATGCCCAAGCAAATCATATTTTCGGACAAAGCACCGGCCCCCATTGGTCCTTACAGCCAGGCTGTTAAAGTAAATGGCACTGTTTATGTTTCAGGGCAAATCGCTGCCGAGCTGGCGAAGTCCGGGGACATTAAGGCAGAGACCGGGATGGTCATGCAAAACATCGGGCACATCCTGGGTGCCGCCGGCCTTGGTTTTCAGAATGTCGTGAAAGCCAGCATTTTCCTCCGCGATATGAACGACTTCGCCGCTGTAAACGAAATTTACGGCAGCTTTTTCACCAAAGAACCTCCTGCCCGCGAAACGGTGCAGGTAGCACGCCTGCCGAAGGATGTTAACGTCGAAATTTCCGTTGTTGCGGTTGAGTGACGTCAGTTTTGGTCAGAAAGTAGTCATGTGTAGTCAGGTCCTGACTATACCCGACAATTCCATTGAACTTAATTTTTTGAATAATGAATAATAGACCTGTCAGGGTGCGTTTTGCGCCTAGCCCAACCGGTCCGCTGCATGCGGGCGGTGTGCGTACGGCCCTGTATAATTACCTGTTTGCGCGCCAGCAAGGCGGCCAGATGCTGCTGCGGATTGAAGATACCGACCAGAACCGCTACGTTCCGGGCGCCGAGGCGTACATTCTGGAAGCGCTGGAATGGCTGGGCATCGGCATTGACGAAGGCCCGCAGCAAGGCGGCCCGCACGCGCCCTACCGGCAATCGGAAAGAAAAGAAATGTACCGCGAATACGCGGAAAGGCTCGTTCAGGAAGGGAAGGCTTACTATGCTTTCGACACGCCCGAGCAGCTGGATGATATGCGCAAGCGCCTGGAAGCCGCAAAAGTGGCTGCCGTGCAATACAATGCGATTACCCGCACGGAAATGACCAACTCGCTGACGCTCTCGGCCGAGGAAACCCAGGCACGCCTCGATAGCGGCGACCCGTACGTGATCCGGATGAAGATCAGCCCGAAGGAGGATATCCGTTTCAACGACCTCATCCGCGGCTGGGTGGTGGTGCATTCGTCGCAGATCGACGATAAGGTGCTTCTGAAATCGGATGGCATGCCTACCTACCATTTGGCCAATATCGTGGACGACCATCTGATGGGCATTACGCACGTGATCCGCGGGGAGGAATGGCTGCCGTCGGCGCCGCTGCACGTGCTGCTCTACCGCTATCTGGGGTGGGAAAGCACCATGCCGCAGTTTGCGCACCTGCCGCTGCTCCTAAAACCGGACGGTAACGGCAAGCTCTCGAAACGTGATGCGGACCTGGGCGGCTTCCCGATCTTCCCGTTGGAATGGACCGACCCCAATACCGGCGACAAAGCCCGCGGTTTCCGCGAAGAAGGCTATCTGCCGGGCGCTACCGCCAACTTCCTGGCATTGCTGGGCTGGAATGCGGGTACCGAGCAGGAAATTTTCAGCATGGATGAGCTCATCGCATCATTCAGTTTCGATCGCGTGCACAAAGCAGGTGCGCGATTCGATATTCAGAAAGCTAATTGGTTTAACCAACAATATTTGAAACAACTGGACGATACGGCCATCACCGGGCAGCTGAAACCGTTGTACGCCGACAAAGGAATTGAGGTCAACGACGATCAGCTTGCGCAGATCGTGCATTTGCTGAAAGACCGCGTGCATTTCGTCAAGGAAATCGTTTCGGAGTCGCTCTTTTTGTTCAGCGCGCCGGAGGAGTACGATCAGGATGTGGTGATTAAGAAATGGAACGAGGAGGCGGTGAATGCGATAGGTGCTTTCAAAGATGCTTTGGCTGGCTTTGAAGGCAATTTCGTGGCACACGATATTAAAGAAGTGCTTTCCGCAACCATGGAAGCGGCGGGAATCAAAATGGGTAAAATCATGCAGGCATTGCGCCTGGCGGTGACCGGCGCAGGCGCTGGCCCGGATTTGATGATCATCATGGAGATTCTCGGCAAAGACGAAGTGGTGAAAAGGCTCGAAACAGCGCTCAACCGTTTGTCAGCGCAAATCAGGCTGGCATAAGCTCCGGCAAACCGCAGGATCATTTTGCATTGGCTCCGCCGGGATCATTGCATACTTTCGTAACAAGTGAATAACGGGCCGCACAGCGGTCCATTGGCATCAAACACATGGCTAAGAAAAAACAGTCCGAAACTTCTAAACCAGCACCCGAAAAACCGCGTGTGCACAAGGATCTGGAAGGTTTTGATATCCAGATCAACTCTTTCGGGGAAATTACGACGAGCTTTGATATGGACCGTATCAATGAATTCCTGAACAAGAATGTGGATGACAAAAAGCTCCGCGACCGCGAGGATATTCCCGGTCGGAAAACCCGTAAATCGAAGAAGAAATCTTCTGAGGAAGAGGAGGAAGAAGAGGAGTAGGACGCATTCAACCCGTTTTGACCAATCAATAAAAACCTTTTACGAAAAATGATCTCACACGAAATCGACTACAAAATCATCGGCGACGATATCCAGGTGGTGGAAATCGAGCTGGACCCAAACGAAACCGTGATTGCGGAGGCTGGCGCCATGCTTTTTATGGAGGACGGCATTCAGTTTGAAACCAAAATGGGTGACGGCTCGGAGGCGAACCAAAGCATTATGGGTAAGATTTTCCAGGCGGGCACACGCTTGCTGACCGGCGAATCACTTTTCATGACCCACTTCACGAACCGTGGCGTAGGCAAGAAAAAAGTGGCATTCTCGGCGCCTTACCCCGGAACGGTCATGCCGATCGACCTGTCGAAAATTTATGGTAACGAGCTGATCGTACAAAAGGACGGTTTCCTTTGCGCAGCCATGGGTACAAGCATGAAAATCCATTTCAACCAAAGATTCGGGTCGGGCTTGTTCGGCGGAGAAGGTTTTATCCTTCAAAAACTGAAAGGTGACGGGATGGCTTTCGTCCATGCCGGCGGCGTGGTGATGGAGAAGCAGCTGAACAATGAAACCTTGCGGATCGATACCGGCTGCGTGGTGGCATTTGAACAGTCGCTGAGCTTCGATATCCAGCGTTCGGGCGGTTTGAAATCGATGGTGTTTGGTGGGGAAGGGATGTTCCTGGCTACATTGCGCGGCACAGGCCGTTGCTGGATCCAGTCAATGCCAATTTCCAAACTCATCCAGCGGCTTTCGGTTGGAGGGCCTAACAGCCGGAAAGAAAGCGGTTCGGTAATCGGAGGTTTAGGAAACCTTTTTGAAGATTAAAATCTGAATTTTGTGCAGATAAGTAAAGGCGGGCTGTTCACGACGGCCCGCTTTTCGTTTTATATCAATAAAAAACCACACTGCGGGCGCGGCTTTGGCCCTCGGAGGTGACTTGAAGAATGTACTTTCCCGCAGGCAAAGCGTAATGCGGGCGCACGGAAATTAGCCCGACGGCCTCACGTGTGGAGGTGTGAATGGGATGTTCCCGGCCGGCCGCGTCGAAAAGGCGGCAGGTGGCGTCGGTTTCGCCGGGGGGCATTACGTAAAACTGCTGGCGCATCACCGGATTGGGGAAGATAGTCAGCGGAGCCGGGGCGCCATCCCTGAACAGCGTCACGATCGTGGAATAGGCTACGGAGCCATTGGTATACGCCATTTTGATCCGGTAAAAAACGGTACCCGTGCCGGAGCCGGTGTCGGGGTAGCCGAATACGCCCGATTCGTTGTCGGCAGGTGCTGCGAATGTTTCGAGATCCTGGTAAGTAAGGCCGTCGGTTGTTTTCTGGACGGTCATGGAAGCGAGGCCCGGCACCGGTGCTACGGCCCACACCACCTGCACATCCGCCCCATCCGTGCGCACGCCAATCGCATTCACGTATTCAATAGTCCGCAACGCACGCTCGATGTATACCGGTTGTGAAATGCTGCCGGGGCAGACCGGCCCGAGGCCCGTGAGGCGGATGCGGTACGGGCCGTCGGCCAGGTTGGAAGGAAGCTGGATATTGAGCGGGCTCACGCCGCCGGTACCTACGGCGGTCACAAACTCACCTTGCGCGTCGAGCAGTTCGGCTACGATTTCCAGGCTGCCGGGCGCATTACCGGTGACGGCGAACGGCAGGTTGAAACTTGCGCCCGGATAGGCGCGCGAGGGCGTTACGCCCGCATGCAGTGCGTAAGCGGGCTGCAAAGTGGGCGTTCTCGCCAGAGCGGTATCGGCCAGGCTCCTGTTCCAGGCCGCAGCGGCGAGGCTAAGGCCCTGAACGCCGCCGGGGACATTCTCGAAATGCGCCGAGGCGGGGCGGGGAATCTGAATGGTGTCGAGATATGGCCCCTGGAACGCATTGAAACCGGGTAATGCGATGAGCCGGTTTTGTGCATTCAAAACGGGCAGGTAAGGGTCTTTCAGCTGGTTACTGGCCGAGTTGCGCGCGATGTACCAGGGAATGTCATAGCCCGAATCCCGGCGGCTATTCTGGATGAGCGTCCGGATGCCTTCGAAATATTGCTCTTCATTAAATCCCAGCTGCGCGTCGTTTTCCCCGTGCGCCCACAGGACGGCCCTCACGCCTGTTTGCGAAGTGAGGTAGCGCATTGTATTCACGATATTGGTGTACGGCTGCCTGTTTGGCCAGAATTTCCCGACGTACAGGTTGTAGGCATCTTTTCCCGAAGCGGCGTCGCGGTAGTTTTCTGCATTGGCAGCTGCCCAGGCGGTATTGAAGAACAACACAGGCGTTTTCCACCTTTCAAACAGCATATCTCCCAACTCGCCCCAATACCAGGAAGTTTCGCCGTTTGGAAAAATATTCACATCGTTTTTCAGGACTTCAAACGAAGGCGAAGGCATGGGGCCGTCGGGGGCGACGGTGATGTTGTCGGTGTTGAGGGTTTTGTTGAGTGCATTGAAGGCAACCACATTGGAAGAAGCATCTTTCGCACCCAGGCCCGGAAGACCCATCGCATTGGAGTTGCCGGTGATCAGAAACACTTCGCCTACGCCTACGCGGTCCACCACGGCCGAGTCGGCGATGCCGTTGGCAAAGCCGGTCAGTTTGAGTTTGTACCAGCCTGTGGAGGCAGTGAAGGTGAGGTGGAGGAAGCCTTCTTTCAATTGTCGGGAATCCAGCTGCTGCCCCTGCATGCCGTTCGTATTGCCTTCGATCGGAAGCAGCGCCGCGTCGATGCGCTCGTAAGGATAATGCGCATAGGCGGTGACGGAGATCGTGGCCGTGCCGGATGCATTGCGCTGCATGACCTGGTTGTGCACGGGATTTGTAATGCCCAGCTGCCCATGAGCGCTCGCAATGCCCCAGCACAGGTAAATGAGCATTATCCGACAACAGGC
The DNA here is from genome assembly GCF_000023125.1 of Dyadobacter fermentans DSM 18053. Taxonomy (NCBI): domain Bacteria; kingdom Pseudomonadati; phylum Bacteroidota; class Cytophagia; order Cytophagales; family Spirosomataceae; genus Dyadobacter; species Dyadobacter fermentans. The sequence goes on from NC_013037.1 coordinate 5,162,597, forward strand.
AAGCCGCCCTGAGGGGGTATTAATCCTTTCCAACATCTGCAATCGCTTTGGGTACCAAGGTTGTGAATATAGTCATGGAAAATGGCTTTCGGGGAAGGATGCCGGTATAAGAACGAAAAAAGCCGGCCCTCAGATGAAGGCCGGCTTTTAAGATGCAGATAAGAAATTATGGGTTGTAACCTGGGTTCTGAGGTGTCAGGTTCGGGTTGTTTCTCATTTCCTGGATGCCGAGCGGGAACAACAGGTGTTTTTCCAGCAAAGGCGCACCACCACTTACGTTGAGGTTACGGTGACCTACGAAGTCGTCGAACTTCTTGGTTTCCTCGTTGAATACCTTACGCAGGCGTACCATGTCGAACCAGGTAATGCCTTCGTAAGCGAACTCGTGCCAGCGTTCTTTCCACACAGCCTCCTTGAAAGAAGTTGCTGTGTAGGCGCCGATCGCAGGTGTTTTCAGCTGTGCGCGGTCGCGGATTGCTTTCAGAGCGTCGTAAGCCTGCTGGGTGATGGTACCCAGTTCCGCCTGTGCTTCTGCGTACATGAGCAATACATCGGCATAGCGCATCTGGTTTACGTTCAGGTTGTTGAGGCGGGTAGGGGTAATGCCCGGGCCGCCCAGCGCTGCGATGTTGAAGTATTTGAACACATATGGAGCGCCCAGATCGAACTTCGCGCCGGTACCATCGGTATAGTAGGTCGTGTAAAACCAACCTTCCTGATCTTTGGTACGAAGGTCGCCGGTTTCATACGAGTTGTAGAACGACCGTGTAGGCACCGTGCTGCCCGTTCCGCTAGGTCCTGCATAGGTTACCGCTTTGAAGTTCGGGAAGAAGTCGTTCAGCGGGAAAGCTGCCACTACGGTGTTGTACTGGATCTGGAACAGGTGCTCCAAACGGTTTTTCAGTTTTTCATCGTGCAGCTCCTTGTAGGTCGGGAACAAGCCCACCGTTGAGGGGTTAGCCTTTGCAAAATTGATTACTTCCAGCGCTTTGTCGGCTGCCAGCTTGTAGTGCGACTGGCCTTTTTGCAACGGGAAGCCCGCCATAGTCAGGTACACTTTCGACAGGTAAGCCTTCACGGCCATTTTAGACACACGTCCGTTGGCATTGAAATCTGCAAAACCCGCAGCTTCGGCAGCCAGAAGGTCGTCCACGATCAGCTTGTACACTTCTTCCTGCGGAGCTCTTGAAGGGAAGAAATCTTCCGAGCTGGCCGTCTGAGGCTTGGTGATCAAAGGCACATCGCCCCACAGTCTCACCGCGTAAAAGTAAGCCCACGCACGGAGGAAGCGCGCTTCACCGAGCAATCTCACTTTCTGCGCCTCGCTGGCAGCAGGGAACTGAATGCCGGGGATTTTTTCAATCGCGAGGTTGGCGTTCGCGATCACGCGGTAGAGGCCGTTCCACCAGTTGCTGATGTGGCCCGTGTTGCCGTCGTAAATAAGGGCGTACAGGTTGTTCAGGTCGGAGTTCTGGCCTGTTTCGGTTGTAGCCGTACCGGTTGGCGCTTCGAGCATTTGCCAGTTGGCCGAGAAGATACCCGCACTTTCACCAAAAAAACGCATTTCCGCGTAGGTAGCAGCAATGGCCGCTTCCGCGTGGTCAGGAATGGTGTAGAAGGTATCCGGTTGAAGGTTGGACGGGTCCTGCTCATCGAGGAAGTCGGAGCAGGCGGTCGGTCCCAGCAGGATCGCTCCGCAGAGCAAAAGTTGATAGAATTTTTTGTTATTAAGTTTCATGCTGAATGTCATTTTGAATGATACAACGGTCCCGGTGATTAGAATGCAACCTGAATACCTCCCATGAAAGTGGTTGGTTTAGGATAGCTGTGCCAGATCATACCTTGCGAGAATACGTTGTCGCCATCGCCACCGCGGATAGGAGTCTGCTCGGGATCGCCGAACGGATATTTGCTGATGATGAAGAAGTTCTGAGCAGAAAGATACAGTCTCAGCTTGCTCATTTTCAGCTTGCTGGCAATTTCCGACGGGAAGTTGTAGCCCAGCAACAGGTTACGGCCACGGATGAATGAGCCGTCGAAGATCCAGCGGGTATCCACGTTGGTTACATAACCAGCCTTGGTATCGCGGATTTGAGCGATCGGCGTGTTCTGGTTTTCAGGCGTCCATGCATCCAATACGGTGGTGTAGCTGTTCGCCAATGCCTGGCGGTCTTCGCTGGCGTGCAGGTTCATGTCCATCAGGTCGTTGCCGTACGAGAATTGCAGGTCGAGGGTCAGGTCGAAGTTGCCGTAACGCAGGCTGTTCGAAAGTGATCCCCATCCTTTTGGAGAACCATTACCGATAATGCCACGGTCGGCATCGGTGATCGCCTTGTCGCCGTTCACGTCTTTGTACTTCACATCACCTGGCAGCATGGTCAGGTTACCACGGTAGCTGCGGAATTCAGCAGCTTGTGCTGCCTCAGCCTCGCTCCAGGTGCCCAAACGGGTCAATCCCCAGAATGCACCCACCGGCTCGCCGATACGGATTACGCTTGTTTGGTTGGTGATCGAAGGACCGCCCACGCCGAAGATATCCGCAGGAGTTGCCAGCGTCAACACTTTGTTTCTGTTCAAAGAGATATTGAAGCTGGTATTCCATGAGAAGTTTTGGTTTTCGATGTTCACCGTGTTCAAGCCGAATTCGAAACCTTTGTTCTCCATCGAACCGATGTTACGACGGATGGTCGCGTAACCGCTGGTGCGTGGCACCGGCGCATCGAGGAGCATGTCGGTTGTTTTGCGGTAGTAGTAATCCGCTTCGAACGAGATTCTTCCCTTGAAGAAGCTGATTTCCAGACCACCGTCGGTTTGGGCTGTTTTTTCCCAGCGCAAGTCGTTGTTGGCAAGCCTGTTGATACCGGTACCACCGAAGCGGGTGTCGCCGTACACAGTTGCATAGTTCGAGCGCAGCAAGCCGAGTGAAGAATATGCAGGGATTTCCGAGTTACCCGTCAAACCGTAGCTGGTACGAACTTTCAGGCTGGAAATAACCGTGTTGCCTTTCAGGAACTCTTCATCAGACACTTTCCATGCAACGGCCGCCGACGGGAAGAATGCAAATTTGTGGTTATCACCGAATTTCGACGAACCATCCGCACGTCCTGTCACAGTGAACAGGTATTTATCCAGCAAGGTGTAGTTCAAACGACCGAAGTACGAGTTAAACGCGAAACGCGACGCGCCCGATACGTATGGGTTGGATGAAGGTGCAACCGATCCCGCCGCGAGGTTATCAAAGCCGTAGTAGTCGGTAGAGAAGTTCTGAGAACCTACGTTGGTTGTAGCCACATTGGTTTCCTGCCATGAAATACCGGCAAGGGCATTGATCGAGTGGATACCGAATGTTTTGTTGTAGGTCAGCAAGTTTTCCCATGACCAGAAAGTCTCTTTTCTGTTTTCTTTTCTCGCTGTACCCAGTTCATTAGGCGTCAATGTACGCGTTTGCGACTGGTTTACTTCCTGGTTGATCACGTTCACACCCAATACCGAACGGAATTCGAGTCCTTTGGCCAATGTTACGTTTCCGTAAAGGCTACCGAGGGTAGTTTGGGTATTGAGGTTGAATTTACGTCCCATCAAACGGTGTACCGAGCTGAAAGAACCTTCTGCACCCGGATAATCACGGTTGTTGGCATAAGTTCCGTCCGGCCATTTAACAGGAAGGAAAGGGAAGTCCTCCACCATCTGGCGAGGCACGGCGTCGTTGATATCGACGAGGTTTTCAGCCTGGTTGTTGTAGCTCAAAGTACCTCCGAGGCGCAGCCATTTTTTCACCTGGTCGTCGATGCTGAAACGGGTTGAATAGCGTTTCAGGTAAGACGTTTTGATGAGACCCTGGTCGTCGCGGTAGTTGAGCGACAGCGAGTAGGTAGTTCTTTCATTACCGCCGCTGAAACCCAGCTGGTGGTTTTGAGACACACGGTTCTGGGTCGATTCTTTGAACCAGTCGGTGTCGTAGTTGGGAGCAAAAGTGCCGTCCGCGCGTTTGGTGAACACGTCGGGGTGGGCTGCTGCCAGCTGTGCACGACGTACGAGCGGATCGTGGGTTTTGTATTTACCTGCGTCCCAGCCTGCCTTGTCGAACTTCTCCATGTTCCGGAAAGCGAGGTCTTCCACGTCCATATATTGCTGGGCGTTCAATACTTTCGCTCTTTTAGGGCCGGCGGTCGGTACGCTCAGGTCAAGACCGTAGGTAATAGTGCTTTCGCCTGACTTACCTTTTTTGGTCGTGATCATGATCACCCCGTTGGCACCACGCGCACCATAGATCGCCGTCGACGACGCATCTTTCAACACCTCCACCGACACGATGTCGTTCGGGTTGATGAAGTCGATCGCCTGGCTTTGCTGGTTCTGGTTACCTTGCGGGAGCATTACACCATCCACCACGTACAACGGGTTGTTGGATGAGTTGATAGAGCTGAAACCACGGATACGCACATTGGCACGACCACCCGGACGACCCGAGTTCACGTTCACCTGCACACCCGAAACCCGTCCCTGCAATGCCTGGTTCAATGAAGGCGCCGGACGTTCTCTGAGTTGTTCTTCTTTCACGGAACCTACGGAACCGGTAAGGTCGGATTTCTTCGCGGTACCGTACCCGATCACGACTACTTCGCTAAGCGCCTTGGAGTCGGAAGCAAGTGATATGTCGAGGGTGGTGCGGTTTCCGACGGGAAGTTCCTGGCTGAGGTAGCCCACAAAGCTGAAAACCAATGTTGCATTATCAGGAACGGAAAGTGTATAATTACCTTCTCCGTCGGTGGTTGTACCGGTGCTGGTTCCTTTCACCACCACGTTCACACCGGGAAGGCCATCGCCGGTTTCCTTGTCGGTTACTTTTCCTTTCAGGGTTTTATCAATGCGGATGGTAGTAGCAGTTCCGGAGTTGGCGAGGGCTGCGTTCACAATCACAGGGCTTGCGAGCGCGGGCAGGAGCAATAGAGAATTACGGATGCTCCGCATTTGGAGCAACCATTGATTGGTATCGGTATTTTTCATGTAAAGGCTTGTTAAACGTTTCTCATGCAGTCTTGGAAAACACGAATTTTAGTCATAGATCTCTGTTCGTTAGGCGTTTGCGTTTTTTGTTTAATCATAGTTTGCGGTTTACAGTTTAAAAATGTTCGGTTTAATGAAATAATTACAAAGGGTATTCAATAAATTACATTTCGTCAGAGCCGTAGCGATTTCTGCCAAGTTTTTTGAAATCAAATCATGATCACAGATCCTGACTGCACTATGTCAAAAAAGGCATTGAAACGGTACGTTTTCCCTGACGGAGAATGGAATGGATGGCTGGCATACGGGACTGCACCGAGGGCCGGCCGATGATACTCTAATAAGTGGCGTCAGTGTGGCATTAATAAAAGTCTTTAAGAAAACGCGTTGCAATATTATAATATTTAACAATAGATTTCGAATAATGGGAAGGGAAAATATGTAAATATTTATGCAAACGTTTGCATAATATTAGCATAAAATTGGCAGTTTAATGCAGTAAATCAGTCAGTTACCATATGTTCCAGAAGCTAAAAAAGCCACCTTCGGAGGGTGTTTCCGACAGGTGGCTTTGTGCAAAAATCCTATAATTTTAGGATAGAATCTCGCCGGTTTGGAGCTAAAATCCTACATTCTGTTCCAACGATTTGTTATTGTCCGTTTCGCGCTGCGGGATGGGCAAAAGCAGGTTTTTTTCGGCGAATGTTTTGCCGTAAACCGTCTTGTGACCTACAAAATTATCCCATTGTTTCGTGAGGTCGTTGCGGACCTTACGCGTGCGGATCATATCGAACCACATCTTGCCTTCATAGCAAAGCTCGAAGTAGCGCTCCGCCCACACAGCCTTTTCAAATTCATCCACATTCGTAGTGGTCACAGCCGGTAACTGGGCGCGTTTGCGAACGTCGTTCAATGCCTTTTGCGCCTGCGCATTCGGTTTGCCTTCCACGCGGTTGGATGCTTCGGCGTACATCAGCAGTATTTCCGCGTAACGGTATATCGTATAGTTGATGTTCGCCTTGGCGTCGTTGTCAATGGCTTGTTTATCAAACCACTTGTAAATATAGTAGCCGCCCAGGTTCAGGCTGTCGCGCCGCGGGTCGCCGGCGGGGTAGTCGCTCGGGTGACCTTTGTAATAAGTGTAAAAGAATTGCTTCTCTTTCGCACGCTTGTCGCCCTTTTCGAAGCTTTCCACGAACTCTTTCCGGGGCAGCAGGCCGCCGTATTCATCGGAATAGGACGCAATGCCGGTGAATGCAGGCAGGGTTACCGGTGTAAGGCCATTGTTACGAATGTCCTTTTCATGCTGGACCTGGAAAATAAACTCGGTCTGGTTGCGGTTTGCAGGCACGATCATGTCGGTGTATTCCGCAAAAAGCGAATAGGTGCCATTGTCGATGATCTCCTTCGAGCGCTTCGCCGACTCGGTGTACGCGGGCACGCCTGCGCTCACGGGAAAGCCCGCGTAGGTCAGGTACACGTGCGCGAGGAGGGCTTTAATCGCGCCCATCGACATCCGTCCGGCAGTGTCGCGCCACGGCAAGGTCGATTTCTCGGCTTCCAGCAGGTCGGGGATGATGATCTCGTCGTAGATTTCCTTCACCGGAGAGCGGGGCGTTTGCACATCGTCGAGCGAGGTGATGAGCGTGGTGATTTTCGGAACATCGCCAAACATGCGCACCAGCTGGAAGTAATACAATGCACGCATGGCCCGCGCCTCTGCGATCATGTTGGTTTTGGTAGCAGCCGGCAATGTGCTGATTTCGCCGATCTTCTGGATCGCCAGGTTAGCCCGCGCAATGCCCGAGTACATCCCCGACCACCAGCCGTCGACATAAAATGCGCGCGCGTCGTATTCGAGGTTGAAGAATTTGAATGCCTCGGTTTGCGAGTTGCCGTCGGCCTTTCCGGTCATGAACTCCACCAGCGAAGCATTGTTGCCGCCCCAGCCGCCGCCGCCGTTATTGAAGGTCGTAATCTGCGAATAGGAGCCATCCACGAATGCGCGGGCGATTTCCGGACTGGATACGGACGAGCCGGTCGTAAGCTGGCCGGTGGGATTTTCGGTCAGGAAGTCGTTGCAGGCGGACATTCCCAATATCAGACAAGTATAAAGAATATGCTTTTTCATAGTGAAAGTCAGTTTTAAATCACCTTAAAAAACAATGTTCAAACCGAGGTTGTAGGTGCGCGGACGCGGATATTGGAAGAACTCCATATTCGCATTCAGCTGTCCGCCGAAACCTGTGAGCGCCTCCGGATCGTAACCCGAATAGTTGTCGATCAGGAAGAAGTTCTGCGCGCTCGCATAAATGCGCAGGCGCTGGAAATTAACCTTTCCGAACTTGGTCGGCAGCGAGTAGCCGAGCACGATGTTCTGGCCGCGGATAAACGAGCCGTCTTCCACCCACCAGTCGTCCATGTGCGTATCGTAGCCGGCATTGTAATGGCGGATTTGCGCGATGTGCGTGTTCTGGTTCTCGGGCGTCCAGGCGTTGAGTACCGAGCGGGAGCTGCTGGCGATGGCCTGCCGGTCTTCCACGGAGTGCTTGGTGGCATTCACGGTGTTTACGCCCATCACAATGCGGATATCGAACGAAAGGTCGAACTTGCCGAGCTGGAATGTGTTGGAAACGTTCAGGTTCCATTTCGGGTAGGAGCGGCCGATAATGGTTTCGTCCTTGCCGTCGATTTTGCCGTCCTTGTTGATATCCTCCCATTTCAGATCACCGGGCAGGCGGTTGTATTTCGCTGCTTCATCGGCTTCGGCGGTGCCCCATGTGCCCAGGCGGCGGTAACCCCACAGTGTACCGATCGCGTGCCCGATGCGCAGGATGTTGGTATTGCCGAGGAAGTTAGGACCCGGGAAAATGTCGTCGCCGTTGCGGCCGAGTTTCAGTATTTTATTTTTGTTGGCAGAGAATGCGACGTTGGTGCTCCATGTGAATTTTTCGGTGGAAATGTTACGGCTGTTGACGCCGATCTCGATACCGGTGTTCTGCACCGAGCCGATGTTCTGCGTTACGGAGCCCAGGCCGGTCGACCAGGGAATGGGCGCATTCAGGAGCAGGTCTTTGGTTACTTTTTTGTAGTAATCAAAAGTCAGGTCGATGCGGTTGTTGAACAGGCCGATGTCCGCACCGATATCCAGCTGGTTGGTATATTCCCAGCGCAAATCGGGGTTACCGAACGAGCTCCGCCACACGAACGTCTGCCGCGAGCCGCCCAGGAGCACATCGCTCGTTCCGAGGAACTGCTGCGACGCATATTGCCCGATTTCCTGGTTACCGGTTTTACCATAGCTTGCCCGGATTTTCAGGTTGGTGAGCGTGGCGTTGCTTTTCAGGAACTCTTCGTTCGTCACGTTCCACGCAATGGCCGCCGAAGGGAAAAATGCATATTTATTGTTCACCCCAAATTTCGACGCGCCATCGTAACGGCCCGTGAAAGTAAGCAGGTAGCGGTCTTTGAAGCTGTAATTCAACCTGCCGAAGTAGGAATTCAGCGACCATTCCTGATCACTCGAATTCGGTTTCACGAGCGTGTTACCGACGTTGATATTATGCCAGCCCCAGAAATCGTCGATGAAGTTCTGCGCAGTCACGCCGAAGTTCTCCCAGGAGCGTTTTTGCCACGACAAACCGAGCAATGCGGAAATGTTGTGGTCGCCGATGGTTTTGTTGTAATTAAAATAATTCTCGAACTGCCAGTAAAACTCGTTGTTGGCCGAAATGCTCGCTGACCCCTTCTGATCTGCCGATAACGCATTCAGATCGCGGCCGGAGTAGAAATTGTTTTTATCAAACCGCAATTCATAGCTGTAATTCGTACGCAGGCTCAGGTCCGGAGTGAACTTGATATTGGAATACAAACTACCCAGGATTTCGGTGCGGGGGTTGGTTTGTGTACGTTGGTCGGCAATGCGGACGGGGTTTTCTCCGCCTTCCATGCCCGGCCAATCCTTGTTGCGTCCCCAGCTGCCATCGGGATATTTGATAGGCAGGATAGGAACGGCCTCGAACACCATCCGCGGCACGTTCAACCCGCCCGATCCGCCGTCGACTTCCTTGATCAGCGCCTTGTTGATAAAAATGCTGCCGCCCACTTTCAGCCATTTGGTAGCATCGTTATCGAGCGTCAGCTTGGCCGAGTAACGCGTCAGATTTGAATTCCGCATCAGACCGCCCTGGTCTGTATAGCCCACCGAAATGCTGTAAGCGCTTTTTTCACCGCCGCCGCGCACGGCCAGCTCGTGGTTTTGTGCCCAGGTAGGTTTGTAAATTTCCTTTTCCCAGTCGGTATTGTATTTCGGCTTGCCGTTGGCGTCGAACAGGTTAGGAAAATTGGCGGGCAGGTTGCGCACATATTTGCCGTCTTTGAAGCCCTGCTCATCGAACTTCGCCGCATTGTCGTAAGCCGTGTTGTATACCTGCATAAACTCGTCGGCGGAGAGTGTTCCCAGGCGGCTGGCCGGCGTAATGTAGGAGCCCCACACGTCGTAGGAAATCTGGGTGGTGCCCGATTTGCCGCGTTTGGTGGTAATGATAATCACCCCGTTGGCGCCGCGTGCGCCGTAAATGGCCGTTGCCGATGCGTCTTTCAGTACTTCCAGTGACTCTATATCGTTGGGATTGAGTAGGTTGGGGTTACTCACGCCCACAATACCGTCGATCACATACAACGGTTCAAGGCTCGAATTGATGGAGCCTACCCCACGTATGCGCACCCGCGGCTGGTACCCCGGAGCGGAGGAGTTGACCGCCACGTCCACACCGGGAATACGTCCCTGCAACGATTGCGCTACGTTGGTCGCCTGCCTGTCGAGCAGCTTTTCGCCTTTAATGGCACCCACCGAGCCGGTAAGATCGCTTTTACGGACGGTTCCGTAACCGATCACCACCACTTCATCCATGCTTTTGCTGTCCACTTTCAGGGTCACGTCCACGGTGGTGCGGTCACCCACGGGCACCTCCACTTTTTCGTAGCCAACGAAGCTGAAAACCAGAACTGCGCTATTGTCATTCACATTAATTTCATAATTCCCGTCCGAATTGGAGGAGGTACCCTGGCTGGTGCCTTTCACGATGACGTTCACACCGGGTAGTGCCGAGCCGTTTTCGGAATCGGTGATCTTGCCCTTGATGGTTTTATCCTTGGGGCCGGCCGCCAGCGTGGCGACCGAAAAGAGCAGGAAAATGATGAGCTGAGGCAAAAAAGAATGGGGTATAACGCCGGACGGCGCTACACGCAAAGGAGTAGTTTTCTTTTTCATTGGTTAGGTTTTTGGAGTAGTAATGAAAATAAGAAGTACTGGCTGGCGCGGCTGCGCGAATCACGCGTAGGGATGTTGCATAGGCAGGAATACGGGTTAGGTTTGTTTGAAATGCAAAAAATCTTCTCAATATAATGCAAGAAGATGGGCGCCCTGCATTTTTACCTGCGCTTGTAGAAGTATCCCGAAACAAAAAGCCCTGCCTGCGGCTGATCCGCAAACAGGGCTTCGGTAAAAGAATGTAATATAGTTAGGCGAGATCCACCGTGCGGCCGGTTTTTACCGACTCGTCGCAGGCGAAAGCGATCTGCAAGCTCGTTACTGCATCCGACAGGTGGTCGGTCAGGTCGAGGTCCTCGGTGATCGCGCGCAGGAAGTAGCGCTGTTCGCGGTTGCAAAGTTCCTGGTGATCGGGCTCGTCTTCGAGGTTGATCCACGTATCTTCTTTCACAAACTCATCCGATTCGTTCAGATCGGCGTGGTGCACGCGGATGGATTCGGTTTTCGTGTGCGCTTCCACGGACGACGATTTTCCGGTGCCGCCCGCATCTTTGGCCACGATCGACGCCGAGCCTTTCGGCCCGATCACGTCCTTCACAAAGAATGCCGTTTCGCTGATCATCGGTCCCCAGCCGGCTTCATACCAGCCTACGGAGCCGTCTTCAAACCAGATTTGGAGCTGGCCGTAGTTATAATTTCCGGCTGGAATATCGTCCGTCAGCCGTGCACCGATCGCATTCACGCGGAGCGGCTTCGAGCGGGTCATCTGGCACATTACATCAATATAATGCACGCCGCAATCCACGATCGGGCTGAGGCTCTTCATGAGGTTGCGGTGCACGCCCCACATGTAGCCGTGGCTCTGCTGGTTGAGGTTCATACGCATCACCAGCGGCTTACCCAGGCCCTGCGCTTCTTTCACGAAACGCTCCCACGAAGGGTGCACGCGGAGGATATAACCAACCACCACTTTTTTATTGGCTTTTTTGGCAGCTTCTACTACGCGTTGAGCGCCTGCTACGGTATCTGCAAGCGGTTTTTCGATGAACACGTGCGCACCGGCTTCCAGCGCCTTGATCGCGAAATCCTCGTGTGTATCGGGATAGGTGGAAATACAAACCGCGTCGGGTTTGGTCTCTTTCAATGCAGTTTCATAGTCATTGAAGAGCGCGTAACCGCCGCCAAGTTTTTCATTGAGCACTTCCTTGCTTTTTCCGGTGGAAACAATTCCGCAGATCTCGAAACCATCCAGCAGCTGATAGGCAAAGGCATGGGATGCACCCATATTCCCGCAACCGACTACCAGTACGCGGATGGGGCTTTCGTTTTCAAAAGATGACATAGATGAATGATAAATGTTAAGATTATGGGTTTGCAGGAACGGGCGGCAATGCGATGGTACCGCCCTGTTTGAATGTCAAAATTAGGCATTAAAATCCGTTTTCACCGACAGATTTTCCCGCCTGCCCGCGAATTGCCCAGGCAAGCCGAAAAGCAAAGCAAAAACCGATTTCAAAAAGAACTTTACCAATTTTGATGCACCGCATTCTGCGCCTGCTGCCTCATATATGGATGAAACACTATTGGCACAAGTAGCGTTCGTCGAAAACACGCTTCGGGCGCATTTTCGGGAGTATGTTAAAATATGTAAGGAATTGATTAAAACATGTGAATATCCGCATGCAAGCATGGATTAATTTTGGACTAAAATTTTAACATAAGCAGGATATGAACAAAGAAGCATGGTCTGGCATTTTCCCAGCGTTGGTGACGCCATTCAAATCAGATGATACAATTGATTTTGAACTGTTCGGCAAGAACCTCGACGCGCAGGTTGAGGCAGGTATTACCGGGGTAATCGTAGGCGGTTCGCTCGGGGAAGCCAGCACGCTCACCCGCGCCGAGAAAATGGAGCTGGTGAAATATGCGAAACAGGCACTTCCTGCTGGTTTGCCGGTAGTATTAGGCATCGCCGAGCAATCGACCGCCGAAGCGGTGAGCATTGCGAAAGAAGCGGAAAGCGCAGGCGCGGACGGTCTGATGATCCTCCCTCCGATGCGTTACAAAGCCGATGATGCCGAAACCGTACATTGGTTCAAAACGATCGCGCAGAGCGTTTCGCTGTCGATCATGATTTATAACAACCCTTACGATTACAAAATCGAGGTGACGCTGCCCATGTTTGAGGAACTTGCCAAGATCCCGAACATCCACGCCATCAAGGAATCCACGCGCGACGTGAGCAACGTTACGCGCCTGTTCAACCGCTTCGGTGACCGTTTCCGGGTGTTCTGCGGTGTGGATACATTGATTATGGAAGAGGTAATGCTCGGCGCCGACGGCGTGATCGGCGGCCTCGTGGATGCATTCCCGAAAGAAACGGTAGCGATCTTCAACCTCGTGAAGGCGGGCCAATACAAGGAAGCGCTGGCGATTTACCGCTGGTACCTGCCATTGCTCGAACTGGACATTCATCCTAAATTGGTTCAAAATATCAAACTCGCCGCTGCCAAAATGGGCATTGGTTCGGAATACGTGCGCGAGCCGCGCCTGCCGCTGCAAGGCGCAGAACGCGAGCGCGTGATCGCGATCATCGACCAGGCCATCGCTACGCAGCCTGAATTGCCGGATTATCTGAATCTGGCGGTTGACGTGGCGTAAGAGGCGGTAATGCGTGGAAGGAGGCTCCTCGGGAGCCGAAGCCCGGTAACGATCATGGGTTGCTATAAACAGGTGGCTCCTCCGAAGCTCTGACTCGAATCGATGAACAATTGCAGCGCAATCTCCTGTTTATAGCAACCCGATCGTACAAATATCCCGAACCCCAGCCGGGTTTCCTGTCATCGCAATGGCCGTAACCCGACCGGTAACCGTAATATTGACAAAAAAAGCACCGTATAGTCGTTAGATTTCCGGTGCGGGATTGTTACCATTTTGTCAAAACATCAAATTATGAATTCATCCGATTTAGACCTTATTCTTGAAAAAGCCCAGGCGGCATTCGTGGCGATGAACGCCTATGCATTGCGCCGCCGGGTCGCATTGATGAACGCCATTGCCGACGAGATCGAAGCGCTTGGTCCGGAACTGGTGCAAACCGCCATGGCCGAATCCAACCTGCCCGAAGCACGCCTGAACGGCGAAAAAGCGCGGACGGTGTTCCAGTGGAGAAGCTATGCCGATGCGGTGGAAAAGGGCTATTCGCTCGATGCGAGCATTGATACGGCCAACCCGCAGCGCGCGGTGCCCAAGCCCGATATCCGCAAAACGAATGTAGGATTAGGTCCTGTGGCGGTATTCGGTGCGAGCAACTTCCCGTTTGCATTCTCGACGGCGGGAGGCGATACGGCCAGCGCCATTGCGGCGGGATGTCCGGTAGTTGTGAAAGCGCATCCGGGCCACCCGAAAACGTCGCAGATCATGGCCGACGCCATTAGCCGCGGGGTAGCCAAAGCGGGTTTTCCCGAAGGCACATTTGCACACATTTTTACAGAAACCAATGAGGAATCCCAGGCGCTCGTAAGCCATCCGGTGATTAAGGCGGTGGGTTTTACCGGTTCCAACCGCGGCGGTTTGGCTTTGGTTGAGATCGCCAACAAGCGGAAGGAGCCGATCCCGGTATTTGCCGAAATGGGCAGCATTAACCCTGTGTTCCTGCTGCCGGGCAAGCTGGCAACTGCCGGCGCCGATCTGGCCAAACAATATGCCGGTTCGCTGACATTAGGCGTGGGGCAATTTTGTACCAACCCCGGCTTGCTGATCACGGAGCAAAATCCCGCATTGGACAGTTTTATCGAAGCATTGAACCAGGAAATCGTAAACATTCTTCCGGCGCCGATGCTGAATGCAGGCATTGCTGTTGCTTATCGCGGAAATCGCGAGAAAGTGATCGGCCAAAGCGGCGTGGAACTGGTAGCGGTAGCGGCGAGCGAAGCAGCCGACGGTCATGGTGCTGCTACGGTGGCGACGGTTTCAGGTGTTGATTTTTTGATTAATGATGAACTGCAAACCGAAGTTTTCGGGCCATTCGCATTGATCGTAAAATGCCGGAATGCGGAGGAAGTGCTGGCGGTTACCGAAAAGCTGCACGGCCAGCTCACGGCCACTTTGCTGGCCACGAGCGAAGACCTCGCCTCGCACCGCGAACTGGTGGCGGCGATTCAGAACAAATGCGGCCGCATTATCTTCAACAACTTCCCGACGGGCGTTGAAGTCTGCAAATCCATGCACCACGGCGGCCCATTTCCGTCGTCGAGCAACAGCCAGTTTACGTCCGTCGGTCCGGACGCGATCAAGCGGTTTACCCGCCCATTGAGCTTCCAAAACTGGCCCGACGAATTTTTACCCGATGAATTGAAAAACGCCAACCCGCTGGGGATTTGGCGGACGGTGGATGGGGAGGTGACGAAGCGGGAAGTTTGAGGTTACTTCGGCTGTCGGCTGTCAGCCGTCGGCTTTTCCGTCTGATTTGTTCGTCACCGCTTTTATTATAAAAATTACTGTAACAAAAAAGCCGACAGCCGACTGCCGAAGGCCGAAGTATATAAAAAGGCCGAAAGTCGATGGCCGACTGCCGAAGTCAATAAACTATGCGCAAAACTTTTTTCTGTATCGACGCCCACACCTGCGGTAATCCTGTCCGGGTAGTTGCAGGTGGCGGGCCGCTCCTTGAGGGCAACAGCATGATGGAGCGCAGGCTCCATTTTTTGAGGGAATTCGACTGGATTCGCAAGGGCCTCATGTTCGAGCCCCGCGGGCACGATATGATGAGTGGCAGCATTCTCTACCCGCCCATTGATCCCGCCAACGACATTGGCGTACTCTACATTGAAACCAGCGGCTGCCTGCCGATGTGCGGCCATGGGACGATCGGGACAGTTACCATTGCCATTGAAGAAGGCCTCGTAACCCCGAAAGTACCGGGCAAGCTGCGCCTCGAAACGCCTGCCGGGTTGGTGTTAGTGGAATATGTGCAGGAGGGAAGAAAAGTGAAATCAGTGAAATTGATCAACATTAAATCCTTCCTCGCAGCCGAAAAACTGACCGTCGAATGCCCCGACCTGGGCACATTGACGGTGGACGTTTCCTACGGCGGCAATTTCTACGCGATCGTCGATCCGCAGGAAAATTTCAAAGGCATCGAAAACCACACCGCCGACCAGCTCATCAGTTGGAGCCGCGTGTGCCGCCAGCGGATGAACGAGCAATACACGTTCGTTCACCCCGAAAACGAGCATATCAAAGGCCTCAGCCATTTTCTCTGGACCGGCGCGCCGATTGATCCTACGTCCACAGCCCGCAATGCAGTTTTCTACGGCGATAAGGCCATCGACCGCTCGCCATGCGGCACGGGCACGTCCGCACGTATGGCGCAATGGCACGCGAAGGGCAAGCTCAAAAAAGGCGACCGTTTTGTACACGAAAGCATTATCGGTTCCAAATTCATCGGCACCGTGGAAGAAGAAACGACCATCGGCGACAAACCCGCCATGATCCCCGGCATCGAAGGCTGGGCAGTAATCACGGGCCACAATACCATCTTCATCGACGACGAAGAAGACCCTTATGCGTTTGGTTTTCAGGTTATTTGAGGCTGTCGGCAGTCGGCTATCGGCTATCGGCTGTCAGACTTTTTTAAATTGATTTAAAAGCGCATAAAAGCCGACTGCCGACAGCCGAAGTATTTTTTCACTCATTAGCATAAAAGCCGACTGCCGATAGCCGACAGCCGAAGTATTTTTGCATTCATTAACCTAAAAGCCGATAGCCGACAGCCGAAGGCCGAAGTACTTTCCCCTGTCGTCATCGAACACAACCAAATGTCAAAAAAAGGCACCTCCGTCATCATTGGTGGCGGGATTTCGGGTCTGGCTTCGGCCTATTATTTGCTTAAAAGCGGGTGGAAAGTGACGTTGCTCGACAAGGGCGACCTGTTCGATAACTGCTCCATCGGCAATGCGGGTATGATCGTGCCGAGCCATTTTATTCCGCTTGCCGCGCCGGGTATGGTTTCGAAGGGGATTAAATGGATGTTCAACAGCCGCAGTCCTTTTTATGTAAAACCTTCCCTCGATTTCTCGCTCATTTCATGGGGTTTGAAATTCATGAAAGCGGCCACGGAAGCCAATGTGGAACGCGCCGCGCCGCATTTACGGGATTATCATTTATTAAGTAAAAAACTCTACGAAGACCTCGTCCGAGACGAAAACCTGGACTACGGGCTGGAAGAAAAGGGCATTCTAATGCTCTACAAATCCGATAAAACAGGCGAAGAGGAAATTCACGTAGGCAAGCAGGGCCAGCAACTCGGCCTGGATATCGATATGCTCAGCCGCGAGCAGGTGCAGGCCTTGGAACCGGGCATTCAACTGGACGTTGCCGGCGCCGTGCATTACCGCTGCGACGCGCATTTGTACCCGACGGCATTAGTAAAAGGTTTGATCCAAAGCATTACACAGCTCGGCGCCGAAATTGTCACAAACACCGAGGTGACCGGTTTTGACATTCAAAACGGGGAGATCAAACGGGTGAAAACCGTCGCCAAAACCTACGAAGGCGATCTGGTGGTGATGACCGGCGGCTCGTGGCTGCCGCAATTGGCAAAACAGGCCGGGTTGTCCATTCCGGTCATGCCGGGCAAGGGTTATTCCTTCATGGAACCGAACTCGCAGCATCCCATTGTTCATCCCGCTTTGCTTCTTGAAGCGCGTGTGGCCGTGACGCCCATGAACGGACAGGTACGCTTCGGCGGCACGATGGAACTCGCGCCGCTCAACAACCAGATCAATATGAACCGCGTGGAAGGCATTGTGAACTCCATCCCGAAATATTACCCCGAACTAAACGTGGCCGTACCGCAAAAAGACCGCATCTGGTACGGTTTCCGTCCTTGCTCGCCGGATGGCTTGCCGTATTTGGGCTATTCCAAAAAGCTCAGCAACCTGATCGTCGCCGGCGGTCACGGGATGATGGGCATCAGCCTCGGGCCTGGAACGGGTAAAATAGTTGCGGAACTGGCCGAGCGTGCGAGACCTTCGGTTAACATAGGTCTGTACGATCCTGAACGGTACCAGTAATCGGCATATCGGGTAAGTGTGCCAATGAGCGATCGTCGGGGGCTGCGTTATCCATCGGCGCCAGGGATGGCAATGTGCCGGCATGAAGGCGCCATTTTAGCGAGCGGCAGGGTGGGAATATTGTGAGTAGTCCAAATACTTCGTAGTTTACACAGTTTAAAACCTGACCTAATAACCTATTACCCTATGCCACAAGAAAACACTTCTTTCAAGCCCTCACTGGGACTTGTTGACGCCACGATGCTCGTTGCCGGCAGTATGATCGGATCGGGCATTTTTATTGTCAGCGCCGACATCATGCGCAATACTGGTAGCGTGGGCTGGCTGATGTTCGTGTGGCTCATCACTGGTTTCATGACGCTCACGGCCGCATTGAGTTACGGCGAGCTCAGCGCCATGTTTCCCAAAGCGGGCGGCCAGTACATTTATTTGAAAGAAGCATATAATCCATTAATCGGTTTTCTGTACGGTTGGAGCTTTTTTACGGTAATCCAAACCGCCACCATTGCCGCCGTGGCTGTGGCGTTTGCGAAGTTTACGGCCTACCTTGTTCCGGCATTCAGTGAAGATTTAGTCGCGCTGGACCTTGGCTTTCTTAAAATAAGTCCCGCGCAGCTACTGTCTATTGTCGTGATTGTGCTGCTGACGTTTACGAATACACGTGGTGTCAACAGCGGTAAAATAATCCAGACTACATTCACATTAACAAAGCTCCTGAGCTTGCTCGGCCTGATCGTTTTCGGGTTAATTTTCATGAAGCCCGAAGTGTGGGCGGCCAACTGGGGTGAAGGCATGTGGGATTTGCACAAACTCAGCCCCGACGGCAGCATTGCGTCGTACACCACCATTGCCGCATTCGGTGCCATTGCCGCTTCGATGGTCGGCTCCATTTTTAGCTCCGATTCGTGGAATAACGTAACGTTCATCGCCGGCGAAATCAAAAACCCGCAACGCAATATCGGCCTCAGCCTCGCATTGGGGACGATTATCGTAACAGTGATTTACGTACTCACCAACGTCATGTACACCGGCGTGCTCTCGTTGCAGGAAATTGCGGCTTCCGACAAGGACCGTGTGGCGGTAACCGCCTCCCACGTCATTTTCGGTAATTCCGGCACGATCGTAATCGCGGTCATGATCATGATTTCGACCTTCGGCTGCGACAACGGCCTCATTATGTCAGGTGCGCGGGTGTATTATTCGATGGCTAAAGACGGGCTGTTTTTCAAAAAAGTAGGTCGGTTGAACAAGAATGCGGTGCCCGAAATAGGCCTCTGGCTGCAATGCGTGATCGCCTCGCTGTGGGCGTTGAGCGGCAAATACGGCAACCTGCTCGATATGATTTCGTTTGTGGTCGTGGTATTTTACATGCTCACGATCATCGGCATATTCATCCTTCGCAAAACCCGCCCCGACGCCCCGCGGCCTTACAAGGCGTTTGGTTACCCGTTTTTACCGATCATTTACATTATCATGGGCATCGCGTTCTGCGTGCTGCTCATCATTTATAAGCCAGAATACACCTGGCCGGGGCTCATTATTGTGCTGCTGGGCATTCCGGTTTATTATATGGTTGCCAGGAAGGAAGTAGCGGCGGTAGAGCAGGACTAGTTAAAAAAAGCATGTCAGTCAAAACGGGCGGGGCTATCCTGTCCGCTTTGACTGACATTTGTTTGTTGATGAAATGGCCGGATTACTTATCCAGCAGCTCGTCCAGATTACCAAGTGCCATGGTAAACCCTTCCTTGAAGCCCATCTCGATCATTTGTTCGAGGTCTTCCAGTTTGTCGTATTGAATCGCCACGGAAACGGTGGTGGTACCGTTAGCCTCGGTGAACGTGTTCGTCCAAAGCGCTTGTGCGAACTCGTTGTTGATTGTTCCGTTTTCATCGCAGAATGCATCATTCGCGGTGAATTTTTGTTGCGGATCAATCGTCTTGTATTCTACTTTGGCCCAATGCTCTTCACCCTCGGGGCCCACCATGGCGTACAGCCAGCTGCCGCCTACGCGGAAATCCATGGACTTGGTGCGTGCTTTCCACGGGCGGGGTGCCCACCATTGATCGAGCAGCTCACTTTGCGTCCACGCGGCCCACACTTTGCCCACGGGTGCCGCAAATTCGCGCTCTACTTTCACGCGGTTATTCTCCTTGTCTACCGAAAAATTCATTAACAGGTTACTTTTCATTTGGACTGGAATTTAGGTTGATTAATAATTCATCTAACTGACTAAAACGGTCTTCCCAGTGTTTTTTGAACTGCGTTAACCAGTGGTCGAACTCTTTCATTTTAACTGGATTGAAATAATAATGAATCTCCCTCCCGACCTTGTTCTGCTTCACCAGGTCGCAGTCGGCGAGTACCTTAATGTGCTTGGAAACCGCCTGCCTGGAAGTATCAAAATGTTCTGCCAGGGCATTAGGCGTCATGGACTGCGCAGCGATGAGCACCAGAATAGCCCTCCGCGTAGGGTCAGCAATAGCCTGAAAAATATCACCTTTCATACACGATCGAAATATGCAACTTGATGGTTGCAAATATATATGCAACTTTTGAGTTGCGCAAGGGTTTTGTGAAAAAATTTAGTTGATCGTACTGAAAATTAGATCATCGTACTAAAATCAAGCAGTTCTCCCATAACAGTCACTTGATATAAAGTCCTGTCTTTGATGGCTTTTGCTATGGTTTTGTAGAATTCAGTGCGTGCTTCGTTTGTTGTATTCGGCGAACCGTCACTTCCAGTTTTAGGATGAATGTAGGCAAGATAAATGCACTTCGCCGCAATTATCGCGAGGTAGTACATGCGATAGCCACTTCTACCGCCAATGTCGTGCTTGATGTACGGGTGCGTGATGCTTTTATTAAGGAGCGTTCCTGTGCGAAAGTGATCGATGTCTTTGTCACGCAGGAAGCGAATCAGCAGCTGATCGATATCTTTATAGCAGTTGTTTTTTCTCAGATTTTGTATCTGCTTTTTGAACGGTTCGATACAATAGATTTGGTCATTGCAGTGATTCAAGTTGGTGTGTGGTGTCATTAAATCCTTGACTATTTGGAAGTTTAAAGAAAACGGATTCAATATCGTCGAGTACCTCAGCCAAGTGTTGGCTCACTTCTTCGAACGCCCTGATTTCGATGATAATAACTCCCTTCTGCCATAGCGGCTGGTAAGTGTTAACAATCGAGGCGGAGCCTTCCAGTAATTTCCGGCCGAGATTGATTAAGTCTGCGATCAACTTTAAATCATCGGGTGTTGCCTCAACTAACGTCCAGGTGAGCGATTGGAGTTTATGAATAATATCCTCCATCGTTTCTCTCGATCCAACAAAGTTGACTCTCACTTTATTGATTAGGTCGAGGTTTTCATCGCACGGGTTCTCGAGCAATGCGTTCAGTGAGTTCTCAAAGTCGGCATTTCTTGACGATTCCGATGTTACCTCTTCTCTCAGTCCTCTCAAATCCGCATTATTTGTCGCCATTTTCGATTTGTTTAAAGACTTTAAGTTAACGAAATCCTGTGGGAATACCAGCTGCGTTTTCATCTTACGAAATACAAAGATAATTTGCGCTATTCGCCAAGTGAACTTGCTTAATAAGTCAAATCGACCGGTCGTTCATTGCAAGCCTATATAATGGTTGTAATTCTTCTCAACAGGAAGAGCTTTTGCTATGTAACGCTACTTCTGCAACACCACCGTCACCATCCCCCGAGCCGGCACTTTCACCCCATCCTTCAATTTCCTGACCTTCGATCGCTGCATGTCCACTCCCTTTTCCCCGGTAGTCAGATAAATGTCTCCGCCACTAGCCTTAAATCCGCTGATTTCCGGCTTCAAAATCCGCTCTTCATTGGAATAATTAATGGCTACCAGCACGACCTGTTTCTCGCCCGCGTAAGCCGAAACCATCAAGTCCTGCGCGATTTGCACAGGGGAGAGGCCGTCGTTGCGGGTGATGTGCAGCCGGTGCATTCCGGGGCGGATGAAGCGGCTGTAATGGCCGAGGGCCCAGAGGTTCTTGGTAGCGGTGATGGTGCCATCCACATATTCCGGCGACGAGGGTTTGAGGGCGATCACGTAGTAGCGCGTGTCGAAATCGGGGTTGCCGGGTTCCCAGCTGTTCCACAGTTGCCAGGCGGCGGCGTTGCCGTGTACGAGGTCGTCGTGGATCACTTTGGAGAGGAATAATGCGCAGTCGATGGCGGGGATGCGGCCGGTTTTGCCTTCGCGGTAGCCGTCGGCAAGCATTGAATATTCGGTTTGCCAAAAGGTTACGCCGTATTTGGCGGTGGTGTCGGCTACGTACTGGCGGATGGCGATGCGGGCGCTGTCGCCTTTATCGGTGAAGTAGCTGTGGCCGCCGATGATGCGCGGCAGGTTTTTGAGATTGGTGAGCGCAAGCTTGCTTTCAGGGGCAAAAAAGGCCTGCGTTTGCCGGTTTGCATTGCCGGTTTTGGTGTACAGGTAATCGAGCTGGGCGGCTTCGGTGAGGAGGATTTTGGATGCCGAGCCGGTGGCGGTCAATGCGCTGTCGAGGGCTTTGGCAACGCGCGCGATTTCGTCGTTGCGCCACGGGCTGCCTTCCTGCTTGGCGCCCTGGCCCGGAGCATGGTACCAGTCCCATTGCGGTTCGTTCACCGGGCTGATGTAGTTGAAATGCAAGCCTTCGCCATCAAAATGCTTCAAAACCGTTGCCAGAAAACCCGCATAGTCGCCGTAATGCTCTGGTTTGAGGTTTGAAACGTAGTCTTTCGTGGTTTTGTAACCCCGGCCGTTTTTAGTGAACTGCACCGGCGGCGTGTTCGAGAATGCAATCAGGTTTTCGACGCCGTATTCCTTCGCTTTTTTTGTAAACCATATATAACCCGCTTGCTTGGACCAATCATACGTGCCGTCCGGCCGCAGGAAGCTCTCGACGCGTTTGCGGAAATCGGTGATGCCGCTGCTGTCGCCCTGCTCGGCTGTGCCGCCGCCGATGTTGAAGCGCCACGCAGATAGTCCGATGCCTTTGGGATTGCCACTGGCGTCGAAATCCTTGCTGAATAACCATTCAGCCATTTGTTCGCGGTTTTTGGTAGGCCAGTTTTTCGCAATGCCTTCGGTAAACCATGCTCCTGCCGCACCGAAATTGTCGATCTGCTGGGCCTTGTTTTGGGGGTTTATTTTAATGATTAATGCTTTCGGTTTTTGGGCAAAACCGGCAGCAGCTGTAAGGAGCGAAAGGATTGCAAGAACTACTTTTTTCATGAATCAAACGGTAAGCGTAAATCAATTTAAAATACATTAAAACCCATGGCGAGCAGGATCAGTACCACCAGCCAACCGGCCATTTGCAGCCACGCCGAATGCCGGTAACTGCCCATAATCCGCTGTTTCCGACAAGCCAGGAGCAGAATGGCCAGGGCAATGGGCAATACAAAGCCATTTAAAGTACCCACAAATACCAGCACCTTCACAGGCCGGCCTATGAGCAGGAAAATGATGGTGGAAATGAGAATAAAGGCGATGGTAATGTAAGCGTGGTAGCGATCGATCACCGGGTGAAACGACCGTACGAACGAAATGGAAGTATAAGCCGCGCCGACCACCGAGGTAATGGCCGCAGCCCAGATCATCAGGCCGAACAGCTGCTTTCCGAATGCGCCCGCGGCATTTTCAAACACCGAAGCGGCCGGGTTACCGGGATTAATGCTCGCTCCGGTGAGGATGATGCCGAGCGTCGCCAGGAAGAGCAGGTAGCGGATGAGGGCCGTGATGAGAATGCCAGTGGATGCGCCGCGGTTTACTTCTTTCAATGCGCATTGGCCGCGTACGCCGAAGTCGAGCAGGCGGTGCGCGCCGGCAAACGAAATGTATCCGCCCACGGTGCCGCCTACGAGCGTGAGGGTGGCCACGGGGTCAAACTGTTCGGGCAAAAACGTGTGCCGGATGGCGCTTCCCAATGGCGGGTGCGAGGTGAATGCAACGTAGAGAATGAGGCCAATCATGACAAAGCCGAGGATTTTGGCAAAAACGTCGATGGCCTTGCCGGCTTCCTTAAACAGAAAAATAGCGATGGCGATGCCTGCGCTGAGCATCGCGCCGGTTTCTACGCTTATGCCCGTCATGGCCTCAATACCCAAACCCGCGCCGGCCACATTGCCTATGTTGAAAGCCAGTCCGCCGGTTACGATCAGGAATGCAAGCAGGTAGCCCAGGCCGGGTAGTAACTCATTGGCGAGGTCCTGGGCGCGTTTGCCGGACACGGTGACGATCTGCCAGATGTTGAACTGCACGGCCAGGTCGATCAATATTGAGATCAGGATGATGAAACCGAAGTTCGTGGCCAGCTTTTCGGTGAAGACGATCGTCTGGGTCAGGAAGCCGGGGCCTACCGCGGAGGTCGCCATCAGGAATGCGGCGCCCAGCAGGGCGTTTTTGTGTTTATGCGCCATATCCTCCACCCCCAGGCGTTTCGATAGTCAAAATATCGCCCGCCTGCACTTTCAGGCTGCAAATCCCCGGCAGCTCACTCGTTGAACCGTTTGAAAAAAGCAAATGCCGCCCACAAAGCCCATCCGCACCGCCTGCTAATCCATAAGGCGCATGCCGCCGATGCTGGCCGAGCAAAGTCACCTGCAACGGCGCCAGGAATTGCAGTTTCCGCACAATACCGTCGCCGCCCCGCCAGCGTCCCGCGCCGCCCGAACCGCGCCGAATGCCGAATTCCAGCAAACGCACCGGGTATTTTCGTTCCAACGGCTCGGGGTCGGTAATGCGCGTGTTGGTCATGTGCTGGTGCACTGCCGCGCGACCGTGGAAGCCATTTCCCGCGCCCGCACCGCCGCCGATCGTTTCGTAGTAGCCGAATTGCTCATTGCCAAACAGGAAGTTGTTCATCGTTCCCTGGCTGCAAGCGGCTAACCCGAATGCCTTCAATAATGTATCCACCAGCCGCTGGCTCACTTCCGTGTTGCCGCCTACCACGGCCGGGCATTGTGTAGGATCGTCGGAAAATTGGGGGTGGAGGAAGCTGTTTTCGGGTAGTTTGATCTCCACATCGCGCATCAGGCCATCGTTCAGCGGTATTTCTTTATCTACCAAAAGCCTCAGTACATACAAAATGGCGCTGTACAGAATGGAAATGTTGGCATTCAGGTTATTCGGGTGCACGGGCGATGTGCCTGTGAAATCGAATACCTGTTTGTGATCGGTTATGGTAATTTTTACAGCAATCCGATGGTCGTCATCGAGCCGCTCCGACGCCTCGAAAACCTGCCCTTGCAGCGGCTGTAATGCATTCCGAAGCTGCGACACGGCCGTTTCTTTCAGCATTCCCATGTATTTTCGCACGGTTTCCAGCCCGTGGTTTTCTACCAGTTTCAGCAACTGCGCGCTGCCTTTTTTCAATGCTGACAATGCCGCGATAATGTCGGCTTCATTGGATAGGAACGACCGGGTAGGGTAGGGCCCGCCCGTAAAAAGCGTACGCAATGCATCCCATTGAAATTCACCCGCTTTCACCAGATACTGCGGCACAATCACCACGCCTTCTTCGGCAAGGCAAGTGGCGTCCGGCGGCATCGAGCCGGGTGTTTTGCCGCCCACTTCCGCATGGTGCGCGCGGTTGATCACATATCCTAGGCACGTTTCGTTATCCGCGAAAACGCCCGAAATAAGCGTAATATCAGGCAAATGCGAGCCGCCGTAACGCGGATGGTTTGTGATCACGACGTCGCCGGGGCCGATGGGAATGGCCTCACGTACGAGGCGCCCGCAAATGCCCATGCTGCCCAGGTGCACGGGAATGTGCCGCGCGTTCACGAGGAGTTCGCCGTCGGCATCGAGCAGCGCGCAGGAGAAATCGAGGCGTTCTTTCACATTCACGGAAAAGGCGGTGCGCTGCAATTGTACGCCCATTTCGTCGGCAATGGCCTTGAAACGGTTGGTGAAAAGCTGCAAAGCTACTTCTTCGCTTTGCCGGGAATTGTCCTTTTCAACGACTTCGGTGCGCCAGGCAATGGCGTCCTGATCGCGCTGGATAACCAGTTTCCAGCCTTTGGGTAAATAGGTGGTGGAAGTGTTATTTAAAAGAATGGCAGGACCGTCGAGCTGATCGCCGGTTTGCAGGCTGTCCCATTCGAACACCGGCGTCACGGAATGGGTTAGATCGGGTGAAAATGGGGTGCTATGTGCCTTCGCAGCCGATTCTGGGCCATTTTGAATAGGTGAAACCGGTTCAATGCGCAGGCTCCTTTCCTGCACTTTCAACTTGATACTTTCGAGCTCCACCACCGCATTGGCAGGAAAATAACCAAATTGTGCCAGGTAGGTTTCTTCAAATGCACGCAGCGTCTTTTCACCCTCATAAGGTAGTTCAATCGCATTTTCCTGACCTGCGAAGCGGAGGTACACATAACAGAATGCTGTTTCGAAGGCGGTAATGCCTTGTGCTGTCAAAATCGCTGCCGCTTGTTTTTCCAAAGTGTCCCGCCACTCATTCACATCGGCCGCTGTCTCTTTCCAGGGGCGCAGGATTTGCCTGGAAACAATGGTGCTGATCAACGCTTCACCAATGCCCGCCGCGCTGAACAGTCCGCCGTCGTACGGCAGCAGCACAGTGTCCATGTCAAGCAATTCGGCAAGCTGGCACGCGTGTAACCCGCCTGCACCTCCGAACGTGACGAGGGCGAATGCACTGGGGTTAATGCCTTTTTCGACGGAAATTTTTCTGATCGCGTCGGCCATCTTTTCGTTCGCAATGCGTTCGAGGCCGGTGAGGATCTCATGGCGGCTAAGCAGGTTGCCGGTTTGGATTTGAATAGCGCTTTGCAGTTCATCCAGCCTATGAGTGGCGGCATCTGGGTTAATGGGAATGCTGAATTTCGATGTTTCCAGCTTGCCCAGCAGCAAGTTTACGTCCGTGACCGTCAACGGCCCGCCTGCACCGTAGCAAGCCGGGCCGGGCGATGCGCCCGCACTTTCCGGGCCGACCTGCAAAGAAAAGCCATCGAACCAGCACACCGAGCCGCCGCCTGCTGCCACCGTTTCGATGGCCAGCGTGGGATTATGGAATTCAATGCCGTCGATTTCAGTAACATATTTCAGTTCCGGCTGGCCGTCAATCAGCGCGGTATCGGTGCTGGTGCCGCCCATATCGAAGGTGATTGCCTTGTGAAAACCCAGTTTCCGGGCAAAATTCGTGGCCGCCACCATTCCGCCCGCCGGACCGCTGAGTAAGCTGTCCTTGGCACGGAAGCCGCTCACTTCGGCCAGGCTGCCGGTGCTGGTCATCACTTGCAGGCTGCCGCCATGCAATGCATTCCGGATGTTGGATAGGTATTGATCCAGGATCGGATCGAGGTAGGCATTCACAACGGCAGTTTGCGTCCTGCGCAGGTAATGCGAAAACGGGAACAGATCCGACGACGCCGAGACGTATTTTGCACCATTATTCCGGAACCATGCGGCAAGTTGAGACTCATGCTGCGAATTTTGGTAGGAATGCAAGAAAGAAAGCGCTACTGACTGGTGATCAGCAGGTTTTTGTTTTGATTGAAAATCATTCAAATCCAACGCTTCAATGACATTTCCCGCGGCATCCATTCGCTCATCGACTTCCAGCACTTCGCTGTAAAGCAGTTTAGGTTCAGGAATATCCAGCTGAAAAAGCGACGGGCGTTGCTGGTTACCAATGTAAAGCAGGTCTTTGAAACCTTTGGTCACGACCAGCAACGTCTTCGCGCCTTTCCTTTCGAGCAATGCATTAGTACCCCTGGTGGTGCCCAATCGCATGGCAATCGGCGGGAGTGGTTGATCAAGCGGCGTTTGTGTGATCAAGCGTGCTGCCAGAATGGGCGCTTCTTCGGCGGTGGTTATTTCAAAATCTACGGGCTGGGTGAATGCGAGATCGTCGGCTAGTGTAATGCTATGAGCTTCTCGGTCAACGTGTTCAATGCGGCTTTGCGCGTCGTTACCGTAGAATTTGAATATGTAGTTTTTGAAAAGTGAACCATCGAAGGGCCACCATGCCTCGAAGCGGTAAGTATGCGGAGCGACTTTCGAGGTAATGCACCCGCGAAGGCAGCTGGAACTGAGAACTTTGATGCGGGTCTTTTCCCCGGCCGGATCAATGGCCAGGCAATCGGTAAACGTCCCGCCGGTATCGATCCAGATTTGCCAGGCGGTTGCAGGTATACTTTTCAAAATGATGTTTAAGAATAGGTAATACGTTCCAATTTAGCCAATTCAGGGAATAATGCAGGTATTTGCGGCGCATTAAGTGGCTAGTTCCCGTTCGGCCGTTCGCTAATCAGGAGGCTCCCCCGGAGCCGTGGCGTAGTCCTGTTGTCTGTTTGCTATAAACAGGCGGCCATTCCATGGCCTTGGCGAAACAGGGACCGCGGCGCAGGTGAAGTTATGGGAACCTTGTACTGGTAACTTGCATGGTTGTGTGTTTGGCACAATCGTGCAGGCATTGCATGGCCTTGGAGAAACAGCGACCGCGGTGCGGGTTGAAGTTATGGAAACCTTGTACTGGTACTTGCATAGTTACGTGTTTAGCATAATCGTGCAGGCATTCCATGGCCTTAGCGAACGATTGACAGCGGAGCGGTTTCCTGTTTATAGAAAAAATTGCATCAAAATGTCCCTGGCCCCGGCGGGGCCTCCTGGCAGCCGCTGACGTAACTCAAATATCCCGAAACCCCTTCTGATACTCTCCCGGTGACATGCCGGTTGTCTTTTTGAATACCCTATTGAAATTCGTGACGTGGTCGAAGCCGGTCTGGTAGCAGATGTCCGAAAAGCTGTCGAATTTACCGGAGAGGATGATCTTGCAGGCTTCGTTGATGCGGACTTCGTTGAGGAAACTGACGAAGGTTTTGTCGGTGTGTTTCTTGAAATACCGGCAGAATGCCTGGGGCGTGAGGTTCGCGATTTCGGAGATTTCGGCCAGGGAAATGTGGCGTTTGTAGTTCGTGACCAGGTATTGAAAAATGCGGTCCATGCGGATTCCCTCGACTTCCGATATGACCTGCTCGCTGTTGCTCGTCGCGAGGGGTTTCAGGTCGCGGGTTGTAGAAAACTGGTAGAGTAGCTTGATGAACGAAGCAACCCGCTGGCTTTCTTTGTGTTGTATGATTTCCGAAATGATTTTTTGCACCGCCTCCCGCGCTTCTTCCGGGATTTGGAAACCATTGTGAACGCCATGGACGAACTTCCGTATGTTGGCCATCTCCGGCAGGCTCAATATATTTTGCGACAGATAGTTAGGGTCGAAAAAGATAGATACTGAATGGATTTGCCGGGGTTCGTCGGGGTTGAAATAGGACTCGTCGTTCTTGAAAATATGCGACTGGTTGGCGCCGATGATGTAGATATCCCCCGACTCGAACCGCTGCATATAATTCCCCGCTACCAGGATTCCCGAGCCTTCCACCACCCATTCGATCTGCACCTCGCGATGGCGGTGCAGATGCGGGTAGTAATGCGGCAATGTTTCCTCCTGGACAACAATTGTACTTTCGCGGGAAACGGGAATGGTGAACTGTACGACTTTCATAACATTAAATATACGCAGGAAGGTTGATTAATGCTTCATGCTGCGGGTATTTGTAATAGGGTTTTTGTATTTTTCAGATAGTAGCGGTATGCACGATGTATGGGTCGACGTTGTGTTAGTTGTTACATGCCTAGCGGCATTTAGCATTGCGGCGGTGTACATTTGCTACCAGTGTTACATGCCTAGCGGCATTTATGCATTCTACCCATGTACCATTGCTACCAATGTGCCATACCTAACGGTATTTATACATCGCGGCGGCGTACATTTGCTACCAATGTGCTATCCCTAACGGCATTTAAACCTTGCGCCTTAATCGCGTAGCGATGTAATATTGGTAGCAAAGTAATAGCCTCTCCGTTACCTGAATCCCGTCAGGGATGTAACATCAACGCGTACGCAACGCAGGCCAATCACCCTGCCAGTCCAATGGCTCCACGCGTAACTTCGAACGGCCTTTGTCCTTTGCATCGTACCCATGAAATACTAGGTAATCCGCGCCATCGAATGTGCATACCGCATTGTGCCCCACACCGTGCCATTCTGCATTGCCTTCGAGCAGCAATGTGCCGCCGCCTTGCGTCATCGGCTGTCCGGTTTGGTCGAGGTAGGGGCCGGTGAGTGTTTTGGAGCGGCCTACCCGCATTTTGTAGGTACTTTTCTCGCCGCGGCAGCAGTAATCGTAGGAGGCAAAAAGGTAGTAATAATCCGTTTTTTTGAAAATAAATGGTGCTTCGATGGCCCCGTTGCCGGCTGTGGAATCGCTGCCCGGCTTTGTACGCGGTACGCTGGCGAGGGTAAACCAGGTTTGCGGCTGGGCAATGCTGCGGGCGTCGGCGGTGAGTTTTACCACCTTGATCCCATTCCAGAACGAACCGAACGAGAGCCACGGATGCTGCTGGTCGTCCACGATCAGGTTCGGGTCAATGGCGTTCCATTCGTCGCGGCCGGGCACCGATTCTATCAGCGCGCCATGGTCGGTCCAGCGGTAGTCGGGGCTCGCCGGGTCGAGGGTTTTGTTGGTGGCCAGGCCAATGCAGGAGCGGTTTTTTCCGAATGTGGAAATGGAATAATAGAGATGGTACACGCCGTTGTAAAGCGAAATGTCAGGCGCCCAGATGTGCCCTCTGAAACCCGGCACGGCTTTCATCGCCCATCCGGGCGGCGCGCTGAACACCGGCTTCTCCTTCTTCCAGTTTTGCATGTCCTTCGACGACCACATGGCTATGCCGCGACCCGTTGCGAAAAGATAGTACGTGCCGTTTTGCCGGATCATCACCGGGTCGTGAACGGGAATGTTCGTTTGCAAAGAATCCTGGGCGCGGCTCATTGGCGCGCCCAGGATGAATAGTAAGAGAATCGCCAGCCTCATTATTTCAGCATAATCTTTTGAGGCATGCCGAACAGCATTTCACCAACCCCGGAAGTTTTTACGCCCACACGCGCATAAATGTACTGGCGCGACGCGTGCGCGGCCGGGATGTTCACAGTCAGCGTCACAGGTTTGGTGAGGTCGGTCAGGTTTGCGGCTACTTCCTGCGCGTTGCCCACATTGTTGTTAGGGTCTACGATTGTGGTCGTGCCGATGTACAGGTTAACGCGTTCGAGCGTCCGGCCGGCCGCTACTTGCTGTACATTGAAAGTAGCCGAAACTTTGCCTTCGCCTTTGGAATACACATCGTTTTTAACCACAAAATAAGGGTTCACCGGCACGTCGATCTCTTTGGAGCCTTTTAGCTCCACATCGATGGAATCGGTGTTGTCCGTCCACGGACCGTTGCCACGGAGGCGCACCAATTTATAGTTCCCGTCAAACAGCGACGCGGCAAATGTGCCGTCCTGGTTCACATGGACCGGGATTTTGGTGAAAAGCTGGTAGCCACGCTGCCAGATTTCGAGCTGCACGCCGTTGGAGCGGACGCCCACAGGCTGGCCTTCAAATACGACCCGGCCTTTCAGCACCGACTTCGGCTCGGTGCGGTTATCTTTTTCACACCCCGCCAAACCGACTATCAATGCCAGCAACAGCGCGGGAATGCACGTTATGATTCTTTTTTTCATTGCGATTAATGGAATGGGTTGCGGATAATTTTCGGGTTATTGTCGATCACGCTCTGCTGGATGGCCGAGTAGTAATTGCCCATCTGGAAGAACCGCGGCGTGCGGAAACGGGGCGCTACCAGCTTATCGAACACATATTTTCCGTGCGTGGCATGGCCCGGGCGCACCACGCGGTACGGATACAACGCGTACATCACCGCATCCGGATTGGACGCGTTGCCGTTCCAAACCTCGTGCGCAATGCGCCATCTTTTGAGATCCCACACGCGGTGGTCTTCAAATGCCAGTTCCACGCGGCGCTCGTTTTGCAGTTTTTCCAGCGTAAGCGTTTTCAGGCTGTTCGCAGGGAAGCCGGCGCGTTCGCGCAGGGTGTTGGCATATTTCAATGCATTGGCATTCTGGCCCAATTCGAAAGCGGCTTCGGCGGCATTCAGGTAAATTTCACCCAGCCGGAAGCGCACCCACCACATGTCGCTGCGGATACCGCGTGTGCTCGACATGGCGGTTTGGTCCACATATTTGCGCAGGTAGAAACCGGTGTTCGAAACCTCCGTTTGCGAGCGCTGCGGGCCCGACGAGCCGGTAAGCAGGCCCCCATCGTCATACACCGAGCCGAGCACATTGGATTCCACCGTTCTGAATGCATTGGTAGCATTATCCCACACTTTCACACCCGCCTGGATCTGCACTTCTGAGCCGCGGAAGGTGGTGCCGGGGAAGATGATCGTTCCGTAGAGGCGGGCATCCTTGTTGGCAAAAATATCCTGCAACTTGTCGTAATAAACGTAGTCCGTATTGCCGGCATTGCGGTTTTTGAGCTCGCCCGAGGTGCCGTCGAGGTATTCGTAATCCTCCACGAGGTTCAAAGTAGGCGTAATGGACGATGACGACAGATTGTCTTCCCGCACATTGCGCGCGATGTTGTCGTAGGTAAATCCGTGGCGCTTATCCTTGCTTACGAGGAAGTCCTGTGCCCATATCACCTCGCGGTTGGCGCTTTTCTTGGTAACGGCTTCATAAAAATTCACGCCCTTGTCGGGGTTCGTCTTGTACAGCTCGTAGCTGCCGCTGCTGATGATCTCCTCCGATGCTTCCAGCGATTTGGTATAATAATCATTAGCCCTGGAAGCAGGAATGCCCACTTCGCCGCCGGGCGTGGAGATTGGCGACGCCATGCGGCCGTTGTATTTGGCAATGGAAGCGGCATACAGCATGGCGCGGCTTTTCACGGCCAATGCAGTGAACTTGTTGGCGCGCGTGTTGCTCGTTCCGTTTCCAAGCTGGTCTTTCACGGCATCGAGCTCCGAGGCGATGAAGTCGTACACTTCCTCCTCCTTGTTGCGCGGCTGCTGCAATGCGCCGGGGTTGCCGTCGAAGTTGTAGATCAATTGCTTCGTCACCAGCGGAACGCCGCCCATGCGCTTTACGTGCTCGAAATACACATAGGCACGCAGGAAGCGTAGTTCGGCAGAAAACTGGGTCTTTTGGGCTTCTGTGAGCTTCACCGCGTAGGTCTGGATGTTTTCCAGGGCCAGGTTGATGTCGCGGATGAGGCCGTAATCCCACAGCCGCCAGCGGTCGAAGGCATAGTTGATGAGGTTGTTACGCGCATCGTCGTTATTGGACCACATCGCTTCGTCGTATGCGGCAAAGTCCTGCCAGCCTTCGCGATTGATCGCGTTTATATCGCCGTTCGAGCCGTGGCTGAGGTCGGTGTGGTAGGGCAGGCGGTCGTAGTAGTTGGCGAGCAGGCCGGTGATCATCTTCGGGTCGTTCCATACCTGCTCTTCGAGGATGATATTCTGCGGCTTGCGTTCGAGCCAGTCGTTGCAGCCCGACAGGAACAGCAGCGAGGCGGAAACGAATATATTAATGGATATTTTTTTCATGATTAGCATTAAAAAGTGAGGTTGAAACCTGCATTGAACAAGCGCTGCTGCGGATACACGAGCGCATTACCCGATGAAATTTCCGGGTCGATGCCGTACTTCTTCACATTGTCGATTGAGAAGAGGTTAGAGGCATTTACATAAATGCGTAGGGCCGAGAGGCCGATTTTTTTCGAAATGTTCTGATCGAAGCTGTAACCGAGCTCGATGTTACGCAGGCGGATGTAGCGCACGTTGGTGATCCAGAAATCGCTTTTGCGGAAGTTCACGTGGCTGGTGTTATCCTTGCGAATGGCCGGGTAAGTACCTTCCACCCATTTGCTGTTCGGATCGAACGGATCTTCGCGGTGCCAGCGGTCTTCGAGCATGTAGTTGGGCGAAGTACCGTTGTTTTGGTAAGGGATTTTCAATTCCCAGTTGCGCTGGAAGCTCTGCAATGAAGCACCTGCGAAATCGAAGAACATCGAGAAGCCTTTGTAAGAAACGCTTCCGTTCAATGCAAAGCTCAGGTAAGGGTTGGCGCCTTCTGCGTAGCCGATCGGACGTTCGTCGAGGTTGTTGATAATGCCGTCGCCATTCACATCCTTGTAAATGAAGTCGCCGGGAAGGTGAGAGCGGTTGCCCTGGCCGTCGTTATCCACCGCATGGCTCTCGATCTGCTCCATGGACTGGAACTGGCCTACCACCTGGTAACCCCAGTTGATATTTCCCCAGCGGTCCACAAACGAGTCGCGGTATTCGTTATAAGAATTTCCGAAACGCGGTTTGTAGAAATCCAGGTCGCGGCGGCGGGATAAGGTTGCGTTGGCGCTCAATGTGTAATCCACCTGGCCTACATTGCTTTTGTAGGTCAAAACACCTTCCAAACCTCGGTTCGTGTCCGAGTTGAGGTTTTCGTTCGGCAGCGAGTAGCCCACTTCCGACGGCAGCAGCACATCGTAACGCGCCGCAGGCAATCCGGTGCGTTTTCTTTCAAAAATATCAAACTGACCCGACAACCGGCCGTCCAGCAAGCCGAAATCGATACCGATGTTGCTCGTGATGTTGGTAATCCATGAAAGCGTGGTGATCGGCAAACCGCGCGGGCGCACGCCGATGTTGTAGTTACCATCGAAAATCGCGCTGCCTTGCAGGAAGTTGTAACCCGGCAGGTAGCTGAATGGCGCTACTACGAAATCGTTGTTGGCATTGTTGAGACGGTCGGCACCGGTGCGGCCGTACGAGGCACGGAGTTTCAGGCTGCTGAACACATTTTCCAGCTTGCCTTTGAAGAAATCCTCCTCCGAAATACGCCATCCGGCCGATACGCCCGGGAAGAAACCGTAGCGTTTGCCCGGCGCATAAAGGAACGAGCCATCATAGCGGCCCACGAGTTCGAGCAGGTATTTTTGTTTGAAATTATAATTAACCCTACCCACATACCCGGCCCGCGCCTCGGTGCTCCATTCGTCGATGAGCAAATCCTGGTTTGCGAAGGACATTAATGGAATGTAGTTGTTTGGCGGAACGGTGTGCACCACGAGGTAAGTATTCACATTGTCGGAACGCTCGTAGGCGGCTACTGCGGAAATGTCGTGGTCGCCGAATGCTTTCGCATAGCTCAGCTGCAACTGGGCGAAGCGGTCTACGATGTTACGCTTGCGACGTTCGCGCCACGGGTTTTGGTTACCGCCGCCGGGCACTACGTTGTAAGTGTCGGTCTTTTCGTCGTAGGTGTAAGCGTCGTACGTATATTCGAAACCGTCGAAGTCGAAATTAGAGAATCCGTAGGAATAGGTTCCTTTCGCTTTCAGACCGAATTTGAAATCATATTCGGCGTAGAAGTTGCCTTTTACGGCCCTGGTGATCTCGTCGATGTAGCCGGTCACGTCCTTTTTGTAGGTCGCCGGGTTCACGTTCACGTTGTGGGTCTGGTTAATGTAAGCCGGGTTGTCGTTGGCGTACGGACGCTCGGTGGGCCACATGGTGAAAATGCTGAGAAAGGGGTTGAAATAATCATCAAGCCCCGGCACACCCACCTGGAAGCGGTCTTCGATACGGCCGCTGATCTGCGTGCCCACTTTGAGGCCCTTCGTGAGGCTCGATTCGAGGTTGGCCTGGATGTTGGTCCGTTTAAAGTTATAGTCGCGGATCAATGCGTCCTGGTTCAGGTGGCCGATCGACAGGAAGTAGTTCATCTTTTCGGTACCACCCTGGACATTGGCATTCCCAAAATACTGCGGCACGTTGGGGCGCATGACCATGTCATAGTAATCAAAGCTCTGATAGCCCTTTTCTGTGCCCACGCGCCATTTTTCCAGTTCAGCTGGTGTAATGGACGGCGTCCGGCCCTGGTTCACATCCGATTCCACGAGGCCACGCATGTGCTGGTAGGCATTGGCCGGCTTGGGGTAGCGGGTGAAGTTTTGCAAACCATAGTAGCCCGAGAGGTTGATCTTCGTCCCGTCGCCCGCTTTGCCGCGCTTGGTAGTCACGAGCACCACGCCGTTGGAAGCCCGCAAACCATAAATGGCTGCCGAGGCGTCTTTCAGGATCGACACGCTCTCGATGTCGTTCTGGCCAAGGTTGTTGAAGCTCGCCGCGTCGGAAGGAATGCCGTCGATGACGAACAGCGGCGTTCCCATGTTCCGGATCTGGATGGTGGTGGCTGCTCCGGGGCGCGCATCGGCTTTCCGGGCGGTGATACCCTGCACCCGGCCTACCAATGCATCGGCCGTTCCGATCGATGGCGTACGCACGAGGTCGCGCGCCTGGATGTTGCTTACCGCACCGGTCACCGCGGCGGACGACTGCGTTCCGTAACCTACCACCACTACTTCCGTCAGCTCCTCGCTGCTCGGCAGCAATGTTACCTGGATGTTGGACTGGTTGCCGATCGTGATTTCCTGCGAGGTGTAGCCGATGAACGAGAATGCGAGTGTTACGGCATTGTCGGGGACATCGAGCGTGTAAGTACCGTCGGTGCCGGTAATGCTTCCGGTGGTGGTGCCTTTCACGACCACGCTCACGCCGGGGAGCGGGTTGTTCTTCTCGTCGACTACCTTTCCGGTGATGGTTTTGTCTACCGGTTTTCGGTACGTCACGGCCGGTTCAAAGCGGAGTTTTTCCGACCAGACCTCCTGAGGCGACAGGCATCCAGCTGCCAAAAGGGCAAAAAGAGGCCTGCGAAGCCCCATCAAGGGGTTTCGTCTGTTTTGGTTGTTCATTGTTAACCTGGGTTAGATGTGAGTAGTTATAAAAGCATTGTAGTAGTTTGTTGGTATTTCTAATTAATTTTTAATAAAATATTGAATTAATGCTATTTAAAAAGTGGTAAAAAAATAGGCTCTCCGTCGGGTTGTGGATACCCGTCGTCTATTTGCTTCCCGAAATCAGCGATCCAGATTCGCAGAATGCATTTTAAATGCCCTGCGAATCTGAACGCTAATTATTA
The DNA here is from genome assembly GCF_000023125.1 of Dyadobacter fermentans DSM 18053. NCBI lineage: Bacteria > Pseudomonadati > Bacteroidota > Cytophagia > Cytophagales > Spirosomataceae > Dyadobacter > Dyadobacter fermentans. Next base: position 5,198,876 of record NC_013037.1, read on the forward strand.
TACGTAATTCTGAATTGCTTTTCTAAACCATAGGCTTGCAGTTAGAATTATAACCCTTTGTCCTTCACAACTTTCATGACCCCGGTCATCAGACGCCAGTGGCCAGGGAACGTACATACATACGGATAGTCTCCAACCTGATCCGGTACTACAAACTTCAAGCGGTAGGTTTGGCCGGGGTTTACGAGCGGTGTCGCAGCCAGAACCTGAGGGATATTGGGTACATAATTCTTCTCTGCACCGTCTTTGGCGGTGATCATCTTGTCGGCAGCAGCGCCGATGATCTCGGTAGACTTGGGACGTCCTACCACCACATTATGCTGCATCGCATCCGGGTTTTCGAATACGATTTCAACGGTTTTTCCAGCCACCGCGGTGAATTCGGTGACGTTGAACTTCATTTCTTCACGAATGGCCTTAATGGTCACGACCTGTACATTCGGATCTGCCACTACTTCTTCCTTGATGCCGTAAGATTCCAGCAAAGTCGTGTAGCGGCTGCTCAGGTCGTCAGGAATGGTGCCTTTTACGGTAGCCAGCAGTTTTTTGCCTTCGTCGTTGGCGGTTTCCTTGCGTTTTGGATTCCAAGCACCGAGCACGCCTTTGATCATCGCATTGCGTCCCTGCGCATCGAGTGATTGTGCGGTTTGAAGCAATTTCAACACATCGTCGCCGCTGGCGTAGGAAGTGTAGCCGCGTACGGTACGCTCCAATGCGAAATCGGAGAGGCGGTCGAGGCGACGCACTTCGAACGACTTGCTCATCGTGTTGTTCTTGTTCTCGTCTTTTTCAGGAACTACATTGTCCACGTCCACAGTCGCGGTCACATTCACTTTGCCCGCTTCGTCGGAAGTAAAACCGAATGCAGTTTTCCAAGGGCCGTTGTTGCCTTCTACGAGCTTGACGGTTTCACCCGGCGCAATGCCGTTGGTGAGCTGGCGGCTGATGTAGTTGGTATTCAAAGAACGGCTGCGGATGCCCACATTCACGGTCGGCACCTGCTCTTTCGTCACAGGTACGGAACCGATGTTGGTGATTTCAATGGTCACCCGTGCGTACTCGCGAACGTAAGGCGTTTTCGGCTCTACGGTGATGTTGGTAATCGCCAGGTCGGCTGATCCCTGAACAGTCACTTTGCTGGCGCCGTGACCTTCGTGGTTCATCTCTGAATGATCGGCGTGGTTGGCGGCGGCAGCGGCAGTTTGCTGTGCTGCACTTGCGGAACCCGCTTTGGCAATACGTTGCGCGAGGTATTTGGTGCGCAATGCACCGTCATGCGCATTGAGGACCGCGGCGAATGCGTCCGGCATCCAGCGGTCTTCTGCATTGGAATACGTATCGAGCAATGCAAGCACTGCGGTTTCGATCTGCGGGGTCAATGGTATTTCGGTGAATGCGAGGAGCGTGTTCAATACTACCAACGGTTCTTTGTCGTGCAATGCATCGGCGGTAAGCAATGCTTCTCCGCTGGCTGCGGTGCGTGGGAGCACTTTCACAGCGGTTTTGCGTACGTCGTTGGATGGGTGTTTCAATGCTTCCACTACTGCTGGCAGCACTTGCGCGTCGCCGATGGCATTCAGGCCTTCCAATGTCCACAACGCGTGGATGGCAGCGGTATTCAGGCCGATTTCGTCAACGGATTTGTCTTTAACGAGCTCAACGAGTTTCGTTACTACATCTTTGTTGCCGCGTTCCACGAGAAGGCGTTGCGCGTGCTGGCGCCAGAACATGTTGGTGTTTTTCAAAGTCGCTACCAATTCATCCGGGCGGTTTTTGCTCAATGTAATCGGCGTATATTTCGGTGCATTCTTCCAGCCGATGCGGTAGAGGCGGCCGTGGGTGAAATCGCGCAACGGCGTTTCGTAGGCGTTACCTTTTCCGTTTTCCGAGCCCTTAGGGGTTGGGTTGTGCTGGATAATGTAGCTGTACCAGTCGGCTACCCACACGGCGCCGTCCGGGCCAACTTCCGCGAAAACGGGAGCAACCCATTCATCGGCACCTGCGAGGAGGTTAAAGCCGAGTTGATCCTCATAATCCGTACCTTTTTTCACCATCACGTTCTGGTGCAGAATGTGGCCGGTAGGCTCGGAAACGAATGCGACTTTATTCCAGTATTGTTTCGGATACGCGCGGGCGGTGTAGAAGTTGTGGCCTGCTGCGGCGGTAAATCCACCGAACACGTCCACCTGGCGCACTTTCGGCGTGATTGGCTGCATGTCCTTGTGGGTATCGGTGCTGCGGCTGCCGTTATCGACTTTGCTTTGGCCGAAATAGCGGTTCGGAATGGCGCTGTACCAGCCGTGCGAGTTGTTGGCCGTTGAGCCGAACAGGTCACCAGCCTCATTGAAGCCCAATCCCCAGGTGTTATTCGAAGTTTTAGCGACAATTTCCATATCCGAGCCATCCGGTTTGAAACGGAACAGTGCCTGGCCGAAATCCAGCTGGTCGCTGTTGCCTACCTTGCCTTTGAAGCCGGAGTAACCCACCGAGCCGTAAACCCAGTTATCGAAGCCGTAGTGCAGGTTGGAAGGACCCGCGTGCGTATCGCCGGTACCGAAGCCGGAGAAGAGGATTTTCTTCACATCGGCCTTGTCATCGCCATTGGTGTCCTGCAAAAACAGCATATGCGGCGCCTGCGAAACGACCAGACCGCCGTTCGCGAATGTCATACCGGTAGGAATGCTCAAATCATCGGCGAACTTGGTGAATTTATCGGCTTTGCCGTCGTTGTTCGTGTCCTCGCAGATGAGGATGTAGTCGCTACCGCCGGTGTCTTTGCGTTCGTTGGGATAATCTTTCGTGATCAGCACGTACAATCTGCCGCGCTCGTCCCAGGTCATTGCGATAGGGTGCATCACGTCCGGCTCATGCGCGAAAACGCTCAATGTAAAATCAACAGGAACCTGAATGTGCTTCACCGACTCTTCCGGTGAAAGCGGCAACTGCTGCAACTGCGGGCCGGGGCGCTGCTCGTAGTTGGGCAGCTGTGCCTCGCGGTATTCGAATGGTTTCGGAGCCAATGCCGCCAATGCTTTGCGTGCATCGTCGTTTACAGCCCAGAGGATACCTTTTTCGATCAGGTCCTGGAAGCCTTGTGTGCCCCAGGTGCGCTCGTCGTGGCCGTAAGCGGTGTAGAAAATCCGGCCTTTGCCGTGGGTTCTTACCCAGGTGTAAGGCTCTTTCTGCTGTCCGGGACGGTCTTTTTCCTGGTCTTTCTGGATCAGGCGCTCGGTGAGGACAATGTTGTCGGGTTGCAGCAACGTGTGCAGGTACGTTTCATCCACGGTTTTGAATGGCTGCACGCCTGCGATGGCCGGGTGCTCAGGCTTGGTCCAAACCGGCTGGATCGTGTCCCAGGTATGGCGCCAGAACTGTCCGCCGATGAGCTTCACCACTTCTGCATTGTTGCGGAAGCAGTACGAAGCGCAGTGAATGGGGATAAAGCCTTTTCCGCTGGCCACATAGTCGAGCAGCGACTTCGCCTGCTGCGGCGCAATCGAGTCCCAGTTGGCGTACAGCATCAATGCGTCGTACTTGGCGAGCGTTTCGGGGTTCAGGTCGTTGAGGTTATCCGTGTAGGTAAAGTTGATGCCTTTGGGACCCAATGCAGCCATGATCTGCGGAACGCGCTCGGCGGGCTTATGATGGCCCTTGTCGCCCAGGAACAGGATTTCCAGACGGCGCGCCTTTGCCTCGCCTTTTGCGGAAGCAGTTTTAACCGACGCGTTCTGGGAGTTTTGCTGAGAGGCACATCCCAGCAGGACAATACCTAAGATAAAGGATAACGCTTTGGTCTTCATTGAGATTAATTTTTCTTTATTGTATTTGGGACTAGGTAGATTAGTGTGTGCGATAAGGTATATTAGTAACATCGTGCAAGCCCTTCGACTTCGCTCAGGGTGACAATACTAATGTATTCTCTTGTTCACTTCGCTCAGGTGACACCCGTATGGTCACCCTGAGCGGAGTCGAAGGGCAATGCACAATGCCGCTTTACAAACTTTGAAAATCAGGCAATTTGATAATCGCGCCGCCTTGCATTGCCGACTCGTGCGCAAGAATACCTACGCTCGTCCAGTTGGCCGACTGCCATGCGTTCGGGAAAGGCTCGCGGTCTTCGATCAATGCGCTGATGAACTCGTGCGCCAAATGCGGGTGCGAACCGCCGTGGCCGCCGCCTTGTACAAACGACAAGTGGGCGTTGTCATCCAGGTTATAAACGCCGTGACCGGTGAAATGACGGATCTCCTCCGGCAAATAATGTGCATAATCCGGCGTAGTCACTTTCTCAGCGATTTCGTGCTCAGGCTTTTTCGCGGTGTGGATCACGGGATCTTCGCCTTCGATCAATGGCCATTCGAATGATTTTTTGCTGCCGTACACCTCGAAGCTCTCGCGGTACTGGCGCGCCACGTCGAACAACGAGCGGTACACGTACGCCGACAAGTCGCTGTCTTTGAACTTAATATGTGCCGATTCTACCGCGAATGGCGAGTTGTGGATCTTGATCAGGTCTTCGGAAATCGTTCCTGAACCGAAGCATGAAACGTATTCTGCTTCGAGTTTCAGCAAGCCGGCTACCGGGCCTACGCAGTGCGTCGCGTAGTGCATTGGAGGCAATCCCGGCCAGTAGTCGGGCCATCCTTCCATATCCTGCTGGTGGCTCGCTTTGAGGAACTGAACTTTGCCCAGCTCGCCTTTTTCATACAATTCTTTGACAAACAGGAATTCGCGTGCGTACACCACGGTTTCCATCATCATATATTTTTTGCCCGTTTCGCGGGTCGCTTTCACGATTTCAATGCAATCCTCTACGCTGGTTGCCATCGGCACGGTACAAGCCACGTGCTTGCCGGCGCGGAGGGCTTTCAATGTCTGCTCCGCGTGGTTGGGGATAGGGGAGTTGATGTGGACCGCGTCGATGTTCGGGTCTTTCAGCAGCTCGTCATAGTCGGTATAGCGTACGTCAATGCCGTACTGGTCGCCGATTTCATTCAGTTTCGATTCCGTACGCTGGCAAATCGCGTACATATTGGCATTGGGATGTTGCTGGTAAATGGGGATAAACTCGGCGCCGAAGCCTAATCCGATAATGGCAACATTAATTTTTTGAGACATATTGATTAACAGGTTAATGATTCACAGATCAGTGGTTTAGCAGAAAAAACGGATTGATTCGGCATAAACGGCCGGTGGTGTGCAGCCCGGCAAAAAGTTCAGTTGGTGTGGATAGTAATCGACAATACAATTTTAAAGCAAAATAGTGCTAAAAACTTTTCAGGTTTTGATTAGTACTGTGCGTATTTTGACCTATTTTTAAGCTAATATCGGTTTTAATGCAAAAAATAGCTAGAAAAAGCCCGCCAAAACGCCGATTTTGCGATAATTGAGCCGTTTTCTTTACCAAAATTCCCATTTACATGATCCGACCCGCCCGCCCCGCCGATGCCGAAGCCGTAGCGCCGCTACTTGTGCTGGCGATGGGCCACATTGCGGGCATCTTCGCACGCTCCACGCGTTACGAGGATGCGATCCCGTTTTTCGAAGCGTTTTTCAAAGACGGCGACAATCAGTATAGTTATGCCAATACACTTGTGTACGAAACCGAAGCAGGCGTGATCGGCGCCATTACCGGCTACGACGGCGGCCGGCTCCACGAGCTGCGCCAGCCGGTGCTCGACAAGCTCCGCGAGGCCGAACCGGATTTCAATCCCAACGACGAAACCGAGCCCGGCGAGTATTACATCGACTGTGTGAATGTGGATCCCGGGCACCAGGGCAAGGGAATTGGCAAAGAATTGATCCGGGCTTTTTGCGAGCATGCCCAAACGCTCGGGTACGGACGCGTGGGACTCATTGTGGACATGGTTAACCCCGCTGCGAAGCGGCTGTATGAAAATTTGGGCTTCCAGGTGGCTGGTGAAAAGGACTTTATGGGTCACCGGTATTTTCATATGGTGCGCCAGAGCCCGTCGTATTCCAAATTTGCCTAAATTGCTTCTTTAATAGTTATTGAGCGCCCATCATAAACCTACCTCATGTTTGAAAGAAGAGATTTCATAAAAGCGGGTGCATTGGCAGTCGCAGGATTGGCCATGCCCAAATGGTCGTTTGCCAAAAGCGCCGACTTTCCGGTAGTCCGCATACCGGCCGATAAACGCAGCTTCACCAGTCCGGCCGTGGAGGCGACCATCGCCCGCATGAAAAAAGTCATCAAAGACCCCGAGCTGGCGTGGCTTTTCGAAAACTGCTTTCCCAACACGATCGATACCACTGTACATTACAACCCGGTAGACGGCAAGCCTGATACTTTTGTGATCACGGGCGACATCGATGCCATGTGGCTCCGCGACAGCACGGCGCAGGTGTGGCCTTACCTGCCATTGCTGAAAGAAGATGCGAAGCTGAAAGACATGGTGGCAGGCCTTATCAACCGGCAGACCAAATGCATTATCATCGATCCTTACGCAAATGCATTCTACGACCGCCCGAAAGAGAGCGAATGGAGCAAGGACCAGACGAAAATGAACCCCATGCTCCACGAGCGCAAATGGGAGCTCGATTCACTTTGCTACACCATCCGTTTGGCCTATAATTACTGGAAAACCACCGGCGATACCAAGCCATTCGACGCCGACTGGCTGAAAGCGATGGAGCTCGTGCTGCAAACCTGCAAGGAACAGCAGCGCAAAGACGGGCCGGGGCCTTACAAATTCGGCCGCGTTACGAGCTGGTCCACCGACACCGTGCCGGGCAATGGCTACGGTAATCCGATTAAGCCGGTGGGACTTATTGCCAGCACATTCCGTCCTTCGGATGATGCTACTATCTTCCCATTCTTCATTCCTTCCAATTTCTTCGCCGTCGTTTCCTTCCGCGAAGTAGCCGAAATGCTGGAAAAAGCGTCTGCGACCAAAAACGCGAAACTGGCGGCCGATTTCCGGGCGCTGGCGACGGAAGTGGAAGCGGCGATCAAGAAACATGCGGTGATTGACCACACCCAGTTTGGCAAAATCTATGCATTCGAAGCGGATGGTTACGGAAACCATGTGATGATGGACGATGCCGGCATTCCGGGGCTTATCAGCTTGCCTTACCTGAATGCGGTGTCGGTTAAAGACCCGATTTATATCAATACCCGCAAATATGTGCTGAGTGATTCCAATCCTTATTTCTTCAAAGGCAAAGCCGGCGAAGGATTGGGCAGCCCGCATACGCTCGTGAACCAGATATGGCCAATGGGCATCATCGCACGCGCGATCACTTCCACGAGCGATAAGGAGATCGAAGCGCAGTTGAAACTGCTCAAAACGACGCATAACCACACCGGTTTCATGCATGAGTCGTTTGACAAGGATGATGATTCGAAATTCACGCGGAAATGGTTCGCGTGGGTGAACACGCTGTTCGGCGAGCTGATTCTCAAACTTGAAAAAGAGCGCCCGCATTTGCTGGCGAAGGTCTACTAACTACCCGTGCATTCAGCACAAGCATATTCAGCAAAGCAAATGCCCATTCAAATGCCTTCCGGACTACGAGCCGGGAGGCATTTTTGCTATCCCGGACTATTGCTTTTATTCCAAACCGGACGCAAGCCTGCGCCGGCACGCCGCCTACTTTTGGCTTCGAAAACAATGCCGCTATGCTAACCGAAACCATCCGCAAAGACTGGACGCCCGACGAGATCGGGGCCATTTACAACCGCCCGCTCATGCAGCTTATTTACGACGCGGCCACCGTGCACCGGCAATGGCACGACCCGGAGCGCATTCAGGTGTGCACGCTGCTGTCGATCAAAACCGGCGGCTGCCCCGAAGACTGCGCCTATTGCGGGCAAGCGGCGCGTTACCAAACGGGTATTAACGTAAAAGCATTGATGAGAAAGGACGACGTGGTAGCCATCGCCCGCCGCGCCCGCGAGGGTGGTTCGAGCCGCTTCTGCATGGCTGCCGCCTGGCGCGAAGTAAAAGACAACCGCGATTTCGACCGCGTCCTTGATATGGTGACAGAAGTGGCGGCATTGGGCCTCGAAGTATGCTGCACCCTGGGCATGCTCACCGAAACCCAGGCCGCAAAACTCAAAGCCGCCGGTCTCTACGCCTACAACCACAACCTGGACTCCTCCGCCGAATATTATGAGCAAATCATCTCCACCCGCACCTACACGGACCGCCTGAACACCGTCGACCACGTCCGCAAAGCCGGCATATCCGTCTGCTGTGGCGGCATCATCGGCCTCGGCGAAACGCGCGAAAACCGCATGCAAATGCTCCATACCCTCGCCACGATGCCCGAGCACCCGGAATCCGTGCCCGTCAACGCATTAGCCCGCGTACAAGGAACCCCGCTCGGCGACCGTTCGAAAATCGACACCTGGGAAATGGTCCGTATGATCGCCACAGCGCGCATTATCATGCCGGCAGCGATGATCCGTCTCAGCGCCGGGCGCATGGAAATGAGTGAATATGAGCAGGCGTTCTGCTTTATGGCCGGGGCGAATTCGATTTTTACAAATGAAAACGGGGAGCTGCTCGTGACGCCGAATCCGGGGATGGGGGAGGATAGGGGGATGATGGAGAGGTTGGGGTTGAAGGCGCTTGTCAGTGGGGAGGTGAATGCCTGACAACGGCTTCGTTGCTGGCGCCCAGCTTCGCAATCAACGTCGCCACGCGCAGTTGGTTGACGATATGCTCCCGCATTTCGGGCGTGACGCGCGTGAGGTTTTCGGTGAAGAGGTAGGTTTCAATTAGCGTGTTGAGGGATTCGATCATTTCGGGGCCGCTGTCTTTTTGGAAGAAGTCCTTGATGATTTGCTGCAACGGGCTGGATGGTTCTGTTGCGTCGATGCTGCTTGGAGATTCGGATTTTTCTGGTGATTGGAAGTTTTGAAGTGTGTCCATAGTTTTTGTAAAGTTTTAGGTTAAATGAGAAATGGTATCCTGATTTCGTGTGGGATATTCCCACATTTGAGGGCGAAAATTTTTTATTTCAACTTAAAAGTGATGATGGTCTTCTCATGAACGTCTCCAAACTCGGACAGGATTTCCTTCATGCGTTTGTGTGAAATGCCTTTTTTGAAAGTGTAATCACGCCACGCGTTGCGGTATCTGCCTTCTTTGGTTTCTGCGGGGATCGCGGGGTAGATGTTTTTAAGCCACCACTCGAACGCTTCCTCCACAGAACTGAAAGTCTGCATGCAGCGAAGTTAATGATTTGTGGGAAAAGTCCACCAAATATTTACTATGATTATCTTGTTAAGGTTAAACGTGATTAAGTACGAGATTCTCCGGAATGTCAAGTTTCTCTCTGATCACATTAAGAAGCGAAACGTCCGGCCAATGATCTCCATCGATTATCCTTTGAAGCTCGTCGTTTGAAATACCCAGCGTTTCTGCGAGGTCTTTGCCTTCGCACATCATATCATACCTGCGAAGTTCTAAAATACCTTCGAGTGTTGACGGCTCTGGAATATCGTAGATGCTTTGCTCATAGGCCATTATGGCCTCTGCCATAGCATGTATTTCGGCGCTTTCTTCGGCGGTGGTGTCAGCCTCGTCTTTTTCCATCAGAGCTCCCACTTTTTCGATCAAAGCAGCGTACTCATCGTCGTTGGTAACCGTGTAAGTCGGTGTTAAGTTTTCCATAGTGATTGAACGTCTATTTTGTCATACTGTTGATGAGTTCCGATAAATCGGATGAATACCGTGCGGCTTTTGAATTTGATCTTCACAATCAATCTGTAAGCGTTGCCCCGGATGTTAAACACATACAGTCCGCGGCCAATTGCATCCACGGAGTTAAATGCTAGTTTCACATCATGAGATGTTGAGAAGCTAGCCTTTTCTGTTATTTTGTACCAGCTGATAAGCGCATCTTTCGCATCAGGATATTTTTGAAAAAAATCACGGAGAGTTGAATAACTAAATATAACCATAATGTGTGATGAAGTGCTAACAAAAAATCCCTGATAAAATTAAGACAGCCTTAATCTTATCAGGGATTCATTTACCAGGTAACCCCACTCAGTTATTCGCCGGACGTCCGGTTAGCTGGCGGCAGCCTTCGCGCGGCTGGCGACTTTGCCTGGCGCGGAAGTTCGTTTCATCACCTTCTCCTTCTTCTTAAACTTCCTCCCAATCCAGATAATTACCCCCGTTACCGGCAGCGTAGCCGTGATCAAAGCCACCAGCAATGCCAGCACTTTCGTAGGCCAGCCCCAAATGCTTCCCGTATGGATCGGGAACACGAGCCTCCGCACTTTCATACCGGTGGTCTCCTCACTGTAAAGCCGTTTGCTGATCAAATGGCCGTCGTGACGGTCGAAATAGAGGAAATCGACGACGTTGGCGATCGCCGCATTGTCGTTCACTTTGGAAACGGTGATGGAAATGCTGTCGCTTTCCGGTAGCGTGAACAGGACGCGTCCGGGGTGGGGGAGCAGACGGTTGGTTTCCACCGTGATTTTGGCTAGCGTGCCGGGTGTTCCGGAAATATTGGTCCATAATGCGGCGCCATTGGCTAACGCATTGCTGCCCGAGGATAAGGCATTGTGCGTGCTGGCATTCGCCGGGGCCTCGCGTTTTTGCTGCGCCTTGCCGTCTAACGTAAGAAAAATCATCCCATTCACCCATTTGTAGCTCCAAACAAGCCCGGTGACGGCGATCAGAAAGGTGAACGGCAACACGTAAAAGCCAAACACAGCGTGCAAATCCCACTTCAGCCGTTTGAATTTGGCGTTCCATTTTACCGTAAGGCGCTGTTTGGTTTGCTTGCGGTTGGGCCACCAGAGGACGAGGCCGGTGATCATGATCACGATAAACATGACCGTGGCGACGCCGGTGATGGCTTTGCCGGTGTCTTCCAGGCACAGATAACGGTGCAGTTGGAGAACAATGTGGAAAAACGAGTCGTTTTCGCGGCGGGTATCTGTGATTCCGGCCGTGTATGGATTTACAGCGACGGAAAGGACATCCTTTTCTTTCTTGCCTTTTACCAAATCGAATAGCACCGTCCGGTCGGCGTGGTGCTCTATGGCAATGCGGGCGATGCGTTGGTCGGGATATGCATTCGCAACGGTGGCGCGGAGATTATCCAGCGGAAGCGGCGATTGATCTTTCGGGGCTTCGACGAGGTGAAATTTTGGATAAAACACAGGTTCCAGCTCGTCTTCGAAAACAAGGATGCTGCCCGTGAGCGCCACGATAAAAACCACAAGGCCGGAGGAAACCCCCAGCCATAAGTGTAGTTGCGATGCAATTTTCTTGAATGTCTTTTTCACAGATTTTTATGAAATAGCACGCATTTAAAAGGTGTAAGAAATAGTCGCCATGAAGTTCCGCGGCGCGCCGGGGAAGAGGCGCAGGTAATCGTAACCGCCTACCCAATACGTTTTGTTGCCGAGGTTATTGAGGTTTACCTGGAACTGGAATTTGTCGATTTTGTAATAAACGGCGCCGTTCAGCAAGGTGTACGCCGGCAGCGTTTGCGTGTTGTTCAGCGATAGGTTACGCTCCGTAACGAAGTTCCCGCCGAGGCCTACACCGAAGCCATTCAGGAAGTTACTCACGAATGTGTATTTAGTCCAAATGCTTCCCTGGTTTTTCGGGGCATTCGGTTTCTGCAAGTTTACGAGCACCTGGTCGGCGGCGCGGGAGCCGGCGTCGGTGATCTTGGCGTCGTTGTAGCTGTAAGTCGCGATCACGTTCCAGTTGGGCAAGATGTTCCCGGTAACATCCAATTCCACACCTTTCGCAGCTTCTTTACCTACCTGGATCATCAGGTCTGGACGGTCGGCGGCATTGGCAGAGTACAATGTGTTCGTTTGCGTAATTTTGTAAACCGACACGTTTGCGGTCAGGCGGCCGTCTAGCCATTCTGTTTTCAAACCGGCTTCCGACAAGCTGCTGCGGATCGGGTCAAACGGCCCTCCCGACAACGGATTGCTTTGCACGATCGGGTCTTGCGGGTTGTAGCCTTTGGTATAAGTTCCGTACACATTGATATTGTTCGTAAGCGAGTACACCGCCCCGATGCGCGGCAGCAACGCATGCTGCGTGATATTCTGCTCGTTGTTGGTGGTGTAGCCTTTCTTATCAATGTAAGTATCATAGCGCAAGCCGAGCAGGATTTGCAACTTCTTGATTTTCAATTGTTCTTGCAAATACAAGCCGTGCAGTTTGTACAGCACCGGCGTGGTTGCCGAGTTGGCCGTCACGTTGTAAATGTACTTGGAAGGATCTTCCATGTTGTTGTTTTGCAGCGTGATATCGTAGTGCGAGATGTTCGGCTTCGGAATGCTGTAAGTCACACCGTTTTCTACATAGTTGTAAAACACGTATTTCTCGGGCGTTTTGGCATTGTAAGCCGCCGCGCCGCCCGCTTTGAGCAGGTAACCATTTGCAGTTTGCTGGCCGGAGCCTTTCGGTGTCGACGATTGGATGAAGTCATAGCCCGCCACCATTTTGTGCTCCACAATGCCGGTGTTGAAATTGTGGTTAAAAAACAGCGACACGTTGTCCATGAACGACTTCGTCTTGCGCACAAATACCTGCCGCGCCACCAGGTTCTCGATCGGCTTTCCGGCAGAATCCACGGCATTCACGTTGCTGCTGCGGTGTTCGAGCAGGTCTTCGGAGTAGCCGGTGCGCAGGTAGGCGACGTTGAAGGACGTGTTTTCGGTAAACTGGTGGTTCAATGAAGTCGTGATCAGGTAGGTTTCTTCATTGAGATAATCATTCACCGCATTGAGCGAAGTGCGGATAGAGCTGGAATAAAGGTCATTTCCTTTTACCGACTGGCCACGGTCGAGACGGCTGTTGGAGCGGTTGAAAACCAGGTCGAAATTGATGCGGGTTTTATTCGTAGGCAGGAACGATACCGACGGCGCAACGATGATATTTTTATCAAACTGCATATTCCGGAAGTTCTGCGCATTCACATAGCCCAAATTCAGGCGGTAAAGCAGGGTTTTGCTCTCGTTCATCGGACCGGTAAAATCGGCCAGCGTACGCAGCGTATTGAAGCTCCCGGTCGTGAAACTCAACGATTTCCGGGGCGTTGCGAGCGGTTTTTTGGTAACGCGGTTAATCGTCCCGCCTGGCGATGTGTTGCCATACAATGCCGATGCGGCCCCTTTGATCACTTCCACGCGTTCGAGGTAATTTACCGGTGGTTGTTTCCAGAAACCTGAGAAAGTGCGCAGGCCATTCACGAGCTGGGTAGTGCTGCCGCCGTTCATACGGAATCCGCGGATCGTTAAATCGTCATAAAAAGTAAACTGGTTCACACCGCTCATGTTTTTCACTGCGTCGCCCATCAAAAATACGCCCTGGTCGCGCATTACTTCCTTAGTAATGTAAGATATAGCCTGCGGCACATCCTTGATCGGCGTCGCGGTTTTGCTCGCAATGAACGAAAGGTCATTTTTATAGCTTGTCCCGCCGTTACCAATGATCTCGACGGTTTGCAATTCCTGTACATTCTCTTCGGAAACGATTTCCAGGTTCACGGTTTCGTCGGCCTTCACGTGAACGTTACGGTCGATACGCCGGATGCCCAGGCCCGTTCCCACGAGCTGATAATGGCCTGGCGCCAATGCATTAAATTCGAAATTTCCCTCGGCGTCGGTCAATGTCCCTTTGCCGGTTCCTTTGAGGATCAGGTTGATAGCCTCCACGGGCTGGTCCGCGGCATTTTTAATATTGCCTTTGATCTGGCCCGTTTGCGCATACGCGAGCGAGCAGAAAAGTGAAAGGATGAGTAGATAAATAATCCTCATGATGTAGGGGTTAAATAAGAAAGCTAGTGCCAAAACGGTGGCAAAAGTAGTCTTATTTAGACCAATCCCAAATAAATGAGTTTTGATATTATTTGCTCATTTTTTAATTCGTTCTAATTATTCAATTTTTTCTCCTAAAACTTTTATTGCCAGCTAAATGTCTCTTAAAGTTACATTTAGCTGGCAATAGAGATGAATGAACAAACGGCGGGAATGAATTATCCCAAGTTGGATTTGATGAATGCTAATCCATCACGCATGAGCTGTTCTTCCGAGTCGAACATTTTGCGCCAGATGTTCGCTACCGGCAGTTTCGGGCTGAATGCCTCGATGCTGATCCAGCCGTCGTATTTGATGTCGCGGATCGACTGGAACACGCCTTCCCAATCCACATTGCCTTTTCCGGGCGTGGAACGGTCGTTTTCCGACAGCTGGATGAACGAAATGCGGTCGCCAGCCTTGCGCATAGTGTCGCCGATATTTTTCTCTTCGATGTTTGCGTGGAACGTGTCGAACATGATTTTCACATTCGGATGGTTCACTTCATCTACGAATCGGATGATCTCGTCGCCGCAGCTGGTGAGGTACAGTTCGAAGCGGTTGAGGTATTCGAGGCCGAGGGTAATGTCGAGCGATTCGGCGTAATCGGCCACTTCGCGGATGCCTTCAATGCCCCATTGCCATTCTTCTTCCGTGGCCGGCTTTCCGGTAAAAACGCCCAACGCGGAGTGGTAAGGGCCCATTAGCCGGCTAGCGCCGAGCACGAGCGAGCAGTCCAATGCACTTTTCAAATGGTCGATCGTGTGGCGGCGCATGGCAGGGTCGGGGCTAATGAGGTGCTCCGACGGTCCGCAGATCGTGTCGCTCTCGCAGGCCAGGCCCAGGCTGTCGAGTTTCTGCCGGAACTTGAACCAGTGCTCAGGATTTGTATTGAAAATCGGCACCTCGACGCCGTCAAAACCGATCTCTTTAATGAGTTCGAGGGTAGGAAATAGGCTTTCGTCAATCTGGTTTCCCCACAAAAGGAGGTTCATACTGTACTTCATCAAAAATCGAATTTATCTCGCTGGCGAATGGATAAGTCGGGAGTCAGGCGCCCGTGTCTTTTCAGTATACAATCTTAAAGTAAAAAAGTACTGTTCAATATACACGTTTTGACGATTACTTAGCTGATATTGATAAGTTGGCGCCAGCTTGCACGAATATCCGGGTAAAATCGACTCATAGCATAAAATAAGAAATGGCAACCCCCGCGAGGGAGCTGCCATTTTAGAAGTTTATCGTAAATGCTATTTACTGCACCCGGCTGAAAATGAGCTGGTTGCCATTGTCGTAATACAGGATCAGCTTGTTCGCTTTCAAATCGTACAGGTTTACATTCGGCAACGCATTCACAAACAGGTTGCCCCAGGATGTTTCTGCGCGTTCGGTGCCGCCACCGCCGAGCTGGATCGTATTCTGCTGAGCGGTTTCGTAAAATCCTGTGAGGATATTGGTGGAAGTAGTCCCTTCCAGCTCGCCTTTTTCTTTAAAGTTGAGGCCTATGTCCATCACGCCTTTTGTGGTGGCTGGTTTTTTGATGATTACATCCTCCTGCACAATGCTGTCCAATTGCCATTTGCCGGTCAACTCCATGTTACTGCTGATTGTGGTAGTTTTTCCACAACCAATCAACAGTGAAAAAAACAGCACGTATGCTGTCGGAATGAGAAGGCCTTTCATACACGTAAATAAATTTCAGAACTACCTATGATTGACATCGTACTCGCGAAAAAGGTTGCAAAAAAGTTAAGCGGCTCAATAAATTTACAAAAAATGTGCCAGCCTTTCGGACACCGTTGGTATAATTTATAACGGTTCCAAAGCCATATTCTTTTGCCGTTGGCTCAATCTATTTTCGGGAATAAATGCTTGTAATGATCATATTTTGATAGTAATATCGTAATATTGCTAATATTTTGGGTAAAATCCTGACAGAATATGAAAGCACCCATCCATAAAAACATCGAGAGCCAGGTCCGTACGGTAACGGTCCACGAGCTGAAAGAGCCCCATTTCGATCCCAATTGGCATTTTCACCCGCATTACCAATTATTTACCGTTCTAGAGGGAACTGGCAAACGGTTAATTGGCGATTCCATCCAAACGTTCGGTCCGGGTGATACGGTGTTCCTTGGGCCCGATGTGCCCCACCTGTGGCGCAGCGATCCCGCCTATTTCGAAGCGGGCTCGTCGCTGATGACCCACGGCATCGTGCTTTATTTTCAGGAAGATTTTTTAGGGAAAGACTTTCTCGAAAAGCCCGAAATGCTCGGGCTGCGCCAGCTGCTCGCCGATTCCAAGCGGGGCATCTGCTATAAAGGCGAGCTCTCGGAGCACATCCGCGAACAACTGATCTCGCTCACCAGCGTCGAAGGCTTCAAAGGCATTCTCCAACTGCTGACACTCCTCGACAAACTCGCCCACGACAACTCGGGTGAATTCATTTCGAGCTATGGCTATGTGAACAACTTCAAGGTTTCTGAAACCGAGCGGATGCAAAAGGTGCATAACTACGTGCTACAACACTTTTTCCAGGAAATACGCCTCAGCGACGTCGC
Source organism: Dyadobacter fermentans DSM 18053 (assembly GCF_000023125.1). Classification (NCBI taxonomy): domain Bacteria; kingdom Pseudomonadati; phylum Bacteroidota; class Cytophagia; order Cytophagales; family Spirosomataceae; genus Dyadobacter; species Dyadobacter fermentans. The sequence goes on from NC_013037.1 coordinate 5,215,253, forward strand.
CTCCCTTGCCGGCATGACCGAAGCCGCATTCTGCCGCTATTTCAAAGCCCGCTCGAACAAAACCTTCATCGATTTCGTCAACGAAATCCGCATCGGCCACGCCTGCAAGCTTCTCCTCGAAGACAAATGGACCATCGCCCAAATCGCCTACGACAGCGGTTTTGACTCGTTATCGAACTTTAACCGGAATTTTAAAAAGTATATCGGGCACACGCCTAGGGAGTATAAGGGGAATTACTAAAGATCCTCCGATGTGTCAGGATTGGTCGTTATCGAATGGTCAACGTTTGTTGATCAACGGTGATATTGAACTGTATTTCTGCTTTTAATGCACTGAAAACTTTCAGTATCGTGTCGATCGTCGCACTGTTGTTGCCGTTTTCGAGTTTAGATATCTGTGCTTTTTGCACTCCGACCAGCTCTCCAAGTTGCTCTTGTGTAAGATTACGTTCTTTCCGAACGGTCCGGATAGCGCGCCCGAGCAGGTCCACTTTTGAGCCGATGCTCAAAAGTGTCACGTCGCGGGGTGCCTATTTCACCTACATGTTCGTCAATCAGCTCATCTAGCGTGTAGACTTTCATTGCCTCCTTTTTCATATATCTATTTGCTTTTATCAAAGTAAGAATCTCCGATTTTTAAGGCACGCTGAATTTCCGCAGGCGGAATCTTCCAGGGTTTTTTAATAGAAAAGATAATGTGTGTTTCTAAATTTGGAAACTTATAAGTTATAAAAAATCCTGACCGGTCGATGCCAGATCAGGATATTTCAAAGGATCAACCCTTCACATTATTAGTCCCATACTTCCCGCGTTGCGGCCGTGAGAGCATTGCTGTCGCTTCTTTGTCATTAATGAACTGCTCCTTTTTCGGGTCCCATTTCACTTTGCGGCCCAGTTTCATGGCCGTGTGGGCGAGGAGGCAGGCGGTGCAGGAGCGGTGCGCGATTTCGGCGTGGCTGATCGTCTGCTTGCCGCTTTGGATGCTTTCGATCCAGTTCTGGTGCTGTTCGGGACTTTCGTAAAGGTGGATTTCTTTTTCGCCGATTACAGAGCCGAGGATTTTCGGGTCGCTGGCGTAGAATGCCTTGTTTTCTTTTGCGCTTTGGGCAGCAACCGGGTCGGAGGCAGTTACGCCCACATTGCCGCGTGAAACGAATATCCAGCCGTCGGTTCCTTCGAACTTGACGCCATTCGGGTTGGTACCGCCGATCTCCATCTGTACTCCATTTTCATATAATGCATTTACGAGGAAATCGCCATGCACGTCCCAAAGTCCAGAACCTTTTGCGGGGAATGTGGCTTTGCCTTCGATCTCGATAGGGCCAGTAAGCTCGGTATCCATGCCCCAATGCGCAATGTCGATGTGGTGGGAGCCCCAGCCGGTGATCATCCCCGCCCCGAATTGTTCGAGACGCAGCCAGCCCGGACGGTCGTTGATGTCCGTTTGCGAATGCACGCGGTCGAGCGTGTAGTAAACCTCGGGCGTCGAGCCGAGCCACATATCGTAGTTCAGGTTGGACGGTACGGGCATTTGTGCTGTATTTCCACCCGCAGGATCACCCGGAAGGCCCACATACACTTTTTTCAGCTTGCCGATCCGGCCGTTCCGCACCAGCTCGCAAGTCCGTTTGAACTGCGGCCACGGATTCACCGAGCGCTGCTGGCTGCCTAATTGGAATATCACCCCTTTCTTTTTGATCATATCGGCCATCTGGCGGCCTTCGCGGATCGTGAGGGAGGTCGGTTTTTGCATGTAAATGTGCTTGCCGGCCACCGCGGCTTCCATGGCAGGCTGCGCGTGCCAGTGGTCGGGCGTGCTGATGATGACCGCGTCGATATCCTTGCGGCCTAATATTTCATGGTAATCGTCGTAAGTTTTGACCTCAAGATATTTCTCTTTCCCCGTGCGTTCGGCATATTTTCGCTCGATCCATTCCTTACCTTTTGCCAACCGGTTTTTGTCCAGATCAGCCACGGCGATCACGTGTGCAGCTTCATTTTTGATCACTTCCGGCAAGTCGTGCGTGGAGCCGATGCGGCCGAAGCCGATCTGGCCGATGTTAATTCTGTTGCTAGGGGCATTTTTGCCAAAAACGGATGCCGGAACGATGGCCGGGAACATCGAAGCCGCGATAATGCCTGCCGTCCCTTTCGCCGTAGCTTTCAAAAATGACCTTCTGTCCTGATTTTGTTCCTTGTGATCTCTCATTTTGTATGCAGATTTAGGATTTGATGACTGATATGTTCGTGATTATTTTGAAAGCGCAGGAATCGTGTTTCGCACGGCATCCTGCGGAGAGGTTGCATAAGCTTTGCTGTAATTCCGCGGTTTCTGCGGCCCGATGGCCCATTCGATGGCTCCGAGAATGTGCTGGCGCAGATCCTCTTTTTCATAGTCTTCTTTCTGATGGCCGAGCGAGGTGTAGAACGACCGTCCGCCGTCGTACTCATGCCACCAAACCGACGGAAACACGTCTCCAAAAGTATCCAGCGCTTTGCCGGCCGGTTTTTGGATGGTCGAGTGGTCGTTAACCGCCAGCACATTCAGATTAACGCCCAGTTCTTTAATAAAGTAAAATTCATCGGTCTGCCGCGGCCAAGTCTTGCCCAAATGCGCCAGTGAAGGGTTTTTCGGGTCAAGGATTTTTACGGAAAAACTCTGTCCGGGCTCGTGCCAGAAGAATGTGCCTCCCAGCAAGTCTTTGAACCAGCGCCACTTACGCTCCGTGCCGGACGCCGAATGCAGCCCCACAAAGTTGCCGCCTGCCTGAATATACCGCATCAGCGCAACCCGCTGCGCATCGGTATCGAACACATCGTTGTTAGTATTGGAAAAAACGAGGCAGTCGTATTGTTTCAGGTTCTCGTCCGTAAACTTCGAAGGGTCGGAAGTAGTGTCTACGGCAAAGCCATTTTGTTTTCCCAAAGCCAGGATCGCCGTTTTGGAATTGGCGATGTTGTCATGCACGTAACCCTTTCCGTTTTTCGTGTAAACGAGGATCCTGACCTTGTTCCATTTAATTTTTTGCGCGTGTGTGCTCACCGGCCACCCCAGCCCGACGAAGAGCAGGCAGAGCAGGGTTTTTCTTAATTGAATGTATTTTCTCATGGGTATTGGTTAAGAAAAAATGGTTTGTGATTCAGGTTTGGTCTGCTAAAATCCGATGGAATTTCCTCCGTCCACCGGCAGGGTAACACCCGTAATGAACTTCGCGGCTTCCGAGCTGAGGAACACGGCCGCCCAGCCGATATCGTCTGGCTTGCCCCAGGTTCCCATCGGCGTGCGGTCCATCGCTTTATCGCGGCGCGACGGGTCGCCGTTCATGGCGGTGAGCATCATCGGTGTTTCGATAAAACCCGGCGCAATGGCGTTTACGCGGACATTATAAGGCGAGAACTCGGTCGTTAATGCCTTCACCATCCCGCCCACAGCCGATTTGGATGCGGTGTAGGCCACTACGCGGTCGATACCGTATAATGCAGCCATTGACGTGATCATCAGGATAGTGCCGCGCCTGCGTTCCACCATGCGCTTGCCGCATTCGCGGGTGATCGAAAAAACAGCGTGCAGGTTGGTTTGCACAATGCGGTCGAAGTCCTCGTCGGTAACTTCCACGGCGTGCTTTTTCATATTGATACCCGCATTGTTGACCAGAATATCAATCTCCCCGACCTCCTTTTCGATCGCCTCGATCAGTGCCGGGATGGATTTCAGGTCCGTCACGTCATTTACAAAGTAATGCGCGTCGGGGCCAAGTCGGGGCAATGCTTCTTTTAAAACATCCTCACGGCGGCCGGTGATGACGAGCCTGGCGCCCGCTTGCGCTAGGCATTGTGCAATGTAAAAGCCGATGCCGCTCCCGCCGCCGGTTACGAGGGCGATTTTGCCTTGGAGCGAGAAGGCATTCAAGCCGGTTTCTGAATGGTGCTGGTTACTAACAGACATGTATTTTAAAATCAAAAATTCAACTAAAACTCGGTTACCGAACGTGCAATGCTCATTTCCAGCCCGCGCAGCTCGGCGAGCGCTTTGAGCCGGCCGATCATGGAATAGCCCGGATACGTCTTTTTGTGCAGATCATCGAGCATCTGGAAGCCGTGATCGGGGCGCATGGGTAGCAAAGCATCGGGATAATCGCCGGATTTGCGGCGCAATTCCTCCTGATGGAGGGCCTTAACCACCTCGTACATGTCCACATCGCCGTCCAAATGCGGCGCCTCGTGGAAATTACGCTGGTCCTCGGCTTCTCGCCGGGTGGTCCGCAGGTGTACGAAATGAATGCGATCTCCAAACCGCCGGATTATCCCAGGCAAGTCATTATCCGCCCTTACGCCCAGTGATCCGGTACAGAAAGTGATGCCGTTTGCGCGGACGTCACAAGCACTCATCAGCTGCGCGAAATCAGCCTCGGTACTCACTACCCGGGGCAGGCCCAGCAATGGTCGGGGCGGGTCGTCGGGATGAATACAGAGGTTAATGCCCACTTCCTGCGCCACCGGCGCCACTTGTTGTACGAAATAGTAGAGGTTTTCTCTCAGTTCTTTGTCGCTGATCTCACTATATGCATTCAGAAGTTCCTGGAAATTAGCGAGTTCAAAAGCTTCTTCAGAGCCGGGGAGGCCCAGCAAGACGGTGTTTGTGAGAAGCTGGATTTCGGCGGGCGACATGCGTTGCAGCTTCTGGCGAGCGGATTCGCGCACTTGTTCGTCGTAATCCTCCTCCGCGCCGGGGCGTTGCAGAATGTAAAGGTCGAACAGCGCAAAGTCCTCCCACACGAACCGCAGCGTTTTGTGGCCTTCGGGATAGGTGTAGGTCAAATCCGTGCGCGACCAGTCGAGGACCGGCATAAAGTTGTAGCAAATCGTCCGGATACCCGCCGCCGCCAGGTTCCGCAGCGATTCCTGGTAATTTGCAATGTATTGCTCGCGGGAAAACAGGCCTTTTTTTATGTGCTCATGCACAGGCAGGCTTTCCACGACGAGCCATTTCAATGCCGTATGCCGGTCATTACCCGCTTCTACCAACGCGATTCTTTCCTGAATGGCTTCTGGTGTCCAAACGTCGCCCACGGGCACCTGATGGAGCGCCGTAACGACGCCACTGCATCCCGCCTGCCGGATATCCATCAGCGAAACCGGATCATTCGGGCCGAACCAGCGCATGGTTTGAATCATAACTCAATTAAATTTTATAAAAATATAAATATAAACTTGTATTGCAACCGATTGCATTAAATTGCCGTAAATTTTGGCCACAGAGATGTCTGTTGAAAAACGGCGTTAAATTCAAAGCATATTCAACAGACGGAAAACGTCCCTGTGATCCCTTACAGCAAAAGGATGATGGAAAAGGAAATTACCATTTACGACCTCGCAAAAATACTCGCGATTTCTCCTGCGACCGTGAGCAGGGCATTGAACGACCATCCGGCAATTAACGCTAAAACCAAGTCGCTCATTGCGGAGAAGGCCGCCGAGCTGGGTTATCGGTCCAATACGTTCGCGAGCCATTTGCGGACCCGCAAAACCAACACTTTTGGCGTGATTGTGCCGCGGCTGAACAGTAATTTTATGTCCACGGTGCTCGCAGGAATGGAAGAAGTTGCGAATAATTTTGGGTATAACCTGTTGATAAGCCAGTCGTTAGAATCGGAAATAAAGGAGCAGGCGAATGCCAGAACGATGTTTAACAGCCGGGTGGACGGTTTGCTCGTGTCCGTGGCTTACGACACAGAATCTTTCGAACACTTTTCCACATTCATCAGTCGGAACATCCCGGTATTGTTTTTCGACCGGGTAATGGACCACCCGCAATGCGGCACGGTGGTCATCGACAACGAGCAGGCCGGCTACGACGCAACCAGCCATTTGCTGGATCAGGGCTGCCGGAGGATCATGCACGTCACCGGTGACACGCGAAGAAATGTGTACGCGCACCGGCTGGAAGGCTTCAAACGCGCGTTAGCTGGACAAAACCTGCCGTTAGATAATCAGTTAATTTTACAAACCGACCTCAGCCAGGAAGCCGGCCGGATGGTGGCGGCGCAAATCGACCAGATGCAGGAAAAGCCCGACGGCCTGTTCATCGCCAACGACCTCTGCGCGGCTGTTTGTATGCAAGCCTTGAAGGAGATGGGCCATCTCGTTGCTGCCGATATTGCCATCGTCGGTTTCAACAACGACCCGGTTTCACAAGTGGTATCGCCCCAGCTCACCACGGTTTATTACCCCGGCTATCAAATGGGCAAAACCGCCATGACCACAATGATCGGCCAACTAACTGGAACCAAATCACCAGATAATTCAGAAGCGATTATCCTACGCTCGGAACTGATTATCAGAAGGTCGTCGATTCGAGTGGGGGATTTCTAAATTGCACTCGCATTCAACGTTTGCCAATTTGATTCCTATATCATTAACTTTAAACAAAGCAGAACATGGAAGCTGTGGCTGAAAAACTCTATTCGCTGGAAGAATACTTCGCCTTTTGTGAAACGCACGAAGGCCGGTTCGAATTCGTCAACGGGGAAATCATAGAGATGCCAGGAGAAACAACTACTTCCAATCGTATTGCTAGCAATGTCCACTTCCACCTGCGAGGGATTTTGGAGGGACGCCCTTACGAGCTTTACCAAAATTCCGTGAAATTGAAAGTCGAGGACGGAAGAGTGGTCCGTATCCCGGATTTTATGGTCTGTGAGGAAAAGGGCGATGCCATTAAATACACTACTTTCCCGATCCTGATAGTGGAAGTATTATCTGAAAGTACAGCCAAAACCGATCGCATTGATAAGCTTCGTGAATATTCCCACGAGCCATCGCTCATCTATTACCTGATGATCGAACAAGCCAAATGTGGCATCGAAATGTACACCCGTGATGGAGACCACTTGTGTTTTGAGTTTTATGATAAAATGGAGGATGTGATCAAACTGCCGTATTTCAATGCTGAACTGCCGGTGAGTGCTATTTATAAAAAGATTGTTTTTTAGGATACCACTTCGTCTTAGTTTCCTTCCAATTTTAATATAAACACCTGCTGCATCGCTTTACCCGTATCATTTTTAACCAGCCGGTTGAACGCCAGCACTTTCCCGTCCGGTGACCATACCAGGTTGCTGGTAGCAAATTCCGAAGGCTCGGTTAGTACCTGAATTCTTTCCCGAAAAGGTCCGTCGCCAACCTCGCAAAGTACAATGCTACCTTCATAAACATAACTGACATGCTTCCCGTCCGGATGCCAGCGGAGATTGCCGGTAACGTCGGAGGTGCATTCGGTCACTTGCCGCGGCTTGCCTCCGAGGGGCGAAATGGTGAATATTTGACTGACACCTTTGGCATCTTTGGCTAAGAAGGCAAGCTGGCTACCATCCGGCGAAGAGCGAACAATGCCTGCACAACCTGGATATTTTGTTTCGGCAGTAAATGTAAGCCGACGCTGAACGGTGCCCTTTGGAGGCATTGGGAAGTCAGTAGCGGTCCCCTCCAATGGTCCTAGCGGGCCGGGCATACTAATATCATCGGGAATGTCTACTATATATACTTCCGGGACATCTTGGCCTAATTTATTTCTTACCGTTCCCAAGAATCCCCGTGCTATCTTTGGTTGTCCTTCTTCCTTATTCCAATAACCATATAAACCGACCCAGCTATCGTTTGCTGCGTGACTGATTTCGTCGCTACCTGCGACCGGATTTGGTACAACTCGTACAATAATTGCACTAAACCATTCTCCCGCAACGCTTTCTTGATTTTTGTTGACATTAATAGTAGCACCAATATTTCTTGAAACTCCGATTGTTCTTAGATTGCGTTTTTGTCCAGTAGAATCTTCTAATTTTTTTAAGACGGCATCATTGTAGGTAAATCCGATCCATTGGCCGTCGCCACTCCATTCGTGCCTATGTGTGCCCCCACGTAGCGCACCTTGGGTGTACGGTGGAATTACGTCACGCGCATCTATATAAATAGGGACATTTGGTTCAGAGTCAATAACCGCCACTCCTGTGCGCCGCCATTGTTGGTAGGGATTTTCCTTAGTACAGTTGGCGAGGCCATGAATAAATATCACAGCATTTTCTTTTGGATGGTAACTCACTGCTCCCGCTCCGGGACCCCAAATTGCATTGTTTGGAATATCAAAAAGTACTTGTTTCTCTCCTGTTTCAATATTTACGCGTTCTATCCGCGCCGATTCTGCGATACCTCCGTCGTCTGTCCTTGTGTCGTATACAAGCCATTTGCCGTCTGGCGAAAAATTATCGTTGTTGTCGAGATCGTGGTGGTAGGTTAAGTCATGCGTGATCTGTTTTTGGCAATGTGATGTTTGTGTGCGTAGCATACAAAGAAATGTTAAAAATGTTAAAACCGGGATTGAAACAAGTTTCATAGGCAAATCTACTTTTGAGGAGCCGTGATAATGCCGAGGTAGCGGCCCATCCAATAGGGCAGGAGCCAGATATCGCCGGCGCTATGCTCACCCGAACCATTGCCCCCATTCCGGTCGAGATTGAACATATTGCCGTTGTGGCGTTGAACAGGCCGCTCGTCGGGCGGCAGCACTTCTTTGATAGTCTGTTTGCGGAAGTTCGGTTCAAGCTTTTCGATGTCCTTTCGGTGGCTGTTTTTGATCACCCAGTCGATCAGGTCCATCGGATGTTCCTGCAAGTACCAGACGGCTTCATTCAGGTCAAACTCCTTCGTGCCGGTAAGGGCTGTGAAAATGTTCCAGGCGCCTTCTTTTTCCGGTCTTTCGGCTTGCCAATGGTCGATGATCTGCTTTTTGTACTTCGTTTTCAGGGTGTCGTTTAATGCGTAGCGGTAAAGCCCCCAGTAGCCAAGGAAGTACATTTCATCGTCAGAGTGGTTCCAGCCGTCGGACATGTGCTTCGCGTGCTCGTCGGCGTCTGCCGGCGCGCGGCCGATCACGCTCATAGGGCGCATCATGTTCTCGAAATAGCCGTGCTTGTTCATCAGTTCAAATGCTTTTGCCTTGTATTTCTCCTTTTTGGTGAAATGATAGGCGGTTTGCAGCATCGCCACGATGTTCGAAGAGTTGAGTTTGCGGTCGCCGACGTTAATGGGAAACGAGTTCACATAGTCGGGATGCCATTTGCCCCACATCGTAGGTTTGCCATCGTAGTCTATCAGGTACATGTTGTTTTTAACAATGTGCGACATGACGGTATCGATGAGCATAATGGCCTGCTTCTTGATTTTAGGGTCGTCGACGAGCTCAGCGGCCGCGCCGAATGCGAAGATATGGCCGATCACCTCGTCGCTGCTGGTGGTGGCTTTCCAATCCCATTCCTTTTCAGGGGAATGTTGCCAGCGTTCGATGTCATGCAGCTCATTAATATGCCCCGAACGCTCAAAGGAACGCGCCGGAAATCCTGCAACCGGGTTCACGGTGTAAAGGCGCTCCATGGCATCCATCGATTCGCGGCAGTTTTGCAATGCGTCGGGATCTTTGGTGGCGGCATATCTGAAAATCTGACCGCCGAGATACATGGCGGTCCAAAGACCGTCGTTGTCGGAGTCTTCGGTAAAGCCGGTCGATAAATCGCCGTGGCTGAGGCCGGTGAGTTGTGCATTAAATCCGTTTCGGATGTGGCGCAGCCGCACCTGCTGGTCAAAAACCTTCGCCTTGTCTTCCAGCGTCATCGGTTTGAACTGGATTTGTCCCAGCCCTTTCGAAGTGAGTACCAAAACCGAGTTTTTTGGACCTTTTTCAATATCAATCACCGCATTACCGGGCAGCCAGCGCTCGCCGAAGTAATAGTCGAACTTGCCGTCCGTACGCGATGCAAATGCACCAAGATCGGAGCCGAACCATACTTTTCCATTCACTTCTTTCACCGTCGTGATTTTGGTAGCAGGCAGTTTGTGGTTGATGCTGCCGGTTTGTTTTCCGGTTGGAATATCCAAAGTAAGATAACCGTCCAGCGTACCGATGACGATTTTGGTGTCTTTGGAAGTAATGTCAAAGGCTGTAAAATCGGAGCCAGTGAGCACTTTGCTCAGCTTTTTGTCCTCAACACCCAGTTTATAGACGGATTTGTTCCCCAAAATCCAGAACTGGTTTGCATTCTTTTGGAATGCTAATCCAATCACCGAATCGTCCGGCAGCTTGCCGTTCCAGAGGCTTTTCGAATCTTTGATCAACTCCAACGATGCGCCGTCCGAAACCAGGAATGTGAAGTTTTTTCCGCCTGCCACAAGGCTCGCTTTCGGGAGGTTATGTTTTGAAAAAAGCGTCCCGGCCCAGGCATTGCTGAATACCACCTGGTCGGTCAGGTACACCAGCTGATCTTCGTAATTGATAAGTGCGCTGATCTTTTTGTCTTTCATATACCGGTAATTCCGGTCGGGTACGACTTTGCCCGGGTATAGGAATTGGCCGGCAGACGTGTGCCGCAAGCCCTCCGAGGAAAGCATTTGAACAATGCCATTGCGGTCGGAAGCAACATTCCGGAGCGAGCTCTGGGTTGTATCGGCGTAATATTTGACGCTGAAATCCTGCAAAAAGGGCTTGTCCTTATAAACCGGCTGCACCTGCGCATGAGTGTACTTGGCGCCTGTCAGCAATAGGAGGGATAACAAAAGGGACTTTCGCATTGTATTGATTGGTTAATTAACTTTTTTCCTTCTTTCCATTAGCTCTTTCCAGGTGGTCAGGATAATGCCTTCCGACCGGATGAAGCTTTTCAGCTCCGGGTCGAGCATGGAGAGCATATCCGCATACCGCGAGCCTCCTGACGCGCTGATGTGTTTGAAATCGTCGGTGACGTCGCTGCTATGAACGATCATCATGGCCACACCGGGCTGCATTTTGCGGATCGTTTCGATGAATTTCTGTGCTTTGTACTTGCCCCATTCCGCGGGCGTCACGTCGTCGCCTTCCGGTTTCCAGTCGCCGCTGATCGTGTGGAGGTCGTCGAGTACAGGCAAGCCGGCCGCCCAGATTTTTTGTCCAAACTCGCCCGAGCGTTTGGTGATCTCGGGTTCAGGCAGTTCCATGCCTTCCTTCCATTTACCTTCGGCTTTCAGCTTTTTGATCAAAGGATTGTTCAGGCATTCCTTCAAAAGCTGGTTATTTCCGCCGGGAAACATGACCGGAATGCCGTATTCCGCCCCTACTTTAATGTACCGTTCCAGATAGGGAATATGCGCGAAAAGCGTTCCCATGTGCGAATCCATATGCGTTGGTTTCAGCCCGAGTTTCAATGCCCGGCTCAGCTGCGCGCGGATTTCCTGTTCCACCACATCCGGGCTCGCGTGCCGGATTACATCTTCCACGGTGTGCCACATGCAGCCTTCGTCGTCCACCAGTCCTTCCGAATGCGCAATGCCGTTCAACGGCGGCCAGCGGTAGTCTTTCCATTCGGAGGTGAGCGTCAGGTGCAGGCCCGCGTCCATACCCGGATTAGCCAGGGCATATTTGGCAAAACTCGCGGCCCAGGGGCAGGGCATCATGATGCTGCACGAGGTCGCGATGCCGTTCTGTATCGATTTTTTAGCGCCTTCATTCGAGTAATGCGACATTCCCGCGTCGTCCACGTGGAATATGATGACCTTCGCGCCTTTCGGCCAGCCGAGTTTTTCGGCGTAGGTCTGTTGTGCTGATGTTTCTTGCATGATCAGTAATAGCAGGTTGATGAACAAAAGATAGGTTTTCATATCGAATGTTTGGTCTATTTCGAGATCATTCCAAGATACCGGCCCATCCAGTAGGGCAAAAGCCAGAAAACCGGCTCGCGCTCCACGTGCGGATCGCCGCCGGAGAGCGTCCAAGGGTTTTTATCCCAACGAACGGTCAGCCGTATGCTGGCCGGTTGCAGTTCATGAACTTGTTCGTCTTCCAGCACCGGGGTGCGTACCACTTGAATGTCTTCCCGTTTCCGATGATCGATCGGCCAGTCTACGAGATCCAGCGGTGTGTCGACGAGGAAATCCACCGAGTTTTCCAACTCCGCCTTTTTGCCGAGGCATTCATTGTAGATAAAGTTGATGAGCGGGTTATGGTCGCCCTTGCGCTTCTGAAACCACGCTTCAAGGTGGTTTCTGTAAAACTTCAACCGCTCCGGGTCATTTTCGCAATGGATGAGGATCGGGTAGAGGTAGGCTTGCAATACCACGTCGAAATAGATGAACCAGGCTGGATTTTGCTTCGTCACCTCTTTCATATTGTCGAGGTAATGCTCCTCTTCGATCAGCCGCAGGTATTCGTTCTGGTATTTGGCCTGGCCGGTCATGAAATGCGCCAATTTCAGGAATGCGAGCATTTCCATGGAGTTCTGGTTGCGGTCGGGCAGCCATTCGGGGTCGCGGTTCAGCTGGTCGGGCGACCACACCGACCACCGGGTAGCCGTGCCGTCGACGTCTGCAAAATTTAGGTTATGCTGCATTAAATAATCCACAATGCGGCCCACATGTGCGGCAATCACCTTTTTCTCTTCGGCGTCGGCCGCGAGTGTATAATAATAGTAGTAGCCAAACATGTGCCCGCACATTTCATCGCTGCTCGTATCGCCTTTCCAAAGCCACTTTTTATCGGCCGACAAATGCCACCGCGTCTCCACGGGTTTGAAACGCGGCTCCTTCACCAGCTCGTCCGCTCGCTCGCGCTCCGTGTAGGTGCGGTTGCCGTCGTGCATGCGCGTCCACGTGGCGGGAATGATCGTGCGGGCGAAGAAACCGTTCGTGCCGGTCACTTCCTGCAACATTTTCAGGAAGCCGAATGCTTTTTTAGCATGCTCCCTGGCTACCGGATCCTTGGTGGCTGCATAGCGGAAACTCTCCATCGCGAGGTAGTTGCCCGTATATTCGCCGTCGTTATCATCATCCTCCGGTTCCCAGGTGGTAGTGTCTCCGGCGACATGCAGATGTGCCTGCCCGGCGATCCACGGTGCGCGGATGTGCCTTTTCATTAATACATCATAAAAGAATGTACTTTTCGATGCCAGCGTCATCCTCCGTTTTTTGATGGCACTTACACCTTGCGGCGTGGCTATCCATGCATTGTCCTCATTATCAAATGCAATGTCGTTCACCTGGTCGTCTACGAGCCACCTTCTGGAAAACAGCAGCGAGCGGCGCCCGTCTTTCCAAAAACGCACCACGCCGTTTTGCGTGCCTACCCACATCGAGCTATCGGGTGCGAGACGCACGGCTGTCACGTAAGTCGAAGGAATACCGTCGGTAGTCCGCAATTCGGCTTCTTTTCGAGCATTATGTTGAATGGTAACCCCGCCCAAACCACCGACCCAGAGCTTACCGTCGTGGTTGTATGCCAAGCCTTTGGTATAAGCGGCAATCAATGCGTCGGTTTTATAGGTGTGTTCCAAATGCGTAGGCGTCCAATGGTAAAGTCCCACATCGGAAGCTATCCAAAGTCCGTCCTTCCCGTCGCTGATCACATCGCGTACTGATCTGGCAATGGCCGCTTTTTGTAATGTAAAACCATTGGAATTACTTGTCCAAAAGCCATTCGGGCCGAGTGCGCAGACCGTGCCGGCTTTTGCGCAAATAGCTGAAATGGGGCCAGCAGGGCCATTTGCTTTTGAAATAGTACCGTTTTTGTATTGGTACAGCCCATTCCACATCCCGAGCCAAATGGTGCCGATGGAATCCTGGGCGAGTGCAAACGACGGGCCATTCTCATCGCCATCCAATACAGGTACCCAATTATTGTAACCCCTCATTTTTCGAAAAACACCCTTTGCCGTGGCTGCCCATACGTTGCCGTCGCGATCGGGCAGAACAGCCCGAACGTCGTTGCCTTCCATCGCATGCGCTTCGTGAAATTCCTGTGTGAATGGCTCATCCTGGTAAAAGGAAGCGCCGTCATCGACGGTCTTTTCACTCCGGCACGAGTAGAGCAACGGCAGCAAGGCGCAAAGCAGCCCGGCAATCAGTTGTTTTTCAGTCGGGCGCATCAGGCTTCCGCGTAGTTTTCGCTTTCCTGAAACAGCAGGCTGATCAGCTTCTTGTGTTGTGAAAAATCGGGGATCAGCAGCTGCGCACCGGCCCGCACGAGTCGTGGGCGCTTGGCTGGGTTATGCCCGAATCGCTGCACTTCGTTGCTCGTAATGCCTACCGAAATGCCGCCTGCACGCCGTCCTTCGCGGATTTCGTCGGGGCCGTCGCCGAACACCGCCAGCTCTTTGCCTTGCAGGTTATTATCCCGGATGATCTTTTCGATCACCATTTTTTTCGAAAACTTGGTGTAATCGCGCAATGCACCGTAAATGCCGCCGTCGAACAAGTCGGCATAGCCCAGCATTTGTGCTTCGTTCCTTACGTCGTCCACGTCGGTACCACTTGCGAGGTACATCGTCACGCCGCGCTCTTTGAGCTGTTTCAGGAATTCAACGGCGCCTTTTAATGTGTAATCTTCCTGTCCGAGTTCTCCTTTGGCGAGCTTTTCCATGCGCTTGTTCACCATTTCCATCAGGCCGTCGTTGTAAATTTCCTTGTACTGGAATTTGTCGAGGATCTGGTCTTCGGGCACAAAACCGAACTCGCGGACGAGGTTCACGAGGCCTTCCATCTGGTAAATGGTTTGGATGCCGGTGGTTTTGTGGATAAATGCCTTGCATTCCGCCTGTACTTTGTGGAAGGTTCCGGCGTCGATGGTTTCGTAATGTTGACCGAGGATGGATTTCATCATCACGGGCTCCATAATCTCCTCCCAACCCTGCCGCAGCGAACTGATCGTACCGTCGTGGTCGAAAACGGCGTAGCGGATATGCCCGAGCTTGTCGAGGATTTCGGGGACGCAGATTTCGAACTCGGTTTCAGGATAATAAGTCGCCACACGCCGGGTGCCGGACCACTCGTTTTCGGCGAGGTCGGCATTGTAAATGTAATCCGGGTCCTTGGCTATCACGGCGATTTCCTCGCCGGTAGCCGTGCCTGTCGTGAAAAGTTTCTGAACCGTTACCGCAGCGGCAAAGTTGCCGAATTGTGCGGCCTCTGCCGGCGATAATCCGGCGGCGAGGCATAATGTAATGGCGCTGATCGCCGTGTCGCCTGCTCCCACGGTGTCGAGTTTTCCTTTCAGCTGAATGCCGGGGACCTCGTGGCAACCTTCTTCATCAAAAGCAATAATGCCCCGCTCGCCGCAGGTCACGAAAACGGGCTTGTGGTAACGCCCGAAAACTTCGGCCCCGTAGCCTTTCACATCGCGCACCGGCACGTTTTCCCCAGGCACCACGTCCAGTCCGTTCAGCGAAGCGATTTCACGATCATTGCATTTGAGGCAAGTATTCCGGAAGCTGTCGTTGAAATGGCGCGAATCCAGCATTACGGTTTTTTCAGGGTATTGGCGGAAAAGCTCGTTCACTTCACCGATAAACGATGTGTTGGTAATGCTGCCCGTGACCTGCTGGTTGAAAATCAACGCGTCGCATTCCTGCAATGCTTTTTCAAGCGCGGCAACCAGTTGCCTGTCCGTGTCGGTGCTTCTTTCATTATATACACCAAAATCAATGCGCGGCTCTTCCTGGCCATCGACGAGGCGTTTGAGGTAACTATATGTGTTGAAATTGTCTTTCTGAATAATGAATGCACTGGTGTCCGCGCCGAGCTGTTGGAGTTGCGCCGTCAGTTCGCGTCCCTGCATATCGTCGCCTACCACGCCTATCACCCGGATGCCCGCCGGTTTCAGTGCGGCCAGGTTGGCCACCACGTTGCCAGCGCCTCCCGGCGTATAGTAATGCCGGGCAACGGCCTGAGCCTGCAAACCGGTTTCGATGGACACTTCGGAGGTGCGGTCGTCCATGACCCAGTACGAGTCGAGACAAAAGTCGCCATACACGGCGACCTGAACGGCGGAGATATTCTCCAAGATCTGATTGATGCGGCTTTGATCCATGAGCAAAGGTGATACTGGATTTAGGATAAAACGGATTCGAATTCTGAGCTCTTTTCTGGTAATACTTTCGATCGTCGGGCGCGGGCTATCACGCCTGGCGGCATTCGTCGCAAATGTTATGAAATCGTTACCCGGGCTGACGGAAAACCGGGCGGAAAGTGAGGGCTGTTTTAGTCGTTTTTCTGTAAAGAAGTGACTGTAAATGAGGAAATATGTAATAAATGATAAGTTAATATTATGTTATGTTTAAATCGTACAACGTTGCGCAAATTGAAGATATTTTTACGCAGTTTGCGATTCGAAATAGCGGGCTGAGCGTGTAGCTTTATCCAAGAATTACAAGTACGCCGCTCAATAGAAAACATTACCGTTTGTTTCGAAGGCAAAATTTTCAGTTGCCGGGGTGATGTTGGAAACAACTTTATTTTAATACCTGACTGATTGTCAACAATTATAACAAGTCCTTTTCAAAGAATTTAATGCCGGTTGATAAATAGGACCTATCCAAGAATAAAAGTTTTTTTATTAATACCATAATCTCTTTACCTAGTCCCTTTTCTATAAGTTAAACCTGTAAGACTGTGGCCTATCCCGACGAAAATACCCTGATCAGAGTGACGCAAGGCGACGAAGCCGCTTTTGCCGAGCTGTACAACTATTATAAAACGCCTGCACTGCGGTTTACGGTTTCATTGCTCAAAGACGAGGAGGAAGCTGAGAATATGGTTCAGGATGTGTTTATCAAGATCTGGGTAAGACGTTCCCAGATCAAGCCCGACTACAATTTCAATTCCTACCTTTTTACATGCCTGCGCAACATGGCGTTCGACCATTTCAAAAAGCTGGAAAAGAGCGAGCAGCTGCGTAAGCATTACATGGAGGCGATCCGCGTGGCTGGGGAAGAGGAGAGAGAGGAAACGGAAAGACGCCTGAGCGTGGTCCAGGCCGCGGTTGAATCGCTGTCGATCAAGCGCCGGCAGATTCTGAAACTGAATATTGAAGAAGGAAAATCCTATCAGGAAATAGCGGAGTTTTTAAGAATATCCAAAAACACGGTTAAAAACCAGCTCGTAAAAGCCAAGCAAATCCTCCGCGAAAAGGTGGATCTGGCAACGATATAGCAGCGGTTACCAGCATTGATATATTCCTAAAACCTTGAAAAGCAGAAGCCCGGGCTTCTGCTTTCTTTTTGTGGGGTTATTTCAATTCGCCCAGTTTGGCTAGGTCGATGTCCTTTAATGCTTCTTTCAATTCGTCGACGCTCACATTGTCGCCTTCGACATTCACCACGTAGCGGTCGGCTACGAGCACGTTGACTTCCCCGGACTTGCTTTCGTTGTTATACTTTTCAAAAGCCTTGTGGCCGTCGATCTGCGTGGTGCGCTCATATCCGGTGGTCGTTTCCTTGTCGATTTCGGCGATAGACCAGGCTGCGAGCGCCATCGTGGAAACCCCGGCGATACCGCCTGTATCGACGATCTCGATGTTCAATGTATTGTCGGAACCCTTGTATTTAGCCTGCGCCGTTGAAACGGTAAACCCCATGGCGCCTGTTTTCTCGCCGGTGGCTTCGGTACGCGCCATGCCCGCTACTTTTTCGGGAAGGAGGTCTTTCAGCTTGCGAAAATCGACCGGTTCGACGGCCTCGCGGTCGCCCATGGCCTTGGCCTTGTCGGCAATGGCCTGAAGAGCGTCGGCCGGACTGTCGCTCGCAGCGGCTTCTTTTTCTTCCTTGTTACTGCCACAACCGGTCAGGAGGAGGGTGCAGGAAAGGAATGCGGCTATAAAGGATGTTTTCATCTGACAATTGTTGGAGTTGGTTCAAACTAATTACAATGTAATGAAAACACGGCATTGATGCACGCCTGTTGTCGCCGCTGCCGGGTTAGCTGATCCGCTCCAAAGGATTTCTGCGCGATTGAATGATAAAATACAGGCCGAGCAACACCGCCGGAATACTGAGGATCTGGCCCATATTCAATGCGTAGTTGGCTTCGAAGGCTTCCTGGTTTTCTTTTAGGAATTCGTACAGGAACCGCAACGTGAACACCCATACGAGGAACACGCCGACCATGAGCCCGCGTGGCGTAGCAGCCTTGTATTTGTTCCAGATCGCGATGAGGACGAATGTAAGGATGAAGCACGAAATGGATTCGTAGAGCTGCGCCGGGTGGCGCGGGATTTGCAGGAATTCGGTATTTTGCTTGAAAATGAATGCCCAGGGTAGATCGGAAGGTTTGCCGACGATCTCGGAGTTCATCAGGTTACCGAAGCGGATAAATGCCCCGCCTAATGCAAATGTGATCGTAAGGCGGTCGGTTACCCAGAAGAACGTTTGCCCCGTACCGCGGCGTGAGCGCGCATAAAGCCACAGCCCCGTTACCGTGCCGATTACCGCACCGTGGCTGGCGAGGCCGGCATAGGGCGGTAATATCACTTCCAGGGGATTTTTAAAGAGCACTTCGGGTTCATAGAAAAGAAAGTGGCCGACGCGGGCGCCGATGACGATCGAAAGCACCATATAGAGCGTGAGCGAGTCGATATCTTCCAGCGTTCTTCCTTCTTTCTTGAAAATATAGATCATAATTTGCTGACCGATCAGGAAGCCGGCAGCGAAGAGCAAACCATACCAACGAACAGGGAAGGGACCAAAACCGGCTATTTCCGGAATGGTGAATATTTCGGGACTTGCGTCCCACATGATATATGAAAGCATGCGGTTGTGGTGTTAATGGTCAAATATACTAATATGAGACAAGACGCGAAATGAAATTTTTACTCATAGCCTTCGTGCGGTTTTATCAGGCGGCACTTTCGCCTTATTTGCCGAATTCCTGCCGTTACACGCCTACCTGCTCGCAATATATGATCGAGGCCGTGCAGAAACACGGCCCGTTGAAAGGCGGCTGGATGGGGCTGAAACGCTTTGCCCGCTGCCATCCCTGGGGCGGCCACGGCCACGACCCGGTGCCGTGAATTAACCAATGGCGACTTTCCGGAGAATGGAGTCGATGATCGTCATCGTGCGCACGCCATCGGCTTCGGCCTCGTAGTTGAGCAGGATGCGGTGGTTCATAATGTCGGGCGCGAGCTCTTTAATGTCCTCCGGCAGCACGTAGTCGCGGCCTTCGAGGTAGGCCAGTGCTTTGGCGGCACGGTTGAGGTAAATGGTCGCCCGCGGCGACGCCCCGAACTGAATGTAACGTGCCTCGTCGCGCAGCCCGTAATCGAGCGGGCGGCGGGTGGCAAACACCAGTTCAATAATGTAACGTTCGAGCGTGTCGGAGATGTTGACCTTGTTGACATGGTCGCGGATCGCGAAAATGTCTTCTTTATTCAGAATTGGGCGGATTTGGTAATCATAATTAATGTCCGACATCCGGCGCATCACTTCCAGCTCCTTCATTTTGTCGAGGTAATCGACGTACACTTTCATCATGAAGCGGTCGATCTGTGCCTCGGGGAGCGGGTAGGTTCCTTCCTGTTCTACGGGGTTCTGGGTGGCAAGCACCACAAACGGGCGGTCGAGGAGATAGGTTTCATCACCGATCGTGACCTGCTTTTCCTGCATCGCTTCCAGCAATGCGGATTGCACCTTGGCAGGAGAGCGGTTCACTTCGTCGGCGAGGATAAGGTTGGAGAAGATGGGGCCCTTTTTGACCTCGTAATCACCTATTTTAGGTTTATAAATCATCGTCCCGATCAAATCTGCCGGGAGCAGGTCGGGCGTGAACTGGATGCGTTTGAATTCCAGGTGCAAAACTTTGGCCATCACGTTGATTGTGAGCGTTTTGGCGAGTCCCGGAACGCCTTCGAGGAGGACATGCCCGCCGGTAAAAAGGCCGATCAGCAGCCGGTTCAGCAGTTTGTCCTGCCCCACCACTACCTTGCCCATTTCGTCCAGGACCTCCCTGATTTTTTCTATATACATGAAAATGCGGTCAAATTTTGTAAATGGATCAGTCCCAGATGGCCCTTACGAACCGGTCTTTACCATTGATATCACGGAGGATTTCCACCTTTATGTAATTTCTTTCTTCAAAAACCTGCTTCGTTTCCGCACCGAAATGCTCGTTGATCTCGACATAGCATTTCCCGCCATGTTTCAGGTGGTGCGTGCCGAAATCGGCGATGGCTTTATAGAAAAGCAGCGGATCATTGTCTTCCACAAACAGCGCCTCGTGCGGCTCAAACCGCAGCACGTTCGGGCGCATGCTTTCAGCCTCCGAATAGGTTACATAGGGTGGGTTGCTCACCAGGCAGTCGAACTGGACGATATTGCCGGGCAGCGGAAATGCCACATTGAGCATATCCTGCTTCGCGAAAGTGACGTCGGCAATGAGCTGGCGGGCGTTTTCGCGGGCTACTTCCAAGGCCTCGTCGGAGACGTCCCACGCGTGCACGCTCACATGCGGGAGGAAGCGCGCCAGCACGATGGCGATACAGCCGCTGCCGGTTCCGATATCCAGAATGGAGATGTTTTTGTCCGGCTCCGCATAGTCGCGCGTCACCATTTGCACCAGCTCTTCGGTTTCGGGGCGGGGAATGAGTACTGCCGACGAAACGCGGAATTCGAGGCCGCAAAACTCCGTGGAGCCGATAATGTGCTGCACCGGCTCATTGTTGTTGAGGCGCTTGATGATATTGTCCCAGTCGGGCTGAGCCGTCGTATCGGCGATCGGCCGGTCAACCAGCACATCGATGTTGCGAAGCCTCATATAATGCTCCAACAGCATGAAAGCGATTGCCTGCGCTTCTTTGTCCGGGTAAACTGTGATGTTTTTAACTATATATAAATAAAGCTGGCGTGCTGAAGTCATTTTCACTGATTTTGATCCAATGTCGGAAAGTTAGCAAATTACGGGGACTCGCGAAAGTTGAGTTTGAAACCGCATTTGTATTTTTGCCACATGGAGACGGACAATCAATGGATGGAGCGGGCATTGCAGCTCGCCGGATACGGCCGCGGGGCGGTAAGCCCCAACCCGATGGTGGGCTGTGTGATCGTTCATGACGGCCGCATTATCGGCGAAGGCTGGCACCGTGCATACGGCGGGCCGCATGCGGAAGTACGCGCGATCGAGGATACGGACGCGCGCGGCAATTCGCATTTACTGCCACAAGCTACCGCCTACGTAACGCTGGAACCGTGCTCGCACACGGGAAAAACGCCTCCCTGCGCCGACCTGCTCGTGAGCCGGCGCCTGAAAAGAGTGGTGATCTGCAACAACGACCCGAATCCGCTGGTTTCCGGCAGGGGTATCCGCCGCCTGCGCGAGGCGGGCATCGAAGTGGAATGCGGCGTGGCCGAAGCCGCAGGGACGGAGCTGAACAAGCGGTTTTTTACGGCGATGACGCTCCAACGGCCGTATGTGATCCTGAAATGGGCCGAAACCGCCGATGGGTTCCTGGGTTACCAGGCCGGCAGCCCGTTGCAGATCAGCGGCACATTGTCCAACATGCGGGTGCATCAGTGGCGTACCGAGGAAGACGCGATTATGGTGGGTTACAAAACCGCGCTGATGGACAACCCCCGCCTGAACGTCCGGCATTGGGCAGGAAGAAACCCGGTAAGGATCGTGACCGACCGACATTTGCAACTACCTCCGCAACTCCATTTGTTCGACCAATCCCAAAGCACTGTCGTCGTCAGTTATGATCTCGAAACGGACATTCCGTCCGATCCGGAGCGGTATTTGGCTCCGACAACGGCCTACATGAAAATCGAGCCAAAGGTCGAAGAAATTCTACAAATTCTACAAGGTTTACACCGTCGGAAAGTACAATCCTTGCTGGTCGAAGGCGGCGCAGCGGTGATTAATGCGTTCTTCGAATGCGGTTTGTGGGACGAAATACGGCGTTGCCAGGGCGGGATTACGATCGGAAATGGCGTAGCTGCACCTGCCCCCAAGGGGATTTTCAGGGGTTCTGAGCGTGTTGGAGACGATTTGTGGACGTTTTACAGCAGGATTTAAATACTCCAGAGATTTTCTTCGGTCGTCCAGATATCCCAGGCCTTTTCCGCCTGCAATTCCAGCATTTTCAGGCCATTCATCGTCGCAGCGCCTTGTTCCGTGCCCTTTTTAAGAAACAATGTCTCGGCTGGATTATAGACGAGGTCGTAGAGATAATGGCTGCGGTTGACCCACTGGTAGGGGATCATCGGGCACTCTTCGGTGTTGGGATAAGTTCCCAACGGGGTGGTATTGATGATCAGCCGGTGGCTTCCCATCATGTCTTGTGTAAGTTCCTCATAGGGCAGACAATCGTCGCTTTTCTGGCGCGAAACCTGCATATATCCGACGTTGAGGTCGGTCAATGCTACCTGCACCGCCTTCGCCGCGCCGCCATTTCCGAGGATCAATGCTTTGAAATTGGCACAATTTTCACCCCGGCGGTCGAGCCATTCTACGAGTGATTGCTGGAATCCGTAATAGTCTGTATTAAAGCCTTTTGTGCTTCCGTCAGCGTAGATTTTGATCGTATTCACCGCACCTATTCGCTCGGCTGATGCGTCATCGAGGTCGTCGAGATAGGCGATTACATCCTTCTTATAGGGGATCGTCACATTCAGTCCGCGCAAGTCCTGCTTTTTTTTCAGCAATTCCGGCAATTCTTCCAGCGATTTCATCTCAAAAAGCTCATAGCTGCTCTCCTTGATTTTCTCGCGCAGGAATTTGTCAGTGAAATATCGCTTCGAAAAAGAGTGTGTCAGCGGGAATCCAATCAGGCCGTATAAGTTCATAGGAATGCTTAGAGATTAAGATCGCTAAGTTAAACCAGCCACCAGCTAATTACAAATCACATAAAATGAAACGCCTCCTAGTTTTGCGTATAGGGACGGCGGTGATGTTGATAGGGGCTTCTATTCGCTTGTATATCAATTAGTTTATCGTTACGGCTAATTTGTATTCGACTATAAACGAATTAATTTGTATTATTAGCGCAAATGGAGTAGAATTACCTATCCTTTATCTGTACCAGATTTTATGAAGTGGAAAAATCTTTACTACACACTATTGCTGACTAGCTCACTGATCGGCAATGCAACTGCGCAGCAGCGCAAAGACTACGAAATCCTCCTGCGAAGCGGCTCTTTTGTGCCGCAGCAAAACGTCGCGTCCGCCGGCAGTCGGACCAGCGCGGCGTTCAGGCTCGCCAACGATGGCCAGAAGTCGTTCGTGATTATTCAGTTCGACGATATTCCGACCGAGGACGAGCGGCGCGAGCTGAAACGGGAAGGGATAGAGCTGCTCGAATATCTGCCGAACTATGCTTACACCGCCACAATCGGGGCGGGAAGCAATCCCGGCGCATTGGCCAGGACCAGGGGACGGGCCATTATCGAGCTCAATGCCGAACAGAAAATGGAGCCCTCACTCGCCAATGGCCGCATTCCTTCCCACGCGTTCGTCAGCCCCACAACGGTAGACTTGTGGATCAGCTATCCCAGGTCGTTCAGCTATGAGGAAATTAAGGCAGCTTTGCAGGCCCGCGGCGTTGAGATTGTTGCCGACGACTTCAAAAAATACCAGGTGCTCACCGTGCGGATTCCCGCAAAAGAGCTCAAAAGCCTCGCCAGCCAGCCTTTTATCCAATATGTGCAGGCATTGCCGCAGCCCGACCGTCAGCTGAACAGCAAGAGCACGGTCAACGGCCGCGCCAATGTTCTGAAATCGGCCTTACCCGGGAACCGTAACCTTTCGGGTGCGGGCGTAGTAGTCGGCATTGGCGACGAATCCAACCCATTGCGGCATATTGACTTCAACACGAGGATCATCAACCGCGCGCCGATCGACGGCGGGTCGCACGGGCTTCATGTGATGGGCACGATGGCGGGCGCCGGCATTATGGAAGAGCGAAATGCAGGTTATGCACCCAAAGCGACGGTTGTAGCGCAAAGCTATTCGTCCATTTTGGCGTATTCTCCGCAATATGTGCAGGATTTCGGTATGGTGATTACCAACAATTCCTACGGTTCGGATGTGGTAACCTGCGAGACAAACGGCGTTTATGACCTGTACTCCTACATTCTGGACCAGCAGGCATTTGATATGCCGTACTTGCAGCACGTTTTTGCGGCAGGTAATAGCGGAAAAATCACTTGCGCCCCTTTCGCAGCGGGATTTGCCACGGTTCTCGGCGGGTATCAGACGGCCAAAAATGTGATTACGGTCGGTGCAACCAATGAAACCAGTGCCATTTATTCCGAATCGAGCCGCGGGCCGGTGAAAGACGGACGGGTAAAGCCCGAGATTACGGCACAAGGTTCGGTAATCGTTTCAACTGTACCTACAAACTTATATACCAACGGCAGCGGCACGAGTATGTCTTCGCCGGCTGTGTCGGGTGGTCTGGCGCTACTGTACGAGCGCTACCGCCAGCTGAATGGGAACCAGAACCCAAAGAATGGCCTGATGAAAGCCCTGCTCGTGAACGGGGCAGTGGACCGGGGTAATGAAGGACCGGATTACCGTTTCGGATTCGGCTGGCTCAATCTGCTGCGATCGGTGAAAATGCTCGAATCGCAGAGTTACAAAACGGACCAGGTGTCGCACCAGGGAATCAACAATTTCGCTATTGATGTGCCCGCGGGTACGGCTCAGCTAAAAGTAATGCTGTACTGGAACGATCCCGCCGGTTCGATGCTCGTATCCAAAAACCTTGTCCACAACCTCGATTTGCAGGTTATTAATCCTTCGTCCAATGCAGTGAATCCGCGGATACTCAATCCCGCCGCGGCTCAGGTGAATGCGGTTGCCGGTACGGGTGTGGATAATGTGAATAATATGGAGCAGGTAGTGATCAACAACCCGGCGCAGGGAAGTTATACGATTTCCGTCAAAGGCAGCACCATAGGACAGTCGCCGTCACAGGAATACTTCGTTGTTTATGACATTATCCCCAATTCCATCACCCTGACAAACCCCGTTGGAGGCGAGCGCATGAAAGATGGTGACGCGACTCTCATCTCCTGGGATGCATTCGGGAATAGCAACAGCACATTCACGGTCCAATATAGCGTGAACGACGGACAGAACTGGACGAACATTTCAACCTCGGTAGCCGCAGGAACGAGCCAGCTCAACTGGGTGGTGCCAGCCGGTACGAAATCCGAGAAGGTGCGCGTGCGCGTTACCCAAAACAGCACCGGGGCGCAAAGCGTTTCTGAGCCATTTACGGTGATCGGCGTGCCCGGCGTTACCCTTTCCAGCTTGCAATGCGAAGGCTATATTTCGGTAGACTGGACGGCGGTTTCGGGCGCCACAGACTACGAGGTGATGGTGCTAAAGGGCAGCGAAATGGTGCCGGTAGCCACCACCACGGGCGTTAATTATACATTCAGCGGACTGTCAAAGGACTCCACGCATTATGTTTCGGTGCGGGCGCGGATCAATGGAAAGCCAGGCAGAAGAGCCCTGGCTATTTCTCGCAAGCCGGACACCGGAACCTGCGCAGGATCGATTTCCGATAATGACCTGAAAGTGGAATCGATTCTGACACCGGCGTCTTCGGGGCGGAAAAATACTTCGTCGGCACTCACCAGCGCCGTTTTTGTGAAAATCAGGATCAAAAACCTCGATGATGTCGATTTTAACGGGCCACTCGATGTCGGATATCTGCTGAATGGCATGGCCGTTCCGGTTGAAACCATCAATCCTTTTATCGAAAAAGGAAAGACTTACGACCACACTTTTGCGGTAGGGGCGAATCTGGCCGATGTCGGAAACTACACTTTCAAAGTATATATCCACGGAAACCAGGACCTGGTTGCGGCGAACGATACAATCACGAAAACGTTCAGGCAGTTGCCTAATGATCCGATTGCACTGCCGTATGAAGACAATATGGAAAACCTGCCCGTTCAGAGCGTAACCCTCACCCAAATGGGCCTCACCGGCGACGGGCGCTACGATTTCAGCGCGAGCAGCAACGACGCAGGAAGGATCAGGACGTTTGTCAACTCCGGTTTCGCGGCCTCCGGCCAGAAGGCGCTCACACTCGATACCAACCGGCCATTTCCTGTCGGCAACACGACCTATCTCACCGCGACCTACAATTTGGGCGAATACGATATCAACACACATGACCTGCGCCTGGTATTTTCGTATAAGAACCATGGTCAGAAGTCAAATGACAACAACAGAGTATGGATAAGAGGAAAGGACTCCGATACCTGGATTGAACTGTACAATCTTTTTGCAAACCAAAACCTTTCTACCGAAGGCTACAAAACCACGGTGCCGCTGGAAATGAGCGGACTGCTTGCCGCGAATGCCAAAAACTTCTCTTCCAGCTTTCAGGTGCGCTGGGGGCAATGGGGCAAAATGCTCACTTCCGATTACAGCAACGGCGCCGGCTACTCCTTCGATGACATCCGTATCATTTCGGTAACGGACGACATTCAGATGATCAGCCTGCTCGCTCCGCCCACGGAAAGCTGCGGCCTCGGCAATGCCGAATCCATCGCCGTGAGGATTCGCAACAGCTCCGCACGAGACATTAGCGACATTCCGCTGGTACTATCGCTGCCCGACGGCACCGTGATCCTCGACACCATTCCGCTGATCGCGAAACGAAGCACGATCGATTTTACATTCAACCAAAAAGCGGATCTCTCGGAAATCGGCGCTTTGGACATCAAGGCCTGGGCCGCATTGCCGACAGACAGTTTCCGCGACAACGACACGCTTTCCGTGAAAGTTTTCAATGCACCGGTACTGAGCACATTCCCTTACCTGGAAGATTTTGAAAACGGCGACGGCTTTTGGAGCGCCAAAGGAACCAACAGCTCATGGCAATACGGAACGCCGGTTTCGAGCGTGGTAAACAAGGCTGCGAGCGGTACGAAAATCTGGAAAACAAATTTGTCCGGCGGACATAACGACAAGGAAGAATCTTACCTGTATTCCCCTTGCTTCAATGTAAGCAGTCTCACGTCGCCTACATTGAGTTTCAGTGCGGCAATCGACCTCGAAGTGTGCGAGCCTACGCCCTGCGACTATGTATATGTGGAATATTCGGGTAACAACGGTCCCTGGACGCGCCTCGGTGCGGTAGGCCAGGGTACCAACTGGTATAACAAAACATATTCGGGGAAAGGCGCGTGGGCGTTGCAGAACTATGTGCGCTGGCACGTGGCGAGCATGGCCCTGCCTACCGGTTTTACCAACCTGAAAATACGCTTTGTATTGATTTCAGATGGCTTCACGCACCGCGAAGGCATCGCGCTGGACGACATTCACATTTTCGACAACGTGTCGCCTATCCACGACAGCAGCAACGGCGTGGCGACCCAGCAGGTATCGGGTTCGGGATGGGTCAATTTTGTCCAGAATGGCAAAATGCTGGCCTCCATCAATGCAAATGGCCAGAGTATGGGCAATACGGAGGTACGGAGCTATGTGAACACCACGGGAGTGAGAAACGGAAATGGCCATTACTACCTCGACCGGAATTTCACGATCAAGCCGGCCAATGCCAACCTTGCCAATTTCGCGACAGTAAGGTTTTACTTCCTCGAAACCGAAAGCGAGGCGCTGATTAATGCCGTGGGCTGCGCGAGTTGCGGCAAACCGGCGAACGCATTCGAATTGGGTATTTCTCAATACAGTAACCCGATCAACACTTCCAAGGAGGACGGCTCGCTCATTAACAGCACCGAAGGCGGCTGGACCTACCACCCCGCGGAAGAAGTAAAGCTTGTGCCTTACGACAAAGGATACTATCTCGAAATGAGCATGAAAACTTTCTCGGAGTTCTGGATTGCCAAGGGATTTGTCGGAAACCCGGGGGCTCTGCCGGTGGAACTGGTGAATTTCAATGCGCGCAAAAAACAGGATGCTGAGCAGTCAAAAGATGTGATAGTGGAATGGGAAACGGCTTCCGAAGAGAATTTCGACCATTTCGCCATCGAAGTTGCGGCTGGTGACGACGCGTACCGGCAGGGGCGTTTTGTGCCATTGGTCCAGATAGCTGGCGGCGGCGGACTGAAAGACGGCAAAAAGTACGAATATACCGACGAGACGCCAGGCAAGTGGGGCAACAGGTATTACCGCCTCAAAATGGTCGATATTGATAGCACCTATCAGTATTCCCGTGTACGTACGGTCGCTTTCGATGCGCAATCGCAATGGGCTGTTTATCCTAACCCGTCGAAGGGAGTTTTCTACCTGGGCAATGAAGTGCCGTCGGGGCAAGCGACTTCGGTGAACGTTTACGACTTGTACGGCAGGATACTCAAACAGGTAAAAGGCGAGTCGCTGAATGCGGAGGCGAAGCGGAAAATTGATATTTCAGGGCAGGAATTCGGTGAAGGAATTTATGTATTGGAAGTGGTAAATGGCGAAACAAAACAGGCATTTCAGGTGTTGAAAAACTGATGTAACCCTTCAAACCCGCTTTAAAACGCCTTCCATGCAGCATATCAGGAAGGAAAAGCGAATAGTTTTTACAACAGATCGCATTTGAAAATGAATGTCATGAACAAAATTCTATTGCTCCTTTGCCTTTTTGGATTAACCAATACTTACGCTCAAAACAGTGGAACCATCAACTCGCTCATCCTCGATACCGACATCGGGCCCGACTATGACGATGTGGGCGCGATGGCAGTCATGCACGCTCTGGCCGACAAAGGCGAGGTGAAGCCGCTGGCGGTTATTTCTTCCAATAAAAACGAGCTGGTAGTGCCTACGATCGAGATATTGAACACGTATTTCGGTCGCCCGGAGTTGCCGACAGGCGCGCCGAAGGGAAAAGGGCCGGATTTTGGTGCCACGCAGAAATGGCCGGAAATGCTGGTCGAAAAATACCCGCACAAGATCGCCAAAACTTCCGACGCGCCCGATGCCGTGGAAACTTACCGCCGGATACTGGCCAAGCAACCCGACCAGAGCGTTACCATCGTGACCGTTGGCTTCCTGACCAACCTCGCCAACCTGCTCGATTCGGGACCGGACGGCCATTCGCAGCTATCGGGCAGCAGCCTTGTACGTAAAAAAGTGAAACACCTCGTTTCCATGGCCGGCGGATTTCCCGCTTTCCGCGAGTACAATGTTCTGGTGGACTCCGTGGCGTCGGCCAAGGTATTTTCAGAATGGCCTACCGAAATCCTTTTCAGTGGATTTGAGATCGGGAAGGAGATCAAAACAGGCAAGAGAGTGATTGCGAACGAGCATTTAAAAAGCCCGGTAAAAGACGTATTCGCTATGGCAATGCCGTTGTCCAAAGGAGATGCCGACGGCCGCATGAGCTGGGACCAAACGGCGGTGCTGGTGGCGATCCGCGGCGTACAGCCCTATTTCGGCGTGAAGCGCGGGAAAATCATCATCAATGGCGGCAACAACAGCTGGCAGGACGATCCCATGGGCCCGCACGCGTACCTTACTCCCCATATGCCCTTCGAACAGCTCACCGCGCTCATCGAAGGACTGATGATGTGGCAAGGCAAATAAACCATTACACGATCATAGCTTCACCATTTTCGGCAGCCGAATCACCGGCTGCCGATTTTATTTTGCGGAAATCGGCAGTCAGTTTTTGCACAAAAAGCGCCACGTCGAAACTGTGCACGACGATGTTTGCACCCTCTTTCATCCATTGAATCTGACGCTCCGGTTCCAGTGAGAAATGGATGCCGATAGCCAGTCCTTTGGCGCGGGTGGTGCGGATGATGTAGGAAACGGCCTTTTCAAAATCGGGGTGATCGTATTGTTCCGGCAGTCCGAGGCTTACCGACAAATCGTGCGGACCGATGAACACCGCATCGAGCCCCGGCACCGACAGCAATGCGTCGAGATTCTCCATCGCGGGCACACTTTCGATATTGGCAATGCAAATGTTTCCTGCATTGTAATGCGCGACGTATTCCTGTAAATTCTGAGGCATCGGGACGTCGCCGCTGAGATAACCTTGCAGGACCTGCCCTTTGAGCGGCCGGTATTTGGTAGCCCCCACCAGTTCCATGATCTGCGCGGTCGATTCGAGGTATGGTGCTACAATGCCCTTCGCGCCGGCATCAATGGCCTGACAGGCCAGGTAAGGATCTGGGCACGGAATGCGCACGATGGGCGTAATGCCGAGGTGCCTGAACTGCTGGCACAGCGCAGCAAGCTCAGTCCGGCCCAGCGGCACGTGTTCGGTATCCAGAAACACAAAATCGACGCCCGTTCGCTTCACCGCTGCGGGCCACATCGGGCTTGTGGAGGTAATGCAGGTGCCGTATACATTCTTGCCGGCTTTGAGTTTTTCGAGTAAGGTAGGTTCCATTCGAGACGTGTTATTATTGTTTCATCAACCAGATCTCCGTCACCTGCGAGCCGCGTTCACCTTCGCCGCAAGTCCATTCGAAGGTAACTTTACCATCCGCAGTCGAGCTTTTGGGAATGTTGAATTCAAATGTCGGTTGCTCGCCGGTTTGGATAAAATCATGGATCGTCATGCCGTCGTCGGTGGTCATTTTCATGCGCGAGCGGAAGCGGCCCGTGTAGGAAATGCGCATGCGGTACGTCGCATCGGGATCGAGGGTTTCGTAGCGGATGCGCAGCGGTTGGTCGTACAGCGTTTTGGCCTGCTTCATCCACACGCGGGGCGTGACCTGTCCTTTAAAGCCCGTCGCCTGAATTTCGTCCACCCACTCTTCACCCACCAGGCCCACCCCGAAGCCGATCCGCGGCGACTGTAAACTGCCCGGATCTTGTTCCCACGGCAGGCCGGGCACCACGCGGTACCAGCTCTCCGGATCGCCGAAATGGTCGTAAAAACCGCCCGGGCCGGGATCGGTGCGATGCAGGAGCTGGTCGATCTCCCGCAGCATTTCCGCCTCGCTGCTTAGTCTTTCTATTCTTTTGAACTGATCCAGCAAATAGGGCGCATCGTTCAGCGGCATGTTGATCAGATCCATAAAGTTCCCTCTTCCTGACATTGCACCGTGCTTCTGCATCGTCAGCTGCGCGCCGATGCTTTTGTACAGCGAGTCTGCCAGATTCTGGCATTTTTGCTGGTAATCGGGCAGGATACGCTCTTTCCAGGCTTTTTGCAAAATTTCATCCGCATCGCGCATTGCTTTCACTGCTCCCGACTTACCCGCCGAGGCTAATGCGCGCCGGGCTTGTTGTTCCAGTTCGGTTTCGTAAATGAGCCGCTGGCGGGTGTAAGCGTCGAAATAGGCGCGGATCAGGCCCATCTGGAAGCGCGGGTTTTGAAGTAGGTCCAATGGGGCATTGTTTTCCAGCAGCTGCCATTGGCGGAGCGTCATATCAATGGCGTCGTTGGTGAGCACTTCGCCGCGCCAGTTTTTTTCGAGCGCCGCGATGGCCTGAGCGCCTGCTTCTTTGTATTCAGAACCTAAAAACAAGCGGCTGTAATCGCGCAGCGTCTCCATTACCGGCATTTCGGGGTCCCAGTCCTGGTCGCTCCATACAAATTTGTTGACGTCGTCGTTGGTGCCCTCCGAATAGCTCACGCTGCCGATTCCATATTCGTCCAATGCATTGTGAATGGCTTTTTCGTCCATCGGGCGGGGATTAATGCTCTCGCGCCCGAGCGTCATCGCCCACGTGAGGTCCCAATGCGGTACCGGGTACTGCGCGGAGTAATTGTGGGTAATGTCGGGATAATGGCGAATTGGGATGGAAGGTTTAAGCATTTCGCGGATCTTCTGCACCGGGATTTTCACCCAGGGCCCGAAAACCACCCCGCCAAACCACGGATAGCCTTTATTGGCATGATTAAAAAACGCATCGAACCACTTTTGCGTGGGCCGGAAAACCTGGGGCGATACCCATATTTTGGCATTGGGATGGTATTTCTGCAACACCGCCGCTTCTTTTTCGAGCCAGGTGAAAAGCACGTCGGGTTCCAGTTCGCCCGGGTCGCCCGCGGGCACGAATACGCCATCGAGCCTGGGCAGGCTCGCGAACACCTGGTCGCGTTCCGCCAGTTCTTTCGCGACGGAATCCGGATGAACATAGTTTTTGCCCATGTTGGGATACCATATCGACACGTCCAGCCCGTAGGACCGGCAAATGCGCGATTGCTCGACGATCATTTGCGGGGCGGGGGTTTTCATGTGGCGGCTGGTCGCGTCGTCGTCCGTGCGGGGAGGGAGTATTTCTATGGTATTGGCACCAAATAGTGCGAGTTCGCGAATGTATTGGTCGAAAGCGGCAACCGTAAATGCATCGTAAGCGTTCGTTTTGGGGCGGTAACCGAGTTGGTGGCCGCGCATCGGGTAGCGCGGACTGGTACTGAGCGCAATGTTTTGGCTTACCTGCAACTTGCCGGGCGTCATGTCCGCTTTTCGCAGGAATCTTCCCACGCCGTACAGAATCCCCCGCGCATCTTTTCCCGCAATAATGATGGAATTGGCGGGCGCTACGGCAATTTTAAAACCTTCGCTTTTCGTTTCGGGCAATGGGGCTATCGCATTTCGGTATTGCGCGGGCAGCTGCGTGGCGTCGCTTTCGAGGGCTACTACGATAACATTGCCGGCTTTGGGAAGTTTTTTCGCTACGGATAGCCGGATGCCCGTCCGCTTTTCCACCTCATTTTGCAGTATTTCAATGCTTCGGAGCAGGGTAGCCTTGCCGGTTGGACTGTAAATCTGGCTTTTGGAAAGGTCAATGGACTGCGGAAGGGCAATGCCGGTCCGAAAGGTCAAGATCAGCAGGATGAGCAACCACTGTGGTGTTCCGTAACGCATGGGTCAGAGCTTGATGAAAATTCGTTTTTTGTACAGCAGGTAAACGGGGATGAAATTGATGCACACAAAAAAGAGTGCGTAAATCATGCTCGCCAGCCGCGGGTCCGGGCCGACTTGCGTGAGGATATGCACCGCGCGGTGGTTCAGGGTGTCGCCGCCGACGGGCATGATGTAGAAAATGAGCGCCAGCAAATCGGCCAGCACATATGCGGCAATGGCATTGGCCCCGAAAATGACGCCCGGCGCAATGCCCGCCGTTCGGCCGCGGATATCGATAAGGAAGTATAGCGCCCCGAACAGCATGGAAGCGAAGCCGGACGTTACCAGCACGAACGAGCTCGTCCAGAGGTTTTCGTTCACCGGGAAAATCAGGTTCCAGAAGTAGCCCAGCGCGGCCGTGGCGAAGCCGGCAGTGAGGAGGAAATTGCTTTTTTCGTTCGGAGAAAAGGGTAAGAGCATGAGCCTGCCCGCCAGGATGCCTGTGATGGTGGTGGCGATGGCCGGAAATGTGCTGAGAATACCCTCGGGGTCCCAGTTGCCCTGCCACATTTTACCCGGCAGATATTGCTGATCAACCCAGGCTGCAAGGTTCACGCCCGGTTCCAGCATTACTTTGCCGATCCCCGGGGTGGGAATGCCCGTTAATGCGAGCCAGTAGAGAACGAGAATGCCAACGGCAATACCGAGCTGCTGTTTCCAGCTGGTGTTCAGAAAGAGGATCGCGCACACGAGGAACACGATCGCGATACGGTGTAGGGTGCCGGTGTAGCGCAGGTCGGAAAAATTGAAGTCGGGCAGCATGTTGAGGAACATGCCTACCGCGAATATTTTAAGCGAGCGGATGACGATCTTACGGTACAATCCGCTTTTCGGCGCATTGGAAAGCCGCTTTTTGGAATAAGCCAGCGTGATCGACACGCCTACGATAAAAAGGAATGTGGGCGCAATGAGGTCGGTAAACGTGAGGCCGTTCCATTTCGAATGCCGGAGCGTTGGAAAAACGTAGTCCTCGTGCCCGGGGAAATTGACCATAATCATGGCCGCGATCGTGAAACCGCGCATTGCATCCAGCGAAAGTAATCTCGACGACGGGACCGAAGGATTTTCCATATCAACCGTTTAAGGGTTAAGTACGGACAAGGCCGCTGAATGGGCTATCCGTGACGCTTTTTGCACCCTTCACTAGTATATTTTGCGCAATTGTCAGTAATTAGGAAGTTGTATTCCGAACACCCGGAAAATCATCCAAGCCTTTTTGAACCCTATGAAGAAGTTATTCCCGCTTTCCCTGATCCTGTTTGGTGCACTGCTGTTGGCGAGCTGCAACAAATCGGGCAATGTATCCAAAGAACAGGCCGAAAAAATTGCGGTTTCCTGGAAGCTCGTGAGCAATTTTATCGAACCCGAGGGAAGGTTTGAAGCGCAGTTTACGATCCGTAACGGCAGCGATTTTACACTTGACGGCTCCAACTGGCGGCTGTTCTGGAACATGTCGCCGAGGCCCATTCAATCCAATCAAACACCTCAGCCGGCTGTGATCGAGCATATCAATGGCGACTGGTACCAGATGCTCGCGGCCAAAGATTTCAAACTCGCGCCGGGCGATTCGGTGGTGATCAAATACACCGGTACCGAAGGGGTGATTAAGGAAACGGACGCGCCGCTGGGCCTGTATTTTGTGTTTTACGACAATGAGGGCAAGGAAAAGGACATTGTGCAAGTGGCTGATTACACCATCGAGCCATTCACGACGAAGGAGCAGATCCTCCGCGGCAAAATGGATTTGAAAGAAGTCCCGACTGCCGAAACGCGGTTTAAAGCCAATGCCGGATTTACCAAAATAGGTGAGGAGCAGCTTCTGAAAATCATCCCAAGTCCTGTGAAGCTGATTCCGGGCGCGGGCACATTTACGATGACAGGCAAAACCAATGTGTATTACCAGGAAGGGCTTGAAACCGAGGCGAGATATCTGATCAGTAAATTGAAGACATTGACGGGAACAGACCTGCCCATTCAGGCGGGACTTCCTAACAAGCCTTCGTCGGAAGAGGCGGCCATTGTGCTGAAAACCGGCAAAGTGGCCGTGAACGGCATTTCCAGCGAAGCTTATACCCTGAATATCGCTCAAACGGGCATTACCATCGAAGGCAGCGACGCGGCGGGCGTGTTCTACGGCGTGCAAAGCCTTTTGCAACTCGCACCAACGGATTCGTACCAGAAACCCGTAGCGTCGATCGGCTTTGGGTTCGTGCAGGTACAGGATGCGCCGCGTTTCCAGTTCCGAAGCCTGCATCTGGATGTGGCACGTAACTTCCAGACGAAGGAATCGGTGAAGCGGATTATCGACCTGCTTTCGAGCTACAAGGTGAACCACCTGCTGCTTTATACCACGGAAGACGAAGGCTGGCGGATCGAGATAGACGGCTTGCCGGAGCTCACACAGGTAGGCGCGCAACGCCAGCACACATCGGGTATGAACGCGAATGCATTGCATCCGGGCTACGGGTCGGGGCCTGTTGCCAATGAGAAAGGCAAGCACGGAAGCGGCTATTATACCAAAGCGGATTTCATTGAAATACTCAAATACGCGCACGAGCGGCACATCAAGATCATTCCCGAACTGAACTTCCCCGGCCACGCGCTGGCGGCGATCAAATCCATGGAGGCGCGCTACGAGCGGTTGATGAAGGAAGGCAAGGAAAAAGAGGCCAATGAATACCGTTTGATCGACCCGGACGACAAGTCGGTTTACATTTCGGCACAAGGATATAAGAATAACGTCGTGAGCGTCGCGCGGGAATCGACCTACAATTTCTTTGTGAAAGTGGTAGATGAAATCGCGAAGCTCTACGAGCAGGCAGGTTTGAAAATGGATACATTCCACACTGGCGGCGACGAGGTGGCGGATGGCGTATGGACGAAATCACCGATGGCTGCCAAATTGTTGCAGGAACATCCCGAGATCAAAGGCCCGCGCTATTTGCAGAGCTACTTTTTCGGAAAACTGCTCCCGATGCTTGAAAAGCGTAACCTGAAGGTGCACGGCTGGGAAGAAATCGCATTGAATAAGACGGAGAAAGGCGCCTACCTGGCAAATCCCGAGTTCGTAGGGCACCAGGTGTATCCATATGTTTGGAACAATGTGTACGATGTCGATCTGGGTAACCGATTGGCCAATGCGGGTTATCAGGTGGTGCTTTGCAATGTGACCAACTTCTATTTCGACATGTCGTACAACAACGATCCGAAAGAGCCGGGCCTGTACTGGGGCGGATTCGTAGACACGCGCGATAACTGGGCATTTGCGCCATTCAATATGTTCCGTACGACCGAGGAAACCTCCATGGGCAAGCCGATGAAAGAGGAATTTGCAGGAAAGCAGGCGATGAAGCCCGAAGCCCGCAAAAATGTGTACGGCATAGAAGCGCAGCTTTGGAGCGAAACGATCAAAGGCCGCGATATGATGGAATATTCGATCCTTCCCAAACTGCTGGGCTTCTCGGAAAGCGCCTGGGCTGCCGAGCGGAAGTGGGAAAATGTGGCCGACGATGCCGCCAGAAAGGCGATGATGGCCGAAGGCTGGAATATTTTCGCCAACTCGATAGCCCAAAAGCACCTCCCGAGACTAAAGTATATAAACGGGGGCTACAATTACCGCCTGCCTCAACCCGGCGCGGTCATAGAAAACGGAATGCTGAAAGCGAATGTGGAACTGCCCGGCCTGGCGATCCGCTACACCACCGACGGCTCCGAACCTACCGAACAATCACAGCTGTATGAAAGCCCTGTGAAAGTTTCAGGTACCGTGACGCTCAAAAGCTTCGATCTGGCCGGACGATCGAGCCGCAGCAGCGTAGTCACAGCCCGTTAACTGAACAGATCGTATCACGCAGCTAACAGCTCAACTCCTCACCGTCGATGAACATTGGTGTAGATATCGGTGGCACGAACATCCGTGCCGGTATCGAATCGGGTGGCCATATTACCCGGCAAAATCAGACATTACTGGCCAACAAACATTCGCTGTCGGCAACGCTCGACCAACTGATGGACGTCATACGTCCGTTGACGGCCTTTCCCGTAAAGGGCATCGGAATCGGTGTGCCGTCGGTGGTGGATATTAGCAAGGGCATTGTGTACAACGTGCTGAACATCCCTTCGTGGGAGGAAGTTGCGCTGCGCGATATTGTGGAAAAGGAGTTCAATCTGCCGGTTTCGGTGAACAACGATGTGAATTGCTTCGTCCTCGGCGAGCATCGGTTCGGGCTGGCGCGGAAATTCCGGTCGGTGATCGGGATGGCAATCGGTACGGGGCTGGGCTCGGGCATTATCATCGACAATCATTTGTACGCAGGCAAGAACTGCGGCGCCGGCGAGATCGGGATGCTGCCCTACAAGGATTCGGTGCTCGAAAATTACGTCTGCAACCGTTTTTTCGAAGATTCACTCGGCATAGACGCCTATGCGGCGCACGAGGCGGCCTTGCAGGGGAATAGGAAGGCGATCGAAGTATGGGAGGAATTTGGCGTGCATTTGGGAGCGGTGATCAAGGCGATTATGTACACCTACGATCCCGAAGCCATCGTGATGGGTGGCTCCATTGCCCAGGCCAACCGGTTTTTCCAGGAAAGTATGCTGGAAAGTATCCAGGATTTCGCTTATCCCGAGTCTTTGAAGAAGTTGACATTGCTGATATCCGAAAACAAAAACATCGCTTTGCTCGGTGCGGCAGCATTGCTGGGCGATTGATGCAATCCGGATTTATACATAAACATTAGGTAACCAAATCAGGCGCTGCCCTATGCAAAGAAACATTTTCATCGTAATCCTGATCTTCCTGATCTTTTTCGTCATCTCATTCCTGACCAACATCCTCGGTCCGATTATCCCCGATATCGTCAAAAGTTTCGATCTGAGCATTGGTCTGGCTGGTTTCCTTCCGTTCGCATTCTTCGTCGCTTACGGCGTGATGTCGATCCCGGCAGGCTTGATGGTGGAGCGGTTTGGTGAAAAAGTGATGCTGATCGGTGCGTTTCTGTTAGCATTCGGCGGCGCATTACTCTTCGCGTTGATCCCGGGCTTTGCCATCGCATTGTTCTCGCTCTTTCTGATTGGCATTGGAATGGCCATTTTACAGGTGGTGATCAACCCTTTGCTCCGGGTTTCGGGCGGGGAAGAGAAATTTGCATTTTACTCTGTGCTGGCGCAGCTTTTCTTCGGCGCCGCGTCGTTTTTAAGCCCGCTGCTTTACAGTTATTTGGTTTTAAATGTCCATTCACCAAATGGCGATTCCGGTTTCCTGATCGGCACGCTCAATGGGCTGGTGCCGGAAAGCCTTAAATGGGTATCGCTATACTGGGTGTTTGCGGTGATTGCGCTGGCGATGGCCGCCGTGATCGCGATGGTGAGATTTCCCAAAGTGGAATTGCTGGAAGACGAGCGGATCGATGTCGGTAAGTCGTTTGCCGAGTTGGCGAAAAACCGGCTTGTTTGGCTCTTTTTTCTTGGCATATTCTGCTACGTGGGCACGGAGCAGGGCATTGCCAACTGGATCTCGCAATTTCTCCAAACTTACCACGGGGTAGATCCGGCCACGACCGGCGCTTCGGTCATATCCTATTTCTGGGGCTTGCTTACGATCGGATGCTTCCTGGGACTGCTGCTATTGAAAATCTTCGATAGCCGGAAAGTCCTCGTATTTTTTACTTGCGGAGCCATTGTTTCACTGCTAATGGCCTTGTTTGGGCCACGGGAAATGGCGTTTATCAGCTTCCCGATGGCAGGCTTTTTCGCTTCCGTAATGTATTCGGTGATATTCTCATTGGCGCTGAATTCCGTTCCGCGGCACCATGGCACCTTCTCGGGCATTCTTTGCGCGGGCATTGCCGGCGGCGCCGTAGTTCCGCTGATCGTCGGTGGGCTGGGGGAGCTGGTAGGGCTGCGTTTCGCGATGCTGTTCCTGCTCATTCCCCTCGGTTACATTGCAAGCATTGGTATTTGGGCCAAGCCGCTTGTAAATAATGAAACCGTTTCCAGTGTGAAGGAGCTGTTCAAAATGAGTTAATTGCAGGCGGGCAGTAACCTTTCCATTACTTTCTTCCGACTTCTATGTACAAAATCATACTCCTTCTCGATTTTGCCGAAGAATATAGCAAGAGCCTCATGAAGGGCATTAATGCGTATTCGAAGGAATTCGGGCCGTGGATTTTCTGCCGGATGCCGCTTTTCCACCGCGAAACGATCGGTATTGACGGTATTCTGAAATGGGCCCTCGAATGGGGCGCGGACGGGATCGTAGGTCAGTTGTACAACAAGGAAATCGACAAGATCCTGCGGGCTGGCATCCCGGTCATCGCGCAGGACTTCAAGGAACGCTTCACCGAAATCCCCAACATTACCGGCGCCTACCACGAAGCGGGGCAAATGGGGGCCGACTATTTTCTGAAAAAAGGGTTTACCAACTTCGCATTCTACGGTTTCAACGACATCGTGTGGTCACGCGAGCGTGCGGAAGGATTTGAAGAGCATTTGCGTAAAAAAGGTCATAAAGTGCATTACTTCGAGCATAAAAAGTCGCGTTCTACGGAGCTTTGGTATTACAAGCCAAGCTCGCTGAGCCGCTGGTTGAAATCGCTGCCGAAGCCGATTGGCCTCATGACCTGCGACGACAACCAGGGCCAGCATATCACCGAGGCGTGCCGGCACGTGGGTATCCGCATTCCCGAGGAAGTGGCGGTGCTCGGCGTGGATAATGACGAAATGATCTGCGACCTATCCGATCCGCCGCTTTCGAGCATCGCGCTGGATGTGGAAAAAGGAGGATACGACGCGGCTAAGCTGCTGGACCACATGATCAGGCACGGAACCGCCGGCTTTTACGATGTGGTGGTGCGGCCTACCCAGGTTATCACCAGGCATTCGACGGACATTTACGCCACCAACGACGACCATATCGCGTCTTCATTAAAATACATTCACCAAAACATCGAAAAGAACCTGCATGTGGATGAGGTGGTGAAACAGGTCCCGCTTTCGCGCAGGGCATTGGAAAAGCGTTTTTTGGAAATCACCGGTTACCCGATTTACAAGTACATTTTCAACCTGCGCATCGAGAAATTCACACAAAAACTGCTAGATACCGACATGTCGGTGTTCGAAATAGCGCTGGATATGGGGCTGGGGGATAGCAAAAATATAGCCCGCCAATTCAGGCAGGCCAAAGGATGTAGCCCGAGTGCTTACCGGAGCAAGTATCTGGCTGGTAAATGAAAAATAGTTGTATTGGTGTGATTAAGCTGTCAGGCTGACAAATTACCAGATCACGACCCGTGCGGAATCCGGCAATACCATTTTGCTTCCGGCACCGCAGCTCCATGCTGCCTGGAATTCTTTCAGATGCGGCAGCGGGCCGTTGATACGGTCGCGCGCCGGCGAATGCGGATCGGTTTGTACCTGGTTACGCAATGCCTCGTCGGTGGTGTTCATGTGCCATACTTGTGCCCAGCCGAGGAAGAACCGCTGTTTCCAGTTAAAGCCGTCGATCGGCTCCGGCTCTTTGCCGTTGAATGATTTTTCCAGCGCGTAGTAGGCCAATGTCAAACCGCCCAGGTCGGCTACGTTTTCACCGATGGTCAATGCACCATTGATCTTGAAACCGGGCAATGCTTCGATGCCGCTGAAATAGTCGATGTAACGTTTGGTAAGCTTGTCGAAGTTGGCGCGGTCAGACGCGGTCCACCAGTTTTTGAGATTACCCTCGTCATCGAACTGCGAGCCCTGGTCGTCGAAACCGTGCGTGAATTCATGGCCGATCACCGCGATAATGCCTCCGTAATTGATCGCATCATCCGCATTCCGGTTATAGAATGGCGGTTGCAGAATGCCGGCCGGGAACACCACCTCGTTGTTGAGCGGGTTGTAATACGCATTCACCGTTTGCGGCGTCATGAGCCACTCCTTCTTGTCTACTTCCTTCCCGATTTTCTCTACTTGCTCCTTATGCTGGAAGAGCGAGGCCGCGATGACATTCTCGAACAGCTTGTCGGGCGCTATTTCGATCGACGAATAGTCTTTCCATTTATCAGGATAGCCGATTTTGTAGGTAAATGCTTTGAGTTTTTTATGCGCTTTCGCCTTGGTGGAGTCGCTCATCCAGGTCAGCTTGTCGATGCGCTCGCCGTAAACCGAGCGTACGTTCTCGATCATTTCCGACACTTTCTTCTTGTCTTCTTCCGGGAAATATTTCTTCACGAATAACTTACCCAGCGGCATACCCAGCAAACCATCGGTTGAACGGATGGCGCGCTCCACGCGGCCTTTCTGCTGTTTCGTGCCCCGCATAACGGTTGCGAAGAAGCGGAAGTCCTCCTGATCGAACTTCTTGGGCAGGAATCCCGCAAAGCGTGATAGCAGCTGCCATTTGGTATACAGCTTCAATGTTGCAATGGGGGTCGCTTTGAGCAGTTTGTTCAGGTTTTGCAGGTAAGGTTTATTCTGAACAATGAGCGTGTCGGTTTTCACGTCCTGCTTGTCGGCAAATGTCCGCTGATCGAAATCGGGGATCAGTTTCTCGAAATCCGCGAAGGCCATTTTGTTGTAAGTCTTCACCGGGTCGCGGAGTTCGACGTTGGTGAGTTGCAGCTTGGCAAGTTTGGTTTCGAAGTCGAGAATGGTTTGTCCGGGCTTGGCGTCGGTGAATCCGGCCATCGTGAACATTTTGTCGATATGCTTCACGAACTCGCCGCGAACTTTCACGGTGCTCGAATCGGTGCGGTCGTAGTAGCTGCGCTCTCCAAGGCTCAGTCCATCCTGGCCCTGGTAAAGGATATTTACCTTGCTGTTTCTCAAATCACCTTCCACGCCGAAGCCGGTGACCGTTTCGACGCCCACTTTCTGCATCTCGCCGGCCACAGCCGCGAGGTCTTTCAGTGACGCCACCGCATTGATCTTGTCGAGGTAAGGCTTTAATGGTTCCAAAGCACGCTTCTCAACCGTCGCGGTGTCGAGGAACGACTGGTAGTAATCGGCGATCTGCTGCTCTTCGCTCCCTTTTTTGCGGTCTTTTGCCTGGGCGATTTCCTCGATAATGCCTTTCAGGCGTACTTCCTTGTTCTCTTTGTCAAGAATCCCGAATGCGCCCCAGCGGCTTTCGGTGCCCGGGATCGGGTTTTTCTTTTTCCAACCGCCGTTCGCGTAGGTATCAAAGTCGTCGCAGGCTTTGGCCGTCGAATCGAGCGAGCTGACATCGAAGCCGGGTACTTTGGTGGCGTCGGTTTCTTCCTTTTCTTTTTTACATCCTGCCAGGGTCACCACAAGGGCCAGCGCGGCAGCGCGGAATGCAGCTGATTTCATTTTTCCGGTGTATTTGTTTTTGAAGTATATATAATGATTTAGTGGATTCCTCCCATCCAGCTCTTGATCGGCTTCCAGAAGGCGAGCAATATGAGGCCGAAGACGGTGGTCACAATGGCGACCTGATTGAACAATGCCGGCATTTGCAGGATATTGGACTCGTCGAACCCTCCCGCGAATATTCCGGCGATGAGGTTGCCGAGCGATGCGCCCACGAACCAGATGCCCATCAGCTGGCTGAGGTAGCGCTTTGGCGCCAGTTTGGTATAAGAACTCAACCCTACAGGGCTTACGCAAAGCTCTCCGATTGTGTGCAGGAAATAGGTAAATGTGAGGAAAAACGGCGATGCCAGGTCCCCTTGTACGGCAATGTTGGAGGCCGCTACCATCACGAAAAAGCTCAATCCGAGCAATATCAGGCCCATCGCGAACTTGACGGGGATGGACGGGTTACGGTTCCGGGATGAAAGCGAAATCCAGAGACTCGCGAGTACGGGTGCAAAAATCAATACAAATGTAGGCTGGAAATTCTGAAACCAGCTCGATGGCACTTCCCAACCGCCGATGTTCCGTTGGGTGTGGCGTTCGGCGAAGATCTGTAGTGAGGTGCCTGCCTGTTCATAACCCGCCCAGAACAATGCGATAGCCAGGAAGAGAATGATCAGTACGCCCACGCGGTATTTTTCCACGCGTGTAAGCCCTCCCGCCACGAGAATGAACAGGAAGTAAGCGGCGGAAATGGACACGATGATAATGCCGGCTCCCTGTGCAAGGCCTTGCGCGGTCGTCATGTCAATGGTTCCCGACGATTGCAGCACTACCAGGAACACCACGAGCAGGGCGATCAGGCCGTAACCCAGCATTTTGTTGCCTCCCGACGGCGATGCGGCGGCTTGTTCGCCAGCCTCTTCCGCGGGCGGTACATCACCGAGCCCTTTCAGGTGGGTGGCGCTTCCATAACGGAACACGATCAGGCCGAGTAACATGCCCACCGCAGCCGCACCAAAACCCATATGCCAATTGACTTTCTCGCCAAGGTAGCCTACAATGAGGATGCCGAGGAATGAGCCCAGGTTGATTCCCATATAAAAGATAGAGAATGCCGCGTCGCGCCGTGCGCCGCCTTCCGGGTAGAGTTCACCCACAATGGAGCTGATGTTGGGTTTCAAAAGTCCCGTGCCGACGGCGACAATGCTCAATCCCAGAAAAAAGATGGCCGAGCCGGCCGGTATGGCCAGTATAATGTGGCCGAGCATGATGATGATCCCCCCGTACCAGATCGCCTTTTTCTGGCCCAGAATGTTATCCGCCAACCAGCCGCCGGGCAATGTGAGCAAGTAAACGGACGCCGTATAAAGTCCGTAGATAGCCGTGCCTTCGGCTGCACTCATTCCCATTCCACCCTTGATATTATCGAGTAGGAAAAGCAGAAGAATGGCCCGCATTCCGTAATAGCTGAAACGTTCCCACATTTCGGCAAAGAACAAGACATACAGTCCTTTGGGGTGTTTTTGGGAAATCTGTGAAGACATATAAGGAGAAGTGTTTTATTTGGTTTTTGGGGTCGTAAACGAATGTTTTTATCGTGCAAGATAGGAATTATGGGTAAATTTCAATCAATCATAAAAATAAAAGCGGCAGCAGTCTGAGTTGACTGCCACCGCTTTGCAAACGGGCCGAACGGCCGGATTATTTAACTGAAAACGATCCTTCGCCGATCGAAAAGCCTTCCGAATATAGTTCGATCGTATACTTGCCCGATGTGAATGGGG
Source organism: Dyadobacter fermentans DSM 18053 (assembly GCF_000023125.1). NCBI lineage: Bacteria > Pseudomonadati > Bacteroidota > Cytophagia > Cytophagales > Spirosomataceae > Dyadobacter > Dyadobacter fermentans. The sequence continues at coordinate 5,258,958 of NC_013037.1, forward strand.
CATCGCGGTCGTACATGATACTTACGTCCTGGTTGTTGTTGGAATAGCTGATGTCCTTGCTGATGGTATAGCCTTGTTCCTGTCCGTTGTATTGGAACACGCCGGAGCCTGTTTTGGTGTCTGAAATGGTCGCGCCGCTCGGGTCGATGATGCGGAGATAGATGGTCTTGTCGTCGGTTGCGGTGAGCGGGTTCTTTTCAAGGATGAAGTCCACACGGACCTTATCTATTCTTTTGGATTTCACATTTTCGCCTTCACGCACTTTCCCTTTAGACGATACAGCGTACACTTTCACATTACGCGCACGCAATGCGGCAGCCATCGTCACTTTCGATTCGAGCTCGGTGTTTTGGGCCTGTACGCCGGTGAGTGAGTCGCGCACCGCCTGGCGACTGGTTTGCAATTCGTTGCGCTCCTGAGTAAGGCCTTCGTTCTGGCTGATGAGCTGCTGGTTTTCCTCACGCAGTTGAGCGATCTCGGTATCTTTCTGAGTCAGGAATTGTTCATATTCCTTGATTTTGCGGCCCATGGATGCATTTCCTTTGCGCAATGCAGCCCGGTCGCTTTCGAGGGAGGCTTTTACTTTTTGCAGCTCAGCTACATCCCCACCGAGGTTTTGTACTTCCAGTATGCGGGCATCGAGCTGCTTGGCAATAGAGTCCAGCTTGATTTCGGAGGCTGCCAGTTCCCGTACCCTTGTTTCGAGGTCGGTACCTTGCTTTTGTGTGATGTTGTGTTCTTTATAATAAAGGTATCCGAACACCGCCGCCAGAATAGTCATCAGGATCATTCCAACGACCAAACCGGTATTACTTTTTCTTTCCATAAATCATGTTTAGGTTTTGGTGATATAGTTTATGGTTTATGTACAAAAAAGCGTGCCACTAATATACGTAATGCCTTCCGGTATAAATGCGAAAGCGGGTGGAAGATAGGTTCCTTCCACCCGCTTTCGCATTCTGGTTTTCAAATGGTATGTATCAATGATTAATAGTCGCCGCCTGCGCCTCCTCCTCCGAAACTACCACCGCCAAAGCCTCCGAAGCCTCCGCCGTCGCCACCTCCGAAGCCGCCCCAGTTGCCCGATGAGCTCCCGCGGCCGGAATGTGTGGTGTAGGGGAAGAATATTGGCGGAATGCCTGTATTGCGATAGCCGCGGTTACCTCCTCCTCCGCCGCCCCTGTTGCGGAACATGATGATGAGGATAATAATGAATACGATCAGGACAATCAGCATGGGAGGGAAGCCGTCGCCTTCTCCGCTATTCTCCTTCGGATCGGCCTTGTATTCACCCGATGCGTATTTGAATATCATATCGACGCCATCACTCAGGCCCTGGTAGAACCGCCCGGCTTTGAACTGCGGCGTAATCACCTGCGAAACGATGCGTTTGGCAATGGCGTCGGGCACGGCGCCTTCGAGGCCGTAACCTGTGGCGATAAATACTTTTCGTTCCTTTGGCGCCCATAACAACACGATCCCGTTGTTTTTGCCTTTCTGCCCCACACCCCATGCGGTACCGAGTTTGAATGCATAGTCGGCAATGGGGTAATCGCCCAATGTGGGCACGGTCACGATCACGATCTGGGAGGATGTGGAGTCGTTGTAGGCCACGAGTTTCTGTTCCAGCATCTGCCGTTCGTTCGGACTGAGCTGATTGGCGAGGTCGTTCATGAGCCTCGGCGGATCGGGTTTGGGCGGAATATCCTGCGCCTGCACGCCGGCCAACGCCGCGATCACAAGCAGTAGGTAAATGATGAATTGCTTCATAGTTTAATGGCCGAACGAGATATCGTCCGGAAGTTCATTGATGTCGCCGGATTGGTAGGGAAAGTGTTTTTTCAGTTGCAGGCCCGCTTCCAGGATTCCGTGGCGAAGCCCTTCCTTGAACTCCCCGGCTTTGAAATGGTTGCGGAGCAGCTCTTTGGTACTGTCCCAAAAATCGGCGGATACTTTTTCGTTAATCCCCTTGTCGCCGAGCACGGCAAACTTACGGTCTTCGTAAGCAAGGTAAAACAGCACCCCGTTGCGCTCGGCTGTTTCGTGCAAATGCAGGAACAGGAACACTTCCTTGGCCCGTTCCACGGCATCGGGTGTAGGGCATTTCTTTTCGATATGCACTTTTACTTCCCCGGAAGTCTGCTTTTCCGCTTCCTGAATGGCAGCAATAATGTATTGCTGCTCTTCTTCCGTGAAAAATAGGGGTTCGGTTGCCATGGGGCGTTGTGGATACGGATTGGATAAAAACACAGCGCCGGGCTTTTGAATGGGCCCGGCGCTGATGGTTAGAATTGTACAGTCGGCGCTTTGTCGGACCCCGCGGCGGCTGTGAAGTAGCCTTTCTGAGCGAAACCGAATACCCCGGCGAAGAGGTTGTTCGGGAACGTGCGCACTTCCTGGTTGTAGTCTTTTACCACAGTGTTGAAGTTGCTGCGCGCTACACCGATCCGGTTTTCAGTACCTTCGAGCTGGGCCTGCAATTCGAGGAAGTTCTGGTTGGCTTTCAGTTGAGGATATTGCTCAACTGATACGAGCAGCCGCGACAGTGATCCGCTCAGTTGGTCCTGCGCCGCCTGGAACTTGGCGATGTTTTCCGGAGTAAGCTGGTCGGCGGCAATGGTTGTCTGGGTCGCTTTGCTGCGCGCCTCGATAACGGCCGTCAGGGTGCTTTTTTCAAAATCGGCTGCCCCTTTTACTGTATTTACCAGGTTGGGGATCAGGTCGGCGCGGCGCTGGTACTGGCTTTCCACCTGTGCCCATGATTCTTTTACAACCTCATCTTTTTGTACGAGGCCATTATATTTACCGCAGCCAACGAATCCGAGAATCAGAACAACGACGATAACTGCAATGAGTCCTTTTGACATTTTAATATTCAGTTTAGTGTTATTGAATGTGGTTCAAAGTTGACCAAAGCTAGCAAAATCTTTAAGAAAAACTACATAACCGGTTCCCAGAGCCAATATGGGCATGGCTGAGCGGGATGGCGGGTTTTGAAGTAAAATTCTGGTTAATTAGTCTTCACCCACTCCTGCGATATGGTTCCAGCGGCCCCAGTTCACAGATGCTTCGTAGTCCATCAGCAGGCTTTCGAAATACATAGCACCCCAGGTCCAGTTGATATCCAGGTCGTCCACCAGGTACCGCGCGGCCGACTCGCGTTCAGCGGCGGTAATGAAGCCGGTTGCGGTTAGCCTGCGGATGATGTCATTTATTGACTGGTCGCCGGTTTGCCCATTGATCCATTTTTCAAACGCTGCATTATCATTTTTCCAACGGCGGTTGAAATGATGTTTTACACCGCTGGGTTTGAACATCCGCGGGCCGAAACGGAGCAATGTCCAATGCAGGAATTCCCTTCTTAGCAGGTTGGTAATGATCGGATCTTCCACTACGGCGTGCGATTGCGCGGTTTTTACGCTGCGATAGATGTACGATGCCGAAACGCATCCCAGAGAAAGCCAGTCGGACAGGCGCGTGTCGGTAAGCGGCTCGGCGGAAGGGTAGGCGATGTCTTTTTTAACATATTCCTCCACATATTCTTTGAGAACAGCCAATGCACGCGCTTCACCTCCGGCCAAAGGGCCTGTTGTTCCCGCCGGGATCTCGTTCGGGTCGATACCCAGCTCGGGAAGGCCAGGAATGGCTCCTGCTTCTACGTCGGCGGGTAAAGTAATGCTTGCCGGCGTGGGAAACTGGTCTTTGATTTTAAGATCGTTGCTCAGCAGCCGCTCGAATTCCGCAAAGCCCGAGGGGAGCTTCGATACCGGAAACGGCAGGTCGGTTGCATTGATCATCGTGTCCATCCAGAACAGCTTAATGTCCACATTGGCTGTTTTGAGGTTTTTGCTCAATGACGATTCGATGCGCGTTTCCTGCGGCGCGATTTCCTTGCTTGTGTACACGTAGTCGGCATTGTAATCTTCGGCGAGCTGGGCTACGATGGCTTCGGGCGCGCCTGTGCGGATGATCAGATCGCCGCCCTTTTGCCGGATATTTTCGCGGAGTTCCGCCACGGATTCGATGAGGAAGCGTGCGCGTAATGCGCCCGTGCGGCGGAAGCCTAGTTTTGTTTTTTCAAATTGACGGGGATCAAAAACATACACCGGTATGATCTCGTCGGCGGAGCCAACGGCGGCAGAAAGCGCCTGGTTATCTTTTAACCTCAAATCATTCCTGAACCAATAGATAATGCGTCGGGCCATTTAAACTAACTGATAATTACACTTTGGGAAAAATAGAGATTGCAAGTATACAAAAAAGCCCGCTGCCAAACCGATCGGTTCGCAGCGGGCTTGCTATGGCTGGGGAAAATCAGTAACTCAGGATCGTGAATTCAGTGCGGCGGTTGCGCTGGTGTTCTTCCTCGGTTTTGGCGTTTGGAATGATGAGCTCTCTTTCACCGTAACCCTTGGCTTCCATTCGGTCGGCCTCGATGCCTTTGGAGTTGAGGTAAGCCACCGCCGATTCGGCGCGGTTTTGAGAGAGCGTCATGTTATAGGCATCCGTTGCGCGCGCATCCGTGTGCGAGCTGAGCTCGATGGTCATCGTCGGGTTGTCTTTGAGGATCTGCACCAGTTTGTCAAGCTCTATGGCCGCATCGGGGCGGATATTGTATTTGTCCAGATCGTAATAGATATTTTCCAGCACGAAGGTCTTGTTCAGTTCCAGCTTGTCGAGCTTGATCGTCACATTGAATGTCGTATCGGTCAATTCTTTTGTCAGGAATATCGGCGGGATGTTGCGACCGGCCATTGAGAATGGCTCGCGCTTGCTGATGTAACCTTTGCGCTGTACCAGCAATTGATACGATTTGCCTTCTTCCACCGACTGTTTGCCGAATTTCCCGTCTTTGGCCGTTGGGTACTCGGCGATTTGTGTGTCCGAGGTGTCGGGCAGAATGCGCACCACCGCCGAATCGATCGGGCTTGGGGTTTCGCCATTTTCCACCACGGTTCCGGCGAGGAAGTAGCGCACCACTTTCGGCTTGCCGTTGATATAATTCGGGTTGTTCGGATTGAGCGGGTCGTTCGGGTCGGTGTGTTTCGCGACGGTCGTGGTATCCTCGTCCTCCGGTGCGGCGAAGTAGTAAATGTCATCGTCACCTTTGCCGCCATCGCGGTTCGATGCGAAGAAGCCTTTTTTCAGGTTTTGGTAAAATACCAATCCGAAATCATCCTGCGGACTATTGAACGGCAGTCCCAGGTTTTCGATCGTGATTACACCCTGTGTTCTGGTGGCAGAGAAAAGGTCGAGCTTTCCAAGGCCGGGGTGGCCATCCGATGCAAAGTACAGTTTTCCGCCTTCTGCCACGTAAGGGAACATGTCGTCGCCAGGCGTGTTGATATCGCGGCCCATATTTACCGGGCGGCTAAACCGGCCCGAGGCATCCATGTTGGTGCGGTAAATGTCGATGCCGCCCACACCGCCTGCGCGGTTGGATGCGAAATAGAGTGTTTTGCCGTCACGCGAGAATGCGGGCGAGCCGTCCCAGGCGAGGGAGTCGTTGATCGGCAGCGGGGCGGGAGCCGACCACTGGCCATTGATGTTACGGCTCATGTAAAGGTCCACATCGGGCGATTTGTCCTTCTTTTTGCCGGTATTACTTCTGGCGAACACGAGTGTTTTGCCATCCGGCGAAAATGCGGGCGAAGCGTCGTGGGCTTCCGGTTCAAATACTTCCTGGCTGAACAGAACAGGGTTACCCTGCGTATTGCCGGGATCGGAAGCGATATTGATTTTATATAGCCCCAGCATTTGCTGGCCGTTGTTGGTATAAATCTTGTCTTTTTTGGAAGCTGAAAACACCAGCTCATTGCCTACCACGGTCGGAGCGAACTCGGAGCCGGCGGTGTTCAATGGCAAGTCTTTCAGTTCTACGTCCATTTTATTGGCTTTCAAACGGTCGGCAATGCGGATGATCTCGACTTCGCGCAATGCCCTTTCCTGCAAGTTTTGCGGGGCATTCTGGGTTTTGGCAAATTCAGAGAACTGCGCGGAGGCGTCGGCGTATTCACCGGTTGTTTTTAATGCGTAAGCATACTGGAAGCGGGCATCGGGATTGGTAATGCCGCCGTCAAGTGCTTTTTTGTAGTAGGGGATAGCTTCTTTGAAGCGGTTGGATAGCCTGTACGATTCCGCGATGAGATAGCTCGTCTGCACGGGCTCGATGTTGGCTTCGGCAGCTTTCTGGAAACCCTTGATCGCGAGATCATATTCGCCGTTTGCAAATTTCTTCTGGCCATCCTTGTAAGCCTGCATCGCCGAGTTGCAGCCAGACAAGTATAAACAGATCGCAAAACAAACTATGAGAGTAAAGTAACTCCGGAAAAGTTTCATAATGTAGAGTATAAAATCAAACGATTCGACGCGCACGCTGGGTTTCTGAAAAACAATACTAATAAACAACGTTTGGAAATAAAATTCGGGATACTATATAGGAAGAATTTTATTCGAAAAATGAGCATTTCACGATTTATATCTGCATTTGTGCCCCATAACCGCGCATTCGTCCGGAACCCAGCGGTTACTTCCCGACTATTTCCTGACGACTTCCTGACAACACCCGGCCACTAATGGTGCGAAACAGATAAAAAAGTCGTTAACGGTTTGTAAATCAAGGACGGTTTATTACTTTTGCAGTCCGATTTTTCGGGAAAAGTGTTTATATAACAAACGGCCGATTAGTTAATCGTGTCAAAATCAAATTGTTAAATGCCTACTATTTCACAATTAGTCCGTAAAGGTAGAGAGACCATTACATGGAAATCCAAGTCTCCGGCTTTGGATTCATGCCCTCAGCGCAGGGGCGTGTGCACCCGGGTGTACACTACTACGCCTAAGAAGCCAAACTCGGCGCTTCGTAAAGTAGCCCGTGTTCGTCTTTCGAACAACAAAGAGGTGAATGCCTACATCCCAGGTGAAGGCCACAACCTGCAAGAGCACTCGATCGTATTGATCCGCGGTGGTCGTGTGAAGGATTTGCCAGGTGTTCGTTACCACATCATCCGTGGTGCATTGGATACCGCAGGTGTTAACGGACGTAAACAACGTCGTTCCAAATACGGTGCTAAGCGCCCGAAACCAGGACAAGCTCCGGCAGCACCAACAAAAGGTAAGAAAAAATAAAAAGTAACTCTCTCTGCTTTTATTAAGTAATTCAATCTTATAAAAGGGAAGTAATCCTGATCATTACCTCAGGGTGAATAAGTTGCAAAACGAAACCTCGTTAAAAAAACAAGACAAAATGAGAAAGTCGAAACCTAAGAAAAGATATATCCTTCCTGATCCGAAGTTCAGGGACGTACAGGTTACCAAATTCGTTAACAACCTGATGTACGAAGGAAAGAAGAGCATTGCGTTCACTATTTTCTACGATGCATTGGAACTGGTTGAGAAAAAAACCAGCGAAAATGGTCTGGAAACATGGAGAAAAGCATTAAACAACGTGACTCCATCCGTAGAGGTGAAGAGCCGTCGCGTAGGTGGTGCTACTTTCCAGGTTCCTACCGAAGTTCGTCCTGAGCGCAAGCAGTCACTGGGCATGAAATGGTTGATCAACTACTCCCGCAAGCGTGGCGAGAAGACAATGGTTGACCGTCTGGCCGGCGAAATCATCGCTGCTGCGAAAGGTGAAGGTGCTGCTGTGAAGAAGAAAGACGATACGCACCGTATGGCAGATGCCAACAAAGCGTTCTCGCACTTCCGTTTCTAATCAGGAGCGCAGCCATATTTGGTCGGGAATCCGGTTTATCCGGGTTCCCGATTTTTATTTTAGTGGTTTTGAGAAAAATAACTTTCCCTTAATTGTTTTTATAATCAACAATTTATACTTTTGCGCTCTGAATTTTGAAAACCAGCGATTTGCGCTGAGCGAAAAATTCAAAACAGCTTCGCATTGAATTGCACTTTGAATATAAAAAAACACATCACCATCTGTCATGGCACGTGATTTAAGATTAACAAGAAACATAGGTATTGCTGCGCACATTGATGCCGGTAAAACGACTACAACGGAGCGTATCCTTTACTACGCTGGGGTTAGCCACAAAATCGGAGAGGTGCACGATGGTGCTGCTACGATGGACTGGATGGAGCAGGAGCAGGAGCGTGGTATCACTATTACTTCCGCTGCTACGACAGTTAACTGGAACTACCGCAACGAAAAATACCACATCAACATCATCGATACCCCGGGCCACGTGGACTTTACCGTAGAGGTAAACCGTTCACTCCGCGTATTGGATGGTCTTGTGTTCCTTTTCAGTGCAGTAGATGGTGTTGAGCCTCAGTCTGAAACAAACTGGCGCCTTGCTAACAACTATAATGTAGCACGTATCGGTTTCGTGAACAAAATGGACCGTTCGGGTGCTGACTTCCTGAAAGTTTGTACCCAGGTAAAAGAAATGCTGGGCAGCTACGCTGTACCTCTTCAATTGCCTATCGGTGCAGAAGATACTTTCCGTGGTGTGGTTGACCTCGTTAACTTCCGCGGTATCGAGTGGAACGAAGCTGATAAAGGTATGACTTTCACCGAGGTGCCTATTCCTGACGATATGCTGGAAGAAGCTACCGAGTGGAGAGAGAAATTGCTCGAAGCGGTTGCTGAGTTCGACGATACTTTGATGGAGAAATATTTCGAAGATCCTAACTCGATCTCGGAAGACGAAATCCTTGCTGCATTGCGCGCTGCAACTATCAGCATGAAGATCGTTCCAATGGTGTGCGGTTCTTCTTTCAAAAACAAAGGCGTTCAAACCATGCTGGATTACGTGATGGCTATCCTGCCTTCACCACTGGATCGCGAAAACATCGTTGGTACAGACCCACGCACAGGTGCTGAAATCAGCCGTAAGCCTTCTGAATCAGATCCGTTCTGTGCATTGGCATTCAAAATTGCAACTGACCCTTACGTAGGTCGCCTTTGCTTCATCCGTTCTTACTCGGGTGTACTTGAATCAGGTTCATATGTATTGAACAACCGTTCAGGCAACAAAGAGCGTATCTCCCGTATCTTCCAAATGCACGCTAACAAGCAAAATCAGATCGATAAGCTGGAAGCAGGTGATATTGGTGCGGTAGTAGGTTTCAAAGATATCAAGACAGGAGATACCCTTTCAGAAGAGAAATCACCGATTATCCTCGAATCAATGGTGTTCCCAGAGCCGGTAATCGGTTATGCGATCGAGCCTAAGAAAGCGGCTGACAGCGATAACTTCTCGAAAGCGATCACTAAACTGATCGAAGAAGATCCGACTCTTCAAGTTGAATCTAACGAAGAGACCGGTCAGACGATCATTAAAGGTATGGGTGAACTTCACTTGGAGATCATCATCGACCGTATGCGTCGTGAGTTCAAAGTGGAAGTAAACCAGGGTGCTCCTCAGGTTGCTTACAAAGAGATCCTTACCAAGAACTTCGAACACCGCGAGGTTTACAAGAAACAAACGGGTGGTCGTGGTAAATTCGCCGATATCGTATTCGAAATCGGACCACGTGACGATAACGAAGAAGGCAAAGAGCCGAAACAAGGTTTGCAGTTTGTGAACGAAGTTGTGGGTGGTGCTATCCCTCGCGAATTCATCGCTCCTGTACAGAAAGGTTTCGAAGCTGCGATGATCAACGGTGCGCTTGCAGGGTTCCCATTGGATTCGATGAAAGTGCGTTTGTTCCACGGTTCATTCCACGATGTCGATTCAGATTCACTCTCTTTCGAATTGGCTGCCAAGCTTGGTTTCAAAGAAGCTGCGCGTAACGCCGGATCGAAATTGCTTGAACCGATCATGCACGTTGAAGTTCTGACCCCGGACGAGTACACTGGTCCTATCACAGGTGACTTGAACCGTCGTCGCGGTATCATGCGCGGTATGGACACCCGTAACGGTGCGCAGGTTATCAAGGCTGATGTACCTTTGTCTGAATTGTTCGGTTATGTTACTGACCTTCGTACAATGTCATCAGGCCGTGCTACTGCTTCCCTGACATTCGCTTACTACGAAATCGTACCGAATAACATCGCTGAGGGTGTTATCGAGAAAGCGAAAGGTCTCGTTAAAGCTTAATATAAATGAATGCGTTGCAGAAGCGATTCTGCAACGCATTGTTATGATATAGCCTGTGAAGTAAATGGTTCTTTCGCAGGTGTAATTGCCGGGTAACGGCGAGACTTTCTGAACCGGAAACAAACAAATACAATGAATCAAAAGATCCGTATCAAACTTCGGTCATTCGACCACAACTTGGTTGACAAGTCAGCTGAGAAAATTGTAAAGGCAGTAAAGGCAACAGGCGCGGTAGTAAGCGGTCCTATTCCTTTGCCTACAAAGACAGAGAAATTCACTGTTCTTCGTTCGCCGCACGTTAACAAGAAATCGAGAGAGCAGTTCCAGCTTTGTACTTACAAGCGTTTGGTGGATATCTTCTCTACAAGTGCAAAAACAGTAGACGCCCTGATGAAGCTCGAATTGCCCAGCGGTGTTGATGTAGAGATCAAAGTTTAGTAATACCGGCTTATTCAGTTAAGCAACTACATAAATTGGATGAAGGTCCGGGTTCCTCTGGAAACCACATCTGAGCTCAGAAAAGCCTGACAGGCACAGGGTTAACGCCGGAATCAGTCAGCTTCTTCAAAATTGAGGTCAGATGTTCATTCATCTGACCTTTTTTGCTGATTATCAGCGAGAAATATTTTTAGGCTGTTAGGATATAAAATTCGTTTTTTCTACCTTTGCAGTCCGTTTTAAAGAATAAGGGTTTTTACCTGCTAAATTTAAATTTCAAACATGTCTGGTTTAATTGGTAAAAAAATCGGAATGACTAGTTTGTACAATGCTGACGGGCAGGCTCTGGCATGTACTGTGATCCAAGCTGGTCCTTGTGTTGTTACACAAGTTAGGTCCGAAGAAAAGGATGGCTACAAGGCTATCCAGTTAGGTTTTGGTGAGAAGAAAGAAAAGAACACCTCCCAGCCTCTGATTGGCCACTTCAAGAAAGCCAACACGACTCCCAAGCAAAAATTGGTTGAGTTCAAGGAATTCGAAGTGGAACATGAACTTGGAACTTCACTGTCCGTTCAGGACATCTTTGAAGAAGGCGAGTTTGTTGACGTAGTAGGATCTGCCAAAGGTCGTGGTTTCCAAGGTGTTGTAAAACGTCACGGATTCGGCGGGGTAGGTGGTCAAACTCACGGTCAGCACAACAGGGCCCGTCACCCAGGTTCGATTGGTGCTTGTTCATTCCCATCACGCGTATTCAAAGGTATCCGTATGGGTGGACGCATGGGTAACAATCGTGTAAAGATTCAGAATTTGCGTATTCTGAAAGTGATACCTGAGCAGAACATTCTCGTTGTGAGTGGCTCAGTACCGGGTTCAAAGAATTCATTTCTAATCATTGAGAAGTAGTACGATGGAACTGTCCGTATTAAATATAAAAGGAGAAGATACCGGCAAGAAGGTAACTGTGTCAGAGGAAGTATTCGGCATTGAACCTAGCACGCACGCGATCTATCTCGATGTGAAGCTTTACCTGGCTAACCAGCGTCAGGGAACGCACAAATCAAAAGAACGTGCAGAGGTAAGTCACTCTACACGCAAAATCAAACGCCAAAAAGGAACCGGTGGAGCTCGTGCAGGTAGCATTAAGTCTCCAGTGTTCGTAGGTGGTGGTCGTATTTTCGGTCCACGTCCCCGCACATACGGTTTCAAACTGAACAAGAAAGTAAAAGCTTTGGCTCGCCGTTCGGCACTTTCTGTGAAGGCGCAAGCTAACGCCGTTTCGGTTTTGGAAGCATTCACTTTCGATGCACCTAAAACGAAGTCTTACCTGAATGTTTTGAATTCCCTTTCACTGGCGAACACCAAAACATTATTGATCCTTCCTGAGATCGATAACAATGTATACCTGTCGAGCCGTAACATCCCGAAAGCGAAAGTTACTACTGTTGACTCGGTAAATACATACGACCTGATGAATGCAGACCGTCTTCTGATAAGTGAATCTGCGATTTCTATTTTGGAAACCCAATTGAACAAATAACAATGAGTGTACTGAAACGTCCGATTATTACTGAAAAGGTAACGGCTCAGGGTGGTCAAGGTAAATACGCTTTCGAAGTCTCCCTTACTGCAAACAAGGTAGAGATCAAGAAAGCTGTTGAGAAACTGTTCGGGGTTACCGTAGAAAGCGTTCATACCATGCGCAGCATTGGTAAAAGCAAATCCCGCACATCGGGAGGTAAGTTTGTCACTGGAAAAACGTCAACGATCAAAAAGGCGATCATCACAGTAGCCGAAGGCGAAGCGATCGATATCTACGGAGAAGCCTAGTTGAACGATTTCAAATCATTAGACGAGTTAATAGCAAATGGCAGTTAAAAAATTAAAACCTACAAGTGCTGGTCAGCGTTTCCGCTCGGCTCCTACATTCGAGGAGATCACCGCGTCGAAGCCTGAGAAGAGTCTTCTGGAACCCATCAAAAGAACAGGTGGTCGTAACAGCCAGGGACATCGTACCATGCGATATATTGGTGGCGGTCACAAAAGAAAATACCGCGTTATCGACTTCAAAAGAAATCGTTTCGACGCTCCCGCTACTGTCCTTACGATCGAATACGATCCAAACCGCTCAGCGCGTATCGCCCTGATCCAGTTTGAGGACGAAGAAAAACGTTACATCATCGCTCCGAACGGCCTGAAAGTTGGACAAGTTATCGTGTCTGGCAATTCAGTAGCTCCTGAGGTTGGAAATGCCCTTCCATTGGGATCTATGCCTGTCGGTACGATCGTTCACAATATCGAATTGACTCCTGGTAAAGGTGGTCAGTTTGCAAGAAGCGCCGGCGCTTATGCTCAGCTGGTAGCGAGAGAAGGCGGTAAGTACGCAGTATTGAAAATGCCATCAGGCGAAATGCGTATGGTACTTGCAACTTGTATCGCAACCGTTGGAGTTGTTTCCAATGCTAGCCACATGAACGTTTCGCTTGGAAAAGCGGGCCGCAGAAGATGGTTGGGACGTCGTCCACGCGTACGTGGTGTTGCTATGAACCCTGTTGATCACCCGATGGGTGGTGGTGAGGGCCGTTCGTCAGGAGGTCAGCCTCGTTCTAGAAATGGTCAGTTCGCGAAAGGTCTCAAGACACGTAACCGCAACAAGCATTCTGAGAAATTGATTATCAGCCGTCGTAAAAAATAAGCAGTAAACATGGCACGCTCATTAAAAAAAGGACCATATATCGACTTCCGTCTCGAAGCAAAAGTTGAAACGATGAACAACTCATCGCGTAAATCTGTCATCAAGACCTGGTCGCGGCGCTCAATGATTTCGCCTGATTTTATCGGGCACACATTTGCAGTTCACAACGGGAACAAGTTCATTCCGGTTTACGTGACTGAAAACATGGTAGGACACAAACTGGGCGAGTTCTCTCCAACCCGTAACTTCCGTGGCCACACCGCAAAAAAAGATAAAGGAAGAAAATAATTTGTCGACGTAGCTGGTCCTAACGGACGAGCCGATATCTGAAAAGAAACATGGAAGCAAGAGCTATATTAAAAGACGTGCCTACCTCTCCTCGCAAGATGAGATTGGTGGCCGACATGATTCGCGGACAGAAGGTCAGCAAAGCGTTGGCACTTTTGAAATTCCAACCGAGAGCTTCATCGCCGGTTTTGCACAAAGTTCTTCTTTCTGCCGTTGCCAACTGGCAGCAACAGAATGAGGGATCGAAACTGGAAGACGCCGACCTGATCGTTAAAACCGTTTTCATCGACGGTGGACGCATGTTGAAGCGTTTGCGCCCTGCACCGCAAGGACGGGCACACAGAATCCGTAAGCGTTCCAACCACATCACTATCGTGGTAGACGACGCATCGGTGTCAGTAAATGAAGCATCAATCGAATCATAAGTAAAACGATCTATTTCGAATGGGACAAAAGGTTAATCCGATAGGTCTAAGACTAGGAATTGTTAGAGGATGGGAATCTAGCTGGTACGGAGGAAAAGACTTCTCTGACAAACTGGTTGAAGACGAGAAAATCCGTAACTACATCAAAGCACGTATCCCGAAAGGATCGATTTCAAAAGTAGTTATTGAACGTACATTGAAGCGCATCACATTGACGATCCACACTGCCCGTCCGGGTATTGTGATCGGAAAAGGTGGTAGCGAAGTTGATAAAATCAAAGAAGAGCTTAAAAAGATTACAGGCAAGGATGTTCAGATCAACATCTACGAAATCAAACGTCCTGAAATCGATGCGAAACTGGTAGGCGAAGCGATCGCTCAGCAATTGCAGGCTCGTATTTCTTACCGTCGTGCGATGAAGCAATCGATCGCTTCTGCAATGCGTGTAGGAACACAAGGAATCAAAATTCGTTTGGCAGGTCGTCTGGGTGGTGCTGAAATGGCCCGTACAGAAGAATACAAAGAAGGACGTATTCCTTTGCATACATTGAGAGCGGACATCGATTACGCTATCTCCGAAGCACAAACTATCTACGGTAAGATCGGTATTAAAGTATGGATCTTCAAAGGTGAATTGTACGGAAAGCGTGACCTGACTCCAAGCGCAGCTACTGCGGCATCCGACAGGGCTGAAAGAAGCGCACAAGGCGGCGAACGTGGTGGTAACGATCGCGGCGGACGTGGCGACAGAAGAGGCGGCCGTGACAGAAACGACGGAGCTCCTCGCGGAGAAGGTGGTGGCGGTGATGCAGATCGTCGCAAACGCAACAAGAACAAGAAGAAGTAATCAGATACTTTCCGGTACCACACCGGTTCAAATAGATTAGAATCATGTTACAGCCGAAAAGGACAAAATTTCGCAAACAACAGAAGAACAAAGGTTCGCACCGTGGTCTGGCGACCCGCGGACATGAGATCGCTTTTGGATCGTTTGCAATAAAAGCACTGGAACCAGGTTGGTTGACTGCTCGTCAAATCGAAGCAGCACGTATCTCGGTAACCCGTGCAATGAAACGCGAAGGTCAGGTATGGATCCGTGTATTCCCTGACAAACCGATTACCAAAAAACCTGCTGAGGTTCGTATGGGTAAAGGTAAAGGTGCCCCTGAATATTGGGTAGCTCCTGTTAAGCCTGGAACTATCATTTTCGAAGCGACTGGTGTAGCGCTGGATACTGCAAACGAAGCATTGCGTTTGGCTGCACAAAAGTTGCCAATTAAGACAAGGTTCGTCGTACGCCGGGATTATCAGGAAGCATAAGCCGAACGTATTAAGAACCGCTAATTATCAAAAGCAATGACTAGTAAAGAAATAAAGAATCTGTCGCAGGATCAGCTCAAAGAGCAGATCGCCCAAGAGAGAGAGCGCTTACTCCGGTTGAAATTTGCGCATGCTATTTCTCCAATCGAGAACCCTCTGCGTATTCGCGCCTCACGTAAGGAAATTGCAAGACTCTTAACCGAGCTGTCGGCTAAATCTAACCAACAGTAAACAGTTTAGAAATTATGGAGGCAACAGTAAGAAATTTACGTAAAGAGAGAATTGGCAAAGTGGTGAGCAACAAAATGGACAAGTCCTGCGTGATCACCGTAGTGCGTAAAGTGAAGCACGAGAAGTATGGTAAGTTTATGACTAAAACTACCAAACTGATGGTTCACGACGAAACAAACCAGGTTGGTATCGGCGATACTATCCGTGTAATGGAAACTCGTCCGCTTAGCAAAAACAAGCGTTGGAGATTAGTAGAAATCCTTGAAAGAGCGAAGTAATCATGGTACAACAAGAATCAAGACTGTCAGTAGCCGATAACAGTGGCGCGAAAGAAGTACTCGTAATCCGGGTATTGGGCGGAACTGGAAAGCGTTATGCTTCGGTGGGCGATAAGATCGTCGTGACGGTGAAATCCGCTCTGTCTTCGAGCAACATGAAAAAAGGAACGGTTTCCAAAGCCGTGGTTGTACGTACTAAAAAAGAGGTACGTCGCAAAGATGGAACTTACATCCGGTTTGAAGATAATGCGGCAGTTTTATTGAACAACAATGACGAACCACGTGGTTCACGTATTTTCGGACCAGTTGCCCGCGAGTTGCGCGAGAAGCAGTTCATGAAAATCGTATCACTGGCACCAGAAGTGTTGTAAGAAACATCAGTATTTCTTTAAACTGTTAAGAAGAATACCTCAATGGAAAGTACAAATAAAAAAGCACCGGCAAAATTGCACGTTCGCAAGGGTGATACCGTGAAAGTGATTTCAGGTAACGCAAAAGGCGAAACAGGCGTGATCACCAAGGTGCTTGTAGAAAAACAGAGAGCAACCGTGGAAGGTGTGAATATGATCACCAAGCACATTAAGCCAAATGCGCAAAATCCACAAGGAAGCATCGAAAAACGCGAAGGCGCGATTCACATCAGTAACCTGATGGTGGTAGATCCTAAAACAGGTGAAGCTTCAAGAACCGGCCGTAAAGCGAATGACAAAGGAAAACTGCAACGCTTCTCGAAAAAATCCGGAAACTTATTGTAATCCGGATTTGCCGAAAGCAGTTCAATTTTTATAAAAGCGCGTGGGTCGGCAATCCACATAATCACTTTCAAACATGGCAACGCCTAGATTAAAAGAGAAGTACGTAAGCGAAATCGTTTCGCAATTGAAGGGGAAATTCCAGTACAAATCAAGCATGCAGGTTCCCCGCCTGACAAAGATTGTTATCAACAAAGGTATCGGAGCTGCTGTGGCAGACAAGAAGCTTGTTGACACCGGTGTGGAAGAGTTGAGCCTGATCACAGGACAGAAAGCGATCGCTACTGTTTCTAAGAAGGCGGTCTCTAACTTTAAGTTGCGTGAGAACATGCCTATCGGAGCAAAAGTAACGCTTCGTGGTGACAAGATGTACGAATTCCTTGACCGCCTTACTACCATTGCAATGCCGCGTGTACGTGACTTCAAAGGTATCAGCGACAAAGGGTTCGATGGACGTGGAAATTATACGTTCGGTGTGAAAGAACAGATCATTTTCCCTGAGATCAGCATCGAAAAAGTGGCGAAAATCACTGGTATGGATATCACTTTCGTGACCTCTACCAACTCTGACGAAGAGAGCTACGAATTGCTGAAAGCATTGGGAATGCCTTTCACCAACGCGAATAAATAAGAAAATACTACTAAGATTATTTACCGACAATGGCAAAAGAATCAGTAAAAGCACGGGAGAGAAAAAGACAAGCGCTAGTAGAGCGCTACGCTGAAAAACGTAGCAAGTTGAAAGCTGCCGGTGACTGGGTTGGTCTTGACAAGTTACCACGTAACTCTTCTCCTGTACGCCTGCACAACCGGTGCAAAATCACCGGAAGACCTCGCGGTTATATGCGTAAATTCGGAATTTCCCGGGTACTCTTCCGCGATATGGCGTCAGATGGAAAAATTCCAGGAGTTACAAAATCAAGTTGGTAAGAATACTTTCAATTCTGATTTCAATTACTTAACTTTGCACTCCCGTTCAAAAGGGGGTGTTTAAACTTGGCATAAACATGTTAACGGATCCCATAGCAGACTATCTGACGAGACTCAGAAACGCTATCAAAGCGAAGCACCGGGTTGTTGAGATACCTGCATCCAACATAAAAAAAGAGATTACAAAGGTACTTTTTGACAAGGGGTACATTCAAAGTTATAAATTCGACGAGGCTGGTCCTCAGGGAGTTATCAAGATCGCTTTGAAATACAATCCTGTGACAAAGCAATCTGCAATTGTGAAATTGGAGAGGGTTAGTAAGCCTGGACTACGTAAATATTCAGGTTCATCAACACTGCCACGTGTATTGGGCGGCTTAGGAACAGTGATCATCTCTACATCGAAAGGTGTAATGACAGATAAAGAAGCTAAGACACTGAATGTGGGTGGTGAAGTGTTATGTTTCGTGTATTAATATTTAAAAGTTATTCAGGAAATGTCACGAATAGGAAATAAAGTTATCACGTTGCCGGCGGGAGTATCCGTATCGGTTGCAGACGATAACGTAGTATCTGTAAAAGGCCCGAAAGGCACACTTACCCAGGCTGTCGACAGCGATATTACTGTTGAAGTTGAAGGTAGCGAGCTGAAAGTAAAGCGCCCTACAGAGCAAAAGCGTCACAAAGCATTGCACGGCCTTTACCGTTCCCTGTTGAACAACATGGTAATCGGTGTAGGCGAAGGTTACAAGCGTGAGCTTGAAATTATCGGGGTAGGTTACAAGGCGAGCTCGGCGAACAATGTTCTCGAACTTCAATTGGGTTACTCGCACAACATCTTCATGGCGATCCCCGAAGAGATCAAAGTGGTGACGACCTCAGAAAAAGGTCAGAACCCTAAGGTGATCCTGGAAGGTATCGACAAAGAACTGATTGGTGCAGTAGCGGCGAAAATCAAATCCCTCCGCAAAGTTGAGCCTTACAAAGGAAAAGGTATCCGTTTTGTTGGTGAAGTGGTCCGTCGTAAGGCAGGTAAGTCTGCTTCTAAGAAATAGTGCGTAGCCACCGATCAATGTTATAAACAAGTAAGATAAGATTTAAGATGGCTAACGCAAAAGCAGATAGAAGAACACGCCTGAAACTTCACATCCGTAAGCGGGTGAAGGGAAGCGCAGAACGCCCGAGACTGTCAGTCTTCCGTTCGAACACAAGCATATATGCACAGATTATCGACGACGTGAAGGGGATTACCCTTGCAAGCGCATCTTCGGTAGATCTGGGAGGCAGAAAAGAAAACACTAACGTGGAAGTAGCTGCCCAGGTAGGTAAAAAGATCGCTGAAAAGGCGCAGGAAGCAGGTATCCAGGCAGTAGTTTTCGACCGCAACGGATATTTGTACCACGGTAAGGTAAAAGCATTGGCCGACGGAGCTCGTGAGGGTGGCCTGAAATTCTAAGTATAACAAAGACTATGTCTACAAATACAAGACCTTCAAAGGTTAACGAATCAGACCTGAAAGAGCGCGTTGTAGCGATCAACCGGGTGGCAAAAGTAGTAAAAGGTGGTCGTCGTTTCTCCTTCTCTGCCATCGTGGTAGTAGGAGACGGAAACGGAGTTGTAGGTTACGGATTGGGCAAAGCCAACGAAGTAACTGACGCGATCGCCAAAGGAATTGACGATGCTAAGAAAAACCTGATCCAAATTCCGATGCTTAAACATACCGTTCCTCACGAAATGGAAGGTAAGTTCAGCGGTGGTTTCGTTCTGATCAAGCCGGCTGCTCCTGGTACGGGAGTACTGGCAGGTGGCCCGATGCGTGCGGTATTGGAAAGTGCAGGTATCAAAGACGTACTTGCGAAATCCAAAGGTTCATCGAACCCGCACAACGTTATCAAGGCTACAATTGACGCTCTTTTGAAAATGAGAGCTCCGCATCAGGTTGCTTTCCAACGCAGCGTTAAATTGGAAAAAGTATTCAACGGATAATCCTTCGGGATTATCCTCAATCTGAGAGTAATCATGTCAAAAGTACGTATTACACAAGTTAAGAGCACAATTGACCGCCCTGAGAAGCAAAAGCTGACGATCAAAGCGTTGGGTCTTGGTAAACTGAACCGGTCTGTTGAGAAAGAAAACAGCGATGCCATCGCGGGAATGATCCGCAAGGTAAGCCACTTGGTTAAAGTTGAAGAAATTTAATATACGAATAGTATGAATTTAAGTTCATTAAAACCGGCTGCTGGTTCCGTTAAGGTAGGAAAGCGGGTTGGACGTGGTCAGGGTTCCGGAAAAGGAGGCACTGCTGCACGTGGACACAAAGGAGCGCAATCGCGTTCAGGTTACAGCCGTAAGCTGGGCTTCGAAGGTGGTCAGATGCCTCTTCAAAGACGTTTGCCGAAATTCGGTTTCAATAACATCAACCGCGTTGAATACAAGGCGTTGAACCTGGATGCAATCCAGGCATTGGTTGAAAAAACCGGAGCTGCGGTAGTAACGTTGGATCTGATTCGTGAAAATGGTCTCAGCGCGAAGAATGACTTGGTTAAGATCCTTAACCGTGGTGAAATCACTTCTGCGGTTGAAGTTCAGGCTCATGGGTTTTCTGCTTCGGCTATCGAGTCGATCGAGAAGGCAGGCGGTAAAGCAGTTAAATTGTAATTTAGCTGCGATACCCGACAGAATTTGTTTACTTTGAACAGAGTGTTGTAAGCCCAGAAGATGAAACGATTTTTAGAGACTATTAAACACATATTTGCGATTGAGGAGTTGAGAACACGTATTCTCAACACTCTTTTGTTTATAACGATCTTCCGGTTGGGGTCTTACGTTGCGTTGCCAGGTGTTGAGCCTGATCAAATGAATGTATCCTCCGCAGGATTGTTGGGGTTGCTCGATACTTTCTTAGGTGGCGCTTTTAGCAAAGCGTCCATTTTTGCGTTGGGTATCATGCCTTACATTTCTGCTTCCATTGCAATCCAGCTTCTGACCATGGCATTGCCGTATTTCCAGAAGATGCAGAAGGAGGGAGAATCAGGACGTAAGAAACTGAACCAAATTACCCGGGTTCTGACTATCGTTGTTACACTTGTTCAAGGTACTGCTTATTTGAATACGACTGTACCTGACGAGGCTCTTCTGGTTTCCAGAAGCATGTTCACCATCTCGTCTGTATTCGTATTGACGGCTGGTACAATGTTCTGTATGTGGCTTGGTGAAAGAATCACAGACAAGGGTATTGGTAACGGTATTTCGATGCTGATCATGATCGGTATCGTTTCGCGTTTCCCTGGTGCGATCTACAAAGAGTTCGTATCAAGAGGCAGCGGCCAGATTCTGTTGTTCGTATTGGAAATCGTTGCCCTCTACTTTGTAATTATGGGCGCGGTAATGTTGACCCAGGCTGTTCGCCGTATTCCTATCCAATATGCCAAGCAGGTGGTAGGTAACCGCGTAATGGGTGGTCAGCGCCAGTATTTGCCATTGAAATTGAATGCAGCAGGTGTGATGCCGATCATTTTCGCTCAGGCTTTGATGTTTATTCCTTCACTGGGAGCATCTTACTTCGCCGAAAAAAGTGATTTTGCCAGCAACGTAGCAACGATTTTCGCTAACTACACGACCTGGCAATATAACCTCCTGTTCGCAGTATTGATTATTGTATTTACGTTCTTCTACACCGCGATTTCGGTGAATCCTCAGCAAATTGCTGATGACATGAAGCGCGGCGGCGGATTTATCCCGGGTGTGAAACCAGGTCAGCAGACATCTGAATATATCAGCTCTGTGCTTGACCGTATCACCTTCCCAGGCGCGTTGATGCTCGCAGTAGTTGCTACTCTGCCTGCATTCGCAAGCCTTCTGGGTATCTCGACCGACTTTGCTCACTTCTTCGGAGGAACTTCATTGCTGATCATGGTAGGTGTGGTTCTGGATACTTTGCAACAAGTTGAAAGCTACTTGCTCATGCGTCGCTATGAAGGTCTGATGAAGTCGGGACGTGTAAAAGGACGCACCGAGAGCGTAGCAATCTGAAATGATTTATCTTAAAACAGAAGAGGAAATCAACCTGATAAAGGTTAGTGCTCAACTGCTCGGCAAGGCACATGCGGAAGTCGCTACCTGGGTAAAACCGGGTGTTACAACCGGAAAGTTGGATGCGGTTGCTGAGGAATATATCAGAGATAACGGTGGAATCCCTTCATTCAAGGGATTCAACAAATTTCCGGCCTCTCTTTGTATATCGGTCAATGAAGTAGTAGTCCACGGGATTCCCGGGGGCTACGTGCTAAAAGAGGGGGACATCGTTTCCATCGACTGCGGGGTTAAGCTGAATGGCTATCATAGTGACAGCGCGTACACTTACCCGGTGGGAGAGGTTTCCAAAGAGGTGATGAACCTCTTAACCGCAACCAAAAAATCCCTGTACAAGGGAATTGAGCAAGCGGTGGATGGCCTTCGGATCGGCGATATCGGCCACGCGGTTCAGAGTTATGTTGAAGACCGTGGCTATACAGTCGTGAGAGAGTTGGTAGGACATGGAGTAGGCAGGGATCTGCACGAAGCTCCGGAAGTACCCAACTACGGTAAAAGAGGCAAAGGAATACGATTGAGAGAAGGCATGGTTTTGGCTATCGAGCCGATGATCAACCTTGGAACGAAAGCAGTAGTGCAGGAGCGCGACGGCTGGACAATCCGGACCAACGACAGAAAGTATTCCGCGCATTTCGAACATACCGTGGTAGTGAGAAAAGGAAAGGCCGAAATTCTGACCACATTCGATTACATTGAAAAAGTGACGGCCAACACCAGCCTTATGGTTGAAGTACAGTAACAGAAAGCTACGAATGGCAAAACAAGCATCAATCGAACAAGACGGAGTAATTCTCGAAGCATTGTCAAACGCAATGTTTCGTGTTGTATTAGAGAATAAGCATGAAGTGATAGCGCATATCTCTGGTAAAATGAGAATGCACTATATCAAAATATTGCCGGGTGACAGAGTAAAGCTGGAAATGTCTCCTTACGACCTATCGAAAGCCCGGATTACATATCGTTACAAGTAAGGGGATTGATTACCTTAAATTAACACTTAGTTTAATCAGATGAAAGTCAAAGCATCAGTAAAGAAACGCAGCGAAGACTGCAAGGTTATCCGCCGGAAGGGTAAAGTGTACGTTATTAACAAGAAGAACCCACGGTATAAACAAAGACAAGGATAATAATTATGGCACGTATTGCAGGAGTAGACATTCCAGATCGCAAAAGAGGCGAAATCTCATTGACTTATATTTTCGGGATCGGCCGTAGCTCGGCTAAGAAAATCCTCGAAAAGGCAGGTGTTGATTTGAATAAAAAGGTGATCGACTGGACCGACGACGAGTCTGGTGCGATCCGTGGGGTTATTGCTGGGGAATACAAAGTAGAAGGCGCTCTTAAGTCTGAAGTTCAGTTGAGCATTAAGCGTCTTATGGATATCGCTTGTTATCGTGGCCTCCGTCACCGTAAAGGATTGCCTTTGCGTGGTCAGAGAACGAAAAACAACTCACGTACTCGTAAGGGTAAACGCAAAACTATCGCGAACAAGAAAAAGGCTACTAAATAATAAAATGAGCGGTGGAGCGATCCACAACTTATTCCAACAGCAATGGCACAGAATAAAAGAAAAGATAAAGCTAAAAAGAGAGTGGTGGTTGTGGAGCCTGTTGGTCAGGTTCACATCAAAGCTTCTTTCAATAATATCATCATCTCAATTACCAACAGCAACGGACAAGTTATCTCTTGGGGTTCTGCCGGTAAAATGGGATTCCGTGGTTCTAAGAAGAACACTCCATACGCAGCACAAACTGCTGCTCAGAGCGCTGCACAAGTTGCGTTCGACCTCGGAATGCGTAAAGCTGAGGTTTTTGTGAAAGGACCAGGATCAGGCCGTGAGTCTGCGATCCGCACGATCCAGAATGCAGGTATCGAAGTGACCACTATCCGTGACATCACTCCGCTTCCGCACAACGGATGCCGTCCTCCAAAACGTCGTAGAGTATAGTAATAGTTAGTACCGAAAGGTACCCATTCGTAATTTGGACACTGGGGTTACAGAATGGTATTTATCAATTTTTAGTTAACAAATAGTTTTAATGGCACGTTATACAGGTCCCAAAACCAAAGTCGCAAGACGTTACGGAGAGCCCATCATGGGCCCAAGCAAAGCGCTTGCAAAGAAAAATTACCCTCCCGGAATGCACGGAAAGGGTCGTCGGTCAAAGAAGTCGGAGTACGCTCTGCAATTGGCTGAGAAACAAAAAGTGAAGTTCATCTACGGCATCCTCGAAAGACAATTCCGTAGCTTGTTTGAGAAAGCTTCGGTTAAAGCTGGTCTTACCGGTGAAAACCTTTTGAGATACTGCGAAGCTCGTCTTGATAACACAGTTTACCGTTTGGGTATCGCTCCTACGCGTCGTGCTGCTCGTCAGCTCGTTTCGCACAAGCACATCCTTGTTGACGGTGAGATCGTGAACATCCCTTCTTATTCATTGCGTCCAGGCCAGGTAGTTACCGTTCGTGAGAAATCAAAATCTCTCGAAGCCGTAACCGACAGCCTTGCAGGACATAGTTCAAAAGGTTTCAGCTGGTTGGAATGGAACGGTCAGGAATTGTCTGGCAAGTTCATTTCTTACCCAGACCGTGAGTCAATTCCAGAAAACATCAACGAGCAGTTGATCGTTGAATTGTATTCTAAATAATAATCTTCATATTACATGCACTCCCCGGATATCCGGGGTAGTGCTTTTTTTGCTGGTAACAGCGCAATTTTTGCGATCGCAAAGGTAAGGTAGCGTGATCAACTATCATTTACTACTATAAAAGGAGCAAGGACTATGTCAATATTAGCTTTCCAAATGCCTGATAAGGTCGTCATGGAGAAAGCAGACGACTTTCACGGGTTGTTTGAGTTTAAGCCTTTAGAGAAAGGATACGGCGTAACCATTGGTAATGCGTTGCGTAGGATTCTCCTTTCATCTTTGGAAGGCTATGCCATCACGAGTGTGAAGTTCCCAGGCGTGCTTCACGAATTTTCTTCTATCGAAGGTATAGTTGAGGATGTTACGGAAATCATCCTGAACCTTAAAATGGTTCGTTTTAAAAAAGTTTCTGACCTGAGTGAGAGTAGGATCGTAGTAAACCTGAAAAATGTTTCCGTCATCACTGCCGGTGACATTGGCAAGTTTACAAGCGCATTTGAGGTTTTGAACCCAGATCAGGTCATTTGCCATATAGATGATCAGAAGGAGTTCGAAATGGAACTTCTCCTGGATAAAGGCAGAGGCTACGTGCCTGCAGACGAACCACGGGCTAATGAGCTTCCGTTCGGCTACATCGCGGTAGACTCGATTTATACGCCTATCAAAAATGTGAAATACAGCGTTGAAAACACGCGTGTGGAACAGCGTACCGACTACGAACGTCTTTTGATCGACATCCAAACCGATGGTTCAATCCACCCGGAAGATGCATTGAAAGGCGCTGCCAATATTCTGATCCAACACTTCATGCTGTTCTCCGACCAAACTATGACGTTTGAGAAGCAGAAGGCGGAGGAAGACAATCAGGTTGATGAGGAAATGCTGCGTATGAGAAAACTGTTGAAGACTTCATTGTCTGAACTGGATCTTTCAGTACGCGCTTACAACTGTTTGAAATCTGCGGATGTGAAAACTTTGGGTGACCTGGTAAGACTGGAAATTTCTGATATGATGAAATTCCGGAACTTCGGTAAAAAGTCACTCACCGAGTTGGAACAACTCGTAGCCGACAAGCAGCTCACATTTGGAATGGACGTGTCGAAGTACCGTCTGGACGAGGATTAATTAAATTCCATCATAAGTATGTATTCTGTAGCGCGCTGACCGCGCCGCTCGAAGCAACTAAACAACAAAACAATGAGACACGGTAAAAAGGACAATCACTTGGGAAGAACCGCATCACACCGCAAGGCGATGCTTTCAAATATGGCTTCCTCATTGATCCTTCACAAAAGAATTGAAACAACCCTGGCTAAGGCAAAAGAGCTTCGCAAGTTCGTTGAGCCTCTGCTGACTCGTGCGAAAGAAGATACTACCCACAACAGAAGGGTAGCATTCTCTTACCTGAACGACAAAGAATCTACGAAAGAACTTTTCGGTGTCGTTTCAGACAAAATCGCATCTCGTCCGGGTGGTTACACTCGTATTATCAAGTTGGGTAACCGTTTGGGTGACGCGGCTGAAACTGCATTGATCGAGCTGGTTGATTTCAACGATGCACTGTTGCTTGCCAATGCCGACAAACCTGCTAAGACTCGTCGCAGCAGAAGAGGTGGTAAGAAAGAAGGAGCTGTTGAAGCTGCTCCTGTAAAGAAAGAAGATCATCCGATCGTAGCGGAAACTGAGGCTCCTGCTGAAGAGGAAGCTCCGAAAACAGAAGAGACACCAGGCGAAACTGAAAAGGAATAGTTTTGGTAATCGGAAATAGAAATATAGGAAAAGGGTTGAACGGTTTCGTTTAACCCTTTTTTATGAGTGAAAAATTGTATTTTTGCACCAAAATTGATCCGGTAGTCTCAAAAACATATAAAATCGCCGGGAAACAGATTTAAACCATAATATGAATCAGAAAAAGGAAGCTCTGTTGTTGCTAGAAGACGGAACAGCATACAAAGGACTCGCTTTGGGTAAAAGTGGAACCACCGGTGGCGAAATTTGCTTTAATACGGGCATGACCGGCTACCAGGAGATTTACACAGACCCTTCCTATTACGGTCAGATTATCGTGAATACCAACTCGCACATCGGTAACTACGGCGTGCAGCTGGAAGACGAGGAGGAATCTGGCTCGGTTAAGATCCGCGGGATGGTTTGTAACACATTCTCACAGATCTACTCGCGTGACACCGCTGATTTCTCTCTGCAAGAGTATTTCGAACGTGCCAACATCGTTGGCATCAGCAATGTGGACACACGTCACCTCGTGCGCCACGTACGCGAGAAAGGTGTGATGAACGCCATCATCTCTTCCGAGATCCTCGACGAAGTGGAACTCATGAAAGAGTTGAAGAAAATCCCTTCCATGGACGGATTGGAGCTTTCTTCGGAGGTGACGACCGAGGAGCCTTACTACATGGGCGACGAGGCCACTGCGAAATGGCGCGTTGCGGTAATGGATTATGGTATCAAGAAAAGCATTCTGCTTAACCTGACTTCAAGAGGCTGCTACTGCAAGGTTTTCCCTGCGAAAACACCTTACGAAGAGGTGCTGGAATGGAAACCCGACGGCTTCTTCATCTCGAATGGCCCCGGCGACCCTTCGGCCATGGAGTATGCGGTTGAAAACGTAACGCAGATGGTGGAAACAGCGAAGCCGCTCTTCGGAATCTGCCTCGGTCACCAGTTGCTGGCACTTTCAAGCGGCATTACTACTTATAAAATGCACCACGGCCACCGCGGTTTGAACCACCCGGTGAAAAACCTGATCACAGGACTTTGCGAAATCACTTCGCAGAACCATGGTTTCGCAGTGAAGCCGGATGAGATCGAAAGCCACCCGGACATCGAGGTGACGCACATTAACCTGAACGATAAGACGATCGAAGGTATCCGCAGAAAGGACTATCCTGCGTTCTCGGTGCAATACCACCCGGAAGCGTCGCCAGGTCCGCACGACTCACGTTACCTGTTCGACGAGTTTATCAAATTGCTAAGCGAAGCGAAGTAAGAATACATTAAATCCCTCTGCCTGAGCGCGGAGGGATTTTCTTTTGATACGGCTTAACGCATTCTTCATCCACCGAAAATCGTCCGGAGTCTATGGATGACGATTTTTTTTGCGTTATTTTGTATCGTTAACCATATTCCAATTTTTAATCAAAACACAAGCTGCAAATGAGTACGATTCAGTCAGTACATGCAAGACAAATTCTGGATTCAAGAGGAAACCCTACAATAGAAGTTGATATTCGTACCGAGAATGGTTATCTGGGCCGCGCTGCTGTTCCTTCCGGAGCTTCTACCGGTAAGCACGAGGCAGTTGAGCTTCGCGATGACGACAAGAGCGTTTATGTTGGAAAAGGAGTTTTGAAAGCGGTAGAGAATGTAAACGACATCATTTTCCCTGAACTGATCGGTTGCTCCGTATTTGAGCAGAACCTCATTGATAAAATCATGCTGGAACTGGATGGCACGCCTAACAAAGCGAAGTTGGGTGCAAATGCTATCCTGGGTGTTTCCCTCGCTGCTGCGAAAGCTGCTGCACAGGAAGCAAACCTTCCATTGTACCGTTACGTAGGCGGTACCAACGCCAACACATTGCCTGTGCCGATGATGAACATCCTCAACGGCGGTAGCCACGCGGATAACTCCATCGATTTCCAGGAGTTCATGATCATGCCTGCCAAAGCAGATACATTCTCTCAGGCATTGCGCATGGGCGTTGAGGTTTTCCATACTTTGAAAACCGTTTTGAAAAGCAAAGGCTACTCGACCAACGTAGGTGACGAAGGTGGTTTTGCTCCAAACATCAAGTCCAACGAAGAGGCGATCGAAGTTGTACTTCAGGCGATCGAAAAAGCAGGTTACAAGCCAGGCGAAGAAATCTTTATCGCAATGGATGCTGCTGTTTCTGAATTCTACGAAGATGGTCTGTACCACTTCAAAAAATCGGATGGCCGTAAACTGAGCTCTGACGAAATGGCTGACTACTGGACTCAGTGGGTAGCTAAATATCCTATCATCTCGATCGAAGACGGTATGGACGAAGACGACTGGGCTGGCTGGAAGACTCTGACAGACTCAATCGGCAAAAAATGCCAGCTGGTAGGTGACGATTTGTTCGTAACCAACGTAACCCGTCTGCAACAAGGTATCGAATCACAAATCGCTAACGCGGTATTGGTGAAAGTAAACCAGATCGGTTCTTTGACTGAAACGATTGATACTGTAAACCTCGCGAAACGCAACAGCTATAAGAGCATTATGTCGCACCGTTCAGGTGAAACGGAAGATGCTACGATCGCTGACCTCGCGGTTGCATTGAACACAGGCCAGATCAAAACAGGTTCGGCTTCTCGTTCTGACCGTATGGCGAAATACAACCAGCTTCTCCGCATCGAAGAAGAACTGGGCGAAAGCGCTTATTTCCCAGGATTGAAATTCTAATTCAAACCATGTAAGAGCCGGAGCCCAGCGCTCCGGTTCTTGTTTAAGGGTGTTTCAATATGAAAAACCACTCATTCTGGTCTTTGCACACATTAAAGAACTTCTATATTGCCACATTCGTCGTGTGGCTGATATGGATATTGTTCCTCGACAACAACAATTTCCGGATCGTGATGTCGAACCGGATGAAGATGAAGGACCTGGAAAAGGAGAAAGCAATTCTTCAGGACAAGATCAGGGACGTTAAAAAGGAGCGGAATGAGGTTTTCGGGAATCCTAAAATGCTCGAAAAATGGGCGCGCGAGAAATTTATGATGCGGCGGCCCAACGAGGAAGTATATGTGATTGTGGACGAAAACAATCAGCCTGTCGAAAGCAAAAAGCGGGAGTAAACGAATACTCTCAACAATATCATCTTAATTCAGCATACATTGAGCAAGAAAGTCATCCTCATTATCATGGACGGCTGGGGGATCGCCAAAACCGGCGAGGAAAACCGTTCCGCCATTCTGGCTGCCAACACCCCATTCTACGATTCCATTCTTCAAAAATACCCGCATAGCAAACTCGAAGCGAGTGGTCTGGCTGTCGGCCTTCCTGACGGACAAATGGGTAACTCCGAAGTAGGCCATACCAACCTCGGCGCAGGCCGCGTGGTGTATCAGGATCTGGTAAAAATCAACCTCGCCGTTTCGGAAGGCACGCTGGGCCAGGAGCCCGCGCTGACGAATGCATTGGAATATGCCAAAACGGAAGGCAAGAAAGTGCATTTCATCGGACTTGTTTCGGATGGCGGCGTGCATTCGCATATCGACCATTTGAAGGGCCTTTGCAAAATCGCAGCCGATCGTGGTTTGAACGACGTATTCATTCACGCATTTACCGACGGCCGCGATACCGATCCCAAAAGTGGGTTAGGTTTCCTGACCGAACTGAACGAATCCATGGCGCAAAGCACCGGCCGCATTGCCAGCATTACCGGCCGCTACTATGCAATGGACCGCGACAAGCGCTGGGAACGCGTGAAATTGGCTTATGACGCCATGGTACACGGCGAAGGCAAGCATGTTCCGTCCGGCGATGTTCTGAATGCAGTAAAAGCATCTTACGAAGAAGGCGTAACGGACGAATTCATCACGCCGATCATCGCTACCAATGCCGATGGCTCTCCGCTTGCATTGATCCAGGACGGCGATGTGGTATTGTGCTTCAACTTCCGCACCGACCGCGGCCGCGAGATTACCGAAGTGCTTACCCAGCAGGATTTCCACGAGCAGAACATGCACAAGCTCAATTTGAAATACATCACCATGACCAACTATGATGATACTTTCAAAGGCGTGGATGTGATTTTCGACAAAGACAATCTGAACAATACATTGGGCGAGGTACTCGAAGCTGCCGGCAAAAAACAAATCCGCATTGCCGAAACGGAGAAATACCCGCACGTGACGTTCTTCTTCTCAGGCGGCCGCGAAAAGCCGTTCGAAGGAGAGAGCCGCCTGCTTTGCCCGTCGCCGAAAGTGGCTACTTACGACTTGCAGCCCGAAATGTCGGCATTCGATATTCGCGACTCGATCGTTCCTGAATTGGAGAAAGAAGAAGTGGATTTCGTTTGTCTCAATTTCGCTAACCCTGACATGGTAGGCCACACCGGCGTTTTCGAAGCGGCTGTGAAGGCGTGCGAAACGGTAGATCAGTGCGTGCAGGCGGTGGTTACCACCGGTTTGAACCACGGCTACTCATCCATCATCATAGCCGACCACGGTAATTCGGATTACATGTCCAACGACGATGGATCGCCGAATACCGCGCATTCATTGAACCTCGTGCCATGCATTCTGGTGGATAGTGAATACCAAAAGCCGATCCATAATGGAAAGCTAGCCGACGTGGCGCCAACCATTTTGGCGTTAATGGGAATCGCGCAGCCGGCAGAAATGACGGGAACCAGCATTCTCTAAAACTTTCGGACATCCGTTGATGTTAACCAGCAGAGAGTCCTTCGGGCTCTCTGTTTTTTTAGCCACATATTCAAATCCATGCTTTACCGCTTCCTTACGATCGTTCTACTGCTCTGCTCGCTGGTTTCCTGCACGCCGGAAGAATCCCGCGACGATGCTCCCAAGGTCTATTATGATTTGAAAGGGTTTGTCGAAAACCAGATTACTTATTTGAACGACAAAAAGCCGGAAGTGCGGAAAACGGCAGTTTTGGGATCAAATCGTGAAGTGTCGAAAAGCCGGAACGTCGATTGGAAGAAAGAACTTGAACTTTTCGTGCAGGCGGACATTAACAAGCCGTCTTACCGCCAGGCCTATGAAACGGTTCATAATGGCCCGCTGCGATTTGAATACCGTCTCAAACCCGGCAACGACCTACCTGTAAGCTACCTGATTATCGAAACCGATTCGGTGTTGAAACAGCCATTGCGCGTGGAGGCGCTGCTCCGCGCGGAGAACAAGATTTACAATTCCGAAAAGAAGATCGTACTCGAATGCGCTAAGCGGGACAACCTTATCGGAATAAGCGCTTATGATGTAGCCGGTTACCAAAAGCTGATCTTCGTGGAGAAGAAGGTTTTCAGCATTCACGGCGAAATAGGATTTTAGCAGGTCGATTGCATTATTTTCTCTGTACTCTTACACCATATTTTGTGGTAACATTACCCAATTTTCCAGATGCATATTTGACTTAGCCATCGGTATGAAGGAATTTTCAAAATCATAACATATCCATCAAAAAGAGCCAAATTGATCGCAATGCGGCTCTTTTTTGCATTTCAGAGGGATGCGAAAATTCCGATCGCGCGGTGACTTTGGCTTGGTGGCAGAAAACGGCACAAAATTATTTGATGTGAAATCAGAACATGTAGACCCGGATTTGATTTTTTAACCTGTCGCATGAGAAACTAAATCACACAAGTAAACTTAATATCAATGCAACAAGAACAGAAAAATAAGCAAAGCATAGCGTGGGCAATGGTAGTTGTCCTGGGGCTAGCAACAGCCATGTTTGGCTACCTGTTTACAACTCAGAAACAAGAGTTGACACAGCAAGAATCGATGGTAGTCGAAAAAGCCAGAGAGTTGGCTGTAACCAAAACTAAATTGGACTCCATTTCAACAGTATTGGATGCCAAGATTGCAGAAGTTGAAAAATTGGGAGGTGATGTTACAGAGCTGACCAAAATGAAAGAGAAACTCGAAGCTGACAAGGTAGCATTCAGCCGCAGCAGAAGAGTAGAAACCAACAAATATCTCGGCAAGATCAAGGAATACGAGAAATTCCTGACAGAAAAAGACGAGATGATCGCTCAGCTGAAAGCTGAAAACGAACAACTGGTAGCAAGCAACGACTCCCTGCACACACACGTGGGAACGCTTACCAGCGAACGTGAACGACTGGTACAACGCCAGGCGGAATTGACAGACTCAGTAACGACTTTCACAGCGGAAAACAAAGAACTGAGCGCGAAAGTGAGCAAAGCAGCTGCTTTGAGAGCACAAAATCTGAAAGTGCTGACTGTTAACTCACGCGGTAAAACCAAAGACAAAGACGAATACAAAGCCAGCCGTGTTGATAAGCTGAAACTGGTGTTCAACCTGCCGGAAAACGAGTTAACTGCTCAGGAGCCAAAAGACATCTATGTTCGCGTACTGGATCCGGATGGAGCGGTTGTAGCTGACGACGCTACTGGCTCAGGAGAGTTCGAAGTCGATGGCGCGCCGTCTAAATTCACAACCCGCGAGTCAATTGCTTATCAGAACAACAACCAGAAAGTAGAGATGTTGTATGATAATGCCAACAAGTTCCGCCCAGGAAAATACAACGTGGAGCTCTATGCCGAAGGCTACAAAATTGGTGGCGGCAACTTCACCATCAAGAAATAAGACATAACTTCACACCATGCATAGCTATAAGGCCGCCGATCATCGATCGGCGGCCTTTTTTTGCATTATGGCTGGTTCGTTTGGGCATTGATGATGTCGATGAAATGCCGGAGCTCCTCGGTCCGCTGTGGGCCCGATTCGGGGTATTTCATGTGCATCTTCTTCAATTCTTCGGCGACGATCTTGGCCACCGTCAGGCGGAGGTTCTTCTTGTCGTCGGCGGGAATCACGAACCATGGTGCTTTTTTGGATGCGGTGGCATTAATGCAATCTTCGTATGCCTGCATGTATTCGGCCCATTGGTCGCGTACTTTTACGTCCTGCTCCTCGAACTTCCAGTTTTTGGAAGGGTCCTCAATGCGTTCGATCAGCCGTTCGGCCTGTTCTTCCTTCGATACATTCAAAAAGAACTTGATCACGCGAATGCCGTTCCGGTAGAGGTATTTTTCCAGGTTGCGGATGTCGGTGTAGCGGTGTTTCCAGAGCTTGTCAAGATCTTCGGTCAGCTCCGTCGGAAGGCGCTGCGATTGCGTGAGGATTTCCGGCTGCACTTTCACGACCAGCACTTCTTCATAATAACTGCGGTTGAAGATCGTGATCGTGCCGCGCTGAGGCAGTACCAGGTTCGTTCTCCACAAAAAATCATGTCCAAGCTCGGTATCGGTAGGCCTTTTGAACGAATGGATTTTTACCCCCACCGGGTTTACGCCTGAAAGCACGTGTTTGATCGTGCCGTCCTTACCGGCCGCGTCCATCGCCTGAAAGATCACCAGCAATCCGTACCGGTTGTGCGCGTACATCATGCTCTGCAACTCGTCCAGCTCCTTCGCCGATTCATCCTGCATGGCCTCGTATTCGGCCTTATCGGCATAAATATCTTTAAAGCGCGTTTTGGCTTTACTGATCTCAAACTTCTTGCTACCGTCGTAGCGATAATCATCCGAATTGAAGTCCGACATGTCCGTATGATGTTAGGTTGAATAATGTGTTAATGCGCCCTCAGAAAGGCTACCAGCTTTGCAAATGCCCTGCCGCGGTGGCTAAGATCGGATTTCTCCTGCATGGTCATTTCAGCGAATGTGCGCGAGTGCCCTTTCGGAACGAACACCGGGTCGTACCCAAATCCATTGCTGCCGCGCTTTTCATTGATAATTGTTCCCTCCACCGTGCCTTCAAACTGGTAATATTCCCCGTCGAGCGACAATGTAATCACGGTCAGGAAGTGAGCCGAACGGTCCGGCTTGTCTGCCAGGCTTTTCACCAGCAGGTCGATATTGTCGTTGGAATCGCGTTGTTCGCCGGCGTAGCGCGCCGATTTCACCCCAGGTTCGCCATTCAACGCCCCGACTACCAGGCCGGTGTCATCTGCAAAGCAATCGATCCCGAAATGTTCATGCACGTAATGCGCTTTCCCGCGCGAGTTCTCGGCAATGGTGTCGAATGGTTCGGGAATGTCGGTGTCGCAGCCGATGTCGCTCAGCGTTACGAGTTCGAACTGATCGCCCAGTAGCGCCTGTATTTCTTCCAGTTTGTGCCGGTTGTTGGTGGCAAAGCAAAGTTTCATGTGTGATATGGTTGTGATCGGAGTGCATTTTACGCAAAAAACGGGAGGGTTAAATGCCACGAAGGCACGAATGTTCACGAAGCGTATCGTGATCATCCGTGCCTTCGGTCCGCGGCTGCGGTGGCATTGTTATATCTGCTTATCCTATTTCGCCGGAGCGGGAGAAGGAAGTGCAGGGCCCGCTGGCTTGGTGCCTTTGGTAATGTCGAGCAATTCCATTTCAAACTGCAATACCGAGTTGCCTGGGATCGGGCCGTATTGATCTGGTCCGTATGCAAGGCCCGACGGAATCAGCAACAAGCCTTTTTCGCCTTTTTTCATCAATGTAAGGCCTTCATCCCATCCCTGGATCACCATTCCGGCTCCTACCTGCATATCAAGTGGTTTGCCTCCGCTCTTCGAGCTGTCGAACTCTTTGCCATCCAGGAACTTGCCGGTGTAATGTACTTTCACATTGTCGCCAGGAGTGGGGCTCGCGCCGGTACCTTCGGTTTGCGGCACGTACACCAGGCCGGAAGCCGTTTTTCTGGCTTTTGCGGTCAGGTTGTTTTTAGCAAGATATTCGTCGATGATCTTGGCATCGATGTCCTTCTGCTTTTTGCCGGCTTCTGCCTGCTGCTTCTGGAATTCTTCCGAAGTAAGTACGCTCACCACTTTCACGGTAAAGCTCAGTTCCGATCCTTTCTTGATCATCGGAGGCATTGGCTGGCCGATTTTCGCGAACAATGTATCCGCATTCACCAGAAACTTAGCGCTATCGCCGGCTGCAAGCAGGGTTAGGCCTTCCTCGAAGCTGCCTTTGTAAGGCGGCGCCTGCAATACCATTTTAACCGGATTATTTTCTTTATATGTGTCGCGGAGCGTGGAGTCGGTACCATTCTTCAACACCAGGTGGAATGTCATGATATTCCCCAGTTCGGCTTTCTTGGCATCGTCCTTATGTTCGAAAAGCGTGTATTTGAGGCCGCTGTCGGTAACCTGTTGGCGATGTTGATTGCAAGCGGCTGCGAGAATAGTTATGCCCATCGCATAACCGATTGTTTTTAAATTCATTGGGATGTTTTTATTATAAGATATTTTACTGATGTTATAATTCAAGTTTAGTCAACGCTCAAAAGTTCTTCCTGGTATGATGGAAGTATGCTTAAAAACCGCGCAACTGTTTCATTCACTGGTTGTTCTGAGCGTCCTCCGGAAGCGTTCTTATGGCCGCCGCCGCTGAAATGCGTGCTGGCAAGGTCCCTCACCGAGAATGCGCCTACCGACCGGAACGAGATCTTAACCTCGCCCTTGCGTTCGATGAACATTGCCGACATTACCACATTTTCCACTTGCAGGCCATAGTTCACAATCCCCTCCGTTTCGCCCGACGCCGAGTTGAATTTTTGCAGTTCAGCCTCCGTCAGCACCATGTACGCCGTGCGGTACTCGGGCAGCACCGTCAGCTTGTTGCAAAGCACGTAACCCAGGAATTGCAGCCGCGAAAGTGGCGCATTGTCGTAAATCAGCCGGTGGACCCGGCTCGAATCGAAACCGGTACGCATCAGGTCGGCCACTGCGAGGTGTACGGCGGGCGTTACGTTGCCGTGACGGAAAGAGCCCGTGTCGGTCATAATGCCGGCGTAGAGGCATTCGGCCATCGGAATATCGAAGATCTGCTCAGCGGGCTGGCCACCTTCCATTTCCTTCACCAGCTCGTAAACCAGCTGCGCCGTCGCGGCCGCGGTGGTATCCCAAACCATCCATTTCGCAAAATGCTCGGGTTCGAGGTGGTGGTCGATCATCATTTTGGGAGCCGCAGCATCCTGGACAACCTTTCCAAGGTCTTTCAGGCGTGACAGCGCCGAGAAATCAAGGCAGCAGATCAGGGTCGCCTGTTCGATCTTTTTCTTGCATTTTCCTTGTTCCGAGGGCTTTTCATACACGAGTACATGCTCCATGCCCGACAGCCAGCGAAGGTTCGCGGCATAGTCGGTAGGGCTGATAACCGTCACTTCATGGCCTTTTTTGAGCAAATAACTGGCCCAGCCCAGGGACGATCCCAATGCATCCGCATCCGGGTCGCGGTGCGTTGTGATAACAATTTTCTGGGGTTGGGATAAAAAAGAGCGGAGCTCTTCAATGATTTGATTCACAGTAACTTAGTTCAAAAGAGGAATTTCCAGGTTGCTTAGAGCCCACAAAATTAACAAAACTGTTGGGATTTGCTTCATAAAGAGCGGTAAAGGCTGGCAATCAGGCGGTGATTTAACATGAGGCGGCTGTTTGAGGACGAAAGGTTCTCGGATTTAAATTATAATATAGTAGCTTGCAGGCAGTAACAATTTAGCCAAGTACGTATGCCAACGAATAAGACATTTACCATGATCAAGCCTGACGCTGTGAAGGATGGTCATTCGGGTTCAATCATCAAGATGATCGAAGCAGCAGGATTCCGGATTGTGGCCCTCAAAAAAACGCAGCTCACTTCCGAGCGTGCCGGCGAGTTTTACGCCGTGCACAAAGAGCGACCTTTCTACAATGATCTTTGCATGTATATGTCGTCCGGGGCGATCATCCCTATGATTCTCGAAAAGGAGAATGCGGTGGCGGATTTCCGTAAGCTGATCGGTGCTACCAACCCGGACAATGCCGAAGAAGGTACTATCCGCAAGCTATATGCCATTTCGATGGAAAAAAACGCGATCCACGGCTCCGATTCGGACGAGAATGCGGCTATTGAAGGGAATTTCTTCTTCTCGTTTACGGATCAGTTTTGAGAAGATTGGTTATAGAAAAGCAAACCCCCGGAGCTGGTGCTTCGGGGGTTTGCTTTTTGTGAAGATCCGGTACGCTTATCTGATAACCTTCACATAAACGCTGTCGAGCACCTGGATGATGCCGTTCGACGCGCTCACATCCTTTCTCGCGATCCTGGCTCCGTTCACAGTGAACGCAGTATCTTTTTTTGCGATTTCAAGTTTGAGCGTTTTATCAATATTGTCATACTTGCCGGCTGTGAAATCGGCGTAGGACACCTGGCCTTTCAGCACGTGCCTGTTTAGAAAAATATCAATGGAGTCGGGCTTGCTGGTGATTACCGAAGCACTGAATATGTTAGCCTTATTGAAAGCGGCGTTCGAAGGCAGGAAAAAGGTCGCGTCCTGAGTTCTGAATGCATCTCCCTTTTCCGCAGCAATAATGATCTCCTTTAACATGCTGAACTCGGGATTTTCGAGAATGACATCCGTGGCGGTCTTTCTCTTCACGAGATCCGCTTCGCTCTCCTTACAAGAAATCAAAATCGTTGAAAATAGCCCTGCTGCCAAAAAAAATGCTGCCCAACGCCCTCCAAAACGGTTTTTTTTCATAGCTTTCCAAGTGGTTAATTTTCGTAAAACTAATGCAAAATGTAATTTCAAAGAATTTGTAACCACAATTTTTTAATCCTAATCCCATCATAACCATGCTTAAACTTAGACAAGTCATTGTCGCCGGAGCGGCTGTCCTGATGCTGAATTCGGCGTTTTTCGCGCTGAATGGGCCATCGGCCGACCCGTTAAAAAAGCCCGTCAAATTATTCAACGGAAAAGACCTCAAAGGCTGGACCGTTCACGGCACCGAAAAATGGTATGTCGACGGCGGCGAGCTCATCTGCGAAAGCGGCCCCGACAAGCAGTACGGCTACCTCACCACCGACAAGTTCTACAAGAATTTTGATCTCACCCTGAAATTCAAACAGGAAGCTAACGGCAACAGCGGCGTATTCTTCCGCTCTACCGTGACCGGCACGAAAGTTTCGGGCTGGCAGGTGGAAGTAGCGCCTCCCAACCACGACACGGGCGGCATTTACGAATCCTACGGCCGCAACTGGCTCGTGCAGATTCCGGATGAAAAAGAAGGATTCCTGAAAATGGGCGAATGGAACACGCTGCGCATCCGCGCGCAGGGCGACCGTACGCAAACCTGGCTCAACGGGCACGAAATGGTAGACCTTACCGATGCTAAAATCGGCGCCGGCCAGGGTTCAATCGCATTGCAAATCCACGATGGCGGCGGCATTAAGGTACGCTGGAAGGATATTATGCTGGAAGAGCTCTAAAACCGGCCGTTTCATTCCGTCCGCCGGTAACTTCATCCACCGGAAACCGGCACTCGTCGGAAAACGCTTAGCAACAGGCTTCATGGCCAATAGATTTGTACCACATAATCTGTTAGCCATGAAGCTTTTTTTATGCACGACCGGACCACTAAGGCATGTGGCCCGTCAAAATGATTTTAACGTTTACGGTTTAACAGCATGGACGACAAAAGAACGAAGCCGCTGCGTATGACAGCCTCATCGCTCGACGGAAGGGATTTCAGTAACATGGATCTGGAAAATGCAGATTTCAGCTTTTCGAGTTTGAAAGACATCAACTTCGACGGCGCCAATCTGCGGAATGCAAAACTTCGTTTTTCGGCCCTCGACCGGACCACTTTCCGGAATGCCGATCTTCGGGACGCAGATCTGAGTTTCAGTAGTTTGTCGGATGTAGACCTGAACGGGGCGAGGGTAGAGGGGGCCAATTTCAGTTTTACTTCACAGGAAAAATCATTCAACTGGCAGGATTTCAGCCTCATAGCCATCATTCAGAACCAGGGCTGGATCGGGACGTTTGTGGCGGCTATCCTCGGCGCGGTGATCCTGTACGGTTTCAATGCGATCGCTTATTTCACGGCGGAGCTCACATTCACTGAGGAGCCGGTGCGGCTTGCTTTTTATAAATACCTGGTCCTGCTCAACATCGCCACGGGCGTTTGTACAATCCTGATCACGCAGGGGCTCACCACCTGGCTCGATGTGATCATCAAAAGCCTGCTCGCCAAGCATATTATCCTTTCTATCATCATATTCCTCACCGACAGTCTGCTGGCAATAGGCCTTCACCAGATCTTCGCAACCGACATTGTGAACGATTACGTGGCGCGCTATCCGTCCGAACCTTCGCAGGATGCGCCCTGGTACTGGTATGCGTGGGCACCCGTGGCCATCGCCAATGTGTTTTACTTCCTGAGTCGCGAAGGCCGCCAGATCTCCCGTAAAATATCCGACCAGGAATACCAGCTCCTCAATCTCGAAAAACTGAAAACACGCGCCGAGCTGGATGCCTTGCAGGCCCGCATTAACCCGCATTTTTTGTATAACTCATTAAACAGCATTGCCAGCCTCGTGCACGAGAATCCCGACAAGGCCGAGGAAATGACGCTGCTGCTCTCAAAACTCTTCCGCTACACCACCGGCCGCAAAACGAGCGACTATTTCGATAGCATTGAAAACGAGCTGGAAATGGTGGAAACGTATTTGCAGGTGGAAAAAGTGCGGTTTGGCGAGCGGCTGCGGTTCACGGTGGAAGTGGAGGACGAAACGCTGAAAGCCCTGCAAGTTCCCAAGTTTATCTTGCAGCCCATTGTCGAGAATGCCATTAAGCACGGTATTTCGCGGATGGCCGAACAAGGGAATATTGTGGTGAAGATTTATGAAAAAGACCAATGGCTGCATTTGTGCGTCCACGATAATGGCCCCGCATTTCCCGAAACGCTGGGGGCTGGCTACGGCATGCGCAGCATTCAGGACAAGCTGAAACTGCTTTACGGCGATAATGCGCGCCTTGAACTGCTCAACGAGCCGCACAAATCGGTTAATATTGCCATTCAGAAATCAGCCATTGAACAACATCAACAATCCAGTCATGCAGTTTCCGCTTAAAACCATTCTTATCGACGACGAACCGCTTGCATTGAGCCGACTCAGGCGCTTGCTCGAAAAGCATACCGACACTTTTACGATCGTTTCGGAAGCCAAAAACGGCGCGGAAGGTCTGGTGGAAATCGACAGGCACCATCCGGACGTCATTTTCCTCGACATCGAAATGCCGCTGCTGAATGGTTTCGAAATGCTCTCCAAGCTCACCAGAATGCCGCTGGTGGTATTTTCTACGGCCTACGACCAATATGCGATCCGCGCATTTGAGGAAAATTCGGTGGACTACCTGCTGAAACCGGTGGAAAACGACCGGCTGATGAAAACCATCGAGAAGATCAGGAACATTACACAGGCCGGCAACGGCCATCCAGGCAGCTTTAACCCTTATTCGGAAAACCTGCTGAGGCTGCTCGAAGAAATGAAGCCGAAGAAGGAAATATTCTCATTGTCGGTGAAAACCGGCGACCGCATTCTGCTGATTCCCATGACCGAGATCACGCATTTCGAGGCAGAAGAAAAATACGTATTTCTTAACACGCTCGACGGCCAGAAATACCTGCTTAACTACACGCTTACGTCGCTCGAAGAGAAGCTTCCCAAGCATTACCTGCGCGTGAGCCGTGCGGGGATCGTCAACTCCCACCATATCAAGGAAATCCAGAAACACTTCAACGGCAAGTACGTGATCGTGATGCGCGATCGCAAGGCTTCGCAGGTCACCAGCGGCAGCACCTATGGCGACGCGATCCGCCATCTTCTTGATAATTAATCGAATTACACCCCGTTTGTACCAGAATATTCATTTTGTAGACCTGATTCTTATTCCTAAATTGCGCCCTCGTTTAAATTTCCATTGGTATTTTGGAGACTAATGCGTTGTTCATCAGGGTGTTCTGATAAGCTGCGGACGGGATAAGGAACGAAATGTGCCCGCATTCGGCACACTTCGGACGGTTGCTGCGTATTTGTTACCGGTAATGAGATTCCTGAATAGCCCGGAGCGGCTTCCGATCATTCACCGATGACAAGGCGCTTCGAAAATGTTGTTTTTGTTTTGTTAAAAAAGGTTAAAAGGAGTCAGGATTAATGAAGGAGCTCATTGATACGGGCAATCTGCCCAAACACATAGCCGTTATCATGGACGGTAACGGACGATGGGCCCAGAATCAGGGAGCAGCGCGTGTGTTTGGCCATCGCAATGCGATCAAGGCGGTAAGGGAAGTGACGGAAGGATGTGCGGAGCTCGGGGTTTCTTTTCTGACATTGTATGCTTTTTCAACGGAAAACTGGGCACGCCCGGAATTTGAAGTGAGGGC
Source organism: Dyadobacter fermentans DSM 18053 (assembly GCF_000023125.1). Classification (NCBI taxonomy): domain Bacteria; kingdom Pseudomonadati; phylum Bacteroidota; class Cytophagia; order Cytophagales; family Spirosomataceae; genus Dyadobacter; species Dyadobacter fermentans. The sequence goes on from NC_013037.1 coordinate 5,300,054, forward strand.
GCTGATGGAGCTGCTCGTGCAGTCGATCGGTAACGAGCTGCCGACGATGATGAAGAACAATGTGAAGCTCGATACGATCGGTGATACGGCGAGCTTGCCGCGCAGCTGCCAGAACCAGCTTGCGAAAGCGATTGCAGAGACACGCAACAATACCGGCCTGAATCTCATCCTGGCATTGGGTTACAGCGGCAAATGGGATATTACCCAGGCCGCACGCAAACTCGCCGAAGATGTACGCAACGGCGTTTTGCTGCCCGAAGAAATAAATGAAGAAATGGTGGCAGGCAACCTGTCGACGGAGCACCGCCCGGAGGTGGACCTGATGCTGCGGACAGGCGGCGACCACCGGATCAGCAACTTCCTGCTTTGGCAGCTGGCATATTCTGAACTGTATTTTTATGAAGATCTTTTCTGGCCCGATTTCCGCCGGGAACACTTGTACGAGGCGATACTTTCCTATCAGAACCGCGAAAGGCGCTTCGGCAAAACGGGTGAACAAATCAAAGCGAATGGTGCTAAGTAGAATTATATGAACCCAGTGAAAAATTTGAATAAATCATTAGCACATCTCAAAGGTCTTTCTGCATTAATCCTTTTGTGCTGCTGCTTTTCGGTACAGGCGCAGCGTGTAGGCCTTGGCGGCGCGAAACCGGCCGCCGCCCCGACCAACCTCGGCATCGACCCGGCCAATCCCAAAGAATACACGATCGCGGAAGTGACCGTTTCGGGTACGCAGTTCCTTGATCCCAACTCGATGATCTCCATTTCCGGCCTCAAACCCGGCGACAAGATCCGCATTCCGGGGCCGGCTGTGACGTCGTCTATCAAAAAAATGATGGATTTCGGAACGCTGGACGATGTCGAGATCATGGCTACCAAAATCGAAGGCGAAAAAGTATGGTTGAACATCCATATCAAGGAGCGTCCGCGGCTTTACAAGGTATCTTTCACGGGTATCCGCAAAGGCGAGCGCGAAACGCTGAACGACAAGGTGAAGCTTATCAAAGGCCGCGTGATCACGCCGACGATCATTAAAAACACGCAGCTGGTTATCAAGAAGTATTATCAGGACAAGGGTTTTTATAATACAAAGGTAAAAGTCCTTCAGATCCCCGATTCGACCCGCGGCCAGGCTACTTTGAATTTTGCTATTACAAAGGGCAAAAAGGTTAAGATCCAAAAAATCAATATCGAAGGAAATACGGCTATCAGCGACAAAACGCTGAAACGCAAAATGAAAGGCACGAAGCAGCGTCGCATCGGCCGCCTTTTTAACCCTTCGAAATACATTCCTAAAAAATACGAAGAGGACAAGGAGAAACTCATCGCTTACTACCGCAAAAACGGTTACCGCGATGCCGTGATCGAATTTGATACCATTCGGAATGACGATGAGACGATCAGCATCGACATGAAAATCGAAGAAGGTCAGAAATACTATTATCGGAACATTACGTGGTCGGGTAACTATTTGTATACCTCGCAATACCTGAGCGATCGCCTCGGAGTGAAGAAGGGCGACGTGTATAACCCGGAAGAACTCGATAAGAAGATCAACGGTATCCCGGGATCGGACGTGAGCTCGATTTACATGGACGACGGTTACCTCTACTTCCACATCGAACCGACCGAAAGAGCCGTTGAAGGCGACTCGATCGACGTAGAACTGCGTATGTTCGAAGGGAAACAGGCGACCATCAACCGCATTCTCCTGAACGGTAACACCAAAACCAGCGACCGCGTGGTATTGCGCGAACTCTTCACGTTGCCGGGACAGAAATTCAGTAAAACGGAGATTATCAACACCCAGCGTCAGCTGTCGCAAATGGGTTATTTCGATCCTGAAAAGATCCAGATCAACCCGATCCCTAACCAGGCCGACGGTACGGTGGACATTGAATACACCGTGGAAGAAAAGCCATCCGACCAGATCGAGCTTTCAGGTGGCTGGGGCGGTTACATCGGATTCGTGGGAACGCTTGGATTGGTTTTCAATAACTTCTCCATTAAAAACATCCCTAACCGCGAAACATGGCGCCCATTGCCATCCGGCGACGGGCAGAAGCTTTCGTTGCGCTTCCAGGCCAACGGTAAGCAGTACCAGACTTATTCGTTGTCGTTCAGCGAACCGTGGCTAGGCGGTAAAAAGCCGATCAACTTCGGGGTATCTTTCCAACGTACGGTTTACCGGATGACCGACCTTAGCTCTTATTATGGCTACAACACGAGTGGCGGCGGCGGACGGGTAAGCTATCGCGGCGGTTACTACAACAACGGTATCACGCTTTCGCTCGGTCGCCGTTTGAAAGAGCCGGACCGCAACCTTGTGATGACGCATTCGCTATCTTACCAGCGTTACCGTCTCGACAGCCTCGACATTTTCCGGATTGGTTACAGCAAGGGAGTTTCAAACAACATTTCGTTTAATACAACCATTTCGCGGAACACATTGAGTGATTTCCAATTCCCGAGAAGCGGTAGTAACATCTCATTAAGCGCCACTTTCACACCACCTTATTCGGTGTTCAGAAAGAAAGCGTTTTCAGACAAAACCGATACTTACCGCTGGGTTGAATACCATAAATGGATGTTCGATGCGAGCTACTACGCAACAATCGTGGGCAAGCTGGTGCTGAGCACCCGGGCGCACATGGGTTTCCTTGGCGCGTACGGAGACAAGGTAGGTTACAGCCCGTTCGGTCGCTTTATTCTCGGCGGTTCGGGGCTCGCGGGCCAGGGTACATTCTCGCTGGCTGACCAGGACATTGTCGGTTTGCGTGGTTACCAGGATCAGAAGGTTGGTCCATTGGCTGCTAACGGTTATCCGGCGTCGGGTGGTGGTATTGTTTATAACAAATATGTGATGGAGCTCCGGTACCCGGTATCGCTCAACCCACAGGCGACGATCTTCGTGCTCGGTTTTGCGGAAGGTGGTAACAACTGGGGTACTTACAACGAGTTCAATCCATTCGACTTGAAACGCTCTGCGGGCGTAGGCGCGCGGATTTTCATGCCGGCTTTCGGTCTTCTAGGTATCGACTGGGGTTATGGATTCGACAAAATTCAGGGACAAAATACGAGGAGCGGTCCTCAGTTCCACTTTACGATCGGTCAGCAGATCAGATAATATTCTGGCGGGAACATTCGTTAAGAGGTTTGCAAATTATATTAGCAGCTTGGCATGAAGAAGATCTTTATTTTACTAGTTTTGTCAATTCTATGCAATTCAGCACTATATGCCCAGAAGATCGGGTATACGGACATGGAGTTCATCACCAGTAAAATGCCCGAATACCAGGCCGCGCAGACAGAGATGAAGAAATTCTCTGACAAATGGGCTAAGGAAATTCAGGACAAGTTTTCGGAGATCGACCGCATGCAGCGTGCTTATATGGCGGAGGAAATCTTGCTGACGGACGAACTGAAACGGAAGAGGCAGGGCGAAATCAAAGAGAAGGAGCTCGAAGCCGGAGAGTACAACAGCAAGATATTCGGGGTGGAAGGCCTGATGTTCCAGAAGAAGAAGGAACTGATGAAGCCGGTGCTCGAAAAAGTGCAGCGCGCAGTGACCAAAGTGTGCAGTCAGCGAAGGCTCGATTTTATGTTTGATAAATCCAGCGACATTGGCATGCTCTACACCAATCCGAAACACGATTATTCGGATTATGTGATGGAGGAACTCGGGATCGATCCGAAGGCCAACAAAGCAGGAAGCAATGATAAAACCGGCAAAGCCGACCCTGCGGCCCAGCAACAGTCAGCCGCGCCTGCCGCGAACTCACCAAAACAAAAAAGTACAAACAGTAAACTTAAATAAGTAACAAAGCAATGAAACAAAAATTGATGGCAATTCTGGTCGTGATGACCATTATCACCACCCCTCTTTTAGCCCAGACCACCCCGGCAGGCGGGCCAACTAAGATCGGTTATACTAACGTTGACTATATAATCGGCAAATTGCCAGAGGCAAAAGTGATGCAAAACCAGCTGGAAGTAACCAAAGCTCAGCTGGACAAAGCCATCGGGGAAACTTATAAAGAGGCTCAGGAGAAATACGAAGCATATCAGAAAAACGGTGCGAACATGACCGACGTCATCCGTGCCGACAAAGAAAAAGAGCTTCAAAACCTCTCAACGCGCATCGAAGAAATGCGTAACAATGCGCAGACTTCCCTGCAAACAAAACAGCAGCAGCTGCTCGAACCGATCCTGACGAAGGTGAACAATGCGATCCAGGAAGTAGGTAAAGAAGCTGGTTTCCTCTACATCCTGAACATGGATGCAGGTGCAGGAACTACGCCGATCATCCTTTTCGCGGCATCGGAAGAAAACAATGCAACTAACCTGATCCTTCGTAAACTGGGTGTTGATCCCGACAAAGTAGAAGCAGCAGCACCGGCCGCTACCACACCGGCAGCGAAACCAGCTACAACACCTGCTACCACTCCGGCCACTACCCCGAAGAAAAAATAAGGTAAATATTGAACTTTAAAAACCGGAGCGCAGTCTTAAAAAGGATTGCGCTCCGGTTTTTGCTTTGAGCGTCGGAAGGATTTAGACTTGATTTTATCATAATCCTGCATTGTGCCTGGTATTCGAAAAGTACAAACTAACGCAGCGCCGGTAACGACGTTTTCGAGGGTTTTAAATTTGCAAGTATTCGCAGGGCATTCTATACAGGATTTACTAGTTTTGCGTTAAGATCAAAGTATTCTTTCACCCATGGAATTAATTATATTTTTGATGTCATGCTAACAAGAAAAATTCATAAAATACTGATACTCCTGATACCCGTGTTGTTTGCGTTGAGGGTGCAGGGGCAGGATAATATGAAGGATAAAACTTCAACCGGCCCGTTGCAGCTGGTATTCCCTGCGGAAGCCGAATGGAACGTCCTGTATGAAGGCAAAGAGATCAACTTTCATTTACAGGCAAAAGGCGGGAAGAGTGATTCGGTAAGGTACACGGTGCAGAGCGGCCTGGCGAAGGATATGAAATTTGATTCGACCGGCCATTTCATATGGACGCCCGGATTTGATGTGGCCGACCGCATTAATACCACCAAATCGTTCCCGATCGTATTTGAAGCCCAGAATAATGCCGGCGAAACCGTATCGCGTGAGGTCGTTTTCAAAGTAAACCACGTGAACAGGCCGCCGCAAGTCGACGAGCTGCAACCATTCTACGTACAGTACAAGACGCAAAACGTGTATAAGATCGATATGGGTGCCGTGCGCGACCCTGACGGCGATCCGATCGTGTTCGTGCCGATCCTCGAAGAAATGCCGGAAGGAATGAAACTGTCGGCGGCGGGGGAGATTACCTGGGACCCGTCGGTAACGCAGTTTGGCATCCTCAAAAAGGGTGCTCGTTACATGGAGTTTTATGTGGAGGACCAGCCGTCCAAAGCGCGCACCAAAGGCCGTTTGAAGCTCGATATCACACAAATGGACCTGGCGCCGGATTTCACCATTATTCCGCAGCAGTCGGTGATCCGCAGCGCGGAGAACAACCGCATTAACCTCCGCTTTTCACTTTCCGACCCGAATGGCGAAGACGATATTACTGCCTTCAACTTCATTTCCGAAAACAAAAAGGTACCGCAAAGCGCATTGGTGAAGAACACGCCTACCAGCTACGAATTCATCTGGGAGCCGGGTTATGATTTTGTGAAAGACCCATTTGATACGCTGGCGTTCAATATCACGTTTTACGTGCTCGATAAGGCTCAGAACAAAAAGGAACGCTCTGTGAGATTTGTAATCAAAAACACCGTTGACGAAAGCCTGCGCGACACCTACGTGTACAACCTGTACAGAGGCGCGCTCGTGAATGCGTGGGGACTGATCGAACAAATGACCGAAAAGGAAGGGCAATTGAAAAAGGCCTACTCCCGCGCCAAGAAAGGTAAGCGCAGCAGATCATTGCTTAATGCTTCGCTCGGCGCGACCACCGGTCTGGCCCCGGTAATTGCCAAATCGAACCAGGATACTCGCGGCTATATTACCACCATCGGCGGAACGACTGTTGCAACAGTAGGTACGCTGGAAGCAACCGAGGTAATCGGAAAGTCGGTCAATGGCTTGCTCGATCGTTTTAACTATGTTATGCAGAAGAAAAACGAGCTGCAAAACAAAGGCGACGTGTTTGCACGTGAATACGGCCAGAAATCATCCCGCCGCCAGCCCGATTTTATCAAAAAGCTCGACGAATTCAAAGCATTGATGAACCTCAGCGGCCTTGTGGCATTGGAACTCGATGCGAACTGGGAAAACAAGAAGGAGGCGACCGACGCAGCGATTAAAAAGACCTTTAAAGACTTTGTCCCCTACACTAAGGACGAGAATTGATTGACAAATAAGCCAGATAACAAAAAAGAGAGCTAGATGCTCTCTTTTTTGTTATCGTCCTCTTCGCTAGCAGCAGCAGGCGTGTCGTCGCGCTTTTCTCCATCCTCGATCTCTCCGTCCTTTCTTTCTCCATCCTCCTTTTCTTCATGTTCTCCTTCCTCCGGCTCAGGAGCATGTGACTGGAAACTTCCCTGGAAGATCAGGATGCTGCACACGCCGAGGAAAATGCAGGAATCGGCAATGTTGAAGATCGGGGTCGAGTAATACTGTCCGCCCCATATCGGCACCCAGTCGGGAATGAAACCTTCCCAGAAATCGACGAAAATCATGTCGATCACCTGGCCGTGAAACCACGGGGTGGGAGAGCCATAGGGGGCATTGCCGAGGAACACGCCGTAGAATGTACTGTCGATCACGTTGCCGACCGCGCCGGCGAGTATCATCGCTAATGCCCAAAGCAGCCCTTTGGAAGCCCCGGCGCGGGCAAGGTGGATCATATAGCCGCCAATCGCGACCATCGCCACGAGGCGGAACAATGTCAGGAACAATTTACCATATTCATGGCCCAGCTGCATGCCGAAAGCCATGCCGGGATTGAGCACATAATGCAGTTTCAGCCAATCCCCGATGAGCGCGATCTGCCCCGAAAAGCCGGGTTGCATGTATTTATGAACCAGAAGTTTGGAAGCCTGATCAATGATGATAAGGAGTATGCTTAAAAGTAGGTAAGGCGCTGGATTTCTGGATTGGTTCATTCGGTTTTTAATACAATTGACAAAATTCGGAATGCGAAAGTAATAACTTACTTATAAAGAACCGATTCCTCTTCTCTTCAATTCGCTTTTCACCAGCAAAAACTCCCGGCTGCTCTGGCCGGCAATGGACGTGTTTTCCTCGGCACGGCGGATGAGATAGGGCAGGACGGCATTAATGGGTCCGTAGGGCACGTATTTAGCCACATTATAGCCAGCTTTTGACAGGTTGTACGAAATGTTATCGCTCATGCCGAGGAGCTGGGCAAACCATATCCGGTCGTCGTTGCGGGCGAGGCCGAGCTTCTGCATTTTCAAGGCGCAGTACTGCGAGCTGTATTCGTTGTGCGTGCCGAGGCAAATGGAAACGTGCTCGATGCGGTCGAGGCAGAAGTCGATGGCCAGGTTATAGTCTGCGTCCGTGGCTTCTTTGGAGGTATGAATGGGGTTGAAATACTCCTGTTCCCGCGCGCGAAGCCGCTCCTTTTCCATATAGGCCCCGCGGACGAGCTTGCCGCCGAGGAAATAGCCTTTCTGGCGGGCGGTCAGGAATGCGCTTTTCAATGCTTCGAGCGTTTCGTGGCGGTAGAGCTGGTAAGTGTTGTACACGATGGGCTTCTCACGGTTGAACTGCTGCATCATTTCATACGCCAGGTCGTCGATCACGCCCTGTATCCAGCTTTCTTCGGCATCGATGAAGATCCTCACATTATGCTCGTATGCATGTGCGCACAGGCGTTGCACGCGCTGGCGTGCCCGCTCGAAGGTTGCTTTTTCATCGTCCGACAGCTCATCCTTGCGCTGGACCTTTTCGAGGAGCTCAGACGAGGCCACGCCTGTGATTTTAAACACGGAAAAAGGAATGGTATCCGAGCCGGTCGCCTTGTCGATCGTTTTGAGGATCTCGGCCGTGGTTGCGTCGAAACTGGCTTCTTTATCTTCGCCTTCAACGGAATAATCCAGAATCGTGCCGATGCCGGAGTTGCGCAGGGATACGATGGTAGCGTCACACTCGTTAATCGTCTCACCGCCACAGAATTGTTCAAAAATCGTGACCCGAATGAGATTTTTTATAGGTAAGTTAAGTTTTAGTGCAAGCTTTATAAAAAAAGTGCCTAAATTTACCACTCGAGCCTGATTCATAAGGCTGAATAGCCAGTATGTCTTCCTTAGTTTAGCGTCTGATTTGGAGGCGAAGGCAACGGAAGTATCTTCAAAAAATACAGGTATTTGGTCGTTTGGTGACGGATATGCCATTTTTGATGTACGTTTTTCCTGAGTAACTGTTTAACAATTCATTACCGAACCACAGGAAGAAAGTAATACGCATTAAGAAGTTGATTGACTTTAATGGGGTCAAATGTACGGGCAATCGAAGAAATACGCATAATACCGGATCAAAATATTACAATTATCAATTTTTTATTAAGGACAAGTTTTTGAGTATGAATGCTTCTTTAGATATCCTACCGCTTAGCAGTTGGATCAATACCGAAGGAAAGCCTTTGGTAATCGCCGGGCCTTGCAGCGCAGAGACCGAGGAACAAATGTTAGAAACCGCAACCCAGATCAAAGAGGAAGGATTTGCGCACGTAATCCGTGCAGGGGTGTGGAAACCGAGAACTCGTCCAGGCAGCTTTGAAGGCATGGGAGAGGCAGCTTTGCCATGGTTGCAAGCGGTGAAACAGCAAACAGGCCTGCCTGTGGCTGTGGAAGTAGCTACGCCTCAGCACATCGAGCTGGCATTGAAATACGGCGTTGATATCCTTTGGGTTGGTGCACGTACCACCGTGAACCCGTTCAACGTACAGGAACTTGCTGACGCCCTGAAAGGAATTGATGTACCTGTATTGGTTAAAAACCCTGTGAACCCCGACCTGCAACTGTGGGTAGGAGCACTGGAACGTTTGAACCAGGCCGGCGTGAAAAAACTCGGTGCGATCCACCGCGGTTTCTCGAACGCACAAGAGCACAAATTCCGTAACTCTCCAATGTGGAACATCGCGATCGAACTGAAAACGATTTTCCCTCAATTGCCGGTAATCGGTGACCCTAGCCACATGGCTGGAAAGCGTGCTTACCTGTACGAAATCGCTCAGCGCGCGCTTGACCTGCACTACGACGGTCTGATCATCGAATCACACCGCGATCCGGACAAAGCATGGTCTGACGCTGCACAACAGCTAACACCTGCTGCATTGGGACAAATGCTGCACGACCTGCACGTTCGTAAGGAGTCTTACGGCAGCGATTACGCCTCGCAACTGGAAATTATCCGTGGCAAAATCGATAACCTCGACCGCGAACTGCTCGAAACTTTGGCAAACCGCTTTGCCCTGGTTGAGAAACTGGCCGAATACAAACGCGATAACAACGTTGCAGCATATCAAGTTGACCGTTTCCGCGAAGTACTCGAAACCCGCGCTGGTTGGGGTCGCAGCCTGAACCTGTATCCAAACCTGGTGGACGAATTGTTCAAACTCGTTCACATGGAGTCGATCCGCAAGCAAACTGAGGTGATGAACCAGGTGAATGCCTAATCGGAACACCATATAATGAAGAAAGCCGCTCAGCAATGGGCGGCTTTCTTTGTTTTACGTAAATGTATTTCAAATGCCTTTTTCTTTCAAAACCCTGCTGATTTCCCGCGCCCAAATCTCATAGGCTTTGGCATTCAAATGCGTTTTATCGACGGCATATTCAGCCCGCAGGCCGGTCGAGTCTGAAATATATTGGTTTAGATCAATGCTGGTAATGTGGTTTTGGGTACAAAATGAAACCAGAAACGCATTTAACGCATCAACTTCCCTTTTGCTTGAAGGGTCATGCTGCTCGTAGACGGTGAGCGTGACAACCGGCGTAATGCCGTTTTGCATCAGCATTTCAAGCATGGTCCTAAAATTAGCCTGAATTTTTTCCTGGGACACGCCGACGGTAATGTCATTAATGCCGCCTTTGATGAAACAAACCTTAGGATGCAGGTCGATCACGTGTGACCGGATCAGTTGAAGGAAATGATACGTCGCCTGGCCGGGGAGCGCGTTGTTCATCACATCGGTCCGGCCGAGCAGTTCCACCCATTTGCCCTGCGCGGTAATGGAGTTGCCGTACATGACGATCGTCGGGTTGCCTTTCATACGGACGAAACGCTGCGCAATTTTATCACGGTAAATGAAGCCGAATATCAGAAAGGTTGCGATCAGGACCGCATTCAAGGCAAGCGAGAAGCCAAGCAACCTTTGTTTCTTCATCGCGAAAAGAGTTCGGTCGCTTTTTCACCCAGATTGAAACACCTGCGGCAGCGAGCTTCGTAGTGATCCGTCTCGCCGAGCAGCACCCGTTCGTTCGATGGCGACAGCCGGTAGGAATGCGAAGCCACCTCCCCACACACCATGCATACCGCGTGTACTTTGGTGACATATTCCGCAATGGCCATCAACTGCGGCATGCAGCCGAAGGGTTTGCCCATATAATCCATGTCGAGGCCGGCCACGATCACACGCTTGCCCGAATTGGCCAGCTGGTCGCATACGGCCAGAATTCCCTCGTCGAAAAACTGGGCTTCGTCGATGCCCACCACCTCGCAATCCTGCGCCAGGTCTGATATTTGCTGCGAAGATTGTACGGGTATCGAGGGGATCGAATTGTCATTATGAGAAACAATGTTCTCTTCGTGGTATCGTTTATCAAGCGCAGGTTTGAAAATCTGAATCCTTTGCCGGGCAATTCTGGCACGGTTGAGCAGGCGGATCAGTTCTTCGGTTTTGCCGGAAAACATCGAGCCGCAAATGACTTCGATCCAGCCGGTACGAGGATTTTGGAATTCTCTTCTGTGAGATGGTTCTACAAACATACTTTGGTGCCGAACCGACCCATTGAAAGGTCGATTTTTATTTTATATTTACAAATCAAACATATTTTTCCCAACACTACGTTACCAAAAGCGCTTATTCGTTATGCCGGATAATCTGAATTCAATCGCACTCAACCAGTACTCCGCACGGTTCACAACAACAGTTCTGAACGATGTGTACAGGTCGCAGGACGTCGTTACCGGTGCCGGATTATTAAAACTGACACCCGTACGACAGGTCAACCTGGGCATTCTCAACCGCCTGTTCGAAGAATGGAAAAACAACGCCGAAGCCTTCCGCAGCCCCTATTTTGATTTTTCCAATGAAGAAGTAAAAAGTGCGCTGGAAGAATTCATGAACACGGCGTCTCAGCACATTGCCGTGAAACGTGCCGACCTCGAACCGCTGCTGTCCGAGTCGGTGAAAGAATCGTTGAAGTTGCTGCTGACCCCTGCCAATTATTTCGAGGACAAGATCAGGGCTGTCGCCGACGCGGAGTTTACCCACGCCAAGGCCGAGCAGCTTTTGAAATATACCCACATTCACCGCGGCATTGCCGACGCATTGCTGGGCCGCCTTACCGACAGCGGTTCCGACTCGGTGTACCAAACACAAGCCGTGAGCTGGTTGTACGAGTTCAAGGACAACGCCGATCTGATCGACGATGTGGACCAGCATTTGCTGCAATTCTCGGAGATTTTCCCGATTAACATTAGCGAGCTGAGAATCCAGGAGTCCGGGAAAGCAGGCCAGCAAGCACACAAGCACGAATCGTTCTTCGACTCGGCGTTCAGTCAGCTTGAACCGAGCACCGCCCGCCCGGTAGCGCCGCGTGCCGAACCAGCTTCGGCGGTGATCAGCGAGATCGTCGCGAAGGCAAATGCACAGCCAACGCCGGAAAAGGACTCGCTCAACAATCGCTTCAAAGTGGATTTGCCGAAACCTTCGGATGATCAATCTTATGGCAGCGTGCCGGTTAGGGTCGAAAACATCGCCGGCAGCATCCCGCTAGGTCAGCGTTTCATGTTTGTAAACCAGCTTTTTGACCGCAACAGCGAGCATTTCGACAAGGCCATTTATGAACTGGACCGTGTGAAAAGCTTCGAAGAGGCCGAAAACCTGATCTGGCATCGCTATGCGTCCAAATATGCGTGGGATGTGAATGGGGAGGCGGTTACCGCATTGCTTGCAATCGTGAAGCGTAAATTTGCCTGATAAAGCATTTCAATACTGATGCAGTGCGCCGGAGCAGTTAGCTTCCGGCGCATTTCTTTTATCCAACGATCTGCTGAAACATCGTTCTGGCTTTCTGCAATTCGTCGGCATCAATAGAAAGCAGCTCCTTTTGTTCTTTGGCAAAATCGATGAGCCGTTCGGTGGGCATGTTGCCTACGAGATCGTCCTGCGCCATCGGGCAGCCTCCATAACCGAACATTGCCCCATCGAAACGGCGGCAGCCTGCGTCGTATGCGGCTTGTATTTTAATGCGCCAGTCGTCGGGCCGCGTATGGAAATGCGCCCCGAATTCCAGTTCGGGATAATGCGGGATCAATGCCGTGAACAGCCAGCCAATGTCGCTCGCCTGCGCTACACCCACGGTATCGGCCAGGGAAAACGTGCTCACACCCAGTTTTGACAGTTTCTCCACCCATTCCATTACAATTTCGGGTGCCCAGGCATCGCCATAAGGGTTTCCAAAACCCATTGAAATGTAAATCACCAGCTCCTTTTGGTGCTTCGTGCATAACCCGGCAATGCGTTTCACACGTTCGAACGATTCCGCAATCGTCGCCTGGGTGTTGCGCATCTGAAATGTTTCCGATATAGAAAATGGATAACCGATCTGCCCGATTTGCCCGAAAGTACACGCATCAGCCGCCCCGCGCTCGTTGGCTACAATGGCCAGCAGGCTCGTGCTGCTGCCGGAAAGATCTAGCCGTTCGGTAACCCAGGCAGTATCCTGCATTTGCGGCATAGCCTTTGGCGAAACGAAACTGCCGAAATCAATGGTCTCAAAACCGACTTTCATCAGCTGGTTCAGGTAAGCCAGCTTGGTTTCCGACGGGATAAAGGGGTGAAAGCCTTGCCAGGCGTCGCGAGGGCATTCGATTAGTTTCATGGGTTTAATTTTGAATGATCGAATGAATGAGTGGGCTGGTTTTAAAAACAAAGACTGCAATCAGGTAGTTCTTGGAAGCTCCGTGATTGCAGTCTTGTTTGCGTATTATTTCGGTTGTTGCATCCCTGACGGGATTTTGGCGTCGTTGTTGAGGCGAGGTAGCTACCAGTATTACATCGCTACGCGATTAGGGAAATATCGCCAGGTCTGTAACGCTGGTATCAAAATTCGCCGGACGAATTAGTTAAATGCCGTTAGGCATGTAGTATCGGTATCAAAATTCGCCGGACGAATTAGTTAAATGCCGTTAGGCATGTAATATCGGTAGCAAAATTCAGCTGGACGATTTAATTAAATGCCGTTAGGCATGTAATATCGGTAGCAAAATTCAGCTGGACGATTTAATTAAATGCCGTCAGGCATGTAATATCGGTAGCAAAATTCAGCTGGACGATTTAATTAAATGCCGTCAGGCATGTAATATCGGTAGCAAAATTCGGCTGGACGAATTATTTAAATGCCGTCAGGCATGTAATATCGGTAGCAAAATTCAGCTGGACGAATTAGTTAAATGCCGTTAGGCATGTAATATCGGTAGCAAAATTCAGCTGGACGATTTAATTAAATGCCGTTCGGCATGTAATATCGGTAGCAAAATTCGGCTGGGCGAATTAATTAAATGCCGTTAGGCATGTAATATCGGTAGCAAAATTCAGCTGGACGATTTAATTAAATGCCGTCAGGCATGTAACAACAATACGCTACCTTTTTCTCTATTTCAAAATCGGAGCGAGGTCCGCTTCGTTTTCGGCTAGCCAGGCGGTGATTTCTTCGACGATCTGGCGGATGCTGATCTTTGGTTCCCAGCCTGTTAATGCCGTCACTTTCGTGTTGTCGGTAACGTACAGGCGGATGTCGGCCGTCCGGTTTTCAGGGACTACTTTGATCGGGATCGTTTTGCCGGTTACTTCCTGGCATATTTTGGTCAATTCCTGCAACGAGGCGCTGCTTTGCAAGCCGCCGCCGGCGTTGAGGATTTCGCCATTTACTTTGTCGAGGTTATGCAGCTGCCAGTCGATAAGATTGTAGAGATCAGCCACGTGCAGCATGTCGCGGATTTGCTTGCCGGTGCCGCCGTAGCCGAAGTAGCCGAGCTGCTGCTCGAAGTAATGTTTAGCGATCCAGAGCACCATCACGCCCTGATCCACCTTGCCCATTTGCCACGGACCGGTGATCACGCCGCAGCGGTTAATGACCGTTTTGAGGTCATAAAACTCATTATATTCTTGGATAATCAGCTCCGAGGCCAGTTTGGTAGTCCCATAAAGCGAGCGGGCGCCGTTCAGCGGGAAATCTTCGGCAATGCCTTTTGATGAAACACCCGGTACCGGCTGCTCATCCGACAATGCAAAGCGCGTCTCTTCTTCCACGAAATTCAATGTCTCGATCGTCTTGATCGGGTACACGCGGCTCGTCGAAAGGAAAATGAAACCTGCTTTGTGCTTCAATGCATAGTTGAGGCAGTTGACCGTGCCTACGAGGTTGGTATTGATCAGGTAATCGGGCGTGCCGTCCAGGCCGGCCAGTACCGAAGGCTCCGCGGAGGCTTCGATCACCGTGTCGACCGCCGGGATTGCGTCGAAATCTTCCTTGTTACGGATGTCGCCGTGCACAAACTCGACGCCCACTTTCTTAAGGCGCGAAATGTTCAGCTCCGAGCCTCTTCTTTTGAGGTTGTCCAGCGCGTAAACCTCGTAATCGGGATAGTTTGTTTTCAGGGCTATGGCCAGCGAAGAGCCAACAAAACCGGCTCCACCGGTGATCAGGATTCTCATAAACAGATAGTGAAATGTGTGGTACGTATAAAAGGCCAAAGTTAGGGGATTCGCCGGAACCGTAGCCGGTACATTAGATAAATAGCATTTGATTCTTTGGTGATTAAATTTAATTAATCGAATAAAATAATTAAATTACATTTGAAGTATGTAACTTATGTTCACTTCTTTAAGTACTAGCCCCGGTACTGCAACAAGTCGACAGCCTTAAAACGTATTGCATTAAAATCAGCTGCGTAGATGCGTATTTTTACCATTGCATTATTGCTTCATGCCCTGTTTTCGGGGAATTTGCATGCCCAGGGCCCTCTCACCGACGCTTCGTCGGCGCGAGAGGTGGCGGCCTATCCGGTATCGCTTTACAAAACCGCCACGTCCATTTCCCAGAATCTTTACAATGGCCGCCAGTATTTCGTGTACGACGCGCGCATGGAGGAACACCAGTTTTTCGAACAGCGCCGGTGGCTCAATGGAATGGTGATCTACGACGGTCAGCAGTTCGACAGCATCCCGATGCTTTACGACATTTTCCGGGACGAGGTGGTGATACGCCATTTCAATGGCGACCATGTGCTTTTGCAAACGGTCAAGATCGATTCGTTTGTGGTCGATAACCACCATTTCGCAAGGCTCGAATCGGGCAGGGAAATCAACCCACAAATGCGGACGGGTTTTTACGACATTATTTACGGCGGCAAATCACGCACGCTGGTGCGGCGGACCAAAACCCGCCAGGAAAAGATCGTCGATAAAAAAGTGATCGCCTATTATCCCGAAAAGAATTTCTACTATGTATTCAAGGATGGCCGGTATCATTCGGTCAACAGCAAGAAATCGGCGCTGGAACTGTTTGCCGACCATAAGCGCGAAATGCGCCGCGTGCTTCGGGAGAATAAGTTGAAATACCGCAAAAACCGTGAAATGGCCATTGTGAAGATGGTAGAAACCTACGACAACCTAGCCAAATGAAGAGACTTCTACCTTTAATCCTTATTTGCTGCTGCCTTTTCATCACCCATTTTTCCTACGGCCAGAAGGCGCCCGAAAGAAAGATCACGATGAAACTCGATTCGGCGCGGTTCGATCAGTTTGTGAAGCAGGTGGAAGAACAGACGGGCTACTACTTCTACTACGACGCTACCCGGTTCGACAGCCTCACGCTCGACCTGAATGTGAACAACCTTTCACTGCGCGAAGTCCTCGATCAGGTTTTCAAAGGCTCCGAATTTGAATACGCCATCGACGCGCAAAAGCGCATTTACGTCACGCACGGGCAGAAAATCATCACACAGCTCACGCCCGGCCTGTTCAACCCCGAGCGCGCCGGTGAAAACGACTCCATTGCCTACGCAGGCCCCGAAAATGACCTGAAAGAAAAGCTCCTCTCGACTGCCGAAAGTAAAGTGCACGAAATAGGGATACGAAAGCACCGCATTACGCCCGGCAACTCCACCATCACCGGTTACGTCAGGAACGCCGTTACCGGTGAGCCGGTCATCGGCGCGGCGATCTTCATTACTTCGCCTTCCATAGGCGTCACCACGGACGCGCTCGGGCGGTACGCACTCACGATCCCGCGCGGGAAACAGTTGGTGCATATCAAAAGCACCGGCATGCGCGAAACGCAGCGACAGGTGATATTGTATTCTGACGGCAAGCTGGACATTGAAATGCGCGAAAGCGTGATCGCCCTCAAAGAAGTGTCGGTGAAGGCGGGAATGGACAAAAACGTGGTAGGTACGCAAATGGGAACCGTGAAATTGACGATCAAAAACCTGAAACAGGTACCGACCGTCTTCGGCGAAACCGACCTCCTGCGAACCGTGCTCACATTGCCGGGTATCAAATCGGTGGGTGAAAACAGTACAGGCCTCAACGTTCGCGGGGGCTCCGTGGACCAAAACCTGATCCAGTATAACGACGCCGTGATCTACAACCCGTCGCACCTTTTTGGCTTCTTTTCCGCATTCAATCCCGATGTATTGAAGGATGTGGAATTGTACAAAAGCACGATCCCGTCGCGGTTCGGCGGCAGGCTGGCATCGGTGCTCGATATCAACAGCCGCGACGGTAACAAGAAGAAATTCGTGGCATCGGGAGGCGTCGGGCTGGTTACCGGGCGTGTTACGCTGGAAGGGCCATTGGTGAAAGACAAGGCTTCGTTTCTGCTCGGAGGGCGCTCTACGTATTCAAACTGGGTGATCCGGGCGCTGGATAATGATACTTACAACCGAAGCTCGGCGTCGTTCTACGATGTGAACCTGCATTTCAATTATGAAATCAATGAAAGAAACAGCCTTTCACTGACCGGCTACACCAGCAGCGACAAGTTCAGGCTGTACGGCGATACGCTGTATTCCTACCAGAACCGGCTGGGCTCCATCAAATGGAAGCACACGTTCAATACGCGGCTTTACGGCATATTCACGGCCGCACATAGCAAATACAACTACGCCATGGAGGCCGAGGGCCTTCCGCTCAACTCCTTTGACCTGAAATTTGATATTAACCAGTCGAATTTCAAGGCGGACTTTACTTATGTGCTGCATCCCAAACACACGCTCGAATTCGGTTTGAGCACGATTTACTATAAACTGCACCCGGGTTCGTTCAAGCCGCGCGGCACCGAGTCGCTCATCAGGCCCGACGAACTTGAAGCCGAGCAGGCCACGGAAAGTGCATTGTACCTGGAAGACAAATGGGAGGTGAGCCCGCGGTTGTCGATTTCAGCTGGTTTACGGTGGTCGATGTTCCAATACCTGGGACCAAAGTTGGTGAACAAGTATCTCCCCGGTTTCCCGATCGACTACATTTACCAGGAAGGTGTGGAAGAATACAAATCAGGCAAGAAGATCAAATCCTACGGCGGGCCTGAATACCGGGCATCGGTGCGGTACAGCATCTTCGATAACCTTTCGCTCAAAGCGAGCTACAACACATTGCGGCAGTACATTCACCTGCTCACCAACACGATGACGGTTTCTCCGACCGACATCTGGAAACTGAGCGATCCGTACATCAAGCCGCAGATCGGCGATCAGCTTTCATTGGGTTTGTACCGGAATTTCAGGGGTAACAAAGTAGAAGTATCGCTCGAAGGTTACTATAAAAACATCCGGAACTTCCTCGATTACAAAGGCGGCGACTCGCTGTTTATGAACCACAACATCGAGGCGGCGGTGATCAACACCAAGGCGAAAGCTTACGGGGTGGAATTCATGATCAAGAAAATGACCGGAAAGCTTAACGGCTGGCTCGGCTACACCTATGCGCGTACACTCTTGCGCGCCGTGGACCGCGACTCGCCCGACGCGCCGAATGGCGGTAATTTTTATCCGAGCAATTACGACAAGCCGCACGATTTTACGCTGATCTCGAATTATCGCTTCTCGCACCGGTTCAGCTTGTCGTTCAACTTTACTTACAGCACCGGCCGGCCCTACACCCCGCCGATTGGAAAATACATTATCGACGGCGCGCAACGCGTGTATTACGCCGATCGTAACCAGTTCCGCATTCCCGATTATTACCGGATGGACCTGGCGATGAACATCGAAGGCAACCACCGCATCAAAAAACTCGCGCACAGTTCCTGGACGCTGGCGGTGTACAATCTGCTCGGGCGCAAAAACCCGACATCGGTGTATTTCCAGACAGTTGCCGGAAGGGTTAACGGTTATCAGCTCTCCATTTTCGGCCAGCCGATACCAACAGTTACTTACAATTTCAGATTCTAAAAGAGGAGCCGGCCATGAGATATTGGTTACTGAAAATAAGCTTTTTTGCATTGCTGCTGACCGTCGACGGCTGTATCGAGCCGTTTTCGCCGCCGGAAGTCAATTCGGACGGGAACTACCTCGTGATCGACGGCTTCCTGAATGTGAGCGGTGCGGATTCGACGCGGATTGAGCTCAGGCGAACGCAGAATATCAACGCAAACACTGGGCCCATCATCGAAACAGGCGCACAGCTGGCAGTGGAAGAGGAGAATGGCGAAACGCTGAACCTCGCCGAAACCGGGAAGGGAGTTTATACGTTTCCGCCGCGACAGTTTAACCGCGCAGGGAAATACCGGTTACGGGTGAAAACGCAAAGCGGGGAGGAATATCTGTCCGAATATGTGGGAGTGAGCATCACCCCGGCCATTGATAGCGTAACCTATAAAGTCGATCCGGTGCTGAATGCGGCTGTTTTTTATGTCAACACGCACGATTCGCAGAACAGAACGCAGTTTTATCGCTGGAAATTCGATGAAACCTGGGAGTATGAGGCCACCTATTACTCGGCCCTCATGGTGCGCAACGACTCAGTAGTGCTTCGTCCGGATAATATCAACAGATGCTGGGGAAAACAACGCTCGGCAAGCATTCTGCTGGGTAGCACGGTCAAATTGAGCAGCGATGTGATCAAGGATTTACCCATTAACCGCGTGCCCATTCCGACTAATAAGCTCTTCATTAAATACAGCATTCTGGTTAAACAATATGGCTTGTCACGCGAGGCATTCGAATACTGGACCGATCTGGCCAAAACCACCCAGTTCACCGGCAGTTTATTCGACGTGCTTCCTTCTCAGGTAACCGGCAATATCCGGAATGTGGCTGACCCCCGTCTGCTGGCGTTTGGATATTTCAGCGCCGCAACGGAAGAAACAACCCGCCTGACGATCTCGCCGAGGCTAGGGCTGTTTCCACGCTGCACCGAGCCTGACACGATCCCGATCCGGTGCTCAACGCGCGACGCGGTGGAATGCGCAGCGAATACTCCGAAGCTGCTTCTGACCTACTGGGGCGCCCGCGCAGATTCTTTACTGGTAGCGGCGCATTCGTGCACCGATTGCCGCTTGCAGGGCGGTACAACCGAAAGGCCTTCCTATTGGTAATCATTTTTTGCATTCATAAACGTGAAAGGACCCGACTTCATCATACAGCTTAAAAAACGCATTCATACCGCAATGTGGCCGCGCGGCAAGTGGGCACCATACGGAATGCTGATCGGCGCCGGCGTGCTCATCAATAGCTGCATCGAGCCGTTTTCACCACCCGAAGTGACCAATCCCGGCACCTACCTCGTTGTAGACGGCTTTTTGAATGTAAGCGGCGATACGAGCACGGTGCTTTTGAGCAACACCCAGCCTGTGAATTCCGAGGAATTAGTGCTGAAAGAGCCCGGCGCGATAGTGAGTGTAGATGCTGAAAATGGTGAAAGTTACGTCTTCCGGGATATGGGCGACGGCACCTACAAGCTGCCGCCTGCGGTGTTCAACCAGGACGCCAGGTACCGCCTGCGTGTGAAGCGCTCCGACGGGCGGGAATATGAATCGGAATACGTGGAAGTGAGCAAAACGCCGCCGATCGACAGCATTACGCATCGTGTGGACCCCAGAAAAAACGCCATGATGATTTATGTAAATGCCCACGACGCAACCAATGCGACGCGCTTTTACAGATGGAGCTTCGAGGAAACCTATGAGTACCGCATGCCCTACTATTCAAGCCTTACGCGCGACTATGAAAACAACCAGATCGTTTCGCGCACGGACAATATCAATGTGTGCTGGCGAACGCTCCGGTCGAGGGATATCAAGCTAGGCTCCACGATCAAGCTCAGCGAGGACATTATCCGCGACGTGCCGGTGAATATCGTCGATATTGCCACCAACAAACTGTATTTCGGCTACACGATCCTCGTCAAACAATACGGACTCACGCGGGAAGCATTTGAATACTGGACGGACCTGGCCAAAACCACCCAAGGTACGGGCAGCCTCTTCGACCCGCAGCCTTCCCAGGTAACGGGCAATATCCATGCAACGGCCGACGCGAAGGAACTGGTCTTCGGCTATTTCAGTGCGGCACAGGAGCAGCGGAAGCGCGTATTTATCGACGAAAGGCTAGGGATGTACCCGCGCTGCCAGGCCCCCGATACGCTTGATTTTAAAGACGCATTCACCGGCTCGGCCGTGCTGCTTTACTATTACATGGGCCAACCGAAGAGCGGTTACCTGGGCACATCCGAATCCTGCGCCGACTGCCGGTCGCAGGGCGGGACCACCACCAGGCCATCATTTTGGAACGAACGATAATATTATTGTCTGGAAAACATACCATGAAACTCAGGACATTCATTTACGGTTTGCTGGCGCTCGCTTTTTTGGGGCCGTCGTATGCGCAGGACGACGCCATGCTCGCATCCATGCAGCAGCGGTTCGGGCTTTACACCGAACGCGCCGTGCAGGAAAAGATGTATGTGCACATCGACAGGCCGTTTTATCTCGTGGGCGAAACCATCTGGTTTAAAGCTTACAACCTCAACGGCAGCACCCACAAGTTCCTCGATTTAAGCAAAATAGCTTACCTGGAAGTGCTGGATAGCGAAAACAATGCCGTAATGCAAACCAAGTTTTCGCTCGTAGACGGCCGGGGAAACGGTGTTGCGCTCATTCCGTCGACGCTCGTGAGCGGGAAGTACAAAGTGCGCTGCTACACCAACTGGATGAAGAATTTCTCCGCAGACAATTATTTCGAAACCCCCATCGCCATTGTGAACCCCTTCGTGCGGTTCGATCCCGACAGGGCCTCGAAAGAGGAAACCCGCTATGACGTACAGTTTTTCCCGGAAGGCGGGCGGCTCGTGAGCGGCATCGAGAGCAAGGTGGCATTCCGGGCAGTCGGCACCGATGGTAAGGGCATTCGTTTCAAGGGCACCATTCTGAACCAGCAGAACGAAACGGTGCGCGAATTTGAGCCGGAAATCAACGGCATCGGCTATTTCACCCTCAAACCGGAAGCAAACAACACCTATAAAGCCGCGATTACCGACAGCCAGGGCAAGCGCTTCGAATACGAATTCCCGAAAGTGGAGCCACAGGGCTTTGTGATGGAGGTAAAAGATTCCACATCGGCGCTTGTGAAAGTGACCGTCACCGCACGGATCGAAAGCGATGATCCCGTGATCGTGTACATGCTCGCGCACACCAGGCAGGCGAATGCGGTATTCGGGAAAAAAGGCGTGGGCAAGGGCAAAGCGGTTTTTTTGCTTGATAAAGCCAAACTGGGCGAAGGCATTTCGCAGATCACGATTTTCAACGACAGGCTGAAACCGGTTTGTGAAAGATTGTATTTCAAACGCCCCACGAAGCAGTTAACGATCGACGCGGAGCTGGGAAAAAGCTTCATTGGGCGCGAAAAAGTGGCTATGAACATTTCGGCCGGCGCGGGACAGGCAGCGTGGAGCAATCTGTCGGTTGCGGTGTATCTCGATGACTCTATTCAATACCAGCCGCAGCAGGACATTCACAACTATTTGTGGCTCACGGCCGATCTTCGCGGGGATGTGGAAAATCCCGCTCATTATTTCCAGAACGTAAACAAGGACACCGATCGGCAGCTCGATAACCTGATGCTTACCCACGGCTGGCGGCGTATGAAATGGGACAAGGTGTTTGGCGGCCAGCTCGTCAGTTTCGAGCATTTGCCCGAGTACGACGGCCATTTTATCCACGCCCGCGTGCTCAACAAAGCCGATGGCAAACCGGCTGTGAACAGGGACGCTTACCTGGCGTCGCTGGATGTGCCGGCCCGTTTGTATGTGGACATGAGCGATAAGGAAGGCCGTGTAAAATTTGAAGTACGGCAGTTCACAGGGCCGAAGGAAATTACATTGCAAACCAACCTGGGAATGGACACGACCTACCGTTTCGAGGTGGCTAACCCGTTCTCCCGCCAGTTTTCGACCAATCCGGTGCCTTCTTTTTACTTTGACAAAACGCTTGAAAACCAACTGCTCGCGCGCTCGATCAACATGCAGACGGCCAATGCCTACCTGCCGAGGGTTTATGCCGAAAAGAAAGCCGTGCTCACCGATTCACTACCATTCTTCGGCATGCCCGACGAGAAATATTTCCTCGACGATTTCACCCGATTCCCCACGATGGAAGAGGTTTTGAGGGAATATGTCAAAGGCATTCTGGTGCGCAGGCGGCAGAAAGAATTCCACCTGCGAATGATTGATAAGCTACTCCCCAACACCTATTACACCACCGACCCGCTGATGCTGCTCGACGGTATCCCGATTTTTGACGCCGACAAAATCATCGAAATGGACCCGCTGAAAGTGAAAAAGATCGAACTGCTCAGCTCGCGGTATTTCCTTGGACCGATGACATTCACCGGCATCGTGAGCTTCTCGACCTACCGCGGCGACCTCGGCGGCTTCGAGCTCGACCCCAAAGTGCTTGTGATGCCTTACGAGGGCGTGCAGGCGCAAAGGGAATTTTATGCGCCGCGGTACGACGGCAATAATGCCAACAGCCGCATCGCCGATTTCCGCAACCTGCTGCATTGGGCGCCCAATGTTACCACCGGCAAAGACGGCAAAGCGACCGTCGAATTCTACACGTCCGACCAGGCCGGCCGTTACCAGGTCGTGATCCAGGGCATTGCAGCGGACGGTACGGCGGGTAGCAAAACGGTTTCGTTCGATGTGAAAAAGCGGCCGCTTTAAATGTAAAACTCCGAGGTGTGCTTGATCTCCTTCAACACGAAGGTGCTGTTGAGCACGCCGATGTTGTCGATTTTGGACAACTTGTATTTCACGAAATCATGATACTCGTCGAGGCTGGCGACGTTGATCTTTAACAGGAAATCGACCTGTCCGGCCATGTGGTAGCATTCCTGCACCTCTTGAAGGTTCTGGATTTCCTGTTCGAACTTCTCGATGAAGGCCTCATTATGGTAGCGCATAGACACCTGACAAATGGTCGTCACGTGCCTGTTGATAAGCTTCTTGTCGAGGATAGCTACATATTGTTTGATATAGCCCAGACTTTCCAGCCTTCTGATCCTTTCATAAACCGGCGACACCGTCAGGTTAAGCATCGTCGCGATTTCCTTCGTCGTTTTTTTTGCATCTTTTTGCAGGATGCGGAGGATTTTGGTATCGATTTTGTCCAACTGTTCCATAGGGCAATAATATTTACTGGTACGACTTATTATAGTAGTCTCAAAAAGTAAATTTTGCTTGAAAATTCAAATAGTGTGGTAATGTTTCCTGCAAAAATGTCCATTTGTTGAAAATAATTTTCGCAAATGGGAAATTGCAAGTGATTTATGCTTTACCCAAATGTTGTTTTTATGAAAACGGACTGCGTTTTAGTAATAGGAGCAAACGGACAGATCGGATCTGTGCTGGTGGAATATCTCAGGGAGATTTACGGACTGGGAAAAGTGGTGGCAACGGACATCCGCATGCCCGAAGTCCCTACCGGGATTTTTGAACAACTCGACGCGACCAATGCCGCTGAAATGGCGGCGATCGTGCGAAAATATGGCGTCACGCAGATTTATCACCTCGCCGCGATCCTCTCGGCAAAAGGCGAACAGGAGCCGCTGCGAACGTGGCACATCAATATGCAGACGTATTTCAATGTGCTGGAAGTAGCGCGTGAAAACGGCGTAAGCAAAGTCTTTTACCCTAGTTCCATTGCCGTTTTTGGTGATCGTGTGGATATTTTGGCCGAGCAATGGTCGTATTTAGATCCGGCAACGGTTTACGGCATCAGCAAGGCGGCGGGCGAGAACTGGTCGAATTATTATTTCAAACGCTACGGCGTCGACATCCGCTCGCTGCGTTATCCGGGCATTATCGGCTACCAGTCGATGCCGGGCGGCGGCACTACCGACTATGCCGTCGATATTTACCACAAAGCAGTGAAGGGCGAAGCATTCGAATGCTTTTTAAAACCCGAAACGACTTTGCCGATGATCTACATCAGCGACGCCATGGACGCCACCGTCCGCCTGATGGAAGCCCCGGCCGAAAAAATCTCCGTGAGGACATCCTATAACCTGGCCGGCATGAGCTTTTCGCCCCTCGAAATCGCGCAAAGCATTCAACAGATAATTCCCGACTTCAACATAACTTACAAACCAGACTTCCGCCAGGCCATCGCCGATTCCTGGCCACAGGAAATCGACGATGCCCAGGCCCGGAAAGACTGGGGCTGGCGCCCAAGCTACTCGCTCGATAAGATGACGGAAGAGATGATCAGCGAGTTGCGGAAGCGTTACCATCTGGTTAGCTGAATTTTGAATGAGTGAATGAGTGAATGAGTGAATGTGGGAATGATTGAATGACCGAATGATTGAATGACCGAATATTTTTTCGGAAGTTCCCACTTCAATTGAATTCCATAAGTTTTTCAATTCACTCATTCACTCATTCACTCAATCATGCATTCACCCATTCACTCATTCAATCATTCAATCATTCAATCATTCATTCCCATGTACGGCAACATTCAGGAACAACTTGCCAGCGAGCTCGAAGCGATCCGTTCGGCGGGGTTATATAAGAAGGAACGCGTGATTACCACGCCGCAGGCTGCGCACATTGCTACTACCGATGGCGCGGATGTGCTTAATTTTTGTGCAAATAATTACCTCGGCCTGTCGTCGCATCCCGATGTGATCCAGGCGGGTATCGATGCGATCCATTCGCATGGCTTCGGTATGTCGTCAGTGCGGTTTATTTGCGGCACGCAGGATATTCATAAGGAGCTGGAACGCAAAACAGCCGAGTTCCTGGGAACCGAAGATTGCATTCTCTACGCAGCGGCTTTTGATGCCAATGGCGGCATTTTCGAGCCGTTGCTGAACGAGCAGGATGCCATCATCTCCGACGAGCTGAACCACGCGTCGATCATCGACGGCGTGCGCCTTTGCAAAGCCAAGCGTTTCCGCTACAAGCATAACGACATGGCCGACCTTGAAAAGCAGCTGCAAGATGCGCAGGGGAGTCGCCGCATTCTGGTGGTGACCGACGGCGTGTTCTCGATGGACGGCACCATCGCCCGCCTTGACCAGATCTGCGATCTCGCCGAGCAATATCAGGCCATGGTAATGATCGACGAGTGCCATGCCACGGGCTTCATGGGCAAAACCGGTCGCGGCACGCATGAGTACCGCAACGTCATGGGCCGCATTGATATCATCACCGGCACCTACGGCAAGGCGTTGGGCGGCGCTTCGGGCGGTTTTACGGCCGCCAAAAAGGAGATTGTCGAGATCCTCCGCCAGCGCTCGCGGCCCTATTTGTTTTCCAATACACTGGCGCCTTCCATCGTAGGCGCGTCCATTAAAGTACTCGATTTACTCACCTCATCCACCGCACTGCGCGACAAGCTGGAACGGAATACGCAATATTTCCGCAAAGCCATGACCGACGCAGGTTTCGACATTCTGCCGGGCGAGCACCCCATTGTCCCCATCATGCTCTATGAAGCTACATTAGCACAGGATTTTGCCGCCAAACTGCTTGCCGAAGGCATTTACGTGATCGGTTTCTTTTATCCTGTTGTGCCGCAGGGTAAGGCGCGCATCCGCGTGCAGATCTCGGCCGGGCACGAGCAGGAAGATCTCGAAAAAGCCGTGGCGGCATTTACCAAAGTAGGTAAGGAGCTGGGTGTGATTTAGAAACCGCATTAAACTAAAACCGATTGTATATCGAAGCCGGCAGCCTTTTCGGGCACCGGCTTTTCTTTTATTGCTCAGGTTCAAGTAATTCCACTTCCACGTGCAGCGATAGCAGCGTCGCATTGCCATATTGGGTAACCATCGCCACATCTGCCGCATCGCGTCCGTGGGCGATTTCGATGCGGTAGCCTTCCGTTTTTTCCTGCACGGCATCAAATGCGTACCATTCGCCGCCGATGAACACCTCGAACCAGGCGTGCAGGTCCATCTCCTTCAATTTATCGAGATAGCCCACCGTCATGCGTGTTGGAATGCACAGGTTGCGGCATAATGCGATGGCGAGGTGCGTGAAGTCGCGGCACACGCCTACGCGGCTGCGGGCGGTGTCGAGGGCGGTGGTAGCGGCATTGGAAACGCCGTATTGATAGCGTACATTCTGGTGTATCCAGCTTCGTATCGCCTCCACCTGCTCGTAGCCGGGCGTCATATGTCCGGCGATTTCCAGTGCTAACATATTGATTTCATGCAAATCCGACTGGCAATAGCGGCTCGGCAGGATATAATGCATTACCTCGTCGGGCAGGTCCCCTACCAGCATATACGCAGGCGTTGGATTGGGAATGGGCTTGGTGGGATTCACCTGGGCTTGCACCTCCGTGGATATGACCACACGGCCCACGGGCAGGATCGTGCGCTGGCAGGGATTGCCGTAAAGGTCGGTGTACTCCGAAAACGGCACCGATGGATCAATGTTAAAACCTTCCTGGATGATAGACTGGCCTTCTTGCCGGCGGGGGCGTAACATGGTGGTTACGGTGGTGGGGGCATACACGTCGTACGTGAATATGCTTCTTCCCTTCATTTTCATGTATGAGTCGGATTAGTATTGTGCTTCAATGTAATGATGCTTAGTTACTTAAAAATTACGTGCCATTTATTTTATCGTGAACACGCGTATAGGCTAGAATTAAATTGTTTTTATCGACGTTTATCCGTCAGGAATGTTATTTTTAGAGCAAGTAGTATTTAGTGAAATTTAAATAATACACTTATGGCAGTTACAAAATGGATCGTAGACCCGGCGCATTCCGAAGTGCAGTTTAAAATCAAACACCTTGTCATTTCGACGATCACAGGTTCCTTCAACAACTTTGAAGGCGGGGCCACTTCGGATCTGAATAACTTTGAAAATGCAGAGATTCACTTCTCACTGGATGTGAGCAGTATCGATACCAACGTGGAAATGCGCGACGCCCACTTGCGGTCCGCCGATTTCTTCGATGCCGAGCAATATCCGCATATTACCTTTCAATCCAACTACTTTCACAAAGTAAAAGGCGATAAGTACAAACTCTCGGGCTTGCTTACGCTGAAAGGCATTACCAAGCCCATCGAGCTCGATGCCGAGTATGGCGGCGCCGAAAAGGACGCCGACGGAAATATCCGCATCGGTTTCGAGGTCGAAGGACGTTTGAGCCGTCAGGAATTTGGCTTGAATTACATGCAGCTCACCGATTCGGGCGGACTGGTGATCGGCGAGGATGTGAAGCTGATTGCCAACATCCAACTTGTCAAGCAGGCTTAGCCGGTCAAACATGAAAGTGCTGCGCATTTTTTTGAAAGTCATCGGGATATTCCTGCTGTTGCTCGTACTAGCCATTTCCACCATGATAACGACGATGGACGACACGCCGTATCAGGAAATGGCTTACTATAAAGAGTGGAAAACGCTTATTGGCGGTGTGAAGCCCGTTTCCGGCCCGGCCGACACGACGGGCGCATTGCAAGTAGGTTGGGCAAAAGTGAACATTACACCCGCCTCGCCCACGCCAACGGCAGGTTACGGCAATCGCCGAGGCAAGCATTACACCACCGTGCACGACTCCGTATATGTACGTGCGATGGTGATCGACAACGGCCAAACCAAGGCAGCCATCATCGCCGCCGACCTGCTCATCATACCGCCCACGGTCATCAAATCCTTCAAGAAAAAGCTGAAACCGGGCGATATTCCTTTTGAGCAGATTTTTTTCGGCGCTACGCATAGCCATAATAGTGTAGGCGGCTGGGGGACAGGCGTTTCGTCGCTGTTTTTTTCGGGTAAATATGATCCGGCCATTGTTGAAAAGCTGGCCAATGCATTCCACAAAGCCATTACCGATGCGCAGCAAAAAGTGGAGCCGGTGCAGTTAACCTACATGGAATCGCTCGATTCGCTCGACATTCGCAACCGGCTGGTAGGCGAGGAGGGGAGCATCGATCCTGAAATCCGCTCGGCTGCGTTTGTGACCAAAAGCGGGCAGAAGGCCATTCTCAGCTCATTCGCCGCGCATTCCACGGTTTTGAATTCCAAAAACATCGTCCTCTCCCGCGACTACCCGGGCGCACTCGTGGATTCGCTGGAAAAAGGACGCTATGATTTTGCGATGTACATGGCCGGCGCAGTGGGCAGCATGGGGCCGATCGAGCAGGGAACGGATGATTTTGATGAAGTGAAAAACCAGGCATTCGGCGTGCAGAAAGCATTGCTGTCGCCCGATGCGAAAAAGGAGAACGCGAATAACTCGGTCGTTCAGGCATTGACATTACCATTACCCCTCCGCGAGCCGACGCCGCGGTTGACAATGAACATCGTGCTGCGCCCGTGGGCATTCAAAAAGGCATTCGGCGAATACCCGGTGTTTGTGAAAGCATTGCGCGTTGGCAATATTTTAATGGTTGGAATGCCCTGCGACTTTTCCGGCGAGCTCACCGGCCCGCTCGATGCCTATGCCAAAAGCAAAGGCCTGAACCTGATGGTAACGAGTTTCAACGGCGGCTACATCGGATACATTACCCACGACAAGCATTTCAACCGCGATTTGTACGAAACCAAAACCATGAGCTGGTATGGGCCGTACAATGGTGCCTATTTGCAGGAAGTGATCCGGGACATTATTGATAAATTATCCTAAACCGAAATGATAATGAAAACACTTGTATGCCTCTTTTTTGCTTTGCTCAGCATTTCTTCGATGGCACAGAAACCCGTGCGCGTGGCAGTTGCCGGGCTGAGCCACGGACATGTAGGCTGGATCTTTAACCGCAAAGACAAGACTGATATTCAGCTCGTGGGTATTTGGGAAACCAATCCGGACCTCGTGAAACAGTTTACCGAACGGTACAAGCTCGACCCCAAGCTATTTTATTCAGACCTCAACAAAATGCTCGATGAAACGAAGCCGGAAGCGGTTTCCGCATTCGGGGCGATTAGCGAACACGTGGTGGTCGTGCGGGCATGTGCGCCGCGGAAGATCAGTGTGATGGTGGAAAAGCCGCTGGCGACCACATTCGCCGATGCCAGGGAAATCCAGCAACTCGCGACCAAGAATAACATTCATGTGCTAACCAACTACGAAACCTCCTGGTATGCCAGCAACCAGCACGTGAACCAGCTGATCCAGGACGGGAAACTGGGCGAAATCCGGAAGGTAATGGTGAACGACGGCCACCAGGGACCGAAGGAAATCGGGGTAAGCAAGGAGTTTTTCGCTATTTTGACCGACCCGGCCAAGAATGGCGCCGGTGCATTGGTGGATTTCGGCTGCTATGGCGCCAACCTCATGACCTGGCTCATGAAGGGCGAACGGCCGATTTCAGTTACCGCAGTGACGCACCAGAATAAGCCGGATATTTACAAGAATGTCGACGATGAGGCGTCCATTATCCTACAATATCCGAAAGCGCAATGCATTATCCAGGGCTCGTGGAACTGGTCGTTCGCGAGAAAGGATATGGAAGTGTACGGCAACAAGGGCTACGCGGTGGCCGTGAATGCGACCACCGTGCGCCAGCGTTTGCAGGAAAAAGCACCCGAAGAAACATTGAAACTCGAACCGCGCCCCGCTCCCTACACCGATCCATTCTCGGTGCTGGCCGATGTGGTGCAAGGCGGTTTGAAGCTCGATCAGAACGATTTGTACGGGCTGCCTGTGAATGTGACCGTCGTAGAGATACTGGAAACAGCCAAAGAAGCGGCTAAAACCGGCAAAACCATCTTTTTGAAAAAATAACTCATGCACATGGAGCCCAGGCCCGTCAGCTTTTCCCAAACCACCCTCACCGAACTCATGATCCCTTCCTATGCCAATTTTGGCGGGAAAATCCACGGAGGTATTCTGTTATCACTGATCGACAAGGTCGCGTACGCATGTGCGTCGCGGCATGCGGGAACTTACTGCGTGACGGTTTCGGTGGATGGCGTGGATTTTCTTCAACCGGTGGAAGTGGGTGACCTCGTGTCGCTGCACGCGTCGGTGAATTACGTGGGACGCACGTCGCTAGTGGTGGGCATCCGGGTAATAGCTGAGAACGTGCGTAACCGTACGGTAAGGCATACCAACACTTCGTACGTTACAATGGTCGCCAAGGACGATGATAACAAGCCGACTGCTGTGCCTGAGCTGCTGCTGGAAAATGAAGGCGACGCGCGGCGGTTTCTGGAAGCGATCAAGCGGCGGGAGTTAAGGGAGCAATATCGGGACGCGTTCGACAATGCCAAAACGCGTCTCGATGTGCCGCATAACCTGGATAAGCTCGCCAGGGAGCGTTGTGTTATCGGATTTGACGGGGACGTTTAAAATCCGAACAAACCTCCGCCGCTCTTCCGGGAGCGGGTACTTGTCTTCTTGCCAAACAGCATTCCGAAAACGCCCCGGACTACTTCGCGACCGATCTGCTTGGCCAGTGGGGAGTTGAGCGCGTCGGAGATCATGCTCGTTTGTTCTTTCTCCTTTTTCGCCTCGACTTTCGCCTGTACTTCGGCTTCTTTCGCTTCGGTTTCCTTACGGGCCTGCTCCTCCATCCGCTTGGTCAGGATTTCGTAGGCGCTCTCCGGGTCGATAGGATCTCTGTATTTTGCATATACATCCGACTGCTGCACATGCCGGTCGTAATCGGCTTGCACCATAGGCCCCATTACGGATGCGGGCGGCATTAAATGCGTGGCCGCAACCTCAGTAGGAATACCTTTTTCATTCAAAACCGTAATCAATGCCTGCCCGATACCCAGCGTCGTCAGTACCTGGTCGATCGAATAGAAGTCTGATTTCGGGTAAGTTTTGACGGTTTGTTTCAAACCTTCGGCATCCTGCGGCGTAAATGCGCGGAGCACGTGCTGCACGCGGTTCCCAAGCTGCCCGAGCACCGATACAGGCACGTCCTGCGCCATTTGGGTGCAAAAGAAAATACCTACACCTTTGGAACGGATCAGCCGGACTACCTGCTCGATCTGTTCGAGGAATGCCTTCGGCGCGTCTTTGAAGAGCAAATGCGCCTCGTCGAGGAAGAAAACCAGTTTAGGTTTGTCCAGATCACCCGCTTCCGGCAGTTTTTGGTATAATTCTGCCAGAAGGCTGAGCATGAATGTCGAGAACAATGCGGGGCGGTCCTGCACGTCGGACACGTTCAGGAGACTGATCACGCCTTGGCCGTCGACTTTGTTGATCAGGTCTTCAATATCGAACGAGCGCTCGCCGAAGATGCTGCCTACACCCTGCTGCTCCAATGCGACGATTTTGCGGAGGATCGTGCCGGCTGTGGAGGCCGAAATGGTACCATAGTCGGCTTTGATTTCGGCTGCGCCGGGGCCTTCGGAAAGGTAGTTGAGGACTTTTTTCAAGTCGTTCAGGTCCACCATCGGCAGGTCCTTGTCGTCGGCATATTTAAATAGAATGGCCAGTACGCCGGCCTGCGTTTCGTTCAGTTCGAAGATTTTGGACAGCAATATCGGCCCGAATTCCAGGACGGTGGCGCGCATTTGGGCGCCTTTGTTGCCGCTGAGCGAATAGAGCTCGACAGGAAATCCCCTCGGCTCGAAAACGGTGCCGAGGATCTGGGCGCGTTCTTCGAGGGCTGCATTGGTTTTGCCGGGCTGCGCAATGCCTGAAAGGTCGCCTTTGATATCCGACATAAAAACCGGCACGCCGGCAGCGGAAAGCTGCTCGGCGAATACTTGTAGTGTGCGCGTCTTACCCGATCCGGTCGCTCCGGCCACGAGCCCGTGGCGGTTCATCATGCGCAAGGGAAGGTTCACGCGGGCCTCGCCGATAATCTCGCCGTCGAGAATGGCCGATCCCAAATGAATTACAGGTTTGTCAGTATGATAGGATTTCTGAATCGCTGCAATGAATTGTTCTTTCTTTGACACAGCAAATACGGGTTATGGTTTGATGAAAGGTTAAGTTACAAATTTTAAAGGTTTAAGGAAGAATCCAAGATCGGGCCACAAAATTTGCGGAATAATAATCTTTGAGGAAATAATATTACTTTTTGTATATCCTTGTGTTTGCAAAATAATATTAGGTATTTTGGTGTGATCGCCTAATGATTATTCTGATTTACTAAATTTAGGAACATTACTTTCCATTTATGTTGAGCCGAGTTGCGAATTCTATTTATTGGATGAATCGTTATATGGAACGGGTTGAAAACTATGCCCGTTTTGTGGGAGTTAATTTCAACCTGGCCCTGGATCTTCCGCCCGATGTGGACGAACAATGGGAGCCGCTTCTGATCGCAACGGCCGACCACTTTCTGTTTTACAAATACTACGATAAGCCAACCAAGGAGGATGTCATTCATTTCATGACGTTCGATAAACGAAACCCGAATTCGATCATCAGCTGCCTGTACGAGGCCCGTGAGAATGCGCGGACGATCCGGGAGACGATCTCGAAGGAAATGTGGGAGAGTATCAACACGTTTTACCTCACCATTAAAGGCACCTCGCCCGACGATTTCCGGAATATGGACCACATGCAGTCCTATTTCACCGATATCCGTAAAAACTGCCAGCTGTTCCACGGCGTGGTCGACTCTACGATCACGCGCAATGAGGGCTGGCATTTCGGCCGGCTTGGGCGGCATATCGAGCGCGCCGACAAATGTTCGCGCTTCCTGGATGTAAAATATTTTACATTATTACAGGATTCGGGTACTTCCGGCTCGACATTGGACCTGATGCTCTGGACTGCCGTTCTGAAATCGGTGAGTGCCTATAATATGTACCGGCAAACGCACCGGGCGCTCACGCCGATGAACATCGTGGCGTTTTTGATCCTCGACAAACTCTTCCCGCGCTCGATCGCGTATTGCGTGCGCCAGGCGGAATTGTCGCTGTATGCCATCGCCGGCTCCATTCCCGAGCGGGGTTACACCAATCCCGCCGAGCGTGCATTGAGCAAGGTTCGCAGCGAGCTGGAATTCACGGATGTGGAAGATGTTTTCAAGATGGGCCTGCACGATTATCTCGATAAATTCCAGATCAAAAACAACGAAGTGGACAACCAGATCTTCGATATGTATTTCGGATTGGAAACCGGCCAGGGGCAAAGCCAGAGCCAGGGGCATTTCAAAAGCCAGTGGATGAACTGATCAAAACTTTCCTATCTTAGCGATTCTGTCATTCGGGCCGCGGGAGAACGATGTGTTTCCGGGGCGTTGAAATTTAGTCAGGTGAGGGCCGCTGCGTGCTTAACGACGCGGGGCTGGTGTTCGCCTGTTTCCAATTACGGCGGGCACGTCGGGGCATAAATGGGGCAGATTTCGAGGGCCTAACGGCGTATTTTAAGCTGAGAACGTATACAATGGCTGGTTTTCCGGCAAATCATTGAAGCGGTAGTCATACGAAAGATATAAGTCCAGATACTCAATTGTAGTTTTTTGTTTGTAGAAAAATCTAATTGTGGAGAGGGAATTTTAGTATTTTTGCAACCAAACATAAAGAGGAATTCTACGTGACGTTAATTAAATCTATCTCGGGAATCAGGGGAATAGTGGGTGGAAAATCGGGTGAGGCGCTGACTCCGATTGATGTTGTGAAGTTTGCTGCTGCATACGGGACATGGGTGAGGCGTACAAATCCTCAGAATTTGAAGGTCGTGATCGGCAGGGACGCGAGGCTTTCCGGTGAAATGGTAAGCCGCCTCGTGGCCGGCACTTTGCAGGGTGTGGGGCTGAATGTGCTCGACCTTGGCCTCTCCACAACGCCGACTGTCGAGATAGCCGTGAAAGCGGAAGGAGCGGCGGGCGGTATTATCCTCACGGCAAGCCACAACCCTATTCAGTGGAATGCCCTCAAACTACTCAACAGCGAAGGAGAATTCATTTCAGAAGCGGAAGGAGCGGAAGTGCTGCGCATTGCGGAGCAGGAGGACTTTATTTTCCCGGATGTGAAGAAGCTGGGAAGCTATGCAGCCGACGATACCTACCTTCAAAAGCATATCGAACACGTGCTTTCCCTGTCGCTGGTAGACGTGGAAGCGATTAAGAACGCCAATTTCAGGGTCGTTGTCGATGCCGTTAACTCAACCGGGGGCATTGCGGTGCCCATGCTGCTGGAAGCGCTCGGTGTGGACGCCAAGAGCATCAAAAAACTGAACTGCGAACCCACCGGCAACTTTGCACACAATCCCGAGCCGCTGCCTGAGCATTTGCACGACATTAGCAAAGAGCTCAACAATGGCTCTTACCAGCTCGGTATCGTCGTGGACCCGGATGTGGACCGGCTAGCGCTCATGTGCGAGGACGGAACGCCATTCGGAGAAGAATACACCCTCGTGGCCGTTGCGGATTATGTATTGAAAAATACGCCGGGCAACACGGTATCCAACCTTTCGTCGACGGCCGCATTGCGCGACGTGACTATCAAAGCCGGCGGAGAATACCTCGCATCGGCAGTAGGGGAGGTGAATGTGGTGAATGCGATGAAGTCCAATAAAGCGGTGATCGGCGGGGAAGGTAACGGAGGGGTAATTTACCCTGAAAGCCACTACGGCCGCGACGCGCTGGTAGGCATTGCATTGTTTCTAACACACCTTGCAAAATCTGGTAAGAAGGCGTCGGTTCTGAGAAGGTCATATCCGAATTATTATATTTCCAAAAACAAAATCGAGCTCACGCCAGAGATCAACGTGGATAACATCCTCGACCGCATTCAGACGCGCTACTCCAAGCAGCCGGTGAACACGGTGGACGGCGTCCGCATTGAATTCGACCGCGAATGGGTGCATTTAAGAAGGTCTAATACCGAGCCGATTATCCGCATTTATTCTGAATCGGAGACGCAAACGACGGCCACGAACCTTGCCAATAAAATCATTTCGGATATCAAGGAAATCATTTCGGAACCGAAGAAATAATAAAGCTGTTGCTTAGCTATTCAGGTCACTTGTTGTCGGGAACTGACAATGAGTGATCTTTCTAATTTTATATCCCCATGAAAGTCTATCTGGACAATGCGGCTACGACGCAGCTGGACCCCGAGGTCCTGGAAGCGATGCTGCCGCTGATGACCGAGCAATTCGGCAATCCCTCTTCGATTCACTCCTACGGTCGCGCCGTTCGCTCATCCATCGAGCGCGCCAGAAAAAGCATTGCAGCCACTTTGAATGCGGCGCCTGCCGAGATATTTTTTACATCGGGCGGTACGGAAGCAGATAACACGGCCATTCGGTCGAGCATCGAAACTTTCGGTTTGCAGCATGCTATTACGTCGCGCATCGAGCACCACGCGGTGCTGCACACATTGGAACACCTCAAAAAACTGGGCATTATTGAGCTGAGTTTTGTGAAATTGAATGAGAAAGGGGAGGTAGACCTGGAACATCTGGAATCGCTGCTGGCTTCCAAACCGCGTTCACTGGTGTCCCTGATGCATGGCAACAACGAAATCGGCAACCTGCTCGATCTGGAAGCGGTAGGCGACATTTGCGAAAAATATAACGCGATTTTCCATAGCGACACTGTGCAGACGATGGGCCATTACCGTCACGACCTGCAAAAGCTGAAAACGAATTTCATCGTCGGCGCAGCGCATAAGTTCAACGGCCCGAAAGGCATTGGGTTTTTGTACGTCCGTCCGGGGATTAAGATCAATCCGTTCGTGCACGGAGGCGCGCAGGAGCGTAACATGCGCGGGGGAACCGAAAACATTTACGGAATTGTAGGCCTCGCGAAAGCATTGGAAATCGCTTATCGTGATATGGACGCGCATCAGGCGCACATCGAAGGGCTCAAAGGACGCATGATCGCGAAGCTGAAAGAGGGGATTGACGGCGTGCGGTTCAACGGCAACTCAGCCGAGCTTGGCAAGAGCCTTTACACGGTCCTGAGCGTAAGCCTGCCCCCGTCGGATATCAGCGATATGCTGCTGTTTAATCTCGACATTGCAGGAATCGCCGTTTCAGGCGGCAGCGCTTGTTCCAGCGGTACCGACATTGGCTCGCACGTGTTGAATGAGCTTAAAATCGATGAAAACCGTGCTAATGTGCGTTTTTCGTTCGGGAAGTATAATACCGAAGCCGATATCGACTATGCAGCGGATACGCTGATCGGCCTTTACAAAAAGGAGAGCGTTATTCTGTAATCGTACTATAAAAAGCCAAAACCCGGCCCCTGAATCAGGAGGCCGGGTTTTTTACGATATCTTCCAGACATTCGACCCAGATGTCGCTGTCGTTAAGGCTTTCGACGAGCTGCCAATGCACGCCGCCTTCCTTTTCGAATAGCTCTTTGTATTCTTCGCCTACTTCAATGGTCGTTTCCAAACAGTCGGCAACGAATGCGGGGGAGAATGCCAATGCGCTTTTTACGCCTTTCTTGGTCAGTTCGGGGATTACCTCGTCGGTATAAGGCTTGATCCACGGACTTTTGCCCAGCCGCGACTGGAAGCAGGTGGTGTATTTACCTTCGGGAATGCCTAATCCTTTTACGAGCAAACGCGTTGTTTCAAAGCATTGGGCACGGTAGCAATGCTGATTGCGGTGATCGAGCTTGTCGCAGCAGCTGCCGAACTGGCAAAAGCTGCCCGTCACGTCGCCCTTGGTGATCTGTCGCTCGGGCAGGCCGTGGTAGCTGAACACGAAATGGTCGTAATCGTGCTGTGCCATGTATTTTTTACCCAGATCCACGAAACCCTTGATAAACTTCGGATGTTCGAGGAAACGGTTGACGAAACGGATCTCCGGCAGCACTTCCCAGTCTTTCACCACGCGCATTACCTCTTTGTACACCGAGCCGGTGGACGCCGAAGCATATTGCGGGAAAAATGGCACGACGATGATCTCTGTCAGGCATTCCTTACGCAATGCGACCAGCGCCTTCTCAATGCTCGGGTTTTGGTAACGCATCGCCAGCTCTACCACATAATCACCACCCAGCACCTTTTGTAATTTGTCCTTCACCGAATAACCATAAGTTTTCAGCGGAGAGCCGTCTGGCCGCCAGAGCTGCTTGTACACTTTCGCAGACTTCGGTGCGCGGAATGGAGCGATGACCAGGTTGATCAAAAACCAGCGGTTCACATACGGAATATCGATCACGCGCTCGTCCATGAGGAACTGGCGCAGGTATTTGCGTACATCGGGCACCGACGGGCTGTCGGGCGTGCCGAGGTTTACGAGCAAAACGCCCGTTTTACGAACGTCATTCAGAGTTGTAGTATCGAAGGGTTGAGCCAATGTGGTTGCACTCATTTCATTAACAGTTTCATGATGAAAGCGGCCGACTGTGACCGCTCCCTTTGTATTTCAATCTTGCAAAAATAACAATTACAAGCCCAACAAGACCTCTTTCAATGCCGCCTGCGCCGACCATTCGCGGTTGGCGGCCTGCTCGATCACCAGCGAACGCGGGCCGTCGAGTACTTCGTCGGCCACCTTCATATTGCGGCGTACGGGCAGGCAATGCATGAATTTGCCGTTGTCGGTCAATGCCATTTTTGCCTCGGTAATCATCCAGGAGGGATCAGTATTCAAAACCTGTCCATAGCTGTTGTACGACGACCAATTTTTGCCATAAACAAAATCCGCGCCCTCCAATGCCTTGTCCTGGTCGTAAATCACCTGGCCTTTGCCCACGAAATCGGGTGAGAGATCGTAGCCTTCCGGGTGCGTGATCACGAGTTCCACGTCCATCGGGTTCATCCATTCGCAAAACGAATTGGCAACGGCCTGCGGCAATGCCTTGAAATGCGGCAGCCAGGTCAATACCACTTTCGGGCGTTTTTTGAGCTTAAATTCTTCGATCGTAATGCAGTCGGCCAGCGATTGCAGCGGGTGCCGCGTCGCCGATTCGAGGTTTACGATCGGTACCTGCGCGTATTTTTTGAATTGCTGAAAAACGATTTCCGCATAATCCTTATCACGGTCCTTTAAACCTGCGAACGAGCGGATACCGATGATGTCGCAATAGCTGCCGATCACCGCCGCAGCTTCCTTCACGTGCTCCGCCTTGTCGCCGTTCATGATCACACCCTCTTCCATTTCCAATCCCCAACCATCCTGGCCAACATTCATCGTGATTACGTTCAAGCCAAGGTTTTGGGCAGCTTTCTGTGTGCTGATCCTCGTCCTTAAACTCGAATTGAAAAACAGGAGGCCAATGGTTTTGTTTTTCCCAAGCGCCTGGTCTGCAAACGGGTCCTTTTTGGCCGCGATGCCGCTGGTAATGAGCTGTGGGAGGTCGGTGACGTCTTTAATGGACAGAAAGTGTTTCATTCAGGTTAAAATTTCGGAGATAGGTGTTCCTATGCTCAACTTCGACAAGGATGGTATTAGTTCAAAAAAATCACTCAGCCGCAACAGATACTTCTTTTTTCAATGCTTCGAGGAACAAATCGGCCTCCGCTTTGCCCAATGCGAGCGACGGCAGCAAGCGGATCGTGTTCGCGCCCGCCACGCCCGTGAACATTTTGTGTTCAAACAAAAGCTTATTGCGCAGGTCCTTCACCGGGAAATCGTACTCGATCCCGATCATCAGCCCGCGGCCTCTCAGTTCCTTATAACCGCCAATCGCCTTAATGCCTTCGAACAGGTATTCGCCTATCTCAGCCGCATTCGCGATCAGGTTTTCATCTTTCATAATGTCCAGCACCGCCACGCCCGCCGCGCAAGCCAGGTGGTTGCCGCCGAATGTCGTTCCCAGCAAACCGTAGCTTGCTTTGAATTTAGGGGAAATCAAAATCCCGCCTATCGGGAAGCCATTGCCCATTCCTTTGGCCATCGACATAATGTCCGGCTCGATGCCGCTGAACTGGTGCGAAAAGAACTTGCCCGTCCGTCCGTAGCCGCATTGTACGCTATCAAGGATGAGGATCGCGCCGGTTTCGTCGCATTTGCGTCTCAGTGTTTGTAAAAATTCATCGGTACAAACGTTGATACCGCCTACGCCCTGAATGCCTTCCACGATCACCGCGCATACTTCGTCGGTAATGCCTTCCTCGGCCGCATTCACATCATTGAATGGCAGGAAAGTAACGTGCTCCTTGTAGTTTACCGGCGCTACAATCGACGGATTGTCGGTAGCAGCCACGGCGCCGGCAGTCCGGCCGTGGAAGGACTTGGTGAAGGAAATCACCTTCGTCCTGCCGTTGTGAAAAGAAGCCAGTTTCAATGCATTCTCATTCGCTTCCGCGCCGGAGTTGCAGAGGAACAATTTATAATCCGGGTAACCCGACAGCTCACCCAACTTCACCGCCAGCTCTTCCTGAATGGAGATTTTGACGGAATTGGAATAAAAACTGATCGCATTGAGCTGCTTCGTGAGCTTATCCACATAATAAGGATGGCAATGGCCCACCGAAATCACCGCGTGGCCGCCGTAAAGGTCGAGGTACTTAGTACCGTTCTGGTCCCAAAGGTAGCTGCCTTCGGCTTTTACGGGTTCTATATCGTAGATGGGGTAGACGTCAAAAAGGTGTGACATTTTATTGGTAGTTTATCAGGCCAGTTCCAATGTTTCGATTCGTTGAAAATGGTCCTTGTTCAAGGTTTTGATTGGCAATTGGAAAATGATGGCTGTGGCAGCGATAAATATGTCCCGGAATTCAATCATCAGGTTACGCCTTCGCAGGTTATGATAAATTTCTGCCGCTTTCAGAGAAACTTCCTCGTCGAACGGCAGGATTGAAATTCCGTCAAGAAGGGTTTGAACGTCCTTCTTCTTTTGATCGTTGGTTGCTCCCATCATCAATTCATAAACTGTTACAGCCGAAACAAAAAGCGAAGCGTCGTTTGGTAATGACGCCAGGATTGTCTTTGATTTTTCCGGTTTCCGCAAATACTCGATGAATATTCCGGTATCAATTACCAACCCTGTACTCTCCATGCATTCAGATGTTTAGCATTTTGTTCGAGTGCTTCGATGTCCTCTTCGCTCCAAGTGGAGACGTTGGCGATTTTCTCTTTCCAGTCGGCCAGGTTTCCAGTTGGCTTTTTGGCTTTCTGTTTAAGCAGGAGCAGGTTAGCAAAGGCAACGAGTTGCTTTTGCTGTACATCGCTCAGCTGGTTATATGTTTGAATTAAATCGTTCATAGCAATCGTATCGTTTACACTCCGAACTCAAACTACTTACTCTCTATTTAAAACGCCGGCGCTTTCAATCGCAGGCCTGCATCTTCCGGCAAGCCGAACAGCAGGTTCATATTCTGCACCGCTTGTCCCGACGCGCCTTTGGTGAGGTTGTCGATAATGCTGGTGATGAGCAGCTGGCCGTCGTGCACTTCGAGGTGGACGAAGCATTTGTTGGTATTCACAATTTGCTTCAAATCAATCGGCGTGTCGCTTACGTGCGTGAACGGGTGCGAGGCATAAAAATCTTTGTAAAGTGCCTTGGCTTCTTCCAAAGTACCTTCATAGCGCGTATACACATTGGCAATAATGCCTCGTGTGTAATCGCCGCGGTACGGCACAAAGTTCACCTTCTGGTCAAACCCGGCCTGCAACTTGCCGAAAGTCATTTTGATCTCCGTCAAATGCTGGTGCGTGAATGCCTTGTAAATCGACATATTGTTGTTCCGCCACGTGAAATGCGTGGTTGCGCTCAATGCCTGCCCGGCGCCTGTGCTGCCAGTAACGGCGCTCACGTGCACATCGTCCCGGATCAAACCTGCGTTTGCCAGTGGCAAAACAGCCAGCTCGATGCTCGTTGCGAAACAGCCGGGGTTAGCGATTTTAGTCGCACCTTTAATCGCTTCTTTTTGCAACTCAGGCAAGCCATATACAAAGCCATTCGATTCATTACGGAAATCCGTGCTCAGGTCGATCACTTTCACCGTTTCCGGCAATTGGTATTCGTCCAGAAACTTCTTCGATTCGCCGTGGCCGGAGCAGAGGAAAATTGCATTCAAGCCTTGCTGATCCAGCAAAGGCTGGATGTCGTCGCCTGTGAAAATCAACTCCGTATCGCCCAGCAGATCAGTATGCGTGGCGTAAACCGGCTTACCCGCCTGGCTTTTGCTATGCGCGAATGCGATGTGTGCATTCGGATGGTTGACCAGGATTCTGATCAGCTCACCGCCGGTGTACCCAGCGGCGCCTATGATGCCTATATTAATGTTACTCATTTGTAATCCAGTTTTCAATTTGTAAGCCACCAACCCGTTCAAATTCTTTGACATTGTTGGTGACCAGGATTAACCCGTGGCTCAATGCATGGGCCGAAATCAGCAGGTCGTTTGCTCCAATGATTTTTCCTTTACTTTCAAGATCCGCGCGAATGGAAGCATATGCTTTGGCTGCGTACGTATCAAAATCCAGTACGGTAAATGATCGGAGAAACGCTTCTAAGGCTGCCCGGTTTTGCTCTTTCAGCTGCCCGGTTTTGCTCTTTCAGTTGACTCTTCTCTACGCCATACCATAACTCCGCTACCACAATGGACGAGATCGCTATCTCTGCCGAGTGGGGGCTGGACACGTTGAGTTAAAAAGTCATCAGAAAAATCGGCAATGCCGTTCCACCATTCTTGCAATCCGTCTTTTAAGTCGGACTGCTGTTTTCTTTTTTCCAAAATAGCTTCCAGATAGTCATAAAGCTCCTGAAGAACGTCGGCAGGTAATCCCTGGACCTTCCTTTGGATTTGACTTTGAAGTTCTATTTTGGTCATATTTTCAATTACTGATTTACCGAATCACTCACCTTTCCATAAATCATCACCTGGTTCGAAGCCACTTTTGAGAAGCCTCTCACGTCATCACCAGTCCAAGCATTGTTCATCTCACCATAGCTGCCGAATTTCGATGACATCAGATCAAATGCCGACTCGATACCTTCTACATGGAAGCGGTGTGGGGCAAGGTAAATATGGACTTTACCAGTCACATGTGATTGCGTATCGCCCAGGAATGTTTCGATATTACGCATTACCGGCTCTACAAACTGCCCTTTGTGCAGTAAGCTGCCATACCAGTTGGCAAGCTGCTCTTTCCAGTACAATTGCTGCTCTGTCAAAACATGTTTTTCAAGTGTATGGTGCGCTTTGATGATGATCAGCGGAGCGGCTGCTTCAAAACCAACACGACCTTTGATACCAATAATCGTGTCACCCACGTGGATATCCCGACCGATTCCGAATGGCTGAGCGATTTCCGCCAATTTTTGAATAGCGGTTACCGAGTTTTCAAATGCCTCACCGGCAACGCCTTTCAATTCACCACCTGCAAATTCCAAAGTAACGCGCTCGGGTTCTGTTTTGGTGATTTGGGTAGGCCATGCCGATTCCGGCAGGTATTGGTC
This sequence comes from Dyadobacter fermentans DSM 18053, assembly GCF_000023125.1. Lineage (NCBI taxonomy): Bacteria > Pseudomonadati > Bacteroidota > Cytophagia > Cytophagales > Spirosomataceae > Dyadobacter > Dyadobacter fermentans. Next base: position 5,342,989 of record NC_013037.1, read on the forward strand.
TGAGGTCAAAGTTTCTTTCCCACCCACCGATGTGCCCCAAAGGCCTTTGTTGATGCTGTATGCAGCCTTTGTCCAGTCGCGGGCCACGCCTTTGGCGGTCAAATATTCAATTTCAGCCTCGCGGGAAAGTTTCAAATCGCGGATTGGGGTGATGATCTCGGCATCCGGAACGATAATGCGGAATGCCATATCGAAGCGAACCTGGTCGTTACCGGCTCCCGTGCTGCCATGCGCGATCGCACTCGCACCGATTTCTTTGGCATATTCAGCCACTGCCACCGCCTGGAAAATACGCTCGGCGCTTACGGAAAGCGGGTAAGTATTGTTTTTGAGGATGTTGCCGAAGATCAGGTATTTGATACAATCATTGTAATATTCCTTGGTCTTGGAAATCGTGGCATGTTGCTTCACGCCCAAAGCATAGGCATTCGCTTCGATGGTTTTCAGCTCTTCGTCCGAAAAGCCACCGGTGTCAACCAAAACCGAGTACACTTCATAACCTCTGTCTTCGGCTAAATATTTTACACAAAAGGAGGTATCAAGTCCCCCTGAAAACGCTAATACTACTTTGGGCTGTGACATTATATTAATGGTATGGATACTGATTCTATAATTGTTAACTATTCAAATTTCAGCTGGCTGCCAGCAGTGTTTCTGCCGGTATGCCCAGATTCTTACTGATTTCCCTGATCATCTTGATCGTCAGGCTTCGTTTTTTATTCAATACTTCTGAAACCCTGTTTTCACCACCGAAGTACGGAGCAACGTCTTTCCTGCTCAAATGCAACTGCTCCATGCGCTCCTTAATCGCTTCGATCGGATCGGGTTTCGGCATTGGATAATGCTTTTTCTCATAATCGATCGCCAGAACTGTGATGGCTTCCAGGATATCCAGGGCCTTTTTACGTTCCGTCTCGTTTTCCAGCAGATCGGCGTCCATCAGTGCCTCAATCACTTTTCCGGCTTCCTCGAAATCGGCCTGGCTGGTGATCGGCTTGATGGTGATCTCATCTATATTGATTGCTAATGCTTTCATTATCTGTGATCTGCTAGATATTCTTAATGTCTGTTATCTTGTCGTACTCCTTGTGGCTTCCTATGAACCTCACAAAAACCAGTTGCCTTTCGTATTCAAATTTCGCGATCAGCCTGTACTTGTTATGAGTGATATTAAACACAATCCGACTGTTTCCGACTGTATCGGCATTCTTGAAAAACCGGATCACTTCGTTAGGGTTTTGGAAGCTGTTTTTCTCGACAGCGTCATGCCAAAATTCCAGCGCCGGCCTCGCGTCCGGATGATGGTCCCAAAATGTTCGTAGTGTGCCGCGTGTGTATATCCTCATACTGACCGCAAAAGTACGCAAGTTTGCCGGAATCGCGTTCCCAAACCGGGAAAAGCTGCTGACCGCCTGCTCATTGACTTTTACAAAAAATACCCCGCCGCAGTCCTTTTCGGTTGCCGGGCGGGGTATTAAAAATGAGATACGATATCTATCAAAGTGTGCGGCACATTAGTGTACCAGCACGGCCCCGGCGTTTTTCTTTTTGGCGCGTTCTTCCCTTCGCAGCAAAATGCGTTGCTTAATGCGCATCCAGCGCTCGTAAAGGCTCGATTCCTTCAAAAAATCCCAGGTATGGCTTTCGTGCTCAGTACCGCTGGTAGTAGCGGTGCTCGCCGTGTTTTTCTTATCTTCCGGATCGTACATCATACCTGTGCAAAGGCAATGCTTTCTGTTGGTCCGGGTGAGTACGTCGTAATTCACGCAGCTCGCGCAGCCTTTCCAGAATGCGTCGTCGGCGGGCAGTTCGCTGAATGTAACAGGCTCGTAGCCCAGGTCCGAGTTGATTTTCATCACCGGAAGGCTCGTCGTGATACCGATAATTTTGGCATCGGGATATTTTTGCCGCGACAGTTCGAATGCTTTCATTTTAATAGCTTTCGCCATGCCGCTGTTGCGGAAGTCGGGATGAACGATCAGCCCCGAATTCGCCACGAATTTTCCATGCTCCCAGGTTTCGATGTAACAAAACCCTACCCATTCGCCTGTGTCCGTGGTGGCAATGATGGCTTTTCCTTCCACCATTTTCTCCATAATATACACTGGCGAACGTTTGGCTATACCGGTACCACGCTTTTTGGCGCTCTCCTCCATTTCCGCGCAGATTTGTTCGGCGTAATGGAGATGATTTTCATTGGCAGTCTGTACGATAAACTTACTGCCCACTACTTCGGTATTTTTCATTGATGACTATGCTGACAAAATGTTCAAGACAATAATTAACTAACCCAGAGAAAAACGATGGGACGTCTAGAAATTGTAAGAAAATTGCGGGGATTAGATATTTACCACGTAGGTAAAAAGAGATTATGCGGTCCTTGGGGACCTGAATCGGAAAGGCGTAGTATGCAGAACTGTATGTATGCCGTTGTGATTCATTGACTTGCTTGTGCGTCTAAGAGGCTGCAAATTTTCAAAAAAAAAATCTTACAGCAAAGAAACAGAAGATATATTTTTATGGTTCGTTTTGAACGGTAAACTTTCGGAAAAACGACGCTTTCGGGACTGCCCGATTTTGTACTATTCCCACTTCGATCAACAATATTTTTCCCTAATTCAGTGGCTTTCATGTCTGCAATCAGTACCGACGACCTCCTCAACGGCTATATCAACGGCATATTCCCGATGGCCGAGGCCGATGGTACTATTTATTGGTACTCGCCCAATCCGCGGGCAGTTATTCCTATCGACACTTACAAACCATCCAAATCACTCCGGCCGGTAATCAATAAAAAGCATTTCGACATCCGAATCGACACGGATTTCGAGGGCGTCATGCGCGGATGTGCGCTCCCTCGGGCGAGCGAGCCGGGGACGTGGATTTCGGAGGAAATCATTGCTTCCTACACCGCATTGCATGAGCTCGGTTATGCGCATAGCGTGGAGGCATGGCGCGAGGGCCGGCTTGTGGGTGGATTGTATGGGGTTTCCATTAATGGGGTGTTTTTTGGTGAATCAATGTTTACGATCGAGAGTAATGCGTCGAAAGTCGCATTTCACTATTTAATACAGATCTTGAAAATGAACCGGTTTGCCTTGCTGGACACGCAGTTTATTAACGATAATGTGCTTCGTTACGGCGCCATCGAGGTCCCGCGGGACGAATATCTCGACCAGCTTCACAAAGCATTAAAGCTCAGGAGGAGGTTCAACGGTGCTGTTTTAAGCGAATTATAATATGCCAAATGCGCCTCGGTGACGTGCGTAGCATCCGTTTTCGCCTGAAAAGAAGTATTTTTGCCGCCAGATTGATTACCGGGTGCCGGAAATGGCACCGCTTATTTGAATCCCAAAGTGTCAAAACCTATTCTCGTCATAAAGTTCGGGACGGCCTCTATCACGCTTACTTCGGGTGAACCTGATGTCAGGATCATCTCGGAAATAGCCCGGCAGGTTTCGGAAATCCATTCGCAATACCGCATTATCATCGTTTCATCGGGTGCGGTGGGAGCTGGAAAGGCCTATATCAATGATTACAAAGGCACAATGACGCAGCGAAAGGCAGCCGCGTCGGTTGGTAACCCGCTGCTCGTCGGCCTGTATGCTTCCTATTTCGCCCCGAATAATATTTACATTGCGCAAAGCCTTTGCGAGCGGCAGCATTTCGCGAACCGTAATAAATTCCTGCAACTCAAAGAGACTTTTGAAGAACTCTGGTCGAACGGCATTATCCCGATCGTGAACGAAAACGACGTGGTAAGCGACCGTGAGCTGAAATTTTCGGATAATGACGAGCTGGCCACATTACTGGCCGTCGGTTTTGGGGCTGAATCGCTCATGTTCTGCACGTCTGTGGGCGGGTTATTGGATGAAGAGGGGCGAATCCTGCGGAACGTATCCAATGTGAACGAGGTTTTCAAGTTTGTCAGGACTGATAAATCTTTCCTCGGCCTCGGAGGAATGGCGTCCAAGCTGACTTTTGCCAAGCTGGCTTCCAGAATGGCAATCCGCGTGGTGATTTTTGGCATGAATCAGCAAAATGAGCTGCTGAATGCATTGAAAGGCGAAGCAGGGACATTGATTACGCCGGGCAAAAGCACATTATCGGCGCGTAACCGCTGGCTGGGAAGCGGCGGGCTTGTATCCGGCACATTGCGTGTGGATGAAGGCGCGTCGAAAGCATTATTGAAGCGTAAAAGTTTGCTAGCGGTGGGTGTCACCGAAGTAACGGGCGATTTTGAAGCGGGTGAAATCATTGAAATATACTCGCCGGATGACGAAATGATCGCCGTCGCGCGGGCGCGGGAAACTTCCTCGGCGATCCGCAGCAACCTGAAAACAGTGAATTTTGAAGTGGCGCATGCCAATGATATAGTTTTGTTATAATGGAATCGATTGTACCTCAATTAAAGGAAGCGCGGGAGGCCTCAGTGGCCGTTCGCCGGCTGTCGGACAGGCAAAGGGCTGATCTGCTGATCAACCTTTCGGCCCGCGTTCTGGCCAATGCCGAAAACATCATCGCCGAAAACCGGAAAGATCTGGTTTTAATGGATGATGCCGACCCGAAAAAGGACCGCCTGCTGCTGAACGAAAAGCGGATCAACGAACTGGCGCAAAGCCTGGTTGAGGTAGCCGGACTCCCGGACCCGACGGGCGAGGTATTTGTCGAAAAAACCATTCAACAGGGGCTTTCTCTGAAAAAAATCGCCGTGCCGCTGGGCGTGGTGGGCGTTATTTATGAATCGCGCCCGAACGTGACCATCGACGTGGCTTCCCTGTGCCTGCGCTCTGCGAATGCATGTGTACTCAAAGGCGGTAAGGAAGCGCAAAACTCCAATAATTACCTGGTAAGCCTTATTCAAGAATCATTGGGCGAGTTCGGTGTACCTGCGGCGGCTGTGACTTTGCTGCCGACCGGTCGTGAGTTTGTCGGCGAGCTGTTGACGGCCACCCAATATGTGGATATCATCATTCCACGCGGCTCGGAAGGGTTGATCAAATTTGTTCGTCAGAATTCATTGGTGCCTACCATTGAGACTGGCGCGGGCGTTTGCCATACTTACATTGAAAAAACAGGCGACCTTGATAAAGGCGCTGAGATCGTAGTGAATGCGAAGGTGTCGAAACCTTCGGCTTGCAATGCGCTGGACACTGTTTTGGTGGATCGTGCGGTGGCAGGCGAGTTTTTGCCCAGATTGAAGGAAGGTTTTGTGAAATGGAATGTGGAGGTTTTCGCCGATGAGGAATCTTATGATATTCTTCAAAAAGCGGCATATCCGTATTTACAGCATGCCAGCGATGATGATTTTGGCAAAGAATTTCTGGATTTTAAATGCTCGGTTAAGGTCGTGGATGACTTGTCGGATGCATTGAAACAAATTGAAAACTACTCTTCCAGGCATTCAGAAGCCATTATTTCCACCAATGAGGATGCGATTGAAACCTTCTTGAAAGAGGTAGATGCAGCTTCGGTATATGCCAATGCTTCTACCCGCTTTACCGACGGCGGCGTATTTGCATTGGGGGCAGAAATTGGTATTTCAACGCAGAAACTGCACGCCAGAGGCCCATTTGCATTGGAAAAACTGGTGACTGAGAAATGGATTGTGAAAGGAGACGGACAGGTAAGATGGTAAATAGCACTTCGGAAAACATACAAACGCTGTCCGCAGAGGCCATCGCATTGTTGAAAAGCCTGATCGAGACACCTTCATTCAGCAAAGAGGAGGAAAATACGGCAAAAATCCTGGCTGATTTTTTTACCGGCAAGAACATCCCTTTTCATACCAAAAAGAATAATCTCTGGGCTTTCAACAAGCATTACGATGCGAGCAAGCCCACGATGCTGCTCAACTCGCACCATGACACGGTGAAGCCCAATAAGTCGTGGACGCTGGACCCGTTCAGGGCCATTGAGCAGGATGGAAAACTGTATGGCTTGGGAAGTAATGACGCTGGCGGTTGCCTCGTATCATTGATCGCAACATTCGTTCATTTCTACGAAAGAGAAGATATCACCTATAATATCGCCATCGCCACCACCGCTGAGGAAGAAATTTCAGGTAAGGAAGGACTCGAAATCGTAGCGCCGGAATTGGGCGAAATCGCATTTGCCATCGTAGGCGAGCCGACCGAAATGCATTTGGCCGTAGCAGAAAAGGGCTTACTCGTGCTGGATTGCACTGCAAAAGGCGTTTCCGGCCACGCGGCGCGCGAGGAAGGCGATAATGCGATCTACAAGGCGTTGAAGGACATTCAGTGGATTACGGAATACAAGTTTCCCAAAGTGTCTCCAACACTCGGCCCGATCAAAATGTCGGTGACGATTATCAATGCGGGTACGCAGCATAATGTGGTGCCTGACGCCTGCACATTCACGATCGACGTGCGGGTGACGGATCAGTATACTTTGGAAGAGGTTATCTCGGAGATCAAGACGAATATCCAGTCGGAAGTAACACCGCGCTCGATCCGCTTGCGGCCATCCAGCATTCCAATGGACCATCCGATCGTACTGGAAGGTTTGAAACTGGGCCGTAATGCGTACGGATCACCCACCACTTCCGACCAGGCATTGCTCGATTGTCCTTCTCTCAAAATGGGTCCGGGGCATTCCGCACGCTCGCATAGCGCGGATGAATTCATTTACCTGCATGAAATTGAAGAGGGGATTGCGCAGTATATTAAAATGGTAGAGGGCGTGGTGACCCGATAATTTGCTATACTTGCCAAAGCGAACTAACCTGGTTTTGGCATGCGATTCTACTCCGAAGAAGACATTCAAGCTTTTGATAACGTCCGGTTTTTGCACATCAAAACTGCAAAGGCCGGACATCTTTTTACCATCACATTGGCCCGGACTGAAAAGCGCAATGCATTTACGCCTACGATGGCGGAAGAGATTGTTTATGCATTGGCCTATGCGCATTATCAACCGGATGTCCGGTGCGTGGTTTTGAAAGCGGAAGGGCCGGTTTTCTGCGCTGGCGCTGATTTGAATGCTTTTCATGATCCTGCTGCTAACATAGAAAATGTTTCATTGCCACGAATACACGAAGAGGCACGAATGGGGGATGCATTTAACGAACTGCTCAAACCTTGCATTGCGCAGGTGGAAGGGCCGGTGCTGGCGGGCGGATTTCTGATGATATGCGGCTGCACATTCGTTTTTAGTGTGCCGGAGGCTACTTTCAGTTTGCCTGAGGTGAAACGTGGCATTTGGCCGATGCAGGTGATGGCGTCGCTCGCGCCGATTTTATCGGAAAGGAAAATTCTGGAAATGTCGATTATAGGAAAAGCTTATTCCGCGGAAGAAGCGCTGGAAATGGGGCTGATCACGCATTTAGCGGAAAAGGAAAGGATAGCAGACGAAGTGAGTGCATTGGCCAATCAGATTTGCAACAGCGCGCCGCTGGCGATTCAATCAGGAATGCGAAGTTTACAGGAATTGAAGAAAATTCCTCAAAATGAACAGCATACATTCCTAAAAAGCAAACTAGATGAACTCCTGAAAACAGAAGACGCCCAAGAAGGAGCATCAGCCTTCAAAGAAAAGCGGGAACCAATCTGGAGAGGAAAGTAACGACCTGATAACAGGGCCTTACTACAAATGACAATCTATGACCAAGATTGACCAGACCTGACAACCGTCAGTTCACCGGCACGATCTCAATTTCCTCCCCATAGCGGTTATGGAATTTGAAATCCACCACGCCCAGCGACGAGTCTTTGATCAGTTTCACCCAGGTTTTGTAATGGAAGAACCATTTCACCTGCTCTGAAATGAGGCCTTTGGTAAAATACGAATGCAGGAACGGATGGAGCGAAATGGTAATGCCGCGCTCGTTCTGCTTGGTGAGAATGTAATCGAGGTTGTTGGCGATCACGTCGGATACGAGGATGCTCGCCTGGATCGTGCCCGTACCGCCGCAGGTAGGGCAGGTTTCGCGGGTTACGATGTTCATTTCCGGCCTTACGCGCTGACGCGTGATTTGCAGTAGACCGAATTTTGAAAGTGGCAAAACGGTGTATTTCGACCGGTCGCCCTTCATTTCATCACGCATAACGTCGAACAGCGTGCGCTTGTTCTCCGCCTTTTTCATGTCGATAAAGTCGACAACGATGATGCCGCCCATATCGCGCAGACGCAGCTGGCGGGCAATTTCCTTGGCCGCTTCGAGGTTGACACTCAATGCAGTAGCTTCCTGATCCTCTTCGGAATTGGATTTGTTACCGCTGTTGACATCGATCACGTGCAATGCTTCGGTGTGCTCGATGATCAGGTAACCGCCATTTGGAAGGCTTACCGAACGGCCGAACAAAGATTTGATCTGCTTTTCCAGGCCGAATTGTTCGAACAGCTTGTTCTTCCCATTGTGCAGGCGCAGAATGTTCTCTTTTTCCGGCGCAATGTTGTGAATGTAAGCTTTGATATCGTCATAAACCTCCTTCGAATCCACGGTAATGCTATCGAAGGACTCGTTGAGCATGTCGCGGATAATCGAGGATGCACGGTTCATTTCACCGATCACGCGGTCGCGTGGCTTGGCGTCTTTCAGTGCTTTGATACCATTCTCCCACTTGTCGAGGCAATCCTGCAAGTCCTTGTTAAGCTCTTCCACATCCTTGCCCATTGCTACGGTACGGATGATCACCCCGAAGTTCTGAGGCTTAATGGAAGACATCAGCCGTTGCAAGCGGTTGCGTTCCTGCTTGTCGGTGATCTTTTTGGACAGGTTGACTGAATTGGAGAATGGGACAAGTACAATATACCGGCCGGCAATCGAGATGTCGCAGGAAAGTCTGGGGCCCTTTGTAGAAATTGGCTCCTTAACGATCTGGACGAGGATTGGCTGGTTTTTGGAAAGGACTTTATCGATTTTTCCAAGCTTCTCGATTTCCGGCTCCATCTTGAAATTCTTCAAGTTTCCGGAATGCGCGCGCTTGGCAATTACATCCTTGGTGAGCTTATTCAGCGAGTTGATATTGGGCCCCAAATCGAGGTAATGCAGGAATGCATCCTTTTCAAAACCGACGTCAACAAAGGCAGCATTGAGCCCTGCCACCAGCTTTCGAACTGTACCCAGGTAAATGTCACCCACGGTAAAGCTCTGATCCGGTGTTTCTACGTGATATTCTAAAAGACGTTTATCCTGCAAAAGGGCTATACGCTCTCCCTTTTGAGTAGAATTGATTAGTAATTCGTTACTCAATGTTCAACCAACTGAATGGCTCGATAATGTTGATACTTAACTCCCCGCATATCAGACTGTTAGCGGGATACAAACGTGGGGAATAAGGATGACCGGATCTTAAATGCTTAAAACCCGGTCATAGCCAATTATTTCTTCTTATGTCTGTTTTTTCTGAGTCTTTTCTTTCTCTTGTGAGTGGAGATCTTATGTCTTTTTCTCTTTTTTCCGCAAGGCATGATTATGTCGTTTATAAAATAAGTAATGTATTTCCTTAATGATCTGATGATCAGTTACCCAGACGACCTTCCAACTCGCCGATCGCTTGCTGGATTGCCGGATCTTTCTCCTCCTTTTTAACCTCCGACAGAACTTTGCTTGCTTGTTCCTTGTCACCCAATTCGACCAGTGAAACGCCCAGGTAAAACTTGGCTTTCGTGTTGGCGGGATTGTTGGTTAAAATCTGTCTGAACCTGTCAGCAGCTTTTGAATATTGATTAGACCTCATGGACAAGATCCCCAGATTGAACAATGCCAATTCGTTGGTAGGATCTGCGTCGATCACCTCGCGCAACATCATAATACCCTGCATCGGGTTTTCGGTGTTCACGTAAGTCATCGCCATATTGGCTTTTGCAGCCAGCAGGCCAGGATTCTGGTCAATTGCTTTTTGGTAATATTCGCGGGTTTTGGCACCCAGGTTTTTAGATTTCTGCTCGTCCACCGCAAAGCCGTATGCCTCGTAGTAGCGGTCGCCCGCACGCATCAGGTTTTCGTCCGCAGGGGAGAGCAGGGCTACTTTCTCGGCATAGAATGCGGCGCTGTCAAATTTTTGCAGCTTCTCAAATTCGTCCGAAAGCTTAATGCCCGCAGCAACCTTGTCCTTATCACCCGCCTGATTGAAGCCGCTCCTCAGCTGATCCACAACTTTCTGTTGATCAGGGGATAAAGCGGCTCCATCATGCGATTTGGAAGAGGGCTCAGCTGCTGTTTCCGTCGCACTTGCAGCGGCCGCCGACTGGCTCCTTTCTGTGTCCACATCTTTGCCCTTGTTGTTCACAACGACTTTGGGAAGGCTAAACAACGTTCCCACGAGCGCAACTGCAAGCACACAAGAAAGGATAATGGACTTTTTCATACTCTTATAACCCAACCTTTTTGAGGTAAATTACTTTTCAGCGACTGCTTTTAGTTTGTCACTTTCTTTTACCTGCTCAACAAAAACTTTTGCAGGCTTGAAGCTTGGTACAAAGTGCTCGTCAATAATCATGGAAGTTCCCTTCGAAATATTGCGGGCTACTTTGCGCGCACGTTTTTTGTTGATGAAACTACCGAAACCTCTTACATAAAGGTTCTCACCATCAGAAAGTGAGTCCTTTACCACGGTAAAAAACGATTCTAGCGTTTGCTGAACGTCGCCCTTGTCTACGCCTGTTTTCTCAGAAATCTGTGCGATTACGTCTGCCTTAGTCACTTTGATTGTTTACTTTAAGTGGATATTATTTCATTAATTTACTTACTCCTGTAAATTTTGGGAACACAAAGGTACGGTAATTTTAATAAAACTTAAAAGGATGATCTTCCCCTTTTTTATATAATTCATTAAAAAACAGTGCACATAAGTGAAAATAATAGGTTACCCCAGGATTTCGGGGTGATCGATTTTAACAGAAGACTGAAATCCTGGTATCTTGAAAGTCACCGCCCTTTGCCCTGGCGTGAAACCAAAGATCCATATAAAATTTGGTTATCGGAAGTGATCCTCCAACAGACCCGCGTGGCGCAGGGGCTGCCTTATTACGAGCGTTTTACAGAGCAATATCCGACCGTATTCGACCTGGCGGCGGCCGATGAGCGCGATGTGCTCCGGCTATGGCAGGGTTTGGGGTACTATTCCCGCGCACGGAACATGCATTTCACTGCCCGTCAGGTGGTCGAAGATTACAACGGCCGGTTTCCTGAAAGTGCGGAAAAGCTTTTGAAACTGAAAGGGCTCGGGCAATACACCGCGGCGGCCATAGCATCGTTTGCATTCAATGAGGCGGTGCCGGCGATTGACGGCAATGTGTACCGCGTGATGGCTCGCATTTTCGGGATACAGGCCGACATGCTTAGCAATGAGGGAAAGAAGGAGTTTGCGGCCCTGGCAAGGCAGCTGGTGCCGAAGGACGATCCCGCGACCTACAACCAGGCGATGATCGAGTTCGGTGCATTACAATGTGTACCGGCGTCGCCGAACTGCGCGGCTTGTATTTTCAATGACCGCTGTTTCGCCTATGAACACGGCATGCAGGGGCAGTTGCCGGTGAAGATCAAAAAGTTGACCATTAAGCACCGTTTTCTGAACTATTTCATCATTAGGCAAGGAAACAGACTCGCCATGCATGAGCGTCTTGCCCGCGATATCTGGTCTGGCTTATACGATTTTTACCTGATTGAAACCCGGACACCGGCTACCACACTTGATCACCTGACCATCCCTGAACCCATCTTCCAGAACCTGCTTTCAAAAGGAACAATACAGGAGGTCCCGAAAGTATATTCCCACATCCTGACCCACCAGCGCTTGCAGGTACGATTCTGGTGGCTGGAAATTCCGGAAACCGAACGGATAGATTTGCCCCCCGGATTGGCTTTTTACGATGATAAGGAAGTGGAAGTGCTGCCAAAACCTATTCTGATTGATACGGTTTTGCGCGAGGAAAACTATCTCTAACCGCCTGATCATTTCGAATTTAGTTAGCGGTTTGGCGACTGATAACGGATAGGATTGTGTTTTAACTAATATATTTTTGTACTAAACACTTAATGGGATTCAGTCATGGGAAGTTTCAGTTTGAATGCCAGCCAGATCGCCGACTATAACCGCGATGGCTACATTGTGGTAAAAAGCCTGTTTTCGACGGAGGAAATTGAGAAACTATATCATACCGCACTCGAAAACTCGATCATGCAGAAGAATGCAATGGACCTGAACGATCAGTCGGGCAAGAAAACTAAGCTTTCGCTCTGGTTTACGCCCGGCGACGACGTTTTCGGATATCTGATCCGGAGCGAGCGAATGGTCAATTCGGTGTGGCAGCTGTTGCAGGAAGAAAGCCAGGTTTGTCATTTTCATACCAAGCTTATGCAAAAGGAGCCTAAGGTTGGCGGCGCGTGGGAATGGCACCAGGATTATGGTTATTGGTATAAAAATCAATTCATTTTCCCCGATCAGCTCATGAGCGTGATGATCGCGCTGACGCCTGCTAATAAGGAAAACGGCTGTTTGCAGGTCATTAAAGGCTCGCACAAAATGGGCCGGGTAAACCACGGCTTTGCGGGCGAGCAGGTGGGTGCCGACATGGAAATGGTGAACCACGCATTGAAAACAATGGACCTTGTTTACTGCGAATTGGAGCCAGGCGACGCATTGTTTTTTCACAGCAACCTCATGCACCGCTCGGAAGCCAACTTGTCCGATCATCCGCGTTGGTCGCTGATTTCCTGCTATAACTCGCAATCCAACATCGCCTACGCCGAAACGTCCACATCGTGGCGCGTGCCGGTTTCCATCGTGCCCGATCACGCATTGCTCGAATGGAACGCCCAATCGTTTGAAAATGCCGATTTCCTTAAAAAAGAGGACGATCCGGCATTGAAATCCACCGGCTGGGAGAATGAAGTGAAGACCAACTGAGTGTCGATATCCTACCAAACCTTAACCAAGAATCATTTATGCAGAAAATCGCAATGCTCGGCTCGGGCTTTATCGGCCGTTTTTATGCGGAATCCATTCACGGACAGCGCAGTCGCGACCGCGTCGTGGCCATTTACGCGCGGCGGGAAGAAAGCGCCAAAAAATTTGCGGATGATTATGGCTGCGATTTCTGGTCGTCGAACATGGAAGAGGTGATAGCCCATCCCGATGTGAACATGGTTTGCATTGCATTGCCGAACAATGTGCATGAAGAAGCGGTAATGCTTTGCGCCAAACATAAAAAGGCCGTCGTATCCACCAAGCCGCTCGGGCGGAATGGGGCGGAAGCGCTAAGAATGCTGAAAGCCGTGGAAGAGGCGGGCATTTTTGCCGGTTACCTGGAAGATCTTTGTTACACGCCGAAGTTTTTGAAATCACTCGAAAGTGTGAAAAACGGTTCGCTGGGCCGCATTATCTGGGCCAAATCGCGCGAGGCTCACCCGGGGCCGCATAGCGAATGGTTTTGGGACATCGAACAGGCCGGCGGCGGGTGCATTCTGGATCTGGGCTGCCATTGCATTGAAATATCGCGGAATTTTATCGGGAAGGACATTAAACCCGTCGAAGTAATGTGCTGGGCGGATACGCAGGTGAAACCGATCGACGCCGAGGACCATGCCATCGCATTGGTTAAATATGAAAACGGCGCAATCGGGCAGTTTGAGGTAAGCTGGACGTTCCGCGGCGGGATGGATTTGCGGGATGAAGTGATGGGGACGGAAGGCACGATCTGGATCAACAACTTTTTGAGGACCGGTTTTGAAATGTTCACCACAGGCCAGAACCCCGACGGCGCCGGCGAGGAATACGTAGCCGAAAAAGCCGAAAGCAACACGGGATGGCTATTTCCGGTTGGGGACGAAGTGAACGATCTGGGTTATAACCACATGTTTACGGATATGTTCAATTCTGTGGAAAAGGGTAACGAGCCTGCGGAGACTTTCTATGACGGCTACATTGTAAACGCGGTCATCGACGCGGCGTACAAATCGGCGAAATCGAAGCTTTGGGAGAAGGTGGAACTGCCCGTGTGGCGCGGCCGCGAGGGGGTGGAAAAGCCTTCCAACTATGTTTCGTATAATGAAACGCATTACCTCATCAAACAGGAGGTAACACACGACGGGCGGAACAAACTGATCCTGAAAGACAAGGCAACCGGCAAGATTACCGAGCAGGATATTTAACAGAAATCTTTCGGTGAATATGCCTATATTTAAAGTTGCAACAAACATAAACCGCAATAAAAGACAATGGCAGGAAGCGTTAACAAAGTAATTCTGATAGGCAACCTGGGCAGCGATCCGGAGGTTCGTTACCTGGAAAGCGGTTCCGCTGTGGCGAAATTCAATATCGCGACCACGGAAACTTACACCAACAAAAACGGTGAGCGTGTAGACAATACCGAATGGCACCGCATCGAGCTTTGGGAAGGATTGGCCAAAGTAGCCGAGAAATACCTTAAAAAAGGAAACCAGGTGTACATCGAAGGACGTATCCGCACGGACACCTGGACCGACAAGGAAGGCCAGCAGCGCACCGGAGTAACCATCCGCGCGAACAGTATGACATTACTGGGCGGTCCGTCGGGCGGCGGTCCGTCAGGCGGCGGCAATTCTGGCGGCGATTACAACCAGGGAGGCCAGCAAGGCGGTTACCAGCAATCGGGCAATGCACCGCGCTCCAACAACGGCCCGCGACCGTCGGACCCGATACCGCCATCGATGGCAGCCGGCAGCAACGACGACGACGATTTGCCGTTCTGATGCACTCCGACTAAGATAGTGACGAATCCCGCTTCAAAATGTATTTATTCCTGAATTGATACAGTTTATAAGCGGGATTCGCTACATTTAGCTGCTTGAATACCTATTTTGAACATTTTCTGACATTTCGTGAAAGAAACAGAAGACAGTGACGACCCGCTTGCCCGAACGCGTACGGGGATCGATTTTCCCCAGAAAAGTACGCAAACCACTCTGGCAGGGGTGATCATACCCTTTGATTTCCTGGCTCCCTACGACCTCATTCTTGTAATAGTTTTTTTGCTGATATCCCTGTTCCTCTCCGGCATCAGGGCGGCTTATGCGGCTTCCGGTGCGATGGAAAATCCCTGGGAACGCAAGGCGGAAGGCGGAAACCAACTTCCTACGCGTATTCAACAGTTGGCGTTGTCATTGGTGCAGCGCGGCATTACCTTGTTCGCATTGGTGCTGGCGGCGCGTCTGGCGTGGCTGCAAATGCAGGCGGGGAATATGGAAATAGTCCGGTGGGCGGTCCTGGCGTTCGTCGTTGTCTGGATCTGGCTCGATGCGATGGTCCGTTACAACAGCGCACGCAAAGCCCAGGAGCTCATTCCGAAACTGTCCGGGCTGACGCAATTCCTTATCAAAATATGCAAGCCCCTCACACAGCCGGTAATGAAGCTAGGCTATTCGTTTGGTGTGCTTACGCCCGAAGGTGCGGAAATCACCACCGAAATGCTCGAAGCCAAAGCGGAAAGCGAAGAAGAAACCGATTTGCTCCGTGGCCTGGCCAATTTCCGGCAAACTATTGCGCGCAAGGCTATGCAGGCACGCGTGCAGATCACCGCATTCGATATTGAGCTGGATTTCCATGAACTGATGGACCGCATCAATAAATCGGGGTACTCGCGGGTGCCGGTTTACCGGGACGACCTGGATCACGTTGAAGGTATCCTGAATGTAAAAGACTTGCTTCCGCACATTCACCTCGACGAGCACTTTAACTGGCAAAAATTGCTCCGGCCCGTTTATTTCATTCCCGAAAGTAAGCGCCTGGACGACCTGATGAAGGATTTTCAGAACCGCCGGGTGCATATGGCTATCGTGGTGGACGAGTACGGCGGAACGAGCGGGCTGATCACACTCGAAGACATTATCGAAGAAATTTTCGGGGACATTAATGATGAATATGACGAAGACGAGGAAGTGAACTACACGCAGGTGGACGAGCACACATACGTCTTCGAAGGAAAGGTGCTGATTAATGACCTTTGCCGCCTGCTTAACCTTGAAACCGACTATTTTGATGAAGTAAGAGGCAATAGCGAATCTTTGGCGGGGCTATTGTTGGAGCTGTTTTCACGACTTCCACGCACCGGCGAAATTGCCACGCATCGGGAAGTGACGTTCAAGGTTCAGTCGGCCGACAAGAAGCGCATTAAAAAAGTGCGGGTGCTGGTGTCATAAAAAAAATACAATTCGATTTTATTTACTCAGAACTTATTATTAATTTTGCCCGGCAAATAACAATAGTTTATTTGCTATGAGCACAGACCCATCCAAAGTCCTCTTCGAGGCACTCACCTACGACGACGTTCTGTTAATCCCCGGTTATTCAGAAGTCCTGCCTCGTAACACATCAACAAAAACCAAGCTTACCCGTAACATCGAGTTGAACATTCCTATTGTGTCGGCTGCTATGGATACGGTAACGGAATTTGAACTGGCCATTGCCATGGCTCAGGAAGGTGGTATCGGAATAATCCATAAAAACATGTCCCTGGAAGCGCAGGCTGAGCAGGTGAGAAAAGTAAAACGTTCGGAAAGCGGCATGATCCTCGATCCGATCACGCTACTCGACACCGCGACCCTTGGCGAGGCACACCAGATCATGCGCGAGTTCAAGATCGGAGGTATCCCGGTGATCGACAAGGATCACAAACTGGTGGGTATCCTGACCAACCGCGACCTTCGCTTCCAACGCGAAATGGCCAAGCCGGTAACCGAAATCATGACGAAGGACAACCTCGTTACGGCTTCGGAAGGCCTGTCGCTCGACGACGCAGAGAAAATCCTCCAAGAATACAAAATCGAGAAACTTCCTATCGTAGATGCAGACTACCGTCTCACGGGCCTGATCACCTACAAGGACATTCTGAAACGCAAATCACACCCGAATGCATGTAAGGACGAATACGGCCGCCTGCGCGTAGGTGCGGCCATCGGCGTTACGCCCGACGTGCTGAAACGTGTGGAAGCGCTGGTGAAAGCCGGTGTGGACGTGGTAAGCCTCGACACCGCTCATGGACATTCCAGAGGCGTGATCGATGCATTGAAATCCATCAAAGCAGCATTCCCGAAACTGGACGTGATCGCTGGAAACGTGGCAACCGGCGAAGCGGCAAAAGCATTGGCAGAAGCCGGTGCGGATGCGGTGAAAGTGGGTGTGGGCCCTGGCAGCATTTGTACAACGCGTATCATCGCGGGTATCGGCGTTCCTCAGCTGACCGCCGTGATGTGGGCAGCGGAAGGACTGAAAGGCACTGGCGTTCCGGTTATCGCTGACGGCGGTATCCGTTTCTCCGGCGATATGACCAAAGCATTGGCCGGCGGAGCAAGCACCATCATGATCGGCTCGATGCTCGCTGGTAGCGATGAAGCACCGGGCGAGGTGGTGATTTATGAAGGACGTAAATTTAAGGCATACCGCGGGATGGGCTCTGTGGAAGCGATGGAAGATGGCTCGAAAGACCGCTACTTCCAGGATGCTGAGGACGATGTGAAGAAACTGGTTCCGGAAGGTATCGTGGGTCGCGTACCGTTCAAGGGCAAAGTTTCCGAGATCATTTATCAGATGGTAGGCGGTTTGAAAGCGGGAATGGGCTACTGCGGCGCAGGTGATATCGAATCGTTGCAGAATGCACAGTTCGTGAAAATCACTTCGGCCGGTGTGAAGGAAAGCCACCCGCACGATATCATGATCCAGAAAGAAGCACCGAATTATTCGAGATCTTAAATGTACTTCGGCTGTCGGCTATCGGCAGTCGAACCTTTTTATTATAGTAAAAGATAAGGCGTCGCATTCACTTGCGACGCCTTATCTTTTTATACTTCTGTCCCGTCCTGATATAGGTTGACACAATCAAAGTCAACTAATGGAAGAACAAGACTTTAAGTGTTACAAGAAGCGTACTCAGAAAGATTACAGTTTGGCCTTCAAACTATCGATTGTGGATGCAGTCGAAAAAGGTGAGTTGACCTACAAGCAAGCCCAGCTCCGGCATGGCATTCAGGGAAGGAGTACTGTTTTGGTTTGGCTCAGAAAACATGGTAGATTAGATTGGAAAGAATCTGAAACCATGAAAAAAGACACACCCAATAAAAAGATCCGGGAACTGGAAAGGAAGCTGAAACGGCTTGAACAGGAAAAACATGTGCTTAATACGGCCATCGATATTGCTGACAGCCAGTTTGGTACCGACATCAGAAAAAAGTATTTGAGCCTGTTGTCAGAAGCTGCGGATCAGGCTCAAAAAGAGAGCGGCTCCCCGTCGGATTCGTAGCGAAAGTACTGGGTTATAGCCGCCAGTACTTTTATAAACATTGTAAATCAGCACAGTTACGGGTGCAACGAGAATCACAAGTGAAGACCTTGGTTGAACGAGAGCGAAAGCTTTTGCCACGTTTGGGTACCAGAAAGCTTTATCATCAGCTCAGGGAGTCCCTAAGCGCATCCCAAATCAGGTTCGGGCGTGATCAACTGTTTGATTTAATGCGAAAACATAGGATGCTGATCGTTCCTAAGCGGAGATATGTGCAAACAACGATGTCAAAACACTGGCTTAGAAAGTATCCAAACCTGGCCAAAGATTTGAAGGTAACCAGGCCCGACCAGCTATGGGTAAGTGACATCACCTACCTGAAAACCGATGAAGGGAATTGCTACCTAAACCTGGTAACAGACGCATATAGCAGGAAAATAATGGGCTATGCAATTGCTGATAATATGGAAGCGGTTGAAATGAAAAAGGCTTTCCAAATGGCTGTTAAGTGCAGTATGAATGGACTTGAAGGTCTTATCCATCATTCTGACAGAGGATTACAGTATTGTAGTGCCGAATACACCAGTATTGCGAGGTTTAACCATATCAATATCAGCATGACCGAAAACTCTGACCCATACGAGAATGCATTAGCAGAAAGGATGAACAAAACGATGAAGGAAGAATTTGGACTAGGAAATATTTTACCTTCCAGGAAACTGGCAGGTCATCTGGTCGATGAAGCCGTTCAGCTTTACAACAATTACAGACCACATCTGTCCTTACAAATGCAAACACCTGAATACATTTACAAACAAAAATCCCAGTCACAGAAGCAACTGGGATCATTATAAAACCTGTCAACCTATTTCAGGACGACTCATTCGTAGAAAATATCACAACAAATAAAGCCGATAGCCGATAGCCGACAGCCGAAGTCTTTAAGCCGCGCTCGGCTTTGCGAAGCGGGTTTTCAGGTAGGAGAAAATCATTGGAAGGATTGAAATTCCGATGATGCCGAAAATGACTAGTTCGAAGTTTTGTTTAACAACTTCCATATTTCCAAAGAAGTAGCCAAGCAAAGTCAGCGAGGGAACCCAAAGCAATGCGCCCAGGATGCAGAAAATGATATATTTCGAATAGTTCATGCTTCCCGCGCCGGCTACGAAAGGTGCCACTGTGCGCACGATGGGAATAAAACGAGCCATGATAACGGTGCTGCCGCCGTGTTTTTCGTAAAACGCCTCCGTCTTTTCGAGGTATTCCCTTTTGAGGAACAGGATTTTCTCGCGTTTCTTGATCTGGCCGCCGAACGTTTTACCCATGAAATAGTTGACATTATCGCCAAGCAATGCTGCAATAATGAGGATAATGATGATCAGCCACACATTCAGGCCGGTGGTTTCGTTGGCAGCGATGGCGCCCGCAGCGAACAGCAGCGAGTCGCCGGGTAACAGCGGCATGATTACCAGGCCGGTTTCGGTAAATACAATTAGAAACAGAATGACGTAAGTGAGTGTACCATATTCTTCCACAATATTGAACAAATGCTTGTCCAGATGAAGGAAGACATCAATGAACTGAGTTAAAAATTCCATAGCTATTCGTTAAGTTGACAATCTGTTTTACTAGTCCTGACTTATTTGGAATCTATTTTCCACTTCTGCTTGGTTTTGGCATTCAGGAAGTGGTTGAAAGTATCGCCGCGGAGGCCCAGGCGGATCGTTTCAAGCGGGATGAGTTCGCTGGGTGCGATGTTGCCCAGGTTGACATTGGCGCCCAGGAGCTTCACAAACCACACTTGCTGTGATTTCTGAGGGGCTTCCCAAATCATGTCTTCAAATGCGATTTCTGTAAGGATTTCCTCCACAAGCCCCTGCCGCACCTCGCCGCTCGCACGGAAAAGCCCCACATTCCCCGACTCGCGGGCCTCACCGATCACTTTCCAGGCACCGGCCTGCAATTCTGATTTGATCAGCTGAATCCATTTGTAGGGCGGGATGATCTTGTTCTCATCCTTCGAGCCCACTTCTGACAAAACGGTTACCTGCTGGGAAAGCTTATGAATGTACTCGCATTTCACATCCTGGGGCATTTCAATGGACCCGTCGGAAACTTCTGCATGCGTGAGCTGGTACTTATCGAGCAATTTGCGGTAATCATCGAACTGATTACGGACAACGAATGCTTCGAACAATGTTCCGCCGAAGTACACCGGAATATTGGCATTTTTATATACGGCAAGCTTTTCGTCCAAATTCGGGCTAACGAAAGAAGTGGCCCAGCCAAGTTTTACGATATCAATGTAAGGGGATGCGGTAGAAAGCATATCTTCGGTTTCCCTCACACTCAGCCCTTTGTCCATCACCATGGTAAGTCCTTTTGTTCTGGGTTTCTGGGAACGCTCGGGAACCTGCGATAACGTAAAATTCATATATGAGTAAGCATTTATCTCTGGCAAAAACTCCGGCAAAGGTAGTAATAACCTTCGATACGTAACAATAAAATCCATAGCATTGACTCCTAGTCCTCAATTTTTCTACGATAATTACTATTTTTAAAAACTTCATTCATCACGTCGCAAACCTTTTGGAAATCCATGGACACACACGCACCAACTAACCCGCAAATGGAAAACATGCGGCTCTCTTTTCTTCGCCAATTCATCGGTCGGCCGATGGACCGGCATTTCTCGCCGGTGGCCAAATGGCTGAATGGCATCCTCGTCGCAATTGGAGAAGGTGAAATGGAAGTGGAATATGTTGTGCGGGAGGATATGTGTAATCCGATGGGCACATTGCATGGCGGTATTGCCGCTACTATTCTCGATGATATCGTCGGAACGATGGTTTACGCAATGGGCGGTGAGTTTGGCTTCATATCCGTGAACCTGAACTGCGATTTCCTGAATCCGGCGGTAGTGGGCGACGTGCTCACGGCCAGATCGGCGGTGATCCGTGCCGGAAAGAACATTGTTCATGTAGAAGGCAGGCTGGTGAATGCCCAGGGGCGGATCGTTGCGAAATGTACAAGCAACCTCATCCGGACAGCCTTTAAATTACCGCTCGTGCCGGGGCAGTAACCGGTTTCGCTGTATCTTTGCGGTATGGAAAAACAATTCAGTGACCTGCCTGAAAGCCGCCAGCAACAGCTCATGGCCTTCGACCGTTTGTTGACAATCATGGACGAACTCCGGGAACAATGCCCGTGGGACAGAAAGCAGACAATGGAAAGCCTGCGCCACCTGACGATCGAGGAAACTTACGAGCTATCCGATGCAATACTGAACAACGATTTGCAGGAAATCAGGAAGGAGCTGGGCGATGTGCTGCTGCACATTGTTTTTTATGCCAAAATCGGCTCGGAAGAGGAAGGTAAGGACTATACTTTTGATATCAAGGACGTGCTGCACGGCATATGCGATAAGCTGGTAGCGCGTCACCCGCACATTTACGGCGATTTCGTAGCCGATACGGAAGAGGCTGTGAAGCAGAATTGGGAGAAGCTGAAACTGAAAGAAGGCAACAAATCGGTCCTCTCGGGTGTGCCCGCATCCTTGCCCGCGCTTGTGAAAGCCATGCGCATTCAGGAGAAGGCGAGGGGCGTCGGCTTCGATTGGGATGAAAAGCAGCAGGTATGGGCCAAAGTGGAGGAAGAGCTGCATGAGTTTAAGGAGAATTTCAACATAGAATCGGCTGACGTTATTGATCAAAAGGAAGCCGAAGGCGAGTTTGGTGATTTGCTGTTTTCGCTCGTAAACTATTCAAGATTTGTGGATATCAATCCCGAAACGGCATTGGAGCGGACCAATAAGAAATTTATCAGCCGCTTTCAGTATCTTGAAGAAGCATCCAAGGCAGACGGCAAATCGCTGTCCGATATGACGCTGGAAGAAATGGATATCTACTGGAACCGGGCAAAAGCGCTCGGGGTTTAAAACTGACTCACGTTTCTCGTTACTTTTTTGATTAATGGACGTCTAAACAGACGGGGGCGCTACACAGGGTAGTGCCTATCATTGATTCACATATAGCGAGATTATTTATGTACTTTGAAGAAAGACTGGCGAAGCTGGAAAGCATTACCAACCAGCACGGAAAACAAATCGAAATGGTAGCAGACGGATTAGCGACGTTGACGAGTCGCGTGGATCGCGGTTTCGTCGAAATGCGGGAGCAGTTTCAAAAGGTCGACCAACGTTTCGAGCAAATCGATCAGCGTTTCGAGCAAATCGATCGTCGTTTCGAGCGGCTTGAAGAAAGGGTCGATACGCTTGAAGTCAAAGTCGATCGCATTGAACTAAAACTTGCTGAGCACGACGAACGGTTCGATCGCATCGATCAACGTTTCGAGCAGGTCTATGAGAATTTTAAGCAAGTCAACCAACAAATTCTCGAAGTTCATGGCGTCCTAAGAGAGCTGGTTACCCTCGTCAAGAATAAACAGTAATTAATGTCATCACACCACATCGTTCGGGAGAAGCAGGAGCCTGCTTTGATTATTGCTAATGGGGAAGCCTGCTCTCCGGAATTGTTGGGTCAGCTGCTGGAATGGAGCCCGTTTATTGTCGTGCTCGACCATGCTATTTACCGGGTCCTGGATCTGGGGATCAAAATTGATGTCTGGATGGGCGATTTCGATCAGCCGCACGACGTCGAAGCGATCCGCGAGCGGCAGCATCCACTGGAAATCATCAATACGCCCGACCAGGAGAAAACGGACTTAAACAAAGCCATCGAATTCCTGATCGAGAGAGGTTTTCCGGCCGCCAATATCGTTTGGGCTACGGGCCGTCGTGCGGATCATGCGATCACGAATATCACGGATCTGGTGCGTTACAAGGAGAAAATCAAACTGGTGTTGCTGGACGATTATTCCAAAATTTTTCCGCTCACAGGCACCTTTGAAAAATGGTACACCGCCGGCACGCCCATTTCGCTCATACCAATCGGGACGGTGGATGGCATTGAAACGAGTGGATTAAAATACAACCTTCACAAAGAAACCCTGACGATGGGGCATCGGACCGGCAGTAGTAATGAGGCCGAAACCGATGGCATGGTCAGGGTGTCCGCGCAGAATGGCGATCTGCTGATTATGGAGTGCTGGGATTTATAACGAAGCCTGCTTCGATTCCTTCGCTTCTACATAAAAATTCCGGTCGATCGTTAAGGCTTTGTCACCTTTTACTTTCAGGGTTTTCCAGTCGGTTGTCGGGTTAAGCATCTCCTCTTCGCCGCTGGCGAGTTTCACCTTCACAGGCATATCAAAGCCATTTACCACATTAGTCCAGCGGTATTGCAGGCCTTTACTGCCGAATGCATATTCCAGAACCGGTATCCGCACATCACGGAGATATTGATCGAAGACTTTCGAAAGATCCCTTCCTGCGTGCTCGCTTACGTACTGCTCAATCTGGGAGCCGTACACGGTTTGATGATAAAACGTCTTATTCAGGCCACGGAGGATCTGGCGCCATTTCTCATCGTCGTTCACTACTTGCCGGATCGTGTGCAGCATATTGCCGCCTTTGTAATACATATCCTTCGATCCTTCCTTGTTCACGCCGTAAATTCCCACAATGGGAATGTCGTTGGCGATGAGCCCCCTCGTGCCGATCACATAATCTTCGCCGGCTTTTTTTCCAAAGTAAAATTCCGTGTATAGGTTTTCGGAGTAGTTGGTAAAGCTTTCGTGCACCCACATATCGGCCACATCCTTGTAGGTGATGTTGTTGGCAAACCACTCATGACCGCTTTCGTGGATGATAATGAAGTCCCATTTCAGTCCCCAGCCCGTGTTCGACAAGTCTTTGCCGCGATAACCCATTTTGTATTCGTTACCATAGGTCACCGAGCTTTGATGCTCCATGCCGAGGTAAGGTACTTCCACAAGCTTGTAACCGTCTTCGTAAAATGGATAAGGCCCAAACCAGTGTTCGAACGCTTTGAGCATCCTCGGAGCCTGTTTGAACTGCTCTTTCGCCTTTTCGAGGTTCTGCGGAAGTACGTAATAGCTCAGTTGCAAATCGCCTTTTTCGCCCTTGAATGTCTCTTTCCAGCTTACATAGTTGGCTACATTCATGTTCACCCCGTAATTGTTGATCGGGTTGTCCACATACCAGTTGAAAGTATGCGAATTGTCGCTGTTTTCCACCACCGACCGCAGGTTGCCGTTCGAAACGTCCATGAGATTCTTCGGCACGGTGATGCTGATGAGCATGCTGTCGGGTTCGTCGTACATATGGTCCTTGCAGGGCCACCACACGCTGGCACCCAGTCCCTGGCATGAGGTTGAAATGATGGTATTGCCTTTTCCATCAGGTACCCATTGCACGCCGCCATCCCACGGCGGACGCTTGGCAAGGCGTGGCTTTCCGGTGTAAAATACTTCAACCGACTCTGCCTTGCCGGTTTCCTGGGTTTTCTTTAACGTAATGAAAAATGCATTACCATCCCGGCGATAAGTCAGCGTTTCGCCGTCCTGAACCACCCGGGTAATGTTCAGAGGTTCCTGCAAATCCACCTGCATGGTCTGATAGGGCTTCAAAACCTTGTATCGGATAACGGTACTGCCGGTGAGCGTGCTGTCTTTTTCGTTGGGCCGCACACTGAGGTGGTAGTAAGTAAGGTCCCACCAGGAGCGTTCGGGTGTGATCGACCCGCGCAGGGTGTCGGCATGTGTAAATTCGCCCTTCTGAGCGAATGCATTGAATGAAAAGAGCAGTAAACTGATGCCGGCGAGTATTCTGAGCATTGGATTTTGGGCTAAACTATGAAGTGTATTATTTATCGAGTATTTCCATGTCGTTAAGCTCCGGCCCGCCGCCGCGGTTGGCCGAGCCTGCGGCAATGTAGACTTTCCGGTTGAGCGAGACGGCCTGTGTGCCGTGGCGTCCCTGATGCAGCGAAGGCAGTTTTTCCCATTTCTGGCTTTGCGGATTAAACGCCTCCACTTCGTTATGCGCTTCGAGATGCGCATCACTTTCGCCGCCGATTACCAGTATTTTGTTATTGAAAACAACGGTTGTATTGCCGGCACGCAGCGTAGGAAGGTTGTTGGATGCGTCCATCGTCGACCATTTGCCGGTTTTGAAATCATACACATCCACTTCCTTGATAACGGTATTCAAAACCTGGTTAATGCGCGCCGTGGACAAGCGCCCGCCCGCAACATAAAGTTTACTGTCCAGCACCGCCACCTGCACGTGGTCCCGCGGGCGGGGCGCTTCGGGGAGCGTTTTCCAGGTACCAGTTGCCGGATCGAACTCATCGAACCAGGTCACGTGGCCGTCCCAGTGGCCGTCCTGAATGCCGCAAACGAGGTAAATTTTGTCATTCAGCACAAATGCACCCGCCGCGCCACGCCTTCTGTTCTCAGGGATGGCGGCACCTTTGCGCCATTCATTTTTGATGGGATTGAAAATGTAAATATCCGGGATCGGCACTTCGTGGGGATAGCCGCCCGTGAATGCACCGAGCACATAAATCTCGTTTTTATAAGTTACCGCTTGGAAATGGCTCATTTCGATCGGCGATGGCGCCAGGCTCTTCCAGGAGTCTTTTTTCAGGTCATATTCATCCACCGGCTTGACACCCCGGCCGCCGAGCAGGTATAGTTTTCCGTTGGCCGTTGCCATCGCATTCTCATGTCTTTTTTCAGGGAGGTTTTCGGGCTCCGAAACCGTCCATATCTGCGCCTGTGTCCGAATCGCGAATGCATTCAGCGCGATCAGCAAGGCAGCTTTGTAGTAGAGTAGTTTCATGATGATTATCGTTTGAAAGGCTGGATACCCATGATTTTGCTTGCAAAAACGGTATCAAGGTACAATTATATTCTATAAAATAGAAAGACCGGCGTGCGGCCGGTCTTTCAGTGAATTTTAGGCAAAAAGCGGTTAATTTTTGCTGGATGCGCCCAGTGCCGGGCTTTCGAAACCGAGCTTTTTCAAACCGGCCTGCACCTCAGGATCTTTCATAAACAGCTTCCAAAGCAAGCCCGACCGGTAGTTTTCGATCATCACGATAATCGGTCCCTGGTCGATCGCCAGGTGCGATGTGGCATACCAGTTCTGCGATTCGTTGAATGCATCGGTAAAGCCGTATTCCGACCAGATCTTATCGCCCAAATCATCATAAAAATGGCGTAATGCCTTCATCGACTGCTCCGGCGTGTAGGGGAACGACGACAATGCCGCAGTAGGGGTGATCGTCCCGAAATCGTTTGTAGGGGAATGCGCATTGTAGCCATTGTAAGTATCGCTGGCCGTAAGCCCCCAGCTGTTTTCACCATAGCCTTTGAACTTGCCCGGGTTGGCTACGCAATGCTTGTAGTTAATCAGCGAATGGTTCACATTTTGCTCCCAGTAATCGGCATACTGATCTTTCAGGTTGCGCGGATCGAGGCCAAGGTACGAATAGTGCGCGAAAAACAGCGGTCCGCCGCCGTCGAAACCGAGCGGCAGTTTTACACCATAAAACTCCCTTCCGTTGCGGAAATGGTCGCTTTGCGCCCAGCATTTGTCGTACACCTGGCGGGTAATCGGGTAGCGCGGCGAGGCGGCTCCCATGATGTAGGTAATGAGCGTTTCATTATAGCCGCGCAGCTCGAAGTTCATCGCCCAGCCATGGTTGGGGCTCCAATGCCAGTAAAGCTGGTTCGGATTGCCGCGGGTGTACCAGTCCCATTCCGCCTCGTTCCATATCCACGTAATGCGGCTGCGCAGCTCGCGTTCAAGTGCAGTGTCGCGGTCGAAATACTGTCTTACCGCCAGAAGTCCCTGGAACAGGAACGACGATTCCACGAGGTCGCCGCCATCATCTTTTCGCCCGAACGGAACGATCTTGCCTGTGGCGCCATTGAGCCAGTGGGGGAAAATCCCGTGGTAATGGTCGGCTTTCGAGAGGAATTTAACCATTTTCAATAACCTCGCGGCAACAGAATCGCGGGGCTGCCACTTTCTTTCCGCGGCCACCACCATTGCCATCACACCAAAACCGGTGCCGCCGATCGTGCACACTTCGTCGCCGTAATCGAATGCGATATTGCTTCGCTCGCGGGCGAGGCCGCTTACGGGGTGACCGAAGTCCCAGAAGTAACGGAATGTCTGTTTCTGAACCAGTTCGAGCAATGCGGTGTCGGAGAGGTTCTTAGGCCGGTCGGCCGGATTGAATGCCGCCGGTTTTGCAGCTGCCTGTTTTTTCTTTTGCGCCCGGCAGTCAACCTGGGTGCCGGCAAACAGCGCGAGGCATAGCAGTAGTTGGAAGTATAGCTTCATAGTCGAGTAATGTTTTAATGGAAATAAATTAAAGCGCAGGGCTACTGAACCCGAGCTTTTTGAGACCGGTCTTCACCTCCGGACTGCTCATGAAGAGCTTCCAGGGCAGGCCGGTGCGGTGGTTTTCGATCATGACCACGATTGGTCCCTGATCAATGGCGAGGTAGGAATCCGCGAACCACAGCTGGTCCAGCGAGAACGCGTCGTGAAAACCGTACTCGCCCCACAGCTTGTCGCCAAGTTTGTAATAGAAGAATTTCAAAGCTTTCATCGATTCCGCAGGCGTATACGGGAACGCCGATAATGCGGCCGTAGGCGTGATCACCCCCCGGTCGTTGGACGGCGAGTTGGCATTGTAGCCGTTCGGGATGTCGCTTGCGGTAAGGCCCCAGCATTGATCGCTGTAACCGTAATGTTGCTGCGGATTGGCCTTGCAGTAGTTATAGTTGACGAGGGTATGCGCTTTGTTTTGGGTAAAATAATTGGCAAAACGGTCGGTAAGTCCCGTTGGGTTCAATCCTAAAAACGAATAATGCGAGAAGAACAGCGGCCCACCCAGCGGCTCGCCCAGTGGTAATGTGATGCCATAATAGTCTTTGCCGTTCGCAAATGTGCCGTTGCCGGCCCAGCCATTGTCATACACCGTCTTGTCGATCGCGTGCTTAGGAGAGGAGGCTGCCAATGCGTAGGTAATCAGGCATTCGTTCCAGCCGCGGATCTGGTGGTTCATGTCCCAGCCGAAATTAGGGCTCCAATGCCAGTAGAGCACATTTTCATTGCTTTTCCTGAACCAGTCCCATTCCACCGCTTCCCAAATCGCATTGATATCTGCCCTTAAAGCGGTTTCAGCGGCGGTGTTGGCATTGAAATACTGGCGGACCATGAGCAATCCCTGCACGAGGAAAGAGGTTTCTACCAAATCAGCGCCATTGTCCTTCTCGCTGAACGGCACCGCGACGCCGGTAGCGCCATTGAGCCAATGCGGGAATGCGCCGTGAAACGTCTGCGCGTTTTTGAGGAAACCCACGATCTTTTGCATCCGCTCCAAACCCTGCGCATGGGTGATGAACTTACGTTCGATGGCAATGGGGATGGTCATGATACCAAAACCGCTGCCGCCGGAGGTTACCACGTCGCCGGAAGTGTTGCGCTCGCGGGCGAGCCCGCTCACCGGGTGCGCGAAATCCCAAAAGTATTTGAATGTTTGTCGTTGGACCAATGTCAGCAATGCTTCGTCGCTGATCACCGGGAATTTGTCCGCAGAGTCCAGCGTAGTAACGAGTTCCACTTTCGCTTCACTCAGGAGCATTCCGCCGGCTTTAGATTTCAATGCTTTGGAGGCTGTGACCGAATAGCTGGTCAGGTAATCCAGATCGGCAGAAGGCGTAATCACCACCGCACTGTCACTCTTTTCAAGGGTGGAGGAGAACGCAACGGCCTCGCCCGCAGCGCTGCGGAACACGATGCCGTTCGCAATGGTCGCATTATTAAGGGGAGCGGAAAATGTAAACCTGATTTTAGGTTTCAGGTTTACATCATTGTATTTGAACCCCGAATACGCGCCGTTCACTTCCAGTGAATTGAAACCGAACGACGACGGTATTCCGGGAGTGGATGGCCCGGGGGCTTCCTTTTCCGATTTACAGGAAACCCCGAGCCAGATAAGCGTACAAAAAATAAGAAGGTGTTTAAAAGGCATTATTTTCCTCTTGATTCCAGTTTGACGAGTGCATCCACTTCGGCATCTTTCAAGGCAACATTGTAAATCCGCACTTCATCGAGCAGGCCCGTGAGGTAGCTCGCCCAATCCTGCCCGGAAGCGCCGGAGGTAAGGCTGGGCTTGGTCTGGAACTGCACCGTTCCGAACACCATTTTGCCCGGCTTTTGCCATTTCAGGTCACCAAAACTGGCTACCGTGGTGGTAGCCGTTTTGGAGCCGTTTAAGTAAATGGAGAATGTGGATGAAGTGGCATCGTATGACAATGCAATATGGTTCCATGAGTTGTAAAGGTTTACAATTCCTTCTTTGCTAACCCATGTGTCCTTTTTGTCATTCTGAATATGCGCTTTGAAAATTCCGTCGGTCTCGGTGCCGCCGTTTTCAAAGAATGTTTCGATGTTGCCCCAGAAACCATCCGTTTGGGATAACCCCACGAGCCCGATGATGCCGCCCTGCGCTTTTGTCGACGGGCTGTTCACCCAATAAGTCATCGTAAAGCTTTTCAGGCCCAGGATGGCGGCAGTCGGGTCGAAAAGCACGTAGCCGTCCTTTGCGCCTTTCATGGCCTGGCCTTTTAATCCGTTGGCGAACGTGGTGCCGGTGTTGGCGCCTGCGGTGTTCGATACGACATCGTTATAGGTGCCGTCGAAAGGGAAATGCGCCACCAGATTGGGTTTCGCGATCTCGTCAGAACTTGTGAATCCGCCGATTGTGACATCAGGGGCATAACTTTCGGGATCGAACTTTTCGTAGCAGGATGTTACCCCGAACATCGTTGTCGCACACAATGCCACGGCCAGTTTATTCTTTAAAGTTTTCATCGATAGATCGTGGTTTTGGATTAATAACCTGGGTTTTGGGTCAATACACCTGCACTAATGTCGATTTCGTTCTGCGGGATCGGCCATACTTCGTTTTTACCCGCTTTCCAGCCTTTCGGTCCAAAGATCTGCGCAGCGCGGCCCTGGCGGATCACGTCGAAATAGCGGTCGTTTTCCATTGCGAGTTCGTAATGGCGTTCGTTCCAGATGGCCGTGCGCAAAGCAGCCTTGTCGGTGGTCGTAATTTTCGGCAGGATCGTTTTGCTGGCTCCGCGGGCACGGGCACGCACCAGTTCGAGTGAAGCGAGCGCCTGAGTGGTGTTTCCGATCTCATTTGCCGCTTCCGCATTCATCAGCAACACGTCGGCATAGCGGATCACCCGCACATTCTGCTGCGCACCTTCGTTAAAACCTGTTACAAACAGTTTGAACGGCACGTAGGATTTCTGGTTGTACATCGGGTTATCGCCGGTTGCCGCAATCGCATCACCCGAAGGAGTGGTTTCGCCGCGGAAGATAATGGTCGCATCGCGGCGCGGGTCGCCCGCTTCGAATGCTTTGGAAAGCTCTTCCGTAGGCACATTAAAGCCCCAGCCGCCGCCTTGTACGCCTCTTACCCCCTGCACCTGCGAATATTGCGAGTTCGAAGCGTCTTTGTTAGAAGGGACAAGCTCGTTCTGAATTTCAAAAACCGACTCTCTCGAATTCTCATTCTGAATGCGGAACAATGCTTCGTAATCGGCTACCAGCGAGTACTGGCCGGAGCTGATCACCTGTGTGGTGAGGTCAAAAACCTGCTGCCACTTGGCCTGGTACATGGATACCTTGGCGTGCAGTGACTGCGCAGCACCTTTGGTCGCACGGCCAAGGTCGGCGGCGCCATAATTAGCCGGGAGCACAGCCGCAGCTTCCGTCAGATCTTTCTCAATAGCCGCATACACATCCGCTTTGGGTGTGCGCGGCAGGTTGTACTCTGTCGCATCCTTCGGCACCGTCAAACGCAAAGGCACATCACCGAATGCCCTTACGAGGCGGAAGTAGGAGTATGCACGAACGAATTTCGCTTCTGCCAAATACCGCGTTTTCAGCGTTTCGTCCATGCTGATCGCCGGAATGTTGTCCAGCACTTGATTGGCGTAGTTGATATTCTGATATTGGCCTTCCCAGAAACCGCCCAGCTGGCCTTCTGTGGAGCCCACGGTGAAGGTGTCGTATTGGTTAAAGAACGTCGCGTCGGAAGCCGTGCTGCCTTTTTCGGCATCGTCCGAGCCGATGCTTTCGATGGCAATGGCCGCGAATGCGGTATTGTTCCAGCTGCGGAGATTGGCATACATCGCATTCACCGCTTTCGTGGCGTCAGCCTCGTTTTGCCAGAACACCACGCCCGGCTGCTTACCCTGCGGGTCCACGTCGAGGAAGCTGTCGCTGCAAGAGGAAGGGACGATCAGGAGCGCTGCCAGCCCCAGATAAAGCCCTTTTTGCTTCAAATTGGTTTTAAAACTTATATTTTTCATATCGCTTGTGATCTTAGAAAGTGACATTAATACCAAAGTTGTAAGTCGCTGAAAGCGGGTACACATTGGCGTCGATATTGGCTTGTGTCGGTTTGTTTTCGTTGGCTCTCACCTCCGGCGACAGGCCTTTGTATTTAAAGAAATTCAAAGGGTTTTGCGCATTCGCGTACAAACGCAGCTTACGGATTTTCAGCTTTTCGTTGAATGCCTGCGGGAAAGTGTAGCCGATTTGCGCATTTCTTACCCGGAAGTAGCTGCCGCTTTGTACGAAGAAGGTGTTCGGCAGGTAGTTCTGGCCGCCTCCGATGTTAGCCGAAGGATAGGTGTTCGAAGTACCTTCGCCGTGCCATCTGTTTTCGTAGAAATCCTTGGTAAAGTTCTCGTTACCATAGCGCCAGCCGAGGTTGGCATTGTAGATATCCACTTTGGCAACGCCCTGGAAGTCGAGCATCAGGTCCACATTTTTGTAATTCCAGCTGGTGTTGATACCGTACGTGAATTTCGGGTTCGGGTTACCGATTACCTGGCGGTCCAGACCGGAGATGTTGCCGTCCGGGGTTCCGTTCGTTCCGCTGATGTCGCGGTATCTGAAATCGCCCGGTTTCGCGCTTGGCTGTGCCGAGTTTCTGATTTCTTCTTCATTCTGGAAAATACCGTCCACCACATAGCCGTAGAATGAGCCGATCGGGTCGCCTACGCGGGTACGTGTGGCGAGCGCGCCGCTCGTGAGGCCCACGCCACCGTCATAAATCGGGTTGGCTCCGGAGGTTACAGAAAGCACTTTGTTGTTGTTCATCGCACCATTCACTCCGACGCTATAAGAAAGACCGTCGCCGATGTCGTCACGCCAGTTCAATGCGAATTCAAAACCTTTATTCTGGAAGTCGGCCTGGTTACCCACGATGCGGCCAGAGCTTGTACCGATGGAAGTCAGTACCGGAATGTCGAAAATCGCACGTTCGGTTTTCTTGATATAATAATCCAATTCAACCGTCAACCGCGATTTCAGGAATGAAGCTTCGATACCCGCGTCGGTACCTACACCGCGCTCCCAGTAAGTGGTAGGAGGGATGATCGTGTTAATGCTCGCACCGGTATTCAGCTGCCCGCCGAAGATCGCCGCCAGGCCGCCGCCAGTGGCTACGGTCAGTGTAGAAAGGTTGGAAGGCACGGATGCATTACCGATCTTACCCCAGCTACCGCGGATTTTCAGGTTGTCGAAAATCGTCTGGCCTTTCATGAAGTCTTCATTGCTGATCACCCAGCCTGCACCCACCGAAGGGAAATAACCCCACGCATTGCCGCCCTGGAAGAACTTCGAAGAACCATCGGCACGAAGTGACGCGTTCAGCAAGTAGCGCTCACCGAAAGAGTAGTTTACCCGACCGAAATATGAAGCATAGGTTCCGAGATCGCCTTCGTCGGTGATGTTACGGCTGTCGGCGCTACCTAATGCCAGGTATAAATCGCCTTCGCTGCTGTATGGCACGTTTAATGCATTGGCCGTAACCTTGTACGACTGGTCGCGCTGTGCGGATTGACCGAGCAATGCAGTAATGCTGTGCTGACCGAAATCTTTGGTGTAGGTCAATGTATTTTCAAAAATCCAGTAGCGGGTCTGCGGACGAACGAATTCCAGGAAGCTGGTCGTATTGCGCTGCTTGAATGTCGCCACGTATTGCGGCACATAAGTGCGGGTTTCGTCCTGTCCGTAACGGCCGCCGAGGCTGCTGCGGAATGTCAGGCCTTTGAAAAGCGAAAGTTCTGCGTAGGCATTACCGGTAAGCAGCGTTTTTTTGGTGTTTTGATTATAAAAATCGACTGTTACCTGTGGGTTGAAGTTATTACCGTCCCCAAGGCTGAAATCGTTGGGATCACCATAAGTACCATCGGCGTAGTATACAGGAACAACCGGGCCAGCCGCGTACAACTGACGGAAAATGCCGCCTGCTTCATCTTTCGATTTGCTGTAAGAAGCGGTTGCAGAATAGCCGACTTTCAGGTTTTTCAGCACCTGGAAATCATTTTGCAAACGTGCCGTGTAGCGCTTGAAATTGTTTCTCTCCACGATACCGTTCTGATCCAGGTAACCAAGTGAGAAGTTGTAGGTTGATTTTTCACCGCCACCGCTGATCGAAAGCTGGTGGTTGGTCAGGAATCCGTTACGCAGGATCTGGCGGTACCAGTCGGTGCCTTCGCCGAATTGCGCGGGGTCGAGAATGTCCGGTTTACCGTTAATGCGGCTCAGCTCGTTGATCATCGTGGCGTACTCGTTTCCATTCGCCATTTCGATCTGGTTGGTCACTTTCTGGTAACCCACAAAACCATTGTAATCGATGACAGCCTGGCCTGATTTGCCCTTTTTGGTTGTAATCAGTACCACCCCGTTTGCTGCGCGCACCCCGTAAATGGATTGGCTGGAAGCATCTTTCAGGATGTTCATGCTCTCGATGTCGCCTGAGTTGAGGAAGCTGATATCGTCGAACCACACACCGTCCACCACATATAGCGGGTTGGCGCTGCCGTAAGCTGTTCCTACACCGCGGATGCGGATCTGCGGCGCCTCGCCCGGCTTACCGGAGTTGTTGATCTGCACACCGGCAACCTTACCCTGCAAACCGCTGACGGCATTCATAGAAGGCTGTTTCGCGATTTCGGCACCCTTGATTTGCGTGATAGCGCCCGTTACGTCAAGTTTCTTTTGGGAACCGTAACCCACCACCAGCACTTCATTCAATGCTTTGGCGTCTTCGGCCAGCGCAACATTCACAGTGGTTTGGTTGCCCACTGTGATTTCCTGGGGTGTCATTCCGATCATCGAGAATACGAGGGTGGATTGCGTGGACGGGACTTTTATGGCGTAGTTACCCTCGGCATCGGTAGGAACACCGGTGGTGGTGCCTTTGATGAGCACACTGGCGCCCGGCAGCGCCGAATTATCTGCACTCGATGTGACTTTCCCAGTCACATTTATTTCCTGTGCGAAGGCGATATTCCCTACCGCCAGGAAAACGAGCATGTACAGTAATCGTACAATAGTTTTCATCAGTTTCAAATTGGTGATTGAATTATTATAAGAATTTATTGACTTCAAAATTAAGTTCCAAGTCGGGGAGGAATCAAATAATGCACTACATCACCACTACATCAATGAGAATAATGCAAGGTTTGGTGGTACAATAAAGGGGTCGGGAATGGATTAGTGCAATTGCGTCAGATGTCCATCATAAATTGGGCCAGGTTCGCATCGTTGTCCAAATCCAGCTTTTTGCGGAGGCGGTAGCGCTTGATTTCCACACCGCGGACGGAAATCCCCAGCACGGGCGCCATTTCCTTTGTCGAAAGATTCATGCGAAGGCATGCCGCGAGCCGCAGCTCGGAAGGGGAGATGGTAGGATAAATCTGACGGAGCCGTTTGAAAAAGTGCTCGTGTACCTCGTCGAAGTTCTGTTCGAACAAAACCCAGTCGTCCTTGCCGGCGACGTTGCGTTCGATACTGTTCAATAATTTCTGGTAATGGATGTTGGGGAGTTGATGCCCCATGTCGGCTTTCACCTGTTTCAGCTCGTCGCGGATTTCTTCCAGGATTTCGTTTTTCTTAACCACGTTAATGGCCACATTGGATAGCTGCTGGCTTTTGCTCTGGATTTCGCTTTGTAATTTCTCGTTCTGGATTTGCATGATCTGCCGCTCGCTCGACAGCCGTTGCTGCCGCAGCTTTTCTTCCTGCTCCTCAATCAGCTTCCGGCGGTGGCGCGTCAGGCGTTTTTCCTGATACACGATCAGCGCAGCGAGGGCCAGCGCAATCACCACGGCGAATAGGATTTTAGCAAGCAAGGTTTCGCGCCAGAAAGGTTTTACGCTAAAATGATAGGTCGCGATTGTATCATTAAGGCTGCTGCGGATCTCGAAAATGTAGTCGGTCGATTCGAGGTTGGTGAATTCCACAAAGCTCTGGTCCGTCCATTCCGACCATTGATCGGTAAGTCCTTTGAGGCGGTATTTGTATTGTACGTTCTGCCCGTACACCGGCAATGCGAACGCGATCCGCAATGCACGCACTTCCGAGGGAAGCGACGGGCTGCCCGAAATGGCGAATGTCTCGTTCAGATTGCGCAGGTTGGCGACCTTCCGGATCACCGGCGCGCCGTCGTCGTCGTTGTGCTTGTCGGGTGATTTGCGGTTGTATAGTGCATAGCCATTGTCGAGACAAAAGAAATAGTAATCTTCCGAAAGCGGCACCACGGTTTCGCTGTTGCGCACGAGCGTGAGCGGAAGGCTCCGCGTTTCTTTCCCCGGTTGATAAAATACGACGCGGTTCATGAACACCTTGAACCAGTCGCCATGCAGGCCGGTCCTTACTTTATAGTTTTCCTCTTCTTTCGAAAAATCCTGGCTCGCTACGAGCTTCCCGAAGGCATCGGGCTGGAAAAACGCGTTGCCGGAACGGACGCGTACCTGCCCATTCAGCCATTGCACCACCTCCACCGAAAATTCACTGGGCAGTTCCTGCGGCGCTTTAAATTCCTTCCATTGGTATGCCGAATCGAGGGCGGGAGTGAGTTTGGTTTGAAACAGTCCTTTGTAAGCATGCCCGAGCCAGAATGCCCCCGAACGGTCGCGCACGATCTGCCGGATCGGGATCGGTACCGAGTTTTTGACGGGGTAGGCGTAGGTCCAGATGCCTTTTGCATCTTTTTTATACACGTGCAATCCCACATAGGCGCCTTGCAGTAAAAGCGTATCCTGCCCGTTCCGCACCGGAAGGAACACCCAGCCGCCATTGATATTCGAAATTTTGGTAACCCCGTTTTCTTCAATGCGATAGGTAGCATCATTGTGGCCGCACAGGAGCTGTCCGTCGATCACTTTAAGCGCCCAGGTCTGGCCTTCGAGCCCCCATACCGGCCGGAAAGGTTCGGGTGAGAGCCATTTTTTAACAAATACTCCCTTGTTGGAACCCACATACAGCTTCCCGTGCCAGATCGCCGCCGCGTAGGTTGAGCCAAGCGGGTTGTCGCTGGTTTGGTAAGCTATGATCGGCGACGACATTTTAACC
Source organism: Dyadobacter fermentans DSM 18053 (assembly GCF_000023125.1). Classification (NCBI taxonomy): domain Bacteria; kingdom Pseudomonadati; phylum Bacteroidota; class Cytophagia; order Cytophagales; family Spirosomataceae; genus Dyadobacter; species Dyadobacter fermentans. The sequence goes on from NC_013037.1 coordinate 5,379,596, forward strand.
ATATCAATGCCCTGATCAAGCCCGATCCATAGTTGTTGTTGCGAATCTTCTTTCAGCGCAAGCACCGTATTGTTTTGCAGGCCGGTTTCCTTGTTGAACTGGTAGCGCAATGCCCCATTTTTTGAAACTACATACACCCCATTTTGTATCGTACCGAACACCAGGCTGCTGTCGCGGGTCATGACGATCGCCCGGTTGATGATGTTACGTTTCAGCTCGCCGGAAATGCCGATGGTCCAGGGCGTCAATGTGCCGTTTTGCCAGATGTACAGCCCGTTTTTGGTGGTTGTAATGAGAATACCGCCGTTGCGGAAGGGGAGGATCGAGGAGACGATCGCGGGCGAGAGACTTTCCGTGCCGTGCAAGGGTTCGAATTTTTCGCCTTTTAGCTCATAAATGCCCTTTCCGATCGATTGCACAAGTACCCGGTTTTGGACAAACCGCATGAACATGATATTGCCGGGACTCTTGATTTCTTTCAGGTTTTTGCCGTCGTAACGATAGATGACTGAAAACGATTGGAAATAGATGTATTTCGGGGTTTTGAGGATGTGCCAGATCTCTTCGGTTCGCAGGCTGGCGAAACCTGCTTTTTTGCTCAGTGAATAATAGCGCAGCTGGCCGTCCTGTTCTTTTTTCCAATATCCGAACTCCGAAAATCCGCCTACGTAAATGCGCTGTTCGGCCTGTGCGGTACGGTTGAGGACTTTTCCTCCGGCCGGAGCGGATGGTTGTTCATCGTACAATGCCGCGCGGACGATCTGGCCGTCGGGCAACGGGTACAGTTTCCACGAAGCGCCGTCGTGTTCCAGCAGCCCGTCGGAATTGGCGGAATAAATGACGTCGTCGGCGCTTTGGGAGATGTCCCAGTTCTGGTTATGGGCCTTGTAAAGTGTGGCCGGATAGTTGATCAGCGGGGGCGTTTCCTGGGCCAGGGAGGGGAGGAAGATTGTGAGTAAAAAGAGTATGGCAGTACCGCAACCCGCCTTATATTTGAAGGCCCGGCCTGGTAAATGACTTTTCATGAGTCGGTTTGCCGCCGTGTTCACTATCATTTTCAAATTAACTGTTAATGTCGTTTTTAGCTCTTTCAGAAGGGTTTGTTCGGTGTTAGTCGGTAAAAACTCAATAGTATTTTCAATGAAAAAATTCCTTACCCTTATGCTCCTCGGCTCGTCGGCCGTTACGGCACCCGTGATGTCCCAGGACGACAACAAGCGAAATGATATCCGTTACAATCTTAACGAATCCGGTTCACATTATGTGAAATTCACTTTCACGAACCAGGTATGGCTCCGGCTCAACGATAACAATCCCGGAACCACCGTCTTGAGCGATGCCGAAAGCAATACATTCGATATCGGCCTGCGGCGCACGCGCATGCAATTGTTTGGCCAGCTCACCGACCGGATTTTCTTCTACACGCAGTTCGGGATGAATAATTTTAACAAAGTGAGTGCATTCCCGGGCTACAACACAGCGGGAACGCCCAGCCAGCGCAAGATCGCCGCGTTTTTCCATGACGCGGTTGGTGAATACGAAGTGCAGCGGAAAGGAAACAGTTTCATCCGTTTCGGGGGCGGGCTTACAATCGTGAGTGGCTTCTCGCGGTTTTCGCAACCCAGCATTGGCACGATCATGACGATGGACGTGCCCGTTTTCGCGCAGGCCACCGTGGACCAGACCGACCAGTTTTCCAGAAAACTCACCGTTTACAGCCGCGGCCAGATCGGCAAGCTGAATTACCGCATCGGCATCGCCGACCCATTCCCCGTCGAAACGAGCGGCTCCACGCCGGCAGCGCTTAACCAGAACTCCGTTTTTGCGCAACGGAAGCATGGCAAGCAGTTCCAGGGACTCTTCATTTATAATATTTTTGACACCGAAGATAACACCACACCGGGCTATATGACAGGAACTTACCTCGGTAAACGTAAGGTGCTGAACGTCGAAGCGGGCATCACTTCCCAAAAGAATGCGATGTGGCGGAAGGAAGCGGTGGACACGCTTTACAGCAATATGACGCTCTGGTCGGTGGCTGCTTACCTGGATATGCCGGTAAATGCCGAAAAAGCAACGGCGGTATCAGCCTACCTCGGCTATTTCGGTACGGATTATGGCAAGGGTTACCTGCGTTACAACGGCATTATGAATCCCGCTACGGGCACCACGCAGCCGATTGCGGGCGTAGGCGGCACGCAGGGGAATGCCTACCCGATGTTCGGGACGGGCAATGTGATTTACGCGCAGGCTGGTTACAAGCTAAAAGACGGTCTGCTGGGCAATCAGGGAACGCTGATGCCCTATGCGTCGTTGCAGCGCGGCGATTATGATCGTTTGCAGGATGCGGCCCATATTTTCAACCTGGGCGTGAATTGGCTGATGAAAGGCCATAATGGAAAGTTGTCGCTCAATTACGAGGACCGGCCCGTTTACAGAAATGCTTCGGTAGCCAACGAGTTGGAGAAAAACGGCCGCCGCGGCAGCTGGACATTGCAATACCAGATATCCATTTAACCCGCATTTAACCAACAAAAAAAGGTATCCGACGCCCGCCGGATACCTTTTTTTGTTGAATATTGAATTAAGCCAGGTTCAAAGCCGCATTCATTGAACGAACGGCTTCGGCAGACTTTTCAAACGCTGCTTTTTCAGCATCGCTGAGGCGCAGGTTGATGATCTTTTCCCAACCATTGCGGCCGAGTACCACAGGCACACCCATACAAATGTCTTTCTGGCCGTATTCGCCATTGAGGTACACGCTGCATGGCACAATGCGTTTCTGGTTGCGCACGATGCTTTCTACGAGCATCATCGTCGCAGCCCCGGGCGCGTACCACGCCGAAGTTCCGATCAGCTTGGTGAGCGTTGCACCGCCTACCATCGTGTCGGCAGCTACTTTTTCGAGCTGGTCGGCGGAGAGGAAGCGGCTTACGGGGATACCATTGTAGGTCGCCAGGCGGGTCAGTGGGATCATGGTCGTGTCGCCGTGGCCGCCGATCACCATGCCGTGAATGTCGAGCGGTGATACGTCCATGGCCATGGCCAGGTAGGTTTTGAAGCGCGCGCTGTCCAATGCGCCGCCCATCCCGATGAGGCGTTTTTTAGGAATGCCCGATTCTTTCAGCGCCAGGTACGTCATGGTGTCCATGGGATTAGAAACGACGATGACGATGGCTTTGGGCGAGTATTTCAAAAGGTTTTCAGTAACTCCCTTTACGATTCCTGCATTGATACCGATCAGCTCTTCGCGGGTCATTCCGGGCTTACGAGGCAGTCCCGAGGTGATCACTACCACGTCCGAGCCTTTGGTTTTCTCGTAATCATTGGTCGAGCCGATAGGCTTGGTGTTGAATCCCAGCAACGCGGCCGTCTGGTACATATCCAGTGACTTACCTTCGCTGACACCCTCTTTGATATCCAGCAACACCACTTCTTCTGCCAGCTCACGACGAATGATATTATCGGCAGTGGTTGCGCCTACCGCACCCGCACCTACAACAGTAATCTTCATAGGGAAATATGGTTAATTGAATAGAAATTGATGCTTTTTATATTTTTCCTAAAAGTATGATACATAATTTGTTTAATCCAAGCGGAAATTGATTTTTTGCCTTAAATGGTCCCGCTGGAAGCCCGGCTGGAAACGCGGTAAGGGTAAGGCTGGTAGCCTGGCCGACATCCGGCACGCAATTTTTTCCGTAAGTTGATAGTTATAATGGCTTTGTTAACCACTTTTTCCTGCTTTGTACGATGAATGACCAATCAATGATTTCGCGGATTTTAGAGTCGATTTTTTTCAAAAAAGCTACTGGAAAAGCAGGACGGTACGCCAGAAACTCCACCCGGTTGTTCGAACTACTCAAAGAGGTGGTAGGTAAGCTGCAGACCGTCGGCGTGAAGGAAAACCTTTCCGATTTTCAAACCAATGTACTGCTCCTGATGCGCATGGTGAGGGCCTACGCTTCCGGCGAATATAAACAGCTTCCGTGGAAAAGTTTGGTGTCGATAGTCGCTGTGCTCATTTATTTCGTATCTCCCATAGACCTGATCCCTGACTTCCTGCCGGTTATCGGTATTACCGACGACGTGGCGCTGGTGGTGTGGCTCGTGAAAACGCTGGGCGGCGATATCCGGAAATTTGCCGATTGGGAGAAGGCCAGCAAGACAATTAATATCGGATAAAAACGGCCGCGGGGCTGGTTGTTGTAAAAAAGAATAGTTATTTTTGTAAACATTATAAAAGAAACAGATATGGAATCAATAACCGTTTTAGGAATTATGGGGTTGGGTGGTCAGGAGATCTTCCTGGTTGCTCTGTTCGTGTTGCTTTTCTTCGGAGCAAAGAAAATCCCAGAACTTATGCGCGGTTTGGGGCAAGGTATCAATGAGTTCAAGAACGCTACTAAAGACGTTAAGGAAAATATTGAAAAAAGCATGGAAGACCCCAAATAACGCTTCCATCTTATTTGAAGGTTTGATCCAGAGCCATTAAGCTACCACTTAACGGCTCTGATTCTTTATTTACAACCCCACAAAAAAATTACCTTGAAAGAGTATCTGACGCTGACCGAAATTCAGAGAGATCTACGTGAAGAAGGTTTGACGTGCGTCAAGTTGGTTGACCACTATTTGGAAAAAATAGAGGCTAACAAGCATCTCAATGCTTTCGTTGAAGTTTATACAGAGGAAGCAAAAAAGGCCGCTCTGGCCGTGGATGCGAAGATCGCCAACGGCACCGCCGGAAAGCTGGCAGGCATGGTGATCGGTCTTAAAGATGTGCTTTCGCTCACTGGCCACGGCTTGCAGGCCGGAAGCCAGATCCTTCAAAATTATACGGCACCTTACACCGCAACGGCCGTGCAGCGGCTGCTAGATGAAGACGCGATCATCATCGGGCGGCAAAATTGCGACGAGTTTGCGATGGGTTCCTCGAATGAAAATTCTTCGTTCGGACCGGTGCTCAATGCCATTAACAACGCAAAAGTGCCCGGCGGCTCGTCGGGTGGATCGGCGGTGGCCGTGCAGGCGGGGCTTTGCCATGCATCGCTGGGGAGCGACACTGGAGGTTCGGTGCGCCAGCCGGCGGCATTCTGCGGGGTGATCGGCGTGAAGCCGTCTTACGGACGCATTTCGCGCTACGGCCTCATTGCCTACGCTTCGTCATTTGACTGCATCGGTCCCATTACCAAAAGCGTGGCCGACGCTGCGTTGCTTCTGGAAGTAATGTCGGGTGCCGATGATTTCGATAGTACCGTTTCGGAACGTCCGGTGCCGGCTTACACAGCCGGTCTGGAATGGAAAGGCAAAGCAAAAATCGGGTACATCCGCAGCGCGGTGGAAAACGAGGCCATAGCGCCGGAAATCCGCCGGCAAACTTCCGAAGTGCTCGATCGCCTGCGTGCGGAAGGGCATGAGGTGACGGCCATTGATATGCCGCTGCTGGATTCGCTCCTGCCCACCTATTATATCCTTACTACTGCCGAGGCAAGTTCCAATCTCTCGCGTTTCGACGGCGTGCGGTACGGCTACCGCAGTCCCGAATCCGTAGATCTTGAAAGTATGTACAAAAAGACACGTACAGAAGGTTTTGGAGATGAAGTAAGGAGAAGAATACTATTGGGTACTTTCGTGTTAAGCGCAAATTATTACGACGCATACTATACCAAGGCGCAACGCGTTAGAAGATTGGTGCGGGAAGAAACGAACCGGTTTTTCGAGCAGTTCGATTTTCTGATTTCCCCGGTTACACCTACCACAGCCTTTACCCTTGGAGAAAAAACCGAAGATCCATTGCAAATGTATCTGGCGGATATTTTCACAGTGCAAGCGAATGTCGTGGGCAATCCTGCGGTGTCCATCCCGAATGGGCTGGACGATCAGGGAATGCCGATCGGGATTCAAATCATGGCGCCTTATTTCGGTGAGGAAAAGATGCTGGCGTTTGCCAATTATCTTACAGCGTTGAATCAGGAAGCCGTAGCATACAACTAAGGCCGCTAGTGCAGAGAATTTTTCTCTTTTTTTGCATGCTCTTGCCCCGGGTCGTATTTATAACCCATGTTTTGAAGAAAATTATCATGCCAGAATAACAGGCGACCAGGTTACGTTATTCTGAGTGAGGATTTTGTGTGAATTTTAAGAATGTATTAGAGATTATTCTGATTCATCAGGCCAAAAGGACCTTTTTATCTGTCAGTAGGTACCATCAACAGGTATAAGCCATTGAAAACCGTGAATTGATTAACCTTCAAAAAACATTTATTAATGAGGATTTCGAAAAGAGTATTGTGGCTCGGAGCCATGTGTGCAGGATTATGGAATGCGCCTGCTGGGGCGATGGTTCCACAGGAGAGTTTGACTTCCGGGCAGGATACAGTTGAGAGTATTGCTCAGGAAGAAGGTGATTTGATGCCGTCACTTCCGGAGGTTGAGGAGATCGGACCGAACCCCGCGGTTCCGGAGCAGCTTTTGAAAGAACGCTTCGCAAAGCTCGAAAAGTCGATCCCGCTCACTTACCACAAATCGTCCCATGAATTCGTAGAGTATTTTATCTACAAAAAAGCGCATTTCACACGGACGATGATGGAGCGTATGCCGCTCTACTTCCCGCTTTTTGAAAAAGCATTGGCCAAACACGGCCTGCCTACCGAACTGAAATACCTTTCGATGATCGAGTCGGGATTGAACCCGACTGTGATTTCCCATGCCCGTGCAGGAGGTCTCTGGCAGTTTATGCCGGCTACCGGACGGGAATTCGGTCTTTATCAGGATAAATACATCGACGAGCGTTTCGAACCGACCAAAGCTACCGAAGCGGCTTGTTTGTATCTGAAACAGCTTTACAAGATCTTCGGCGACTGGGAGCTTGCATTGGCTTCGTATAATACCGGCCCGGGCAATGTGAAACGCGCCATGCGCCGCTCGCGCGGGACGACCTTCTGGACGATCTACAACGTCCTTCCCCGCGAAACCCGTTCCTACGTGCCGCAATATGTGGCTATGAACTACATGATGAACTACGGCTACGACCACGGCATTTTCCCCGAAAACACAGAATTCCAGATCCCGAACGATACCATTCACATCAATGGCTACATTGATCTCGCCACATTCTGCGACAATGCAAGCATTGATTTTGAAATCCTTAAAAAACTGAATCCGCAAATCACCAAAAAAGTCCTCCCGGACCAGACGCGTGATTTTGTGCTCAAAGTGCCGAGCGTACGCTTTACCTACCTGATGAGCAACCGCGCCTCGATCATGGACTCCTGCACCAGAAGGCTTCTGTCTAATGGCGTAATGGTAGCCAAGGCCGACAGCACGAAAACTGACTCGATCGGAGGCAACGGCGCATTCCCTTACGTACTCGCTTCCAATGTCCAGAATGTGTCGGACGACGAATCCTATGACGAAGAAGGCGAAGAAGAGGTAGTTCAGCGCAGCCGCACCAAACGCGTGTCATATACCGTGCGCCGTGGCGACAATGTGGCGAGCATTGCCCGGAAATACGGGGTTTCGGTGGCATCACTGAGAAAATGGAACCACATCCGCCGCAACATGATCCGCCGCGGACAACGGCTCGTCATTTACAAGGAAGTGCGCGAAACTGCACCAGCAGCCCGCATTGCGGCGAAGCCCCGGCCACAGCAGAAAGAAGAGCAGGTGGCCAACCAGCAGCGTCATACCCGGAAACGTTATCATACCGTACAAAAAGGAGATACATTATGGATTATTTCGCAGCGCTACGGTCTGGAAATCGGTCAGCTAAAGAAACGGAACAAAATCAGGGGCAACTCGATCAAGCCGGGCCAGAAATTGATTATTTCTACCTAGAAAACAACGCTTCAACATACACATACTATTTTTATGATTGCCTACGTTAACGGGATTGTAACTTATAAAGACCCAGCGTACGCTATTATCGATGTCAACGGGGTGGGTTACGAGGTCAGGATTTCATTGCAGACCTACACTTCTCTCCCCGACATTGGTGCCCGGTGCAAGCTGGTAACGTTTCTCAATATACGGGAAGATGCCCACGTCCTTTACGGGTTTTGGGGGAATGATGAAAAGAAGCTGTTCCTGGATCTGACAAGTATTTCAGGAATCGGGCCGTCTACCGCGCTCGTAATGCTTTCGTCGCTCTCCTCCTCCGAAATCCGGCAGGGAATTATCGATGAAGACCTGCGCCTGATCCAGTCGATCAAAGGCATAGGGTCCAAGACTGCTCAACGCGTAATCCTCGAACTAAGAGACAAAATTCGAAAGGAAGAGCTCGTTTCAACAGGCCCCAGGTCTGTGGAAGCGTCGTCTAACACTCTGCGGAGTGAAGCGTTGGCTGCGCTCGTTACTTTGGGTATTCCCAAGGCTACGGCGGAGAAAAGTCTGGATGCCATCATCAAGCGTGAGGGCCCGTCTATTAGCGTTGAAAATCTAATCAAACTGGCGTTACGATAACCTGAACCGGCAATGATATTGGGTGAAAAATTTTACGATTCTAAAATCGTGTTGACAGATTTGTTTGTAAATACAACCTTCTCTAAATAAGCATATTACCTTGTCATCAACGATTTACTCTTATCTTTTCAAGGTACTAAGCATTTCGGCCGGAGCGGTATTTCTCGTAAACGTTTCGGGCGGCAAGGGGGAACCGTATTCGGAGCAGGCAGAAGAATGGGCCATTATCGCCGATACGCTTAGGGAGGATACCACCAAAAAGAACATCGACAGATCGGGCTCGCAGCTCATCATGCGATGGAAGGACTACTATTCCAACCGGATTTCCGAACCCAGGCCGCGCTCACCATTCTACCTGCGCGAGCCGAACAATATCTCTACCAACATTATACTCGACAGTACCGGAAAAATTTCGGTAACCGAGAAAATTCAGACGCCTGGCGCTCCGGCACCAGGAGGAGCGAATGATGCTGGCGTGGCGACACCAGGTGCACCGGCGCCCGGCGGCCCGGCGCCTGGCATCTCAATGCCCGGCGGCGCATTGAACTACCGCCTGCCTGAGCGGATGGACCTTGCCACCTACGACAAGATCCAGGAAGAACGCGCATTTAAAAGCCTCCTGCGGGAATACGCGGGCAGGCAGGACGGCAACAGCGCCATGGGCGCGCGCGGCCTGCTGCCCAAGCTCGACCTTCCGCCCGGCCTCACCAAACTGCTGGGCGACGATTTTATCAATTTTAAACCCACAGGATTTGTAGCGCTGGACCTGGGGCTCATGCACCAGTTCCTCGATAATCCGGCCATCCCGATCCGTCAGCGCCGCAACACGCAATTCATATTCAACGAGCAGATCAATATCAATTTCGACGCAAAACTGGGAGATCAGCTCGGTTTTCAGACGAACTTTGACACGAAGGCGAACTTCAACTTCGAGAATGCGATCAAGCTGAATTATAAGAATCCCGAAGAAAGTTTTATCCGTAAAATCGAAGCGGGTAATATCAACTGGGCCATTAACAGCCAGCTCATTCCGGGCGTGCAGAACTTGTTCGGTTTGAAAACCGACTTGCAGTTCGGCCGTTTGAGCGCCACGTTCGTCGCTTCGCAACAGAAATCGAGCAAGGAGCGGATCACGCTGAGAGGCGGTGCGCAAAGCCGGGACTTCGAATTGCGGGCCGATACTTACGACGAAAACCGCAACTTTTTCCTCTCGCAATATTTCAGGAACATTTACGAAAGTTCCCTGCAAAACACGCCCACCATCACCTCAGGTGTGACGGTAACGCGCCTCGAAGTGTACGTAACCAACCGGACCACCACCACCGAGTCGCTTCGGAATGTAGTCGGTTTTGCCGATCTCGGCGAGCCCGCACCCTACCGCGCCGGCAACCCGAACGTGCAGCCCGTCCGCTCCACGTCACCAGCGAGCAACGACGCCAACGGTCTGTATAAAACTTTAACCGGCAACAATGCATTCCGGCAGGTAGATAATGCCAACACCGCCATTACAGGCCTGGGTTTGGAAAAAACCACCGATTATGAGTTGCTCCGCGGAGCCAAACGCCTTATCGTGGACCGTGACTTTACATTCCATCCACAGCTGGGGTACATTTCACTTACCAATGCGCTCCGGAACGACGAGGTGCTTGCGGTTTCCTATGAATATACGCTCAATGGGCGCGCATTCAAGGTGGGTGAACTTACAGAGGATTATCAGGCGAGAAAAGACAACGAGGTAATTGCCCTGAAACTCCTTAAATCATCGACCATCCGCAACAATACCAAGCTGCCGATGTGGGATTTGATGATGAAAAACATTTATACGCTCGGTACCAGCCAGATCGACAAGCAAGGGTTCCAGTTGCGAGTAATTTATAAGGACGACCAGACCGGTATCGATAACCCGAACTTGCAGGAAAGCAGCATTGCCAACATTCCGCTCGTGCGCCTGGCCGGCCTCGATCGCCTGAACCCCGTTAACGACATCCAGCCCGACGGTAACTTCGACTTCGTGGAAGGCATTACGATCGACAGCAAAACGGGCCGCATTATCTTCCCCGTACTCGAACCGTTCGGCAGCAACCTTTCCCGGAAATTTGGTCCCGGCGAGGACGTTTACCGTAACAAATATGTGTTCAATGAGCTGTATCGCACGACGATGATCGACGCGCAGCAGGTCTCGGAACGCAACAAGTTTTTTATCAAAGGCTCCTACCAATCGAGCGGCGGTGCGGAGGTGCAGCTGCCGTTCGGGGTGCTCGAAACTTCGGTAACCGTCACGTCCGGCGGGGTGCCGCTTTCGCCGGGCTCGGATTATATCGTGGAGGCGCAGATCGGCCGCGTGCGGATTCTGAACACGAGCGTGCTGAACTCGGGACGTGAAATCGTGATCGAATATGAGCGGCCGGATATGTTCCAGAACCAGATCAGAACGCTCGTCGGAACGCGGCTCGATTATGTAGCCAACCGTAACCTGAGTGTCGGTTTGACGGCCATCAAATACAAAGAGCGTACTGCGGGCTTCCTTTCCCGGGTGTCCATCGGTAATGAGCCGGTCAACAACACCATGCTCGGATTTGACGTGAATTTCCGCAAGGACGCACCATTCCTGACCAAATGGCTGGATGCATTGCCATTGATCCAGACGAAAGAAATGTCGACCATTCAGTTCAAAGGTGAATTTGCCAAATTGCTCCCGGGCGTTTCGAAGGACGTGAACAACCGCTCACTGGTGGATGACTTTGAAGCGGCGCGTACCATTTACGACCTTTCGCGCCAGCCGCAGAAATGGCGCCTCGCAGCGGTGCCAACTAAATTCAGGGATGGTTATGACGGTAAAAACCTGAATTACGGCTACAAACGTGCTAAAATCTCCGCTTATACGGTCGATAACATCTTCGGCGGCGCGCAAGGACTGGGAGGAGGCTATCAGCCACCGGCCAACTTCAACGAGAAAGATCGCGAAAACTATTACGAACGCCTTTATCTGCCCACCGACATTTTCCCGAAACGGCCTATCGCAGGGTTGGTGACATATCCGCAGCAAATCCTCGACATCGCGTACTTCCCGAATGAACGGGGGATGTACAACTACAATACCGATCTCGACCAGAATGGCCGGATGAAGAATCCGAGAAACAATTTCGGGGCACTTAGCCGCGCGATCACTTCGGATAACGACTTTGATAATGCCAACATCGAGAGCATTGAATTCTGGGTGTTGGATCCATTTATCAACGACGATAACGGTAAGGTACGCGACGGTTTCTCTAATGTGCCCAACACAACCGGAGGAAAGCTGGTGTTCAACCTGGGTGATATTTCCGAAGATGTGATCCCTGACGAACGTTACAACTTCGAGAACGGCCTTCCGCTTGTGCCGAAGCAGGTGGGCGTCAATGTAGATTCAACCGCGTGGGGTTATGCTACCAAAGCGCAATACCTCATCAACGCATTCAGTAATGAGGACGGAGCCAGAGAAAAGCAGGACGTGGGTCTCGATGGTTTGACCAACGAAGAAGAGCGCGCATTCTTCAAAAGCTTTATCGACCGTCTGCCCGCCAACCTTACCGCCGAAGCACGCGCCAAGATCCTGGCCGACCCTTCCGGTGACGACTTCCAGTTCTTCCTCGGCGCGGACCTCGACAGCGCGGACCTGAAAGTACTGGAGCGCTACAAAAACTACATCGGGATGGAGAACAACTCTCCCGAAAGCCAGGGAAGATCGGTGGACGTAACGCCGGCTTCGACTAACATTCCCGACGGCGAGGATATGAACGTCGACAATACCATTAACGACAACGAATCTTACTACGAATACGAAATTGACCTGAAGCCCGGCCAGCTGGAAGTAGGGAAGGGATATATTGTTGATAAAACGGTTAACACGAAAGACAACCAGAATTGGTACCTCTTCCGCGTCCCTATCAAGGAATTTACGGGTGTGGTGGGTAATATGAATGGATTTAAATCAATCCGTTTCATGCGCATGTACCTGACCGACTTCCAGCAGCCGGTGGTGCTGCGTTTCGCGCAATTGCAAATGGTGGGTCAGCAATACCGGAAATATACCTATAACCTCGACTCTCCCGGTTTGCAGGAAGTTCCTGAACCTTACGACGCCAAGTTTACTGTCGGAACGGTGAGTATTGAAGAAAACAGCCAGGCCAATAACAGTGCGAACAAATACGTGTACGACATGCCCCCGGGCTGGATACGCGACCTGGACAATACCCAGCGCCCGCCATTGCAGCTGAACGAGCAGTCGATGAGCCTTTGTGTGACCGAACTTCGCGATGGTGATTCGCGCGCGGTTTTCAAAAATGTGAACCTCGACCTATTGTTCCGCAAGCGCCTCCGCATGTATGTACACATGCAAAACGAGCAGAGCGAGGACAACATGGTGGGTACATTCATGCGCATTGGAACTGACCTTACCCAAAACTATTACGAGATCGACTTGTCGGCTTTGAAGGCTACCCGCCCTAACCAGAGCGCAAGGGAGGAAATATGGCCGGAAGGCAACGAGATCAACATCGCGCTGTCGGACCTGATCAATGCGAAGGCGCAGCGTAACCAGCAGATCGACAAAAACCTGAGCGTGCCGTACACCATTACCACAGCCGACGGACGATACAAACTGACCGTGGTGGGTAACCCCGACCTGAGTGCCGTAAAAGTGATGATGATCGGTGTACGCAACCCGAAGTCGGTGGATGAGCGTGCGAAGTCGTTTTGTATCTGGGTAGATGAAATGCACGTGGAAGGTTTTGACGATACGGGCGGTATGGCGGCGATTGCGCAGCTGAATGCCAAGCTGGCCGACTTCGCGACATTGACCGCCTCGGGGCGCATCGAGACATTCGGCTTCGGAACGGTGCAGCAGCGCATCGGCGAACGTTCGCGTAACTTCACATCCGAATATGGTTTCTCTTCCAACATTGCATTGGATAAGCTGCTTCCGGCGAACTGGGGCTTCCAGATACCATTGTTTGTGAGCTATGACAGGCGGAATGTGAAGCCGCATTTCGACCCGCTTGACCCGGATACGCCGCTGAGCACGTCGCTGGACAACCTCCGATCGGACGAGGAGCGGAACGGTTACCGGCGCATGGTGGAGGAAAATGCAGTGAAACGAGGATTTAACTTCTCCAACGTCCGGAAAGTCAAAACGAAGCCCGGCGCCAAAAATCATTTCTACGATTTTGAGAACTTCGCATTCACCTACGCATTCAGCGACGACAAGCGCCGGAACATCCTGACGCAGGAATACAACCAGCGGGCTTACAAGGCAGGCATTGCCTACATGTACGCCAGCCAGCCGAAGGCGATCGAGCCATTCAAGAAGTGGAAGGCGACAGGCCGCTGGGCGGAGTTTATCAAGGAATTCAATGTGACGCTGCTGCCGAACATGGTATCGCTGCGAACGGATGTGGACCGCCGCTTCCTGAAAACACAGCTCCGCAACGCCGACCTCACGACCGACGGCATGCAGCCATTGTACGAAAAGTATTTCTGGTTTAATCGCTACTACGATTTCGGCTGGAACCTGACGCGCAACATGACTTTGACCTACGCGGCATCGGCCAACTCGATCATCGACGAGCCGGAAGGCGATATTGATACGGGAGAGAAAAAGGATTCGCTCTGGACTAACTTCAAAAAGCTGGGCCGTATCAAGAATTTTGACCAAAAAATTGACCTGACTTACCGCCTGCCGCTTGACAAAATTCCGGTGCTCGACTGGATGTCGGCCGATTATAAACATTCGATCGGCTATCAGTACCAGGCCAATGCGTTGAACCTGAAAGATACTACAGGTCTGCCATTTGGCGATATTATCCGCAACAGCCGCGAGCGGGGCGTTACGGGCAAGGTGGATTTTGTATTGCTTTATAACAAACTCCGCTACCTGAAATTCGCGAACACGCCATCCGTGGCAAGAAAGAATTTTGCCCGTAGCCCGGGTGATATCGAGGACATTGATATGCGCACTACCGACGTTGTCAAAGCGCTGACGAGGGCATTAATGACGGTTCGCGGGATTAATTTCAGCTATTCGGTTTTGGAAACGACGGCACTGCCGGGCTATCTGAGAGCGCCTAAATACTTCGGTCTGGACAATGCGAATGCGCCCGGATTGGGCTTTGTGCTGGGCCAGCAGGACAGGAATTTCCAGGTGAAAGCGGCGGAAAAGGGCTGGATCACCAAGAGTCAGCAGCAGAATATGCCGTTCCAGCAAACCATCGCGAAGAACTTCTCGGCCAATACCACATTGGAGCCATTCAAGGATTTCAGGCTGATCATCGAGGCGCGGCTTACGCGGCAGGATGCTTACCAGGAATTCTACCGGCCCGATTCTAGCGGAAATTTCATATCCCAAAGCCCGCTGCGGAATGGCCAGTTCAGCATGTCGTTCATGTCATTCCGGACGGCATTTGCTAAAATGCGCCGCGATAATTCCTCGCCTGTGTTTGACAAATTCCGCGCATACCGCGCCATCCTCCGCGACCGCCTGAATGCGGAGAACAACAGTGGCGGGGAGTATAATGAAACATCGCAGGACGTACTCATTTCATCCTTCTTTGCGGCCTACACCGGCAAGGATCCGAACACGGTACGTACCAACCCGTTCCTGAAATTCCCGATGCCGAACTGGGACCTGAGCTATTCGGGACTTTCGCAGCTGCCGGCATTCAAGCGCTTTTTCAGCTCGTTTACATTGCGGCACAAGTATATGTCCAATTATAGTGTAGGTAACTTTACTTCGTCGCTGGATTATGAGGCGTTGTATGTGAACCTGGCCGTAACCGGCTATCCATTATCGTCGCGCTTGAATGATTTGGGCCAGTACATTCCGGTGTTTGCGATGAGCACCATTACACTTTCGGAGAAATTCCAGCCGCTCGTGGGCGTGGAGGTGCGCACGCAGAGCCGTGTGACCGCACGTTTAGAGTACAATCGCGACCGTACGATCGCATTGAACCTATCGAACTCCCAACTAGCCGAGCTCTTCAATCAGGACATTACGGTGAATATTGGTTTTACCAAAAACAATGTCCCGCTGCCGTTCAAGATCAATGGCGTGAAGAAGAAACTGAAAAACGACATGACGATGCAGCTCGCGATGACGTTCCGCGATACCCGCTCGATCCAGCGGAAGTTCGACGGCGAGAACATCCCTATCGCCGGTAACATCAACTTCCAGCTGCGCCCGACGGTGAATTATATGGTCAACAACCGGTTGAGCGTCCAATTCTATTTCGACCGCACGTTCAACGACCCGCTGGTTTCGAACTCGTTCTACCGTGCCAATACGGCTGGCGGCGTGCAGCTGAAATTCAATTTGGCGGAATAGCATTTTGATTTGGAAAATACAGCTTACATCGTGTAATTTGCGCTCCAAAGATGTTCACTACTTACCTGATTTTATCATGAATTTTCCATCAGAACTGAAATACACAGAAGATCACGAATGGATTCGTATTGAAGGAGATACGGCAATTATCGGAATCACCGACCATGCTCAGAACGAATTAGGTGACATTGTGTATGTGGACATTAACACGATTGGCGAAGCACTCGGCAAAGGTGAGGTTTTCGGATCGGTGGAAGCGGTGAAAACGGTTTCAGATCTTTTTATTCCCGTAGCAGGAACAGTACTCGAAGTGAACCCTGAACTGGACGGTGAACCCGAGCTCGTAAACACAGATCCTTACGGCCGCGGCTGGATGGTGAAAATCAGCCTGGCTAACCCCGGCGATGAAGACGGATTGCTGTCTGCCGAGGATTACCAGAAATTTATAGGTGCCTGATATTAGGTTTGAAGCTCCATTCGGAGCTTTTTTTTTGAAACCGGGGCCATGCTGCATTCCGGTGTTTAGTTTGAAATAAATATGAAATTGTTAGTTAGCTCGGTTCGGGTAATTGATAAAAAATCGCCCTTCAATGGTCAGGTGAAAGATATCCTGATCGAAGGCGGGCGCATTCAGCAAATTGGCGATGGCCTCGACGCAGGCGATGCGCAGGTGATCGACGGCACGGGCCTGCACGTATCCGCAGGCTGGGTGGACATGCGCGTACAAGGCCGCGACCCCGGTTTCGAGCATAAGGAAGACTTGCGCTCGGTACGCGAAGCGGCGGCGCACGGCGGGTTTACGGAAATTGTCCTGTTGCCGAATACGCAGCCGGTAGTTGATACGAAAGACACGCTGAATTACATTCGGCACAGCGGCTTCGGCGGGCTGGTGACACTGCACCCGGCCGCGGCGGTAACCAAGAAAGCCGACGGCGTGGACTTCACCGAAATGATGGACCTGCACCAGGCAGGCGCCATTGCATTTACAGATGGTGAAAACCCGGTGCAGAATGCGGACTTGCTTTTAAAAACCATTCTATACCTCCGCCCGCTGAATGCATTGCTCATCAACCGCCCGGAGGACCGTGAGCTCACGCTGTACGGGCAAATGCACGAAGGCGTCACCAGCACGCTCGTAGGCATGAAGGGAATGCCAGCATTGGCAGAAGAAATGATGCTCATCCGCGATTTGAAGTTGCTGGAATATGCATTGGAAAAAAACACCTACGACACTTCGGCACCAGTACTCCACGTTTCGCTGCTATCCACTGTGCGGGGTGTGGAACTGATCCGCGAAGCAAAAGCGAAAGGCCTGCCCGTTTCGGCCGACATTGCCGCGCACCAGCTCGCATTCGAAGACAAAGACCTCATTAGCTTCGATACCAACCTGAAAGTAAACCCGCCATTCCGCTCAGCGCAAGACAATGCGGCATTGCGGCAAGGTTTGGCGGACGGTACCATCGACGCTATCGTTTCCGACCATAACCCACACGACGAGGAAAGCAAAAACCTCGAATTCGACCATGCAGATTTTGGCATAACCGGTCTCGAAACGGCATTTGCATTGTCGGTCATGCATTCAGGGCTCGCATTGGAAGAGGTGATTGAAAAACTCACGGCACAGCCGCGCCACATCCTGCGCCTGCCGGAAGTAAGCATTGCAGAGGGCACGGCAGCGAACCTGACGTTCTTTGATCCGAATGCGGAGTGGGTGTTTGGAAAAACGTATTCCAAATCCAAAAATACGCCGTTCCTGGGCCAGACGCTGAGAGGGAAGGTAAGAGGGGTGATTAACAATGGTAAACAGGAGTGGTTTCAATGAATTCGATTATCGCATATTTTAATAAACCGATTTTAAAGTACTCGCTGCTGTTCGGGTTGGTGCTGGGCATATTGGTGTTTGCGTTCTTCCTGGGCTTGTATGCGATGGACATTGTGCCGCTGGGCAACAACAAGGTGCTCGACATCGGCATCCACATTATCCTCATCGCCGGCGCGTGCTGGTACTACCGCAAGAAAGTCGGGAACGGCTTTTTGCATTTGTGGGAAGCTTTAACCATCGGTTACGTTGTAAATACCATTGGTGCATTGATTGCCGGCTGGCTGATCTATTTTTTTGTAACTTACATTGACCCTTCTGTTTTCGCAGGATACATTGCCCAGATGAAGGACCTGATGATGCAGGGTAAAGCCGAGCTCGTCAAGAACATCGGGGAGGCCGAATTTCAGAAAATGTACAATGGCGTTGGGGAAATGAAGACCTCGGAGATCATCACCGACGAAGTAGGGAAGAAAACAGTCATGGCGATCATCCCGATCCTGGTGATTTCATTGATTTTGAGAAAACAGGATTACAGTATCCTTCAAAACAACAAATCTTAAACCTTCACATGGAAGAAAAAACCTCTACCGCTCGTGTTGCCTTGAAATATGGCCTCGTGGTCGCCGTTGTAACGATGGTGTATTCCACGATCCTGTATGTGGCCGGGCTCGGCTCGAACAGAATGCTGGCCTCGCTGACGTACGTGTTCATGATCGTCGCGATTGTGCTTGCCATGAAGGATTTTCGCGAGAAAAACGGAGGTTTTATCAGCTATGGCGAAGGGCTCGGGCTGGGCTCGCTCACTTCGGCGGTGCTGGGGCTGCTGAGTTCTGCATTCACTATTTTCTATCTGCAATTCATTGACTCTAACATGCTGACCCAAAGTCTAGACCAGATGCGCGAGGAGCTGGAAGGCAAGGGAATGGACGATGCGCAGATTGAGCAGGCGATCGAAATGTCCCAGAAATTCATGTCGCCCGGCATCATGTTTGTCACGGTGATTCTGGGCTACCTGGTGATGGGCTTCATTTTTTCGCTCATCATCGCGGCCATTATGCGCAAGGAAAAGCCGGTTTTTGAATAAGAATCCCGGAAAAGACTTTTAAAATAATCCCCGAATAGTGTTAGCAATCTTCCGAAAAGAGGTAGCCAGTTTTTTCAACTCATTGATCGCCTACATTGTGATGGCGGTCTTTCTGACGGCTATCGGCCTGATCGTCTGGGTTTTTCCCGATTCCAATATCCTCGACTACGGTTACGCCGACCTCGGCTCGTTTTTCGGCCTTGCGCCTTATGTGCTCATTTTCCTGATACCGGCCATTACCATGCGGTCGCTGGCCGAGGAATCGCGGAATGGCACGCTGGAACTGCTGCTTACCAAGCCCATTCGCAATATTGACCTCGTACTCGGCAAGTTCCTGGCCAACTGGGTGCTGGTAGTGCTTACATTGCTGCCG
The DNA here is from genome assembly GCF_000023125.1 of Dyadobacter fermentans DSM 18053. Taxonomy (NCBI): domain Bacteria; kingdom Pseudomonadati; phylum Bacteroidota; class Cytophagia; order Cytophagales; family Spirosomataceae; genus Dyadobacter; species Dyadobacter fermentans. The sequence continues at coordinate 5,398,692 of NC_013037.1, forward strand.
ACGCTCATTTATTATTATAGTGTATATCAATTGGGAAACCCGGTCGGCGACGTGGACTCTGCGGCTGTGGCGGGCTCTTACCTTGGGCTGCTGCTGCTGAGCGGCGTGTTGGTGGCGATGGGCGTGTGGGCTTCCTCGCTGAATGACAACCAGATCGTCGCATTCATTCTCGGCGTGTTTCTGGCATTCATCTGGTATGTCGGTTTTGGCGCGGTTTCGGGGATGTTTGGAGATGGGTTCGCGGCCAATCTGCTTTCCGGTATAGCCCTGGACGTTCAGTACCAGGCATTGGGCAAGGGGCTTATCGACTCCCGCAATGTGATCTACCTGCTCAGTCTGATCATCTTCTTTATCTTCCTGACGCTCTGGCGGGTAGAAAGTATGCGGAAGTGACATCTTATCATGCAATCATTTTGTGCCGTCAATCCAAGTGCGTGTGTTTGTTCGTATATCATTAAAAGCACACTACGATGAGCAGCACTTACACACGGACCGGGGCACCAAAGATTCCACCTTCTCTGCTGATATCTTTTTCGTACGGAAACGCGGCTATAATTTGTTACAGTCCGTCGAGCCATACCGGAAATTTTATTAGATTGCCAGTAAGTAATTTACAATTAACTATTAAGCAACTCTTGGCGACCAGCAAGGTAAAATACTCGGAAGAGGAATTGGTGTCAGCTCTGAAAAAAAACGAGCGAAACGCCTTTGAATTCCTGTACGACCATTACTCAGGAGCTTTGTTTAATATCATTTCAAAGACGTTGAGGGACGAGGAGAAAGCCGCAGATGTGTTACAGGAATGCTTTCTTAAGATTTGGAAAAATATAGAATCCTATAATCCGGAGAAAGGACGATTGTTTACATGGATTATGAATATCGCGCGGAACGGTGCGATAGACGCAGTCAGGGCGGAGGGCCGGAAGCCGGCAATGGATGATATTGAAAACACGGTGGTCCTTAATGAGAAGGATACGTACGAAGATTCACAGACAATCAGTTCGGACATGAAGGCGATTGTCGACATGCTCAGGCCCGAACGGAAAATACTCATCGACATGGCCTATTTCCAGGGCTACACGCATGAGGAAATATCCGAAGAGCTCAGCATTCCGCTCGGCACCGTGAAATCGCGCATCCGAACCGCATTACAAGAGTTAAAACAATACTTTGCAGTATGAATATCCAAGCCTATATAGAGTCCGGTATATTGGAGGAATATGTATTGGGCACTGTCTCTCCCCAGGAGAAACAGGAGGTGGAGTGTATGTCGCATATTTACCCTGAGATCAAGGAAGAGCTGTTGCGTACCGAAAGTGCATTGGAAGAATATGCACTGAAACACCAGGCAACGCCGCCCCCTTCATTGAAGGATTCGATTTTTGCGCAGATGAATTTCGACGCTGCGCCGGAAGGAGAAGAGCAGTCCGAAGAAACCGACGAAAAGATTATCCCGCTCGCCGACGGCACCGCCACCGTGCAGCCGGCACCCGTGGAAGCGCCCGTGATCGACCATGCGTTCGACCGCGTGGAAACGCAGGTCGTGACGCCCACCTGGGCCAAACTGGCCGTAGCGGCTGCGGTATTGCTCGCATTGTTTGCAGGATGGTCGGCCATGCAGATGACCGACATGAAGAGCGCCAACAACGAAGCCGTAGCCAAAGTGGAAAGCATGGAGGCCGATATGGCGGCGATGAAAGCGCAGACCGAATACAACGAGGCCGTAGCCGCGCTGTTCCGCAGCCCTACTTACAAGCACGTGCATTTGGCAGGCTTGCCCAAGTCGCCCGAAAGCGCCGTATCCGCATTCTGGAACACGCAGACTAACGAAGTGCTGCTGGACGTGCAAAACCTCCCTGCCGCGCCCCAGGGCAAGCAATACCAGCTTTGGAGCATCGTGGACGGCAAACCGGTAGACATTGGTATGCTGGACAATGCATTCACGGGCAAAGTTTTGAAAATGAAAAACACCAAAGCCGGTTCCGCCGCATTCGCCATTACTTTGGAAAAAGAAGGCGGCAACCCGACCCCGACGATGGAGGAAATGTATGTGATGGGGAAAGTGGTGTAGTAAATTGATTTGTAAAATAATACGCGCTCATTGCGGGGTGAAAGCCTTGCAATGAGCTTTCTTTTTTTGATTCCTAAATCACATTTTAACTTTTATGAAACGCCGTAATTTCCTGGGAAGCGTCGCGCTTGGCGGCAGCTTGCTTTCCCAACCTTCCACTGAAAAGTCTGTACAAGCCACTCCCGGCCCGGATAACAAAGCAAAAGCCACATTGAGTGCCGACCTCGTGATCGCGGGCGGAGGCCTGGGCGGATGCGCGGCCGCATTGGCGGCATTGCGCAATGGTCTGTCGGTAATCCTCACCGAAGAAACCGACTGGATCGGAGGCCAGCTCTCGCAGCAGGGCGTTCCGCCCGACGAGCACCAGTGGATCGAAACGCACGGCGCCACGAAGGCTTACCGTGATTTCCGCACCGCCGTGCGTGAATACTACCAGAAAAACTACCCGCTCACCGCCGAAGCCCGCAGCCGCAAAAACCTCAACCCCGGCGACGGATCCGTGTCCAAGCTCTGCCACGAACCGCGTGTAGCCGTAGCCGTGCTCACCGACATGCTGAACCCGTACCTCAGCACCGGCAAGCTCACATTGCTTTTGGAACATAAAATCGTGGCTGCCGACGTAAAAGGCAACAAAGTACAAGCCCTCACCGCCCAGAACCGTCGCAACAAAGCCTTGGTAACCCTCACCGCGCCCTATTTCGCGGACGCTACCGAGCTCGGCGACCTGCTGCCCATGACCGGCACCGAATACGTCACCGGCGCCGAATCCAAAGCCGAAACCGGCGAATTCCACGCCCCCGAAAAAGCCGACCCGAACAATGTGCAGGCATTCACCGTCTGCTTCGCGATCGACTACCGCCCGGGCGAAAATCATGTGATCGAAAAGCCGCGCGAATACGATTTCTGGAAGAACTACGTGCCCAAAATGGGCAAACCCTGGTCGGGCAGGCTGCTGGACCTTTCCTACTCCAACCCCAAAACCCTCGAACCGAAACAGCTCGGCTTCCACCCGGAAGGCATCCCGACCGGCAATAATCTCAACCTCTGGCTCTACCGCCGCATCATCAACAAGGCCAACTTCGCCCCCGGTACCTATGCCGGCGACATTACCATCGTAAACTGGCCGCAAAACGACTACACCCTCGGCAACCTCATCGGCGCCAGCGAAAAGGACTTCGACAAGCATTTCGAACGCGGCAAGCAGCTCAGCCTCTCGCTCCTGTACTGGCTCCAAACCGAGGCCCCACGCCCCGACGGCGGCAAAGGCTGGCCCGGCATCCGCCTCCGCAAAGACGTCATGGGCACCGAAGACGGCCTCGCCAAATACCCTTACGTCCGCGAATCGCGGCGCATTAAAGCGCTATTTACCATTAAGGAAGAGCACGTCGGCGCCGAGCAGCGCGCTGCTGTCACCGGGCAATCTGCGGGCGTGAAAGCGGCTGCTTTTGAGGATAGCGTCGGGATTGGCTATTACCATATTGACTTGCACCCCAGCACCGGCGGGGATAATTACATTGATTTCGGGTCATTGCCGTTTCAGATTCCGTTGGGCGCGCTGCTGCCGGTGCGGATGGAGAATATTCTGCCTGCTAACAAGAATATTGGTACCACGCATATTACAAATGGATGTTACCGGCTGCATCCGGTGGAGTGGAGTATTGGGGAGGCTGTGGGGTTGTTGGTGAAGTATGCTTCTTCGAAGAATGTGCTTCCGCGTGCTGTAAGGGGGGATAAGGGGTTGTTGGCGGGGTTTCAGGGGTTTGTGAAGGGGGAGGGGATTGAGTTGGAGTGGAAAGGGTGAGGGAGAAAGATTTTTTATGCTATCGATGTTATTCTTGAAATATACCCTCTATGGCATGGTCTAGACTGATTAATTGCCTCTTCATAAGACTGTCAAGTAAATTGTATTTTTTTACGAGTCTCATCATATTTGAATTAGCTAGACAATGGTAGTATAGTAGCATTAACTCCGGGCCTGACATTTGAGAGTGAATATATTGGCCATATTTAGCATATCGATAAGTAATCGTTACTTGCTCGTCGTTTGTGCCAGAATTTGAAGCTTCCTGATGTTCGGTCGTTTCTAGAAAATTCAGAATATGCAATATGTTCCTAAAATAGTGGCCAACTATGTAGTGGTATTTTTGATGATAAATCTGATAACATAAAATTGCTTTTTCTATTGGCAACGAGTGTCCGTACTCTTCCCAAATATCCTTGCTTATCTTGTAGTAGGTAATCGCAAATTCTCGTTGAGCGTCAGGCCACAGATGTCCGTCGGCTTTTTCAGCTTCTTCGGCTGTTGCATAGCCTATTGCGGGTATACTTGCATAATACCCTTGATCATAAATTTCGTACTTTTCACGTTCTAACGCTTGGCGAATTCGCTTCAATTCACGTTTGCTAAAATGAAAAAACTCTCGACCCTTTACTGACACAGTACGGATTTTGCTAATTGTGTGGAGTTCGTCTATCGACGCGATATTAGTATTAGTGATATCTTGTTGGTTTCTAAGGAGATTAAAAAAAACGTTTTCAAAGTTCTGCTGCTTAAATTCATTTCGCGTTGCGGTCAGCTCTTGTCGTTGTAATGCTAGTTCTTGTTTTTGCATAGACAACGAATATATAATTCCCGCTAGTGCAAGACCGGAAAATAACGCATTTACAGCGCCAAATTTATCACCAAAAATTCCTTGATCTTTTACTTCGACAAAAGTGTCAATACAAATCCAACTAATGACCCATATTAGCGTGATTACAAGAGCTAAAAGACCAAATGATTGTTCTGATTTTTTCATTTATTCTAAACCCGTGAGTAACTGTATCCGCCTTTCTTTATATATAAATTATGAAATTGCCCTTTAGATGGTGCGGATATGAAGGCGAGATAAATTTCACTGGGGACTAAATAATACTCGTAGGTCCCGCTCTTTAGAAAGACAACACGCAATGTGCCAGTTGCTTCATCATAGCCTATCGCCTGCACTGTGCTGGACGATACATCAATCATTTCCATATCGTTAGACAAATTATATTTTTTGTTTTCTCCAATTAGTTAAAGCCATTGAAAAATTTGGCTTGGCAGGCTCGACTTTATTCCAAGTTTCTGAAGGAAGTGGGTCTCCACTATCCGGACGCGGTGTAACCTCATAAATAGCTACTCGACTTGGAATCTTTATAGCCTCACCAACTACTATTGCTTCTCCTGTCCTAAGTGATGGCAGATAGTCAGACAAGTTGCCGGAGTTATCTGGTAGGTAAGACTTTATAATTGATTGGTCATCGGACGTTGATAAACGTAACGCGATGAAGGTCCCGCATTGGGATAGAATAGATGTATCTAAATCAGATGGACGCTGACTAATGATTATAGCCCCAATTCCGTATTTTCTCCCCTCTTTACAGACTCTTTGTACCGCAGAAGTGGCATAGCCCTGAACATGTACCCCTCCACCCCCATGAGGCAAGTAGGAGTGTGCTTCTTCAAAGACTAGTAGGAGCGGCCGCTGCCTACCGATACCATCAATTTTACGTCCCCAAAACATTGTCTCGTACGTAAGTCTCGTAATTTGTCCAACAGCCAAATCAATGATATTGTAGGGGATTCCTCCTAGATCAAGAATGGTTATCGGCTTGTCATGGTTCAGCCAATCATTTAGAAGTGAATTCAAATCAATATTTATTCCGTCGTATTCTGCGCAATCGAATAAAAATCCCAGTCGGTTGTCCAATAATTTTCCTCTAAGCTTTCCCAGATATGACAACATCAGTTTGCTCGGATCATAAATAAAAGGTGGTGATGAACCCGTACCAGCGGGATTAAATTGAGGTAATTCCAGTGTTTCTTTACTGCCAATTATTGGTTCTCCATTTTCGTCTACTTTAAAGGAAATGGTGCTGAGATCACTCTTAACTTGAACGGTACAGTTCGTCTCGATATATAGTTCATACCAAATCTTCTTTAAATCAAACGGGATTGGTGAATCAACTGTTATTTGGTTTTCCGGGATAGCTCCACTTAGTAACTTACTTGCATTTTCTATTTTCTGCTTCAAAATCTCCTGTTGAAGTTTAAGGTCTTGCGCTGAATCCATAGCCTGCTTTTTATCAAACAGGATTAACGCTAATTCATTATATGATAAGCACCAATAGGGTATCTTAAGGGGATTTTTGCCGCCAATTGAATAAACTTTGCTTTGGTTTTGTAGAGCCGTGTGATATTCAGAGTGTGGATCAATTAATATTATTTTTGCTTTTGGATAATTTCCTGTATTTATAGATTGGAGCAAAGCAGAGACAGAATTAGATTTTCCAGATCCCGTAGAACCAACAACTGCACAATGACGGGTTACAAGCTTGTCGATGTCTAGAAGGGCTGGTATGGAGTCAGAATTTGCAATACTTCCAATATTAATATAATTTACATTAGAAATTTTTCCATAAATATTTTCCAAGTCACTTTCGGAAACCAAGTGTACTTCGTCGCCAATGGTTGGGAATTGGCTAATTCCTTTCTGAAATGTCTTTGTAGTTGAGCCCTCACCTACAAGTTGAATAGTCATCCACCTAGTACCATACGGGAGTTTGTCAACTAAGTTTTCAGGAACGGCGCTTGCGCCAACCTGCACGATGATACCATACAATAGCGAGAAGCCAAGGGGAATCTTGATGAAGGTACCTATTTGTCCAATTCTGTATCCATGTCCATCAACATAAGCTAGTCCTGACAATGAGTCGTTCGAGAGTAAAACTTTAACTGTTGACCCCTTTACATCTTCGATAGTGCCAAGTAGTGTTGCTTTTTGTTTCATTTTGCAGGCTGATTATCTTGGACGACAAGATGGTGGAGAAAGTTTCCGAAATGTCGAAAATCTCCTAGTTGAAGCTTCCATGTCTTCAGAGTTTTCGAACCATCGTTTGGGTCCTGAATATCCTCGGTTTGGATAACCCCAGCTATATTATCTTCTGGATTATACTTGACTACTTTCCATTTTCCTCGCTTCGTGCCAATCATAGCCTCGTCGAGTGCCCAAAGGCCTATGTTTGGCCTTGATTTTGCCATTGCCAATGCTTTGGGATAACCTTCCAAATTTCCGAAAAGTAGAGCTACTATCATTGAGGATGGGTTGGCTACTAACGCGTTAAGCATTGCATCATTGATATGGTCATCATTAAAGGAATAACCTGACGTAATAAGTACGCTTGAATCATTTTTTATAGATCTTGTAAGGTGATCCAATAGAGCCAAGTAGGGCATTTTGCGGCTCTGATCGTATTTAAGATGAGAGGGATAAATAAGGGGCGAATTTATCGAGTCGATTTTGACGCCGGTGCTCCTGTGAATTTTCGAGTCGGACTTATACCAATTAAGGGAGCCATGGATTTTCCAAACCCTTGTCCAATGCTTTGGAATTTGGTTATCTTCAACAGCCTTCAAGTCAAAAAATGAGTTTCTTGACCCAACGAATCCATCAAAATAAGGGATCAATGATTCTTCTAGTGCTTGCTCAAGAAGAAGGTCATAATTTGTAGTAAATATATCGACTGCTTGTTCCCGGTCGATTGAGGCAATCCAAGCAGATAACTGATGATATGGAGTTTCACTATCGGGTAAAGCTACATCTATTAAATCAACGATTTTGTGGCATATCACCTTTTCAATTTCCGCTAGGTCATTTTGTGAGAACCCCCTTACCTTTCCCTTCCCCGCAACATGACCAAGTGCTCTGATGAAACTTAATACTTGTTCTATGTTTTCATGGTCAATGCCATCTGAGCTAATTTCTTGTAGTAAATCTTGATATCTATGAGAAATGTTGCCGGGTTCAGCGAAGTGTACATTGACTTTCTGCGACAACTCCTTTATTGCCGGAATAAGTGGCCAAGCACCAGCAGGCATGGTTACACCTAATGGACAACCAGCAGATATGAAAAATGCCAACGGCTTTTTCCCGTTGGATAATATTTGACTTAGGAAATTTATTTGTTTTGAAGGATCATGAAAGATTTGCATTGTGAATTGGGAGGGTTTGAATTCTACAATACAATTACTTAAATAAATTTATTTATCTAAAATATTTAACAAAAAATATTGACGACGTAATGTTTGTGGTAGCGAAATAAGCCAGTAGCTCTGTACGCTGCCATTAATTGATCCTAATAATTCTCACATCTCTGGACAACCTACGATACCTACTTTGGCATGGGTCATTAGATATGTTTATGGCCCCTCAATCAACCGCTCCAACCGCCCCATCATCTCATCCTTCTCCTTCAACATCCGCTCGTACAAAGCAATCTTCTCTTCATGAAGCTGCATTAATTTATCAATAGGATGAAAAGTCGGGTTGTTGTTAACCGCATTCAACATAGCATTGTCATTGAATGTATTAGAAATCACATTCACCGCCTTTTCCTCATCAAAATTCCGAATCGCTTCCACAGGTATTTTCAGTATCGCCGCTACTTGTTCCAAAATGTCGGAATCGATCTTTTCGCGCTGTTCGAGCGTGGAGATTCTTTGCTGGTTCCAATCGCTGCCGAGCTCGAAGGCGAGCATGTCCTGTTTGATTCCGAGCATTTCGCGGAACCGTTTCACGTTGCGGCCTTCGTGGATCTTCGGGTTGGAGGTAGTATGTGTCATACCGGGGCTATTTCGTTGAAAAGGCAATTTATATAAATCCATCGGGAAGTGTTCCGGTAATTTACAGGTATTTCGGCGTAAGTTACGCGGCCCGCGGGTTGGGTACGGGTTGCAGGAATGCGTGCTTTACGGAAAACGTAAATGCACGGTTTGTGCCACACTTCTTACACCCACAAAATGAGCACAGAAACACACTCTATCGAATGCACGGATGCGATGTTGCGGGCCTATGGCCGCGAGGTAGGCAAGCTCCTGAGCAGCAGCAGTGCCGAATGCTGGCGGGACGAACTCTGGACGATCTTCACCGGCTACATCATCTCCCTCAAAGAACAAGGCCCCGCGCCGGAGCTTTGCGATACGTACTTTTCGTTTAAGGAGCTGATTGCGTTTTTTGAGAATGTGGAGCGGATTGGGAGTGGGGAGGGGGAGAACGCAATGTAACGGCGACTGCCCTCACCTGCTGTCAGGCAACGGGTTCTCTGTCCAGGTCGCTATACGGATAATACCCGGCTTCTTTCAGCTTTTGCAGCAATTCGGACGTTCCGTTTTCCCTCGCGAAGTCCAGCTCGCTTGCAAAAACGGTAATGCACAGGAGCAAATGGTGTTTTCGGGTGCCGACTATAAGTTCCTTGTTGTCGGGTTCGTAGAGGTCCAATACAACATATGTGTTTTCCTCGTCGTCTCCATTGGGCACTTCGCAGGTTTCACCTGGATTCAGCACTGCTTCTTGTGAGAAAAGGCCGATGGTCGTGAAAATATGGCAAACTTCTCGCTCTATTAGATCGAAAGGTGTCGGCATTTCTTTGCCGGAATCATAACTGAGTTTGGTAAAAGCTACCAGCTCGTAGGTCCCGAAGCGGTTGCGCCGTGGGCCGTTCCCATCCGGATCAAAAGCTCCATCGTTGCAAAGCCGGTGCCCGGAATGTGGTTCGGGAAGTAGTACATATCCACCGCCCCGCCTACTGCAAAAGGGATTATTGCATGTCCGACAATATCATGCATTTTGCCGAGCACGTTTTCGAGGCCTTTTCGCTTAGCCTCGTAGTCTGCCTCAAATTCTTCCTCGCTAAATTCTCTCGGGGGCAGGTTGTCTTGTTTTTTGAAAAGGTTTTTGACAAAATTCAGCATATGATTTTTAAGGAGGGAAGTTGCTAGTCCAATTTTCGAGAATGTGGAGCGGATTGGGAGAGAGGAGCCGCTATTCAGGCTTGACGTGCGTGATTTTGCCATCTCTCATGACCACGAGCACGCTGTTTTTCTGCTTCTTGTATTCGATGAGTTTTTCGTAGGCCTTGTCCAGGCCGGCAAGAAGCTTGTCTCGTAATTCCATTTGCTCTTTAACCGTGGTCATAATAGCTCTTTAATTGAGTGAATTTATGATCTTCAAGAATGTTCATGCCACCGTCCACTGTCTTCTGTGCGAGTAAGTGGCGCTTGCCCCAAGAGTTATCGAAGATGAACGCGCCGTCCACAATCGGTAGGTAAATATCGAACAAATTTCTGATTCCTTTAAAATACCTTCGTTCGATTACTTGGGGTTCAATGTTATGGCCGCCTTCCGACACTCTGATTCTGACACGTTCCTTGGCTAACTCGACATTTTCCAGCCAGAAAAAGATTAATGTCGCGGTGTATCCTTGCCGCTTTGCTTCTTCGATCTTGGATTTGTAGCTCCTGGTCGCCAGCGTTGTTTCAAACGCAAAGCTTTCGTCACTTTTCAGCAGGTCGTTAATGCGGTTCAGCATAATACGCCCGGCTTCGAAGGCTACTTTTTCGGGTTGAAAGGGAGATATACCTTTGGCGATTTCATCCGCATTGACGAACTCTTTACATTCAATAATTTCGGGCAAAATGGTGAAGGAGGCGGTGGTTTTACCTGCTCCATTGCATCCGGCTATGATGTAAAGGTTCTTGTTTGGCATAAGCGTGTCGCGTCCATCAGTGGCGTCGTAAATAATCACTTTTCACGAAAACAGTCAATAAATAATTACTTTTCACAAGAAATAAGTGTTTTTCACAAATGAACCAGCCGATCCGCTACATCATTGCCATCCGCCCGCCCGCAGCCATTATCGCCGAGGTGAAAGAAATGAAGCTGGCTTTGAAGAAGGCCGTTGGCGGATTTTACAATAGCGTCAACTCAGAAGCGCATATCACACTTTTTGAGTTTTATGCTTATGATGAGCACTATCCGGCATTGCTTAACGAGTTAGCGAGGGTGGTAGGAATGCTAGCTTCTTTTGATCTGGAATTTCAAGGCTTTAATCACTTTGCTACCACTGGCGCATTTTACATTCAACTCACCAGCGAATCGTCAAAATCAGTTACCGAGCGGTGCATTCAATTCCGGCAAACATTAAGTCCCGAAATTCTAAATATCCACACCGAAGGCTGGACCGACATGTTCGCAACGCCGCATATGACCATCGGCCGGCGGCTGCGAGCGGATTGGATCGAAACAGCCTATTCACTGTTCGATCGGTTCGATGCAAAGTTCTGGTGCGATTCCCTCGCTGTGCGAAAGTTCAATGACGATCGAAAGCAGTTCGACGTCATTGCGGAGCTGCCGATGGCTGCGATGAGCTCATAACATAAAAACGGCGAACAGTTCCAGAACTGCCCGCCGTTTCCCGTAGTCATAAGACAACATTTATTTCCCGCCCTTCGCCTGCTTCAACGCCGACGTCGTCAGCCAATATTTAGCAATCATATTCGGCACCTCCCATTCCGGCAACTTCCCGGCTTTGAGATACCCCATATAAGCATTAGCCACCTGCGCGAAGTGCGATTCGTGGCCGGTATCGTATTTGGCATCGATCACGACTTCCCAACCCGCAGCAGTCTTTTTCAGATCCACTCCGGGATACTTATCCTGCACGGATTTAAATGCAGCCGCCACCGCATCTTCGTATGCTTTCGATTTATCCGTAGTTTCAATATAAAGCACAGGCTTGTACTTCTGCTCCTTGCCCTGGCGGACGATCAGGTTGGCTTTCGAGCCTTTCATGATCGAGTAATGCGTGTCGCCGGTGCCTTCGGGGGCCTGGAAGTTCCAGATCACGGATACTTTCGCGTGCACGCCTTTGAGGGTGTAGTTCAGTTCGCCGTTGGAATACACATTCAGCAAAGTGTCCTTAATGTCCTTTTTGAGGAAGTCAGGGTAGGTTTCGCTTTTGGTGACGAGCTTGAACTGCGAGGGCGTGAGTTGGGTCGCGGTGCGTTTCGTCGAGAGGAGTTGAATGTCCTTTTGATAATCGAGGGATACATTCGGGAAGCAGCTCCATTGCACGAGGTCCACGAGGTGGGTCGTCACGTCTACCATGCCTTCGCCTTGCTGGTTTACATCAAAAAACCAGGTAGGACGTACCAGCGGCTCGCCGGAAATGTATTTGAAGAAGTGGTGAACACTTTCTTTCGATACGGCCGGGTTTTCAGGCGTACCTTTTTGCAGTTCGCCGAAGATCTCGGGCAGCAATGCGAGTTCGCGTTGCAGGGTGTTGGTGATCTCGTAACGCTCGGTCATGATGTCGTACAGGAGCACCTTGTTTTTGTCGGCGCTGGCGAATGCTTCTTTCAGCTTGTCGAAGCCCGCCGCGTCGATCGCCATCGGTTTGTCGGCGAGGACGTTCAGGCCTGCGTCGACGGATCTTTTGATGAAATCGGTCTTTTTCTGGTTGTTGCCGGCCAGTACCACCACATTGCCTTTTTTCTCCGAAATCATTTTTTCAAAGAAATCGGAGCCGGTGTAAACCTCCTCCTTCCAATGCGTCGGCGCTTCGGGGCGGGTGTTGTATTTCTCCACCTTGTCGAGGTAAGCCTTCACATCCGGGCCTTCGGACGCGTACACGTGCACGACCGAATCCACATCGTCATACATCGATTTCTGAACCAGCGCCGCATGGAAGTGGCCGGGTTCCACCACGATCAGGCTCAGCGGTTTCTTCTCCTCATTCTTGGCCTCCTCTTTCTTCGAATTACATCCCTGATTGAATACCATTGCGCTCAATAAAGCGATTGTCAAGAGTTCTTTTCTCATTTGAATGGGTTGAGGTAATACATTGCAAGATAGCTCCGGTGCGGAACTATGCCTGCGAGTATGACGAAATTTCTTTGAGCTTCCCTGAACTCGCCTGGTCAATGAACAAGATCGCGTGCGGATGCTTGCGGAGGATGGTCGACGGGTAGGCTTCCTCGATGTCCTCGGCCACGGTGTGGTAAATGGCCTGCGCCTTTTTCTCGCCGGGCACGATGCAGAAGGCATATTTGGCCTTCATGAGCGTCGGAATGGTGAGGGTCAATGCGGTTTGCGGCACTTCGGCGAAGGTGTCGAAGCATTCGTCGTTTACTTGCTGCTGGCGGCAGGCGTCGTCGAGCTCCACGACTTTCACTTCCAATGGATCATCGAAAAACGCCACATGCGGGTCGTTGAATGCCAAATGCCCATTCTCGCCGATCCCGAGGCACACAATGTCGATAGGGTTTTCGCGGAGCAGTTTCGCATACCGGTCGCATTCCTGCTGCGGATCGGTAGCGTTACCGTCGAGATACGAAACCGAGCGCACGGGCACGTGGTCGAACAACCGTACTTTCAGGAAATACCCGAAGTTCTGCGGCGCATCGGCGGCGATGCCGATGTATTCGTCCATGTGAAACGCATTGATTTTCTCCCATTGAATGACCGGCTCGTCCTTCAACGTCGCCAGAAACTCGTTCTGCGAAGGCGCCGAGGCGAAGATGATGTTTACAAACTCTTGGGTATCCTGAATCTCCCGGATCTTGTCCGCCACGGCCTTGGCCGCAGCTTCGCCCATTTGCTGGCGGGTTTCGGAGATATTGATTTCCAGTTGGTCGACTTTCATTTTTTTGTGGTAGGTTAAATTTGGGGTATAGCGTTATGGAAAATGGTTTTTCCCTTGATAATCGTCCTTTTAATGCGGACGTCGGCGTCGAAGATCACGATATCGGCGTCTTTGCCCGCTACTAATGTGCCCTTGCGGTCGTGTACGCCCATAATGCGGGCGGGCGTTGCGCTGGCCATGCGCACGGCGTCGAGCAGCGACACGTCGGCCATGTGCACCATCGTGCGCACTAGGCGGTCAGCCGTGGAGACGCTTCCGGCAAACGAGGTACGGTCGGGCAGCTTCGCCACACCATCCTCGACGATCACTTTCAACCCGTTTTTCAGCGAGCCAAGCATACTTTCTCCTTCCGGCATTCCGGCGGCGCGCATGGCGTCGGTAATCAATGCAATGCGGTCGGGACCTTTGATTTTAACAATGAGTTTCAACAGCGGCGCAGGCAAATGCACGCCATCGGCGATGATCTCCACATCCATATCGAGCAAAAACGCGCTTTCGATCGTGCCCGCGTACCGGAACGCATTTCTGCGCGTCACGCCCGACATGGCCGAGTACAGGTGCGTCGCGAGCGTGTAGCCGTTCTCGAACGCTTCCAGCACATCCTCGTAAATAGCATCCGTATGGGCCACGGCGGCCAGAATGCCTTTTTGTTTTAATCTTTTCCCAAATTCAATAGCCCCCGGCAGCTCCGGCGCGGCGCTCCATCGGGTGATCGAATTGGAGTAGGCCAACACTTCCTCATACTCTGCGGGATCGGGATTTCGGATGTAGCGTGGGTCCTGCGCCCCCCGCTGGCTCAATGCGAAATAGGGGCCTTCCAAATGCATTCCGAGAAACTGCGCGCCATTCGCATTGGCTGCATTGGCCTTTTCGTAGCAATCCAGCGTTTCGAGCAGGTCCTCTTTTTCGGCGGTCAACGTGGTCGGTACCATGGCCGTGGTGCCGTATTGGGCATGCGTTTCGGCAATTTTCAAAAATGCCTCCGCGCTGCCATCCATGAAATCATGCCCGCCGCCACCGTGGATGTGCAGGTCGATGAAGCCGGGGGCTACGTAATGGCCTTCGGCATCGATGACTTCCGCATCAGGAAAATCCACATCCCGCGTTTCAATACCGATAATGACGCCGTCCTCCACCAAGACGGTACCGTTGCGGATGTAGCGGTAGGGGGAGATTAGCGTGCCGTTGGTGATTTTTAGTTTCATCGTTCTAGTTTTGAATGAGTGAATGAGTCAATGAGTGAATGAGTGAATGCGGAAATTCAAAAAATATTCACTCATTCACTCATTCACTCATTCACTCATTCGCTAATTCACTCATTAAATTCCCCATTTGCGCAACTTGTGCCCCTTCACCGCGTAAAAAACCAGATACAAATAGCAAGGCAGCAACACCCAATAAGCCTCCCTTACATTCACCACATCCGCGAAATGCCCGTAGAAAAGCGGCATAATGGCATTTCCGCAAAGCCCCATGATCATCACCGAAGCACCCAACTTGGTGAAGCGCCCCAAATCATCCAACGCCAGCGGCCAGATGCCTGCCCAAACAAGCGAGTTGGCGAGGCCGAGCAGGACGACGAACCAGATAGAAATGTCGGTCGTATGCCCCAGGAAGGTCACTTGTCCGTGGGTGAAGATGATAAGCAGTGTAAAAATGGTCCCCAGCAATGTGCAGATCCGCAGCGCGTTCACCTGGCTGATGAATTTTGGAATGACGGTAATTCCGATGAGATACCCGCAAATGGTGCAGAACAGCGTGTAGGAAGGGAAGACTTTCGCTTCGAGCAAATCAATGCCCATGGAATTGGCATAACCGATAATGGTATCGATCGCGATCACCTGCGTGCCTACGTGCAGGAAGATCGCCAGCGCGCCGAGGATGAGGTGCGGGAAATCGAAAATGCTTTTCTTACCTGCATTGGCAGAAGCTATTTCCTGGCTTTCGTGCTCGGTGTCGATTTCGGGTAATGGGGATTTGAAAACCAGGTAACCCAATGCGAACAGGAATGTGCCGAGGGCAATGTAAGGATTAATCACCCGGCGGATCAACTCGTCCAGTGCGGCGCTGCGTTCGGCATCGCTCATGGTGCCGAGCTGGGCGAAAAGGTCGGTATCGGTGGGTTTCAGGATGACGGCAGCGAAGACGATCGGCGAGAGGATACCGGCGGCTTTGTTGCAAATGCCCATCATGCTGATCCGCTGCGCCGCGCGTTCCTTGGCGCCTAGGATGGTAATGTAAGGGTTAGCGGCCGTTTGGAGGATAGCAAGGCCGATCCCGATCGTGAAAAGGCCCATCAGGAATATCTCGTAAGTCCGCGACATCGCAGCCGGCACGAATATGAATGCCCCCAATGCCATCGCCCAGAAGCCGATCATCATGCCCTTTTTGAAACCCACGGCCTTCAACAAATAGGACGAAGGCACCGACATCACGAAGTAGGCAATGTAAAAGGCAAATGCGACGAGGTAAGCCTGAAAGCTCGTCAGTTCACAGGCGATTTTGAAATAGGGGATCAATATGGAATTGACCCACGACACAAAACCGAAAATAAAGAACATCAGGCCGATCAGGAAGATCGAAATTGTCGTCTCCCGCTTCGTTAGGTTTTCTACTTTAATGGCAATCGCTTCGCTTTTCATAATTTATACCGTCGGCTCCCAGCCTTTTTGATACTCGCGTTTCCAGAATTTCTCGGCGGCTTTGCTGCCTTTGATATGGCCGTTGCTTGGGTCGATATTCAGCGTTTCGCCCGAGCGGATCGCGATGTTACCCAGCTGCGCCAGCAGCGTGCTCTGGTGCCCGCCGACGATCTCCGCCGCCACAGGCGTTCCCTTCTTAATGCCTTCGAAGAAATTTTGAATATGCAATGCGTCGAGCCCTTGCGAAGGGTTCATTTTGTTCAATGGGTCAATCTTGAAGTCGTTTTTGACGTCCTTGACCAGCTTGTTGTCCAGGTCGAATACTTTATAAGTATTGCCCTCGCCGATCTGAATCGAGCCTTTTTCACCATAGAATACCACGCCTACCGAGCTGCCTTCGATCGTGCGTCCGTTGCAGCTGCGGCCTTCCCAGGTCATGGCGGTGTTGTTCGCGAATTCGAGGTTGATAACCTGTGTATCAGGTGTTTCCCAGTCGTCTTTGTAGCGGAAACGGCCGCCTGAGGAGGTGACACGCGTCGGGTAATCCACTTGCAGGCCCCAGCGCATGAGGTCGAGCATGTGGGTGCCGTTGTTGAGCGCCTCGCCGGTGCCCCAGTTCCAGAACCAGTGCCAGTTGTAATGCACCACATTGTCTTTGTAAGCGCGGCGAGGCGCAGGGCCTTGCCACAGCTCATAGTCGAGCCAGGAGGGAACGGCGGTTTCCTTGCCTATGCCAATGGAAGCACGGTTATTGGTATACCAGCCTTTGGCAAAATACGCCCGGCCGATCACGCCGTCATGCACTTCCTTGATGCCCGCCGCCACATTCGGCCAGGAGCGGCGCTGGTTGCCCATCTGGATCACATTCTTGTATTTTTTTGCCACGGCAATGAGCAGCTCGCCTTCGTGCGGGTTGTGGCTGCAAGGTTTTTCGAGGTACACATGCTTGCCCGCTTTGGAGGCCAGAATAGCCGCCGGCGCATGCCAGTGATCCGGCGCAGCCACCACTAAAGCGTCCATGTCCTTATTTTCAAGCGCCTTGCGGAAGTCGGGCGTGTTAGCAGGTTTGGATTTTTGGGTGTCGTTCACGACGCTGATGCATTTCTCGGCAGCACGCGTATCGACGTCCGAAATGGACACCACTTCGCAGTTAGGCTGCAATGCATAGTTGGTCGCCAATGCCAGCCCGCGGCTGTTTACGCCCATCATACCGACGCGTACCTTCTCGTTCGCGCCGATGATTTTGGCATAACTTTTCGGACTGAAACCAGGCAATACGCCGCCGAATGTCAGCAATGCGCTGCCGGCCAGTGATTTTTTAAGGAAGTCACGACGGTCGTTACCGCGGCGGTCGTTATTTGAATTTAGGTTCTCCATTGAAGAAAAAGGTTAATGTCAGGTTATTGAAATGGATTGGGGATTTTGATAAGGTCCTGGATAATCTTGCCCTCCTGCTCGAAACGGGCGAGGGTGTAAACAGCGCCATCGGCACCGACGGCGATCGAATTCACGTAGGTCGGTCGTTCGCCGTCTTCGTAAAAGATCGCCCCGTGGTCTTTATATGTATGCGTGGGCAAATGAAATGTAATTAAATGCAGATTTTCCAACCCGCGTGCGGCGCCTTTTGCTATCTGATCTTCGCCTTTCACACGTTTGCCGTGCTCATAAATCGGCCCGCCGGTGAGGTAATAGATCGTTTCGCCATCCGGACCGAGCTGGAAGCCAAGGTAACCGTAGCTGAACTGATCGAACATCCCGCTCCTGCGCGACGGCTCGGAGGTAATGCGTTCCACAAGTTCGACTTTTTCCTCTCGGGGGTCGAAACGGAACAGATAACCCGAATTGCCATGCACGCCGTAAGCGACCTGCTCTTGCGGATGCCAGAAGATTTTCCGCCAGTTGTAGCACATGCTGCCAGGACGTGTCGGGTCGTATTTACCGAAATAGTCGAGGCGCAGGTCTGCGCTTTCTAGTTTACGTAAAAATTGGGTTTCAGGGTTGTAGGTAAGAATATCACCGTCGGCAACCGAAAAATACACATCGCCCAACTCCGCGTCCACAAACAGCGAGCGGCAAAGCGAACGAAAATCCGAGCCCGGCGTGCCTGCTTCGCCTTTGTACGAAATGGGGCCGAGGTTTTTCAGCACCTTATTCTCAACATCGTAATGAATAAAATGCCCGTAAGGCCACGTAATGCCGTACAAATGCCCGCGGTCGCGATCCATGGTCATGGACACCATGCCTTCGCCGTCCGGGACCAATGCCAGGTCCTCGAATGCCCCGGTTTTAAGGTCGTAGGAGAGAAAATGCCCGCCGGGATACAATGCATATCCTTCCGGCGCCTGTTCGGGAAGGCGGTCCATGCCGTCGATGAGCTGGTAATAGCCCACGTGGGTCGAGAAATAGAGCTTGCCATTTCTTTCGTAAAAACGCACGTGGCTCTTGCCTTGCGGAATGGCTTTTAAATGCTTTTCGCCGCAAATGTCGGTGAGGTCACCGAGATGGGTAATGCTGTCACCGGCCGGATCGTAGACAAACATCTGCCCGCCGATTTCGTGGTTATCCGACGACAGGATGTAATAGATCTTCCCATTGCTAGCCGCCGAGAGCGCGTTGTACGTATCGTGCGCACGCTCGAAGCCCGAATAGTAATGCTTCGCGGTCAACGTTTTAGGCTCAGCCAGCGGTTCGAAGTTCATGGAATAATCGATACTGTTCACGAAAAGAGGCAGACTTTGGGTAAACATTAATTTTTAATTACACGGGATTCCGGCGTGGCGACCCCGGCCTGCTTCGCCAGTTGCACCATCCCGTTCAATATTTCAATTTCCACATCTGACGCCCAGGTCGCGGGCAGCCCGTACACAATCGCGGCCACTTCGCCCTCATACCCGCCCTCGCGCAGGATGGTCGTACTGGGAATGTACGTCATCACATCATTGGAATAGCCCATCACAAACGTATCCTGACCGAATATTTGCTTCAAATTGATCGCATAATCCACCACCAGCTCGCCGCCGAGGGTCATGATAGCCTGGTCGCCGAGTTTCCACACCTGCAATGGAAAAGGGTAGGAGGTTTGAAACGGCTTTTTCTCTTCGATCTGCGCGATCATGCGCTTGGCCCATTTCTGCTGGAAACCGGTTGCTTTTTCGGCCATCGCGGAAAGTTGGGCGCGGGTGGGCGCAGTCGTTAATGAAAGCGTCACCTCATTGTAAGCCGTCGAAAGCTGCGGTGCCAATGGGTTCATTTCTTCACTCAAAACCCGCTCCACGGCCGCTGCAAGCGTTTTTCCATATTGAATGGCGAGCGGAACGGTATGCCTCGGTAATGGATTTTGATCCGCCCCCGCACCTTGGAAAAACAATGCGGTAGCACCCGGGTATAGCTTTTCGAGTTCGATCTGCGCCCAGCCGGGATAGTCGCCCGACCATTGGTAGCCGTCCAAAACAGTAGGATGGCAGGCATAGCCGAATGCGATGGCCATGATTTTCCCTTTCGCGTCCAGCACTTTCAGCACCGGCACGGCGGGGTCGCCGGGGCCGGTAATTTCGGTAAGCCTTTCCAATGTCGCCGCGTCGTTGTTCCGGCGGTTCACCTGGAAGCGCGTCACGCCGTTTTTTGCTTCGATCGTCGCCGGTTGCAATGCCTTCAATGCATCGCCAGTCAGCGTTATGATCTGATCGATCAGTTTGGCCGAGTACTGATCAATTTTCCTTTGGTCGGTTTCGGTTATCGGGTAAATATCCGACAACGCAGCTCCAAGCACGGGGCCGGAGTGCGTGTGCGAACTGTTGAGAATAATCTGTGCTTTGGAAAGTTTGTAGCGGTCATTGATTTTCGCCCTTAGCTCGTCAGACATTGCCTTTGGAAAGCCCAACAAATCCGTGGTAATGAGCACGGCCTGCTTGCCGTTCGCGTCCTGGATCGCCAATGCTTTGGCCCAAAGATCATGCAGCTTGCCCTCCGAAGCGTGCGTGCGCGCCGCGTAACCGGCCATCCACATCGGTTCAGCGGGCGTTATGGCTATTTTTGCCACACCCGCCTTCCAGCCCTGCGCGAATGCGGGGATGCAGGTCAAAAGCAGGAAAGTCCATGCGAGGGCTAGCTTCATTTTTGTCCTAATGTTTTGATCTTTTCGGCATTCTGATGGATCTTCTCAACGGCCGAAGCGATCGATTTCATGTCGTCTTTTGTGCCGAGGAGCATGTTTTGGGTGAACCAAACGGCTTCGTTACAAACCTGATCGTTCACCGGACATTTGTTCTGCGCATGATAGCGGTTAATGTCCAGCTTTTCCTTCGGATACATCCGCTGGTAGTTCTCCGAATCGAATGTGTCTTTCAAATAGGGCTGTGTATTCAAAGGCGTATATCCGCTCGAACACGGAACGCCTTCTGCCCGCAATGCTTTCAGAAATGCCTCGCGCGGTAATCCTTTGAACCCTTCCTTTTGATAACGGAAAGGAAACAAGTGAAAAGCGCCGCGGGTAACTTTGTCGTACAATTTATAAGGCACAATGCCCGAAATATCCTTGATCAGCGATTTGAGGTATTCGGCGTTTTCATTGCGCGTGGTCGTTTGTGCATCGAGGCGTTTCAGTTGCGCAATGCCGATCGCCGCCTGGTATTCCGAAAACCGCAGCTTAGTGCCCTGCATCACGGCCCCGGTACTGACCGAGCCCACGGCGCTTCCATAAGGATTACCGAAATTGGTATAGGAAAAACAGAGGTCGATGAAATGGTCGTTGTTACTCACAATCGCGCCGCCTTCGCCGATGGGCAGGTTTTTGGAGTTTTGAAAACTGAAACAGCCTGCGTCGCCAATGCTGCCGACTTTCTTTTTATCGTATTCTGCCAAATGCGCCTGGCAGGCGTCCTCGATCACGAGTAGTTTATGCTTTTTGGCAATGGCTATTACACGGTCCATATCCACAGGCAGCCCGAGAATGTGTACGGCCAGGATAGCTTTGGTGCGTGGTGTGATCTTAGCCTCGATCTTCGCCGGGTCGATCTGGAAAGTTTCGGCATCAATGTCCACGAACACCGGCATGGCGCCATTGGACAGAATGGAAGAAACCGACGCAATGAACGTGTAAGGCGGCACAAGCACCTCGTCGCCCGCGCCGATACCCATCTGGTGAATGGCGGTTACCAATGCGTTGGTTCCATTCACAACCGCGAGGCATCGCTTCACGCCCAAGGCTGCGGCCCATTCCTTTTCAAACCGGGTTACCACATCCGCCCGCGACCAGATGCCGCTCCTCATCACTTCCAGCAATAGTTTCTCGTCCGTTTCCGGGTTCCATTGCGGCCATATCGGCCATTTCACCTCCGCCCATGCTGACGGCCCGCCCAAAATCGCTGGCACCTGCGCCGACTTTGAAGCGATTGCCGGCAAGCCGGCCACCGACGACGATGCCAGGGCCACACCCAGCCCCGCCAGTGAGTTCTGTTTCAGAAACGTTCTTCGTGACAGTTTGGAGCTGAATGCTTGCATGGGACAATGGATTTAGGGTTGATTTCGAAAAATCTATTTTTTGCCGGCCTTGGCCAGCACGCTTTCCAGGGTCACGCTTTTGCCGCCCTGGCGCTTGCTTTCGTGGGCAGCTTCCATGAAAGAAAATATTTCAATGGTCTCTTCGGGTGTAACCGGCACCTCGCCGGTTTTGAAATACTTGATAATATCGACCAAAAGCGGCTCATAACCACCATAAGGCCCTAAAACTTTGTTGCCATCCTCGGTGAAAACTGTTCCGCCATAGTCGTGCTTGCCCGACCGTGTGCCGCGGAACGTACCCGTGCGGCCATCCTCCCAGATGCCCACCACGATATCGGTATTCGGTGTACTCACGCGGGTAACGCTTTTGCAGCCTCGTCCCATCACAGTGTACAGCGTTTCCACGCCGTGAATGCCGTACCAGAAGAAATCAGGGTGTGTTTTTTCGAAAACGGCCGGACTATACGTATCCGCGCCGAGCACCTTTTTCTTATCGAGGCTCTCAACTCCTTTGATATACCGGAGCGAGGAAGCTGAGAAAACTGGGATATTGTATTTTTTAGAAGCTTCGAAAATTTTCAGCGTGTCTGAAAGCGAGGCAGCGACCGGCTTGTCGATAAACATCCGTTTTCCCGCCTTTAAAACTTCCACCGCCTGCTCCAAATGCAGCCGCCCATCGTTCGTTTCGAGCAGGATTACATCGGTTTTATCCAGCAGTTCCTTGATCGAACCGACCACCTCGACGCCCATTTTCTTCACGTCCTCGATGTAACCCGGAATGCGTTTCGTGCTCGACTCGATGTCCTTGCTGCCGTAAGGATAGGCAGCCACTACTTTGTAACCGTCGTACACGGCATCCGGCTGCGGCGCGTTCAGCGCTTTTGTGAATGCGATCACGTGGGAAGTGTCCAAACCGATTATCCCGACCCGCTTGCCATCGGCAGGCCGCGCCAATGCAGGCCGCGCCAATGCAGGCAAATGATTTATCAAACCCAAGCTGATGCCGGCGGTTGCCGATTGGAAAATAAACTTTCGTCTGCTAAGCGAATGCATATGGGAAGTGGAAAAGAGGTTAGGAATAATCAGCCCGTCAATGATTTCGGGTACGTACCCGTAAATATACACACATATTTTAATTTACAACTAATCGCTTGAATTGTTTGAAGGAAATTTTGCGATGTAGATTATTTGAGAAAGCAAATATGGTTGAAGTGGAAAATGGCGGTGTTGCGGCAGCGCGAATGCGGCATCGGTTTTGTTGTTACATGCCTGACGGCATTTTCAGAATGGTCCTGAATATGGTTTTCTACCAGTATTACATGCCTGACGGCATTTGGTAGAATGGCCCTGAATTGGTTTTCTACCAATATTGCATGCCTGACGGCATTTGGTAGAATGGTCCTGAATTGGTTTTCTACCAATATTACATGCCTGACGGCATTTAGTTAGAATGGTCCTGAATATGGTTTTCTACCAGTATCACATGCCTGACGGCATTTGTTAGAATGGTCCTGAATATGGTTTTCTACCAGTATCACATGCCTGACGGCATTTGTTAGAATGGTCCTGAACATGGTTTTCTACCAGTATTACATGCCTGACGGCATTGTTAGAATGGTCCTGAATTGTTTTTCTACCAATATTACATGCCTGACGGCATTTAGTTAGAATGGTCCTCAATATGGTTTTCTACCAGTATCACATGCCTGACGGCATTTGTTAGAATGGTCCTGAATTGGTTTTCTATCAATGTTACATGCCTGACGGCATTTGGTAGAATGGTCCTGAATTGGTTTTCTACCAATATTACATGCCTGACGGCATTTGGTAGAATGGTCCTGAATTGATTTTCTACCAATATTACATGCCTGACGGCATTTGGTAGAATGGTCCTGAATTGGTTTTCTACATGCCTGACGGCATTTGTTAGAATGGTCCTGAATTGATTTTCTACCAATATTACATGCCTGACGGCATTTAGTAGAATAGTCCTGAATATGGTTTTCTACCAATATTACATGCCCGGCCGCATTTGGTAGAATGTTGTCTATTCGTATCTATTAATGTGGAATGCTCAGCAGTGCTGTCTTCGTACATCAATAGCAGCATTGCAATCGCGTAGCGATGTAACATTGGTAGCAATAAGAAAATAGCCGACGTATTTTAATTCCGTAGGAATGTAACAACAAATCGAACGCAACCGACATTCTGTGATGCAATATCGTTCGCACGGTACTAACCGGCCGGAAGCCTGCGAATAGTCTGTGCGAAGGTGGACCTTCTACCTCAGCAGCGTCAATTCTGATAAAATGCCTGGTTCTCCTTTGTCACAATATCAATCGGCATGAAATGCGTTTTTTCAACCGGCGCGCCGAGGACGAGCGTCTGGTAGAGCGCCATGAGCCCGCGGTAGCCTTGTTCTTCGGGTTTGTGGCAGATCAGGAAGTCGATGAGCTCCTTGTTCAGGTAGGTGATGTTTTCTTTTAAATAATCATAACCAATGAGCGAAATGTCGGAGCGTTGGGTCTTTTCAAGGAATGCCGCCACAGAGAAAACGCGGGAATTGGTCACGAAAATGGCTTCAATGTCGCCGTGCTCGTGCAATGCGCGTGTAAGGTCGCGGGTAACGGACAGGCTGTCGGTATCCTTAATATCAATGCGGATGATCTCGATCGGCAGGTTATGGTCCTTAAAATAGGAGCGAAAGCCTTCTTCGATTTGCAGGTAATTGTAGCTGTCGGATTCCTTCGAAATGTTCACCACGGCTACCTTATGTTTTTCTTTCAAACGATAGGTAGAAAGCTTGGCACCCACATAGCCGCTCTGGAACAAATGCGGACCGATGTAGCAGAGATTGTCCTCGTCGGGCACGTCGGAGTCGATGAACACAAACGGTATTTTTTTCTCCCGGCAGGAACGGATAAACTTCCGGGACTCTTCAATGAACGAAGGGGCCAGCAGCACGCCTTTGAAATGGCCATCGAGAATGGCGGCCGCCTGCTCATTGAATGACGCAGGATCATTCAGATCGAAGTAAAAAGTGGTAACCTGAATGCCATATTTCTTGATCTCCGAATCGGCCCGGGTAATGCCTTTCATAGGCGCCTCCCAGAAATCGGTTTCCTCGGAAACGCGCGGAATGAGCACGGCCAGCGAGATGATTTTCTTCGAAGCGAGGCGGCTGGCGAGGATATTGGGCTGATAATCCAGCTCCTTGATAATGTCGTTGATCTTCTTCTTGGTCTTTTCCGAAACGCCCGAGCGGTTATGCAACACACGGTCGACGGTCGCGATGGAGACGTTGGCACGGCGGGCGATTTCCTTCACGCCGTAGTAGGTATTTTCTTTTTCCATCCGGAAAAGGGAGGTTATGATATCAGTAGCAAATTGTACGATCGGAACAAGGCCGCCTGTAAAACCACGAATAAAAGGGTTTTAGAATTTATTTAACGGTTTTTGTCCAAATTTTTGGCAAATACAATCACACATCCAATATTTGTATATATAATCTATTAATTAAATATAGTAAAAGAGTCGGTTATGGCGCTCAATTACATGGCATTGGCCGTTCCACTGTTCCTTTTGCTCATCGGGATCGAATATTGGGTGTCGAAGCGCCTTGGGCGGCAGCTGTTCAATTTCAACAGCTCTATTGCCAACATGAATGTCGGTGTTTTAGAGCGGCTGATCGACATGTTCACGGCCGGTTCGTTCTTCTTTTTTTATGACTATATCCAAAAAAATTACGGCCTGTTTGAAATCCGGCCGACGTTGCTCGTCTGGATCGCATTGATCCTCGCCACAGACTTCGTTTGGTATTGGTACCACCGGGCGGGGCACAAAATCAACCTGTTTTGGGGCTTTCACGTGGTGCACCACACGAGCGAAGAGTTCAATTACACGGCCGGAACGCGCATCACCATTTTTCAGGCGGTCGTTCGCACGGCATTCTGGTCGGTGCTGCCGCTAATTGGCTTCCCGGCGCCGATGATCACTACCATGCTCATCGTCCACGGCCTTTACCCGTTTTTTACGCACACCCAGGTCATCGGCAAGCTCGGCATTCTGGAATACATATTGGTGACACCCTCGCACCACCGCGTGCACCATGCGAGCAACGAGGCCTACCTCGACAAGAATTTCGGCGACATGTTTATCATTTGGGATAAGCTTTTCGGCACATTCGAGGAGGAAAAAGAACAGCCCGTTTTCGGCCTCACCAAGCAGCTCGACAGTTACAGTTTTCTCTGGCAGCATTTCCATTTCCTCGTCGAAATATGGTATGCCGCGCAGCAGAAAAAGGGCATTGTCGCTAAGCTGAAAGTTATTTTCGGCAGTCCGTCCGACTTCGATCCGGCCGTCCGCAGGATTGTTGAAAAGCGCTTTTTATCCAAAAACAAGGTACGCGTACGCTCGCAGAAATTCCGGCGCTACGTGCTCGTGCAGTTTGCCATCACGGTGATCACGCTGTTTTTCCTGTTGCTATTCGAGCACCACGAAGAAACGTTCTTGCAAGTAATGATGGCGCTCGTCATTTTCGTGACGCTCATCAACTGCGGCGCCATTCTCGAACAGCGGCGCTGGGTTTTCTATCTGGAATTCGCCCGCGGCGCATTGATCTTTATCACCGCCTACCATTACTTCCCGCATCCGACGGTGCTCTTTCTCATTTGGGCGGTGCTCATCGGTGGCGTGCTTTACTTTTCGGCTTTGCAAAAACAATATCTACAATCGATCTACGGGCGATAAGTAAAATCGCGAGCCTTGTATTTTTTACATAACAAGTAGCAGTAATCCTTAAAAATCGCCCGATTTGTGCAGAATAAATTAACACAGGTTGCTTGTTGCTGATTCTGTATTTTACTTTGCCTATATATTTAATAGGATTTATAGTTTTATATCAAAGCACATTTACAACCACCATTTCCCCGCTGCCACGCCCCAGCCCATTTACTAATCGCTATGTTCCAAAATCTATCCAAAAGCTCTCTGTTGAGCAGAGGCCGGCTACTTGTGGCTTTGCTGCTCTTCGGCCTCAGCGCCGCCGCCCAGAACATCACCGTGAAGGGCACCGTTACGTCCACAACTGACAACGGCTCGCTGCCGGGTGTCAATATTGTGGTCAAAAACACACTCATCGGGACTTCCACCGATGTCGATGGTAAATTCGAGATCGATGCACCGTCCGACGGCACCCTTGTTTTCTCCGGGATCGGGTACGTTACCCAGGAGGTTTCGGTGAATGGCCGTGCTACGATCGACATTAAACTCGCTGCCGACACGAAGCTGCTCGAAGAAGTGGTCGTGGTCGGTTATGGCACGCAGAAACGCAATGCGCTCACCAACTCGGTTTCGCAGATCAGCGGCGAAGCGATTACCAAACGGCCGGTATCAAATATCCAGCAGTCGATGCAAGGGCTCATGCCGGGGGTAACCGTGCTCGATGCGGGCGGCTCGCCGGGTAAATCCAATACCAACATCCGCGTGCGCGGGATCACCACATTCAACATTAACGGCAGCAGCACCAGCGGCTATGATCTGGGTAAAAACGACGCATTGGTGATCGTTGACGGCATCGAGCAGCGCCTGAGCGACATTAACCCGGACGATATCGAGTCGATTTCCGTGTTGAAAGATGCCTCTTCGACGGCCATTTACGGTTCGCGCGCAACGAACGGGGTAGTGCTTGTTACCACCAAGCGCGCGAAAGGCGGCAAAGTGCAGGTGGATTACCACGGCTATTATGCCATTCAAAAATCGAACAATGTGCCCAAAATGATGGGAATCGAGGCTTACATGCGCGAGCAGGTGGCCGCATACACGAATGCAGGCCTGGCCGTGCCGGCGCGTTTTACGGAAGAATCCATTCAGGCGTACGTGAATGCGACCGACCGGGAAAAATACCCGATGCCGAACACCTGGTTTGAGACCATGCTCCGCTCGGCGCCCCAGCAGAACCACACCATTTCGGTAGCCGGCGGCACGGACGTGATCCGCACGCGACTCAGCGCCCGTTTCCAGGACCAGCAGGGTGTGATTGCGGGTTATTCCAACAAAATCGGCGAATTTCGGTTGAATACCGATTATAATGTCTCGAAACGCATTCGCGTGAGCGGCGACATCAACTACCGCTATGCCCGCGCATTGAACCCGACCGTCAACAACAACCCGAATAACCCAACGCCGCTGAACAACTTCTTCCATGGTACACTGTGGGCAGTTCCCAAATACCCGGATGGTACTTACGGACTGAGTACGCAGGGTAATAACCCACTGATGTTTAACGAAATAGGCGGCCAGTCCCGGCAGGTGACGGATTATCTGGCGGGTTATCTCAAAGCGGAGTTCGACATTGCAGAAGGGCTGACTTTCTCGACCCAGATCGCAGGCCGGGGCACATTTGTGAACCAGAAAAACTATACGAATTCCTACACCAACACCGACAAAAACACGAATGTTACCAAAACGGTGGCCATTAACTCGCTCACCGAAGTGCGCAACACGCTGCGCGAATACACGATCAACAACCTGCTTAACTATGAAAAAAGCTTCGGCAATCATGGTTTGAAGGCATTGGTGGGCTATTCGCAGATCGGCAACACGCAGACTTTCCTGTCAGCCTACCGCGAGCGGTTCTATAACAATGATATCGGCTCGATTGGCCAGGGCGCGAATGATGGCACGAAGAGCAACACCGGCAACGATGCGGAATATGGCCTGCGCTCCTATTTCGGCCGGGTAAATTATGATTACAAAGAGAAATACCTCTTCGAAGCGAATGGCCGCTATGACGGTTCTTCGAAGTTCACCGGGCCGAAACAATACAGTTTTTTTCCCTCATTCTCAGCCGGATGGCGCATTTCGAAGGAAAGCTTCTGGCAGGGAATGGAAAAGTCGGTCAACGACCTGAAACTACGCGGCTCGTGGGGGATCACGGGTAACCAGTCGGTGGACCTGTACAGCTACTACTCCGCATTGACGGCCCTCGGGTACAGCTTCGGCGGCACGCCGGTGCAGGGTTACCGCCCCACCACATTGGCCAACACGGGACTCGGCTGGGAATCTACCACGCAGCTCGACCTCGGTATCGACGCCGCGTTCCTCAACAAGCGCCTCACGTTTACCGCCGATTACTACCGCAAACTCACCGACGACATTCTCCTGAACCTCGACATTCCGGCCACGATCGGTCTGAAAGCGCCGCCGCAGAATGCAGGATCGGTCGAAAACAAAGGATGGGAGTTCAGCCTCAATTATCGCAGCGCATCCAGCTCATCGGGCTTCCGGTACACTTTGGGTGGAAATTTGAGTATTAATGAAAACAAAGTAACCGACCTGAAAGGCACTGGTCCGTACATCACGGGTTCCGACATCGACCCGCGCTACATTATCGCCAAAGGCCTGCCGATCAACACGCTTTGGGGTTATCAAACGGACGGCTTGTTCCAGACCGAGCAGGAAATCGCTGAATACAAAGCCACTTACGCCGCCAACACCAAGCCCGGCGACGTGAAATATGTGGATCGGAATGGTGACGGCAAAATCAACGCCGACGATATGACCGTGATTGGTAACTCGTTCCCGAAATACACATTCGGGGTGAATGGTGATTTTGCTTACAAAGGCTTCGAACTGAGTATCTTATTCCAGGGAGCGGCGAAAGTGGATGCCCGCCTGGCCGGTGCATTAGCGGAAATGGGTAACCAGGAAGGCTTCACCCACGAGATTTATACCAATAATTACTGGACGCCGGAAAATACCGGTGCGCGTTTCCCGCGCCCGACCAAATTCGACCTTCGCAACGTCGCCACTTCCGACCGTTTGGTAATTGATGGCTCTTATTTGCGCCTCAAAAACGTTCAGCTCGCCTATAACATTCCGTCCGAAATGGTGAGCAAACTGCGCGTGAGCCGCATCCGGGTTTACACCTCGGCTACCAACCTGCTCACTTTCTCGAAGCTGAACGAATGGAACCTCGACCCGGAAGTGCCATCCGGCCGCGCCGTGTATTTCCCGCAAACAGCCTTGTACACATTCGGCTTGAACCTCTCATTCTGACCGCATTGATTTTATGAAAACAAATACATTTAAACATACCATTATCGCCGGAATCGCCGCCCTCACGCTCGGTCTGGCCTCCTGCGACTCGGGCCTGCTCGAAACCGTTCCGAACGACCGTCTTTCCGAAGACTTATTCTGGAAAACCGAAAACGACGCCAAACTGGCCGTTAACTCACTCTACACGGACCTCGACAGCACCACCGCCGTCACATTCGACGGCATTACCGACCTGGCGCATACCAACCAGAGCTTCAACGTGGCCGCTTACATTGAAGCCGGCAGTTACGATGCGACGAGCTCGGTGATTTATGACGAATGGCGGCGCGCATACCGCGGCATTCGCGGTGTGAATTACTTCCTGGAAAATGTGGATAAGGTGCCGAGCACCAACACTGCGCTGCTCAACCAGCTGAAAGGCGAAGCAAAAGCATTGCGCGCTTACCATTATCTGAAACTGGCTGGCTTGTTCGGTTCGGTCCCGTTGGTGACCGCGTCGATCAGCATTGATGAAGGCCGTTCGCTCACCAGTACGCCAGTGGAAGAGATCTGGAATTTTGTCGAAAAAGAACTGACCGAAGCCGCTGCCTTGCTGCCGTCCACTTACGGCGCTGCCGACAAGGGCCGCTTCACGAAAGGCGCTGCGCTGGGCCTGCTCGCCCGGGCGGATTTGTACGCAGGCCGTTACCAAAAGGCAGCCGATGCAGCCGACCAGGTGATCAAATCGGGTGTGTATGGCTTGTATGAATCCTACGAAAAGCTGTACAGTTACGCCGCGGAAAATAACAAGGAAGTGCTGCTGGATAAACAGTATCTGAAAGACATTGCCCAAAACAACGTCTTCAACCTGCTGGCGCCGTACAGTCAGAAGAATGCGCAAAGCACTTATGTTCCTACAAAAGCATTGGTGGATAGCTACGAAACTCTGGAAGGAAAGAAAATCTCCGATCCGGCGAGCGGCTACGATCCAGCAAAGCCTTATGCGAACCGCGATCCGCGGTTGAAATTCTCGATCTTCCTCGAAGGCGACGCATTACCAAGCGGCATTACATTCCAGCCCCGCCCGACGAGCGGCACCGCCGACGCGATCGGCAGCACGTACATTGCTTCCACGACCGGTTTTAATATCAAAAAGTACATCAATAATGAAGATTTCGCGAACCCGACCAACAGCGGGATCAATATCATCCTGCTGCGTTACGCGGAAGTACTGCTGACTTACGCGGAAGCGAAAATCGAGCTGGGCCAGACCGATGCGACCGTGCTGGCTGCCATTAACCAGGTACGAAATGGCCGTACCGACGTGAAGCAGCCTTCGGTAACCGCTGCCACGCAAGCCGCATTGCGTGACATCGTACGCCGCGAACGGACGGTAGAGCTGGCATTTGAAGGCCAAAGGATATTTGATATCCGCCGCTGGAAAACTGCTGAGCAGGTTTTACAAGGTCCGGTGTTCGGCATCACTTACCCGGATGCGTCGGGCAAGCTGGTAACGGTGCAGGCTGCTTCTTCCAACCGCGTGTTCGATGCGAGCCGCCATTACCTGTGGCCCATTCCGCAGAAGGAGCGCGATTTGAACCCGAATCTGAAACAAAATCCGAACTGGTAATTAAATTTGACCAATGGCGCCAGACGAAAGCCTGGCGCCAGCTATCTGCCGGCATCCGGCAAAGGTAGCATTTACCTAAAACCACCTTAAAAACATGCTTCGAATACTCTCTCTGCTGCTGGTATCCGCTGGCCTATGCCTGCTGATGGCCTTCAGACCTGAAAAGCCAGCCGCAAAAACACCCAACATCGTTCTCTTTTTCATCGACGACCTCGGCTACGGCGACCTTTCCGTGTACGGCGCATTGGGCTACAAAACGCCTAACCTCGATAAAATGGCCCAGGAAGGCACGCGTTTTACCAACTTCATGGCCGCACAGGCCGTGTGCAGCGCGTCGCGTGCGGCATTGTTGACGGGTTGTTATCCCAACCGTCTGGGCATTTCGGGGGCATTCGGGCCAAATGCTGGGGTAGGCCTCAACCCTAAGGAAGAAACCATCGCCGAATTGGTGAAAGCGCAGGGTTATGCCACCGGTATTTTCGGCAAATGGCACCTCGGCAGCGACCAGGAATTTTTGCCTTTGCAGCAGGGCTTTGATGAATATTACGGCGTGCCTTACTCGCACGACATGTGGCCGCTGCACCCATGGCAGGAACGCGCCAAATATCCGCCGCTGCATTGGATTGAAGGAAATAAGCCGGTGAAGGAGATCAAAAACCTCGAAGACGCCAGCGAACTGACGCCCGTAATTACCGAAAAAGCCATTTCATTTATCAAAAGGAATAAAAACAAGCCTTTCTTCCTATATGTACCGCACCCGCTGCCGCACGTGCCATTGGCTGCTTCGGCAAAATTCCGCGGCAAAAGCGAGCGAGGCATTTTCGGAGATGTGATGATGGAACTCGACTGGTCGGTAGGGGAGATCATGAAAGAGCTGAAAGCGCAGGGGCTGGATAACAACACGCTCGTGATTTTCACCTCCGACAATGGCCCCTGGCTCAACTACGGCGACCACGCCGGCTCGGCAGGTGGCTTCCGCGAAGGCAAAGGAACCTCATTCGAAGGCGGCCAGCGCGAGCCGTGCATTATACGCTGGCCGGGTGTTGTCCCCGCCGGAAGGGTTTCCAATAAGCTCCTCTCCACCCTCGACGTCCTCCCGACCATCGCCAAACTGACCAATGCGAAATTACCCAAGGAAAAAATCGACGGCCTCGATTTCAGCGCATTGCTCAAAGGCGACGACACCCAGACGCCGCGCGAAAGTTTCTTGTATTATTACCGCAAAAACAACCTGGAAGCCGTCCGCAAGGGCAACTGGAAGCTCGTCTTCGCCCACCCGGGCCGCACTTACGAAGGCTCCCTCCCTGGCAAAAACGGCCAACCCGGCCCTTCGCCAGAGGATCATCAATTCCCAAAAGCACTCTACAACCTCGCCCGCGACCCATCTGAGCGCTACGACGTGCTGGAACAGAACCCGGAAATCGTAGCCGAACTGGAAAAAATCGCGGACGCCGCACGTGAAGATATGGGTGATGATTTGCAGAACAAGACCGGGAAGAACGTTCGGGAGATCGGACGTGCCGGTAGAAAATAAGAGATGGTGTTTCTGAGCAGCGATGACCACATTGCTGCTCAGAAAATTTGTAACCCTCGGGGTGGCACGCTATCTTTATGATAAGACTTTCAACCACAAAGGATTAAGGCTGCTTTGGGAAAAGGACGATACATTGAAGTTGTCTCCCGGGCAAGTCGAAAAGCGAAGGCGTATACTTGCGGTTTTGAATACCGCCAAAAGTCTTGACCCGATCAGAGCAATCCCGGGATACAAGCTGCATGCGCTGTCGGGTAAAATGGATGGGTTTTGGTCTGTCTGGGTTACCGGTAATTACCGGGTATTGTTCAGGTTTGAGAAAGGTGATGTCTTCAATGTTGACTATGTCGATTATCATTAAGCGTTATGGAAAGCGAAATGAAGCCGGTACACCCCGGCGCGGTATTGCGAGAGGATATTCTGAAGGAAATGAAAATTTCGGTGACGCGTGCTGCAAAAGAATTGAGTGTAAGCCGCAAGCAGTTGTCGGAGGTGGTGAATGAAACCGCTGCTATTTCGGCTGAAATGGCTGTCAGATTGGAAAGCGGGTTCGGCGTTAGTGCGGAATTTTGGCTAGATATGGAGAAGAAGTATGATATCTGGCGAATTAAAAGCAGCGGCCGCGTTCAGAATGTGCATCGTATTACGGCAGGTCCTATTATTTAAGCAAAAAAATAAATGTAGATCGTACATTTCATTTGCTTCTTCAAACATTTTAAATTTACTTTGTCTATCAAACAAGTAGATTATATCGAGCTTTCGATTCGCGATATTCAGAAACGTATCTGCTTTCCGATACCCTAAAAGACGGCCCTGGCGCGACTTGCCGGAATTTTCGGTGGTTGTCAATTCATGCCAGTCGACCGGGCTGTCGTAGGGTATCGGGACAAAGATACACCCGCCACGCCAAATCCAAGTAACCCCGGGCCTGCAATGTCTTTCTGAAATGTATTAATCTACTCCACAATGAGAAAATATTTGTTGCTAATACCCCTACTGACTTCCTCATTCCTTACTCAACGCGCCGACGCGCAGGCCCCAAAGCCGCAACGCCCGAATATCGTATTTATCCTGGCCGACGACCTTGGTTACGGCGACGTCGGTTTTAACGGACAGAAGCTCATCAAAACGCCCAATATCGATAAACTGGCGAAGGAGGGAATGATCTTTAACCAATTTTACGCCGGTACATCGGTGTGTGCGCCTTCGCGGTCGTCGCTGCTGACGGGGCAGCATACCGGCCATACGTATATCCGCGGCAATAAGGGTGTGGAGCCGGAAGGCCAGCAGCCTATTGCCGACTCGGTGACGACGCTGGCGGAGGTGCTCAAAAAATCGGGGTACGTGACGGCGGCATTTGGCAAGTGGGGGCTGGGGCCGGTTGGCTCGGAAGGCGATCCCAATAAGCAGGGCTTCGATCGTTTTTATGGTTACAACTGCCAAAGCCTCGCGCACCGCTATTATCCGGAACACCTTTGGGATAATAGCAAAAAAATACTGTTGGAAGGCAACAAAGGCCTTATTCATAACAAGGAATACGCGCCCGACCTGATCCAGAAAAAGGCGCTCAGCTTTGTGAATGCGCAGGATGGCAAGCAGCCTTTCTTCCTGTTTTTGCCCTACATTTTACCCCACGCCGAGCTGGTGGTGCCGGACGACAGCCTTTTCAGATATTATAAAGGTAAGTTCGAAGAAAAGCCGCACAAGGGCGCCGACTATGGCCCGGGTGCTAACGGCGGCGGCTATGCATCACAGGACTTTCCGCACGCGACTTTCGCGGCGATGGTGGCGCGCCTGGACCTTTATGTAGGCCAGGTAATGAATGCATTGAAGAAAAAAGGCCTTGACAAAAATACGCTGGTGATCTTCACGAGCGACAACGGCCCGCACGTCGAAGGAGGTGCCGATCCGAGATTTTTCAACAGCGGCGCCGGTTTCCGCGGCGTGAAGCGCGATTTGTACGAAGGCGGCATTCGCGAGCCATTCGCAGCCCGCTGGCCGGCCGCGATCAAGCCGGGTTCGAAAAGCGATTACATTGGCGCATTCTGGGATATTCTGCCCACTTTCGCCGAGCTGGCCAACGCGCCGGCCCCGCGTAACATCGACGGTATTTCATTTACCGATGCATTGAAAGGCAAGGCGATTCAGAAAAAGCACGATTACCTCTATTGGGAATTTCATGAGCAAGGCGGCCGCCAGGCGGTTCGCCAGGGTAACTGGAAGGCCGTCCGCCTGAAAGCCGCCGGAAATCCCGATGCATTGGTAGAGCTCTACGATCTTTCAAAAGACCCGCAGGAAAAGAATAACCTCACCCCACAGTTCCCCGAAAAAGCCAAGGAACTCGGCCAGATCATGAACCGCGCGCACGTTTCATCCGCGATTTTCCCGTTTGGCAGTCTGGCGACGAATTAAGGTAGGCGTATAACAGAAAAGCCCTGACCATTTCGACAATGATCAGGGCTTTCGATTTGTAAATCCATCAAATCAACCCCAACCCCGCAGCTAACTTAATCAGTGAAGCGGTATTCGAT
Source organism: Dyadobacter fermentans DSM 18053 (assembly GCF_000023125.1). Lineage (NCBI taxonomy): Bacteria > Pseudomonadati > Bacteroidota > Cytophagia > Cytophagales > Spirosomataceae > Dyadobacter > Dyadobacter fermentans. The sequence goes on from NC_013037.1 coordinate 5,434,135, forward strand.
ACTTCGAACTTGATCAGTAAATTCTGCCGATGGCTATTTACCGTCGTCACGCTGATAAATAGTTGTTCGGCGATTTGGGGGTTGGTGAGGCCTTCGGCGATTAGTACCAAAACTTCCTTTTCGCGGCGGGTGAGGAATGGCACCGTTTTCGGAGCGGTGGCGGGCGTTACCTGATCGAATTGCACGTTCATGAAATAACCCCCGGCTTGCACCTGGGCGATGGCTTCGAGGATGTCCTCCTTGCCGGAGCTTTTGATGAGGTAGCCCGAAGCGCCGTTCTGGATCATGCGCGATACGTAAGCGCGTTCGTTGAAGGTGCTCAATGCGAGTGTTTTCACCTCAGGAAACTGGTCTTTGACCTTTTTGCAAAGATCAATGCCGCTGATGTCGGGCAGGTTGATGTCCAGGAATGCGATGTCGACTTCGTTGCCTTTCAGGAATGCAATGGCTTCGATCGCATTGGTAGCCGTGCCTACGACCTGCACGCCCTCCGCGTCGGCAAGCAGCGATTTAAGTCCTTCCAAAACCAGCGGGTGATCGTCTACGATGAGGATTCTGACACTCATAAGTTCTTTTTTATAGAGATTAAAGCCATTGCTGGCATTGGTATCGGTGATTTACAATACAATTTCGACAAGTACCGACGTGCCTTCGCCCGGTTTCGACTGGATGTCGAGCGTGCCGTTCAGGTAGTCTACACGCGCCTGTACGTTGCGCAAGCCGGCGCCTTTGTTTTGTTCAAGGTTTTGAGTGTCAAAACCTTTACCATTGTCTTCCACGGTCACACTCACATTGTTTTCGACCCAGGTCAGCTGCACCTGCGCTTCGGAGGCGTGGGCGTATTTGAGCACGTTGTTCAGCAGCTCCTGGATGATCCGGTAAAGCACTACTTCCACCTGCGAATCGAGGCGTTTGTCTTCGAAACCGAATGCCTGCATGGTCACTTTCAACCTGCCGGAGGCGCTGATGCCTTCGCAAAAGTCGCTCAGCGCGTCGATTAATCCGAACCGTACGAGCGATTCGGGCATCATGCTGTGGGCAACGCGGCGCATTTCGCTGATGGCACCGTCGAGTTGGGTGAGAGCCCTGGTAAACGTCATGGCGCTTTCCTCGGGCAGGATTACATTTCCTTTCACGGAATTGAGAGTTAGTTTAATGCCTGATAACAGTCCCCCGAGGCCATCGTGCAGGTCGCGGGCCACGCGGGTGCGTTCTTCTTCTTGTCCTTTCAAAATGGAATTGGTGGCTACCAATTGTTTTTCCTGCTGCAATTGGAGCACTTCCTGCTCGGCCACGCGCTTGCGGAATGCAATGTTCCGGTAAACCAAAATCGCGATAACCAGCAGTCCCACCAGCCCGGCAATGAGGCCGTAAATCAATGTCGTGCGGGTTTGTTTCTCTTTTTCAAGCGTTACAATCTGGTTTTCCTTTTGGGCCGTCAGGTATTTGGTGTCGAGCTCCTGCAATTGTTTCTGCACGTCGATCCCCTGAATGGAGTCGTTCAGGATCGAGTATTTCATCAGGTAATCATAGGCGCCTTTGTAGTTGTTCTGGCGGGCAAGGTCGGTCGCGTAGTCTTCGTAAAGCTCCACCAAATGGTCGGTCATGTTGTTGGCTTCGGCAATGGTGAGCGCTTCTTTGGTGTATTTGGCGGATAAATCCGTCTTTTTAGCGTCCTCTGCGAGGAACATCAATGCCCTGAGGCAGTCGAGTTCGAGAAAAACATTGCCGGATTTCCGCGCGAGATCGAGCCCTTTCTGACCGTAAATCCAGGCTTCGTCGAGATTTTTCAACAGGCGGTTCGTGCGGCAGAGTCCGGCGTAGGCCTGGGTTACGAAAATGTCGGAACGGATCTTTTGAGCCACCAACAGCCCTTCCTTGAAATGCGCGAGGGCTTCGTTGTACTTTTTCAGATTGAAATAACAACCGCCGATATTGGTCAGAATGTCGGCCAGTTGCAGGCTATCCTTCATCGGACGGGCGAGCTGCAATGCTTTTTGCTTGTAAACCACCGACTTATTGAACAGATTGGCATGCTCAAAAGCCGTTCCGATGCTAATGTAAAGCCGGGGCAGGAACTCCTTCATTCCCAGCTTGTCGAACTGGCTCGCCGACTGCTGGTAATACTTGATCGCCTCCGTAAAATTGCCCATATAGGTGTAGCTGGCCGCGATATTGGCGTAGCTCTTGCCGATATTGACCTGGTGTTTCATCCTTTTGGCGATTTCCAGGCTCTCGCGGTTGAGTTTCAGCCCCTCTTCGAATTTCCCCTGCAAATTGAGAATGTACGTGTAGTTCGACCGGAACTTGAACCGCCCGATGTCGTAATTCAGCTGCTCGCTCAGGGCGTCGGCTTTGAGGTAATATTTGGCGGCGCTGTCGAGATTCTGGTTTTCGAGATACTGGCCGTATTCGACGTAGGCGAGTACGCGGTTGGTGTCTTGCCGGCTGGTCTGAATGCGTTTCAGAATGGCGGCCGGATCTGGGTTTTGTGCAAATGCATTATTGTAAAAAAAAACCAGTAAGAGTGCTCGTAAATATAATTTCATCGGACCCGGAGAGTAGAATGGATTGGAAAATTACAGTGGCAAAAGTCTGAAATAAAACCTTTTAATAATATCCTCTAAACATATGATTTTTCAAAAATCATGCATTTATAGGATTGATCCCCGGCTCCCCGGCAGGCTACCTTTGTGATGTCGAAAGGCAAAAAATTATCTCATCCATTATCCATTTATTAATCAAATACAGCCATGAAGAAGATCACATTTTTGAAAAACATTCTCGCTCTGTTGTTCCTTAGCACACTGATGTTCGCTTGCGAAGACAAAGACAAGGACCCATCTCCGGAACTGAGCTCGAAAGTAGAAGGAAGTTACAAAGTGACCCGCATGACCGAAGACGGTGAAGAGTATCCGCTCGAAGAGAACAACGTTAAGATCTTTGTTGAACTGGACAAATTCTCGTCAGAAGTGGTAAGTGCCAGAATGAAACTGACGATCGACGGCGACCGCCAGCCAGATGAGGAAGTAGGCACGCTCACGCTGAAAAACGCCGGCAGCACGGGCATCGACCTGTATGAAGGCACTGAAAAAGTTGGCAATGTGAAAGACGGCAAGCTGAACATTTTCGTGATTTACGAGGGCGCGGAGCTGGAAATGACGGCCAGCAAGCAGTAATCCGCCCTTTGCCGTACCCATTAACTCCCGATTACAATTATATAGCCATGAAAAATAGAATAGTACCCATTTTCCTCTACGCGATCTGCATTGCATTCCTGAATTTCACTTTCAGTGACGAGTTTGAAGAATATGGAATCAGCCAAAAGGACATTCAGAATCGCCTTTGGAATGGTTTGCAGGCCCCTTCGGTAACTGTGCCGTACTTTGGAAGCTCTGTGAAGTCGGCGTGCCGCTCGCTCGCTCCCGACGCCCAGGCCACCGCGATCAGGAAAGCAGGTTCATTTGTGAAGATGTATTTCAATTCGGAAGACTTTCAGAAGCGTTATACGGAATCGATTGCGAAAAAGTATCCGAAACTGGAAACGGCCGTGAGCGAACAGCGTAAAGCGGAAATCCGTGCGAACCGTTTGAAAGGCGTGCAGGGCTTGCAGGCGAAGGATATGGAGCCGGTGGTAGACATTCAAATCCAGTCCGCGGAGACGTTCGTGGGGATGGAAAGCATGCTCAGCAGCATCCCGGCCGACCAGCGTGCCGACTTCAAGAAGCAGATCGAGGACGGCAAACGCAATGCAGCATTCTTTAAGAAGATCAAACCGCTTTTGAAAACGAATATGGAGGAGTTTAAAAAGCAATATGCCGAGTTTCTGGCGGCTGATGAAATCCGCCAGTCGGAGCAGACGATGGCGCGGAATGCGAAAAGCAATGCGGACGAATACGAGAAGTTGAAAGACCCGAAAAAAGTGCTCGTGGCTCGCCTTACCGACTTTCTGAACCAAAGCAAGGGCGTAGACTTTGCGGCGCAGACGAAGGAAGTGAATGGACGTAAGAAGTTTGTCAATGCGGCTTACGAGGGCAGAAGCGACGTCTGGAAATTCTGCTACCGCATGGGCGCGACGCCTACGAACACCGCCCGCGCATTTGCCCAGCAATGGGTGACAGAGTTGAAATAAAGTTGAGCGAGTTGAAATAAATTGGTTTATATAAAACCGACAGGCAGGCGCCATTGGTGCCTTTTCTGTCTGATCCGTGGCCGACAGCGCGTTACTGTTGCCACGGATTTTTTTATTTTAAAGAAAATGCGGCGCGCTATTGCATTTTAAAAAACATTAAACTTACTTTGTCTATCAAATAAGTATACTATTAAAGAAACAAGGCTCCTGAACCACCCTGAGCTGAGTATTAATCCAGGCATCTTTGATATGAGCGCGGTTAATTTACTTTGTACGACCCCATTGAGGGAAGTGGTGGGACGCCCCTTCATGCTTTGTTTTTTCCGAACCTGTTGCTGTTGTTGAAACGGCGGCATTTTACCTGACATTTCTCGGAAATATCCCGCCAGACAGTCATGGCTGATCATCTGAAATTTTCGGTGGTTGGCGATTTCAGTTGCCGGCTGTGCTGTCCCGGGGTATTTCCGTGCCCATATTACCTGCTGCGTTTATAGTTAACCGGTACTACTACACCTTTCAAATATGATCACATTTTCAGACGTGTTGCTGCTGGCACGGAAGATCGCCGTTGGCATTTTACTCACCGTTATTCCTTTTGTTCTGGTTGCCGGGGGAATCTGGCTGGCCTGGAAAGTATTGAACTGACATCTCAATTTCACCTTTTAAAGATCACTTATTATGAAGTTGGACAACGAAACGGCGCGGAAAATCACCCGCGACGGTCTTATCAGCGTGGCGCTCTACACTGCGCCGATTATACTGATGTTCGCAAGTTTCCAGATTTTCGACTACCGGCCATGGGAGGGCAGCAATGCATTTCCGTTCAAAGCCCCGGCGTTTCTTGAGGCGGTTTTCAAAAACCTGAGCAGTTGGGGTTTGCCGGTGATCGTGCTCACGCTGGGTGTGATCGAATTCGCGGCGGGGCTTTATGAAAACAAATGGACCAAGAACGAGCGCATCCTCGACATTGTGTGCTTTGTGGTGCCGAAACTGGTCGTACGGCCTTTTGTAGCCTATTTTGGACTAAAACTTCTTCCTGAAATCCTGCCGGGTGCCAAGAATGCGTTCGAATGGGTGCCGTTTTGGTGGGCATTTCTGATCATCGCCGTGGCCGACGACCTTACGCAATACTGGTATCACCGCCTGCACCATCAGGTGCCGTGGCTGTGGCGCTTCCACCGTACACACCATTCGGCGCCTTATATGGGAATGGCAATGGCCGGCCGCCAGAACATCATTTACACGCTGTTTTTCTCGCAAACATACCTCACCGTCGCGCTGACTTACCTCGGGCTTGGTTATGCCGCATTGTTTGTGAAAGTGATTAAATCGTTCATCACCACCGGCGCGCATTCAAGCATTCCCTGGGACAAACCGTTTTATGAAAAAAAATGGCTGCAACCGATCGGCTGGGTATTGGAAAGGCTCATTTCCACCCCTGCCACACACCATGCACACCACGCCGATACGAATGACGACGGAATAGGGCATTACAAAGGCAATTTCGGGAACATGTTCTTTCTTTGGGACATTATTTTCGGAACGGGCATCATTACCCGCAAATATCCGTCGAGCTACGGTATCAAGCATTATCAGGAAGAAGAATGGTATGCGCAGTTTTTGTGGCCCATTCTCAAATCCAGAAAGGAAGGCAGCGAGCTATCTCACAACGGTCCGGTCGTAGGCGACGCCGTGCCCGATACGCCCGAGCTCATTCCCCTGAAACCTGAACCAGCGACTACCGCAGTACCGACTGCCGCAGTACCGACTGCCGCAGTAACGACTGCCGCAGTCGCTTGAAATCACTGATGACCACTGGCTGAGTCGGTGGTCATTTTTTTGTGCCAAATACTCAGTCAGAAGCTTAGTCGGCCTTGGTCAGGCCATCCACCTTGCCCCGATACGGCTGCAATGGGACGGTAGGGATGAAGCCTTTGGTACCGTCGGCCAGCTGCACGCGGTAGCCTCTCGACATTTCCCCAATGATGCGAACGACCGCATCGGCAGGCAATGGTTGAATGATCGTGCTTTTATCGAGTTGCGGCGTGTTATACAAATTTGTCTTCTTTCGGATCGTAACCGTATCGCCCAGCCATTTGGAAAGTTCCGGTAAGCCGGGCAACTTCTCGCGGCGATCGTCGATAAACGGCAGCGGGTTCACCGCGCCGGAGCCTCGTGTATAAATCCCGAAATGCAAATGCGGCGACGTGGTAATGGCATTGCCGGTATTGCCGACCAATCCGAGCGTATCACCCAATGTAACCCGCTGGCCGGATGACACCATTTGGCTATCCAAATGTGCATAATACAGCGAATAGGGGCTGTCGAGCGAAGAAAGGAATACCACTTTTCCACCCAAATTATTAGTCCCGACCTGCGTCACGAAGCCATTCTGAGAAGCAATGGCCGGCGTGCCGCGTTTGGCTCGGATATCGATCCCTTCGTGCGAGCGTGCACCCGCGTCACGCTCCGCGCCCCAGTAGCTGATCACGCTCGACATGCTATGCCCGGCCACCGGGAAGCCGAGTGTCGGCTCTGTCGAAAGCGACACCGTAACGGCGAGTTGCTGAGCCAGCCCAGTTTGTATTTTCAGCAGTAAAGTGTCCCGTTCGGTATTGGAATAGGCAATGTAGGCGCCATTGTCTTTGAGGTAATCCAAACGCTGCGGCTTTCCGTTCCGCCGGATTTTGTACAGCTCCATAAACAACAATGCGGCCGAATCGGCATTGGCGCGGTTAGGCGTAATCACCAGCTTCCGGCCTTCCGGCACGGTAATCCTGAATGCCTGCGCGGGCAGCGAATCACCGAGGAAAACCCGCTCCTGGTACGGCGCGATGGTGAAAACTGAGTCGGAAAGCACTTCGGTACTCATCCTGAACCACGTGGCGCCGGCCTGGGTCTTCTCCATTTTCGCTTTGAGCAATTCCCTTTCGTAATGCTCCTGCGGTGTCACTGGAAACCAATGCGAAACCGGCACCGGCTTACAGGCTTCGAAAAGCATTGCGAGTGCAGCTACGACAAGTATTTTTTTCAGGGATTCCATTTGCTGATGACTTTGTAAGCGGGAGGGTAACAAAGTCATGCCATTGGAGAATCGGATTTGAGCGATGAGTGCTGATAAGGTGTTATTCGACTTTTTATCATCTAAAACTTCATCAATATGACCGATTTCAAATCATTAGTATCAAGCATCCAGGAAACCAATGTGACTCTCCAGCAAAGCGCTTCCAAAGCCATCAACAGATACCTTACCATCCGTAATTGGCTGATCGGCTTCCACATTGTGGAATTTGAACAGAATGGAGAAGATCGGGCAGAGTACGGTCAGCGGCTAATTGAAGAGTTGGCCAAAGCTTTGGATACGGCCGGGCTAAGTGTACGAAGCCTGAAATTATTCCGACAATTCTATTTTACTTATCCCCAAACTGGGCAGACACTGTCTGCCCAATTCAAAAGTATGCGTTCAATCAGGTTAAATGACCTTCCTGCAAAGCTTGATAAGGTTAATGCGGTAAATGAACAAGGTGCCCGGTTTTCGGTAGATGCGCAAATACTGCTTTCCAAATTGTCATTTTCACATCTTGCTTTACCACTCCCGCTGAAAGAGCCTGAGAAGCGCTCATTCTACGAGCGTCAGTGCGTGATGGGGAATTGGAGCGTTTCCGAACTCAAAAGGCAAATCAATACCCTTTATTACGAACGCTCGGGAATGAGCCTCGATCCGGATGAATTGGGCCGGGGCGTTGAGGAAAATGCGCAGCGGCCCGGCATTGCAGACATTATCAAGTCGCCATTCACCTTTGAGTTTCTTGGGTTAAAAGCGAAAGACGCGGTGTATGAAAATGAGCTGGCGCAGATGCGATCTTAGCTGATTCGTTTATAAACTGTTTCAGTTGCCTTATCCTCTTGCCCTTCGGGCGAGATGTTGTACGCGGTGATGATTAACGTGTTTTCGTCTGCCAGCTCGGCAACGGTGCGCCAGTTCCAGGGAGCGGGGTATTCGGGGACGCTGTATTGGCCGAGAACGTTGAAGCCGTTGTCGGTGGGAGTGCCGTTGGAGAGCATCATGCCGGTGCCCATGTGAAAGCTGTCGATCCAGAACGCCTCTGCTTTGCTGTTAGGAATGTCGAATCCGTAAATGGCAACGCCCTTAAATGGTTTGCCGTCGATGCTGCCCTCGTATTCGTGTAGCAGAAAGCTGCCTCCGAGGATGGCGCGGATCGTGCCACTCATTTCAGATTCGTCGGCAAGGATATTGGGCTCGAACCACGTTTTGGTAATGCCTTTCCAGGTGCCCGTCAGCGCCTGCAGTTGATGATGTACTCCCGATTCCAGGGACGTTTCAAATTTCGATTTTGTCATAGGTTTTCTAATTTGTTTGAATAAAGACGCGATTGTGCACCAACGCATTCAAGCCTGTCCGTGTCATCGTGGCGAGTTTTTATAAATATAAACATCCAAAATTTGATAAAAATAAGATGCAAAGCAATTGCCGGAAACGCCAACCGAGAGGGGTATTTGAGACAAAAATATTTATATTGGTGCCCGCTTTGGTTTGAATGTCAAAGATTAACACATCAACAACATGGTAAAATTAGGACTATTAATTACCAACCGGCACCGTTTATTGAGCGTAGCAGCGATTCTGGATGTATTCGAATCGGTGAACAGCTTTTATGAACGGGCCAATCAGCCACCCTTCTTCCACATTACATTGTTTTCGCCGGACCCCGAGCCGGTGGAATTTTACGGTGCATATTCAATGCAGCCGATCAGCCAGTTTATCAAGCAGGACCTTGTTCTCGTGCCGGCATTCGGTGCTGGCGACGTCCAGCTTTCGATTATGAGTAACCAGAGCTGCATTCCGTGGCTTTGGGAACAATACAAAAGCGGGGCTGAACTGGCCAGCTTCTGCACCGGGGCATTCCTGTTCGCCGCGGCCGGCCTTTTGAATGGCAAGCACGCCACTACGCACATCGACGCGGCCGAAACGCTCGCATCCAACTTCCCGGAGATCATTATGAAAAGCGACGCCGTTGTGACCGAGGATAAGGGCATTTTCACAAGCGGCGGCGCTACCAGCAGTTTTCACCTGATGCTTTACCTTATTCAGCGTTTGTGCGGAAAAGATCTCACGCTGCGCACCGCCAAAATGTTCGCCATCGACATGGACCGCGAGCAGCAAACCTATTTCGGGACTTTCGCGCCGCCGCAAAACCACGGCGACGGGCTGGTGAATATGGCGCAGCGGAAAATCGAGAAGGAGTATCAGGAAGGAAGCACGATTGAAGTACTCATTCAGGACATTCCGGCAAGTCGCAGGAATGTGGTGCGGCGGTTTAAGCAGGCAATCGGCGTGACGCCCATCGAATATTTGCAGCGCACGCGCATCGAAGCAGCGAAGCGGCTCCTCGCGCAAACCGACCAGAGCGTGCTGGAAGTAATGCTCAATTCCGGCTACAACGACCTCAAATCGTTCCGGCAACTCTTCAAGAAAAGTACCGGTGTGACGCCTAAGGAATACCGCGACAAATTCAATATCGCCCGGCTAGAAACCGGTGCCCGATGGAACCGCCCGATGAGCGGAGCCGCCTATCTCGACTAAAAGCAAAAGCCCGGACTTTTTCGACGGTCCGGGCTTTGCATTGCTGAGTATTTTATTTCAATTCACTTTCGCGATTTTGCGGAATGCGCGGTCGCTGCCCTGGATGATTTCAACAATGTAAACGCTAGCGGGAAGCTGGGTGATGTTCAGTTCGTGCGAGAAACGGTTCGCAGTTTTTTTCACTTGGGTGTTTTTATAAAGTGCTCCTGATTTTGCATCAAAAATCCTGATTTCAATTTGCTCAGTCTTTTCATTCGCGAGATCGATCCGCACGAAATCCGATGTCGGGTTGGGATAGACATTGACATCCGCATGCAGTGAAATTTCTTCTGGGGCTAAGGTCGCAGCCACTTCCACCGCCGCTTGTCTGGCATTCTGGCCGTCGGCGGCGATTACAAAAATGGGGGTTTCGCCTGCTGTAACGGTCACTTTCCCATCCACGATCGGCAGTTCGATCATGGCCATGTTGTCGGCACCGGCAGTAGGGGTGTAAATCCGCGCGACGCCCGATTGGTTGAGGTTTACGGTATATTCCGCCGTTCTGCCCACTTCGTCAGGGACGGTGAGGATGAAGAGCGATTTTCCGTTCAGCTCATAGCGGTCCACAATCGGGTCGTTGTGGAGCGTTTCCTTGTATTCGTATTGTCCGAAAAGCTTTTGCGTTTGCAGGAAATAGTCAGCGGACGGCCGGCGGGTTTGGTCATTATTCACAAATCCCGAAGTGCCGAACATGCCACCGTGGCCATGGTCGTCGTACATTTGGTAGAAAAACAATTTCTCGACGCCATTGCGGGCTGTGAACAGCGAAGTGCGCAAAATCCAGTCGGCCTGCGTTTGCAATGCGGATTTGTTGCCGATCGGGATCGCTTTCAGCGGGCTGTCCTGATGAATGTCGTAACCGGCTTCGGTGTTCCAGATCGGAAGGTCATTGGATAATTCGCGGGTTACTTTTACGAAATTTTCGAGGATTTGTTTCGCATTGGTCACTTCCGGGGCTGCGCCGCGGGTTGAGGTACCGCTTTGGCTCGACGATGTGTTGTCGGTATAAAGGTGGAAGTTCACCACGTCCCAGCAAAGATTCACCGTGCCATCGGCATTGTAGCCGCGGAATTCTTTACACCAGTCAACCATCCCTTTTATAAAATCGGGTCCGGTAACAAGCCCGGCGATGACGACTTTCATGTTCGGATCGGCGTTTTTGACACCTACGCCGGCGCCCATCGTGTTTTTGTGCCCGTCATAAAAGGCCGACATATTTGCCGCATATTCGCGGGCTGTCTGGTAGCCTTTGCGGCCTTTCCACCATTTATCGCGCTCGTTGTCGCATTCGATGTATTTGATATAATTCAGCCCGATTTTCACTTCGTTCACAGGGTCGTTGGTCCATCTTGGGGTGGTCGAAACGCTCAGCAGCGACGGATCAACATTGGTATTGCTGCCATAGCGCGCCGCATATTGGAAAGCGACTTTGGCCTGTTCGATGTACGAAAGCGGATCGGCGAAATTCTTGCCGTAGCGCACGGGAACATTTTCCGGGTCGCGCTGATCTTCGGGATAGGTTTCGCGCATCCAGGCGGGCTGCGTTTTGAGGCAAGCGAGCACTTCGATGCCTTCCTGTTTGCAGCGTTCGTAAATCAGGTCATAGTTCCAGCTGCCGCTCAATGTCGGGTTGTAGGAATAAACGCCCTCCGACGATTCCAGTTTTTCCCAATCCATATAATGCCGCAAGCCGGTGAAGCTTTTGGCAACCTGCACTTTTGACTCAACGAGTGATTCGGTATGCGCGCCGTCCTGAAAATACCATTCATACCCATTTACGCCGAGCATGTCATTCAGCTTAATGTGCTTGGTTCGGGCAGGTTTCGCGGTTTCAGTGCCTGGGGTGTGGCTTCCGTAGAATTCAATTTCAGTCGGCAATGTGTTCGACATCGTCATCACCAGGTACCGGATGTTGCTCATCGGCTGATCCAGCTTGAACTGCGCATCGCCGGAAAGCTGACGATCGGGGTAGGGGCCTACCCAGCCGTTGTAGATTTCGCCTGTGAAAGTTGCGACGGAAATGCGCTCCCATTGATCTGTGATCACCGATAGTACCAATGGGAAATCCTGCGCCGAGCCTGTAAAATCGAAGAATTTGACACCATTGAGGGTAATCTGCTCGCCCTCTTTGAGCGGATAGTAGGCCTCGTAGTTGTTAATAACCTTGCCCCAGCCTGTTTGAACATTCTCCTGGGTATTGCCGTCGAAGAGCCCGTCGAGCCCATTGGCCGCATTAGTCAGCTGGTACCAGCGCTTCGGATCGATGGGGATTTTGGTGCCCAATGCAGGATTGTTTGGATTGGTAATGCCTGAAACAGTAAATGTTCTGGCGATATTGTCAGCCGTAAGATAATTGTTGTTACCCGCTTGCGAAGCCGTGATGGTCACCTGTCCCGCCGCGTGGATTGAAGCTTTCCAAATGCCGCTCGCGTTTGAAACAGACACAATGGCTGGGTCGGAGGAGCTGAAAAGGATGGGTGTTTCGGGATTAGTGCTGCTGGCGGTCAGGTCGAACGAGCCATCGGTAATGCTTTTATCCGAAATCGCGTCAAAAGTGAGGATGGACTGTCCCTGAACGGAACCTGGGATTACTTCAAACCAGTTGAAGTTGAATGCGCCGCGGTTCGCAAAAATGCGGAAGATCTGGCTCCCTGCTTCCAGCTGCACAGTGGTGCGAACCGTCGTGTAGTTCTGCCAGCCGCCGGTTTGGGGAACGTCCACACTTCCGAGCACAGTACCGTTTGTATTTTTGAACTGTATATTACCATTGCCCCATTGGTTGGCTACCCTGAAATTAATCGTGTAAGTGCCTGCCGTTGGAACATTTACATTGTAATCCATCCAGTCGTTATCGTCGATGTAATTCACATTGATCGCTCCATCAACGTCGCCCGTCACTTCTGTACGCACGTCCGATGCTGCGTCGAAAGTCTCGGCTTCGATCCTGCTAGTCAATGCGCGGGATTCTTTGGCTTCAAACCAGTTGAAATTCCATCCGCCCTTGGTCGCAAAAACCCGCAGTTGCTGATTACCCGCCGGCAACGCTGCTATCATACTCACGGTTTTCCATCCCTGCATTCCGCCCGTTTGGGGCAAAATGATGCTGCCCAACTGATTGCCTTCGCTGTTTTTTAATGTCAGGGTTGCTTCCGGACTGTATCCGTTGGCAATGCGGTAGTTGAATGTGAAAATGCCTGCTGCGGGAACATGGACATCGTAATCCATCCAACTGCCGTCCTGAATCCATTCTACATTCTGGCCGCCGTCTATATCCTCGGTATTCTGCAGTTGCACGCTCGAAAAGTCGTCGTAGTTTTCGGCTTCTACTTTGGCAGGTAAAATAGTGCCGGTAATGCGGGCACCTGCCGAGACGAATGAAAACCAGTTAAGGTTAAAGGCGCCGCTGCGGGCGAAAAGGCGAACGACCTGGCTGCCTGCGGGAAGCGATACCGTGGTGCTGACCGTTACCCAGTTCTGCCATCCGCCGGTTTGCGGCACATTCACCTGGCCGAGGACGGTGCCGGCCGCATTTTGTATTTCAATAACCCCATTACCGTAAGCGTTAGCGACCCGGAACTGAATCTCATAGTCGCGTGCGGTAGCGAGGCTCAGGTTGTAGTCCAGCCAATCATTATCGTCGATGTAGCCGACATTCTGGCCGCCGCCTTCGTCGCCGGTATCTTCCGTGCGCACCTCGTGAGCGGCATCGAAGTTTTCCGCTTCCACCTTACCCGAAACGAGCGCGCGTGAACTGCCTACCTCGAACCAATTAAAATTCCAGCCTCCTTTCTCCGCGAAAATTCGGATCGTTTGATCCCCTTGTGGAAGCAATGCGACAAACGAAACGGTTTGCCAACCCTGCATTCCACCCGTTTGGGGAAGCACAATGCGACCGAGAACACTACCACTTGCCGATTGCAATGCTAGTGCCGCTTCCGGACTGTATCCATTTGCGATGCGGAACCGGAATGTGTAGTAGCCAGCCGACGGCGCCTGAACGGCGTAATCCATCCAGCTGCCATCCTGAATCCAGCCTACGTTGAGGCCGCCGTCTACATCCGAGGTATTCTCGGTGCCGACAGCATTCATTACAGTGAAATCTTCTGCTTCAATCTTTCCGGGAAGTGCCTTATTTAACTGAGCCTGAATAGAGAAGGAGATGAGTACAAAACAGATTGTAAAGATTTTAGTCATTCGTCGGGTCTACCTAAATTTTAGGTGAAGATACGATGAATTTAAATCCGACTACAAATTTTGTAGTAGTTTTTGTGACCAAAGCAATCCGGCAGTCTATTTCAACTTCAAATTTCGGCTAAACAAAGGACTAGTTTATTTGAATGCAGGGATTCCAGGTTCTTCGCCGGGGAGCGGTTCAACTTCGGGTACGACGGGTTCCACTGGCGGCAATTCGGGTTCCGGTTCAATGGGTGGGGTTTCGGGTTCCTTTTCGAATGGCGGTGTTTCTTCCGGTACATCGGGGGATGGCACTTCGGGGCGTGGATCGAAGGGAGGCGTTTCTCTCGGTTCGGTGGGATCTCCGCCGGCATTCTCGGCATCGAAGTATTCGTTGGCCAGTTGATAGATATCCATGATTTCCAGTTGTTTTGATGAGCTGTAACAAATGCGTGATTAAAACAACTGTGCCGGAGGTGAGCACGTGGGGCGGGAGATGCGCCGGCAGGCTGCTATTTGCAGATGGCCGAGGATTTGGCGCGACGGCAAAAAGGGTGAAGGAGGATATAGGCTTAGAAAAGAAATGGGATTTGATTGAAAGTGAATTGAAATGGAAAGCGGACCGCTGATGACGGCCCGCTTTGTTTGGCGTTCTATTTACTACCGGATTAGATTCCTTGCCAAGCCTCGGAGTATTTTAGAACCTTCGTTTGAGGGTTCGCAGGCGGATTATTTCCCGAGGAAATAGTTTGAGTTTTTGAAATAACGAGTCCGTCGCTGTCTGTTACATAAGTGGATTTATAATTGTGTGGCACTCCGCCGCCTAAAAATTGCCCAACCATTACATCCACAAGTACATCAGAGAATTTTCCAAAAATAGGAAGAAATGCATCCATGTTCCCATGTTCAACAGAAGTAGGGAGGTAAACCAGTGGGTTTCTCAACGGATATTTGTCAGGTATTGAAGTGTAGGAATAAGTTAGCGTGAAGTTGCCCCCACCAAGTTCAGTTAGGCTATGAAGTCTGTAAGATTTGGTGGCTGAGTTGTAGTTGTAGGAAAAGAGCAGGCCGTTGATTGCAACGACCCGCTCTGAGTGTTATGTAAAGGACTCTATTATCTTATGGATTACCTGGTAATCCCTGCCAGTTAACGGAATAGTTAAATGTTTCCTTGTAAACGGTTGCATATTTTACCATATATCTGAAAATAACAAGTCCATCACCATTCAACTTCTGTTTAGTATAAAATGTTTGCACGTGGTTGTTCGTAAGGAGATTATAATCCATTATTTCCTCTACTTGAAACTTGGAGCACTTTCCAAAGATTGGTAAATATCTGTCTCTGATACCGATTTCTATATTCAAGGGGTATTTATTCTCTATTGACGTGTATGATTTAAAATGGTAAGTGTGGTAGGGTTTGCCTTCTTTCTGATGCTCGATTACGTTTAAGCGGTAAGTCCAATCATATTTGTACTTCCAAGACTCTGTCAATATTCCTTGAATAAATTGATTGACTTCACTTAGATAGCCTTCTGAATTATATTTGTATTCAAAAATATCTCCGTTGTCATTTTCACTCTGTGTACATTGGCCGTTCACAACTTTAAACTTATGTTCTCTAATAAATGAATTGTTGGAGGCTTTGTAAGTCTTTTTGCTTATAGATAAGTACCCGGCTGGGTTTTCGCTATATGTATAGGTTACGTATTCGTCATTCAAAGGGCTTTTGCCTACTCTCGATATTTTTCCAAAAAATTTCCCGCTTTTTTTGTACTCAATTGATTGACCGCTGTCATCTACCAGTCTGGTCAATGGATTTAGCTTGGCATTTTGATCGCCAACAGCAGCGCTAGTCGGCTCCGTAGGCGCTACGACCTGATCATTGTTACAGGCGATTAGCAGCCCTGCTAATGCCAAACACTTAAATGCGCTTCCGGCTATTCTAACATGTTTCATAATAAAAATGAATGGGTGAATAAATATTTAACCTTATTTCAAACTTATCACATATTTGTAAGTTTTTTAAAGTGCCTTTTTTGAATGGCAAGGATGAATGAATGTATGGCGCAGCAAAATCATGTGTTTGCTAGCGTATAAGATTTGTCGCACAGAAGCGCGTGTGTGGGTATTAGTTTGGAGCATTAAGGATTGGATAGTCACTGCGCAAAATAAATGACGGACCATTGCTTCGGCGACGACCCGTTCATTTGTTAAAGAGTTGGATGATTTTAGAACTGGCCGCCTGTGATTCTTGAATGTTCCATATATTTCGAATATGGGTTAAATATAATTGACTAATCGAAAATTCCAGCAGCGTGTAATTGATTGCAAATATGATGAAGTTAAGGTAGTGAAAATTTAGTGCGCCTATGGCTATCATTGGAAGCGATGAGTATGTTTGACTAACTTTTTAAATTTGATAAATCAATATCACCAGTTAAGTAATATAAAGTGCATTTGAGTTTAATATAAATTTATTTTACATTTGGTAAAGATTAGAAAATAGAAAGCAGCCATTGGCTGCTTTCTATTTTTTCTGACCGACGTAATTTACAATCCCGCCCAGTTTGTAGAGTAAGTAAGAGAACTGTAAAATGCTTGTTTCCCGGCTTCGTTTCCATATCCTAGTGGGTAAAATTCCCGGTGACGAGATGATGCGTATCCGTCTGCATTGATTCCATAAAAGAATTGATAGAACGGCTTAGTTTGTCCGTTGTACGGAAGCGGCGTGATTTGTACGCGCTGTACCAGAGCGTCGCTGAATTTGCCGAAATAAGGCAAGTACGGGTCGAGCGAAGTGTGCTCCGGGTTCAGGAAATATTTGTCAGCCTTTGCAGGGCTGCCGTTATAATCATAGAAAAAGTTTATGCGCTCGTATGGAGCTCCGAATGAATTGTAAGACGTTATATAATCCAGTCGCTTACTATCCAAGCCAAGTGCTATCTGTTGATAAGTAAAGATCGATTTTTGGCTAAGGGCGGAACCAATAATGGATACCTCTTGCAGATAACCCATTTCATTATATTTGTATTCGCGTGTGATATTATTAGTTTTGTCAATGCTCTTAACGCACTTTCCGTATTTAATCTGATAGGCAATTTCTTTGCAAAGCTGATTATTAGCCTTGTAATATTGTTTACTCGTAATCCAAAGATCTCCGGTACTGTCATCATAAGAGTATTCTGTGTAGAGTGTGCTCCCAGATATCTTTGACAGCTTGCCCGCTAGTCTCCCGGCTTTAATGTATTTAAGCTTATTGTAGCCATCTTCAACTAATCTCAATTCAGCATTCACCTTCGCTTCGGCCTCATTCCTGATCCCGCTTTCCTGCGATTTTGGGTTCAATACATCCTCATTCTGGCAAGCAGTCAGCATGCCGGCTAACAGAACCCCCTTTAACAAATTCCCTGCGATGTGTAGTTTTTTCATAAGATTAATAACGCTAATTGGTTAGACATTAACTTTTATCGAATCAAACTTAACGGCGTTGTAGAACTCCAAGAAATCCGATGGGTGAGTGGCATGTTTGGAAAAACCTTCGGTAGTGGAGGGGTATATGGCACTGTTTTTGCCTCGTATTTTTAAAACGCTGAGCTATGAAACTACTGACGCAAGAAGGACGGCAACGGTTAAACGAAGTCGCCGCCCGATATAATTTGAGTACCGGAACCGTTGAGTCTTTGCTGAACGCTATCATCCGTGGAAACGGCACCATGGCGCAGTTCAATTTGCAGGAGCTGGGCGGACAGGGGCAATGGATGAAAGGCGGTATGACGATGGTCGGGGATATGTTCAATCATTCGCTTCGGACGACGGTCGAACAGGTGGCTAACGAACTTGCAGAGCTCGCGGCGACAACGGTACTGTTCGAAGAACGGGACGACGACATGCATAAGGGAACGCAGGCAGAAGACGATGCCCCAGGTTTGGCGAAGCAAGGGAACGAGGATTTCAGCCGGGCGACCAGCTCGTGGCCGGCCATATTCGGGACACCCACTTCAAGCGGCTCGCAGAACAATTTCCGATATGCATATTTTAGGGCGGTTCATAGGCTGGTAGTCGAGGAGAATGGCCAGCGGACGATATATGACACCAAGCATCATCAGATCACCGGCGTTTCGCAGCAGCAGGGGGCAAACAGTTCCTTCCGCTTTACAAGCCAGGAAGGTGTGGTTGATTTAAATTCATTGGAAAAAGTTTCCGACCCGGAACGGCAACAGCAACCGACGCCTGAGGTTGCTTATGATGTGACAGCCAATGCGGATTTACGGTCACAGGGCAAGAGCCCAGACGAGATTATTATTGCCACGATTGAGAAGTTGAATGTGCTTTTTGAGAGAGGGCAGATTACCGAGGAGGAGTTTGCTACAAAAAAGAGGGAATTGCTGGAAAGATTGTAATGAAATTTAACATGTGTAAGTACGGCCCGCGGGCCGATTTAGCGGGCCGTACGATTTTTAAAAATTAAAAAGATGGCGTAAAGTATTTTCTGTCGGTTGAAGAGACCGGTACGTAGCCTTGTGAACTGTATTTCTTCACAATAATATTTGTGGCCTTGCCAGCATAATTCAACTTGTAACTATATGTATATTGAGTAATGGATTCTTGCTGACCATTTAAAAGATATTTGTATTCATATATGGATTGAACGAGATTGCTACTGAACTTCCCGAAAATCGGTAAATACTTGCTTACCCCGGCAGGGAGTACGTCCGGGTTCAAAGGGTGTTTATCGGGGATTGCCATATTGCCGCCATAGCCAAATGTTAGTGCCTTCGTTTTTACATTTTGTGCATTATAGAAAGTTGCTGTGGCCAAAGATCTGTCCGAATTAGTGGCATTAACCGTATTATATGTAAATACTGTTTGCTCATTAGGCTGATTTTTATTGTACAATCTGGTGAGCTGTCCGTAGACATCGTATTCATATATGTACGTTTTGTCTGTGACAGTCTCGATACAACGCCCGTTCATATCAAGAGTATATTTGTATTCTGTCGGACTTCCGTTAACATACCTTTTCGCTGTAATTAATTGTGGGTTATACGTGAATTGATAGTAAACGTTAGGATAAGTTTCTTGTGATAAAACGCCTGATCCCTGGTAAGACAGGTCAACCTGACCGTCCTTAATTAACTTACCAACCGCTAATGCGGTCCTTGCATTCTGGTCAGATTCACCTGTTGGCGCTTGCGGAGCCAACTTGATGTCGTTTTCATTCTGACAAGCGCTAAGCAATCCCGCGAGCAAAATGCCCTTCATTAAAATTGGGGTGTTTTGAAATAGTTTCATAAACTCTTCCTGTTTAAGTGTGAATAATATAATTAAATTGATTTAAACCGCTCCAAACTTAGGTGTGCTTTGTCACAGCGTGAAATTCAATGGGTGAAAGGTATCTCCTAAATAGTCTGCGGTAAAAATCTGATTGGACACAGGTTAATTTTGGCGAGACTTATCTTCACTTTCTTTGTAACATTTGCTTATCTGCCGTGAAATTGGTGCGCTATAATTCGATGTAGCGTTTTTGTTAAATAGCCTTATCGAAGTAGAACTAGGTAAGTTGCATAAGAAATTTACTTCAATTCAAACGGCCCAGGATTCTCCGGGCCGTTTTCACTTTACATCAGAGAGCCATGTTAGGTATTGTGTACTTCCGATCCGTCGTCGAAACTAATGTACCGTCATATTTCTTGACAGTAACATTCTTCACTTTACCAGCGTAATCCAATACATAGGTATGGTAGTAATTGACCGAGGAGACTTTTTGCCCGTTCACAAATTTCTTTTCCGAAGAGCACTGCACAAGATTGCCACTGAATTTCCCGAAGATGGGAAGGTATTTGCTGACATATTTGGCAAATACATCCGGGTTCAAAGGGGATTTGTCAGCAATAGGCTGTGTGAGACTGTAATTAAATTCCAGGACCTTGGTTATTTTGTCGGACGCATCATAAAATGTAACTGCAAACAGCGAGTTGGTGATCCCATTGGCATCTGGCTTATAGGTGAACACGGCCCGCTCGTTGGGCTGTTGTTGGTTGTAATATCTCGCGAGTTGCCCGTTAGCATCATATTCGTATATGATAGTCTTGTCCCCAACGGTTTGAACGCAGCGCCCATTGGCATCCAGGGTGTAACTGAATTCTTTGGTTGGGTTTGAGAAGCCGGTCATAAACCTTTTGCCGCTGATCAGCTGCGCCCCGTAGCTAAATTCATGGAATGCACCATTGTCGTAAATTTCTTTCGACAATGCGCTTGGCACCTGACTGTTGTAAGTGAGGCTCACATTGCCATCTTTAATTAGCTGACCTACCGCTTGTGTGGTTTTTGCGTTCCGGTCCGACGCCGTTGTGGGTGTTTGTGGAATAGGTGCATTGTCGTTTACATTCTCACAAGCTCCCAGCATTCCTGCGAGTAAAAGGCCATTGACCAACATTGCTGCGTTTCGAAATAGTTTCATAATGTACCTTGTTTAAGCGTGAATAAATTGATTTTGAACTGGCTTAAACATAGGAGCGCTTCGAAAAGACACGAAATGCGATGGGCGAAAGGTAAGCCTAAAAGAGTTTTCGGTAGAAACGGCCCCGATGGGGCGTAATGGTTTTAGTGATCCGGATTTTTGGAAACCACACAACATTTGCGAGTTTTGTTCTGTTTATAGAAGGCTGGCCGGCTACTAGTTTGACAAGGCCACCCGTATTGGTTGCTATCATGATTTTCGCTCAGATTTCCAGAATAATAGACCCCATCGCCGTCAAGCTCGACCGCTGGACGGTGGAGGTTTACCGGCTGCTGCCCAACATTTTTATCGCCATTCTGATCCTCGTCGTTTTCAGGTTTCTGGCATCGCTGGGCGGTAAGTTCATGGAACGTATTTTGGGCCGCGCCTCCCAGAATATTGCGTTGGTTGGGCTGATATCCACCATTATCCGCATTTCCATTGTTGCCGCGGGCCTTTTCTTTGCGTTGGGTGTGCTGGGTCTGGATAAAACCGTCACTTCGCTGCTTGCCGGTGCAGGCGTGCTGGCATTGGCACTCGGCTTTGCTTTCCAGGACCTGACGACCAATTTTATTTCCGGCGCATTCATCGCCATCCAGCGACCGATCCAGGTAGGCGATGTGATCGAAACGAATGGTTATACGGGCAAAGTGCTGTCCATCGGGCTGCGTTCGGTGAAGCTGGACAACTTCGAGGGGCAGCAGGTGGAGCTGCCGAGCAAGGATATTTTTCAGAAGCCCATCGTCAATTTCACGCACTCGGGCGAGCGACGTGTACGGATGGAGGGCAGCATTGGCTACAAGGATGACCTCGCATTGGTGGAAAGCCTCGCATTGGGGGAAATCAGAAAACTGGAATTCCTCGATCCGTTGAAGGCCGTAGAGCTCAATTTTACCCGTTTCACCGAAAAGAGCATTGATTTTGAAATATTCTTCTGGATCAGACAAGACAAAACCGGCCCCGGTCCGGCGAAAAGTGCAGCTATGAAGGTTGTGAAGCGGGTATTTGATGAAAACAATATCTCGTTCCCAACGCCTGCCAGGACTCTTGACCTGTTGCCGCCAGCACCAGGAAAGCCTGAAGCTTAGCATCACTATATTTTTCAAGTACAAAAAAGACCCCGCTACGAATCCGCAGCGGGGTCTTTTCAATATCAATCCTAATTATCAATAACGGTAAGTTTCCGCCTTGAATGGTCCTTCCACAGTAACGCCGATGTAAGCAGCTTGCTCCTCGGACAGTTTGTCGAGGTTTGCGCCTACGTGTGCGAGGTGCAATGCAGCAACTTTCTCGTCCAGTGCTTTTGGAAGAACGTATACTTTCTTCTCGTAAGCAGCCGTGTTGGTCCAAAGCTCGATCTGTGCCAGCGTTTGGTTAGAGAATGAGCAGGACATGACGAACGACGGGTGGCCCATTGCGCAGCCCAGGTTTACCAGACGGCCTTCTGCCAGCACGATGATGTCTTTACCTTCCACATTGTAGATATCCACCTGAGGTTTGATCTGCGATTTGGTGTGGCCGTAAGTCGTGTTCAACCAAGCCATGTCGATTTCATTGTCGAAGTGGCCGATGTTACAAACTACCGCTTTGTCACGCATTTTGAGGAAATGACGGTCGGTGATGATTTTGTAGTTACCCGTTGCAGTAACGAAGATGTTGGCGCGGTCGGCAGCTTCGTCCATTGTTACTACTTCAAAACCGTCCATTGCAGCCTGCAATGCGCAGATCGGGTCGATTTCGGTAACGAGTACGCGGCAGCCTGCACCACGGAGTGATTCGGCAGACCCTTTACCTACGTCGCCGTAACCTGCTACTACTGCTACTTTGCCAGCCAGCATCAGGTCGGTTGCGCGGCGGATAGAGTCAACCAATGACTCGCGGCAGCCGTATTTGTTATCGAATTTAGACTTTGTAACTGAGTCGTTTACGTTAATCGAAGGCAGGTGAAGCGTACCGTTTTTGTAGCGCTCGTACAAGCGGTGAACACCGGTTGTAGTTTCTTCCGAAAGACCTTTAATGCCGTCGATCAGCTCAGGATATTCGTCGAATACCATGTTGGTAAGATCACCACCATCATCGAGGATCATGTTAAGAGGCTTACGCTCTTCGCCGAAGAACAAAGTTTGCTCGATACACCAGTTGAATTCCTCTTCGTTCATGCCTTTCCACGCGTAAACCGGGATTCCCGCTGCTGCGATTGCCGCTGCGGCGTGGTCTTGCGTAGAGAAGATGTTACAAGATGACCAGGTAACTTCCGCACCCAAAGCTGTAAGGGTTTCGATCAGAACGGCTGTCTGGATCGTCATGTGCAAGCAACCCGCAACACGCGCACCTGCCAAAGGCTGTGACGGACCGTATTCGGCACGGATCGCCATCAAACCAGGCATTTCAGCTTCTGCCAATGTGATTTCTTTACGGCCCCATTCGGCCAGCGAGATGTCTTTTACCTTGTACGGAATGTACGTTTCGGTTGACGTTGCCATTATTTTACAGTTTAGTTAATATCTTGATTTTACCACAAAACTAAGTAGAAAAACCACCGTAGGGAATATTTGCAGATACAAATTCTGATTTGAGCGCCAATTTTGGATATTTTATCTTTCAATGCGCGCATATTGCCGCATTATGAAGTGACGGCCCGGTTATTCACCGGTTGGCGGAGATATTTTGTCTGTATGCCAAATCATTACCCCACAGCAGTGCCGTTTGTCGACAATAGTATGACATTGGTCGACAATGCTTTTCAAACCCGGTAATGGCTTTCGAAATATTTATCTTTGTTACATGCGCCCGGTTTCCCCGATCCTGAATTATACCAAACATAAAAGAGTTTTACTGCACATCCTGTTCTGGCTCGCCGTACTAACGATCCTGACGGTCATTTACGGTGCAGGCATGCCCGATTACTGGCTCACGATCGGCATCGTGGCAATGTTCATGCCCATTCATATCGGTTATTTCTACCTGATCGCCTACGTGATCATCCCCCGGTATTTCGACCGTAAGAAATATGTGCAGTTCGTCCTTTTTTTCGTGCTGATCGTCGTCGGTTCGACGCTCGCATTCAGGCTGATGGAAATACTCGTGGCGGACCCGATCATTTACAACGCCGTGAAAAAGAACGATCCCACGTTCGTCTGGCGGAAGCTCGAAGGGACGTTCCGGCAGCAGCTGGCGAAGCCGACGTACCTGATCAGTGCGTTCGAGCAGACCAATATTTTCGTCTGGATCGCATTATCGGTGAAGTTTTTCAAAATGTGGTTCGATCGCAGGCAGGCGGCGATGGAGGCTGAGCTGAATTTTCTCAAAGGCCAGCTGCACCCGCATTTTTTGTTCAACACACTCAATAACCTGTATGCACTGACCCTCAAACAATCGCCGCAGTCGCCGGGCGTCGTGATGGGCCTGGCGGAGATATTGCGGTACATGCTTTACGAGGCCAACACGGAGATCGTGCAGCTCGAAAGGGACATTAGTATTCTCAAAAGTTATATTGAACTTGAAAAGATCAGGTACGAAGAGCGGCTGGACATTAATTTCAGCATCAACGGATTAGCGCCTGAATACAAAATTGCGCCGCTGCTGATTTTGCCGCTGGTAGAGAATGCATTCAAGCACGGCGCAAGCGAGCAGATCGGCCAGGCGTGGATCAATATGGACCTGAGGGTGAAAAACAATGCATTGAAATTCAAAATCTCGAACAGCAAACCCGAGACGGCCGTGCAGGACGACCGGCCGCACCACGTGAGCATAGGCCTCGCCAACGTGCGCAAGCGGCTCGAGATCCTGTACCCGGGCGCGCACAACCTGAAAATCATGGATGACGAGGACGTGTTTGCCGTGATCCTAGAAATTGACCTGGACAAACGATTGGAAATCTGATATTTATGAAATTGAAGGCCATTCTCGTGGACGACGAACCCCACGCTATCGAAATACTGGACAACTACCTCGCCAATTTCGCCGAAATTGAAGTCGCTGCGCGCTGCCAGGACGCGATCCAGGCATTTCAGGTGTTGCAGCAGCAGAAAATCGACCTTATGTTCCTCGACGTGAAAATGCCCGGACTGAAAGGTACCGACCTGCTCCGGAGCCTCAAAAACCCGCCCAAAGTCGTTTTTACCACCGCTTACCAGGATTACGCCGTCGAGGGCTTCGACCTCAATGCGGTGGATTATTTGCTGAAACCCATTCCCTTCGAGCGTTTCCTGCGCGCGATGGACAAGGTTTTTACAGGGCTGAACATCACCAACCAATCCGTTTCAGTGGCGCAAAAGGCCGCGCAGGCGACCCAGGATGTGTTTTTGTATTTAAAAGTTGACCGTAAAATGGTGAAAGTGAACGTCAATGACATTTACTGGATCGAGAGTTTGCGGGATTACATCAAAGTAGTTTTGAAAGACAAGGCCCTCATTTCAAAACAAAAAATCAGCCTTTTGGAAGAATTGCTTCCCGAAGACGGGTTTATCCGCATTCACCGCTCTTTCATCGTCTCCGTGGACAAGGTCGAAAGCTATCATTCGCACAAGCTCGAAATCGACGGAAAGGAGTTGCCCATTGGCCGTAACTTCCGCAACGACTGCCAGCGCCGCTTCAAGCTCTCCTTTTAAACGGTGCTGCAAATGGCGTTTGTCGATAAAACCCGCTGTTAATCGACACTCGGTTTCATACGCTTCCCCGGCTCGCCAAATCGGTTTAAAATTGCAGCGCCATTGAGAAATGGAATGTAATTCATTTAAATCATTTGGAATATTAGCCATGTTAAAAGCAAGAAGAATTCTTTGGGCGACCTTGTCCTTTGCCCTGTTGCTGGGTAGCTGCAAGGAAGACGAAGATGTAACACCATCCGACACATTGACCGCCAAAGCAGGAGCGGACCAGAATGTAAACGCAGGCTCTGTTGTAACCCTCGACGGTAGCGCTTCTACCGACAGCGAGAACAAGCCATTCGATTTCAGCTGGGCATTCACCAAAAAACCGGCCGGTAGCGCCGCCAACCTGGCATCGGCTACCACTGCCAAGCCAACTTTCACCGCCGATGTGGCCGGTGACTACGAAGTGGAGCTGACGATCAGCAATGCGAACGGACAAAGCAAAGACAAAGTCGTGATCACCGCGGCCGTGATCGAGCCGATCGTGATCGACGCCCAGATCCGCGCCAAACTGACACTGAACGACCGCATCGATAACCCGGCCATTCCGGACTACATCGTCAATGCGAACGTATCCGTGAATGCGGAGCTGGAAATTAAGCCGGGCGTTGTGATCGCGTTTGCACGGGATACGCGTCTGGAAATCAACGACGGCGGCGGCGTGCTCCTCGCAAAGGGCGATTCGGCCAAGCCGATCCGTTTCATCGGAAAGGAAACGACCAAAGGTTTCTGGTCGGGCGTAACATTCCGTTCGTCGAGCAGCGCCAACACGCTTGAATACGTGCAAGTGCTGCACGCAGGAAGCAAGCCGTTGTTCAGCACTACCAAAGCTGGTATGGCCGTGCTGGGAAGCCAGGCGGAAGTGAATATCAAGCATTGCTTGTTCGAAGCGAATGCAGGTTACGGCCTCTACATTCAGGACGGCGTGGCGCTGGCTTCATTTGAAAAGAACAATTTCAAAGACAATACCGAAGCGGGTTTGCTGCTCAGCGCCGAAAACGTGCAAAATCTCGACACAGATTCGAAATTCACCAATGGCAACGGCCGCAATGTAGTCGAGATCACCGCCTCTTCGCTGCCTAAAAATGCTACTGCGGAAGTGATTTGGAAGGGTTTTAAAGACAAAACACCTTACCGCATTCTCGAACACGTTACCTCCGATGCCAACTGGAAGCTCCTCCCCGGCGTGACGATCGAAGTAAACCGCGCGGGCGCCATTACCATCGACGACGGATATTTCAACGCGGTGGGCACGGAAACCAATAAAATCATCATCCGCGGCGCCGAGAATGCGGCTGCCTATTGGAAAGGCCTGCTGAGCTTCTCGACCAGCGACCAGAATATCATCGAAAATGCCGAGGTGTCGGGCGGCGGCAACATCGCGATCGTGTCGGGCAAGAAGGCCAACATCGCGATCTACGGAGGCCAGTCACGCATGACGATCCGCAAGTCGGTGATATCCAACAGCGGTGGCTACGGCATCTTTGTCAACTACCAGGCCACTGTGAACGACGACGTTGAAACCGTCAACACATTCAAAGACAACGCGCAAGCCAAGTTGCTGAAAGAGTAGCGGTTCGCAATGGATAGCTCCACGTATTGTGCCAGTTCCATATTCGGCCTGATCACACTCCTGGTGGTATTTACCTTCCATCAGGCTGTGAAAGGCTCCGGCCGGTTCGCCGCGCTGGTCGCCATCTGGATCGCGATACAATGCGGGGCTGCGCTGGCCGGATACTTCCGGGTTACCGATACCATTTTTCCCAGATTACTCCTTGTGGTGGTTCCACCGGCTATCCTGATGGCCTGGCTGTTTCTGACCGGGCCCGGGAAAGCGCTCATGGACCGGATGAATGTGGATCTGCTCACGATGATCCATGTCGTCAGGGCGCCTATCGAAGTGGTACTCTACTGGTCGTTTATCGACAAAATGGTGCCCTACGAAATGACTTTCGGAGGTGGTAACCCCGATATGCTCGCCGGACTTTCGACGCCCTGCATTTACTACCTGGCGGTCATGCGCAGCGGGATGAAATGGCGGTGGCTGGTAACCTGGAACTTCGTGTGCGTCGGACTGCTGCTCAATGAAGTGTTCCGCGCCGTGTTGTCGGCACCGCTACTGTTCCAGACCATCGGCCTCGACCAGCCTAATGTCCTCGTGTTGCAGTTCCCGTTTGTGCTTTTGCCCGGAGTAGTTGTGCCGGTGCTGCTTTGTGCGCACATCGTGGTGATCCGCAACCTGGTGAAGGCACATTGGCAGGAGCCAAAGATCGTGAGCTCGGGGCGGGCGGTAATCAGCCATTTTTTTCAGATGAAACGAAAGATAGCCATGAATATCATCACACATTGCCTGTTGGCCGGTTTCCTGGCCGCGGCGGGCATTCAGCAGCAGGCGGCGAGCAAGGCTCCGCGCTCTGCCCGGCAGCCGTTCCCCGAAAAAGGGTTTTGGGTAGCGGAAACGGCTCGCGATAAAAAATCGACGATCGTCCGCTACTATGCACACAGCAACCACCTCGTGTCCGAAACGACCGAACCTGAGTTGCTCGACGTCCGGAAGCTTGCGGTCAGGAAGTATTTAAATGAAAAGCTCCGCAAAGAGCTTGAAAAAGACACGACAGGCCAGTCGGCCGTCAAACTGTACGAAATCAATTAAAATCTAAATAAATCTAAAACTGCCATGAAAATTAAAACTGCACCCTCAATAACCCTCGGCCGATTTGCGAAATCCGCATTGGCCCTGGCCGTTCTGGCCATGTCTTTCACCGCTTGTAAAGACGACGACGATCCGAAACCAGGCGGCGACGGCGATGGCGGCGGCACGGAGAAAGTGTTTATTCCAACCAAAGGCAAGACTTACAGCTATAAAATGACCGATTCGGACGGCAGTTCGGGCGATATGATCACCAAAATTGTCAGCTCCAAAGATTCTGCCGGAATGCAGGTTCACACGGTGAACCACATCGTGAAGGAAGACGGCGAAGAAATGACGCTCGTGTCCAAGGCATATGCCAAAGGCGGAACTACCACCAATGAGCTGCCTTACCCGGCGGCCATTAAAGCGCTCGAAGCACAGATCGGTGAAATTGCAGAGGTGACTGAGTTTAAAGTAACCGGCTTCCCGCAATACCAGCTATTCGAAAATAACGGAAAAGTAAACAGCGCGCTCAATTTCAAAGGCGACCCGATTAAGGTGGTGATGGAGTTGGAAATCCCGGTAGAGGACGAAGGTTCGATCCTTGGCAGGCTGGAAGCACGTATGACCTACAAAAATGGCAAAGCGGTAGCCGAAGAATCAATCACCACGCCTGCCGGCGAATTCAAATGTACGAAATGGGAATATTCCTACGAGGTTTATACCAAGTTCGAAACGCAGGTGACCGAGCCTGAAATCTCCACAGAGCAGGTGAATGTAACGCTCTGGACCGCACCAGGCGTAGGGGTAGTGAAGTCGATTGAGAAAGGAGAGGAGACAACGTCCACGACCGAATTGCGTAAAGTGGAGTAATGCAATATGTGGCCTTCGTGCATGCTGACGCACGAATGGCCCCATCCCAAGAAGAGAAACAATAGAGAAATAGGATGGATAATTTGGGACTAGCCAGATCTTAAAGACCTGGCTAGTTTTGTTTTATATCAAAACAGCGAAGCTTTTGAAGATTGCTCCAAGCCTAACCGCATCGAATATACGTGCCTGCGTGCCGCCGTGGTTCAGCACAGATTGCTCGTGCGAGGTTACGCACATTTCGCAGCCGTTCAGCGCGGATACGACGAGGCTCATTAGTTCAAAAAACTCTTTGCCCAGCACCGGGTTCACCATAATGCTCATTTTGATGCCCGCAGGCGCATTATCGTAAAACTCCTTGTGCATGAAGTGACGGAAACGATAGAATACGTTGTTCGCATTCATGAGTGAAACACAGGCTGTTACCTCCGCGATCTCCTTCTCGTCCGCGCCTTCCTGCGCAGCAAGCTCTTCCAACGCCGCGATCAGCGCCGTGTTTTTTTCATTCACCGCAACCGACAATGCAAGCAGCAATGCTTCCTTGCGGTTCAGTGTTTGGGATTTTAATACATTACCTACATTGATTTTCAGGTCTTTGAGGTAACGGTGGTCCAATGCCGCGAGCTTGTTGATGAGCACGCTCTCGAATTCCGCAGGCAAATTGACCTCTTTATACAGGGACTCTTTCGTGTTCCCTGTGGCTGCAAATGGATACATGTTTGTCTGAATTTTGAGTGGGAAGATTTTCCCGTGGGTGATAAAAAAAGCAGTTCACAGAACCGGCGTACGAATGACTGACCGCTGTGAACTGCTTTGGAAAGGCTGATTAAGCGAGAGTAGCCTCGCCTTTTTGCCAGTTGCAAGGGCAAAGCTCGTCAGTTTGCAACGCATCGAGTACGCGCAATACTTCCGATACGTTACGGCCTACTGAAAGGTCGTTAACACTTACCCAACGAATGATGCCTTGTGGATCAACGATGTATGTTACGCGGTAAGCGATTTTTTCGTTTGCTTCGAGGATACCCAGCTCTTCTGCCAATGATTTCGAAGTGTCGGCCAGCATCGGGAATTGCAGGTCGCGCAGGTCGTCGTGGTTTTTGCGCCATGCCAGGTGCACGTACTCGCTGTCGGTAGAAGCACCGATCAGGATCGTGTCACGGTCAGCGAAGTCGCCGGTGTGTTTGTTGAACTCTGCAATCTCGGTAGGGCATACGAAAGTGAAGTCTTTCGGCCACCAGAACATGACCATCCACTTGCCAGCGTTTTTGTGGTCTTCCGAGGTAATATCGTAGAATTCGTTTCCTTTTTCAAGAGATACTACGGATGTCTTTTTGAATTCAGGGAATTCCGATCCCACCGATAACAGTCTATTAGCCATGATTGCTCGTTTGTTTATAAATTGTATTTTTTTGTGTTACAAAACTACGAACGATGAGTACATGGGTCAAACTCGAACCTGGTATTATGCCAGGAAAGAGTTGTTTTAATCAAATGAATTTGATTTTATTTATAGGAACGAAGATGTTATAAATATTAGTTATAATGATATAGATTTTTGCAATATAATTATACTTATAATAACTGTAATTCTAAATTATCAACCGGGCATCACGCCGAGTACCGTTTCCAGCGACATCCCGCGGGAACCCTTAATGAGGAAATGTGTATTTTCCTGCGGATTGTCCATGATCCAGTTATGCAAGGAGAATTTATCCGGAAAATAGTACGCTTTCGGCAATGCTGGCAGTGCGTGCTGCATGAGTTTCCCGGCAAGTATTACGACGTCGAACTTCTCACCGGCAATCTGTTTCCCCAAAGCCAAATGTTCCTCCGGCGCGGCATCGCCGAGCTCAAACATATCGCCCAGGATCAATATCTTCCGTGCCGCTTCCATTCTCCCGAAATTGGCCACCGCCGCGGCCATTGACGATGGATTGGCATTATATGCATCCATTATCACCGTATTCGTCCCTTTCTTGACGATTTGCGAGCGGTTATTGTCCGGCTCGTACGTCGCCACCGCCTCGTAGGCATCCGCATCCTCCACACCGAAATGCTTTCCTACGGCCAATGCGGCGCAAATGTTGTCGAAATTGTATCTTCCTGGTAAATGGGTGGTTACAGTTTTGCCGCCGTTGCTGAATACCACGTTCGGGTTTTCCTCGATCAGCGTCGGGTTAATGGGACTGTTTTCCGAACAGTAGAATACGATCTCACCAAATGCCCTGCGTTTGCTCACCATGTCCATGATCACGTCCTGGGTGGAGTTCACAAACACCGTTCCCTTCTTTTTAGAAAGGTAATCGAACAGCTCGCCTTTGCCTTTAATGATGCCCGAAACACCGCCGAAACCTTCCAGATGTGCCTTTCCGATGTTGGTAATAAGGCCGTGCGTGGGCTGTGCAATGCTGCTCAGCAATGCGATTTCCTGCTGGTGGTTCGCACCCATTTCGATGACCGCCATTTCATGCTTCGCCGGGTCGATGCTCAGGACCGTGAGCGGTACGCCGATGTGGTTGTTGAGGTTGCCGCGCGTGGCGTACGTGTTGAACTTCATCGAAAGCACCTTCGCGATCAGCTCTTTGGTGGTGGTTTTGCCATTGGAGCCGGTTAATGCAACCACCGGTATGTCCAGGGTTTTGCGGTGGTGCCGCGCCAGGTCCTGCAATGCCGTGAGGCCGTCTTCGAAAAGCAGAAACCGGTCGCCGTTGGCCACAGTTGGGTCGTCTACCACGGCGTAGGCCGCGCCTTTTTGCAGTGCCTCTGCCGCATATTGGTTTCCATCGAATTTATCACCCTTCAATGCGAAGAAAATGCAGCCGTCGGTGATCTGGCGGGTGTCGGTGGAAACTTTGGCGCCTTTGCGGTAGATATCGTAAAGCGTTTCTATGGAAGTATACATGAAATGTCGGTCGGTTATAAAGTAATGCTGGCTTATTTCGTTAGGTTTAGGACGAACAAGCCCGCAAAACTAACAGATTATTCCTCAACGATGCGAACCAAATTTACCTCCTTTATACTCTGTCTCATCTGTATTTACCTGCCATCGCAACTGCGGGCGCAGCAAGCCTGGTTCAGGCTCGATACGCTCACCAGCGTGTCGGCAGGCGGCGTAAAAATGACGAACCCGTGGGGTGGAGGGCTGAATGCATCGCAATTCCTGAAAATGCATTTGAATAACGACGCCGATGAGGACCTCGTCGTTTACGACCGCACGAACAGCAAGGTAACCACCTTCCTCGCCGGTCCCGACCCCCGGAATCCAGGTAAAAAAACGTTCATTCATGCACCCTATTACGAAACCTTATTTCCACCGGTGGATAACTGGATGATCCTGGCCGATTATAATGGCGACGGCCTGAAAGATCTCTTCGCGAGCACGTCGCTCGGCATTGTGGTGTACCAGCAGGTGAAAACGGGAAATACCTGGGCCTTTAAGCAAATGCGTGAAGTGTTGTATACCAAAGGTTTTTCAGGAAATATCAATATGCAGGTGTCGGGAACGGACATTCCGGCGATTACGGACGTGGACGACGACGGCGACCTGGACTTACTAACCTTTGATTTTTCGGGGACTTACATTGAACTGCACCAGAACCTGAGCATGGAAAAATTCGGCGTGGCCGACAGCCTCGGCACGCAGGCAAGCCCTGTTTTTCAGCGCAATGGCGATTGCTGGGGGAATTTCCACAAAGGCAACGGCGAAGATTTTGTAGTGGGCGTGGACTGTGACGTCGTGACCAATCCTTCCAACAGACGCACTGCGGAAGATCCCTCGAACGGCCGCATTCTGCACGCGGGCAATTCCATTCTTCTGCACGATCTGAATGGCGACGGAACGAAAGACATGCTCGCCGGGCACGTCAGCAACGACCATATTTCTTTCCTGCCCAATTCGGCAAAAGGTATCATTGCCAATTTTACCGGTTTCAGTAACACTTATCCGGCGGTAGATCCGGTGGTTATGCACATTTTTCCGGCCGGTTTTTATGAGGATGTGGATTTTGATAATGTCAAAGACCTGCTGATCGCCCCGAGCATTCCGGCGAACGATATCAACCGGACCGATTTCAAGTCTTCCGGCTGGTATTACCATAATGAAGGCACATCGGACAAGCCTGTTTTTAAACTGGTTCAAAAGAATTTCCTGCAAGACAACATGATCGACGTGGGTGAAAATGCAGCACCTGCGTTCTTTGACATGGACGGCGACGGCGACCTGGACATGCTCATCGGCACAGGCGGCAATCCGGTGCAAAACGGTTTTAAAGGGAGTTTGTGGTATTTGAAAAACAACGGAACACCTGCCGAACCGAATTTTACAGTAGAATCCCAGGATTACCTCGAATTGCTTTCCAAACTTTCTGTTTACAATATCAAACCGCAATGGGCTGATTTCAATGGCGACGGCGTGCCCGACCTTGGTTTTGCCGCCACGGCCGGAGCCACGCTGAAACTCGAATACCGCTACATTCCCAACAAAGGCACCAATAGCGGCGCAGCACAGCTGAATGTAGCCGACGCTGTGAGCATTGCATTGCCGGTTGAGCTGCAAATCGGCGACTCGCCGTATTTCTACGATGCCGACGGCGACGGCGACCTCGACCTGCTCGTCGGAAAAACGCAGGGCAACATTTACTATTACACCAACACCGGAAGCAACACCCAATACACATTCAAACTCGAAACGGACTCGTTTGCAGGCGTGGGAATCAACTTTGCGGGCCGCTTTTCGCAGGTAGCCGTCGCCGATTTTGACCTCGACGGCAAGCCCGATCTCGCCACCGTAGACCATACCGGCTCGATCCGCGTGTTCCGCAACGCCGATTGGGGCAAATGGACGGAGCGCGACGGCTCTTTGCTGAGCGTCAACGGCAAGGCCGGCAACGTCCATTTCGGCAACTACCTGGCCCTGGCCGTGGCCGACCTGAATGGCGACAAAAAGCCCGATGTCGCGATCGGCAACAATGCGGGCGGCGTGCGTTTGCTGACCAACATCTTGCCTGTGTCGGTAACCGGCGTGGAGCCGGGCGATGTGGGTGAAGTGAAAGTTTTTCCCAATCCTTCGGTCGGATTTTTCAAAGTATATGCTTCCAAAACCGGCACCTTCAATGTGCTCACGGCAGGCGGCGCGCCGATGTTCCGCAACCGCCGTATCCGGGCAAACGAAACCTTGCAGATATCCACCGCGCAATGGCCTGCGGGCTTATACCTGGTAGAGCTGAAAACGGGTAACAGCCGGGTGGTGAGGAAAGTGGTGGTAGGAGACTGAGGGTGTCCGCGGTTCAAAGACTTGGCCGTTTTGGCAGTAGATACCCGGAAGAACGCCTTTACATGATAAAATTTAAAAATATTCATGCAAGCTCTTCTGGGTGTTATCTTTCATTTCATCGGCGGCTTTGCCTCCGGTAGTTTTTATATTCCTTACAAGCAGGTAAAAGGCTGGGCCTGGGAGTCTTACTGGATCGTTGGAGGGGTCTTTTCCTGGCTGATCGTTCCGCCGCTCGCAGCATATCTCACCATTCCGGGCTACACCGAAATCATCGCCCATACCAACGGCGGCATACTCTTTCTGACCTATTTTTTCGGCGTCCTCTGGGGCATAGGCGGCCTCACGTACGGGCTGGGTGTGCGTTACCTGGGCGTCGCGCTCGGCAGTTCCATCATCCTCGGATTGTGTTCGGTTTTCGGGGCATTAATACCCTCGGTGTATTACGAATTCAACCCGCAGCCGGGGAAGGACACCATTTCGATGCTACTTGGCAATGCGTGGGGACAATGGGTGCTCATCGGCTTGCTGGTGTGCGTGATCGGTATCATTATATGCGGTAAAGCGGGCGCCATGAAAGACGCCGATCTGCGGAAATCCGGTCGCGGGGCGGAGGATAACACAGAGTTTAAAATCGGCCTTGGGCTCACCGTTTCCATTATTTCCGGTATTCTCAGCGCATGCTTCGCCTTCGGGATCGACGCTGGCAAAGTAATGGCCGAGGAAGCGAACGAAATCTGGAAAGCGGCCAACCCGGGGCAGGGCGAATTTTTATTCCAAAACAATGTAACCTACGTCGTAATTCTCTGGGGCGGCCTTACTACCAATTTCATCTGGTGTATGCTCCTCAATGCGCGCAACAAGACCTTCGGCAACTACACCGACAGCTCGACGCCGCTGCTTTCGAACTATATTTTTTCGGCGCTGGCCGGCACCACTTGGTTTCTGCAATTCTTCTTTTATGGCATGGGAGAGAGCAAGTTAGGCAACGGGCCGAGCTCGTGGATTTTGCACATGGCATTCATTATACTTATCGCTAATTCCTGGGGACTAGTCCTGAAAGAGTGGAAAGGAGTAAGTAAAAAGACCATTTCC
Source organism: Dyadobacter fermentans DSM 18053 (assembly GCF_000023125.1). Taxonomy (NCBI): domain Bacteria; kingdom Pseudomonadati; phylum Bacteroidota; class Cytophagia; order Cytophagales; family Spirosomataceae; genus Dyadobacter; species Dyadobacter fermentans. The sequence goes on from NC_013037.1 coordinate 5,469,104, forward strand.
TCGATCTTCATGGGTATTCTGGTGATCATCCTGTCGGTGCTGATTGTCGGTTATGGCAATTATTTGAAAGAATAGCCATGAAAGCGCATTATCCGATCATTTTGGCAACGATGGCGGCTATAATGGGCTGTCAGTCGAACACTAAAAACGGTAAAGTGGAAAAAGAGCAAACGCAGGACGCCGGCACATTCGGGTATGACCTGGCATTTTTGAAGAAATACAAAGAAGCGGTGGTATTGTCCGCGCCGGATAATGCAAATGCGCAGGCCATTGTTATCCCCGACTATCAGGGGCGGGTCATGACGAGCACAGCCAATGGCGACGGTGGTAACAGCTACGGCTGGATCAACTACGCGCTGATTGAAAGTGGCCGTTATCAGCCGCATATGAATGGCTTCGGCGGCGAAGAGCGTTTCTGGCTTTCTCCCGAGGGCGGCCAGTTTTCGGTGTATTTCAAAAAAGGCAAGCCGTTCGACTTCGAAAATTGGCAAACGCCGGCGCTGATCGACACCGTTTCCTACCCGGTGGTGGAATCGGACGCAGCATCTGTGCAATTTCAGGTGACTGCGACGATCGAGAACTATTCGGGCAAAACATTCACAATCGAAATCAACCGGAAAGTCGAGATGCTGACACGGCAAAGCATAGCCAAGCTGCTCGACCTTCCTGCATTGGATGGCGTGAAGGCCGTTGCCTACCGTTCCACCAATTCGGCTACCAACAAAGCCGAGACCTGGAAACCCGAAACCGGCATGCTGGGCATCTGGCTGCTGGGCATGTTCCGCCCTTCCGACCAGACGACCATTATTGCGCCATTTTCCAAAGGTCAATCTGAAAAGCCGCTCATCACCGACGACTATTTCGGCAAAATCCCCACCGACCGGCTCGCGATCAAAGACTCGACGTTGTTCCTGAAAGCCGACGGCAAACACCGCAGCAAGCTCGGCATCGCCCCGAAATCCGCCCGCAACGTCGCCGGCAGTTACGACGCCGAAAAAGGCATCCTCACCATCATCCAGTTCGACCTCGACCCGCAAGGCCAGTACATGAAATCCACCTGGGAACTGCACAAAGACCCCTATAAGGGCGACGCATTGAATGCCTACAACGACGGCAAGCTCGCCGACGGCACCCAAATGGGCCCATTCTACGAACTGGAATCGAACTCATCGGTGAAGGCGTTGGAGGAAGGCGAAGCCATCACGCACCGGCAGAGCACGTTTCATTTTGAGGGAGACAAGGCGGCATTGGGTGAGATAGCCCGGAAGGTGCTGGGGGTGGAAATAGAGGGGTTGGGAGTGATTTTTGAATAAAAGTATGATGGTTTGGTATAGCAATTAGGGTGCGAAATCAACTATAATCCATTTCGCGTATAGTAACATTCGTTAAGCACTCCATTCTCTTGTGTGGCATGCGATAGTTCGTCGGCCGGATTGTTGGTAATTTGCATACTGGTGAAAGTTTGCTAGAAAATCTATCACCAATACCTAGTGGTTGTCCCGGTTAGTAACCCAAAACTGCCGCTTGGGTACCGGCTTTGGGATTCAAGCGGGTTGAGTTGACATTTGATTAAAATCATCTGTAAACATTTCCGTGAATAACATGAAAAATCCAATTATTCCCGCAAGGTTTTTCTGCCAATGGCATCCGGACGATTCTAAACTGATCCCGTCTATCTTCGTTTTGACTGTTTTATTGCTTGCCCCTGAGTTCCTTTTTGCTCAATTGGGCATCGGTACAAAAACTCCAAGAGAAAGGCTTCATGTTTTTGAAGGGTCAGTGTATGCTGAAAGCAAGCAACTAGATCCGGTCAACAACTCGTTTCCGCCACAGGATTCAGTGTACTATAAATTTCAATGGTTTCATCGAAAGGGGGCGCTGAGATCGATGACGGAGCGTACAGGAAAGGGTGGCTTTGAACTAGTCAATATTGGCCCGCTTTCTTTCGCAACAGGGTATGAAAGCTTTGCGACTGGCACGGGAGCATTTGCTGCTGGGCGGGAGGTGTTTTCGTCGGGTAACTTCTCGGCTGGGTTCGGGGAGCTGGTGACTGTCGGCGGAGATTATGCCTTCGGACAAGGTTATAACGTGATTGCAAGTGGGCTGCATTCTGTTGCACTGGGTACAAGGGTAAGTACCAACTCGCAGACGGGGTCTTTTATTCTCGGTGACGATGGTGGCGGCACCTCACAGAATGACGCAAAGAATCAGATGATGATGCGGTTCTCGGGAGGGTATAAGCTTTTCACCAGTTCGCTGAATGTCTTAGGCGTACAATTAGGCGCGGGCGGAAACGCATGGTCGGTGATCTCGGATGTTAGAAAAAAAGAAAACTTCGCTCCTGTAAATGGGGAAGACTTTCTTCAAAAAATCAGCCAAATAAACCTCACTTCCTGGAACTACAAAGGTCAGGACCCGAAGATATTCCGGCATTACGGGCCCATAGCGCAGGACTTCTTTAAAGCATTCGGTCAGGATTCGTATGGCACGATTGGCTCGGATACCACCATTAATCAGGCGGACTTCGATGGCGTGAATTTGATTGCCATTCAGGCACTTGTTAAACGGACGGAGCAGTTGCAGCAAATGAATGATCGGCTTCTGGGTGAAATTATGACGCTGAAAGAAGAGCTAAGAACGACTAGCAGAGCCGTAAAACGCAGAAAAGCCTGGGTGGCAAGGAAGTAGGGGGACATCGTTCACTTTAATTATGATGACTATGCGGAAGATTTACATTGTGCTGGTTCTGTTATTCATTGTTTCCGGCAAAGCTGCCTGGGCGCAGATTACCACGGGAAACGAGCTGTTTGCGAAAGCGAATACGATCATTAGTCTGGATAGCCTGGTGCTGGTCCCGTCGGTAGACGTGGATTTGAGTAACCGCTCACTGACGCTGGCGCATACGGCAGTCCCTGGAAACCCACATGCGAGTATCGGCAGGCAATATCTTTTTGATGAGCCGTTGCTTTTCAGTGGAGATGTGGGCATTATTTACCGTCCGTCAGAACTGAATGGAAATACGGAATCCTTGCTGGAACTGAGTAATTCGGAAACGAATGAGAATGGTTTTGTCACGTTTTCCGGAAGTTCGCGGGATCTGGCGATGCATCATGTTTGGAAAACTGTTACTGGCCTGAATTTGAAAATGTTGACATTAGTCAATGCGGATGCCGCGCTGCCCGTTGCCTTGGTTGCATTTCATGTGCGGAAAGAAGAAAACGGAGTTGAAGTGGCCTGGGAAACTTCCTTCGAAACGAACAGTGACTATTTTGAAATCCAGCGGAGCGGAAATGCGAAAGACTGGCAGCCGATCGGTCGTTTATCGTCCGCGGGTGAAAGCAGCCAAAAAACGAGTTACAGCTATTCGGATCATGCTCCGATGAAGGGCGACAACTACTACCGCCTGAAAATGGTCGATCAGGATGGTACCTTCGCATGGAGCCAGATCCGGAAAGTGACGTGGGACGAAACAGCTTTGAATATTTTTCCAAATCCGGCTACCGACGTGCTCGAAATGGAGGCACAGGATTGGCTGAATGTTGCGCAAATCAGTGTCATTGATGAACGCGGGACCGTTTTGAAAGAGCAGAACCCTCAAACCAGCTCGCAACGCGGTAGTCTTTCGCTCGAAGGGCTTAATGCGGGAAGTTACATATTGCAAGCCCGGTATTTCGATGGAAGCGTGCTGCGCAGGCATTTTATCAAACATTAGCAACGAATAGCCAGGCATTAATTAAAATCCTCATTACCAAAGTAAAATCCGCAATGCTTCTGGTTTTCTTACCATTACCGATTCAACGAAATTCCTCAACCCTGCTTTTCAGGTGATCGTATGGTGCCAATTCAGAACGCAGCCAAAATCGGTCTGGTTTTACTGACCGCCCTTCCAATGCCCAATGTTCAAAGCTGTAACCTCCCGGAAACAAACAGGGGCATCATGTGGTCGCGTGGGGAGAGCAGCTGCTCGCCGCCGGCGCGGCCCAACGTGAGGAACGCCAGAAGCTGATCGACGCCCGCATCGCGAATTTCAGGCCGGCCACCACGTTTTCAGATGCGGGGAAAGTGATTTTTGTGCAGAATTGCAGCGGCTGTCACCAGATCCAGGGCTCCGGCGGGCTCGCTGGACCGCAGCTCGATGGCATCGGCAACTGGGGCCACAAGGCATTGACGCAAAAAATCCTTGACCCCAACAGGAATATAACTGAGGCATTTCGTACTTATAATATCACGTTGAAAAACGACAAGACCTTCACGGGCTTGTACCGGCGCAACGAAGGCGAAACAATGGTTTTCGCCGACATGACCGGCCAGGAGTTTTCAGTGGTAAAAGGTGAAATGAAGGAATACCGGGCATCCAGATACACTTTAATGCCCGATGAGTTCCGGAACTTCATTCCTGAGAAGGACTTTTACGCATTGCTGGACTATCTGCTGGGGGTGAAATAATCGAGTTTTAATCCTAACCCATAAATCCGATGTTGTTAACGGGAAGATCTTTGAAGTGGCTTTGTTTGACGGGTATCGTTGCGGTAACCTGTAACCATGCAGCTGCGCAGACGGGCGCGAAAAGCAAACCGGCGATTACATTTAAGAAAACAGAGCTTACCAAACGGTTTATCGCGGAAGGTGCGGCAATGGCCGATGTGAACAAGGATGGAAAGAAGGATATTCTTTCCGGTGCCTATTGGTTTGAAGCGCCCGACTGGAAGCAGCATGAACTGGCCAAACCGCAGGAATTCATTGTAAATGGCAGTTACAGTGATTCTTTCCTGGATTTTGCGATGGATGTAAACCAGGATGGCTGGGTGGACCTGATCCGCATCGACTGGCCGGGCAAAGCCGCCGCATGGCATGAAAACCCACAGAACAAACCCGGGCATTGGCCAATGCACACCATTTATTCTTCGGTGGGGAATGAGTCGCCGCAACTCGTCGACATCGATGGCGACGGCCGACTGGACTTGCTTTGCAACGATCCCACCGCGAAGAAGGTGATTTGGCTTAAATGTCCGTCGAAAAAAGACGATACAACCTGGGAAAAATACGTGATCAGCAACGATCCGAACAACTCCACGCATATGTACACGCACGGGATCGGGTATGGCGACATCAATGGCGACGGTCGCAAGGACGTGATCGTGAAAAGCGGCTGGTGGGAAGGCCCCGTGGAAGGGCCTGCCAAATATCCGAAAGACAAGGACTGGAAATTCCATCCGGCAGATCTCGGCCAAGACTGCTCACAAATGTATGTGCTCGATCTGAATGGCGATGGCTTGAACGACGTCCTCAGCGCCTCCGCCCACAATTACGGCATATGGTGGCATGAGCAAAAGAAGGAGGGAAAGGAAACCGTGTGGATCCACCACGACATTGATAAGACCATCTCGCAAACCCACGGCCTCGCATTAAAGGACATCAACGGCGACGGCCACCCCGATTTCATCACCGGCAAACGCTATTTCGCCCACAATGGAAACGATCCGGGCGAGTTCGAGCCGGCATTTATTTCATGGTTCGAATACAAACCGGGCAAAGTACCGACGTGGATCAGGCATGATATTGATGACGACTCCGGCGTAGGCCTGCACGTGACCGTCGAAGACCTGAATGGCGATGGCCTGCTCGACATCGTGACGGGCAACAAAAAAGGGGTACGCATTTTCACACAGCAAAAAGGGAAATAAGCTTTCATGAAGTTTGGTATCAACACTTACCTGTTTTCTTCACCATTTACGAACGAAAGCACCTCGATTTTTCCACAGTTTAAATCGTGGGGTTTTGATTTCGTCGAAATCGCGCTCGAAGATCCCGCGCATATCGATCCGCACACGGTAAGGAAGGCGCTGGACGACAATGGGCTTGAATGCCGGTCGGTGTGCGCTGCAACCGGCCCCGGACGCGACCTGCGCGGCACGCGGAAGGACCAGGTAACGGCGATCGAATATGTGGAAGCGCTTATCCGGATAGCACCGGTGCTGGGCAGCAAGCTGGTGGCCGGGCCGATTTACTCAGCAGTAGGCCGCGCCGAGCTGGTGCCCGAGGATCAGAAGCGCAAGCAGTGGGAACTCGTTGCAGGCAACCTGAAAGCCCTGGCCGATTTTGCGGCAAAGCACGACGTGAAGATTGCCATTGAGCCATTGAACCGCTATGAAACCGATTTTATCAACACCTGCGACCAGGCTCTGCGGATGATCGACAACGTGGGCAGTGATGCATTGCAGGTACACCTGGACACATTTCACATGAACCTCGAAGAAAAAGACCCCGCTCAGGCGATCCGGAAAGCAGGGCACAGGCTGGGCCTTCTGCACGCATCCGGCAGCGACCGCGGCACGCCGGGAAACGATCAGATCAATTGGGACCGCATTTTCGCCGCACTCGATGCAATCCATTACCCGGGCGATATTGTGATCGAGTCATTTACGCCGGATGTGAAAGTGATTGCCAAGGCGGCGTCGATCTGGCGGCAGGTAGAGCCTTCACGGGAGGCGATTGCCGTGGATGGATTGCATTTTTTGCGGTCACTGGCATTCTAGCGATAATTGCCGGACCGCGTCGCGGACTACATTAACCTTAAAAGTAGAAAACCCGAAGATCACTCTCCGGGTTTTCTGTATCTAAAAAGCTACGCAGTCATTTCTGCTTCCAGATGCGAGGCGCTCAAATGGAGCACTTCGGTAGTCCAGGCGCGGGTTTTTGCGGCGAGCTCCTTCTCTTTGGAAAGTGACTTTCCGAATGAAGGGATGATTTTCTTGAATTCACGCTGCCATTCCGGCGTTTTGGCTTCTGCAAAGCAACGGTGAATCAGGTCGAGCATGATCGACACCGCTGTGGAAGCACCCGGAGACGCACCCAGCAATGCAGCGAGTGAGCCGTCGCCTGCGGTAACCATTTCGGTCCCGAATTCGAGCACTCCGCCCGCTTTTTTGTCTTTTTTGATCACCTGCACGCGCTGGCCGGCCGTTTCCAGATCCCAATCTTCCAGTTTCGCTTCCGGGAAATAATCTTTCAGGGCTTGGAGCCTGTCCTGAGGCGACTGTCTTACCTGATCGATCAGATATTTGGTCAGCGGGATGTTATGCAGGCCAGCTGCCAGCATCGGTTTGATATTATTCAGCTTAATGGAAAGCGGAAGGTCGAGATAGGAGCCATTTTTCAGGAACTTCGTTGAAAAACCGGCATATGGCCCGAATAGAAGCGCTTTTTTACCATCTATAACCCGGGTATCCAAGTGTGGAACCGACATCGGAGGCGATCCCACAGAGGCCTTGCCATACACTTTCGCCTGGTGTTTTTCGATGATCTCCGGCTTGTTACACACGAGCCATTGTCCGCTCACCGGGAAGCCGCCAAAGCCTTTTCCTTCGGGAATATTTGATTTTTCGAGCAGTGGTAAGGAGCCTCCGCCTGCACCGATGAATACGAATTTCGCAGTAACCTTGCTCTCTTTCCGGGTCGCGCGGTCCTTCACTTCAATCAGCCACGAATTGTCTTTTTTGCGCGTCAGGTCATCAACCTCATAGTTCAGGAAGAGATTGACGCCATCCTGTTTTTCAAGATATTCGAACATCGCCTTAGTAAGCGCGCCGAAGTTGACGTCGGTGCCCAGCTCCATGCGGGTAGCGGCAACTTTTTCATCGGCACCGCGACCGTTCATCACAAGCGGGGCCCAGTTGGCGATCACATCCTTATCCTCGGTGTATTCCATTCCGTGAAAAAGGTGGTGGCTCGTCAAGGCCTCGTAACGTTTGCGTAGATAATCCACGTTTTCCTCGCCCCACACAAAGCTCAGGTGGGGAATGTTGTGGATAAAAGCATCAGGCGAATCAATCACGCCATTCTCTACAAGATACGCCCAAAATTCCTTCGAAACTTCGAAAGACTCGGCGATCTTAATCGCTTTTTTGGTTTCGATGGAACCGTCGGCAAGTTGCGGCGTGTAGTTCAGTTCGCAAAATGCGGAATGGCCGGTGCCGGCATTATTCCAGGGATCGGAGCTCTCCGCAGTGACGCGGTCCAGACGTTCGAACACGGAAATGGTAATGGCCGGATTAAGCTTTTTTAGTAGAACCCCGAGCGTAGCGCTCATAATGCCTGCCCCAATCAAAACCACGTCAGGTGAGCTCGTTTTTGAAGACTTTTTGGTATTCATCACGAAAAATAGAAATATGGTAAGAAGGCCTGAGCCCGGAAAAGTACAAACTGTTGCTAGATAACAATCGTTCTAACAATATTTGTTTCGAAAATAGTATAATTTCAAAAATAAAAGTTATGGCAGGGCGTAAGTTCTTGGCAAGGGGCAATTAAAACTTGGATAGGTTTAATTATAAACAAAAAGAGTCGCTCGAAGGCGACTCTTTCCGGCACTGATATAATTTTCGAAGATTAATCGACTTTAACTGCATCTGAATCTTTGAGACCAAGCGCGGCAATCGTTTCTTCGTAGCTGCTTTTCTGCAGGTCTGCATTCAAACGGAACTGATCGGCAGGGACAAACAATACTCTGATATCCTGGAAGTCCCGATCCGGCGCAGTTGGCTGATCTTCCGACCAGTTTAATGCCTGCAATGTGATAAATACGCGGGCATTTCCAAGACGGGAGAATACGCCATAGTTGGTGAACTTGTCTCCGTCCCAGCGAACTATACCCGGCATGTTCCACCATCTATTCTGGCTTTTCACGTAAACGAAAACAGAGCTGTTCGCAATGTACGTTGAATCTTCCGTCGAAAGGTTCTTTCCGGCAACATAACCGCCTTCAGTGCTTTTCACTGGGCCTGTCGTGAACATCCTCGCGCCCATTCCGTCTTGTCCATTAACGCCGGAATCACCCTTAGGTCCCTGAGCACCTGCCGGTCCTGCGGGACCTTGCGGGCCAGCGGGTCCCACATCTCCCTTATCGCCATCACAGGCTACCATTGCAACAGACAAACACAAGAAAGCAAATGATATTAGTTTTTTCAACATAATGAATTGAGTTTAGTTAAGAGTAATCAATGCAGAAACAAAATAAGTGGAAAAATTTCAAATACTACGTATATGCATTGTCAATATCTCCGTTACAAAATTGATTTGAGTAGTTAATGTAATAACCATAAAAATTGTGCCATGTTATCTCTGCATTATTCGCGTTTTGAATTACTACTACAACGCTAGTCGAAATCTCTGAAATTTCGAAAAATTTACTTAATTATGTATTTGCTTAGCGCCTTTGATGTTAATTTCATGGAATTATAGCACTATAAAACAATACGTTATGAACAAATGTACTTTTACAAAAATCTTCCTCACCTTCTTAATCTTTGGCACGTGTGTGGCGCAAATTGCACTCGGTCAGGGAACACCATGGAATGGCTTTTACGGGAACGAATGGCTTCAGGGGAAATATAGCCAGAAGTGGTTGCGCATAGGAATATCTCAAAAAGGTATACATCGTGTTACGCTTCCGGCTGGTTTTATGGTGGGGTCCGACCCCAATGTGTTACACCTGTATCACCGCGGCGTAGAAGTGGCGCTTACTGCTGCAAGCACAACCCAAATCGAATTTTACGGCGTACCCAACGACGGGGCTTCAGATTCGTTGCTTTACCGTCCTTATTCCGCACGGACGAACCCATATTACAGCCACTTTTCCGACGAAAGTTCTTATTTTCTGACAATCGGTTCACCTAATGGGAAAAGGGCTGCGGTGGAGAATTTGACCGACCCTGCCGGGTCTGACCTGCTGACCTACCACATGCAAACCGATAATGTGGCATATCCAAACGATTACACCCATGCCACCAATTATCCGACCAGGCCAACGAACTTGAACAGCTTCATGGAAGACGGCCAAACCAGGAGTTCGACAAGGTTTAATGATACGGATGCGCACCCGATTTTTTCGGAGTTCCCTATTTCAGTGAAAAAGCAGGTGGGATCTGATCCGCCGCAGGCCGAAATTCTCGTTCACGGTCGCTCGAATTATTCGCCTAATGGCATTTATCCGCGAAATATTCATGCCTATGTCGGGAAAGATGCAGGCTCGTTGAGAAAAGTGGATCAGAAGTCGATCGACGGATTTATGTACGCGAAATTCAATTTCCCGATTCAACAGACAGACCTCAATGCGGGTGTAGGACGATTTGGATTTCAGCTGGACGCGCCGTTACAAGGTGCGGCGAACGACAGATTTTCTGTAACCTATTATAATGTAACATATCAGCAGCAAATCGATATGTTCGGCAGCAATTCTTATCTGTTTACATTTCCATCGGCTGCTCAGGGTTCAAAAAGCAGAATTGCGGTGACAACACCTCCGGGAGGCACTGTGAAGTTCTATGATATAACTGACCCGGCGAATCTCCGTGTGGTTAATGGAACAACTGCGAGTGTCATTTTCAGCCGACCGAATACGAAACCGCTGTTAATGCTGGCCACCAACCAAACCTTTGATGTAGACGGAGGCAAAGTTTCTGTGGTGACATTCCCTCAGATCAACAAGTCGGACTACGACTACATGATCGTGAGCAGTGAATCGCTGATCGAAGCCGCGGACTCCATTGCATTGTACAGAAGCGCTGAGACGGCGGGAAGGAAATTTAAGACAGGTATTTTTAAGATCAGGGATATCTATAATCAATTTAACTATGGAGAGCCGAGCCCTATTGCTATCAGGCGATTTGTTGACTTTATGATTTCTGATTTGAAAAAGGATAATCTTGGCAGGCTGGATAAGTATTTATTGCTGCTTGGAATATCTGTTACCCGTAATGACCGAATCAATAAAGAGCTGCTGAACGAAGTTCCGACGTTCTCTTTCCCCGGTTCGGATCTCCTGTTGATCGAGGGTCTCCAAGGCACGCCCAGGGACGTTCCGGCTATTCCTGTCGGTCGAATTCCTGCGACCAACAATGCACAGGCACTGGCTTATCTGAGGAAAGTGAAGCAGTATGAAAATGCGACAACCAATTTGGCCTGGCGGAAAAATGTGGCACATATCAGCGGAGGGAAAACCTCTTCCGAGATCAACGACCACGTTTCCAACCTGAACACGGCAGCGCTCAAAGTGAAAGCGAATGTTTTTCAGGGAAGAGTTTATACGGCTAAAAAACCCGTTGCAACGGATCAGGTTCTTCAAATGGATACATTGGCCAAGCACGTCAACGTAAACGTCACTGCTGCTGCCGATAGCGCCGGTGGGCTGGGTATGATCACCTATTTCGGGCACAGCGTTCCCTATCAGACAGACTATAACTTCGGATACGTATCCGATGGTGCGAAAAAGTATAACAACCCGAACAGATACCCGATCATTTTCTACAATGGTTGTGATATCCTGAATGTTTTCAGCAACAATTTCAATGAAACTGTGAATACGAACACATCCCGGCCGCAGTCTCTTGACTGGCTTTTGAGCGCCAACAAAGGAGCAATCGCTGTGTTTGGAAACTCGTGGGCAGGTTATGCTTCAAGCTGTAATAATTACATGCAAAAGATCTACACGGAGCTGTTTACCAAAAATGACGCCGACAGAGATTTGATGGGCCGTGTTCTGCAAGTAGTAGCTGCGCAGACCAAAGCGGGCGGCGGATTCAGAATGGGATTTGAAAATGCAAGAACGGCGGAGGTTTATGTTGCCGATCAGGCGCAGATTCATCAGACTGTTCTCCTCGGTGATCCTGCTCTGAAAGTGCTTGTTTCAACAGAAGGAGGTTTGCCCGTTACACTCGTTTCATTTAATGCGCAAGCTGCCGGTAACCAGGTTAATGTAAACTGGAAAACTAGCTCAGAGGTGAACAATAGCCATTTCGTAGTGGAAAGAAGCTACAATGCTAAGAATTTCGAGGTGGTGGGACGTGTAGAGGGCAAAGGTACGATCAACGAAGAGTCGGTTTACAACTTTATCGACACCAAGCCGCTGCCAGGTGTGAGCTACTACCGTTTGAAACAGGTTGACTATGTAACAACCGGCGCCGACGGAAAGCAGATTGATGGCAAAAGTACCTATTCTCGCATTGTATCTGTTGAGCGCGAAGGAACCAGCTTGCTGACGGTGTATCCGAACCCGGTGACTGATGTAGTAAACATTACTCTCAACAATGTGGTGAAACTGAAAAAGTGGAGCCTGATTGGCTTGGACGGCGCCGCTAAAAAGTCGGGTACCGGAGCGAAAATCGACCTTTCGAACTACCCATCAGGGACTTATATGGTTGAGATAACCACCGTAAATGACGACGTGTATTATCAGAAGGTCGTTAAAAAGTAGTAAAAATTTCCATTGAATACATTTATGCGTCGAATGAAGCTGCATACTGCTGGATTGCTGCTCCTGTTCCTGGCCGCCTTTGGCCTGGAACAGGCAGTTGCCCAGCAGAAACCGGGTTATGCCAATAGCTGGATCAATTACGGTAAGCCCTATGTCAAAATAGGGGTTATTAAAAAAGGCCTTCACAAGATAACAATGACGTCACTGCCGAAGGAATTCTCTTCGGCCGCTGTCGATAAATTGCAGCTTTGGCACCGGGGCAAGCAAGTTTCGATCATCAGTGCGAATAGCAGTGAAATAGTGTTTTTTGGAGTACCTAACGATGGTTCCAGCGACTCGCTGCTCTATCGGCCTATGAGCTCTCGCATGAATCCATATTTCAGCATGTATTCAGACGAGAGCTCTTATTTCCTGACTATCGGCGACACGGCCGGTCTCCGGGCAAAGGCGACCAGCGAGCCGGTCAATGTAAATGCGGCGGCGCTGCCAAGTCACGATGAGAAGGTAACTACCGTTTTCCAGACAGACTATTCGTTGAGTACGGTAAGCCCTGTTCGTCCCAATTTTTTCAACAGCTTTTTCGAAATAGGGGCCAGCAGAACTGGCAAGATTGTGTTGTCGGGAGTGATGCACAATAATGAGTTCACTTTGAAAAATTTGGTGGGAGGAGTTGAAAATGCGAAGATCAAACTGCTCGTCCATGGCCGGAGCAACAACGATCGGAGCATCGAGGTTTATGTAGGTAAAAATGCGACGTCGCTCAGACTGGTCGGGACGATAAGGAATTCAGGTTTTGGAGGTTCGGAGTATACCTTTAACATAAAACCTGGCGATGTAGACGATGCAAAAAAGGGCGTGCTCGGCCTGAAAAGCATTACCACAGAAAGATCGGAGCGCTTCTCGCTCGCATATTACGATGTGAGCTATCCACAGGCATTCGACATGACCGGTCTGACCGGAAAAGAATTCAACCTGAAACCTGCCAAAACTGGTTTCAACCGTGTACAGGTAAAGGGCCTTCCCGCCAAATCTACGCTACTTGACATATCCAACGTCGACACTCCCGTCGTGGTAAACGGATCAGGAGAAAATTACATGGTGAACGGTACACAGGGTAAAAATGTGCGGTTTTATGCATCCAATGAGATTACTACGGTAGCCGCAGCGAAAATCAAACCGCTGAACCTGGAAGTAATCGAACCTAAACAACCGAATTACATCATCATTACGACACAGGGCCTCATGCAAGGCGCAAACCAATATGCGGCCTACCGCAGTTCTGCGGATGGGGGCGGATTTAAGACCATTATATTGAATGTTGCTGATCTTTACGATCAATTCAACTACGGCGAACCTAGTCCGCTTGGTATCAGAAATTTTATGGCCTACATGCTCGGAGAGGGCGGGAAAACGGATAAACACCTGTTTTTAATAGGCAAATCTATCACACACAACGAAAGAATGACAAGAGAGCTGCCGGACGAAGTACCGACCATCGGATACCCTGCTTCGGATGTGCTTCTGGTCGAGGGATTGGCGGGTACAGCGGCGGAAATTCCAGCCATACCGGTGGGAAGGTTATCCGCGATTTCAAACCAGAACGTACTCGATTACCTTACAAAAGTGAAAGAATACGAACACAATGCGATCGGGGATTATGGCTGGCGTAAGAACTTCCTGCACCTCAACGGAGGTAAAAATACCGGCGAAATCACGCAGCTGAAAGAGTTTTTGAGCGACCTGGAACCCACGGTTGCGAACGGGGTCGTAGGCGGAAAAGTGATACCATTCGTGAAGCAACAGCCGATCGCGGAAGTAGAATCGGTGAACATTACCGCTGAGGTGAACGCGGGAGCCGGTTTGATTACTTATTTCGGGCACGGTTCAGCGACGGTTACGGATCTCGATATGGGGTATATAACGGACGTTAAACGTGGCTATAACAATTTTGGGAAATACCCGATGATGTATTTCAACGGATGCGGTGTGGGTAACATTTTCGCCGGCCGCTTTAATCCTAACCCGAATGCGACCAGTGACAGGATCACGCTGTCACTCGATTGGCTGCTGGCGAAGGACCGCGGAAGCGTTGCAATCATTGCGAATTCGTACGAGAGCTTCGTGAGCCCGTCAGCGCAATATTTGGAACAGTTGTACAAAAATATGTTTGCCGTTCCGTCGACCGTGAATTTCTCGATCGGCAAAATCCAGATAGCGGTGGCCGAGGCGATTATTTCCAAGACAAAAGACAAATATGCAGTTGCCAACATTCACCAATCGCTCTTGCAGGGCGATCCGGCGCTAAAACTGGTTACGGTAAGCAATCCCGACTATGCGGTGAATTCAGAACAAAGCATTTCACTTTATTCTGAATCTGGCAACAAAACCATTGATCAATCCGACTCTGTGCGAGTGGCGGTTGTGCTGGAAAATAAGGGACGATTCGTAGCGGACCAATCTATAACGGTCGATGTGGCTTATGTAGGAAATAGCACTGTTACGAAATCGGTAGTGGTGAAATCGTTCCCGGCTCGCGATACCATTATGGTTTCTTTTGCAAACAGGAGGGATTTGGATAAAATCACAGTGAATATTGACCCAAAACACCTCGTCAAAGAAATGGACCTTTCCAACAACCTGGCGGAAATGGATATCAATTGGGACATGGTCAAAGACATGAATTTCTTCTCGTCTGCAAACAATAGGGACGTGGTGCCGCCGATGCTTCACGTCAGGTTCAACGGTACGCTTCCCAAAGACAATGAGCAATTGAACCCAAATCCAACTATTAACATTACACTTCGGGATGACCGCCAGCTCTTTGCCGACACCGATCTGGTCGAGGTATATTTGAAGCGGTGCCCGGATAGCTCTTGCGAGTTTGAGAAACTCAGCTACACTGCCGCAGGAATAAGTGTTGATTCGCTGGATAATTACAGTTTCCGTATTAACTACCCAACTACCGGCCTGGTGGCGGGAGAATACGAATTGCTTGTGAATGCCAAGGACAGGGCAGGTAACTTCTGCACCCAGCCTTACCAGATTTCATTCCGCATATTGGAAGCAGGTGATGCAGGCATCAAGCTCGTAGCCAGCCCCAATCCGGCGACTACGTTCGTACGGTTCGAGCTCAGCGATGTTAGTGTCTCCGGCCCTATCGTAATCAAATATTCTATCTATTCCCTGACAGGCGCCTTGGTGGAGGAAAAAGAGTTTCGCGACACGGCAGGCTCACGAAAACTGGATTGGTATTGGAATCCATCATCGTCATTTGCGGCTGGACTATTTACTTATAAGGTAGTTGTGTCCGGGCAGGATGGCCAGACATTGAGACAGCTTACTGGAAAAGTAGTGGTAACGAAATGATCGAGGGCGCTAATCTACCTGGACGACATCCGCGAGCCAGGTAGCCAGTGAAATGGTCTTGGACACATGAAATCTCGTATCAACCTTGTGATTGTACGGGATTTTTTTGTTGGTCAGGATAGACAATTGGTGGTCGAACTTTTGTCTGTCGACATACTCCCAAATCGTTTTTGAGTCAAAAAGAAGCTCTTTAGAGTCGTTGAACATTCGGATAACTACGTCCTGTGCGTGCGACCTAAGGGGCGTTTTAGTACTTCGGCACCTCACCTTATCCACTAGAAGTCCCTTCATTCCTTCACGGAAATGAGCTCGCCCGATTCCATCACCGAACTTCACAACATCGGGCACTGCCAGGCAGAGTTCAAACAGCTCATGATTGTAAAAAGGAGAGCTACTCACCATACCCATGTGGGTGCTGGAAGCAAAATCCTGTTCATTCACGAGCAACGTTTGCCTGTTGAAAACGCCACGAAATGAATAACGCAATGCAGCCTGGTCCGTCGGATCATCCAGCAGGCCCATTGCAGCGAAATCCTTTTCTTCCGACTGCTTCAACATCTCCTCCCGGATTACCGACATTACCTGGCTTGTTTCTTTCCGCCGAGACTTGTTAACGAGGCTCGTAAACCCACGACGAAGGAAATAGGTATGTGAAATATGGAATGACTTTGATACCGCATTATAAAGGCGCCAGAACTCACTAAGAGAGCTATGCATCAACTTGTTGGAGAGTTGCTTGTAAAGGAAGTTTTGCACCACAATATCCGTTTTCTCCTCAAAGGAGAGCTGATTCCATTTTGGATATTGGTGCGAAAGGGAGAAATAAGGGACTCGCTTTTCAATCAGTTGCCTGACCACGTTCCAGTTGCCATCGGCAAAAGCTCGTTCGGTTGCTCCAAAGCCCGTTCCTACCACAGAATCTCCGCCTACACCATTAAAAACAGTGTCGCAGTGGTGCGATTGAGCAAACTTCATGAGTGTCCAGCTGGAAGATGGACTCGAAAGTTTACTGGAAGGCTGGCCGGACAGCGCGATATATTCCCTTAAAAGGTCAAAGTCGTTCGTCGACTGGATCAGCTCGTGATGTTCAGAGCCGATTGCTTCCGCGACTGCTTGCGCATACAGATTCTCGTCGCTGTCTAGCGTATTGGACTTGTTGTAAAGCGTAAGTAGTGGATGGTCAGGATAAAGAAACCGGAGCGCAGTGCTCACTGACGACGAGTCCATTCCCCCGCTCAAATGCGAAGCGAACCGTTCGTGTGGACCT
Source organism: Dyadobacter fermentans DSM 18053 (assembly GCF_000023125.1). NCBI lineage: Bacteria > Pseudomonadati > Bacteroidota > Cytophagia > Cytophagales > Spirosomataceae > Dyadobacter > Dyadobacter fermentans. The sequence goes on from NC_013037.1 coordinate 5,485,984, forward strand.
TTGTCGCTAGCCCGGACGGCATTGAGAAAGCAACTACGGAACTCCTCACCAAACTCTTCTAATGATACTAAATGAGTCCACTTTGAAGGCCGGAACCGCAACAAAGGGACGGATGTCGCCGTATCTGCGGTGAGTCTCAGAGCATGGCCGGGCAAGACGGATTTGATGTTGGTCAAAAATGTATCCGAATTGCAAAGCGTCATGGCATCGCCATGGACAGTGGCGTAGCTTTTAATCCGACGGACGTCGGGCTTCAAATCCCGCCTTACGGCGCTTTGGGTGAGCAATGAGGTGTAACTCGTGGAAAATAGGAATGTGGAGCCGTCGATGATGGTGTAGTGAAACGGCACTCGACCGAACAGGTCGCGGGTGAGTATCAGCTCTTTTTTATCTACATCAAATAATGCACCTACGCCAACACTATTGGAAGCAAGTTTGCCATCGAGAATGGACAAAAAAACGGAAACGGAATTTTCACCAAACGAGCTGGAGAGAAATTCCGTTTCCAGTATTTTCGGACTTGAAAAAAAAGCACCTAGATAGCTGCTACCTAGATGCCTCGACTTTTTTTTTCCTTTAATTCCTATATACCCATACTTCGAAACAAGCATTTCGTCGTACTTTGATTCTAAATCTCGAAAATCTAAATTATTTCTTTTTAGAGAAACAGAACCCTCAAAAAGCATACCGAAACTAATAGAAAGATCTAAAAGCTCTTAGTCTTCGTTAAAGTCGAAATCGCCGTCTTCATCTTCTTGACTGCCGATTTTACCCTTTGTAAGTTTAGCAACGTTTCCAAGCTTGTTCAGCACGGGTTTGCGATAAGACTTTTTTGTCTGTGTAGAGTGCGATATCACTGTTCTCATTGTTTATAGGTTATGATGTTTAATACCAGTATCCGACGTAAATTTAATGACAGAATTTTAAAAAGCAAACTTTCAGTCCTGAGAATATAAAAAAAACAAGTTTACTTACTATTCGCAAAGCAATCGTAAACCCTTAACGGTCACCAAATTCGATGATTTTCCTCGTTTTGTGACTGCCGGATTCAACTTTCCCCGAGCCGATGCAATCTTCGTTTTGGCAAAATTCAAAGGCGGTCTGATCGTCCGAAACGAGGCCGACGCCTTTTCCATATACCTTGACAGTCACATACTTGTTGATGATCGAGGTGTCTTTCCGCTCCACAACCGTGAGTGCTTCATCGAAGCGCTTGTCGCCGACCGTCGCCGGCTCCTGCACGGTCTCATAGTAATAGTCCTGCTGTTCGAGGTCATTATAGGCATTGCCGTTCCAGGTCATGCGCGTATCGACCGGAAAAACCAATGCATTAAATGTCTGGTTGTCAATGCTGACGAGCAGCTTGTCGGGATATTTTTGCACCGTGAATTCTTTCACCTTCTGCCAGTAATCGGCTGCCGTATTTCGGGTAGACCTTGAAACTAGATAGGTGGAAATCCCGGCTGAGTCGCTGATCATCTTTTCCACTTCGTCCTTTTCCTGCCATTTGGTAACCACCGGAGCGGCCTGGCCGGTTGAGTACACTTCCTGGTTCACTTCATACACCACGTAGTGTCCCACGGTAAGAGGGTAGTAGGAGTAAGGGTCGAATGGCGCCGTGTCATCGCCATCGCAGGAGACCAGGATCGTGGAAGCGATTGCGAGAATAGTGATGTGTTTGTGGAGATACCGGCAAATCGTCTGTAGAGGATTCTTCATTAACTCGGATAGTTTTGACTATGATGAATGTTTGTTTTGCTCTTCCAGTTTTCTCTTCAAAAAGCCGATCAGCACCTGCAATCCGACGTCGAAACGCGAATTGTTATTGATGATCATATCCGCTTCTGCCCGGAGTGGAAGAATGAACTTGTCGTATGTGGGTGCGACGTGGTGTTCCCAGCGGTATAGCACATCGTCCAGATCATAGCCGCGTTCGTTATTATCACGAATAATCCGCCGTTTTATTTTAACATGCTCCTTCGCGTCGACAAAAATTTTCAGATCGATAAGCCGCGCTATCTCAGGGAAATAGAAAACGAATATTCCTTCTACGATGATAATGGGCCGGGGTTCGAACAGGAGGATTTCTGGTTGGATCAGCGGGTTATTGAATGTGTATTCCTTTTGCTGCACCGAACGCCCCGCCCGCAGCACGGCTATGTGCTCGGCAAATAAATGGTGGTCGATTGTTTCCGGAAGGTCGAAATTCTCGATTCCATTCTCGTCGCGGGGGATTTCGTGAATGGGCCGGTAATAGTTGTCCTGCGAGATGCGCGTGATCTCTTCTTTGCCGAAAGCATCGATGAGATTTTTCATGAAATAGGTCTTCCCCGAAGCGCTGCCGCCGGTGATACCCACAATGTAAGGCGGTTTCTCCTGATTCGCCGTCATAATGATAATGCTGCGCTCATCAACCTGAGCGCCTGATGGATGGATAATATTAATTGATTATTGCCAACTTGCCCGCCTCGTGGCCGGACCCGTCGGCTGAAACGACGAATACAATATATATCCCAGCCCGCGCGCGGCGGCCGGTGTAGTCGTTCAGATTCCAGGAGGCCATACCGCCTTCCGAGCGTGTTTCGAATACCAGCCTGCCTGCCAGATCGGTTATTTTCACGCTAGATTGGTTGGTGAGGCCTTTGATGCCCACATTCCCCGAGTAGCTGGGCCGCACGGGATTGGGAAATATTGTAATGCCGGACAATCGCTCGGCCGGCGCTGCAGCATCGGACTGGTAAGAAACCATGCCAGCCGGGGTGTCAGCGAAAAGCAAGCCGGTTTCGGGCTCGAAGCGTAATGCGCGGATGTCGTCGGAGGGCAGCGGACTGTCGGCAGCGGTAAATCGCTTTACCAGCTCCGTACCGTCCGCATTAAACTGATACAGCCCCGTCCGGGTCCCGATCCATTTCCGGTTGCCCGGCTCGACGGCCAGTGCAGTACATTCTTCGTTGTTAAAAAGCCTTCTTTGGCCGTAAACCGGTAGAATCGCGTCTACCCGCGGCGCTTCCAGCACACCGTCCGCCACAAAATACCCAACGCCTCGTGCGCTCGCAAACCAGACGTAGCCATTCTGGTCCAAAGCCAGGCTGTTGATCTTCGACGCGGGCAATGTGCCGGTCCCGACCGATGTGGATAACACCTTTTTTCGCGAACCGTCGGGATTGCTCACCATGATGCCGCCGCCCAGGGATTCGGGCAGCCTCGTCCACGACAAGCCGTTGAGATCGGTAATGACCGAGTCGGGGCGGGGCGAAATGGTGGTGTCGCCCTGGGCTGGGGATACTGACTTGAAATCGGAATATTGGTTGGTGATTAATCCGCTTGTGCGGTCTGCAATCCAGAACTTCGCTGATTCTGCGCGGATACCCGATCGGACGTTTTTGAAAAGCGGGCTATTGAATGTCTGGGCCGCGTAAAGTTTGTCGAGGGTGAAAATGCTGGTTCCGGTGGTAACTGTCAGCAGGTCGCCGGCGTCGAGAATCCGAAGGTTGCCGCTACCAGACGTGTAAACGAGCTTCCAGCCGCCATTTTCATATTTAAATACACCCTTACCTGAAACGGCCGTGTGAACCGCCCCCGAAAAAAACGCAATGCCTGAAATGGCGCCCGGGGTTGTTACCGGTTTCCAGTTGGCAAAATACTGGCGGTTCACATCATCGCGCATCGACGTTGCCAGGAGTCCCTGGGAAGTTAATGCAAAGAGCGAATCGCCCGAAAATGCCAGGTCGGTAATGGCTGTCTGCGTACCGCCCGGACCGATGTAGCGATAGGTTTCCTTAACTTGTTTGAGCTGGGTATCGAGCACCAAAATCCCGAAACTGGTGGCGATAAAGGCCAGATTTTCCCTAAAAACAATGCGCCGGATGCCCTTGTCGGCCGGGAGGCCCTGGGTCGTGTTCAGCAGGTCCCATGTATCTATCTGGTCGGGCTCGGATTGTTCATTGAGATACACAAAATCGATGATCCCGTTCCGGTAGGCGAGCAAGAGAAGGTTTGATGCCGGCAAATAACCCATGGCACCAATGCCCGTGCTGCTGATCCCATCCGCTTTGGAAAGCGTTTTGGATTCGCCGCTCGCTATTTCAATGGAAAACAGTCCGTTGTAGGAAGCGCAATAGACGCGCGCACCGGTTTGAACAACTTCCTGTGCTGAAAGGTAATTGAAATGGCTTTGCCATTGACCTAATGGCAAAGCCTGTCCCAGAATGCGCGAAGGGCCTGATAATAGGGCCAGAAAGAGAATGATAGTCCCCGCTTTGCGCATGGTCGGATATTAGTTTTCTACCGTCACCATAGCGGCGCCGCGCCCTGTGCCCGTGCCGCAGCCGCTTTTAAGCGAACTAATGGTATATTCTGTCGAAGTGGCCGGAGAAACGGAAATCAGATACGGATTCAGGAATGTACCGTTGATTGCCGTGCCGTCGGAAAGTGTGAACGACCAGGGCGGAAGGCCATTTTTAAATCTTAGCTGAATGCGTGTGGAACGTCCCGCCGAAATCGTGCCTTTTCCCGAAACTTCCGCAACGGCTTTGTCGGGAGCGATTATTTCCAGCTCTTCAATGGCGCTCGAAACCGCCGGCGATGATGAAACAATGCGGATTTTCTGGATTTTCGAAGTGTCTCCCGGAGCCGCGGCCGCCAGTTTTACCTGCATGGCGGTAGGGGTTACCGTAGTAGGCAGCGATACGAAACGGCCGGATTTGTCGGTCATCTGAACCGTAAATTTGTTGTTCGGATTGTAGCGGCCTTCTGTTTTATAGGGTATTTCAATGGTAGAACCGGCGCAGGCCATATTTTGAGGCAGCCTGTCGAGTGTAATGCTTGCCGGAGGGCTTTTTACCGTAACTTTTGCCGACCCGGAGAATTTACCCACGCCGCAAAGGCCGCCGGCCGATGTGATCTGGTAGTTGGTGTCGTAAAAAGGCTTGACTTTGATTTTGTGCGGCGATTCCTGGATGTTATTCTCGTAAGTGCCGTCTGAAAGCAATACAAACCACGGCCCGCCGCCCGTAAACTTCACAGTCAGCTGCCCCGATTCATTCTCACCCAATCGCAGCGAGTCTTTCTGAAGCGTCGCTACGGTTGGCGATACGATCGAAATATTAGCAATTTGGCTTACCAGGTAGGGAGCCGTTGACGTGACCCTCAAACGATATTCGCCCGGTTTGTAGCTATCGGGAATCTGCGTGGTAATGTACCCCGAAGAATCAGGTGTGGATACATTCTTGAATGAGCCGCCGCGTTCGGCGATCTGGACGATGAATTTGTTGCCTTCCTTATATTTACCCGTAGCATTAAACGGCACCTGGAATGGCACACCAGCACACAGCTTCGCGATCTTTTCGATTTCTTTCAGTTCCAGCTTAGGCTCCGGATTGTTATTCACATTCACGATCGCTTCGCCCGAAGTGGTGCCGCTACCGCAGGCATTTGAAACGCCGGTTACCCGGTACGCCTTCACGTCGGTTGGTTTTACGGTAATATAATGCGGGTTGGAAAGCGTCTGTAATACTGTGGTGCTATCGGAGAGGCGGAACGACCACGGTGCGGCGCCGGTCAGGTTGACCCGCAAATGTGCTTCCTGCCCCGGCATAATGCGGACGGTTTGCGTGCCATCGATCAGGTCAATCTTGGCCGCGGGCGCTTGGAGCAGCCTGAGCGGCACTTCCTGGCTTTTTACAACCGGAATGGACGATACGATCTGAAGGCGGTATACTTCCCCGCCAACTTTATAAGAAGGGATCACCGCCTTAGCCGGACTTTTCTTCACCGGAAGTGAAATCGGTACCGATTTGCCGGTCGCATCGATAATGTGGACGATGTAGGTATTATCCTCGTCAAACGGTCCTTCCGCTTTGAAGGGGATCGTAACATTGGTGCCCGGGCAAACGGACAGGTAAGAAATATCTTCGATAGTGATCTTATACGCATGTATGCTATCGGCCTTTTCTACCGGGAGCTTTGCTTCGTATGCCGCTTCTGTGAGCGTATCGCCGTTAGCCGAAATGGCACTCGGCATGGTAGTGTCCGCGACCGTGGTGTCCGCAGCCGGTGCAGCAAGGGCCGGAGCCTGCTGCTTCACGCTGTCGGCTTTGATGCCGGCCGGGGCGCCCGCAGCGGGTTTAGCAGGGGTAGGGGCCTTCTTTTTAGGCGTTATCAAAGTTTTTCTGGGTGCGCTATTCCTTCTCTGCGCTTCTGCCTGACCCGTCAGGAGCAGCAACCCGAAAAAAATCGCAAAGACTAGTCTGTACATGCAGTTTGGATTGAGTAAATACTTAATTCATGGATACCAGCGTACCACCCCGCAGCACCGGAACCACATCATACAGGTCGGTTTGCAGGCAATAAGAAATGTCTTTCTGGATGCCCAGGCGTTGGAGGCGGCGCACGTGCGACGAATTCGAGACACTGGCCAGCAGGTTATCGCGGCTTTGCTGGTATAAACGCTGCGCCATCAGGGTTCCGTCTTCCAGCAGCATAAATTCATCCTTCAATGCCTCCGCCAAAGCGCCCGTAAAAAGGGTATCTTCGAGGTTGGGACGGCCTTTCCAGCCGGCGCAAAGCACCACTACATCGTAGGGTTCGGTTTTCAGGTGTTCGGCCAGCGCGCCCAGGTTCAGGAACGCGCCTATCATGACTTTCACGGCCGACGATTTGGCTTTCGAAATCGAAAGCGTTCCGTTAGTGGTCGTCATCGCGATCTGCGCGCCGATCAGGCTTTCGTGCATGTAGCTGAACGGCGAGTTGTCGAGGTCGAAACCTTCCACCTTGCGGGCATCGCGTTCGGCGGCGGCTATGTACCCTTTGTCTTGTAAAAACTTACATTCTTCGACGCTGGCTACCGGTGTAATGCTTTTTACACCGTAAGCGAGGCCGGTTACCATGCATGAAGTGGCCCTGAATATGTCGGCCACGACCACTATTGAATTATCGAGTTTGTGTAGATGAAGTAAATCGGGGGTGAGACAAACGTCCAGCTGTTTCATAAAAATGCAATCAGACTTGAATAGGAGGGGTTAATTTTTAACAAATGGCGTTTTTACAATCTGTGCTTTTAACAGCCTGTCGCGCACTTTTACGAAAATTTCGGTACCGGTTTTGCTGAACTCCATCGGCACGTAACCCAGGCCGATGCCCTTCTGCAAGGTAGGTGATTGTGTACCGGAGGTTACCTCGCCGAGTTTGTTGCCTTCGGCGTCGCAAAGCTCGTAATGCCCGCGCGGAATGCCGCGATCGATCATTTCGAAGCCAATCAGTTTGCGTTTCAACCCGGCTTCCTTTTGCGATTTCAATGCTTCGGAATTGATGAAATCCTTCGTGAATTTGGTCACCCAGCCAAGGCCGGCTTCCAATGGCGACGTTTCATCGTCGATGTCGTTGCCGTACAGGCAGAATGCCTTTTCCAGTCGCAATGTATCACGTGCACCCAGGCCCACAGGTTTGATACCGAACTCGGCGCCCGCTTCGAAAACGGCATCCCACATTTTTTCGGCATCCTCATTTTTGACATATATTTCAAAACCGCCTGCGCCGGTGTAGCCCGTCGCGGAAATGATCACATCTTTAATACCCGCCATTTCGCCGATTTTGAAGGTGTAATACTCCATTGAGGATAAGTTCACATCGGTGAGTTTTTGCAACGCGGCTGTCGCTTTCGGTCCTTGCACGGCCAGCAGGCAAAGGGAATCGGACAGGTTTTCCATGGCTGCGCCTTCGGTATTCTGGCTCTGGATCCAGTTCCAGTCCTTCTCGATGTTCGACGCATTTACTACCAGAAAATAATCGTCCTCGGCAATACGGTAAACGAGCAGGTCGTCCACTACGCCTCCCGTTGCGTTGGGCAGGTAGCTGTATTGCACTTTTCCGTCATACAGCGCCGATGCGTCGTTAGCCGAAACTTTCTGGATCAAAGCCAGCGCACCAGGCCCTTTTACACTGAATTCGCCCATGTGGGATACATCAAAAACACCCACGGCATTCCTTACGGTGTGGTGTTCATCCAGATCCGACGAGTAACGGACAGGCATTTCAAAACCTGCAAACGGGACCATTTTTGCGCCCAGGCGGATATGGAGCTGATGTAAAGGGACTGTTTTCATGAACGATATTTGATTTCACAATAATTCACAAAAGTAGGTAATGCAGGTCAAAGCGACACAAAAAACTCTTTTTTCAATGTCCGCCGAGTGCATTTTGAAGTATATTGTTAAAAAATAGGTTGAAACTTTTATCCACCGGCAGGCGCCGGTTTTCAGGAATATGAATAAACAACTATTGCTCTCGGCGGCATTCGCAATGGCTGGAACCGCATTTGCACAAACCGCCACATTCACTGGCCAGACGATCGACGACAAGGTCAGCATTGGCTACGGCGTGGCTTCGGGCGATGTGGATGGCGATGGCAAGACCGACATTCTCCTAGCGGACAAAAAGGAAATTGTATGGTATAAAAATCCCGGGAAAAAGGACGGGGCCTGGACGCGCTACGTAATCGCGAAAGACCTCACGGAGCAGGATAATGTATGCATTGCCGCCCGCGACATCGATGGCGACGGCAAAGTAGAAGTGGCCGTTGGCGCAGGCTGGAACCCTTCCGAAACGAAAAACCTCAAAACCTCGGGAGCGGTTTTCTACATGGCAGCGCCCGACGACCGCACGAAACCCTGGGAGCCCGTGCGCCTGCATCATGAAGTGACCATCCACCGGATGCATTGGGTTCAAACTGCGGACGGACCGTTCCAGCTGGCCGTTTTGCCATTGCACGGTGAGGGCAATACCGGCGGCAGCGGGGCAGGCGTGAAACTCATCATTTTTGATGTGCCTGAAAACAAAAAAGGCATTTGGCCCTATAACCTCATAGAAACGAATATGCACATGACGCACAATTTCCAGCCGATGGAAATACCGGGTCGGATGGCCGGACTGTCCATTGCCGGCAAGGAAGGCGTGCAGGTGTTTTTGAATGGGGCCGATGGCTGGGCGCCGTCCGGCAACTGGATGGTGCCGGAGCGCGGGGTAGGAGAGATCAGAACGGGAAGTTTGGGTAAAAAACAGCTATTCACAGCTACCATCGAGCCCATGCACGGCACTGAACTGGTGGTTTATACCAAAGACGGCCGCACCGTGCTCACCGACCGCATTAAAGAAGGTCACGCATTGGCCGTTGCCGATTTTTTCGGTCAAGGCCGCGATCAGGTGGTGATGGGCTGGCGTAACCCGAATGTGACCGGCGAAACCGGCGTTCGCATTTATGTTGGAAACGATGCCGAAGGCAAGAAATGGACGGAGTACACTTTGGATGAAAAAATCAAGATTGCCTGCGAGGATTTACTACCGGCAGATTTGGACGGCGATGGCGACCTGGACATTATCGCCGCCGGACGCGCGACGCATAATCTGGTGGTATATTGGAATCAGCGGAAGAGGTAATTTTGAATGATTGAATGAGTGAATGAGTGAATGAGTGAATGAGCCGCCGTCGAACGGGGAATGAGTTGGGAGTACATAAGTTAGAGTAATAGCAAAAAAAGTCAGTCCTCGCGAGCGAAGACTGACTTTTTTATTGACTTTAAACTCTAAACTTAATCCCTCCGTCCCATCAATAGACTCACGTAATAAAGCAATGTGGCCAATGAACCAATCGCGGCTACGAGGTAAGTACGGGCTGCCCATTTCAATGCATCGGCAGACATAATGTACTCACGTTCGTTCACAATGCGGTTTTTCTGGATCCAGGCCAATGCGCGGTTGCTGGCGTCATATTCAACTGGCAAAGTAATGAAGCTGAACAATGTCGTCACTGCGAACAGCGCCACACCGATTGTTAACGGAATGACCGTGGTGTTGATCAACAGCACGCCGATCAGGATAATCCATTGCATGTACTGCGAGGCAATGCTCAGAAACGGCACCATTTGGGAGCGGAATTGCAGCCAGCTGTAAGCCGTCGCATGCTGCACCGCGTGGCCGCATTCGTGGGACGCAACAGCCGCAGCCGCTACGCTGCGTCCGTAATATACATCCGGACTGAGGTTGACGGTCTTGTCCTGCGGATTATAGTGGTCGGTCAAACGGCCTTCCACGGACAATACTCTTACATCGTAAATGCCGCTTTCCCGGAGCATCGTTTCAGCGATTTCCTTACCGCTCATGCCGTTGCTCAGCCCAACTTGTGAATATTCTTCAAACTTACTCTTGAGACGCCATTGCACATAAAGGCTAACGAGCATCACAACAATACCAATTACATATGCACCTAACATAGTTACGTTATTTATATCCTTGTTTTATCTTTTCGATCAGTGCGGTAGTCGAGTAGCCTTGTACCAAAGCAATCGTTTTTACCTCACCTCCTCTACCCAAAACAAAATCCGCGCCAGCAATGTTCTCGATCGTATAATCGTCTCCTTTGACCAAAATGTCAGGTTTTACGGCTTCGATCAACTGACTAGGCGTCGGTTCGTCGAACAAAATGACAGCATCGATGAACGAAAGGGCTGCCATCAGGCGGGCCCGGGCGTATTCATTTACCACCGGGCGGAGCGGCCCTTTGAGACGGCTTACGGAGGCATCGGTGTTCAAGCCGAGCACCATTTTGTCGCCCAATGCGCGGGCTTTTTCGAGGTAATCGATGTGCCCGAGATGTACAATATCGAAACATCCGTTGGTGAAAACAACTTTTTGCCCGGCACGTTGCCATGCTTCAACGGTTGGAACAGCTTCTTCTAGTCTCAGGATCTTGCTTTCAGTCAAATTCATTGTAAAAAACAATATGGATTTAAGAAAATGGATAACCTAACATACTCCATTTCCGGTAACCGTGACTATTAAAGTAGCAATTAGTTTGCCGCGGACACTTGTTCGGTCGTTTCGACTTTGTTTTTGTTCACAATCAGCACATACAAGAATGCCAATGCACCGATGACGAGCATAAACAGCATTTGCGCGCCGTGGATGAATGTCGCCAATGTGATGCCGTCGTTCTGCGACAGTCCGTACAGCACCATCACATTACCCACGAGCAAATGATATGCACCGATCCCGCCCTGCGTAGGCGCCGTCATACCGATCGCCCCCACGACGAGCAGCGTCAAACCCGCCAGCGGGCCGAGGTGGGAAGTTTCGGGAATGCAGAAGAAAAGCACGTACGAGACCAGATAATACAATACCCAGATCATCACCGTGCTGAAAATGAATAGTCCCGGATTACGCAGCTTGCGAACGCTCAGCAAACCTTCCAGCATGCCCTGGGCAAAGCTGATGATTTTGGCAACAAGCGCATTCTGCTGCAATTTATTACGCAACGCGACATTCCTGAAAATTACAGTAGCCGCCACGCCAACAGCCAGTAACCCGACGATCAAAACTGTAAGCAGCATGCCGCTGCCCGAGCCGCCGCCCTGGCTTCCGCCGCCTATTTTACTTTGGAAAAAATCAGTGAAGAATGTGCTGAGACGATCGAATTCGAGGATGAAGTTCAACCCGATCATCAACACCAGTATGATCACATCGAAAATCCGCTCGGCCACCACGGTACCAAAGCTCAGGCTCACCGGAATGCGTTCAAGCCGGTATAATGTGCCGCAGCGTGTTACCTCGCCCATTCTTGGAACAATATAATTGGCAAAATACCCGGTGAGTACAGACATTGTGCTGTTCACAATGCCCGGCTTGTGGTCCAGCGGCTCGATGAGCATTCCCCAACGCCAGGCGCGCGTCATGTGCGCAAGCAGGAGGCAAAAGCATGATACGGCGATCCACCGCCAGTCGGATTTCGCAAAACGGTCGAGCATTTCGCCCAGGTTGATGTCTTTAAACACAAACCAGAGCAGACCGCCTGCCAGGACAAGCGATATCGTGTAACGCAGTATATTTTTCATGCTATAATTGTGTATCGTGTAGGTAAAAGCCGGAGATCAGCCTACGAGATGGTTGTTATGGTCCGGAAAAACGATCATCGGTTTGAATGTCTTCGCCTCTTCCTGGCTCATGCTGCCGTACGCGATGATGATGATGATATCGCCGATCTGCACCCTGCGGGCCGCTGCGCCGTTGAGGCAAATCATGCCCGTGCCGCGCTCGCCTTTGATAACATATGTGATAAAACGTTCACCATTGTTATTGTTCACAATGTGAACCTGCTCGTTTTCTATCAGTCCCGCGGCGTCCATCAGATCTTCGTCGATCGTGATGCTGCCTACGTAGTTCAATTCCGCCTGAGTCACCTTAACCCGGTGAATCTTCGATTTCATTACTGTGATTTGCATTACCCGGTGGTATTGGTCTATTTGAAATGCATTACCCTGTAAAGTTACAGGAATAATACCCAGCCATCAAAACATACGCTTCGGTGGGACGGTTCCGTGATATTTGAAACCGCCGCATTCATGATGTTTCGTGAGAACATTATTATATTTAAGCGGGATTTAATAGTATTCGATCTCTATTAAAAACTTATTCCTTTAATCTATATTAATCTACTTTATTTTTTCATTACCAAAACCGATGAGTACAGAAAACAAACCGAAAGACGTTAACCGCCGGGACTTTATCCAGAAGACCTCCGCCGCGGCCATTGGAAGTTTCTTCATAGTTCCCCGCTACGTGCTGGGAAAAGGATATAAAGCTCCGAGCGACAAACTGAATATCGCCGGTATCGGTGTGGGTGGAAAAGGTTTTTCTGACACGAACAATGCATGGAACAAAGGTGCCGAAAACCTCGTGGCACTTTGCGATGTAGACTGGAACCAGGCGAAGAAGAACTTCGAACTGCACCCGACTGCCAAAAAATACAAGGACTTCCGCAAGATGTTCGACGAAATGGACAAGGATATCGACGCGGTAACGGTATCGACGGCCGACCACATGCACGCGATCATCGCCATGAACGCCATGCAGCGCGGCAAGCACGTGTACGTTCAGAAACCCCTTACGCACAATATTTACGAGGCCCGCATGCTCACCGAAGCTGCCCGCAAATACAAGGTAGTAACCCAAATGGGTAACCAGGGAGCGTCCAACCCCGCACAGACGCAGATGAAGGAGTGGTTCAACAAAGGCCTCATCGGTAATGTGCACGAGGCGCACGTTTGGACTAACCGTCCCGTGTGGCCGCAAGGCATTCCCGTTCCGACCAGCAAGCAGGAAGTACCGGCGGACATCGACTGGGAATTGTGGGTAGGCTGCGCCGAATGGGTAGATTACAGCCCGGCATGGCACCCATTCAAATGGAGAGGCTGGTGGAACTTCGGTACCGGCGCATTGGGCGATATGGGTTGTCACCTGATCGACCCGGCTTTCCGTACGCTTGGATTGGGTTATCCAACGGAAGTTGAATGTTCCGTAGGCCAGGTGTTCATCAAAGACTGGACAGCCGAGTACATTCCGGAAGGCTGCCCGCCGTCATCACGCGTGCAATTGAAGTTCCCTGCAAACAAAGTGAACAAATCCGAAGTGACGTTGACCTGGCACGACGGCGGTCTGCGCCCATTCCACCCGGATCTGATCCCTGCCAACGACCCGCTTGGCGAGCCCGACAGCAGCAATGGCGTGCTTTTGATTGGTGAAAAAGGCGTAATGACCTGCGGAACTTACGGTATCGCGCCGAAAGTATATCTCAAAGACGGCACCAAGCTCGAATATAAGCAAGGCGATTTCGGGAACGAATACACCACCATGCCGGAGTTTGGTCACCACGTATCGTGGAGCGATGCCTGCAAGGCTGGTTTCAACAGCAAGGAGCACAAAGCGCTCACGTCATCGTTCGACTACGCTGGTCCGTTGACGGAAACTGTGATCATGGGTAACCTCGGTATCCGCAGCTACAACCTCCGCACCGCGAAGGCCGACGGCAAAGGATTCGACTACCCAGGCCGCAAAAAACTGTTGTGGGATGGCAAAAACATGAAGGTTACCAACTTCGACGAAGCGAACCAGTTTGTATCCCGCAAATACCGCGGTGACTGGAAACTGGCATAATAGCTGGTAATGTAAAACGCAGAAAGGCTCCGATGAGGAGCCTTTCTACGTTTTGAATATGTTGGAATGTTGTCAGAACACGATATTGTCGATCAGTCTTACCGGGCCGAGGAGTGTGGCAACGCAGATCGCATTCGAACCTGCCGGGCCCGTTTTTTCGATGGGAAGCAGGGTTTTCAGGTTAATCACTTCAAAATAGTCGAGGGTGAATTCTTTGATCTTCCCGAATTCGCTTTTGGCCCAGCTTACTACTTCACTTACTTTCCTGCCTGCGTTCAGCTCTTCGCCCGCGCCCGCGAGTATGCGGTATATATGGGGTGCGATCGCGCGCTCGGTAGCATCCAGGCGGGTGTTGCGCGAGGACATGGCCAGTCCGTCCTTCTCGCGAACGGTAGGACATACGATGAGTTCCAGTCCGAAAGCCAGGTCGCTCACCAGCTGGCGCACGACCGACACCTGCTGTAAATCCTTCTGCCCGAAATAGGCGCGGTGCGGCCTGACGATATTGAACAGCTTCGAAACGACAATGCCGACGCCGTTGAAATGCCCGGGCCGCGAAGCGCCTTCCATCACAGTTTCCAACGCGCCGAAGTTCATTTTTACGACGGGCTGTTCGGGATACATCTCCTCCACCGACGGCGCAAAAACGGCCGAGCAGCCTGCATTTTCCAACATGGCACGGTCGGCTTCGAAAGTTCTCGGGTATTTGGCCAGGTCTTCGGGATTGTTGAATTGAGTGGGGTTCACGAAAACGCTGCAAACGACGATGTCGGTGTCCTTTCTGGCGGCTTCGATCAGTGAAATGTGGCCTTCGTGAAGCGCTCCCATCGTGGGCACGAGGCCGACGGTTTTCTGCTGTAAAAGTTGCTGATCCAGGTACTGGCGGAGGCTTTTGACCGAAGTGAATACTTCCATGTAAATTCTGAAAACTGAGGGAGTAACCTGTGCGTTACCACTGCTTTTTCTGATGAGTGCAGTGCGAATGGCAGGTTATGGAAACATCAGGACAGGGAAATCCCAAACTGGGCGCAATATGACAATTAGTTTGGAATATCTTTTGAAATTGCCATTTTTTTTGTATAATTTTGCAAAACTTTTTTTCACAAACTGCTAAAAGATCTATGGAGAAACTACGAATTTTGTATGTAGCCAGTGAAATCAATCCCTTCCTCCAAACGACCGACGTTGCCGACTATGTTAGAAAACTTCCGCAGGCAATGCAGGAAAAAGGGGCGGAGATCCGGATACTCGTTCCGCGTTTCGGGTTGATCAACGAACGCAAAAACAGGCTTCATGAAGTAGTTCGACTGTCAGGAATCAATATTACCGTAGGAGATGAAGAAAAGCCGCTAATCATTAAAGTAGCTTCGATTCCCAATGCGAAGTTGCAGGTCTATTTTATAGATAACGACGATTACTTCCATCGCAAATCCGTTTTCTTCGATAAGGAAAATAACTTTTTCGATGACAACGACGAACGTGCGATCTTCTTTTGCAAGGGTGTTTTGGAAACAGTTAAGAAACTGGGATGGGCCCCGGACGTGGTGCACTGTAATGACTGGATGACGGCTCTCATTCCATTGTACCTCAAAACCACTTACCGTAACGATCCGATGTTTAAGGATACGAAAAGTGTGTTTACCGTACACAACAATGCATTTGACTACAAATTCGACGCGGATTTGCAGAGCAAAGCCAAGGCCATGGACGTGAGCGACGAAGCGCTGGCACATTTGCATTCGGCCGATTTCGAAGGTTTTGTCAAAATCGGATGTGCTTATGCCGACGCGGTGCTGAAAGCCGAAGAGCATTGCAGCGAGAGTCTCAACGAAATTTTCAACAATGCACCCAAACGCGTGCAGCTCGACGAGCAGGATGAGAATTTCTCTGAGTCGTATTACAATCTCTACAACGATCTGGTAAGTTAACAGATAGATTTCACAGGGCAGAAAAGCCGGCGATTCTCAGAGTCGCCGGCTTTTTTGTGTTTTACAAGAATCTTTTGTGTGTTCGAGCACTATCAAGAAATTGGATATTTTTTAGTATTTAATTAAAATTTAGCTTGCTAACGACCGCTGTTTCTCATTTATTTGCCCCCGTCGAATACATACACAAAATTAAAATATTTTAAGAATATGTGCGGAATTGTGGCTTATGTTGGGAGCAGAGAGGCATATCCTTTGATTTTAAAAGGATTGAAACGTCTGGAATATCGGGGCTATGATAGCTCGGGCGTGGCATTGCTTGAAAACGGCGAATTGAATATTTACAAGAAAAAAGGAAAGGTCTCGGACCTGGAATCGGAAC
Source organism: Dyadobacter fermentans DSM 18053 (assembly GCF_000023125.1). NCBI lineage: Bacteria > Pseudomonadati > Bacteroidota > Cytophagia > Cytophagales > Spirosomataceae > Dyadobacter > Dyadobacter fermentans. The sequence continues at coordinate 5,502,271 of NC_013037.1, forward strand.
TGAACGGAAAGCAACTCGCCGCCACGATCGGCATCGGCCACACACGCTGGGCCACCCACGGCGAACCGAACGACGTAAATGCCCACCCGCATTATTCCAACAACCGCCGGTTATCGATCATCCACAACGGCATTATCGAGAACTACGCGGCCATCAAGCAAAACCTGATTGGCAAAGGCCACAAATTCCTAAGCGATACCGATACCGAAGTCCTGGTCCATTTCATCGAAGACGTGCAGAAGGAAACCGGCACCACACTCGAAGCGGCCGTGCGGCTGGCATTGAAGGAAGTAGTTGGCGCTTATGCCATCGTGGTGATGTCGCTCGATCATCCCGGCCAGCTTATCGCGGCCCGCAAAGGCAGTCCGCTGGTGATTGGGGTGGGTGAAAATGAATACTTCCTCGCCTCCGACGCCACGCCGATTATAGAGTATACCAAAGACGTGGTATACCTTGATGATTACGAAGTAGCCGTGATCAGCGAAGGCAAGCTCAGCATTCAGCACCTCGAAAGCAGCACAGAAACCACTCCATACATTCAAAAGCTCGAAATGGAGCTCGAAACCATCGAAAAAGGCGGTTACGACCATTTCATGATCAAGGAAATTTTCGAGCAGCCCCGCTCCATCGCCGATTCCATGCGCGGTCGCCTCCGCGCGGATGATGCGCACCTGCAATTGGGCGGCCTGAACGATTACCTCGATAAGTTGGCACAGGCCGACCGCGTCGTGATCGTCGGCTGCGGTACTTCCTGGCACGCCGGGCTCGTGGCCGAATACATGTTTGAGGAGCTGGCACGCATTAATGTAGAAGTGGAATATGCTTCGGAATTCCGCTACCGGAACCCGGTGATCAAGGAAAATGACATTGTAATTGCCATTTCGCAATCGGGCGAAACGGCGGATACCCTGGCGGCCATTGAACTGGCAAAGTCCAAAGGCGCAACGATTTTTGGGGTGTGCAACGTGGTGGGCTCGTCCATTGCCCGCGCTACGCATGCCGGCGCTTACACACACGCAGGCCCGGAGATAGGCGTGGCCAGTACCAAGGCATTTACAGCCCAGGTGACTGTGCTCACGCTCATGGCCATTGCCGTAGCCAAGCGCAAAGGCACCATTGCCGAGGAAACTTACCGCCAGCTGCTGATCGAACTCGAAACGATTCCGGCCAAAGTGGAAAAAGTGTTTGAAAATGCGGCCAAAATCAAGGAGATCGCATTCATATTCACTTATGCGCGCAACTTCATTTATCTGGGGCGTGGTTTGAACTTTCCAGTGGCGCTGGAAGGCGCATTGAAATTGAAAGAAATTTCCTACATCCACGCCGAAGGTTACCCGGCCGCGGAAATGAAACACGGCCCGATCGCATTGATCGACGAGGATATGCCGGTGGTGTTCCTGGCCACGAAAGACAGTTCGTACGAAAAAATCGTGTCAAACATCCAGGAAGTGAAAGCCCGCAAAGGCCGCGTGATCGCGATCGTGACCGAAGGCGATACATTAATCCCCGGCATGGTCGATTTTGTGATCGAAGTGCCGAATACGCATGAAATTCTGACGCCGCTTGTGTCCGTGATCCCGCTTCAACTGCTCTCGTACTACATTGCGGTGATGCGGGGCCGGAATGTGGACCAGCCAAGAAATCTTGCCAAATCTGTTACCGTGGAGTAGCGGAGGAGGGTGCCGGAGAGCGAGACTGTCATGTACGGTTTCGCTTTTTTGTTTTCAGGGGTTTGGGATAAAATGATTGTAGGGCTGTTTTCGTTAGCTTTGCGCACGTTTGCCAAAGGGACTTATCATATGTACAAATTCGTTTTTACCATTTTCCTGCCTCTTTCACTGCTTTTGATCTCAGGTTGCAAAAAAGAAGCGGAGCAAACCTACATTCCGAAACCCAAAGGCTACAACCGCATCGACCTCCCCGCGCACAGCTACCGGCCACTTACCGAGGCGCATCCCTACACATTTGAATATTCCAAATACGCCGTGGTGGAGCCGGATACATTCAAAACGGCCGGGAAAGACTGGATCTTTATCAATTATCCGCAATTCAAGGCCAATATCCAGATTACCTATAAGCCGCTGAACAACAATCCCGCATTACTGAGAGCATTTATCGACGACAGTTACAAGCTCGCCAGCAAGCACCAGATCCGCGCTTCGTCCATCCAGGAGCAGCGGGTTTTGGGCAAAACGGGACGAACGGCGCTGCTTTTTAAGATCGAAGGCGATGTGCCGAGCCCATACCAGTTTTATACCACCGATAGCACCGGGCATTTTCTAAGGGGCGCAATCTATTTCCCAACGGCCACTAAAAATGATTCATTGGCACCGGTGATCGACTATTTGCAGGCCGATATGCTGCAACTGCTCAACACGTTGGAGTGGCGATAATATTACTTGTCCGCAGTTGCGGCGGAAATCGGAAGGACGTATCTTTGAAAGTTAACACCTCAACAACTACCTCGATATGCCTCGCAAACAGCCCAAAAATCAACTTCTTCTCGATTATTCCGTCCGCGGTAACCGCATTGTCCTGCATTTGGGACAGGTCGAAAGCCAGCGGATCGCGGGCCAGCTGTTTGAAGGGCTGGTGAATGGTGACTGGATGATCGAGCCGGCGGGGGAGGTGGCCGACATTTCTTACGCACAGGACATTGTGCATCAGATCGGGCACAAGTTGCCGTATCCGGAAGGCATCAAAATTGCGCAATTACATAATGTAGACCCGCTTTTCAAAGGCTTTTCAGCGATTTATCATCAGAAAGGGTGGGTGTTTGTGAATGCGGCTTCGGATATCAATGAGCGCAATTACCACATTCACCTGCTCACCGTTTCGCTGGGTTTGCACACGATTTATGCCAACACGGCTTCGCTTGCAGCGCGGTCCGAGCAGCTCATTTTCGAGGCTTTGCTGCCATTCGATGAGGTGGAGAGTTTTTTCAGGAATGATATCTCCAAAATCCCGGATTTTCTGGCGTCGGATATCGCCAATTTCTTCAAAGTGCCGTTCCCGATGGTGCTGAAACGTGCATTGCTGTTAAAAATCATCACCGACGACCAGTACCGCAGCTTCATGACGGCTAATCCCGGCACCGCTGCCAAGCCACGCGAGCTCTTCTTTTCAAAAGACGGAAGCATCGATGACCTGGAAGCGCAGCTGTTTTCGGGCGACTAAAATCTAGCTTTTCTTGACATTCATATTGCTCAGATCGGGCAGGGGGCTCACGGACGTCCAGCCGCCGTCGACGATCAGGCTTTGCCCTGTAATGTGGCCGGAATGCGGCGATAGGAGGAATAATGCGGCATTGGCAATGTCTTCGCAAATCGCAGGCCGGCCCATGGGCGTGATCGCCGACCAGGTTTTGGGGTAGGTGGGATCTTCCGCCTGCGTCCGCTCCGTAAGCGTAGCGCCCGGCGCGACTGCATTAATGGTAATACCGTGCGGAGAAAGCTCGATCACGAGGTTTTTCGCGAGCATTTCCAAACCCGCTTTCGTCATCGCATACGCACCCAGGAACTGGTGTGCCTGGTGCCCCACTACCGACGACATCAGCAATATCCTGCCGCCCGACTTCTGCTTTCGCATTTGCTTAGCCGCGGCCTGCGTAAGCAGGAATGAGCCCATCAGGTTCACTTCCAGTACTTTGCGCAGATTTTCCGCCGGATAGTCAAAGAAATCGCCGAAAAGCGTGATGCCGGCATTGCACACGGTCAATGTCAATTTACCGAAGCATTTCACGGCCTCATCCACCATCGCGTCGATCACCTCCGGCTGAGAGGCGTCGCCCGCGAAAGCGACGCATTCCCCCTCCTTGTTGCGGATTTTCTTGGCTGCTTCGGCGGCGAGGGCCTTATTGGTATCGTTCAGGATCACCCCGGCGCCCTGGCAGGCAAGCTGCTTCGCGATTTCAAATCCGATGCCCTGGCCCGCACCGGTGACGATGGCGACGTGGTTATCAAAAAGTTGACTGCTCATTGTAATGCTGTTAATGCGAATCTCTCGTTACTTTATCGCCGGAGCCGCCTTTGAGAAAGTCGAGGTCGGCGCCTTCGTGTGCCTGGGTTACGTGCGCGATGTGCAAATGCACGTAGCCGCGGTTATAGCCCAGTTCGAGCGGTTTCCAAAGTGTTCTGCGGCGTGCCAGTTCTTCGTCCGACACTTCGAGGTGCAGTCTTCTGTTTTCCACATCGAGTTCAATGTAATCGCCATCCTGCACCAATGCGAGGTTGCCGCCTACGGCTGCTTCCGGCGATACGTGCAAAACTACCGTTCCAAAACCGGTACCGCTCATTCGTCCGTCGGAAATGCGCACCATGTCGATCACGCCCTGCGCGAGGAGCTTTTTAGGTAACGACATGTTTCCTACCTCCGGCATACCCGGGTAGCCTTTCGGGCCTACATTTTTTAGTACCAAAATGCTGTTTTCGTCCACATCCAGATCGGGATCGTCGAGGCGGATCTTGTAATCGTCTATATCCTCGAACACGATTGCGCGGCCGCGGTGCTGCATGAGCTCCGGTTTCAGGGACGCCGACGGCTTGATCACCGCGCCATTCTCGCAGAGGTTACCGCGTACAACGGCCAGGCCGGTCAGATCCTTAATTGGCTCTTCTATTGTGCCGATCACTTCGGGATTGAAGCATTCCGCGCTCGCCGAGTTCTCGGCCATCGTTTTGCCGTTGGCTGTGATCACCGACTGGTGCAGTATGCCGCTCAGTTCCTTGATCACGACAGGCAGGCCGCCCGCGTAATAGAAATCTTCCATAAAATACCCGCCGGAAGGCTGCAAGTTGAGCAACAGCGGCACTTTTTTACAGAGGTCATTGAAATCATCCAATTGCAAATCCACACCAATGCGCCCCGCGATCGCGAGCAGGTGGATTACAAAGTTGGTGGAACCGCCAATGGCCGCATTGATCATAATCGCATTCTCGAATGCTTCTCGCGTGAGGATTTGCGACATTCTCAAATCTTCCTTTACCATATCCACAATGCGCCGGCCCGATAAATGTGCGAGCACTTTCCTGCGCGAATCCGCTGCCGGAATGGCCGCATTCTCAGGCAATGTCAATCCGAGTGATTCCACCATACAGGCCATGGTGGAGGCCGTGCCCATTACCGCACAATGGCCGTCGGAGCGGCACATGCAGGCTTCGGCGGTGTACAATTCTTCTTGCGTAAGCTCGCCCTTGCGGTGCAGCTCGCTGAAACGCCACACGTCGCTGGTACCGATGGTTTTGCCGCGGTAACGGCCGGTGAGCATGGGGCCGCCGGACACGACGATGGTAGGAATATTCACGCTGGCAGCGCCCATTACGAGCGAGGGTGTCGTCTTATCGCAGCCGCAAAGTAGCACCACGCCGTCAATCGGGTTGGCGCGGATAGATTCCTCTACGTCCATACTCGCGAGGTTGCGGTACAGCATAGCCGTCGGTTTGATGAGCGTTTCACCCAGCGACATGACCGGGAATTCGAGCGGAAAACCGCCGGCTTCCCACACGCCGCGCTTCACCGATTCGGCCAGCTCGCGGAAATGCCCGTTGCAGGGCGTCAGCTCCGAGAATGTATTACAAATGCCGATTACCGGCCGTCCTTCAAACTCATCAGCGGGGTAACCCTGGTTTTTCATCCAGGCGCGGTAGATGAACCCGTCCTTACCCGATTTCCCGAACCAGCCCCGGCTGCGCAACTTGTTTTCTTCCATTATTTCGCCATTGTTTATATCTCATCAGAAAAGGAGCCGGGGAGTAAAAACTAATTCCGGGTACCCTTTAAAATAAAAATCGTATATTCGGCTAACACGTGCCCGATTGTATTCCATGCGCTTTTTTAGAAATTATAAACTGTTGTTTCTCTTGTCTTTACAACTGGCAGCCCTGCCGATTCACGCACAGTATTACGCAGATAATTTCATTGAAAAACTGTTAAAAAAGCATCCCGAACGCTTTTCGGCGATTCTCCAAAATCCTGACAAATACAAGGTGCAGGTGCTCTATACTAAGATTGACCGTAATAAAAACAATGTCCCGCACTTTACTACGCATGGCTACCGGGTCAATTCGGGTGAATATTTTTATCCGGCCAGCACGGTTAAGCTACCGGCAGTGGCGCTCGCATTTGAAAAGCTGAACAAGCTCGGTATCAACAAGTACACGCCGATGTTCACCGACGCGGTAAGGCCCGAGCAAACTGCCGTGACAGCCGATACGAGTTCGGAAGACAGCCTGCCGTCTGTGGCGCATTATGCCAAAAAGATCTTGCTCGCGAGCGATAACGATGCATTCAACCGGCTGTATGAATTTATCGGCCAGCGGGAGTTCAACGACAGCCTGCACAAGAAGGGATTTAAGGAAAGCCGCATTGTCCACCGCCTCGAATCGCCCATTGGCGCGGAAAACAATCGGTATACCAATCCGGTCCGGTTTGAGAAGGACGGCAAAATTGTGTTCGAGCAGCCCGCAAAATACAATGAGGAGGAATTCAAGGCGCCCGGCCCGATTCTTCTGGGCAACGGTTATCTGAAAGACGGTGCATTGGTGAATGAGCCGTTTGATTTTACCCAAAAGAACTTTTTTCCCCTTGAAGAGCAGCATCGGCTGCTGAAAACGCTTTTCTTCCCCGATCAGGTGCCGGCTTCACAGCGGTTTAACCTCACGGAGGAAGATTACCGGTTTATGTACCAGTACATGTCGCAATTCCCGGTTGAAACGAGCTTCCCGGCCAGCTATACCGATGATTATTACGATGGATATGTGAAATTTCTGCTTTTCGGAGCCACTAAAACGCGGCTGCCGCGCCATATCCGGCTTTTCAATAAATGCGGCGATGCCTACGGCTTTCTGTTGGACAATGCCTACATCGCCGATTTCGAAAAGGGGATTGAGTTTATGGTAACTGCCGTGATCTATTGCAACGAAGATGGCGTTTTCAACGACGATAAATACGATTACGACACGGTAGGTTTCCCATTCATGGCCAACCTGGGCAAAACGCTTTTCGAGTATGAATTAAGCCGAAAGCATACCAACCGGCCCGAACTAGGCCGTTTCGAAGTGGAATATGATAAATGATCAGCGGGTTCTGAATTTCAACCGCGGGGCGATCTGGCAAACGTAGAGGTTGATCAGGTGACCGACGATCAGCAAGCCGGAGCCTACATAACCCAGCCAGGAGAATACCTGGTGGCGGCCTTCGAAGATCAGCGAAATGGCGAAGATTGCCAGCGCGCTCCAAAGCAGCACACGAATGCCCGTTGAACGATGGTCACGGGTGGCGTAATATACCGCGATACCGTTGATGAGAATGAAGAAGTAATCAAGTGAAATGAGGCCGATGTGGGAGTGGTCGTGCGTAGCCACCGACGATCCCAGCGCCAATGCAGGAACCAGTATGCAATGGATAATGCACAACACGGACCCTAAGATCCCAATGTAGTCGGCCTTGCCATGTGAGTGTACTGCTTTCATTTTCCTACATACAATAATGTTGCAAAAATAACACCCATGCTTTGAACTTGCAACGGGGTTGCAGAATATTTTTAGCAATTGGCGTGCCAGGCCGTTCAAAGTGTAATCGGAATCCTTGGAATTTGAACCGGTTAGAACTTAACTTTGACGGGAAAGGTTTTAGAAGGGAGGAATTATTAAACTGTTGGAGACAATGGACCAATTAAGAGAAACGCTGAAAGTACATCATTTACGCACCACCACATGCCGCGAAGATGTGCTCTCGACATTTATCAACCGGAAGAATGCGTTATCGCACGGCGACCTGGAAGGCGCATTGGGAGAGAATTACGACCGTGTGACGATATATAGAACACTCAAAACATTCCTCGAAAAAGGCATTATCCACAAGGTGCTCGACGACGAGGGGATGCGTTACGCATTATGCTCGCACAACTGCTCCGAGGAAAAGCACCAGCACGACCATATCCATTTCAAATGCAGCGCTTGCGGAGAAACCAATTGCCTTGAAAACCTCCATATTCCGGCGGTACAGCTTCCGGAAGGTTACTATCCCGAACATTTCAATCTGCTCATACAGGGCGTTTGCCCCAAATGCAATTAAACAAAAAAGGATCAGTCACTCGGCTGATCCTTTTTTATTTCACTTCCTTTTTGCCGTTTATTTCACTTTCAACTGGAAATCCACGTTCACGTCGTCGCTGCCGGGCGTAGGCGTACCGTTTTTGTTGCCTGGCTGATGGCGTAGCTGCACTTTCAATGTGCCGTCGCCTGCCGCGCCGGTTTTGGCGGAGCCGGTGAGGCCGATCGGGTGGTTGTTTTTGTCCTTATCGCCGTAAGTATAGGTCAAAAGCGCGGCGGGAGAAGGGGTGTATACAAACAAGTGCTCGTCCGATTCTTCCTCCACTTCCTTGGTTATATCATTTGCCGGTGACTTGCTTTCGTCGGCCAGCTCGATGGCCAGCGTGTAGGTCGTGTTCGGTTTAAGGGCAATCGTATCGAATTTCGTGGGGGCATTGCCTCCGTCGCCGTCCGGATCTTTGAATGAGAAAGTGCTCACATTGGACGTTCCCTGCTCGGTAAATTTCAACGTCACGGACGTAATCAGCTCGTTCTCGTCGTCCGGCTCTACTTCATCGCCCGAATCTTTACATTGCACAAATGCCGTGGTCAATGCGGCGAGCAGCATCCAGGTCAGCTTGCGGTTCATTTTCATACGTAAGTGTTTTTAAGTATTGTATTAAAAAATCATTTTTGGCGGGGCTTCGCTAAGCCCCAAACTTCCATTTCAACCGTAGTGATGCATTGCGGCCCATGTCGTCGGTGTAGTAGCGGAAGCGGTTCAGATAATCCCGGTAAACGGTGTTGAACACATTTTGTACATTCACCCCGATTTCCAGTTGTTGTTTGTCGGAGATTTTCAGCGTCGCGCCGGCTTGCAGGCTCCACAGCGAATAGGCTTTCGGCGGAGGCATGAAATCGCTGTTAGCGGGAACCCGCTTTTGCTCCGCTACCAGCAGGTTACCGACAGAAATAAAGCCATCTTTCCATTTGCCGCGGTCGGCGAACTGGTATTTCAATGCATTGTCGAGCCGGTTGGGCGGGATCATCACCAGGTAACCATCATTACGCTCGTCGTACACACGCAGGTACGTGAGCTTGCTCGAAACCGTCGTGCGCTTCACAAATTCCCAGCTTCCCGACACGTCGATGCCTTTGAACGAAGCGTCGGTTTGGGTGTATTTAAAGTAAGGAAATGCGCCACGGATGGTCAGAATCGGCTCGGGCTGTGGTTTCAAGTATATAAAATCAAAAATGTAATTGTAATAACCACCCACTTCCAGGCTCCATTTCGGCGCTAGGTATTTCACGCTGGCAATGGAATTGAGGGCTTTTTCGGGCTGCAAGCTGGCATCGCCTTGCTCGTAAGCAGCTGCGCCGTGGTGCACACCGTCGCTGAACAGCTCGCTCACGTTCGGCGCGCGCCAGGTCGTACCCACGTTCACACGCGCGGAAAAGCGTTCGGAAAAGTTGCGGGTAGCGCCCGCAGTGCCCGAAAAGTTGCCGAAATCGAAATGGTTGGCGATCTTTTCGCGGTTCACGATCCGATAGGTTTTCAACGTCCGGTAATCATAACGCAGGCCTGCTTCGAGCTCCCACTTGCTGGTCACGAGCCGCTCAATCCAGAATAGCCCGATATTGAACTGGTTAAAATTTGGGATCAGCGGACGGCCGCTCATGAGGTTGTATTGGTACAATGTACTCACGCCAACCTGTCCGCTGATTTTCCCGGCAACGGGCTTGTGGTCCCATACCACGTCGTTTGTCAATGAAGTGAGTTTAAATGACAGTTCAGGATGGTTCAGTGCCGCTATGCTGTCGTTCCGCGGGCGGTGCAAATCGAACTCGTTGCGGTTGTTGTACTGCCGCGCGATCGTCCATTGCAGTCGGTTGCCATCGTTGAAATGGTAATGCGTTTCGGCTTTCAGCAATTCGTGCGTCGCATTCTGGTTAGGCCGGTTGATGGCATAACTAAAACCCGATTTGATGAGCGGCTCGCCATGCTTGATAACGTTGAGTAAATCGGTGACGCTCCCAATGTGCGACCCCGAGAAAATGCCTATTTGTGTGTCGAAACGACTGTAAAATACATCAATGCCCAAACCTTTGTGACGGTAACCGGCTGCGAGCGAGAAGTTGTTTTCGCTAATCCCGGTGTTGTCCAGAAAATAATTCGGCGTGCGGATGTTCCCGCCCCGCTTGATCGTGCCCTGCGCGCGCCAGCCAAACCCTTTGACAAAATTCAGCCCGCCTTGCACCGTGCCGGATAATACGCCCTGCCGCCCATTGGAAAAGCCAACCGCATTCAGTTCACCGGTAATGGGTTTATCCACCGGCAGCTCTTCCGGCTCTACCAGTATCACCCCGCCGATCGCGTCGGAGCCGTAGCGCACACCAGCAGCGCCCTTCACAACGGAAATGCGCGTGGCGATGAACGGGTCGATTTCCGGTGCGTGTTCCGAGCCCCATTGCTGGCCTTCCTGACGAATGCCGTTGTTCATGATCAGCACGCGGTTGCTATGCAGGCCGTGGATGACGGGTTTGGCGATGGATGAGCCGGTTTGCAGCGTCGTCACGCCGGTCACGCCTTTGAGGCTTTCGCCGAGCGTCTGGCCGCGGGTTTTGTCCAAATCTGCACCCGAAATCATGGTCAATGGCTGGGAAGAAGGCGCATCAGTTCGGTGTGCGGTGATCTCCACATCGTGCAAATGCACTTCCTGTTCGAGCAGATTGAAATTCTCTTCATGCCCGGCCGTCAGATCCACTTTTTGCTGAAATGGATTGTAGCCGATAATGCGGCATTCCAGCGTATAATTGCCCGGACAGAGGTTTTTGAGCTCGTACCGGCCATGCTCGTCCGTAAAAACGCCGTTGCTCTGGCCTACGATAAGTACCGTCGCGCCGATGATCGGCTGGCCGGTGTGCCGGTCTTTCACAATACCTTTCACAAAGCATTCGCAAGCCGGCTTTTGGGCCAGGGCCATCAGCGAATGGAGTGACAGCACTACGGTGAGCAGCAAATAACGGGCAAATGGCATTGGTGTCGGGTGCGAGTGGGCTTTCTTTGTGTTACAACGTTGCAAAAATACGATCATTGCAACTGTGTTGCAATTAAAATCCGGAAGTATTTCATCAAATTTTCAGACGGTTAAGCACTTAAATGTAAATTTGTGCAACATTTTGCCGCTTTAATACATTGTCAGACCTTTTGCTAGCCAAGATTGCCCTTATGCCGCCGCTCATTGCCGGTGTAACGCTGGCTGTCCGCAAATGGGGCGAGGGGCTGGGCGGCTGGATCGGCGGATTTCCGTGGGTAGCCGGGCCGATTTCTTTCTTCATCGCGTTGGAGCACGGGGCTGCATTTGCCGCCTCCACCATCACTTCCGCATTGCTGGGTTCTGTCGGGACGATGCTCTTTGCATTGATTTACGCATTTCTCTCGGCGCGGATGAAGTGGCTGCCTACCGTGCTGATCAGCTACGCGGCATTTTTTGTAGTGGCATTAATCGCCCTGGGACGCGACATTTCGATGCCGGCAGCCGTAGGGCTCAATCTGATCGTGCTTACACTGGTTTTGTATTTTTTTCCAAAACCAAAATCAAAACCTGACTTTAAAAAACAGCCTTCCTGGGATATTCCGCTTCGGATGCTGGTTGCTACATTTTTCGTTGTAATGCTCACGCAGGCGGCCGACTACCTTGGCCCGACTTGGAGCGGAATCTTGACGCCTTTCCCGATCATGACTTCCACCCTGGCCGTTTTTACGCATTCGCAGCAGGGCTCCGACGCAGCCGTGCGTATTTTGTATGGTCTGCTGCTGGCGGGTTACGGCTTCGTAGCGTTCCTGGTAGGTGTGGCGTGGCTCGTTCCACAAATGCCCATTGCAGCGGCCTACGGCATTCTCACGATCTCGACGATGGTGGTGAATGGGATTACAATAAAACTGATCCGCTAGCATAGCCAACGGACCAGTTTTGGAAACCCTTTTTATTTGTTCTCCTTGAAAAGCTTTTTGGCTTAAACCCTTTCCAGTTTTACCGGATAGGTCTTCTTCGCGTTCCACTGGCACACGTAAATGTTGTGATCGTTATCCACGCACACATCGTGGCAATGCATGAAAATCGGTTTTTCCTGCACCATCAGTTGCAGTTCGCCGTTTTGGTAAGTCGGCTTGGTGCCGCCGGGGTTGGATATAACCTTATTGGATTTGTCGAGAATCGTTACGAAACCTGAGTTTGGGGTCTGGTTCAAATAGCGCAACCGCGACCAGCAGACGCCCGCGTACAGCGTGTCGTCCTTGAAAACAGGGCGGCAGACGAATGCGCCGGGCAGGAAGATTGTGCTGAGGTATTTGCCGTCCAATGTGAATTTCTTGAATGCATTGTGCGCGCGGGAGGTTACGATGAGCGTCGGGTTGGCCTTGTCGCGGGAGTCGATTGCGATGCCGTGCGCGGTGGAGAATTGCGCGTCGCCGTCGCCCGAGCCGCCGAACTTGTCGATGAATTCGCCCTTGGGCGTGTATCTCAAAATCCATTGTGAGCCGTAGCCGTCGGCGATGTAAATGGTGCCGTCGGGCCCGATGGCCGTTTCAGTCGGTTTGAAAGGGTCGTTTTCCTTATAAGCTCCTACTTTCGAAGGATGCTCGATTGTAAGCAGGATTTTACCTTTCAGATCGGTTTTGAAAACCTTTCCTATGTTCGGATCGCTGATGAAAAGGAATTCTTCGCCATTGGCATTCCAGAGCGTGAGCCCGTGGCCGCCGGGAAACTCGTGTCCCCAGCTTTCAAGCAGCTTGCCCGAGCGGTCGTAGATCAGGATGTTGTTTTTAATTTCATCCCCCACCATAATGAGCCTCCCTTTGCTGTCCTGCACCATTTCGTGGCAGTTGTTCACCGGAAACTGCGAGGCATCCAGGTTGCCCCAGCCCTGGTGGACTTTGTATCGGTGGTTACCGTGCCCAATCACTTCGCCATCCGCTTTGGGCCTGGCGTGCAGAATGTAAAATGGCTTAAAAGTAAGGGCGGCGGCAGTAGCGGCTGTGATTTTCGCGAACTGACGGCGGGAATGTGTATCGGACATGACCAGATCTTTATTTTGAGAAAGACCGCATGCCCGATTTCTTACTATTTCCTCTGGAATGGATTTAGTTAACCGGCCGAGTAGCGTTTTCCGTAGCGGTTGAGCCAGTCGAGCAGGCGGTTTACGTCCTGCATCCGGAAGAGCTCGCTGCCTGAATTCATCGTCGCCGCCGTTCCGCAGGCTACGCCCATCCGCACGGCTTCGCGGTAGGATTTGCCTTGGGATAATGTCCATACGATGCCTGCCAGCATGCTGTCGCCGGCTCCAACGGTACTTTTGGGCTGTACCGGCGGCGCGGGAATGTGCTCCACCTGGTCTTCGGTAACAAGCATGGCGCCCATCGCGCCCATGGATACGATCACGATCTCGCATTGCCCGCGTATGATGAGCGCGCGCGCGGCGTCGTCTACTTCGTCCATTTCGAGCTTATCCACGCCTACGAGTTCACTGAGTTCGGTGATATTGGGTTTCAATAAATAAACACCTGCCTCGGTGGCATAGCGCAGCGCGTCGCCGGAAGTATCCGCTATGAACCGCGCGCCTTGTGCGTGGGCGATGCGGGCGATCTGTCCGTAAAAGTCCGACGGCACGCCTGGCGGCAGGCTGCCGCTGGCAATGATGTAGGACGGCCTGGGGTCGAGCTCCTCCATGGTTTCGAGGATCGAGCGAACTTCGGTGGGCATCATTTCGGTGCCGGGCATCCCGAAGCGGTATTGAAAGCCGGTGCTGGTTTCGAGCACGTGGAAGTTCTCACGCGTCCATTGCTTGGTTTCGATCACCATTGTTTCCACGCCTTCGCTTTTGACGAGCTTATGCAGGCGCTGACCGGTGGGGCCGCCTACGGTAAAAATGGCGATCGGATTGCCGCCCAGACGGTGAATGGCCTTGGCTACGTTGATACCGCCGCCGCCCGCTTCAAAATTCGGTGTTTCACAGCGCAGTTTGTTGTCGGGAACAATGCGCGGAACGTTGGAGCTTTTGTCGAGCGCGGGATTTATTGTAAGTGTTACAATGGGTCCGGTAGCCATAGGAGTACGATGTCTGGTGAACTATTTTACGCGAATAAAAGAAAAAAAGCGATTCTCCCTGCGTTCATGTTGCATTCGCTGCAATTTCTTCACAATGCCTCCGTTTGGCGAGCGCCTAATATTGTTCTTCCAAAACACTCCGGCCGCCATCGATCACGAGCACTTGTCCGTTGGTGAACCGGGCGTGATCGGATAGCAGATATACCGCCGCTCCATCCAGGTCAGCTACGGCCGAGGTGTCGGCGGAGATTACATTAATGCGGATTTCGTAGGGCGCATATGCGGCAGCAGCGGATTTTGAAAAGCCCAGAATGGCTGCTTTGGCAGTTGCGGCACCCTGGCCGGCCTGGTTTTGATCGTTGGACGGAACGTCGGGGCAGAGGTTCAGGATGCTTCCGCCTTTGTTCATGCCCATGAAAGTGCGCACGGCCGCCTGGTTTGACAGCATGAGTGACGTGAGGTTATGGTCGAGTGTTTTTCGCCAGCCTTCCATCGTGAGGTCGTGCAGCGGCGCATCCGCTACCGGTTCGCCGGTTTCCTCAGGCACGTGATATAATGCATCGAAACTTCCGAATTCCCGGATGCACAGCTGAATGGCGTCCAGTGCCATTTGCGGCTGCGTGGCATCTCCCCGTTTGGCTCTTGCATTGCTTCCCAGGTTCAGTTCCGCCAGCAGACAGCTCTCCGGGTTGCGCCCCACTACCACCACGTTCGCGCCATGCCGGACAAAGGCCTGGGCCGCAGAAAGGCCCGCGCCGGTGGTTCCTCCGATGATGACGATTGATTTATTGTTAAGCCAGGTTTCCATTAAAATATATAGCGTTTTAATGTAAAAGTAGGACTATTGGTATAAAAAAAGAAGCGCCCTGCTCCATCAACAGAAGCAGGGCGCGTATTACAATGCTAATGCAATGACAACTAGGCCACTGAGCGCAGCAATGCCATCGAAGATTTTTCGAATTTATCTTTCGCATAGTCGAGCGAGAGGGTGAATTCCTTCACCTCCTTCTGCGACGGCAGATCGAACATCGCGTCGGTCATGATCGACTCGCAGATCGCGCGCAGGCCGCGGGCGCCGAGTTTGTAGATCATCGCCTGGTCCACGATGTAATCGAGTACCGCATCTTCGAAATGCAGGGTGATGCCTTCCATGGCGAACAATTTGCTGTACTGGCGTACCAATGCGTTTTTAGGCTCGGTGAGAATGCGACGCAATGTCTCGCGGTCCAGCGGGTTCAAATGCGTGAGTACGGGCAAGCGGCCGATCAGCTCGGGGATTAGTCCGAATGATTTAAGGTCCATGGCAGTCACGTAGCGCATTAAATTACCCTTATCAAAAATCTCGATAATGCGGTTATCTCCATTGAAACCGATCGGACGGGTGTTGATCCGCTTTCCGATGTGGCGCTCGATGCCGTCGAATGCACCACCGCAGATGAAGAGGATGTTTTCGGTATTCAAAGAAATCATCTTCTGGTCGGGATGCTTGCGGCCTCCTTGCGGCGGCACGTTCACGATTGAGCCTTCGAGGAGTTTCAGCAATGCCTGCTGTACACCTTCGCCGCTCACATCGCGGGTAATGGACGGGTTGTCCGACTTACGGGCAATTTTATCGATCTCATCAATATAAACGATACCGCGTTCCGCCGCTTCCACATTATAGTCTGCCGCTTGCAGCAGGCGGGTCAGGATGGTTTCCACATCTTCACCCACATAACCGGCTTCGGTTACCACGGTGGCATCGGCCACGCAGAATGGAACTTGGAGAATGCGCGCGATGGATTTCGCGAGGTAAGTTTTGCCGGTACCGGTTTCGCCTACCATGATAATGTTGGACTTCTCGATCACAACGTCGTCCTCGGTCGCAGCCTGGTTGAGACGTTTATAGTGATTATATACAGCCACCGCCAGCGAGCGTTTCGCTTCATCCTGGCCGATGACATATTGTTCGAGGAAATGCTTGATTTCAGCGGGAGGAATGGGTTTCAGTTTCGGAAGTTTCGATTTCTTTTCTTTCTTGTCCTCCTTCGGTCCCAGCTCTTCGGTAACTACCTGGTGCCCCTGGGCAATGCAGTGGTTACAAATGTGAGCGTCTATCCCGGAAAGAAGCAAATCCACTTCGCTTTTCTTACGTCCGCAGAACGAACAACTTACTTGTGCCATCGATTCGATTTAACAGTTTGGTGAATGTTTCCGGCTTGCATACAAAAGCCATACTAAACAAACGTGTGAGTCAATTTAACGCGAAGACTTGATTTTATGTTTCAAATCTTCCATTCTATTGACAATTAGCGGTTATCTTTTTGCAAATTTCCGGTTTTTTGACCGGGTTACCAAATCAAGCTTAGGCCATATACTAAAAACGCCCCGACAGCGAGCTACCGGGGCATTTTCTGAAAGGCTGTTCAATTTATTTATCGCGGGTAAGCACCTCGTCGATCAAGCCGTATTCTTTTGCCTCCAATGCTTTCAACCATTTGTCGCGGTCGGAATCCAATGCGATCTGCTCTGGCGTCTGGCCGGTGTGGTGGGCAAGGATTTCATACAGTTCGTGGCGCAATTTCACGATTTCGCGGGTGGTGATCTCGATATCAACCGACGTTCCCTGTGCGCCGCCGGATGGCTGGTGGATCATCACACGAGCGTGCGGAAGCGCCGAGCGCTTGCCTGCCGCGCCGCCTGCGAGCAACACCGCACCCATCGAGGCCGCGAGGCTGGTACATACCGTCGCTACGTCGGGACGGACATATTGCATGGTGTCGTAAATACCCAAACCTGCGTAAACCGAACCACCAGGGCTATTGATGTACATCAGGATGTCTTTCTTAGGATCTGCCGATTCGAGGAAGAGTAGCTGGGCTACAATGATGTTGGCGATATTGTCGTCCACGCCGGTGCCCATAAAAATAATGCGGTCGGCCATCAGACGGGAGAATACGTCGACCTCGCGGAAGTTCATCGGGCGTTCCTCGATTACCGAACGGGTCATGTTTTCAACAGAGTGGTTCATGTAACCGTCTACGGTCAGACCATTCATTCCCAGGTGGTGAACGGCATATTTTCTAAATTCATTTCCGTAATTCATCGAAAAATTTAAATTTTAATTTATCAATAGTTAAAGGGCAACTGAGTGCGAGAACAAAAAGCAATATAGGTTAGTTTCTGTTTAAAACGCCGCAGGTTCCCCGGTTGCATGGCACAAATTTGACTAATTCACCGAATAATCCTTGTCAATTTCGGCGACAATTTATCGAAAAATGCGACAGTCAGCAGCCATCATAAAAGATTACATTGCAGCATAAAAACGTTGTACCACGCATTATAATCGGACATTATGAACGTGACATCCAATTTATCAGAGAAAATAAGACAGATAAGACTGCAAAAAGGCCTTTCTCAGGAAAATATGGCAGACATGCTCGGGCTATCCACGACAGCTTACGGGGACATTGAACGCGGCCGCACCGAACTATCGGTTTCCAGGTTGGAGAATGTGGCCAAGCTGCTCGACGTGCCGCTGCCCGAACTGCTCGGCATTGATAGCTCCATGTCCGAAACGGAATGGCTCCGGCAGGAGAATACCCGCATACTAGCAGAAAACCGCCGGTTGCAAAATGAGCTGGACCAATGGAAAATGAAGTTCCGGCAATTGTTCGGCGACGGCATTATCCGCCAGATAGGAGAGGAGCGCCCGCGCATTGGTTTTTAATGCGAAGGGTTTAAATAAAAAAACACCGCCCGGTTACCCGAGGCGGTGAAAAAAAATGCTATTTCTGAAAACTAGGCTTCTGCTTCAACTTCGCCTTTC
This sequence comes from Dyadobacter fermentans DSM 18053, assembly GCF_000023125.1. Taxonomy (NCBI): domain Bacteria; kingdom Pseudomonadati; phylum Bacteroidota; class Cytophagia; order Cytophagales; family Spirosomataceae; genus Dyadobacter; species Dyadobacter fermentans. The sequence goes on from NC_013037.1 coordinate 5,520,216, forward strand.
GCCAGTTTTTCGAATTCTGATACTTCAACAGTTTGCTCGTCGGTGCTCACCTGGCCGCGGATTACTTCCAGAACCTTGTTATCAAACACCTGGTTGAACACGCTCGTATAGTTATCCCGTTCCTTATCGGCCAGGTAACCTTGTGCCACGCGGTCGATGGTTTCACGCATTGATTCGTCGTCGCCGTAGATACCGAACTGACCTTTTACCATTTCGCGGGTAAATGCCAGGATTTCAGGATATTCTACTTTCACTTCCGACTGGTCGGCGATTTTGTTTTTGATCAGGCTCAGTTTCAGAGATTTTGCGAAATCAGCGAATTGCTCGTCGATTTGTTCGCGGGTGAACTTGCCTTCGTTGGTGCGCTCTAACCAGTTTTTGAGGAATTCCTCAGGCAACTCGATTGAAATGCTGTCCAGCAATGCCAACTCGATGTCACGGCGAAGCATGGCTTCCGTTTCGCGCTCGTAGTTGCTTTTGATGATTTCGAGCACCTTCTCGTTGAACTGCTCTTCGTTTTCAACCTGACCCGGGCCGAGTACTTTATCGAAGAATTCCTGGTTCAGCGTCGCAGGCGCCGAGCGCGTCACGTCTTCTACGGTCAGGGTGTATTCGCCTGAAACCTCACCAACGTCTTCTTTTTTCTTACCGGTTACGTGGGCAATCGCCGACTCGTCGGTAAATGTATCCTTAATGTCGAAAGTGATCACATCACCTTTTTTCACGCCGATGAACTTCGCAGCGGCTTCTTCCTTCACCTGCTTGGTAGGGATGGCAGTGCGCGTGGTGAATTCGTCCTGTTTCAGCTCACCGAAGATCATATCTCCCGCTTCGCTTACTTCGGGGTGAATGCTGTCGGCGAAACGCTCGCGGAGGCTGTCCAGCGTTTTGGTCAGCTCGTTGTCGTCTACATTAATGCTGTAACGCTTCACGGCCGGCAGCTCGCTCAGGTTTACTTCGAAATCCGAAGCGATACCGAGGTCGTAGCTGAACTCGAATGAGCTTGGGGTGTCCCAGTTCACTTCCGCCGCTTTATCGCGATCGGGGATGGGGTCGCCTACCACCTGCAATTTGTTCTCGCGGATGTAGTTGCTTACTGTGGTGCTGAGGATGTTGTTCACCTCGTCAACCAGAATGCTCTTACCATACATGCGCTGGATCACATGGGATGGTACTTTGCCAGGACGAAATCCTTTCAGGTTCACGCGTTTCGAATAATCCTTGATCGTCTTATCAACTTTGGGCTGATAATCTTCCTTGGTCAACGTTATTTTCAGAGAGGCTAAGGTCGGCGAACTCTTTTCTAACAAAACTTCCATGTGTCGCTAAGCTATTGGTAAATACCTTTGTTACATTTGAACAGAAAAAAACAAAAATGCCCTCAAAACGAAGTCCTGAGGGCATTTGACGGGTTTCAATACTACGGAGCAACTCATTTTCCCAGCTAGAAGAGGAATCTGACGCCCCGTCATTCCCTTGTATTTCGTACGGGCGGAGGGAATCGAACCCCCACGCCTTGCGGCACTAGATCCTAAGTCTAGCACGTCTACCAGTTCCGCCACGCCCGCTTACTTAGTCCCGTTTTCAACACGATCGTCGAATTGGGAGTGCAAAGGTATTCCTATTTTTTAAAAACATCCAAACTTTTTCCAAAATTTTATCTTTGGGTAAAACCATGTTGAAAAATGTCGCTAAAATTTGTTATTTTGGTGAAGCATACCAATTAGAATATAGCAGTGGAGCAACTGGTTGAATCCCTCAACATTGACCTGGAACAGGAGCGTAAGGATATCCTCAAAAAATACCGCCGGCTTTTAAGAACAGCTAAGCCATTTTTAAAGGATAATGATGCTAAATTAATCAAAAAAGCCTTTTATACTTCCGTTGACGCGCATAAGGACATGCGCCGCCGGTCGGGAGAGCCATATATTTACCACCCGCTCGCGGTGGCGCAGATCGTGGTTGAGGAAATCGGGCTGGGTACCACCGGCATCGTGGCGGCATTGCTGCATGATGTGGTGGAGGATACCGATATGGGGATCGACGATATTGAAAGACTTTTTGGAAAAAAAGTCGCGAAAATTATCGACGGGCTGACCAAAATTTCGGGCCGTTTTGAATACGGGTCGTCGCAGCAAGCCGAGAACTTCCGCAAAATGCTGCTCACGCTTTCGGACGACGTGCGGGTAATCCTCGTCAAGCTCGCGGACCGCCTGCACAACATGCGTACGCTCGACAGCATGCCGCGCGATAAGCAGCTCAAAATCGCTTCCGAAACGATATTCATCTACGCGCCGCTTGCGCACAGGCTGGGTTTGTACAGCATCAAGTCGGAGCTGGAAGAATTGTATTTGAAATACACCGAACCCCAGGAATACCGGGCCATTGCGAGGAAGCTGAGAGAGACTAAAAATACCCGTGACCGCTTCATTTCGAAGTTTATGGAGCCGATCGCGCAGGACCTGGAATCGGTGGGGTTGAATTTTATCCTCAAAGGCCGTCCCAAATCAATATACTCGATCTGGAACAAAATGCGGAAGCAGAGCAAGCCGTTCGAGGAAATATATGACCTGTTCGCAATCCGCATTGTGCTCGAATCGCCGCCGGAAAGCGACCGCGAAAAGGCGATCTGCTGGCAGGCGTATTCCATTGTTACCGACCATTATAAGCCCAACCCGGACCGTTTAAAGGACTTTTTGAGCACGCCGCGGGCGAATGGCTACCAATCCCTGCACTCCACGGTGATGAGCAAGAGCGGCCAATGGGTGGAGGTGCAGATCCGCACCTCGCGCATGGACGAGATCGCCGAGAAGGGTTACGCCGCGCACTGGAAGTACAAGGGAAATGATACCAAGGTGAAAGGTAATATCGAAACCTGGATCACCCAGGTGCGGGAAACATTGGAGAATGGATTTGGGGACAAAACGGCCGCTATCGAGTTTCTGGACGAGTTTCGCAGCAACCTTTTCAATGAGGAGGTATTTGTATTTACCCCAAAAGGCGAGCTGAAAGTATTGCAGGCAGGTTCAACTGCGCTGGACTTTGCATTTGACATTCACTCCGAAGTAGGCGCGCATTGCATGGCCGCCAAAGTGGGCGGTATCCTAGTGCCGATCAGCTATGTGCTAAACAATGGCGATCAGATCGAGATCATCACGTCCGGCAAGCAGAAGCCGAACGAGGATTGGCTGCGCATTGTGGTCACTTCCAAAGCCCGGGCGCGGATCAAGGATTTTCTGAAAGAGGAAAACCGCCGGTACGAAACGGATGGGCGCCAGTTAGTGGAGAAAAAGTTGAAAATACTGGGCGTGGACGCCACCGCGGAGGTAATGAACCAGCTCCGGGCGTTTTTTGAATGCAAAACGACGACGGATTTCTTTTACCGCATCGGCAAAGGCTACATTCCCATCGACGACCTCAAACGCTTCAAGCGCGACCGCGATGCGAAGGAGAAAAAGGCCGCCGAGAACGGCGCAGCGAGCAATACACCGCCCGCAGCCGGCAGCGATGGCAAAACGCTGACCAAATATTTGAAACAAATCCACGGCGACCGTGCAGATAATGACATGCTGCTCATCGGCGACGATATGGATAAAATAGATTACAAGCTAGCTCAGTGCTGCAACCCGATCGCCGGTGACGACGTGTTCGGCTTCGTAACCATCAACGAAGGCATTAAAATACACCGCACCACCTGCCCCAATGCGGCCGAGCTGATGTCCAAGCACGGCAACCGCATTATCAAGGCCAAATGGTCGGGTAAGGAAGAGGCGTTCCTGGCGGGGCTGTACCTTTCAGGCACCGATCGCGTCGGCCTGGTGAACGATGTCACGCGGATAATTTCCAACGAGCTGCACATCAATATGCGCGGGCTCACGATCGATACGAAAGACGGCGTTTTCAACGGCGATATCAAACTTTATGTGCAGGATACGAGGCACCTGGACATCCTGATCGCCAAGCTGGAACAGGTGGAAGGCGTGTACAATGTGCAGCGTTTCGACACCAACCTGGGCGGCAAGTGACCATTTTGAACCATTGCCGCTCCAATATGTTATTGAATTGGTAATTAATGAGGTAGCAGCACTAAGCTTGCGAATGTGAGAGTGATTTAAGTAAAAAAGCGTATTTTCGCGCAAGATTATCAGAGATATGCCACAAGCCAGCAAACCAAATTTCGAGGCCGCTAAGAAAATATTAACGGCTTACCTGGAAAATAAGGGACTTCGTAAAACGCCCGAGCGCTTTGCGATTTTGGAGGAGATTTACACCCGGGAAGATCATTTCGATGTAGATGAGCTGTACATCAGCATGAAGAACAAGCGCTACCGCGTAAGCCGTGCCACCGTTTATAACACGCTCGACGTGCTCGTGGATTGCGACCTGGTTACCAAGCATCAGTTCGGCAAAAACCTGGCGCAATTCGAAAAATCGTACGGTAACAAGCAGCACGACCATTTGATTTGTACAGATTGTCATAAAGTAATGGAATTCTGCGATCCGCGTATCCAGTCGATCCAGAACATGGTAGGGGAAATGCTGAATTTCAGCGTCATGCACCACTCGCTTATTTTCTACGGAAACTGCAATAAGGAAAATTGCCAGAACCGCACCGATGCACCGCGGGAAACCGCCGTTTTCGAAGACAGATAATTATCACGATCAGGCCCGGTAATGCACCCATTACCGGGCCACTTACACCATATAAGTTTCAGTAATCCAATATTTGAATGAAAGTTGACGTACTACTTGGTCTTCAATGGGGAGACGAGGGAAAAGGAAAAATTGTGGATGTCCTGGCGCCGCGCTATCAGGTTGTAGCCCGTTTTCAGGGTGGCCCTAATGCCGGACACACATTGGAGTTCGACGGTATCAAACACGTGCTGCACCAGATTCCGTCGGGGATTTTCCGCAGCGATATCCAGAATATCATCGGAAACGGCGTCGTGCTCGACCCGGTTGTTTTCAAAAGAGAAATTGAAGGCCTTGCGAAATACAACCTCGACCTGATCAGCAACCTGTTCGTGTCGAAAAAAGCTTCGCTGATCGTCCCTACCCACGCCCTGCTCGACGCCGCTTATGAGCGTTCGAAAGGTGATTCCAAGATCGGCTCAACTTTGCGCGGAATCGGTCCTGCTTACCAGGATAAAGTTGCCCGCCTCGGCTTGCGTGTAGGAGATATTCTTTCTCCGAATTTTGCAGCCAAATACAAAAAACTCGTTGATGCCCACAAGGTTATCCTCGATTTCTATTCGTTCGATTACTCGGAGACATTGCCGGCGGCAGAGGGAAAATTTACGGATGCCATCGAATTCATGAAGCAATTTACGCTCGTGAACAGCGAATATCTCGTAAACGACGCATTGACAGAAGGTAAAACCGTGCTCGCGGAAGGCGCGCAAGGCTCATTGCTCGACATCGATTTCGGTTCATACCCATTCGTAACCAGCTCTACCACCATGACTGCCGGTGCTTCTACCGGATTGGGCATTGCGCCGCGTCAGATTGGGGAGGTGTTTGGTATTTTCAAAGCTTACTGCACGCGTGTGGGAAGCGGTCCGTTCCCGACTGAATTGCATGATGAAACCGGTGAACAGATCCGTCAGGAAGGCCGCGAGTTCGGTGCTACTACCGGTCGTCCGCGCCGTACCGGCTGGCTCGATCTGCCTGCATTGAAATACGCAATCATGATCAACGGCGTAACGCAGCTGATTATGATGAAAGTAGACGTGCTGACCATTTTTGATAACATTAAAGTGTGTACCCACTACCGCCTCGCGGATGGTACGCTCACCGACCAACTGCCTTACGACCTTTGCGACGAGGCTGTTGAACCGGTTTACAAGGATTTCAAAGGCTGGCAAACTTCCCTGGACGGCGTTCGTGATTTCGACGCAATCCCAGCGGAACTGAATGCCTACGTGAAGTTTCTCGAAGAGGAATTGAACCTGCCAATCACATTCATTTCAACCGGTCCAGACCGCGAAGCGCTCATCAGCCGGGAAGCGGCTGCCGCGCAAGCTTAGGGGGAAATCCAGAATAATGGTACTGTCAGCCTGAGCGGAGTCGAAGGCGTCCACGCAAGACGCCTTCGACTCCGCTCAGGCTGACAGTCGTTTTAAGACAACAAGTTCAAAACATCCTCCCGCGTCAGCGATTTAATAAACCCTTCCTCGCTCGAAATCAGATCATCCGCCAGCTGCTTTTTGGAGCGCTGCAATGCGAGGATTTTCTCTTCCACGGAGTTTTTAGTAATAAACTTATAAGTGAATACCGTCCGGTCCTGGCCAATGCGATGCGCGCGGTCCACGGCCTGCGCTTCGATGGCCGGGTTCCACCACGGATCGAGGATGAAAACGTAGTCTGCCGCGGTGAGGTTAAGGCCTAAGCCGCCGGCTTTGAGGGATATGAGGAAAATCTTGATATTTTCGTCGTTCTGAAACGATTCTACCTGCTCCTGCCGGTCACGCGTGGCGCCGTCGAGGTAGGCATAGTTGATCTCCTTTTCATCGAGGTAATGCCGGAAAAGGTCGAGGTGTTTAATGTATTGGCTGAAAATCAATATCTTATGATCTTCGCTCATGACCGTTTGCAGCTTGTAAAGGACGTCCTCGAACTTGCCCGAGTCGTGTGCATATTCCGGATCAACCATGACCGGGTGGTTGGCAAGCTGCCGCAGCCGGGTAAGGCCCTGTAACACCACCAGCTGGGATTTGGACATACCTTCCGAATCGATGCTTTGCAGGATGAGGTTGCGGTAATAGGCCTTTGCCTCTTCGTACGCTTTTTCCTGCTCGCCCGACATGTCACAGTATTGAATGCTCTCCACTTTCTCGGGAAGATCCGTCGCAACCTGCGATTTTAACCTCCTCAATATGAATGGCTTGATGAGATTGTAGAGTCTCTTCGTTTTCTCCTCGTCGCCTTTCTTTTCGATCGGAACCTGAAATTCATCCCTGAAAAACGTCTGACTGCCCAGTAATCCCGGGTTTACGAACGACATTTGCGACCAGAGATCGAGTGTGTTGTTTTCAATGGGCGTGCCCGTCAAAACAAGCCTGTGGGCCGAATTGAGCCGTCTTACAGCTTTGGTGATGATCGACGACGGGTTTTTAATCGCCTGCGATTCGTCGAGGATCACATAATTGAACCGGTAATCCTCCATGAGGTCGATATCCAGCCTGATAATGCCGTAGGAGGTCAAAATGAGGTCGTAGTGATCAAACTGCGCCGTGTCCTTCTCGCGGTTCGTGCCGGTGTACAAGAGCACGCGCAGGTCGGGTGTGAATTTGCTCGCTTCGAGCTGCCAATTATAAAGCAGTGAAGTAGGCATGATGAGGATCGACGGGCGATCGGCGCCACCTTCCTTTTCCGATTGCAGCAAAGCGAGCGTTTGTACCGTTTTTCCCAAACCCATATCATCGGCCAGACAGCCGCCAAACCGGTATTGTTTCAAAAAGCGGAGCCAGTCATAACCCGTTTTCTGGTAAGGGCGCAAGATGCCCTGGAAATGATGGGGGGCCTCTGCGGGCTCTATTTGCTGGAAATTGCGAAGGTTTTCGAGCTTCCGGCTGATCACCGCTGTCGCCAGATTGTCCTCTTTTAACTCCTGAACCAATGCGAGATGATGCATGCGCAGGCGCAGCTGGTCGTCGTCGTCGTGGCTGCTTTCCGTGAATGAAAAGAACTCCGAATATTTGGTAAACCACCATTCCGGAATGACGGCTATTTCACCGCTGGGAAGCAGAAATTCCTTTTTCCGGTTCAGAATGTAGTTGCGAAGCTGAATAAAAGGAATCTCAAATTCGCCGAACCGCACTTTGGCATTGATATCGAACCAATCGCGGCCTTCCTGGATCGAAATATCTAGTGACGAATAGCCGAGGAAATAACGTTTGGCATCGGCGGTGTTTTGCCGGACGCTGATTCCGCTCGCATCGAGCGCGATCGCATTGCCTTGCAGCCAGCCGAATGCCTCCGATTTCGGCATCTGGACCTTCCCGTTACGGATATTAAGGCCCATGTCTTTCAAAGTCCGGACATGCTGGCCTTCGGTTTCGATATTTCTTTTAACCTTATTGAAAAAATACTCATTGCCCCTCTTTTCCATGTGCACGCTCGAAGCGTGCGCGAAGCTGTCGTAATGGAAAGAAAAGCCGGCATATTGGAACGAGAGCTCGAATGTAACGTCGTTGTCTTCTTCTTCGAGCACTTCCACGTCCTCGCTGTCCTGGAAAAGCACGGTCGATTTTTTAGGGTTCGCCGTTGAATATTCGGAGATCGTAAGGATCGTTTTGGGGACCGACGACACGTTTCTGATCTCAAACCCGCGGGCTACCACATCATAGGAAGCAATGAGCGGCGCCACAAAGCGGCCATAATACTGCTCCTCGACCTGCCCGGGAATGGCGATAAACTTCTTCGCCAGAAATGGTTTGATCTTCTTGCCGTCCACATTGCCTTCGAAGTGGTACAAATGGCCGTCCAGCACGAGCCAGGCGGGATCTTCGCAGATCAGGAATGCATTTTTGTACTGGAAATCCAGCTTCTGCATTTTGTGGCGGATCGTCGGGAAGTAATGCGTATTATCCTCATTCCGGATGAAATGGAAGCGGATGGTCGCCTTTTCGGGCTCCCAGCTAACGGGCTTCCACAGCGGGTTGCCATCGTTACCCATGATGAAAATCTCTTTCCCATCCAGCCTTTCCAGAATGCGCGATTTGCAGTTTTCGAGGTAGCCGGCGATCGTCTCCTGAACGGCCTTGTCGCCTTTTTGCGGGTCATACACTTTCAGGAAGAAATCGACCGCATTCAGTTTTTTGGGATTATATTTTTTCAAAACGGCATCCTGCTGGATGTCGTCGATGAGCTTAACGAGTTCAAAATCCCGGGTATCGAGCCCGGACCGGAACTCTTTGATATTTTTGGAAGAAATATTTTGAATCTGAAACGAAAAGTCGCCCTGGCTGGTCAGCTGTACCACAAAGGCTTCGAAGATATACCCCAGATACTCATGGTTAAGAATTGAATAGACAATTTTAAACGGCTCTGCGGGAGAAACTTTCATTATGGTATCGTTGGCTGAGATTCGTGTTGATGCCGAAAGAGCCCTCGCGGAAATGAGCAGGGAACTTTCCATTTGGGAAACTTCAAATATAAATTAAATGGGGCCGAAAAGAAAGGGGCATTTGGCCGTTTCCTAAAAAATGTTGTAGAATAAATTGGATTTTCGAGGGGCGAAGATGTTGCCCGGGCGGCCTGTTTAAATCAAATGCCTCTCACCGCGAAGTAAGAGGCATGGGTACCGGGGACGGGAATCGAACCCGTACGGGCGTTTCGGCCCACAGGATTTTAAGTCCTGCGTGTCTACCAGTTCCACCACCCCGGCAAGGCCAGGTACCAGTACCAGTGAAGAGAAAAAAAGCACCGTCTCCGGTGCTTTGCTCTCTCTGAGCGAAAGACGGGGTTCGAACCCGCGACCTCGACCTTGGCAAGGTCGCGCTCTACCAGCTGAGCTACTTTCGCGTATTTTTTGTCTAACCGTTTCCGATTATTGTGGTGCAAATGTAGGGACGTCTCCTATTTGACGCAAGTTTTTGGGGAAAATATTTTCACAAAAAATCTCGGCAAAACATTAACAAATTGTAAATCAATCGGTCGGGCGCTGAAAAAAAATTAATGCAAAAGTGCTTCCGGGTGCGGATAGGGGATATTCTGATTCAACGCCTGTTCGTCAGTGCTGAATTTGCGTAATGTTCGCATCATTTACCGTCCGTCCGATTTCACCTTTCCACATCATATTTTGCTTACCTTTGCCTCCTTTAAGCCGTTGACGCCGGGAACCGCCGGCATGGCCCGGTTTTAGTATGAGCTCGGCCCGTCTGTTCAAACCTAAATTAGCTTGTTCATGTTTTCTAACGAAGTGCTGTTTTTTGGAGGTTTTATTCTGGTAATCAGCGTAATGCTGTTGCTCGACCTCGGGGTTTTCAACAAAAAGGACCACGTGGTCAAGTTTGGAGAAGCAGCCGCCTGGACTGTCGCCTGGATAGCGCTGGCTTTGGCGTTTTACCTGATCATTAATACACATGGCGACCTCGTACACGGAATGGACAGTTACGCGGAGCTGGAAATCATAAAAAATAAATATGCCCCTCATCTGAAGCTGGTGCCCGGGGATTTCGCGGAAAGCCTCGAAATCTACCGGAAAAACATGTCGCTCGAATTCATTACCGGCTATTTGCTGGAATATGCGCTGTCGGTCGACAATATATTTGTGATTATCCTCATCTTCTCGTCGTTCGGTGTAAGGCCCAAGTATTTCAAAAAAGTGCTTTTCTGGGGCGTTTTGGGTGCTATTGTGATGCGGTTTGTGTTCATCTTCGTCGGTTCGGCGCTAATGCAGCGTTTCGAATGGATCATTTACATCTTCGGACTTTTGCTCGTTTACCAGGGTGGCAAGATATTCTTCGAAGGCGGGGAAGAAGAGAAGATCGATCCTGCGAAACACCCCGTCGTGAAGTTCGCTTCCAAATACCTGCCCGTGTTCCCGCGCTACGTGCGTGAGCATTTCTTTGTGCTGAAAAAGGGCAAATGGATGGTAACGCCGCTGTTTGTAGTGGTGTTGATCGTCGAGTTTACCGACCTCATTTTCGCGGTCGACTCCGTGCCAGCGGTTTTTTCGGTGACCAAAGATCCCTACGTGGTATTCTTCTCCAATATCTTCGCCATCATGGGCTTGCGGTCGATGTTCTTCTTCCTGAGCAATATCATGGGGCTTTTCCGCTTCCTTAAATACGGCCTCGGTGTGCTGTTGGTCTTTATCGGAGGCAAAATGCTGGCGCATCATTACCTCGAAACCATCGGGTTCAAAACGGTGTATTCGCTGTACGTGATCCTGGGTATCCTCGCGGTGAGCATTCTGGCGTCGGTTATTATTCCGGAAAAAAAGGAGGTGGGAGACGAGGTGTTATCCAATAGTTAGGCGTCAGGCAGCGTTTTGAGTACCTATGAGCCGGATTCTTAAAGCCTATCTAAAACGACTTACCAACCTCAGTACCCGCAACAAGTCGCTGTTACTTACAGCCTTGTCCGCCGAACAATTCCTGGATTTTCACGACACCGATTTCCTGCTGTCGAAGCCGTCGGTCGACGTCCTGAAACAGGTAGTTTCGGGCAAAGGCCGGGTTGCCTTGTGCGACATGGCCGATCCGCGGTTCGAGAAAGTGAACGAAACCAGCCGGCGTTTGCGCAAAATAGTGCGCACGGAGCGGTTTATCGAAGAAGAAAGGGGCTCGCGCGACTTATATGTAGGGTACCCGTTTATCAAAGGCAAGCTGTCGGACGGCACGCCCATTCACGCGCCATTACTGTTTTTCCCGGTAACGTTGCGCCTCGACCGCGAGCAATGGTGCCTCTTTGAGCGCGACGATAGCAGTGTGGCGCTAAACCAGAGCTTTGCGCTGGCCTACGGGCATTTCAACGAAACCAAAATTCCGGACGAAGTGCTGGAAAAGTCGTTCGAGGATTTCCCGGACGACTTCCTCGAATTCCGGACGCAGCTCTATGAATGGCTGAAAACGACGCCTTTCAAAATCAACTTCAATCAGCAGCTTTTTGAGGATAAGCTCGTTGCATTCTCCGCTGAGAAAAGCGCAGACATTGCAGCTAATGAACGCAATGGCGAGCTGAAACTCTATCCCGAGGCTGTTCTCGGCATATTCCCACAAGCTGGATCATACCTCGTTCCCGATTATAACCGGCTGCTGGATTTGGCTGATGATCCGCATTTCAACATTCCGCTGGTCGGTTTCGAGGCCTATCATGCCAGTGAAAGCGGTCCGCAGGAGCCGGCAGGTGACGTGCGGCCGACCAGGGAGGAGGATATGCTCACGCCTTTCGCGATCGACGAGTCGCAGGAGGAAATTATGCTGGCGGTGAAATCGGGACGGTCGGTGGTTGTGCAGGGGCCGCCGGGGAGTGGAAAATCACAGCTGATTTGTAATCTGATCGCCGATTTCGCTTCCAAAGGCAAGCGTGTGCTGCTGGTGTGCCAAAAACGGGCGGCGCTGGATGTCGTTTACCAACGTCTGGCCACGACCGGCATGAAGGATTTTACCGGACTCATCCATGACTTCAAAAACGACCGGTCGGCATTGTATGCGCAAATCGCCTCCCAAATCGAAAAGGTTGAGGCGTACCGGCAGCAGAATTACAGCCTCGACTCGGTTTTTCTCGAACGACAATTTACCCAGGAAAGCCGGGCAATTGATAAAACGGTGTCCGAACTCGACAGTTTTCGGGCTGCATTGTTTGATGAAAACGAATGCGGGGTGAGTATCAAAGAGCTGTACCTCACCAGCGACGCGCAGGCTCCTCACGCGGACCTGCGACCGTACTACCGTCATTTTCGGATAGATGGTTGGGACGGTTTCAAGCGGCATTTGAAAACCTATTCCGACTATGCTTTCCTGATCCGCCCCGGCCATCCGTGGCGGACGCGCCGGAGCTTTGCGGCATTCGGGATTGCGGAGCTGCGGACAATGGAGAATATGCTTTCAGAATGGCCGGCCGCAATGGAGAAGCAGCGCCTTGTATTTGAAGCATTGTCGGGGCAACCTTTTTCCAAAGCATACCTGTCGAATCGCAAGCAGATTAGCGAGCGCCTGGCCGACATTACCGATCTGCTTACAGAAGAAACGTCGTGGAAGCTGGTTGAAAAATATGTTGATTCTCCCATTCAACCGCACGAACGGCTGGCATTGGTACGGCAGGCGGTGGATGCTTTGGAGGGATTCATTAATGAAGAAGGCATTGAAATGTCCTTGCCGGTAGATCAGCTGGGTGCTTTTGGGATCATGCTCAAAAAGTCGCTCGAAACAAAGCAATCTGCGGTTTCAGGGTTTTTCTGGGATGTTTTCAGCAAAGAGAAGAAAGAAATCGAGCGGGTGGCATCGGCCAATGGCCTCACTGTTTCCCTCGACCACTTAATGCGGCTCGAAGCGCGTTTGCGCAATCGTACCCAACTCGAATCTTGGCTGCGGAATGCCAGTGTGGGTTTTGAATCAGCGCTTATCGATGATTTTTCGGCCAACCGCGCTGAGGCATACCTCTCTTTTTTCCGTTCGGCAGAACGCGCGGCGGATGCGGTTGCACGTATGGATGCGGGCATTTGGAAAGTGGTTTTTCATGAAACCGTCCGAAAGAGCGGCCAGCTAACAGATTTTGCAAACACCATTCAAAATCTGGCGCAATGGTTGCAAGTGTGGGACAGAATGGAAAAAGCGATGCTGTCCTACCTGTTGCCGGAGCAGATTACTGCGCTGGTGGACGATCCGGCGTACAGCGGCATCTTGCTCGATTCGCTGCGGAATGACTTCGATTCACTGGCCGATATGGACCGGCTTTGGGAAGAAATGTCGGAAACACAGCGCGGCGCTACGCAGGCTACGCTTGCCAAGTGCGGAGAGCTAGGCTTCTCCCAGTCGCAGCAAGCCGTTGATTTGTTTGAAAATAGCATCAAACTGGCCTGGATCGAGCATATTGAAACCAAATATCCCGCATTGCGCTCCGTTACGTCGCTCAAAATGCAGCAATGGGAGAGCCAAATTCAGGGTAGCATTACCCTGAAACAAAAGCTGAGCGCCGACATCTCGAATATCAAACTGCGGGAAGCGACCTATGAAGACGTCGAAAAAAACAGGCTCGGTAACCGGGTAACGTATCGTGAACTGGGGCACCAGGTGACGAAGAAACGCAAGATATGGCCGATCCGAAAGCTGCTTGAAAGCTATGCCGACGAGGTTTTTGCGCTCATACCGTGCTGGATGGCGTCGCCCGAAGCGGTTTCCGCCATTTTTCCGATGGAAAGCGGATTGTTTGACCTGGTGATTTTCGATGAGGCCTCGCAATGCTATGCCGAATACAGTTTGCCCGCGGCGTTCAGGGGTAAGCAATGGGTGGTTACCGGGGATAGCAGGCAGCTTTCGCCGAGCGATCTTTACCGCGTGCGGTTCGAAGATAGAACGGAAGACGAGGAATACTTCGCCGCCATTGAAATAGAATCACTGCTTGACCTCGCAGGGCAGTCGCTCGACCATTACCAGCTTACAGGCCATTATCGTAGCCTGTCGCTGGATCTGATCGATTTTTCGAATAGAAACTTTTATAAGAAAAGTCTCAAACTGCTTCCTGATTTTCATAAAGTGAACGACCGGGAACCCGGTATCGAATACATCAAAACGGAGGGTAATTGGAAAAACAATACCAATGCCGTGGAAGTGGAGGAGGTGCTGCGGCTCGTGCGCCAGCTTGGCGAAAGTGGCAAAAGTATCGGCGTGGTGACTTTCAATTTTTACCAGCAGGCCGCCATCCAGGATGCGCTGGAAAAGGAAACCACATTACCGCAGGGCCTTTTTGTGAAAAATATTGAAAACGTGCAGGGCGATGAGCGCGATGTGATCATTTTCTCGATGGGCTATGCGCCGGATGAGAAGGGCCGCATTTCAATGCAATTCGGCAGTTTGAATATGCAGGGAGGCGAAAACCGCCTGAATGTGGCAGTAACGCGCGCGCGAGAGAAGATCTACTTCATTACGAGCCTGTGGCCTTCACAGCTGCAAACCGAAAGCACAGCGAACGAGGGACCGAAGCTGCTCCGGGCGTACATGGATTATGCATTGCAAGTGTCGGAAGGCAGGTTTGTGCCGGCGCCGCTTGCTACCGGGCAATTCCGCTCGGAATGGCTGCTGAAAGAGCGGTTGGTGAAACAAAACGAAGCGTTCCGTAAGGAGCTGCCTTTCGGCGACATTACCGTAAAAGAAGAAGGGGCCTACAAGGGCTTGGTTCTGACGGACGACGATCTTTACCATTACAGCAAGTCGTCCAAAGAGCCTCACGCTTATTTGCCCCTTCTGTTGCGGATGAAAAACTGGCCGTTCAGGCGTGTTTACAGTCGCGAATATTGGTCGGGAAACCTGAAAAACGGTTTGTTATAGTTCCTTGATGCGGATGTTGCGGTAAGAAACTTTGTCGCCGTGGTCCTGCAATGCAATCTTGCCTTTGGAAGAAGCACCGAAGCCCTGCCAGGTTTTGAACTTGCTGTTTGCAACGAGTTTGTCCCATTCAGCGCCTTGTGTAGGGAATTCAACCACTTTTTTGCCGTTCAGCCAGCTTTCGCCTTTGCCGCCTTTGATCACGACTCTCGCCTTGTTCCATTCGCCCGCAGGTTTTACGGCCGAGAAGTCGGAAGGAGGGAGCATGTCGTACAATGAACCGGATTTGTGGTTACCTTCTTTACCGGCTTTCGCATCGGGGTGTTTCACATCGTCGAGCACCTGGATTTCGGGGCCGGTAGAGTAGGGGCAGCAGTATTTCTTGTCTTCTACGACGTGGTAAATGATCCCGCTGTTACCTCCTTCTGAGATTTTCCATTCGAGTTCGAGTTCAAAATCGCCGTATTCTTTATCAGTTACGAGGTCTTTGCCGCCTTTTTCAGCCAGTACCACTGCACCGTCTTCGATTTTCCATTGAGGCAGGACTTTATCTTGCTGCCAGCTGTGCCAGCCGTTCAGGCTTTTGCCGTCGAAGAGGGTTACCCACTTTCCTTTTTGCGCTTCTGCGTCATTTGAAAAAGCCAGCGCGGCCAGGGCGAGAACGGACGCTTTTCCGAAAGCCTTCCATTTTGTACAATTCATGTTTCGCTTGTTAAAGTTTTAGTCCACAATATTAAGTACTTTTTGAGTTTTCAAAGGCATATTTGGATCGAAAGTTGACGGCTCCTATTTTTGGGAGTAGCGCAAATTAATCTGACATTCTATCCACATGGCTTCTATATTTTCAAGGATCGTAGCAGGCGAGATCCCCGCCCATAAAATTGCCGAAACAGAGGATTTTCTCGCGTTTCTCGACGCATTCCCCATAACAGAAGGCCATACGCTGGTTATTCCCAAGAAGGAAATCGACTATCTGTTCGACCTCGACGACGCGCTTTATACAGGCTTGTTCCAATTTGCCAAAAGCATTGTTCCTGCGTTGGAAAAAACCGTCCCGTGCCTGCGCATTGGCGTGAGTGTGATCGGTCTGGAAGTGCCTCACGCGCACGTACATCTGCTTCCGCTGAACAGCATGGATGATGCTGATTTTACCAAAAAAATAAAAACGTCGCAGGAAGAACTTGCGACGTTGGCGGAAAAGATCAGAAGTAACCTGTAATCCCGGGCTCAGTAAAAGGAAATGTCTTTCCGGACGCCGAGCATAAAACCGTAAGTTTTCCGGTAAAGGTCGCCTATGTCGGCGGCGTAGGCGCCTTTGACGGTCAGTCCGCCCAGCACGTCCAGTTTGGATTGCATCATGATCATGCCCGAAAATTGACGGGGATCGCCCTCGAATTTTTCGAGCCATGCGCCGCTGTTTTCGGAGAAGGAGAACTTCCCTTGCCATTCTATTTTCCGGAATAATGTACCTTTCAAGCCCAGGTGAAGCATCATCACGCGGTTGTTGCTCGTGAAGTTATCGGCATAGTTGGGCCATCTCCATTTGGTTTGGGACGTAGGCGGAATGAACGGCGTGCCGATCGTCCTGTCGAAATAGCCCCAGCCATCACGCACCTGCTGGTTGTTGAAATAATTATCACGACCTCTTCTCTTACCGTCGCCGAGCACGAAATCGTCCCCGCCCTGGTCTTTGGTGTAAAGGAATTCGAGTACGGCTTCCATGATCTCAAAATTGGCGCCGTAGGAGTTTTTTCGCTTCAAACGTGCACCATAAAGTCCGTCGACGATCCCTTTCATGTAAAACAGCGAGCCGTCTTCGTACACGAATTGCTTATAAAATAAGAGGCTGTTTTCATAAGTTTCGATTTCCGCCGCGACGTCTATCGAACCCAGGTGGTTCCCGATGCGGCTCGTGCTGTCGAAATGCGTAATGTCGTCACCGCTGCCGCCGATGGCCCCTATCACAGCGTGAAAGTAGTTGGAAAGGCCGTTAGGCATTTGTCCGTTTTCACCGGCCAAAGGAATTTTCGTTTTCCCGCCCCATTGCACCTGGTGGTTGAAACCGCCGTACAATTTCAGGAGCGAATGCGGCTTTCCGATGCGGAGGTAGAATGCTTTCTGGTGGAATTTCAGTTCGCTGGTAATGGGCCTTGAGTTTTCAAAAAGTCCGTCGGAGTAGAATGCCTGGAACGATAGCCAGCCTTTGGTCAAAGGTACGGCTACAAAGCGCGTGGTACCGAGGGATATTTTTGGAATAGGCAATGCATTCCCCGACCACGCATATGAGCCCGAACCGATGGTCGAATCCGCCAATCCTACCCATTGTTTTTTCCGGCCTACAAAAAGCTCCCAATTCTTATAGCGCAAGGTAACGTGTGCCTGCGGCAGGAGGAAGTTTTGGGTTTGAACAAAATTCCCCACCGCTTCCACGCCAGCTCCTACGCGCAGCTCGTTCCGCGTTTTGTTTTCTGAAAGTGTCCAGTAATGTTCCAGGCCCACACGTGCGCTCAGATTCGGGCCGGTTTTCGGCACGATCCCAAATTGGTTGGACTGAATCCAGAACGGTGTATAGCCGTTGGTGCTGCCCATTCCCACAAATTCGGCATAATTGGTGGTGGAGTCGGAATAGATGACTGGTTCTTTGGTCTCGGATTGAGAAAAGCCAATGAAGGGCACCGTTAGTAGTATGAATAGAAGAAATCTCATAGGTGTGCCCTCATGCATGGTTTATAATGTGTATAATAGCCAATAAAAGTAAGTATAACTTTTCTATTATCATATTGCACATCCGCATCATGCATGCATTCAGATCAATCCAGGAAACCAGTTTTACGAATTCCGACGGCCAGGCCGTAGGTTTTTTGATATAGCCTCCCAATATCGGAGGATAAGGTGGAATAAACACTGCAGCCGTTCAAGATATTTACGTTTTTTTCTGCACTCAGCAATAATGATACCTGATGCTTTACGCGCTCGAATGGGCTCAGGAAAGATCCCGAGTTACGCGAGTAGGTTCCCCGGAACGAGAGTTTCAAATGCATCCAGGTTGCGGTTGCTCCTGTATGAAACGCCCAGAATCGATTATTATTCGTGAATTCTGAATTATTCCGCGGTAAATCATCACGCGTGGTGCCGGCTGCCGGAGCCAGCGGCGTGCCGATTCCCGAGCCATAATACGACCATCCGCGCTGATAAAGGTAGCTGTTGAAATAGTTGCCCCGCTCGAATATCGCAAGTCCTGAAAGCGGCGCGCTGTTGATCTGGTTGCGGGTTCCAACCACTTCCAGCAGAAATGAATGGAATGCAAAATAACTAGACCCTTTGGGAAGTGGTTTTAGCCTTTTGACGCTGATCCCGTTGAGACCATCCTCAAAATTGGTGATGCTGAACAGAGAGCCGGTTTCATAAATATTTTGTCGGTAAGCGAAGAAAAGCCAATCTTTTCCACGCCATTCCGCCCCGAGATCGACCGTCCCAAAGTGGTTTCCGATTTTCCGGTGGCCGACAGTTTTGCCGATCAGCATGTCGAGGTAGGCGTCGGACAGTTTGAGGTCGTACAGCGGATTGAGCTTATCCTCGCTACCCCACATTGCCTGGTGGTTCACGCCGAGGTAAACCTTGTAGCGGTCGGCGCGGCGTCCAATGCGCAGGTAAAGCATCTTTTGATGAAGGTAGGTGGATGGGACGCGGGGAGCGCTTCCGTAATTGATATTGCTAGCCCCGAGGTAACCATCGGAATAGGAAAACTTGAATGCGAGGATATTTCCCGTAAAATAGAGAGGCAGGTAATCCTGAATGCTGATCTGAATGCGGGGATGCGGCCTTGCATTGCCGGCTATGGCGATGGAGCCGGATGTCATGCTGGAATCCACAAGACCGGTGATCATCTTCTTCTGCCCGGCCAGGATCTCCAATTTGCCCAGTCGGGCGGCTACGTAGGCGTCGGAGATGAATGCATTGGCCGATTTGCCATAGCTGGCAACGCCTTCTATCCCGCCACTCCACTGGAAAAAACGCGGATTATGGGGATTGTAAACTTTATACAGTCCCGCATTCGCAATTCCGTAGTTCCCGTTGAGGGGAATGCTCCCGAATTGGTTGGCATGCTGCCAGAGAGGGGTCTGAGCGGTGGCGCCGGCGGCTGAGACCGACGCTTTGTAATACAATGTAGAATCCTGAGCGTGTGTGAAAGACGCGATACAACTAATGGTTAGGATCAGGAAGTTTCGAATCTTAGAGAAAGGGTGCGACATTTAAACAATAGAATAGAACATCCGTTGGTCGGCAACATTAAATCAAAGTTATCGGATAAAACCGGATTTCCTCCATCCGACCATCACGGCCATGTTGTTGGGGTAGATTTTGCCGATATCTGCTGCCAGGTTGAGGGTAATGTGGTCGTTGAGCTTCGCTGAAACGGGCCTCTCCGCCCGGAGCATGAAGGATGTTTGATGCAAGGTTTCAGTAAATGGTCTTCGATAAGTGCCGGAATTAACAGAATGCGTGGCTTTCAATGAGAAGTTCATCGAGTTCCATGAGAGGTCTGTGCCGAGGTGGTAGGCGATGAGCCTGTTATTAGGCGTGAATTGCGTACGCGACGATTGTAGTTCGCTCCTGAATGCATCCTGTGGTGCGATGAGCGGGCTGCCTAATGTTCTTCCTTTGTACGACCACCCTTGATTATACACGTAATGGTTGAAATAATCGTCCATTCCAAACGTCCCGGTTTGCAAGTCGAACACGGCACCGCCCTGATTCTTGGTGTATGCGAATTCAAACAGGATCGTGTTTAGTCTGAGACCGGTAGAGCCTGTTGGTACTCTTTTAAATCTTAGTCCACTCAGACCATCCGCAATGCTTGAAAGGTTACTCAATGAGCCGTCTTCGTAAATGGTTTGACGATACAGAAGAACATTCCATTGGGGACCTCTCCAAACGGCAGCCAAATCAATTGTTCCGAAATGATTGCCCACGCGACTTCTCTGCCAGGGTTTTCCGAAAACCACATATTCATAGGCTTCCGACCTTTTTAAGCCACCGGAAAAAATCTTGTCTTCTCCTCCCCACATCGCCTGATGATTGAAACCAGCGAATAGGTTTAACTTTCCACGTCTTCTGCCAAGTCTGAGATACAGGGATTTATGATGCAGATAAATCTCCTTGACACGCGACACATTCCCATAATGCACGCCGCCTGCTCCCAGGATGCCGTCCGAATAGGAAAATTTAAAACCCAGGAAATCCGTACCGGGAATGAGGTTTACGAAATTGGGTGTAGATATCTGAATTTTGGGGTAGGGGCGATAATTCTGTGACAAGGCGAAAGAGCCGCTTGTCAGGCTGCTATCGCCCAAACCTATCGTCTCTTTACGCTGGCCGACGCTCAATTCGACAGGACCGGCTTTTCCGGCTAAAAACAGATCGGTCATGAATGCAGTGGAACGCTTTCCGGCGATACCGATTACTTCTGCACCTCCCGACCATTGGAAAAAGCGAGGGTTATTAACATTGTAGACCCTATGAAAACTGGCTCTCCCTGTCAGAAAAGAGCCAGTAGTGGGGATTGTTCCGTGTTGATTATTTGACAACCAAAAGGGCGTTTGGGGCGTAGAAGCAGCTCCCAACATCGTGGCGGAATAGAAAAAAGTTGAATCTTGAGCGTACGTTCTGAAATAGCCTGCTATGCAAAACAATAGCACATACAAGTAAATCCTCATTCAGGGTTCTACATAAGAGGGTGTCAGTATTACCTTCCCTTTTTTCCTAGGATGACGACAGCAGTCATTAGAATGATCTTGAGCTCCAAGTATAAACTCCAATTCTTGATGTAATATAGATCATACATCAGCTTGTGCCGTGCGTCGAAAACCCCAGCACCATACGAGTACATTACCTGTGCGTAGCCGGTAATTCCGGGTTTGATGTTGTGTCTGAAATTGTAGTAAGGGATAGTCTCGTCAAATGTTTCCGTAAATACAGGTCTTTCAGGGCGTGGCCCGATCAGTGATAAATCTCTTCTGAAAATATTGATGATCTGAGGCAGCTCGTCAATGCGGGTAAGTCTCATGAAAGAGCCGTAAGGAAAAATACGGGAGTCATTCTTCTTTGAAAATGAGGCTCCGTTTTGTTCCGCATCCAAGCGCATCGATCTGAATTTGATACAATTGAAAAGCTTGTTGCGCATCCCGACGCGTTCCTGGTAGTAAAATACCGGGCCCGGAGACTGGAATTTGATGCGGAAATAGCTCAGAATCCAAAGGGGAAATGTAAAAAGGAAAAGAATAATCGAAATCGATACGTCTATGATCTTTTTCGGATACCGGACTCTTCTGCCGAAAACAGGAACAGTGAGCAGATTCGGATTAATTTCGGTAATGTCGTCTGGAATGTAGACTTTTTTGAGGTGTTTTTCGCAGAAGTCGTATACGGGAGTAATCCTTATTGACTTATTCTTTCTGACCACCAACTCGTATATCACCCTGTTACGCTTGTCGTAGACAGGATTGGTTACCAAATGGACCTTTTCGAACTTGTCGAGTAATGGCCTTACAGTGTGATTTAGCAGGTAGTCATCGTCGTCCGAATGCGGAATCAGTATGATCTCTTTGTACTTTCTTAACAGTAACGATAAATCGCGTTTTTGCAAAAAATAGTCATAACTCGTTACGATTAGAACCTCCTCAGAAACAGCTGTTTTACTAAGAAGCCGGTGAACATACCTCCGGTTAGAGACGTAGGTGTTTTTCATATGTGTGCGCAAATGTTGGAAAAATTATACAGGTAGTGTGCTCGAAAGTCACAAGTTTAAACATAAACTTTGAATAATCAAAACTATAATTCCATACCAGGTTTTGCAACATCTGCGGATTATGTCCAGACGTTGGGCTATTAGTAGCACTGATTAGCAGCTTAATAGATGCTGATAGCCAAGAGAGGGAGAGGCTTAGAGTTCTTAAAAGGAGATGCTGTTTAGGTTTCTACTTACCGAAGTCTTAATTTATTTGAAATATTTTTTATACCAACTGGCAAAGAGTTCTACACCGTGCGCTATATCCGTTTGAGACTTGTAGCCAGTTGACGCTTCCAGCTGCGTTGTATCAGCCCATGTCGACACAATATCACCGGGAACCATCGGGTGCATTTCCTTAACCGCCTCTTTCCCAAGAGATTTTTCCAGACATTGGATGAAATAAAGGAGATCTACCGGCTTCCCGTTTCCAATGTTGAAAACTTGATAGTATTCTGAGAGATCGGCACTGATTACCGATGCGATCCCATCCACAATGTCATCCACATACGTAAAGTCCCGTTTCATTTGCCCGTTGTTGAACACTTTGATAGGCCGGTCGTTCAATATGGCATCCGCAAATAGGAAAGGTGCCATATCGGGCCTGCCCCATGGGCCGTATACCGTAAAAAAACGCAGGCCGACCGTCGTGAATTTGTACAAATGACTATACGCATGTGCCATCAGCTCGTTGCTTTTTTTGGACGCCGCGTAAACGTTAATCGGGCTATCGACTTTCTGCTCAGTGGAGAACGGTTGTTCCTCATTCAGTCCATAAACGCTTGAACTGCTGGCAAAGACCAGTTTTCGAGGTGGATACTGACGGCAGCATTCCAGAATGTTAAAGAAGCCTTCTACATTTGAATTTAAGTAGGATCTCGGGTTTTCGATGCTATACCGGATACCTGCCTGTGCTGCCAGATTGACAACATAATCAAACCGATGTTCTTCAAATAGTTCAAGAAGCCGGTCCATGTTGAGCAGATCGACCCGCTGGAATGCATAGTTTCCTATACTACTGTTATATATGTTTTCCCACGGAGCTGCGAGGTCAATGTGCTTAATGCCGCATTCTTTCAAGCGGTCGATCTTGAGACTAGTGGCGTAATAGTCGTTTATATTGTCGATACCGAACACCTCATGCCCTTCGCCGATCAACTTTTTCACCAGGTAAAAGCCAATAAACCCGGCGGCACCTGTCACTAAAATTTTCATTGGGCGTATAGTTTTACAATCTCACTAAATATCTTATTCTCAGAGAATTCTGATACTGCCAACTCACGACTTGCTTTTCCCATTCCGCCCCAGGCTTCTTTGTCGGCAAGCATTTCTATTACAGCAGTCCTGATCGTTTCCACAGAGCGCGGCTGGATTAACTGTCCGTTTGTCTCCGGGATGATGGTCAGGTTGCAGCCAGGGACATCTGTGGTAATGACTGGCAATCCGCTCGCTAGGGCTTCCAGCACGCTTCTTGGGATACCTTCACGATAGTAGCTGGGGAGAATGAACACGTCGGCATTCCTGAGATGTTCGTGAATGCCGTCTTGCCTGCCAAGAAAGCGTATGATCGTACTTGTTTTGTATTGTTCGATGTACTGAGGTGTGACGCCCCGCGGGTTCTTCGTGTCGGGTTCTCCGATAATCCGTAGTTCAACTTGCGATTTAAGGTGATCCGGTAATGTCTCAAACGCTTCGACCATTTCCCGTATTCCTTTTTCCCAAATCAATCGCGTAGTACACAGAAAAACCTTCCTATCCGTTTCGTAGCGCTGACATTCCGGCTTGGGGGAGAATTTTTGAATATCCACCCCGCTGCCTTTCACGACCTTGATCTTTTTGCGGAAATACTTTTTGAACAGGAAGTCCTTGTAATCGTCCGGATTTTGAATGATGATCAGGTCGGCCCGGAGAAATTGAAAGAAAAACAGGATTTGCTGTATCCATTTCAAGAGCTTAAACTTCAAGCCCGGATTGGCAAATGCTATCCCCAGGCCCGCAATATGGAGAACAGTTTTTCGTCGCGTCAGGATATTCGCCCCGAAGTTCATCAGGTTAGGTACAAACTTGAAAGAATGCACGATGCCTGCATTGCATACGCCGGCATAATTGCGAATTTCAAATATGGCCTTGATGAGCTGTATCGGATTGGTGTTATCTCTTTCAATACTCGAATTGCGGACTTCAAACCCTTCGTTACGAATGAGGTCGGTATACTTGTCCTTGGGGAGTATGACGAAAACCTTATAGCCTTGATTTCGGAGGAAATATGCAAAAGGTAGTCTGGCTTTGTAGAAATCTTCTCCGTCATGGGCAAGAAGAAGTATATTCTTGTTGCTCATTTTAAAGGTAAGGCTAGTGGGGAAAAGCAGAATTTTTCTGCGTTGCCTGGTAAACGAAATTGCATGAACTCTACCTTAGTGTGTTGGTTTCGAAGGCGAAAATAAGCCATTCATTACTTATTTCAGCAAAATTCGTTAAGAAATATCACCCTGTGCAATGAAAAGGCCGCTCAAGAATCTGAGACGGCCTTTCGTTATCATCCTTAAATGATTTCGCCAACCTTACGGCTCCACCGTCCACGTCCCAACCATTGACACAACATGCCATGAGTTGTCTGTGGTTTTTCTAAGTACAATCCTGCTGCCCACCACGTTGCTTGCGATGTATTTAAAGTTTACTGGTGAAAGCGGGAGAATGTTGTCTGTCGAAGCAGGGAGTATCCTGACCTGGTAAGGGGAGCGTACCTCTACGATCACTTCCGGAAAATTAGGGTTCACCTTTTCCAGTTTAAGGAATCTTACAGCTGTGGATGTCTGATTGTGGTAGAGGTAGCCGTAATAGGTATAGCCTGCAAATCTGGTAAAATTGCCTATGTCCGTAGAAAAATAGCCAAGTTTGTCGGAAATGGCGACTTCCGCGTTGTGGACTATCAAATGCCGGTTTGGCGGAGCCGACGCTGCGAGCACCGGGTCGGTAATAGAGCAATTATATATTCTGGCTCCCGAGCCATTCAAATCTCTGTAACAGAATGAAGATGTAAACTTCTGTGTAGGACGGGAATCCTGGATAGTCGGACTGAAAATGTGTATGTTCCCAATGTTTGGATCGCCCGGGTCTCCGACGGCTTTGTAGATCAGGAAAGCAGCTCCGAGGTTGGGCGAAGTGCTTCCGGTCGTATTAGGATTGATTGCGATGGGATTAATAACCTGTACAATCGGTCCTCTCGAGCTCCAATTTCGTGCGTTAAAGGCGTTCCATCTGCTATTATCCCAAACAGGGTTTTTGATGATGACTGTCCCAGCCAAAGGCGCGGTGACCGACGCCGTGCCTAAACCGTAATGACTGCCATAATCATAATGATTTTCAATTGTAATGTCTACCACGCGATCGGTTCCCGATAGCGGTGCCGGGGCGATCAGGATCCCTACTCCCTGGTTGTTCCTTGTTACCGGATTGATAATGCGAATTTTTTCCAGGTAATGGTTAGGTGTGTTAGGTTCAATATCAATACCAGCACAAGGTCCTTCACCCTTTGAGTTGGTGAATGTACCGTTTTGAACAAGGATGTTCTTGCCCGAAATAATTGACAATCCCTGCCGACGGTTATTATCGGCTTTTACGTTTAGGAGGGTCACATTTTCACTAAACATGATGGCGCTTGTTGCACCAATGTAAAAGCCATCACCGCCGCCGTCGTTTGCCGAAATCCCTTCGATCGTGACATTCTTGACACCTTGCATGATGATTACATGCCGTTGCTGCCCAGATGTGTATTTTTCACGATGGTCCTTGAATGTGACATTGTTTCCTTTTATGGAGATATTTGACACTGCAATCATGTAAACCATCGGTTCGGTTATCCCTAGTGTGCCCATTCCTTCCACTACTACGTTGTCGCCAAATTCCAGCGATTTGTTCGAGAGGATTCTTATCGCCCGAATCCGGTATGATGAGGCGGATGATGGGAAGTAAAGTTTTGGATATTTGCTATTGTTCAACAAGGATTGCCATAGCGCGGTTTGATCTGTAACGCCGTCCGCTACGATACCGAACCAGTTGACGTTCACAACACCATCGTAAACCCGCTCATATCTCCTTCCACCGGGTGCGATTATGGTCATGGCTCCATCATCCGCTCCGGTTGCCGACGGATTATGTTTGAAAGTACCTTGTTTGAGATTGTCGGTGATGAAAACGACCGAAGTTGTATCTGCCGAGCCGGCTCTCAACTGAGCGATGGTTAGGTATTTGACGTACGAAGCGGCCGTTGCAAGATTGATGCGGGCAGCTGGCTCAGATTCCCCTTCGTCGACATTGAATGTAAGTCGATCAACTTCGACAAAGTTGCTTTGGTTTGTCGCACTTTTATGTCCTCTCAGCAACGCGAATGAACCTTCCGGGCCCGATGTGGTAAACTTCCCGCGTACGGTGTAGGTAACGGTACGGTTACTGGATGTCAGTTCAGCGCCAATCAGATCAGAAAATGTTCCTCCGGTTTGTTGAAAGCCTTGTGGGGCTATCAGTTTCAATCTAAACGAGTTGGAATTTTCAAAAACGTAGACCGTATTCGCAGGAATATTCATCAACTGCGCAGTTATTGTAATCTCAAACTCTTCATTTACAGATACCTGGCTAGCGTCAGTTTTAAGTTCAAACCGAATCGGGTCAATCTTGGGCGCCGTTCCTGCTTGCGTAGCGTTGGCTGCGAGCAGGAGCGTTGTTATGGCCAAATAGTGTACTAATCGTTTCATATTTAGACGGGCGTTATAGTTCTGTAAATACTACCAGTAGAAGTAGTTTTACAATACTACAAAAAAATCACAAAAAGTGTTACAAGGTAGCAATTATTTTGCTACAAATTTTCTCAAAAGCTCGTAGAATGCCCAAATATCTTACTATGAGAGTTGTAGTATCCGGTCGGATATGTGACAGTAATTGTACGGCAAGGAATGAAGTTGATGTATTACGGGAGATTACAGTATGTTGCTCAGAACGTTACGGAATGGCCCTGTGGAACTCCATTCATGGATAGAGATGAGTTTCAGATGTGTAGAATAATTACTTAAAGAAATAAAACTAGTTTTGTGCGTGAACCGTTGGAGTTGGCGGTGCGTAGCAATGGGGAGCCGCATGACACCGATGAGCGGTGACACGAGTCAATTCATGAAAGGAGTGTGAAATTCCGCTACGGGATATATTCGAAGGCAGGCAGCGTTTTGATCTTAATGCGGGGAAAGTAGTGCTTGATATAGCTCAATATGGTTTTTTGCCATTTGAAGCAAGCTGTTTCGGGACGCATGGTCAACGCCCGTCTTGATGAGTGAAGTGAGCTCTGATGAATCCATTTTAGCTATATGCTGTATTTTCGCGGAGAGAATTTTTGCGTCCCCTGCGGGAAATACCATATCTGATGATGGTACAACGTCGTTGATACCCGGAACATCAGAACCTAAAAAGGGCCTTCCCGCTGCAAGTCCTTCCAGCGTTACACCCGACATTCCCTCGTATGCGGAGGATAGGATATTCAGATCAACAGACTTCATCAATCGGGGAACATCGCTCCGGAAGCCCAGGAAGAAAACGCGGTTATTGATGCCCTTTTCGTGAGCATATGCCTCAATAGCCTGTTTGTCCGGGCCGTCCCCGGCAATAAACAAATAGAAGTGAGCAGGTAGATAACTGAGTGCCTCAATCACCGTTTTGTGATCTTTGGGATACTGTATCCTTGCGGTCATCATCACCTTGAATGCATTGGCAGGAAGATTATATTCTTCCTGCCAAAAGGATTCCGGATATTTTTCAGCTTTGTGAAATGCATCGGTATCGACACCATTGTGGATAACTCGGACTTGCTCCGGGCGGCAAACCCGTCCGTCAAGGAAAGCCTTTACCTTTGATGAAATGGCTACTACCTGGTCATATTGCGCATAAATCCGTTTTTCCAATGGCCGAAGATACTCCTTCCCGGCGCGCTTGTTTTGCGTACTGTGTTCTGTGTAAACCAGAACCGGGTTACCAGTAGTTAACTTTGACGCCAGAGCAGTCCAGTAAAGCGATGGAAATAAATGCGCGTGGATAATATCGAACTTATTATTTTTTAAAAAGCGCGTTAGACCGACAACATGTTTTGGAGAATAAACACTGGCGTCCGATAGGCTAAAACATTCTACTCCCTGGTCAACCAATGCCTTAACATGGGAAGGCTCGGCCTGCCGCGCGGATAGTTGAAGGACCGCGATGTCAAGCCCGAGCCTTTTATACACGGGGAGTATGTTCACCAGCAATTTTTCTGCACCACCTCGGCCGAGATAGTTGATAACATGAAGGACTTTCAATGTCGTGTTAGTTGAGGGAATTTCCTTTGATGGTAACGTTTGCCTGATCTTTTAAATCCATATATCTTTTCATGACAACGGGCGCATTTGTTCTTGCAGCCACTGCCTGCTTCGGCATATTTTTGGATTGGATGGTCATCTTGTTATTAAGAATCTGCAACCCTTTAAGCATGTCATTCGGCTTGTATATGTAAATGAAGGCAAAGGTGGACCTTGGGATTTTATAGGTGGCGACCTCATCCTTGTAAATCATCGTGTTATTCTTGATCACAATGGGGCTGAATTGTCCCTTCAAACTATCGGGCTGCGCACAATCTTCGGATAAGACAACGGCCACAGAACTTTGCGTAAACTTATTCTTGTCTATCACATGCCCGCCCCAGTCACATTCAATATGGACGTTTCGGGTATAGCCACCAATCTGGTTGTTTCTAACTATCCCTTTTTCGGTATTGTGCTCAAGAACGACACCGACACGACCCATGTATTTGGTTTCTACCAGGTTGTTCAATATCACATTGTTTTCTACCAACGGCTTGTTTGCAGAGTAAAATTCAATTGCATCGCCGGAGTCGTCTTTCTTACTATATGCCCATACGTTAAAAATTTTACAATTTCGGACAACAGGTGATTCTACCCGGTTTCTTCTATCGTATTTCCGATTGTAATAATTGGCGATCATGATCCCGCGCCCGTAGAAGTTGCGAATTGTTACATTCTCAACTTTCATCGTAAGTATGTTCAAGCCCGATAATGCGTGTTGATAACTGAGCTCGGCTTTGCCAAAAAAAGGATGGGTAGGCGAGCGTGGAACATTATTGCCAATAATCTCGATATTAGAAATAGAAACGTTCACTCCCAGGCGGTTGGCCACACCCCGGAACATAAAGAAATGATGTGGCGCCCGCGTAGAATCTGTATCCTTGAAAATGGGAAGCTTCCCCTTGCTGTTTTTCAGGCCGGTCAAAGTGATTTGCGGACTGCCCGTTTTGGTGTCTATCACAACCGGAGTTAGCAGCGGGTAAACACCATATTTAAATTTCACCGTGCCCTTTCCTGCCTTAACAACCTCTTGAAGGGCCTTTGTTATGATCGGACCATAGTCCTTAACAGTATCGGAATAGGTGATTGTTTTTATTAATGTCTGGCTAAATGCCGGTGATTCAAATCCGAAGAGAACTACTACAAACGCCAACAGACGCAACAAATTGACTCGTTTCATATACTATCAGGTTTTGTTGGATATCGTTTTTGGTACAAGGCCATAACCAGACGGCGCAAAAAATGCGTTCCAGCCTGTTCAATAGACGCCAATATTTGCTTGTTTTTTAAAGTCAACAGCAATGTGTTCGGCACTATGCATTCGCTTGAATTTGTCCAGATTGGCGCATTGCTCATCATACTGTCCCACCACCGCAGGATCTCTGTGAGCAATACGGGCCACAATCGATGCCATTTCCTCAAGGTCTTTGCAAAGGAACCCAATATTCCCCACTTCACTCGATAAGTAATCGAAGAAAGGATGTTGAAGCGCCACAATCGGCCTGACGAAATCAATCACATCCATGATCGATCCGCTTGCCCTGAAAATGAATTGGTGCGGTTCATAGAAGAAAACAGCATAATCGATTTTTTGAGTTTCGCTGGTAAATGTTTCGCGCGATATGTATTCTGAGGGGTTTTCACTGATAAAGTCCTCCACCAGATCATTTTTGTACGGCTGGGCGTCCTTGTCGATCGGGCCTATTGTTACAAATCTCAGCAAGCCGTCGGCGATTTCTTTCGAAAGCATTTCGGCCAATTTATAAACCAGATGAGCATTCTTTCGGGTCGCTAAGCTGCCGACCTGACCGATATTAACAGGCGACGGTGCAGTATGGAGTGGCGCATGTGGCCTATCCGAATAAGGGTAGGGATGGTCAATTTCGATTACTTCTTCAGAATAGAGATGGCCGTCTTGCACCAGCCTTTTTTTAGAAATTTTGTTCAGTAAAATGTAACGAAGGTTTTTTGCGTGAGTTTCAATAAGTCTTTTGTAAATCGACCCCATCTTTCGTTCCCAGGAGTTATCGGCAGAATATATGAATTCTATTTCGCCGTGCATGACCAGCATTATCTCCGTGTTCTTGTAAACCTTTTTGAGATATTTAATCATCAAAAGCGACACAGGGTGGGCTTTAAATACAAAGACCTTACCTGTTTTAGACTTATTGGCATTCGCGAATATTCTGATAAATAATAGTAGGTCTGATACGGTATTCCGGGTTGTTTTAATGATTTTCCCAATCTTATCATTTCGAACAGTCTTTTTTCTGATTGGAAAAAATTGTAATCGCACCTTCTCCTGACCACCTAAAAAGTCTTTGACCCGGTCCTGGTGATCGCTCTCCGAGTAGAACACAATTTGATCTTCCGGATAGACGTTCGTCAACACTTTGAGCATAGAAGCATTAAATACGGCATGTGTGTGGTTAAGGGAATTAGCATCAATTGCATAAATCATATTAGTAGACGTATCGATACGTATTTTCAGAGAAAATCCAGATGTAAGGAACAAGCAAGCCATATGCACCTAAAATGATAGATATCATTTTGAACAGCGCATAGGTGATAATGATGATAAACCAAACCGACTTGCTCTTGACGTTAATGTATATGATGCATAGCATCAAAATTTCGAAAGTATAAAAGTAGGTAGCTGCTCTCTGTAATGTCAAAAAGTCAACTACAAAGAAAAATACGACGTTCCCGAATGTGTACAAGTTGAGAAAGCCTTTGTATTTATCCTTTGAAATGGTAAATCGTTCTTGAAAATAGAAGAAAATTGGAAGCATTACTGCCCGTTTTGCCAGGGCCGCCACTAGCCGCTGCATCTTACTCAATTCGGCCGTAGAGCCTATTTCATTTCCAATTTCAAGATAGGCCAGTGCTTTCTGATTCACTCGGTCTAATCCCACCCCCGCTGGAACCAGCCTTGTCAACAATTCTAGTATATTTTCAGAAATGCTGAATGACCCGAATATGATGGAAATGACGAGAAATACATATTTGTACCGAACGCTCCAATTTGCGTAATAAATAGGATAGGCTAGTAAAAATATGTAAGCGGTAACGTGTACTTGTGCTGCTACGATGGTGCAAATAATAAAATACCAGGCACGTCGGGTAATGATAAAATGGGTAGCAAGCACACAGAGACTAATGGCTATTGACTGCCGGACAGCCATCACATCGCCTAAGAATGTTCCCCAATAGAGTACGAGCGCAAGAAACACAGCACCAGCATATCTATAAAAAAATATCGTCTTGATGCTTACCGTAATGATCGCCAATGCCATCAAATAAAACGTGAAGCTTGCAGAAAATATCCTGAGAAACTTGACAAACTGGACATACCCAGGTTCCATTCGCAGCAGGAAGACAGGGTCGTCGGCTGTAAATCTTGTGAAGAAAGAATAATATGGTTTCCAGTCGTTACCTGTATTCCAGCGCAAACCACTTATCATTACAAATATTATGCACATCGTTATGTAAATCGCTTTCTTAATCCGTTCAGGAACGGTCACCATTTCCAGCAGGGCAATTAGTGTAAGGACACTGAATATGATGTAATAGAGCATTATTGGCGATTTATTGTAATGATTGAATTTCTATTCAAGCTTTTCTACGATTGAGAAGCTGCTTGATCTTATCTTTTCTTTCGATACCTATCAGTTTGATGATTTTGTTATTAAAAGTTATTCTGAATGCGGATTTGAACCAGCCGTAGGAAGGTATTCGTTTGTAAATGCCGTTGTTTATCTGCACGCGGCGTATTTCGCTGAGTAAGAGTCTATTGCTGGAAGTGGCACTTACCCCTTCAGTCCGCATTTGTGCAATCGTCAATGGCAGATATTCGGCATCGTTCTTGTTGAGGTAACTCAGAAGGAGGTCATAATCACCGGCAATCCGAAAGCTGGTATCGAACATCCGATTTGCAAAAAGCTGTTTTGAATGAAATGTCCCCTGATGCGAGATGTTCATTCTGATGTTTCTGCAATAATGCTTCAACTCCGACCATTCTGAGCCTATTACCTGATTCGACCCTTTTGAATAGACCCGCAATACTTTACCGTAGACCACCAAGCTCTTGGATTTCCCCAGTGCCGGCGCAGCATTGGCAAGTACGTCGTTATCGAAAAGGAAGTCGTCAGCATTGATGAACAAGAGCCAGTCCCCCGTAGCCGCACGAACACCTTTGTTCATGGCGTCGTAAATGCCTTTATCCGCCTCGCTTATCCAGTAAGAGATTTGCGATTCGTACTTCCTGATGATATTCAAGGTATTATCGGTGGACTTGCCGTCGATAACTATGTATTCAAAATTGTCGTAAGTCTGATTTATAATACTTTGAATCGTATCTTCAATGTATCTTTCACCGTTTCTTACAACAGTTATGACTGATATTTTCGGGCGATCTTGATTCATGAGGAGATCGATTGTTACTAGGAATTTAATTTTCTTTGTGTGATTTTCATGATTTTCTTCGCCATGAACGCAACACTCACATATCCATCAATGCTTTTCAATAGGTTCTGGCCATAATGGTATTTGTAAGTATTGAAAAGAATCCGCGCCTTGAATTGCTGTTTAACCTTAGTTTGGTTGTAGTAATTTTTAATAAAATACCATTTAGCCCAATCATAGTAAATTTTTAAGGTCGTGCTATTTGTTGTCGTGATAGATTCCTGGTGATGTTTGAATTTAGATAGGTATTTGTTAACGCAGGCGATGCGCGAGTACGAAGGATTCCGGGTTGATAGCAGAAAAATCAGCAAATCATTACCTGCACCGTATCTTGGGAAATTTAAATTGTCGGAATTTGGAATGTCGATCACAAGACTTTCTACAATGTCAGATTTCCGGAAAATGGCGCATCCGGGAGAGTCCGGAAAGGAGATATTGTTGATGTACAATTTCTCGTCCCGATACTTTGAAATCGAAATGGTCGTGTGTTGTTGGTAAGTGGACTTTTCCAATACCTTCCCATCGCTCGTAATCTCCTTATAACCTGTCATTACAAAAGCAACATCAGGTGCGAATACCGCCATGGTCTCCGAAAGGAAATCACTTTCAATCAGGTCGTCGGACCATAGAATTTTTACGTACTCACCCTCCGCCAGGTTAAAGCAGCGCTCCCAGTTTCTTACCGGGCCTACATTGGTTTCATTCTGAAATATTCTGACCCTTTCATCTTTTCGGGCAATTTCTTGCAGAATAGCCCACGTGTTGTCGGTACTTTGATTATCCACCACTACTACCTCAAAATTGGGGTAGGTTTGGGAAAGTGCCGATTCCAATGTTTCCGTTATCAGCTTTTCACGGTTGTAGACTGGAATTGCGATTGAAACGAGGGGGTTATTGTTCATGTTTCCTCAGTATTTTATAGCTGGTGATAGGTCCGACAAATGCAAAAAATGCAAGTGATATAACCGAGGCTAGGACTACACCATTCACACCCATTTCCATATATTTTCCCAGGAAGACCGCAAGCGGCAGGTTCAGGACCATGGCAATGATGGAGGTGACGAGTTGTTCCTTAGTGCGTGAAATACCATTCAAAAAATAGGCATATATATTATTCCAGATCGTTATGAGCGTATAAATGCCCATTAGCAACGGAAGATAGGCAGGGGTCTCAATTTTCGTCTTCATCCAAAACTCCACGATTTGATCGAAGAACAGGATGGTACCCACAATTACAACGAATACTGGAACAATCAGTGTGTTGAGCAGCCTGAGACGACCGCGTATCCAGGAATAATCCTTTTTCAGATAAGCTTCCGTATACGCCGACCAGAGCGGGGTCATTACCATCGCGAGTATGATGCTGATCATGTTGAACACCCGGAACGTGATGTTGAAATAGGTCACATGAGCAGGCCCGAATAGTCTGGTAATGATGAAGTTGCTTGTTGAGAAAATGATAATGGCCGCTACCTGAATGATAAAGAAATTCAAACCGATGTTCAGGATGCTCTTGACGTGCCTACGCTTAAAAAGTTTCGCGGAGGGCGTCAGGTAAGGCCATGTTTTGTAAATAAAAATCGAGAAGCCTAAGAATGAAACAATGTAGAGCGTCGAGTATGTGAAGGCAACCGCGCCCAGATCGCCATTGATAAATCCTGGGAAAAGGTATATTGAACCAATGAACAGCGAGCCGAAGATGATATTCGGCCACGCTGTCAGGGAGTTTTGCTGAATTGCATTTAATACCTGATTGACGAGGGCAAGAATGAACCCAAGCAATGTCGATGCTACGATCCACGAGAGTGTGATTCGCAACGTGTTGTTGGATAGTGACTTACTTGTATTAAAAATGCTTTGCCAATCTAAAAAGGGAATTACGGCTAGACATAACACCAAAACCGTCAGGATGATCGAACCCAGGCATAAGTAGGCTGTCGATACATACTCTTTGGCGGCCGATTGGTTGTTTAGTGCCAGGGATTCGGCTACCCGATTTCTCAGACCGTTACCGATACCGATATCGGAGAGGCTAAGCCAGGATACTACTGAAAGAATGGTCAACCAAATCCCGTATGACTCATTCCCAAGATGTTTGAACAATAACGGTACCTGGACCAACGAGATAAGCATAGCAATGCCTTTCGCCAGAAACGAAAAAAGAATCTGGCGGTTTATGTTCCTGCTTCGCTCACTCTGTTCGATCCGCAACAAACCGGTTAATTGCCCGAAACCCATTCTATCATTTTGTCAATACCTTCATTTTTGCTGATCAGCGGAGCCCATCCGAAACGTGAATAGGCTTTCGAAGTATCTGCAACGAAGACCTTCTGATCGCTCTGCCGCCATGGAAGTTCTTCGTATGACATTTCGACTCCCAGCTTGCCTTCAAGAATTTTAAACAATTCTAGTAGAGATAAACTGTTTTCCATTCCTCCACCAATATTAAATGCCTCTCCGACAGTTTGATCCGTGTTTGAAATGGCGGAAAAATAGCAGTTGATCAAGTCGTCGGCAAACAATAGATCGCGAACCTGTTTTCCGTTCCCGGAAATGGTAAATTTGTCCTTCAAGACACCGTTCTTGATATCGACAGCCTGCCGGACAAACCAGCCGACCCATCCCTGATCAAAGGTAGAAAATTGCCGACCTCCGAAAATAGACGAATGTCTGAAAACGATTGTTTTAAGACCAAACATTTTGGCGTAATCCAGCATGTATTGATCTGTGGCACCTTTCGAACAGCCGTAAGGTGACTGGAATTGGAGCGGAATATCTTCCTTAAAGCCGTTTTCAAAGTTCTGAGCTTCGAATCGGGTAGGGGTTTCCTGGAAATTTACCCAATCAAAATCCCCGTATACTTTATTGGTAGATGAGTAAGTTACGATGGCTTCCGGCGCATATTTACGGACCGATTCCAACAAATTGTTTCCGCCAAGGACATTGATTTCGAAATCCAGTCGCGGGTTTGCCAGAGAGGTCGTCATCGCCACCTGGCCGGCCAAATGGAACACGACATCAGGCTTGGCATCACGAATGGCAAACTCGACGTCGTTGTAAGACCGGATATCCGCATGGTAGAACTTGAAATCACCTTGTTGCCGTAGCCAGGCCAGGTTTTGCTCGGAGCCGTAGCGGAACAAGTTATCGAATACGAAAAGCTCGTCGCCTCTTTTGAGGACCTCTGCCCCAAGATTTGAACCCAAAAAGCCGCAGCCTCCGGTTATAAGATAGCGCATAGTTATAGTGTAGATATGTATTGACGGATCGTTTCTGCGATGTAGTCGTAGTGATTCTGGTTCAAACCCGGCCAAACGCCCAGCCAGAATGAATCGTTCATGACAATATCGGTATTAGTCAGGTCGCCTTCAATGCGGTGTACAATGCCCTTGTAGGCCGGCTGGCGGATAAGGTTACCTGCAAACAGCAAACGCGTTCCGATTTTTTGTTCTTCCAAATACTGCGTTAGGTCGCTTCTGTTGATTTTGCTGCCCGGCCGAATCGTGACCATAAAGCCAAACCAGCTTGGATTGCTGTGTGGCGTAGCTTCATGCAGAATGAAATGCTCTTCGAATGGCTTGAGAACGTTGTACAGAAGCTGGTGGTTAATTCTGCGCTTCTCAACAAATGCATCGGCCTTCTGCAATTGGCTCAAACCGATTGCAGCCTGCATATCAGTCACTTTAAGGTTGAAGCCGATATGTGAATACGTGTATTTGTGGTCGTAGCCAAAAGGAAGATCGCCGAGCTGCCATTCAAAACGTTTACGGCAAGTGTTGTCTTTGCCCGTTTCGCAATAGCAATCGCGCCCCCAGTCGCGGAAGCTCTCTACAATCATTTTCAATCTGGCATTGTTGATCAGTACAGCTCCGCCTTCGCCCATCGTAATGTGGTGAGCAGGGTAGAACGACACCGTTGCCAGATCCCCGAAAGTTCCCGTTTTCTGATCACGATACGTTGCGCCCAGTGAATCGCAGTCATCTTCGATAACCCACAAATTGTACTTTTTAGCAACCTCCATTACCACATCCAGGTTGAACGGGTTACCGAGCGTGTGGGCAATCATGATTGCCTTTGTCTTCGGAGAGACGGCCTGTTCAATGCGTTCTGCCTTGATATTGTAAGTAGGAATATCTATGTCGACAAATACCGGCACCGCACCATACTGGATCATTGGATTGACGGTGGTAGGAAAACCGGCCGCTACCGTGATAACCTCGTCTCCGGGCTTGATCTGCCTGTCACCTAATTTGGGTGAAGTAAGGGCATAGAATGCACAAAGGTTTGCTGAGGACCCTGAGTTGACAAGAATGGATGACTTCGAGCCGAAATATTTGGCGAACTGGTATTCAAATTTCTTTCCAAAACGTCCTGTCGTCAGCCAGCCGTCAATCATCGAATCTACGCCATATAGAAGATCCTGTTCGTCTATTACCTTACCGGTAACCGGTATGTAGCTTTCGCCGGGAATGATCTCTCTTTTGATCTTGGCCTGAATAACAGGAAGCAGTGCGTTTAACAGATTTTGATCTATATTGGCTAGCTGAGCTAATAATTGTTCCATAGTTAGTTAGTGTAATAAAATTTTACCGTGTTTCTGATCGCCTCCTGTAAGTTATAGTTTTTGAAGCCTAGAGACACGGCTTTTGTGGATGCATTGTAAAACTTGTCATTCTCTCCTGAGCGCTGCGGAATGGCACCCCAGTTCCAGAGTTCAGGGTTAAAATCGGGGATTTCCTTCGCAAAACGCTCTGCAAGGTCCCTCAGACTATGGCAAGTTCCTGAGCCAAGGTTGATGACCTGGTTCTCAATCTCCTGTAAAGGTCGGGAAGTAATTTTATGAAGTACGAATGAGGCCAGGTCGCGCACATACATATAGTCCCTGCCTTGCGAGCCATCCGAGAGATCAATGGATTGCTTATCCTTCTGAGCGTTGATTAACAGGGGAAAGAATTTCGAATTGTCTTCGCCCTCTCCAAACATGCCGAATGGGCGGAGTATTGTGAAGCGTATGCCCGGTTTGTGAAGTAGGTACTGCGAAAACATCATTTTTGAAATTCCATAGTGTGTTTTTGGTAAACAGGGGGTCTCTTCGGTTAAAGTTTCCTGCTCCAATTGATATTCAAATGCGGTCCCAACCTGAACCCAGAACACATTCGGGTGGTTCTGAGCAACATAATCGAGAAAATCCCTCTTTTTTAGATAATTAATGTCGTAAAGAAGGTGCAGGTCCTGCTGGTATTTGACTATTCCGTAACCACTCGCATCGATTACAATGTCTGGCTGTAAGTGGACCAGGTTCTCCCAGGTGTCGGGTTTAAGAATGTCGAGCCACAAATGGCCTGGCTTTTCGGAACTGGAACCTGGAATTGCTTCGATAGACTCATTTTCTCGAAAAACTTCCATCAGATTACGTCCTACAAACCCCGAAGCGCCGAGAATAATGACTTTGATCTTATCCATAACTAAATTGTGCAATCTGTTGTGTTGTCAAATCCGCCGCTTGCTCTCCTTGCTCTGTTTTCAAGTACCATTCAAGTGTGTTTTGAATGGCCACACGCGCAGTGAATTTAGGCTTCCAGCCCAGATTAGCCACTGTCTTACTGATATCTAGTTTTAATAATCCGGCTTCATGTGGCTGACCGACCAGTCCTGGTTTATCGTAAGCTCCCTTACCCCAGGCTTTCAAAGCAATGTTGACAAGCTCTTCAACGGTCAGGTTGTCTTCCGACAGCGGGCCAAAATTCCAGGCATCGGAAAATGTGGTAGGATCATCGATCAGTTTCGTGCCCAGGTGCAGGTAGCCGCCGAGCGGTTCAAGCACGTGCTGCCATGGGCGTACCGATAGCGGATTTCTAACCGACACCGGCTGATCCTGGCGCAATGCACGAATGATATCAGGTATGATCCGGTCTTTTGCCCAATCACCTCCGCCAATAACGTTTCCAGCCCTGGCGCTGGCGATGGCCTTTTGATGCGCGGAATGGCTGTTGATGTTGAAAAATGAATTTCGATAGGAACTGATAATCAGTTCAGCACATGCCTTGCTCGCGCTATACGGGTCATATCCACCCAGGCGATCATTTTCCCGGTAGGGATATTGCCATTCCTGATTTTCATAAACCTTATCAGTAGTAATGAAAATCCCGGCACAGGGCTTATCAAGGAACCGTATCGCATCGAGCACATTGGCTGTTCCAACTGCATTGACATCGAAGGTTTCTGCGGGTATTTCGTACGACAGCCTGACGAGTGGTTGCGCAGCCAGGTGGAAAACGAAATCGGGAGAGAACGAGATGATTTCATTCTTTAAACGTTCTCTATCGCGAATGTCGGCGATAACCGACTCACACATGTCATCTCCATTGATAACATTGTATAAATCGTATTCATTTTCGGGAGCAAGGGAATATCCTTTTACCTGAGCGCCCAGGGCGTGCAGCCAGGAGAGCATCCAGGCACCTTTGAATCCGGTATGGCCGGTGAGGAATACCTTTTTTCCCTTATAGTATCTTTCGAGATGTTGATAATTCATGACCTTCGTTTACCAGTTTTTCCAGGGTGCATTATTTGAACCCCAAAGATTTTCCAGCTCATGCTTATCACGCAGTGTGTCCATCGGTTTCCAGAAGCCGGTGTGTTTGTATGCCACCATGTGGCCGTCGGCGGCAATTTGTTCGAGCGGTTCTGCTTCGAATACGGTGCTGTCTCCTGTGATGTAGTTCAGTACTTCCGGCTCACAAACGAAGAAACCACCGTTGATCCAGGCACCGTCACCTTTTGGCTTTTCTAAAAACGAGTTTACCTGATTCGCCTCGCTGATGTTCAATGCTCCAAAACGACCGGACGGTTGAACTGCGGTTACAGTCAACAGCTTCTTATTTTGTCGATGGTATTCAATAAGGCCTGAAATATCTACATTACCGACACCGTCCCCGTATGTTAACAGGAATGGTTCGTTGTTGATATATTGCGCTACTCTTTTTACGCGTCCGCCCGTCATGGTTTCATAGCCGGTGTCCACCAACGTCACTTTCCAGGGTTCGGCCTGGGAGTTATGGATCACCATTTTATTCTCTATCATATCGAAAGTAACATCCGACTGATGGAGAAAATAGTTGGCAAAGTACTCTTTGATTACATAACCTTTATAGCCGAGGCAGATTACAAAATCGTTGAACCCGTGTGCTGCATAGATTTTCATGATGTGCCAGAGAATGGGTTTTCCCCCAATCTCTACCATCGGCTTGGGCCTTGAAACAGTTTCTTCTGATAATCTGGTCCCGAGACCACCCGCAAGTAAGACAACCTTCATAGATTAATATTGAGCGTTAGTGTGAAATGAAAATATGAACTGGATTAATGACGGTAGGTCAGTCCTTCATTAATATTAGATGAAATTTCTCTCTGATAATGGCGATGTAAAGCAAAGCGGCAAACACACCGAGTCCGCCAAAAATTATTGCAAATATTAACCTTCTTGGGCTGCTCGTATTGAGAGGGACCTTTGTAGTTTCCAACACTTTGAAAACCGGTTTTTCCTCTTTCACTTTTATCCGCATTTGTTCCTGTTTAAATACGAGATCGGAATAAATGGATTGTGCTAATGTGTATTCTGCTTGCAGCCTTTGTTCTTCTATTCTCGCCACATTGAGAAATGGATTGCGGTTTTTATCCCGGTAACTTTGTAATGCATATTCGGCATTCTTAAGACGTTTTTTCGCTTCCTCGGTGCGGTTTGTCAAAAAATCCAGCTGCTGATTCAATTTGGCAGTCCTGACATCCTCCACATAGTCTACCAGATAGGTTTTTGCGTCTTCCACCAGGATCGCTGCCAAAACCGGGTCGGTCAGTTCCGATTCGATGGAGATCAGGTTATTCTTTTGCTCAATCGACGCCGATACCATCCCTTTTGCTCCGGAAATCAAACCGTTCTCCTCCCTGGAATAATAGGAAACGCCGCTTCCTTTGAGATCGAGCTTAGGCCCGCCAGGTTCATTAGTCGGTTTACTGAAAGAGAAAAATGACCGAATCCTTGCGAGCAAACTTAGTGGGGCAGGTTTGGACAAATATTCTTTAAGTGTAGGATATTTTTGGCCGGATTGAGTGACGACTGGCTGCTTCAATAGGTATTCACCGAAAGACGTACTTTCCAGCACCGTAGGATAAAGATCAGGGGTAAGGTTTCCCGGACCATCAGCATTGTTGTTTACTGCCAGACTAAAAAACGACGACCGGGAGGAACTGTACTCCGGCAGTAAAACGGTTTTTGCAGTATACTTTTTTGTTTGCGTATAACTCAACAGATAACCTAAAACTGCGGCCACTGCCCCAGCAATAGCTATAAATAAAATATACTTGCGAAAGAAGGCGATGACATCAGTCAAGTGTATTTCAAATGCCGGCTCGTACTGTTCTCCCGTTTCAATTTTCTGAGACATAGTGTTACTGTGTAAAGCTAGCTGATAGTTAGAGGAATCGAATCGCGGTAATTGCCAACGTGCTGATCAACGAAATGATAGCAATCCTTTCACCAGGGCTCATTTGGCGATCAGGCCTTTCCACTTTCATTGGAATTGTAATCACAGATCCCGGTTCTACTTTCGGATAAGAGCGGAAAAACAGCAATCGCGTGGTGCGGTAAGTCCTCCCGTTTGGATAAGAGACATAAGTGCGACTTTTTCTTGCTCTTTCGGTAAACCCTCCTGCCTGGGAAATATATTCTTTGAAAGTGAAGTTTTTGTCGAAGTTGACGAGCGACGGGTTATAAACACCGCCCTGAATCCGGATGGTTTCGGACCTTTTGGGGATTACAAGTGTGTCCCCGTCGGCCAGAAGCAGATTGGCAGGGATCGAAGGCTTGTCGACAATGGCTTGGAGATCCAGGGCAACCAGTTCCTGGTTCCTGTAAAATTTAGCTCCTTTTAGATAACCCTCCTTTTTTATTCCTCCAACTTTCGGGAACAAATCGGATATTTTCTCGAAGTTGTTTCTGATCGTGTACGTACCTGGATACAATACCTCTCCAACTACCGTAACTGTTTTCTGAGCTTCATATCTCGGAGACTTTCTTACCAGAACAATGTCATACGGCAGAAGTTTGAATTTCTGGTCATTTTCATTCAGAACAAGATTATCCGCCACATCCAATGTGAAAATCCGCACGTTCTGATTTTCAGGTAAGCCAGTTGTATCATTTTTAACACGGCGGGAAACCTCAATGCGATAGGGAACCCCTCCTTCGGTGTAGCCACCAGCCTGGAATATGAGGTCAGCAATCGTGATATCTTTATAGTAGTAGTAAGCCCCGGGATTAATTACCGAGCCGCCTATGGAAAGATAAGTGAACTCACGTAGATCCTCGACCGATTTAATGGTCAGAATGTCTCCCGGTTGAAGTTGAATATCGGGGATTTCTCCGTTCAAAAGTTTCCTGAGATCGATGGCAACAAGGCCCGTTTGAGTGTCACCGCTTGCTCTTTCCAGGAGGGCACGGTTCAAAAAGGCTCTTGGCCCCGTTCCCTGGGAAATGGTGATAAGGTCTTTGACTGTCTTGGTCCTTTCGTCGAGCGGATAAATGCCCGGGCGGGTGACCGCTCCTCTTATCTCTACCTGGTTCACCACCACTTCGAGAATCCTTTTTACTTCATAAATATCGCCATTTCGAGGCTGAAAGGTCGCTACCTGCGAAGAATCAATAGAGCCGATGACAAAATTATTGCCTGTATTGCGCTGGTATTGTATAAGGTCGGTAAATGCTTCCGGCGTATAGCCCCCTGCGTAACGAAGAACATCTTTTAACGTCTCGCCAGGCTTGGCTTCAAAGATTCCTGTCTTTTTGACTGCACCATTCAGCTCTAATTTAGTTTCATAAGGGCGGATCAAAATAATGTCCTGGTCTTGCAGCGCAATGTTGTCTTGCAGATCTGCATCTACCAGAAATCGGTACAAGTCAATTTTCTTGACCAGTTTATTGTTCCTGATGACTTCAATATTGCGATACGATCCATTAATTCCAGGACCTCCGGAGACATATAATGCATTAAAAGCAGTCGATAAAGAAGAAACCGTGTAAGTTCCAGGCCGGACAGCTTCCCCAACCACCATCACACGAATGCTTCGCACATTGCCTAGCGTGATGGTCGAATATGTCCCGGAGCCGGGCCTGTTCAAAGTTGAATAAGCTTGTCTTAACCGATTTACAATCCGCTCGCTAGCCTGTTCGATGGTAAGTCCGTTGATATAAACGGGAGCCAGGTTAAGCATCTTTACGGTTCCTTCGGGACTAACTTTCATCCGGAAATTGTCGACGGAATTTCCGTAAATATCCACAACGAGCTCGTC
Organism: Dyadobacter fermentans DSM 18053; assembly: GCF_000023125.1. NCBI lineage: Bacteria > Pseudomonadati > Bacteroidota > Cytophagia > Cytophagales > Spirosomataceae > Dyadobacter > Dyadobacter fermentans. Next base: position 5,563,178 of record NC_013037.1, read on the forward strand.
GTCCGGTCCAAGAACGTAGTTCTTGGGAGTAGGTATCCGAAGATTCGGCTCGAAAGTCACGGTGGACCGTCCGAAAAACGACGATCCAAATGTCCGGCTCAAAATGCGGGATCTGGCATTTCTGGATGCCGTCGAATCCTTGTCGTTATTGGTCTCTTCGTCCAGCTCGTCCTGGTCGTCCTGTTCGCGGGTTTCGTCCAGTGCATCGCGGTTAGGGTCCCTTTTTGTATTGTCCTGTGAAGTTTGCTGCAAACGCCTGCGAATGGTTGAAATATCGTCGAGCGTATATCCTTTTTGCAACGCAGCCTTCTCAATATCCATATCTGACATCCCGGCGCTTTTTGCCTGGTTGTAGAATTCAACGGCCTGATTCGTGTTTACTGGGGCTGTTCCCGGGGATTGGGTGGGAGCCGTAGCAGGTGCAGTGTTTTGGGTGAAGCCTTGAAAACTGAATAAGATAAGAAACACAAAGTATATAGCAACAATGTATTGTCTGGTCATAGATGGATAATGCATGCAGTGTATTTATATAAGGCTTAAATTTTCACGAATGTCAATCTAACAAATTCCCAATATGTGGCAAAGCTACAAAAACTTCGAACAAATCAGGCTTATCGTCTCCGATCAGGATTATTGAGCGGTTTCTGCCACTTTTATCGCCAGCTCCTTCAACTGTGCATCCGAAATCGCCGAAGGTGAATCGATCATTACATCGCGGCCGGAATTGTTTTTAGGGAATGCGATGAAGTCGCGGATCGAGTCGGCGCCGCCGAAAATCGAGCAGAGACGGTCGAAACCGAAGGCGATGCCGGCGTGCGGTGGTGCGCCGAATTCAAATGCATTCATCAGGAAGCCGAATTGCTCCTGCGCCTCTTCCGCCGAGAATCCAAGGATTTCGAACATCTTACGTTGAAGTTCCTTTTCGAAAATCCGTACAGAACCGCCGCCCACTTCAACGCCGTTGATGACCATATCGTATGCATTGGCACGCACCTGACCAAGATTTTTGTCGAGCAAGTCCACGTCTTCCGGTTTCGGGCTGGTGAACGGGTGGTGCATCGCGAACCAGCGGTTTTCTTCTTCACCAAACTCCAATAGCGGGAAGTCGATCACCCATAATGCACGGTATTCATCGGGATTGCGAAGTCCCAGGCGTGAGCCTATTTCGAGGCGAAGTTCGTTGAGTTGCTTACGTGTTTTGTCGCCTTGTCCCGAAAGGATCAGCAGCAGGTCGCCCGGCTTGGCATCAAACGCCTCCACCCATTTTTTAAGCTCTTCTTCGGAGTAAAATTTGTCTACGGACGACTTGATTGAACCATCGGCATTGTAACGAACGTATACCAAACCTTTCGCACCAATTTGCGGGCGTTTGATCCAGTCGGTCAGTTCATCAACTTGCTTTCTCGTGTAACCCGCGCAGCCGGAGGCATTGATACCCACCACCAGGCCGGCATCGTCGAATACGCCGAAGCCTTTGCCGGAAGTGAGGTCGCGGTCGTCGCCTTTCAGCTCCACGAATTGCATTTCGAAACGGGTATCGGGTTTATCGGAACCGTAGAGGCGCATTGCATCGGCGTACGTCACACGCGGCACTTCCGGCAGGTCTATACCTTTTACTTTGGAGAAGAGCTCGCGGATCATGCCTTCGAAGGTGTTGAGCACGTCTTCCTGCGTCACAAACGACATTTCACAGTCGATTTGGGTGAATTCAGGCTGGCGGTCGGCGCGCAGGTCCTCGTCGCGGAAGCATTTCACGATCTGGTAGTAACGGTCGAAGCCGGCCACCATCAGCAATTGTTTGAATGTTTGCGGGGATTGCGGCAATGCGTAAAACTCGCCCGGGTTCATACGGCTCGGTACCACGAAATCGCGGGCGCCTTCCGGCGTGGATTTGATAAGTACCGGCGTTTCTACTTCTATGAAATTCAGGTTATCGAGGTAAGCGCGGGTGTAACGCGCCACCTGATGACGTAATTGCAGATTTTTGCGTACCACATTCCGGCGAAGGTCGAGGTAGCGGTATTTCATGCGGATGTCGTCGCCGCCGTCGGTCTCGTCTTCGATCAGGAACGGAGGCAGTTTCGCAGGGTTGAGAATGGTGAGTTCCGCCACGCGGATCTCGATGTCGCCGGTTGCGATTTTGTCGTTTTTGGCCAGTCGCTCGATAACCGCACCTTTGGCGGAAATGACGAATTCGCGGCCCAGCGAACGGGCAGTTTCCAACACATTTGCAGGGGTTTTGCCTTCTTCGAAAAGCAGCTGGGTGATGCCGTAACGGTCACGCAGGTCGAGCCAGATCATGCCTCCCTTGTCGCGGACGCGCTGAACCCAACCACATAATACAACGTCTTGATTTACATGTCCTAAGCTTAATTCCCCGCAGGTATGTGTACGTAACATATAACTTTTTTAATACTGAGATAATGAAAGTCGCTGATAATAAATGCGGCAAAAGTACGTATTTTTAGCAAATCTAACATGAAGTGTTTTTTATGAAAATATATGACCGCGCAGGCGGACGGGCAAGGCTGATCCTTTCTTCACTGATTTTCTGCGTAACCTTTTCATGCGGAGATCCCGAGCCGTCGCCGGGTGGGGGAGGGCTTTCGGACCAGTTCGAAACCGCTCCCGAACAGTCGCCGATCACTCCGGGCATCATCGACGAAGCATCCGGCCTGGCCGCGAGCGCAACAATGCCGGGTTACCTCTGGACAATACAGGATTCGGGCCAGCCCAACTCGCTTTACCTCATCAGCAGGGATGGAAAAACGATCAAGGAATATAACTTGCCGGGGAGCAACAACCGCGATTGGGAGGAAGTAGCGATCGGCCCCGGCCCTGAGAATGGCGTTTCCTACGCCTACATCGCGGATATCGGCAATAATAACCAGCCGATAGCTCCCACCAACACCATTTACCGCATTCCCGAAATCTCCGGAGCTGACGGCTCGTTTAGCCAGAATGCATTGCAAAAGATCACATTCAGCTATCCCGACGGCCCCCGCGATGCCGAGGCGCTGATCGTAGACCCGCAAACGAGAGATATTTTTGTGTTATCGAAAGAAATGACGGGCACCAATATCTACCGCCTGGGCTATCCGCAATCGATCACCGACGTGAGCGTGGCCGAAAAAGTGGGATCAGTACCCGGCGTGCTGCTCACCACTGCCAGCAGCATTTCCAAAGACGGCAGCGAAATCCTCGTACGCAGCTATCTGGGCGTTTATTATTGGAGAAGGAACAATGGCGAAAGCGTAACCCAGGCACTCACCCGGTCGCCCAACAAAACCTTGACGGTCGCTGCCGAACCGCAGGGAGAGGCAATCTGTTTCGAGCATGACAACAAAGGCTTTTACACTTTGAGTGAAAAAGGGAATGCCGCGAGTGTGTCACTTAATTTTTACAAAAGAAAATAATTGCAGCTACATGTCATAGGCCGCTTCCGGTTCGCCGGAAATTAAGATTTGTCGTAAAGCGGCCGTGTTTTATATGAATTCAAAAATTTTTCTGATGAGTTTGATTACAGCATCGGCATTGTCGGAGTACGGCAATACGCAGCGACTTGCCTATCCCGAAACGCGGAAACAGGCGCATTTCGATGAATATCATGGCGTGAAAGTGGCAGATCCTTACCGCTGGCTTGAAGACGACCGTTCGGAAGAAACGGCCGAATGGGTGAAAGCCCAGAATGAGGTTACATTTGGTTACCTCCGTGCCATCCCGTTCAGAGAGAAGATTATCCGGGATTTGGAAAAAGCTTACAACTATCCCAAATATTCCGCGCCGAGGAAGAAAGGCGAATATTTCTATTTCTATAAAAATGACGGCTTGCAAAATCAGGCTGTACTTTATCGCCAGAAAGGCCTCGACGGCACACCGGAGGTGGTGGTGGATCCGAACAAGCTTTCGCCCGACGGCACCACGCGGCTTACTGTTTTCAGCCTCTCCAAAGACGGTGCATATGCCGTTTTAGGATTTTCAAAAGGCGGCTCCGACTGGCAGGAATATCAGGTAATGAAAATGCAGGACCTGTCTAAGCTTTCCGAAAAGGTGGAATGGGTGAAAGTCTCAGGCGCGGCCTGGCAGGGCGACGGCTTCTATTACAGTCGCTATCCCAAGCCCGACGGCAGTGCGCTTGCGGCCAAAAACGAAAACCACCAGGTATTTTTCCACCGCATCGGCACGCCTCAGACGGACGACAAGCTGGTATTCGAAGACCCCGCAAACCCGCAGCGGTTCCATACAGTAGGCACGACCGAGGATGAGCAATACGCCATTCTGAGCGTGAGCGATCGCGGCAAGGGCAAAGATGGTAACGCGATTTGGGCGCTCAAAAACGGCGCAACCCGTTTTGTGCCGCTGCATGAAGAAATAACCGATTCGCAATTCCGGGTGATCGACAACATCGGCACCGACTTCCTTATCGAAACAAACGACCAGGCACCTAATGGCAAAGTAGTGCTCTTCAAAACGGCTGACCGGACATGGCAGCCCATTCTCCCGGAGCGCGAAGAGCCATTGGAAAACGCGGAGCTGGCCGGCGGTAAACTTTTCGCGTCGTATCTGAAAGACGTCACTACACGCACATATGTGTACAACCCGCAGGGCGTCCTGCAAAGTGAAATCGCATTGCCCGGCCTTGGCGCCGCGGCCGGTTTCGGGGGTGAGAAGGACGATGCATTCGTGTTTTACACCTTCACTTCTTTCAATTACCCTTCGACTATTTTCCGCTACGATATCGCCAGCGGGAAAAGCAGCGTATTCCGCGAGCCGGAAGTCGCATTCAAACCGTCGGATTACGAAACGAAGCAGGTTTTCTATCCAAGCAAGGACGGCACCCGCATTCCGGCATTTATAACTTATAAAAAAGGCTTGAAACTGGATGGCACCAACCCGACGATCCTCTACGGCTACGGCGGCTTCAATGTGAGCCTGCCGCCTGCGTTTAGCCCTACCCGTATCCCGTTTTTCGATCAGGGCGGGGTTTATGTCCAGGCCAACCTGCGTGGCGGCAGCGAGTACGGCGAGAAATGGCACGAGCAAGGAATGAAGCTCAAAAAGCAGAATGTGTTCGACGATTTCATCGCAGCGGCAGAATTCTTGATCCGCGAGAAATACACTTCACCTGAGCGCCTGGCCATTCAGGGTGGTTCCAATGGCGGCTTGCTTGTTGGCGCGGTGATGAACCAGCGCCCCGAGCTTTTCAAAGTGGCTTTCCCGGCGGTAGGCGTAATGGACATGCTCCGTTTTCACAAATTCACCATTGGCTGGAACTGGATCGCCGATTACGGGAGCAGCGACAATGCAGAGGAATTTAAAGTCCTGTACGGCTACTCGCCCCTGCACAATATCCGGGCAGGCGGCCATTACCCGGCAACCATGATCACCACCGCCGATCACGACGACCGCGTGGTGCCTGCGCATTCATTCAAATACGCGGCGGAGTTGCAAGCCAAAGCAGGCAATTCTTCGGCTAACCCGCTACTCATCCGGATCGATACCAACTCCGGCCACGGCGCTAGTAATACTAAAAAAGCACTTGAAACGCAGGCGGATATTTATGCGTTTTTGTTTCGGAATATGGGGCTGACGTGGAAGTGACGGGTAACCAGCTTATCACCGTTTTATGTTTAATAATTTTTGTAACCGATGTGCAATCCAATTGCACATTCGGTTACATTTACATATAAGTCTGCATAACAGAACTATCTGTCGGTCAAGGCATCCGCTCAACGTTTTTAAGGAGAAACATTCACCTTTGTATATAACGCTATGAAAAAATGTCTACTCGGGCTTTTATGCTGTTTTATCACAATTCAATCTTTCGCGCAGACGCTGGAAAACGATCGGCTAGCGTTGGTGGCGTTCTACCAGGCAACCGGCGGAGACGGCTGGTTCGACAAAACAGGCTGGGTAGTGCCGGGGAATCCGGGGGATAATCCATGTGGCTGGTACGGAGTAACGTGCGAAGGAGGGCGTGTCACCAGATTTGTGATGGAACAAAATGACCCTTACGGCGCGATACCCGCCGCAATCGGAGGGCTTACGGCCTTGAAGCACCTGGACCTCTCCGGAGCAGGAGAGGAGTTTCCGCAATTATTTGGTTTGATCCCCGCCGAGCTGGGTAACCTCACTAATCTGGAATACCTGGATCTTAGTGAAAATTACCTATTCGGTCCTAATATCGCGGTGATAGGTAATCTTACAAACCTTAAACATTTATCAATTACACCATACGAGAATATCCCCGCGAGTTTTGCCAACCTCACGAACCTGGAATATCTGCGATTGGCAGCCGATGACTACCCAATGGGTGTAAACACAGACGTAGGCCCTATCCCTTCCTTTTTCGGCACGTTCACTAAGCTGAAATCACTCATCATGCGTAATGCAGGCGCTACGGGCACGATTCCGTCCTCTTTAAGCGCACTGTCAAACCTGGAAGTGCTGGATTTGAGTAATAACGAACTAACAGGGACCATCCCCGGTGTTACCAACTTTACGAAGCTGACAAATCTGGATTTGTCGGGGAATGACCTGGAAAGTATGATCCCGGACTTGTCTGCTATTCCAATCGCTGCAAATGTGAATATTTCGAACAACAGGTTTACATTTTCGGGGATGGAAGGAAACGTCGCGTATCTCGATACATATTCTCCGCAAAAAGAGATCGAGGTTGTATCTTTCAATGGTCTGCCGCCAGTTGCAGTGTATGCACTTGCCGGAGGTACTCCCGGCAACATTTACAAGTGGTATTTCGAAAACCAATTGATTGCGACCCTTGACGGAACCAGCAATGGCCAGCTCCTGATCGCTGAAACGGGGCTATACGAAGTAGAAGTGACCAACACGCTGGTTCCCGGACTGACCTTGAAAGGCCACATTAACGTTACCAGTCTACCGGTCACCCTCGTCTCCTTCGACGGTAAATCCGAAAACAATCAGACCAAACTCACCTGGATAACTACTTCCGAAACGACCAATAAAGGCTTCGAAATCGAACGCAGCGCCGATGCAAGGAAGTTTGAAAAAATTGGATTTGTGGATGGGAATGGAAATTCGAATGAAACAAACACCTATCACTTCACCGACCTCAGTCCCCTGGCAACGGGCTACTATCGATTAAAGCAACTGGATTACGATGGGAAGTCTGAATATTCCAGAACGATTGCCGTGAAGACGCCGACGGAGCCAATCGAGATTTATCCTAACCCTGCGCAGGCGGAGCTGACGGTAGCCGGTGCTTCGCACAACGCACCCATATCAGTCTTCACCTCTACGGGCAGGCCGGTGATGGCGGATGCGAAATTGTCGGGCGGTAAATTCAATGTGCAGAGTTTGAAAGAAGGGCTCTACACGATCCGGATAGGGGATACCGTGAAGAAATTGCTAATAAAGCGGTAGGTCAGTAAGGTTATTTTCCTTTTTCATGGTCTGAATGGGTGTAGCGCCGGTTCAGACCATTTGTTTTTTATGTCAAAACTTCCAAATCTCACATTAATTCTCGATTTATTTCAACATGCAGGATACAACAGGACGGTGTGCACTGGTAAGTTTCCTAATCTTGCACATATGTTCAGAGTAGTATTAATCTGTTAAAATACTTTCAGCAAAGAAGAATTTCTTACCTCAAAATTGATAAATAATCAGGAAACAAATATGAGCAGTTCAAATGTAAGCCAGTACAGGTATGTAAGCTATTTATGGGATGAAGAGAAAGCCGCTTCCCTGGGTGATGATCAGGTGGCGCTTCTTCTTTACCGTTCAAATCTGTTGGGTGCCGATCTTCGCCTGACCAACTACGCTGGTGGAAACACGAGCTGTAAAACCATCGAAAAAGATCCGCTCACGGGCAACCCCGTGGAGGTAATGTGGATCAAGGGATCGGGCGGCGATATTGGTACTTTAACAAGAAGCGGACTGGCCGGCTTGTACGTCGACCGCCTGCATAGCCTCAAAAACATCTACCGCGGACTGGAATTTGAAGATGAGATGGTGGAACTGTTCAACCATTGCATTTACGACCTGAAATCCAAGGCACCATCTATCGACACGCCGCTGCACGGCCTGCTGCCTTTCAAGCATATCGACCACCTGCACCCCGATGCATTGATCGCCATCGCGGCATCGAAGGAGGGTGAGGCCATTACCAAAGAACTATTCAACGGTGAACTCGCGTGGGTACCCTGGCAACGCCCCGGCTTCGACCTCGGTTTGCAGCTGGAACAGGCATTGAATGATAATCCGGGCATTCGCGGGATCGTCTTGGGCGGTCACGGCTTGTTTACCTGGGGTGATACAGCTTACGAATCATACATTAACACGCTCGATACGATCGAAAGAGCGTCGGATTACCTGGCTCAGAACTATGGCAAGAGCCGCCCGGTTTTCGGTGGCGCACGCCTGGAAAGCGAGCCGAAAGAGCGCCGCGCATCTATCGCCGGCAAGTTGGCGCCTTACCTGCGCGGACTGGCTTCCGAGCAGCAAGCCATGATCGGTCACTTTACCGATGACGAGCGTGTATTGGAATTCATTGCCAGCAATGACCTTGACAAACTGGCGCCACTCGGTACCAGCTGCCCCGACCACTTCCTGCGCACAAAAATCCGTCCGCTGGTACTCGACCTGCCATTTGAGAAACTCGATGCAGCCGATTCCGAAATCCTCGAACACATCCGTCCGCAATTCGAAGCTTACCGTGCCGACTACATCGCCTACTACGAGCGCTGCAAGCATTCCAACAGTCCCGCAGTGCGTGACCCGAACCCGGTGATCATCCTTTTGCCAGGCGTGGGGATGTTCTCATTTGCAAAAGACAAGCAGACTGCGCGTGTAGCGGCTGAGTTTTATATCAATGCCATTAACGTAATGAAAGGTGCTGAGGCGATTTCTTCTTACGTATCATTGCCGGAGCAGGAAGCATTCGACATCGAGTATTGGTTGCTCGAAGAAGCGAAATTGCAGCGTATGCCGAAAGAAAAATCGGTATCCCGCAAAGTAGCATTCGTGACCGGCGGCTCGGGCGGCATTGGCAAGGCAATCGCTCAGAAATTGTTGCAGGAAGGTGCCTGCGTCGTGATTTCGGATATTGATGAAAATGCATTGGCTGAGACCAAGGCGGAATTCGATGCGAAATTCGGCAAGGACTTCTCCGATACGACCGTGGCGAATGTGCTCGACGACGAGGCGATCAAAGCGGCATTGCATGCTACCAAACTGAAATACGGTGGCGTGGATATCGTGGTAAACTGCGCAGGTCTGTCGATCTCGAAGCCATTGGCAGATACGACTATCAAAGACTGGGATATTTTGCAGGATGTGTTGGTCAAAGGCCAGTTCCTTGTATCGCAGGAGTCAGTGGCGATCATGCGCCAGCAAGGCCTGGGGGGTGATATTATCAACATCGCGAGCAAGAATGGTATCGTTTCCGGCCCGAACAATGTGGCTTACGGAACGGCCAAGGCGGCTCAGCAGCATATGTCGCGCCTTTTGGCTGCGGAACTTGGTCCGGACAAGATCCGCGTAAACGTGGTAAATCCCGACGCGGTAATCGCCGGTAGCAAAATCTGGGAAAGCGGCTGGGCTGCCGGACGTGCGAAAGCATACGGCATTAAAGTAGAAGAACTGCCCGCTTACTACGCGAAACGAACGGTACTCAATGCAGAGATCCATACGGACGACATCGCAAACGGCGTATATATTTTCGTGAGCGGCTTGCTCAACAAGAGCACCGGAAACGTGATCAATGTCGACGGAGGTGTTCCTGCGGCATTCCTTCGCTAATTATTTCAAAACAGATGTTCAATCAGACTTGGCCGGTTTTCCAACTTGCCAAGTCTTTTTAATACTATCCCGATGAAAATCGAACAATATCAAATCGACCAGCACAACGACAGCCTCTTTTCGCGGCATAACAACCAGTACATCTTCCTGCAAGAGCAGTTGGGCGAGCAGGGCATTCATGCCAAAGACATTGTAAAGCAGCTTGAAGCATTTCAGGTGGCGATCCCGAGTTGGGCATTGGGCACCGGCGGCACGCGCTTCGGCCGTTTTTCAGGTGTAGGCGAGCCGCGTTCGTTGGAAGAAAAAATCGAAGATGTGGGCCTGCTGCACGCATTGAACCGTTCAAGCGGCTCTATCTCACTGCACATTCCTTGGGACATTCCCGGCCAGGCTCAGCCCATTATCGACCTCGCCACCTCGCTGGACCTGAAATTCGACGCCGTTAATTCCAACACATTCCAGGACCAGAAAGACCAGGAGCTTTCTTACAAATTCGGCTCGCTCTCGCATGTGGACGCCAACGTGCGCAAGCAGGCGGTGGAGCATAATATCGAAGTGATCAAGCACGGCGTGAACCTGGGTTCCAAAGCCTTGTCGATCTGGCTTTCCGACGGCTCCTGCTTCCCCGGCCAGTCGAATTTTGTAAGAGCATTCCAGAACACGCTCGAATCTTTGCAGGAAATCTACGCCGCATTGCCCGACGACTGGAAGGTTTTCGTAGAATACAAAGCCTACGAGCCGAATTTCTATTCAACCGTCATTCAAGACTGGGGCAGCTCGCTGCTTTTCTGCCAGAAACTCGGCCCGAAAGCGGATGTACTCGTGGATCTGGGCCACCATTTGCCGAATGCGAACATCGAGCAGATCGTAGCGACATTGATGATGGAAGGCCGCCTCGCAGGTTTCCATTTCAATGATTCAAAGTATGGTGACGATGATCTAACGGTAGGCGCCATTCGGCCTTACCAGCTCTTCCTGATCTTCGTGGAGCTCGTGGAAGGCATGAAACGCGCCAACCGCGCCGCCGATACTTACGCATGGATGATCGATGCGAGCCATAATGTGAAAGATCCGCTGGAAGATTTGCTGCAATCGGTGGAAGCGATATTGATCGCGCAAGCCCAGGCATTGCTCGTCGATCGCAAGAAACTGGAACAGGCCCGCAACGAAAACGACGTGGTATTGGCCCAGCAAATCCTGCAAAACGCATTCCGCACCGACGTGCGCCCGCTCGTGCGCGAGGCTATGCGCCTGAGCGGCGGCTCCCTCGACCCGATTGGTTTGTACCGCCACCTGGGTGTGCGCAACGAGCTGCTCAACGAGCGCGGGAAGTTGACGGTCGCGACAGGACTTTAAGAAGATGTCAATGTCACGCTGAGCGGCCCGGTCCGCTCAGCGTGACATTCCTCAAAGCGATTTCCGTTTGATCAGCGTAAACGGGTTCTTGATCAATGCCCTTTTTCCGTCCTTGATGATTTCTGCGGCCGTTTTGCCCATTTGCTCGTGGTCGGTTGAAATAGTCGTAATACCGTCGAGCAGTATTTCTTTCAGGGGCGTTTCGTTGTAGGAAATAATGCCAATGTCCTTTCCGATAACCAGTTGCTGCTCCTTACTCTTCTTGATCAGGTTCACCAGGTCGTTTTCCTCGACCACCACATAAGCCGTATCCTTCACCGCCGCGCTGTTTTCATGGAAATCGTACATGATTTCGTGTTCAAACTCGTGCTGAATGCAGAAAATCCGGAAACCTTTGAGGATTTCTTTCGGATAGCGGATCATTGTCGGGAAAATGAGGACCAGTTTTTTGTACACTTTCAGCAAATCCACCGCCTCGTTCAGCGCGTGCACAATGTCCTTTTCAAAGTTCTGGTAAACCGATGAATGCTTTTTGGTCGTGAATTCAATGTCCTTATCGAGCAGGATCAGCTTCTCCGGCGGGATCATTTTCAATGTCTCGATCGCCTCTTCCATTTTCTCGTAGAAGTGCGGCATGATCACATAGTAATCGTATTCACCGAGGCTGTTTTTGATCAGGTTTTTGAAAATGTTGGTATTCGAATGATGAATATGGAGGTCCACATTTACATTACGGCCGATATTCTCGACGAATGCATTGTAAACCTGTTTTTTGTAGTTACTTATTTTGTTGAAAACCAGCAGGATACGTACCGATGTTTCAATATCCACGCGGTTGATAAAATAGCCCTTACCGCGGACTGAAATCAGCACGCCGTCCTTGATGAGGTGCTTGTAGGCCTTTTCGACGGTATCACGGGAAAGCAGATACTCCTCACTCAGCTGGTTAATGGAAGGGATCTTATCGCCGCGTTTCAGCTTTCCTTTACTAATCGCCTGCAAGAGCGATTTGATAATCTGCATGTACTTGGGTGCACTCTCCTTGAACTCAATGTCAAATTGTATTTCCATTCAATGCCGTGGGTTGGGGAATCAAGCTAAAAATAGCATTTTTATCTGTTTTCGACGCTTAAATCGTAAGTCTTCCTAAACAAAAAACAACCCGACAAAGAATACTACTATCCTGCCGGGTTGTTTTTATGTTAAGGCTTGTATTTATCTCGGACCTCTGCCGCTGCGCTCGCCGCCACCGCCTCCGCGGTTACCATTGTCGCCGCCGCGGTTGCCTCCGCCATTATCGCCGCCTCGGTTACCGCGGTCGTTGCTGCGCGGTTCGGGGGCGTTTCTTTCCTGGCGCTCTGCCCGCGGCGCGGGTTCATAGGAGCGGTTGCTGCGCTCCTGGCGTTCCGGCCGCTCGATGTTCGGGCGTTCTATCCGTTGTTCCGAACGGTTGGCACGTTCAGGCGCATTACCCGGGTTGTATTCGCGGTTTCGTTCGGGGCTGTTGCCCGGATTGTATTCGCGGTTACGTTGCGAGCGGTTAGGTGCTTCGTTGCGGTCACTGCGGCCTGGATTCGGCGCTTCGCTGCGATTATCGAACGGCGATGATTCACGGTTACGCTCGATTCGGTCGTTACCACGGCCATAGGGAGCGGCGTCGCGGTTACGGTCGTTGCGGCTGCTGCGCTCGTCGTACGGGTTGCGCGAGCCACGTCTCGAATTATCGCCCGGTTCAATGCGGTTGTCGTCATTGCGGTTGCTTCGGTCGGTGCGCGGGTAGCCGTTGCTGCGGCCGCCGCGGTTACCGTAGTCGTAATTGCCATTTCCGCGGTCCGCGATAATGACCCGGCCTCTGCCTCTCGGGCTGGCATCGATCGTCCGAACAGGTACGCTTCTGCGGGTTACGCGCTCGATTTCATCGCGGCGCGGGCCGAACACATAGGTGCGGTTGTCGCTGCGGTAGTAGTTGTTGATCACCACCGTGTTGTTATAATAATGCGACACACGTCGCGCAGGGGCGCAGTACGAATGCCAGCGAGGGCTGGTAATGTAACGTTGCGGCACGAATACCCACCAGAACGACGGGATGTTGATCGACACATTGATATTAACCCCCGGTCCCAGCGGTGCCCAGCCGTAGTAGCCGCCACCCGAGCGCCAGTTCACCCACGCAGGGCCCCATTCGTAGTCCGGCACCCAAAACCAGCCGTAGTAATCGTCGTAGTTCCAGCGGCCGTAGTGGAACGGCGCCCAGCCCCAGTCATATTCCGAAACCCAGGTATTACCGTACTCGGTCTGTTCCCAGTAACCGGCGGTAGAGTAAGGTTGAAAACCCCTTGGCACATCGGGAATCCAGACGGAGCCGAACTGCGGATTACGCACCCAGCGGCCATAGGGGGCGAGTTCGTCGTAAAAGGTCTCAAAAGTGACCCGGAACCCGGGTTGCGCCTCGGTTTTGTTGGATACCGAAACGCCGACGAACATCAAAATGAACAGGCCGAGTATTCTTAGTGTACGCATGGTGTCCATGGCTTTATGTTTTAATTGTTTTCCTGTTATTAAAAATCGGTTCTTGGACGTTACTTTTAGATTCTGGTTTAATGGCTCAGCCGGACATTAACACGTGTTAACAAAACTTCCATGACCCATGATCGATCCTGAAATCCTGCATGCCGAACTGGTGTTCCAGACAGCCCGGAGCGGTGGGAAGGGAGGGCAGAATGTGAATAAGGTAGAAACAAAGGTAGAACTGCGTTTTGACATTCCGAACTCGCAATTCCTGACCGGCGAGGACAAGCAAAAGCTGACCGAAAAATTATCCAACCGATTAACGAACGGTAAAGTGCTCGTATTATACCACCAGACCGAGCGCTCGCAGCTGGCCAACAAGGAAAAGGTCGTGGAGAAGTTCGACAGGCTTATCCGCCAGGCACTTATTGTTGAAAAAGACCGGAAAGCGACCAGACCTACGTTGGCTTCCAAACTCGAAAGATTGAAGGCCAAGCAGCGCAATGCGGCCATTAAGTCGATGCGCCGCAAACCTTTTGAAGAATAAACGAAAACACCTTTATGACCGCCGTCACTCCTGTTCAACCCAAGCTCAGCGCCGTTTTCACATTGCCTGTAATCGTAGCCTCGCTGGGCTATTTTGTGGATGTGTATGATCTGCTGCTTTTCAACATCGTGCGCGTGCCGAGTCTGAAAGACCTCGGGCTATCGGAAGAGGAAATCTCGCAGATCGGCGCGAACATTTATAATTGGCAGCAGGCGGGGCTGCTGATCGGCGGCTTTTTGTGGGGGATTTTGGGTGATAAACTCGGCCGGCGGTCGGTGCTTTTTGGCTCTATTCTCACCTACTCGCTTGCCAATATCGCCTGCGGATTTACACAAAACGTCGAAATCTACGCCCTTCTGCGGTTTATCGCCGGTTTCGGATTGGCGGGTGAGCTTGGTGCCGGCATTACGTTGATTGCCGAGATCCTTCCGAAAGAACTGCGTGGTTATGGTGCGTCGGTGGTGGCGAGCGTGGGCCTTGCCGGGGCGATCGCGGCATTTTTCGCCGTCAAACTGACCGACTGGCGCATGGCTTATTTCATCGGCGGCGGAATGGGGCTGATCCTGCTTGTGCTCCGCGTGAATGTGCTGGAATCCGTCGTGTTCAACAAAAGCCTCGAAAAGCGCGGCTCGAAACCCGTTCCGTGGTGGACGATATTCACGAGCTGGTCGCGATTTGTGCGTTACATGCGCTGCATGGGCATCGGGCTGCCTACGTATATGGTTATCGGTATTTACTCCACATTCGGGAATGAATTCGCGAAGGCGCTGGGCATTGCGGAGGAAGTTCAGGCGGGCACGTGCGTGCTGTACACGTACATAGGTGTGGTCACGGGCGACTTTTTCAGCGGGATACTCAGCCAATGGCTTCGTTCGCGCCGGAAGGCGATACTATGGATGATGCTGATGACCCTTGCCGGTGTGGCCTGGCTGCTTTCGGGAGGCATTCACACGGCTACCGCGCTCTACATTTGCTACATGTGGCTCGGGTTTTCGATTGGCTACATCGCCATGTTCCTCACCACAACGGCCGAGCAATTCGGCACCAACCTGCGCGCAACAGTCACGACTTCCGTTGCCAACAATGTACGCGCCACGGTGCTGCTTACATTGCCCCTGTTCCAGTTCCTGAAAAAGGACTCCGGCGTGCTGCATTCGGGCGCGATCGTGGGCGCGTTGTGCTTTTCGCTTGCATTGCTTTCGCTCTGGCGGATGGAGGAAACTTATGGCAAAGAGCTGGATTATGAAGAAAAATGAGCCATTCGGTAAGTCTTATCAGCAATTTGTCTGGGCAAATCGCCCGATTATCCCTCGGGCGTTTTGCCGAAAATTAGCTTGTCCGGTGTCGGGTATTCCAGCAATTTGGTAAAATCTACCTTCCAGAAATCAAGGTCGAGCAAATGGCCCTCGGTATCCTGAGTTAATGTGATCACTACCGGTGTGTCGTCGATATCCACATATTCGGCCTGAATGAGGTCGCCGGCGTAGCCATTTACATTGCCTCCCAAACTGATACTGCCCATTTTTCCGCCCTCATATTCGTCTACCATTTCATTCACCGGGTAGTCGATCGGGTCGAGTTCCAGTTTTTCGAGCAGGAAATGGATGAGGTCAAGTTCCTCGCCGCGGATCGGTCTGATATTACTCATTGTATTGATTTAAACTAAAATGAAAGGGCTCATGCCGCCGTTTTGCCTCGCCATTGCTCAGCTTTTTTGGCGACAAACCAGAAGGATAACGCCAGCAATGCAAAGAAAATCCCCGCATTGGTACGATCCCAGAAATATTCAAAATAGCGGGTATAAATGTTCAGCAGGAAGAAAATCAGGCACAGGTCCCGCAAAGTTTCCTGTTTGTATTGAAATGCATAATAGAGCATTGCCGCGAGTACAAGCGTAAAGCTGAGCGCCCAGAACCAGAAATGGCTTTGTTTCAATACCTTCCAGCCTTCATAATCGGCATAATTCCCAAAAATAGAAAGCGTCCAGCCAGCCACCAGAAAAAGCAGTAACCCAACAGTGTAGGTTGCCTCTTTCAAAAACGCCAGCGACCGCACCTGCCCGACCAACCACGACGAGCCCCAGATCGCCATTCCGAACACCGTCATACGCAGCGGGTAATTCATACCGAGAAACCGGAAGCTTCCACTTGACCAATAATGCGTTTGCGCGCCCCACCAGCCTGCGAGGGCAATAATGGCGCTTACCCAAAGCAGCGTCGACCGCAGGAAAACGGCAATGCCGGCATAGGCCAGCGAGGCGAGCAGCAACGGAATCGCGTAGTTTCCGGTGCCGTCCAGCAGCCCGCGCGTCCAATACGTAATCGCGATCGCGACGGTGAGGATAATGGCGATATTATACACTTCGTTGCTCGCTTTCACCTTCGAGCGATTGATGCGCCGTTTAGCCAGATACACCAGCAGGCCTGCCAGGAAAGTGAACAAAATGCCGACGATATTCTCCGAAAAGCCCCAGCGTTTGCGCAGCAATTCAATCCATTTTTCATCCAGTACCAATGCCCCAAAAGCAAGCAAGCCGCACGAAACCGCAGAAATCAATGCATAAATGGCGATTGCATCCACGTTCGCATTCCTGATGCTGTAACTCCCGCGAAGTTCCGCGGCCAGCTCCTTCGAAATGCGCGCCTCCTCCTCCCAAGACTGAATAGCCCGGTTAACGACCTCCGCTTCTTTTTTGTCGAGTTCCATTCAATTTTTTCGTGTTGATGAATTAAAATCGTGCCTGGGCGGATCAGTTGAACGCTTCTATTTTATCATCGAAGATCACTACCAGTTTGTAGTTTTCGCTCAATTCAATCGCTTCGTTCCATATTCCGGCAACGAGTGAATGGAATGCTTTCATCGTGATGTTACCGACGCGAAAATGTATCACGCGCGGCGGAGGGAGGGAAACCAGCATTCTATTGGAAAAATCTGAGTCTTTGGTAACGATCGTCATCGCACCACGCTGTGCATACGACCAGATATCCGAATCCTTCGCAGTACGTTCAATATCCAATTGATGAATATATTCCGGATTATTCCAAAATGAGAAGTAGTAAGGTAAATTGACGTCGATCAGATATTTAGGCGACATGCTTTATGTCTTTGATGAAATAATTTCGGTTCATCATCTCAATAGTAAATTCAAAGCATGCGTCTATATCCTCATTTTCAAGCGCAGGATATTGGTACAGCAATTCGTCACGTGTAGTTCCTGCAAAAAGAAACTCTAGTACAGTTTGAACCGTGATTCGCATTCCTCTTATAATCGGTTTGCCATTGCAAATGTCGGGATCAATGGCTATTCGCTCAGTGATGTAAGTCGTCATAATCAACTTTTTTCAAATATACCCAAATCATCAGGATAACAATACAGAAGGTACAATTGTCCATTTGCTGAAAAAATAAACCCCGGAATCGTGAAATCCCGGGGTTTAGCAATGCGATTCAAAACTGTCACTTTTTCAATGTTGAGAGGAACTCCACCACATCGCGGATTTCTCTTTTCGACATGATATGTCCCATCGGAGGCATGCTCGATGGCACGTTCTCACGCTTCGCAATGCGGGAAACGGCGATTTTTAGCGGTTCGGCTTCCGAGGTCTTCAGCACCAGCTCGTGCTCGTTTTCCTGCGCCAGAATGCCGGCAGCGGACGTACCGTCCTTCAATGTCAGCATCACCATTCCGAAGCCCGGTGAAAGGCGTGCGCTTGGTTCGATGAGCGCTTGAAGGAGTTGCTCGCGCGAGAGGACGTTACCGATGTTCGAAAGGTTAGGTCCTACTTCGCCGCCCTGTCCGCCGATCGAGTGGCAACGCACGCATTCCGCGGCGGAGCTCGTCAGGAAGTAGCGACGGCCGGCCTGCGCGTTTCCGCCGAACAATGCATCCTGGTAATCGGCGGCGGTGTTGCCCTGCTTGCGAAGCGGTGCAATTTTGGCGATCAATGTACTGGATTTCGTTGAATCGACAGCCTCGCCGAGGTCGAGCAGCAGGTTTTGAGGCAGTTTGTTATCCGCCATTTTACCGATCAGGCCGTTGAAAATCGGTTCGGTTTTGTCTACGGGCAGGCTACCGAGCACTTTCAGTATCTGCTGCTGCTCGCGCACGCTGCCTTTTTCGAAGATGGTGTTCGAAATGTCAGCCAATGCTTCTTTCGACATATTCACACTTCCTACCATGCCCAATGCGGCTGTGCGCACATCGGCGTCGGAGTCGCTCATTCCTTTTTTCATCACGGTTTCCATATCCGTGTATTTCAGTTCGTTCAATGCGGTGAGCATTGCTGCGCGTACTTTTGGATCGGAGCTGTCGTTCAGGATTTTGGCCAGTGTGGCGTTGTTGTCGCTTACGCCGAGGTTAGTCAGCATTTGCGCGGCGGCGATCCGGATAGCCGGTTCGTTTTCCTGCAAAATGTCTGCGACCATCGGTTTGATCTTCGCTTTCACACCTGCCGGGTCACGTTCGATCGGGCCGCGGTAGCGTCCGTCGACGCGGTCCATGAGCGATGGACTAGCCCAGGTTCCGAGCGTTGCCAGTGCTTCCGCACGCATTTCCTGATCCACGTCTTTTCTTTTCGCAAATGCAATAAGGTCGTTCAGTTGCGTTTCACCACCCACGCGCAATGCGGCATTGATAGCGCGGCGCAGCAATGGTTCGGACTTGAAGCCTTTTTCATTTAAAACTCCCGCCAATGCAGGCAATGCAGCTGGAATAGACAGGTCGTCGTTGATACCGCGGGCGGCTTCCGTTACGATGTATTCGTCCTTGTCTTTCAGGAATGCGCTGATCTGCTCGTTTTTCATGCGGCGCAGCACGAGTACGCCGGCAATCCGCAATGATTTTTCTGGGCTGCTAGCCAATGCCGCCATCGGTGCCGCATCGCCTATGCGCGAGAGCGCCAGTACGCCTGCGTGACGGATGTACACATCCTCATCATTGTTTGTTTTGATCATCTCGATCAATGGCTGCACGGCATTCTTGTCTTTTACGCGGCCGAGTGCCTGCGCAGCGAAGAATTGCACACGCGGATTTTTGCTTTTCAGCATTGGGATCAGCATCGGCGCGGCCTCGGCAATTTTAGCGTCGCCCAGCACCTTAGCCGCCTGCACGGTAATTTCTTCGTCGGAATCCTTCAACAACGTCATGAGCACATTGGCATACGACTTATCCTGCCGCGCCAGTTGTCCCATTCCCCAAATCCCGTGAATGCGGCCGAACTGATTGTTTTTTTGCTCAATGGCTTTGGTCAATACCGCTGCGCCCTTTGCGCCTCTGGAAGCGAGTTCGAACTGTGCTTTCTGGCGGATACGCATGTCTTCGTACGAAAGCAATGGCAGCAATGCATCGTCGGATTGTTTGGGATAATCCAATTGCATTAAGCGCTTCGTTTCCGTGCGGACTGCTTTCAGGTCGTTTTTCTCGTCGGTCACGTCCAGTTTCCACACGCGGCCGTAGTTTTTGGTATCCCAGCCATTGATCCAGTCGGCCACGTACAAGGCACCGTCCGGACCGAAGCGGATACCGGTCGGCAGGATACCCGTCAGGATGTTCTTCTCGCCATCCAGCACGAACGAAGCGCCTTTTGGTTTCAAACCGAATGACCAGATCGGCGAACGCGCGGGGTTACCGACGAATTCCACGAGGAAGAATTTGTTTTTCCACTCCTTACCCAATGCCGTTCCCGGGTTGTACTGCATTCCGGTTGGTCCGTTGTGGTAGTTTTGGATTGGAGGAATGATATAGGCCGCCTGACCGTCCCAGCGTGGTTTGAACAACTTTTCGTCCATCCAAACCTTGTAACTATTGTTTTTGGGATCGGTGTATTTGCCATATTGCCAGTTGGAGCGCCAGCCGGCATCGGAGCCTTCCACTATGTGCACCAAACGCTCGCTTTCGCCGGGGTGATCGCCGTCGTTGTCGGAGCTGATGAGATTGCCGTATTCGTCGAACACAAACTCGTGCGTGTTACGCAATCCGTGCGCGAAGATTTCGAAATCGGAGCCATCCGGGTTGGAGCGGGCGATGATACCTGAATTTGGATGCTCATGTTTCACGCCTTCGGCAGTAGTGATATTAGCACCAATGTCGCCGATATTCCAGTAAATCTTACCATCCGGGCCCTCGATCGGGTTGGACATGCCGTGCCCGCTGAAACCGATATGCACGCCATATCCGTGGCTGATAGAAGTCTTTTCGTCGAGCACACCGTCGCCATTGGTATCTCGCAAACGCCACACATCCGGCGCGATCGTCACGAAAACGTCCTTTGCCCGGACGAGCAGGCCGCCCGCTACGTCGGAAACTTCATCGAAGAAATCGTCGAGAATGCGCATCGATACGTCGGCGATGCCGTCGTTGTCGGTGTCTTCAATGCGCCAAACCTCATCTTTTTCAACCGCGAGGTCTTTCCAGTCGTGCGAACCGTCACCGTTGAGGTCTTTTACCCAGTTATTTTCTTTGCTTTTTTCGGGAGCGAAAGTCTTGTGCAGAAATTTCCGGCGGTCTTCTACGGTTTGCAAGGCGATGGATTCAGTGATCCAGTTGCGGTGCCCGCGGATATCGAATTCGGAATTCTTCTGGCGGTTGGTTCTGTTCAGGTACACGCGGCCGGCGTCGTCCATCGCGATCGCCACGGGATCGGGCGCCAGGGAATCGGAGGCCCAGAGGTCGAGTTTCAGACCGTCGGCCAGCTTCACGACTGTCTTTTCACGGATTTCCCTTGCCCTGGCTTTGCCAGTTGCGGGGTCTTCCTTCACAACCACTTTGGTACTGTTGGTCTTCACCACCGGCCCGGACGACATCGGGGCCATTTTCATACACGACACTACCGCCACCGTGGTAGCCGCCATCAGGGTTAGGGGTGTTTTGAGATGTTTTTTGGAGATCATTGAGGACGTTGCTTGATGCAGATTATTCAGGTTCCGTCATGAACCGGATACAAAGGAATTAAAAATGGAGCTAATAATTGCTTTTGCCGACTGGAAAGAATGCAGATAAACCTTGGAAAGGTAACTTATTTGGCAATATGGGTCGTCAGCAATTCGCGCACTGAAATTTCGAAATCTTCCATCACCGGATATGCCGAGCAAACATCCAGTTCTGTGCAGATTTTGACATTTTTGCGGGAAGTGTACACATATACCACTTCATTGTCTGGATAAATATGCCAAACGACCCTGACTGAGGAATTAAAATATTCGGCCAGCTTTTCTTCAACCTTTTCAGCGTCGTCGGTGGGCGAGATCACCTCGATCAGAAATTCGGGGATAGGTTCCTCCTCTGATGCGGCAGACGCGTCGATCTGTTCGCCGGAGAAAAAAGAAAGATCGGGGCGTCGCATCTGGATGGCGCTCAGAATGACGTCTTGCTCCATGATCAGTACGCCGCCTTTTGAAAAGGCAGCTGTGCCGAAAAATAATTGTTGAAGTCTTCTGATGATGAAGAGGTGTCGTTTCTTCACTTTCCCGGATCTGATGATTTTACCGTCGTTCCATTCATATTTAAAACCATCGACGGTTTCCCACCGGACGAATTCATCCAGCGTGCGGGGCAAAACCGAAGATGCGGAACGGAGTATCATAGCTTTGGGTATCAGTTTATTCTACTTGATATTGAGGTACAAATACCATTCTAATTTACAAAATCAAACCTAGACAATCAAAACAAGCGCGCGCAAGCGATATGTGAGCAAGGCGGGCACTGCACGATCATGCAGGGGGTAGATTAGCATAGCCACTTTTTATCAGGGATTTCAATTTGCAAAAAATCCAACGGTACGGCGGGTAACCGCTGCTGTATTAATCAGGCCGAAGGTTTCTCTGTGGTATAATTTTTTGCTAAAATGCAGCTCTAAAATGCGTTTTCATTCCTAATCTGATATCCGGCCTTTATGGTTTTACAGCTTGTTATTACCGTTGTACTTGTTCTTTTAAATGGGTTTTTCGTGGCGGCTGAGTTCGCGATCGTTAAAATCCGGGCGTCGCAGCTGGAACAAAAGGCCCAGGAAGGAAACCGGATGGCCATTCTTTCCAAACAAATCGTGGCCAACCTCGACGGTTACCTGGCCGCAACGCAGTTCGGGATCACACTCGCGAGTCTTGGGTTGGGTTGGATAGGGGAGCCGGTGGTTTCGAAGATGATCATCGGTGCCATGGACCTGGTGGGGCTTTCCATCGATCCCGAGGTGGCGCACCACATCGCATTGCCCACCGCATTTGCCATTATCACGGTGCTGCACATTGTATTCGGAGAGCTGGCGCCAAAATCGATCGCGATCCAGCGGCCGGAATCGACTACCCTGGCTTTGTCCTATCCGCTGCACGGTTTTTTCCTGATATTCCGACCGGTCGTGTGGCTGCTGAACGGCATTGCCAATGTGATTCTGAAAGGTTTCGGCATTACGCCGTCGCATGGCAGCGAGGTGCACAGCAGCGATGAGCTGCGTTATCTGGTTCAGCAACAGAAAGATAGTGGAATGATTGAAGCGGCTGATTATGATTTGATCAAGAATGCATTCGACTTTTCGGAACGGATAGCACGACAAATCATGATCCCCAGGCCGCAGGTTGTCGGGATAGATGTCAATGATTTCACGGAGGCAAAACTTGAAAAAGTAATAGAAGAAGGCTATTCGAGAATGCCGGTTTACGAGGATACGCTCGATCAGGTGATCGGTGTGCTGCATTTGAAGGATCTGTTGCTGAAAATGCGGCAGGGCAAGGATATCGTCCTGCGTGAGCTGATCCGCCCCATCGCGACGGTGCACGGTTCGAAGCCGATCGGGGCGCTGCTGCGTGAATTTCAGGTGAGCCGGCAACAAATGGCCGTGATCGTGGATGAATACGGAGGCGTGGACGGCATTGTGACAATGGAGGATATTCTCGAAGAGCTCGTAGGGGAAATTCAGGATGAGTACGATAACGAGGCACCGATCGTGAAAAATGAATCGGACAATACGTACACTGTGCAAGGTGCGGCTTCCATCGCGGATTTGAATGACAAACTCCCGCACGACATCACGCGTCGCCCCGACTATGAAACGCTCGCCGGTTACCTGATCTGGAAATGCGGTCGGATTCCGGCAGTGGGCGAGAAGGTCAAAACAAAGCATTACGAATTTACGGTGCTCAAAAAGCAGCGAAGCTCGGTTACCCAGGTGAAGATCGCCGTGCTGGAAAGTTAGCGGGAGGGGAGGGTCAATAAGTGGGCGGCTTCGGCTCGTGGTAACGGTGATCAGTTGTTGCCAGGAATAGTCAGGAATAGTCAGGTATTGTAAACTGTTTCTCAATGGGCAGAAATGCGGTTTTCTTGGGATTTCTTGCCGTCTTGACCATGGCTCAGGTTGGGTGTAGCCGGAAGAATGCTTCCACAAATGACGACAATTTTCCTACCTACGAACAGATTCGAGGCAACAAACAGTATTGGCATGATCAGGTGTTGCCTCATACCGCGCAAAGCGACTATTTGCCCAGAACTTCCAACAATTCCGCGATCATCAGATCCAGGTATTTCGGAGCATTCGATTTTCCCGGCGACAGCGTCGTTTACATCGTGAACGGGCGACAGGCGAAGAATAAAAAGTCTGCTGAAACGGAAGTAAAAAAGCACGCTTCCAAAATCGACCGCGTGTCGATCAGCGAAGTGGGGCCGGACGGGAAACGTTTGGTGGAGATCAGCTTTTCGGAAGATGACAAGGGCGACGACATAGTCGTTCCCTAAGCGGTCAGGCCTCGTTATAGAGCTTCAATACGGTTTGCCGCAGCTTTTTGCCCGTATCACTCAGCACGAATGCAATGCCTTCGGCCATGTCCGCGGCGGGAATCCATTTGCTGAAATCGGAGCCTGGCATGGCGGCGCGGTTATCAGGCGTGTCGATAATGCTCGGGACAATCACCGTGGCCGTGATATGCTTCGATTTGCCTTCTGCATTGATGAGATCGGCCATTTGGAAGATCAATGTTTTGGAAAGGGTGTAGGCAAAGCTGCCCGTACCCGCCTCGGCTACCAGCGCCGGCCGTGCGCCGATGAACACGAATTGCCCGCCCCCGTTTGCCTCAAAATGCTTCATGAGCGGCTTTACGACATGGAAAGCCGTTTTGAAATTGATCGACAGCATTTGCTCGATGTCCGAGTCGGTGGTATCAGTCAGTTTGGCCATCGCAAAACCGCCTGCGAGCAATATCCCGGCCTCTATTTTGCCTGCATTGGCAATGGCTTCTGCGACAAATACGTCAGCCTGTTCGGGATGGGCGAGGTCGGCCAGGTAACTGGAGACATTCGCATTATCCGCGTAAGCATCCGTTTTCCCTTTGCGCACATTGATATGCAAGCCATAACCAAACTCCGTGAGTTTTTTGACAACATCTTTCCCGAGATTTCCCGTGGCTCCGCTGACGATGACTTGTTTGGGCATGGTTATGGCTTTTAAATGCTATTTGTTCAGGATATCAACGAGGAATTTCCGGAATGGTTCAGCAAATTCCTTTCTTTTCAATGCAAACTCGACGGTTGTTTTGAGGTAATCCAGCTTGTCGCCGATATCGTGGCGCTTGCCTTCGATATGGTGTGCGAAAATATTTTCGCGTTTCAAAAGCAGCAACAGCGAGTCGGTGAGTTGGATTTCGTTGTTCTTGCCTTTGGGCGTCTGCTCGATGGTGTTAAAAATTTCGGGCGTGAGCACATACCGGCCGGCAATGGCCAGGTTGGAAGGTGCCTTGTCGATAGCCGGCTTTTCGACTAATGTGCTCAGTTCGAGGATGGAGTCGCTGAGTGAGTTACCGCCTACGATGCCGTAACGGTTTACTTTATTGGCAGGCACTTCCTCCACCGCGATCACCGAGCCGCCGTATTGTTCATACGTGTCCATCAGCTGCTGGGTCACCGGAATCACCGAATCCATGATGGTATCGCCCAAAAGTACCGCAAATGGCTCATTACCAACGTGGTGACGCGCATAGTAAATGGCGTCGCCGAGGCCGTTGGCTTCTTTCTGCCGTACGAAATGCACATTGGCCATGTCTGCCAAACGGCGCATTTCATTGAACCAAAGGAGATCTTCCTTTTCTTCGAGGCGACTTTCGAGTTCCACATTGCGATCGAAATGGTCCTCGATAGCCCGCTTTCCTTTCCCGGAAATGATCAGGATATCTTCAATCCCCGAGTCAACGGCTTCCTGCACTACGTATTGAATGGTAGGAATGTCGATAATCGGAAGCATTTCCTTCGGCATCGACTTGGTTGCCGGCAGGAATCGGGTCCCAAGCCCGGCGGCAGGTATAACGGCTTTACGAATCATGTCTTAGTTACTTCGGCTTTCGGCTTTCGGCCGTCGGCCTTTTTTGTTTTAAATGAGTATGTTAATTGTATTGAGTAAATTTTCGATAGCCGATAGCCGATAGCCGATAGCCGATAGCCGACAGCCGACAGCCGACAGCCATCAAACCACAAACGGCCGTATCACCCGCGCATTGAACTTCTTCAACTGTACAAACAGCTGGTTCAGCATGTCGTCGTCCTTGTAAATGCCGATGATCGTGCCGCCGGAGCCTGCAAATTTGGCGGAAGCGCCGCATGCACGGGCAGCGTTGATGAGCCTTTTGTTGGATTCGGGGACGTTGTAAATTTTGCAGCGCAGGTCGAAATTCTCGTTCATGAGCGCATGCAGGTCGTCGGGGCGGTTTTCGAGCAATGCCGTGCGGCCGTCTTCCGCTTTCTGGGCGATCTGGCCCAGGACGTCGATCACATCCTGCTCACCCCGGTCGTAGCGCGTGCGCACGTCGTTGTGCACCTTGCCCGACACCTTGCTGAGGTTGGTATTGTAAGCCACGTACAGTTTTGGCAGCAGTTCGGGGTTAATGCGCTCGTAGCGGCCATGTCCCTGCGTCTGGATCATCGTTTTGTCAAAATCCATATACACACAACCCTCGTAGCACTGGATCACGCGGTCCTGCAAGCCGGCAGTAATGCCCAGCTCCTCGGTTTCGGTCACCATCACGAGCTGCGGCAGTATTTCAATCGGTATTTCGACCTTGTAAAACTGCATCAATGCGCGGAACAAGGCGACGATGATCGCACTCGAACCCGACATGCCCACCTGCCGCGGGATGGATGAGCGGTACCGCACGGTAAAATTCTTGTTGGGAAGCCGGATGTTGTTCTCCTCGCAATAGTCGCCGAACTTCTTGATGCCGGCCTTTATGAGCGGGATACCGCCATTATAGCCCAGCATATTCACCGAATCGCGGAGGTGGAAAATGCTCCGGAACGTGTTCAGGTCCTGCGGTTGCGGCTCGATATGCAGCTCGGGCGACTCGTACAGCGAAATGGAAGCGCCGAAATTTCTTACAGATATGGAAATCGTTTTTCCGAAAAAGCCATCAGAAGGATTGCCCAAAAGCCCCGCACGGGCATAGGCGCGTGTTTCAATGATCAATGTAAATGCGTGTTTAGCCGGAAGTATTAACTAGCGGGACGACAAAATACCTTTTTAGCCCTTATAAGCAGGTATTTCAATTTTTTACCCAATGCACGTGAAATCTATGAATGAACCGGCTGGAAACAAAAAAAGCGGGATAAAATATTATCCACGCTTTTCGTAAGAGGAACGGTTTATGAATGTTATTGTTTCACTACCTGAACGTTCGCGATCAGTTTCACCTCATCGCCTACCACTACGCCACCGGCTTCGGTCACTGCGCTCCATTCCAGGCCGAATTCCTTGCGGTTGATTTTGCCGCTGAGCTCGAAACCTGATTTGTTGTTACCGTAGAAGTCGGTCATGTTACCGCCGTATTCCACCGCAAAATCAACAGGTTTGGTCGTGCCTTTTACGGTCAGTTCACCGTGGAGTTTGTAGCTGTCATCGCCTTTTTTCGCCAGTTTACCGGTGAATGACAATTTAGGATGGTTTTCAGCATCGAAGAAATCGGCCGATTTCAAGTGCTGGTCGCGCTGTTCCTGTTTGGTATCTATGCTTTCTACATCCGCAGAAAAGTGGACGGTAGCACCGTCGAAGTCTTCATTTTCAGTCTCTACACCGCCTTCGAAACTGTTGAATGCACCGGTAACGGTGGAGATCACCAGGTGTTTCACTTTGAACTGGATTTCTGAATGTGTTGGGTCAATCACCCATTTAGTAGTAGCCATGTCTATGTCTTTTTTAAATGTATTTACATTTAATGTATATACATCTAATTGTAAATATTAGTTTCAAATGCATAAAAAAATCCCGAAAAAAATTATTCCGGGATTTTTTAAAGTGCTTTGCTGGCTATTATTGAGGCATTTCGAAAATTTTGGGGTCCACTTTGGGGTTCATTTCAATTGCCAGGATTTTGAGCCCCATTTTAGTACCGGGCATTGCCGAGGTAGTTACTTCGGAAGTGAACGGATAATAAATGCCGTCCACCGCACGAAAATCCGACTGCACGTTTTCAGACATTATCTCCTGTCCGTTCACACTCGTTTGTGCCACGATTTTAAGGATATAAAAAGTGTCCTTCGAAATGTAATTGATCCTGCGCACGCCGTCGGGCAACGTCATGGTTACCTTATAAACCTTCGCGCCGGCCAGGTCCTCCTCGCCGTCGAGCGTCACTTTATAGCCTTTCTCCTTGTAGTTGTAAAGGCCAGTGAGATCGGTCTCGTTCGTGAGTGATTTTACGGCGTCGGCGGGCAATGCGGTTGCCTTGGAATTTCCGGTCATGGGGTTGATAGCCCAGCCTGTGGTGCCGCTTACGGCCTGCACGATCGTCGATCCCTGCACGGTTGTTTCGCTTCGGAAGCCTTTGTTCTGCACAATGGTGGTGGTGATGGGCACCTTCATGTTCATGATATCCATTTCAGCGGAGATTTTCATGCTCTGCAACTTGCCCAGTTTCTCGCCGCCCATGGCTTTGATGTGTTTGGCAATGATGTCGTCGACATTCTGCGCATTCGCAGCGCCAGCAAGGCAAGTAATAATCAGGAATGCGAGTAGTTTGAAAAGGTTTTGTGGACGTTGCATGTTCTTGTGTGGTTTGTTTGAGTCATTACGACAGAACTTCTATTCTATCGCGGAAAACGGTTACTAGCTTATGTTCTTTGCTCAGTTCGGCAATATTATGCCATTTTTGTGCAATATTTCAAAAAGTTCTGACGCTTTGATGTTACCCAGGCGAAAATGAATGACGTTCGGTGGAGGTACACTGGTGATCATCCGAGCAGAAAAGTCGGAGTCACGGGTCACAATGGTCAGCCGGTTTTCGCGAGCGTAGTCCCAGATCCGGGAGTCAAGCCATTCATCGTCCAAGCTTCGCTGATGAATAAACTCAGCACTGTTCCAAACCGAGCAGTGTTCTGGCAAGTTCACATCGATCAGGTATTTGGGCATGTCAGGCGGCAGTCGGGTAGCTGGCAAAGTTTCTTCCTGCCATTTGCGCCGCGAAATGCAGACATGCGTCTATATCGGCATTTTCCAGGGAAGGGAAATGGTAGAGAATGGTGTCACGCGTATCACCCGCTGCCAGATGTTCCAATACCGTCTGCACAGTGATTCTTTTGCCTCTAATCGTCGGTTTCCCGTTACATAAGTCGGGATTAACGGTAATTCTCTCAATCAAGTCGGCCATTGCAATTTCGTTTTAATAACGGATAGCGGATTAGTAAATAAACAAAAAAAACGGCCGGATTGTTGCAATCCGGCCGTTTGGAATGGTATTGAGGTAATCTTAGTTTTTCAATGCTTCGGCACCGCCTACGATTTCGAGGATTTCCTTCGTAATCGCAGCCTGGCGGGTACGGTTGTACACCAGGCGCAGGTCTTTCAAAAGCTCCTGGGCGTTTTCCGTTGCCTTGTCCATCGCGGTCATACGCGCTCCCTGCTCCGATGCATTGGATTCGAGAACGGCGCGGTACAACTGGATTTTCAAAGATTTTGGAATCAGCTCGGCAAGGATTTCATCCTCGTCCGGTTCGAAAATATAGTTAACCTCGGTCTTCTTCGACTTGGTCGATTGGTTTTCAGCTACAATCGGAAGGTACGGGTCGGTGTGGATGATTTGCGTGGCTACGTTTTTAAATTCGTTGTACACGATATCCACTTTGTCGTAACGGCCTTCCGAGAAATCCCTCATGATCTCCTCGGCAGCATTCTTCGCATTCACAAAGCTCAAACGGCCGAAGAGGTCGGTGTAAGCCGTGTTTACAGTGAAGCCGCGGCGAATGAGCGACTCAGCGCCCTTTTTACCGATAGCAAAAATCTCTACATTCCCTTTTGCCGCCTGAGCCGCATATTTCGACTCGATGAGCTGGATTGTAGCTTTAATAATGTTGGTATTGAATGCTCCGCACAATCCACGGTCGGAAGTTACAACTACGATGAGCACCTTTTCCACCGCGCGAACGGCTTTCAACGGGCTATCGGCAGCGCTTTCCGATCCTGACGAAACTGTCAGAAGCATTTCACCAAGCTTCTGTGCGTAAGGGCGCATTTGCAGAATGCTGTCCTGTGCACGACGCAGCTTGGCTGCCGCCACCATTTTCATGGCTTTGGTGATTTGCTGTGTGGAATTAACCGAAACGATACGGTTACGTACTTCTTTTAAGCTGGCCATTTTCTGGGTGTTTTAAGCGATCCGGTGATCCTATTATATGTGTACTAGGAAAATGCCGGAACGGGTGACGCTCCGGCATTTTTACCGGTGTTAACGATATTTTACAGCAACTTCCTTAGCTACTTTCTCGATAACGTCTGTTACGCTGTTGTCCAGTTTTCCGGCACGCAAAGCAGCGAGCGCTTCTTTATTCTGGCTAGCCAATACGGTGGTGAAATCCTTTTCGAATTCTTTCACACGGGCCACGTCTACGGTATCCAGCAAACCTTTGGTGGATGCGTAAACGGTTGCTACCTGCAATTCAACAGGAACCGGCGCGTATTGTGCTTGTTTCAAAACTTCCTGGTTGCGGCGTCCCCGGTCGATCGCCAGCTTGGTAGCGGCATCGAGGTCGGAGCCGAATTTCGCGAATGCTTCGAGCTCGCGGAACTGCGCCTGATCCAGTTTCAGGGTACCCGAAACTTTCTTCATCGATTTGATCTGCGCGTTACCACCCACACGTGATACCGAGATACCTACGTTGATCGCAGGACGGATACCCGAGTTGAACAGGTTGGATTCGAGGAAGATCTGGCCGTCGGTGATCGAGATTACGTTCGTAGGAATATAAGCCGAAACGTCACCCGCCTGTGTTTCGATGATCGGAAGGGCTGTGAGTGAACCACCACCTTTTACTTTACCTTTCAATGAAGGCGGAAGGTCGTTCATGTTCGCAGCGATGCTGTCGTCAGCGATTACTTTCGCAGCACGTTCCAAAAGACGGCTGTGGAGGTAGAATACGTCACCTGGGTAAGCTTCGCGGCCCGGAGGACGACGGAGGAGCAGGGACACCTCGCGGTAAGATACCGCTTGTTTTGAAAGGTCATCGTAGATCACGAGTGCGGGACGGCCGGTGTCACGGAAGTACTCACCAATCGCAGCGCCTGTAAACGGAGCGTAGAATTGCATGGGAGAAGGATCGGACGCACCGGCAGCCACGATCACGGTGTAGTCCATCGCGCCGTATTTGCGGAGGGTAGCTTCGATCGACTTGATAGTCGAAGCTTTCTGGCCGCAGGCAACGTAGATACAGAATACGGGCTCTCCTTTTTCGTAAAACTCCCTTTGGTTAATGATTGTATCGATCGCCACCGCAGTTTTACCTGTCTGGCGGTCACCGATGATCAGCTCGCGCTGTCCGCGTCCGATGGGGATCATCGCGTCGATCGCCTTGATACCGGTTTGAAGCGGCTCGGTTACCGGCTGGCGGTAGATTACCCCCGGCGCTTTGCGCTCGATAGGCATCTCAAAAGTTTCGCCAACGATAGGTCCGTTTCCGTCGATCGGCTCAGCCAGCGTGTTCACCACACGGCCGATGATTCCGTCACCTACTTTCACGGAAGCGATTTCTTTGGTACGTTTTACAGTAGCACCTTCTTTGATGTCACTGAAATCCCCCAGCAATACGGCACCCACATTGTCCTCTTCGAGGTTCAAAGCGAGGGCTTTAAGGCCATTCTCGAAAACAAGCAGCTCACCTGCTTGTACCTGGGAAAGACCATAAATGCGGGCAACACCGTCACCAACTTGAAGGACTGTTCCTACTTCTTCGAGTTCTGCTTCTGATCTAGCGCCTGCAAGTTGTTCGCGCAGGATGGCCGAAACTTCATCCGGTCTAACAGATACCATAGTATAATTGACTTATTTAGAGTATAGTAGTAAGTTTTCTGAAAACTGCCGCAAAGGTAGAGTTTTATTCTGGTAAAAACAGAATGATTTGACCAAAATCTGTGATATAAAATTAGATTTTTCCAAGGATAAGGGCGGAAGGGCTTCGCTGGACGCAAATTTACCGTTTATCAGCTTCTAATAACATTTTTAAAACTTTTTTAGGTACTGATTGTGTTTTTGTTGTAATTGAATTCGTTAATGACACTTATATATTAAATTTTAATCTTTTCGACCGTCCATCAGTACAATGTACAAATTAGAAAAAACCATTTTAGCAGCCCTGGCTTTTGGAGTATTGGCAATCGCGGAAGGCAACGCACAGACTATCAAGAAAACAACTAAACCCGCCGCAACTGTAAAGAAATCAGCGGCAACACCGGCGAAGTCAGCGGCATCACCAGCGAAAACAACGGCAGCCCCTGCAACATTAAAAACATCGGCCGACTCTTTGTCAGCAGCAATAGGGGTAAGCTTCGCCAATTCAATAGCATCACAAGGAATTACCGACCTGAACGCCGACCTGCTTACCCAGACGGTAAAAGCGGCCCTGAAAGGTGAAAAAACCGCATTTACGTCGGATGAAGCCAATATGTTCATCCAGGGCTACTTCACGAAAATGATGGAGGAGAAGGGCGCAGTAGTACGTAAGGAAGGGGAAAAGTTTTTGGAAGAAAACAAGAAGAAGGAAGGTGTAGTGACCACCGAAAGCGGTCTGCAATATCAGATTATCAAAACTGGCGACGGTCCCAAGCCGGCGGCAACAGACAAAGTAAAAACACACTACCACGGCACATTGACCAATGGAACGGTTTTTGACAGCTCGGTCGACAGAGGCGAGCCGGTTGAGTTCCCGGTCAATGGTGTGATCAAAGGATGGACCGAAGCGCTTCAGTTAATGCCTGTCGGATCGAAATGGAAGCTTTTTATTCCATATCAGCTGGCTTACGGTGAGCGTGCGGCAGGACCTCAGATACCGGCTTATTCAGCCCTCGTATTTGAGGTTGAATTATTGGAAATCGTAAAATAGCAAGCGAGCAAATGAAAAAGTATCTTATCACTCTTATTCCGGTTGTGTTGCTGGGTTGGCAGCGGGGCCCTGTTCAGGAACGAGTGGGGGCAATGGCACCAGCGGCCGCTTCCATGGATGAAGATATCAAGCCGATTCCAGCGCAATACAAAGCGGAGGAGCTGACAACGAGGATCTTATCCAGCTATCATTATAGAAAGACGAAGCTGAATGACTCACTGTCGGCAGCCATGTTTGATAAGTACCTTGATGCGATAGACCACGGAAAGCTTTATTACCTGGCTAGCGATATCGCGGAATTCGAGCAGTATAAGAACTCTTTCGATGATTATTTGCAGAAAAGAGAACTCGATGTCCCTTTTCAGATCTATAACGTGTTCAGAAAGCGCTACAAGGAGAGAAGTGAGTACATCCAGACGTTGCTGAAAGACACGAAGCCATTCGACTTCAGCGAGGATGAGTCGATGAACACCGACCGCGAAAAGGCGGCCTGGGCTAAAAACACCGACGAGCTGAACGACACCTGGCGGAAGTACCTGAAAAGCGAGGCATTAGACCTCAAACTGTCGGGCAAAGCGGACACTGCGGTAGTAACCACGCTCCGCGACCGTTATAAAACCCGCGACCGTGCATTGGGACGCATTCGCACCGAGCAGGTATTCCAGATGTTCATGAACGCATATGCCGAGTCGCTCGACCCGCATACGAGCTACATGGCGCCAACTTCGGCCGATCGTTTCAAACAGGAAATGAGCCAGTCGCTGGAAGGCATCGGTGCATTACTTCGTGAGGAAGATAATTATATCAAAATCGTAGAGGTAATCCCTGGCGGACCGGCATTCAAAGGAAAACAGCTGAAAAAAGAAGATAAAATCGTGGCTGTGGCGCAGGGCGATGAAGGCAAGTTCGTCGATATTGTCGGCTGGTTTGTGGACGACGCCGTGAAGCTGATTAAGGGCCCAAAATCGACCGTGGTACGTTTGCAGATCATTTCTGCCGATGCATTGCCAGGTTCGCCCCCCAAAGAATACCGTCTCGTTCGCGAGAAGATTAAGCTGGAAGAACAGCGCGCGAAGAGCGAGATTGTATCTATCAACAGCGGAAACAAGGCTTACAAAATCGGGGTGATTGACATCCCATTGTTCTACCGCGATTTCGAGGGGGCGCAGCATCGCGAGAAGGAGTTTTCAAGCACTACCCGAGACGTGCAGAAACTGATCACTGAATTGCAGGCGTCGAATGTGGACGGGGTCGTGATTGACCTGCGTAACAATGGAGGCGGCTCGCTTACGGAGGCCGTTTCGCTCACAGGCTTGTTCATCAACCGCGGACCGGTGGTTCAGGTGAAAGAAAGTCAGGGAGAGATCGAAGTGCAATCGGACAACGACCCGAGCATTGCCTACGACGGCCCGCTGGCTGTGATGGTAAACCGTTTCAGCGCATCGGCATCTGAAATCTTCGCTGCCGCGATCCAGGATTACAAACGCGGCCTTATCGTAGGTGAGCAAACCTACGGCAAAGGAACCGTTCAAACACTGATCGACCTGAACCAATGGGTGCCGAAAGAGCAAGATCAACTAGGCCAGGTGAAACTGACCGTAGCGAAGTTCTACCGCATTAATGGCAGCAGTACGCAGCTGAAAGGCGTCATGCCGGACCTGGAACTGCCCACTGCATTCAAAGTAAATGAATACGGCGAAGGCTCGCAGCCAAGCGCACTGCCCTGGGATCAGATTCCTTCGTCGCGCTACGAAGTGGCAACGAATATCAATCCCAAAATCGTGGATCAAATCCGCGACAAACACAAGCACCGCCTCAGAACCGACGAGGAACTGAAAACGCTGGTTAAAACACTCGACGATTTCAAACAGGCACGTGAGAACAAAATCGTGTCCTTGCAAGAATCCAAACGGAAAGCGGAGCGTGAAGAAGCTGAGAAGAAGCGCGCAGCAATGAAGCAGCTCGGCGAGGATAACGTGGACGGCGACGAAGAGGAAGAAACCGATTCAAAAGTAGCCGAAGCGCCGAAAGACGTGAAGAAGAAAAAGGATATTTACCTCACTGAAACCGGCCGGATTTTGGCGGATCTGATTGTGATCTCGAAGGAGCCTAGCCTGGCGGGGACTAAGAAGAAGCAGTAACAAACACAAATAATGTACAAGGGGTATCCAGCCGGGTACCCTTTTTTGTTTAATCAATCTGATCAAGCTTCCGGTTCACGATGTTTATTTCTTGAAGAACCATGGCTAAATGCTGTTTCGACCCGGCTTTAAATGCCGGCATGCTGATTAGGGAGTCCAATTTTTTAAGACTATCCGATGGAAAGTCCTTTTCGTTGTGCATGACCATGTCCAGATATTGCCATTCCTGTTTCACATCCTCCATCGTGTTTAGGGCTTTATCAATGTCTCCCTGGATGCATTCCTGCCTGAGATGGAAGAGGAGTTTGTTGATGACAATGATATGCGCAGACAGCCCTGTGTGGGCAGGCGGGGATTGTGATATAGCGAGCCATGTTCCAAGTGCAAGTAAGAAAATGATGCAGATAAGCCAGCCAGATTTGGTTTTAGGCACCATAAAAATATTGTAGGGAAGTAATCAAGAATGAACAACCTTGCCAAGTTGCATATTCATTTGAATTAAATAGTTGGCAATGAGCATTGGAGTTATTTTGATTATCAGAAGGCGGCTCACTGCTTATACTCATTCATTCAGGGACCTTGTTTTTGCTAATGTGCCTCTCGTGAAAGGCCTCCATTTCGAATTGATCATCGAACCCGAAGTACCTGGCGATCTTATCTGCAACTGTTTTATCTATTCGTATTTTTCCATTCTCGATTTTGCTGATGGACTGCTGCTTTACATTCAGAAGTCGGGCAATTTCACTTTGTTTTATTCCTCTCATCATTCGGATAGCCCTGATCTTCTCGTTAAATCCTGTTGGCATGGTGAAGGGTGTATGTTAAGTGTGCGATATATCAATGCAAAGTAAAAGAAATCAATGCCCCGGTCAAGTTGTAAAATACAACCTGACAAGGAGTACTTTACAACTGTTTAGATTCTTCGAAATGCCCTAAAGTCAGTCTTTTTGTGCCATATAATTTAAATCACTTCAAAACATGCTGACCCTAACTTCCCAGTTTCGACGGTTCATGGGCATTGCTCTGATGACTGTTGCAATTCCCATTTCATGCATGACGAAGGACGATGCGGTGAATAATCTGTTGCCAGCATCATCTATCGAAAAGATCGAGACATCCTATATCGAAGGGTGCCAAAAAGTTGAGCGTGGATATTTTAATGAAGAAGAGACAAGCGCATC
This sequence comes from Dyadobacter fermentans DSM 18053, assembly GCF_000023125.1. Lineage (NCBI taxonomy): Bacteria > Pseudomonadati > Bacteroidota > Cytophagia > Cytophagales > Spirosomataceae > Dyadobacter > Dyadobacter fermentans. The sequence continues at coordinate 5,599,022 of NC_013037.1, forward strand.
AGCTGAAATGATGGAAGAAGTGCGAAGTAAGCTGTTATCCTATCAGAAATCATTCGAATTAAGGTACAAAGTCGCTAGGAACCTTTCGGAAGGCTACCCGGTGGGTGTAATTCCTGCTGTGGACGCGTGCCAGGTGGGATCGGAGCGGGTGAAGTTTTTTATGGATAACCAGGATAGTGGAAACACGTTGAGCACGGGCTGGACGGGTTCGTGGTCAATAGACGGCAATGGTAACACATGGCATACATTCTGCGTGGTTTATGGTGCAGCCTTCCGGTTTATGACATTCAATGCGCCGACCGAGTATTTGTTGTTAAGGTTAGGCAACAATAAAACGATTTACATGGAGCCGAGGGTTTGGAATGTATACATAGACAACGAGGATAACAACAATAAGAATGTCTTGGCCGATGGAGACTTTAATCCCAACCTCATTAATAAAAATGGTACTAATCTGCAATTCTGGGCCATATCCGGGAAAAACACACCCGGGCAGAACCAGGATTCTCAATTTCCGGACATGGGTTTCAGTTATGGCGTTCTGGGTACATTTTCATCTCCGGTTTTAGGAGGTGCCGCTGGCATTGGACAATTAAAGACGGATGATGAAAATAGTAATAATTCTAATCAACTTTATTCGGTAGACTGGGTGACAAATGCAGTTACGGGTGATTCACATGTACAGGGTTACGGAGTTGATAGAACGAATGATCCCGGAAATACAACCTTTAACCTCAGGAGGGTCAGGTAAGAATGCAAGTCATGAAATTTGACATGTGCTACATTTGTTTGGCGTGCTTTTGTATCTACGTGAGTGGATGTGAACGATCGAACAACAGGCAGATTGCTGGCGAGGTGGAGGGCGAGCGCATTTACCTGGATGAGGTGGACGGGATGATTACCAATTCTCTATATGAATACTTATTTGCAATATCCGAGACAAGGATTATTGCGGCGAATGAATTAATTAATCTTAAAGTTTTAAAAATCGAAGCAGGAAGCCGCCGCATCTCCGTCGATTCATTACTCTCAATGGAAATGCGGCGAATAAGTATGCAAGAAACAAAGTTGAAATACATCCGGGATAATGCGCTGCAAGGCGGTGTGGTTGACGAGCGGAATCCTTTCAAATTACACCCTTTGGATACTCCGGCAGGTGCTGAAATACTGAATAATAGCTATCAGAAATTCCTGAGAATCCGGCTCGTCGATGAGCTTCGGGTTAAATACCGCGCAAGGATATTGCTAAGCAGGCCACAGCCACCGCAGGTAGATTTGACCAACGTAACATCGCACGCACGTGGAAATCTGAAAGCTCTGCACTCCGTCACCATTGTATCTGATTTTGATTGTCCGGTTTGTCGTGAGGCATATCCGGAATTAAGTAAATTATTTGAACGTTACAGTGACCACGTACGATTTGAGGCAATTAGCCTGTCATCCAGTGTAACGCCACCAATCCTTTTCGCGGAATGCGCAGCCAAGCAGCAGAAATTTTGGGAAGTTTACGGGTATTTGTATGGTCAAAAGGGTTATGATTTTAATATCGATTCTCTGATTGCGCAATTTGAGTTAAATAGAGAGGAATGCAAATCCTGCCTCGAATCAAGAGATCAGCATAAGATAATTGAGACAGATATGAATCGTTTACGCCAGGTGGGAATTGAAGTGACGCCAACTGTGCTAATTGATCATCGCGTTTATCATGGGCCGCTGACAGATAAAGCGATTGGACGCTTTCTTGACGACTTGTTCAAGGAAACGCCCAATCCAGGTAATTAGGAACTGATTTTACTCCCAACCCCCTCCAAGCGCCAAATATCCTTTTAACCTGACGGGCCTGTCATCAGGAACCTATATATGCAGAGCTAAGATTGGGGATTTATTTTTGAATAAGAAGTTTGTCAAACTTAGCAAGTAAAGTGTATGAGTTCTTTGACAATCGATAGGTGTTGGTTTTTGTTGATGCGAATTCTGCTATGGTGTTTCGCACTCTGCAGTGCTTGCGATAGAAAAAATGTTCTTCCGGACGACAAGCCACGTATCCTGGAAATGGAAGTTGTGGGAATCGATAAAGAGGAAGTCGTCGTCGATCAAATAAAAAGAATGATTATCGTGGAATTACCCGATGAGATAAATCACCCATTGTTGTACACGAGGATTAAGTTGACAAAGGGAGCAGAGCTAGTAACCCGGCAGAATGCTGCACTCCCACCGGATACCGTTAGATACGGGTTTCAATTTAATCGTAAAGCGCCCTTGTCGATCGAGCTTGCAGATGAATACAAGGGAAATAAATGTCCGATTGCTGGTGACGAATCATTTTCTATTAAAATGAAAAATTTTTTCGATGGATCCCCCGGCGAACTGCATTTGAAGCATCAGCTTGATCTGTCTGCTCCCGAAATTGTCATCAATAGTTGTCAGATTGCATTTAGTGATGGTCCATCTGACGAAAAATTCAATGTAAGCATACCCCTCCGATCCCGTATTGTACCCGGACCGTACAACATCTCTTTCCATAAGCAAAATGGCCGAATGGCAACCGCTTCAAAACCACTTATTTTAGATAAAGGGTCTATCCGACTGACGTGGACCGGTTATTTGTTGGAGCGTTCGATTAATGGAGCGCCAGTTAAGATCACCGGATTTAATTTGTATGAAAGCAGCAATCTGGCCATCACCCTTACCGATGCCGATGGGAAAACGTACCAAACAAAACTGACAGGATATGACCCGTTCGGACAAAGTGTGACACTGCACCCTGACCGGAGCATCAGGGCAGGGTACTATACGCTGCAAGTGCTCACAAACGGGAAATTGGCATCCTATTATGATGGTGCGAGAACTTTTCAGAATTACCGATTTGCGGTGACTAAAACACCTCAACAGCCATTTATCATGATGTTTGAGGGGGCTGATATTAAGCATCACGAGTATTCAGATGTTTTTTTATACCGCGATAAACCATTGACTTTCGAAAAGGAAAGAGCTGCTGGGTATATGATGTGGGGTTTCGCGAATCGAAAAACTTCAATACTCTGGTTCGATGTAGAGATGGAGTCGATTACACAGCCTGGCTACGTTTCGCGAAAGTATATTGGAGTGAGAAATTTAGTTAAGTATCAGGAAGGGGTTGAAGAGCAATTGGAAGATCAAGCTTACCTAAACTGCCCGCCCGGGAAATACCGGATGCGTGTAGTCGTTACAAACCCCGAAACAAGGGAGGAGTATAAAAGCGAGCCATTTGAGCGTGTGGTGGAAATCAGGTGAGGTATAACACCAGGAAGAGGTGGTTCTTCCTGGTGTAAATACGGAGATGTTATTCCCAGCCACCTCCCAAAGCCCGGTACAGCTCGACCAATGCCAGAAATTGTTCCTTCTGAACATTCGTGAGGTTCAGCTCTTCCTGCAACACGCCGCGTTGGGCGGTGATTACTTCGAGGTAGGAAGCATAGCCGGTCAGGAACAGGTCTTGTGACGTGGCGACGGCTTGTTGGAGTACTTCCACTTCCTGTCTTTTGAGCTCGCCGATTTCGCGGGTGTTTTCCAGCTTTTTCAGGCTCGTGCTTACCTCGCTGAAACCAGTCAGAACGGATTTGTTATAGGCGTAAAGCGCTTCCAGGCTGGCGGCTTCGGCGCGTTTTTGTCCGGCTTTTAATGCCTTCCGGTTGATCAGCGGGGCGGTGAGGCCGCCGAGGGCGCTGTACGCGAGAGATCCCGACGAGAAGAGCAGGTTACTTTTAAATGCATTGAAACCCAGAAAAGCCGTAATGTTCAGCGACGGGAGCAGCGCCAACTGAGCGGCTTGCTGTTCGGAATAGTTCGCGAGCAGTTCCAGCTGGGCCTGCTGGATGTCTGGTCTTCTGCGCAGCATTTGCGCCGGTACACCAGCGCTGATCGACTGTGGAACGGCCTGCCCCATAGCGCTGCTTCTCGTAACAGGCTGCGGGAAACGGCCTGCGAGCAGGTTTACATTGTTTTCGATTTCAACCACCTGCTGGCGCACTTCGTATTCCAGGCTGCGCGTGTTGAGTAACTGTGCCGTAAGCTGCTGCACGCCGAGTTCGTTGGCGCGGCCGGCTTCCTTCTGGATTTTGATCGTTTCTACCGCCGATTCCTGCAAGTCGATGTTCTTCTGAATGATGTCCAATTCGGTGTCCAGCGCCAGCAATTCGTAGTAGGAACGTGCGATTTCAGCTATCAGGCCGGTTACGATCGCCTGGCGGCCTTTTTCGCTTGCCAGGAAACGCGTGTATGCAGCTTTCTTCTGGTTTTTGAGTTTACCCCAAATATCAATTTCCCACGAACTTCTCAACCCCAGGAAGTAATCGGGCAGGAAAGGGGCGGGGAGACGCCGGTCGTCGTCGAGATTGCTGGAGAAGTTGGTATCATAGTTACCTACGCCGTCCATCGTGTAATCCCCGAACTTGCGACCGCCGCCCGACACATCGCCGGTCACGGAGGGTAGCATTGCGCCGTGGGCGATCATGATGTTGGTTCTGGCCATTTCAATGCGCTGGACGGCCATTTTGAGGTCGAGGTTGTTCTGCAAAGCGGTGTCGATCAACGCGACCAGGTGCTGGTCGTTGAAGAACGTTTTCCATTGCAGCGAAGCAACGCCCGTGGAATCGGCCTGCCCCGCGAAGGTTTCCGGTGTTTTGATCTGTGCGCGCTGCTCGACGGGTTGCGTCAGTTTACAACCCGATACGGTGATCAGGATTGCAGGGAATAGCAAACCGTATATATGCTTGAAATTTCTTTTCATCAATATTGAATGTGATTTGAATGGCCGCGGAGCACGCCCCGCGGCCGGAACTGAACGTAGAGGGGGCTTAGTGCAGCATTGCCTCTTCCTCCGTCGCCACTACCGGAGGGGGTGTTTTTTTCTCCCTGGCCATGCCCGCGAATACCACATACAAGCCCGGAATGATGATCACCCCGAAAATGGTACCGATGAGCATCCCGCCGGCAGCCGCAGCCCCGATGGACCGGTTCCCGATTGCTCCTGCACCTGAGGCCATTACGAGCGGGATAAGTCCCGCGACGAATGCAAAAGAGGTCATCAGGATCGGACGCAGACGTTCCGTGGCACCTTCCAGCACCGCCTCGATCACCGTTCGGCCTTCTTTCTGCCGGATAATGGCGTATTCAACGATCAGGATCGCGTTTTTACCTAAAAGACCAATTAGCATGACCAGGGAAACCTGTGCGTAAATGTTGTTCTCCAATCCCATCAGTTTCAATGCAAGGAATGCACCGAACACCCCTGTGGGCAAGGAAAGGATTACCGGCAGCGGTAGCAGGAAACTTTCATACTGTGCCGCTAGCAACAGGTACACGAATATGAGACAGATCGCGAAGATGAACACAGCCTGGTTGCCCGACAGGATTTCTTCACGCGTCATACCCGACCAGTCGTAGGTGTAACCTTTCGGAAGGCTGGTAGCCGCTACGCGCTCCACTGCTTTAATGGCGTCACCGCTACTGAAACCGGGCGCAGCGTCACCGTTGATCATCGCCGACGTGTACATATTGTAACGCGTGAGCAGCTCAGGGCCGTATACCCTTTCAAGTCGGATGAATGTCGAGAACGGCACCATTTCGCCCCGGTTGTTTTTGACATACAATTTGAGAATGTCTTCCGGGTTTTTACGAAAGCTCGCATCGGCTTGCACCATTACCTTGTACATCTGCCCGAAACGGATGAAGTTGGATGCGTAGTAGCTACCGATCATCGTTTGGAGCGTGCTCATTGCGACGTCGATGGAAACGCCTTTTTTGGCTGCAATATCCGAATCGACGTGGATCAGGTATTGCGGGAAGCTCGCATCGAAGCTACTGAATGCCGCAGCGATCTCGGGCGTGGCCATGAGGTCTTTGACAAACTTATTGGTGACCTCGGCCGTTTTTTGAAGGTCTTCGTTACCGGAGCGGTCCTGCAAGCGCAGCTCGAAACCGGAAGAGTTACCAAACCCGGGCACGGTAGGAGGCGGGAAGAACTGGATCTCCGCATCTTTAATGTGCTTGGTTTTGGCTTCCATTTCCCTGATAATGTCCTGCACCGAAACGCTCCGCTGATCCCAGGGTTTCAGGTTGATCATCGCCATACCGTACGACGAACCGGCCGATTCGGTGAGAAGGCTGTAACCCGATAGTGAGGATACCGATTCGACGGCTTCGAGGCTCTCCGCTACTTTTTGGATCTCATCCAGCACCACCTCGGTCCGTTCGACGGTTGCGCCTACGGGCGTCGTTACGTTCACGTTGATTACGCCCTGGTCTTCGGTAGGGATAAATCCGCTCGGGAGAATGGTGTTAATGCCAAATGTAGCTACACAGAAACCGATGAGCAATCCGATCGTAATCATCCGGCGGCCCACGATCGCGGTCAGCAGTTTGCGGTAACCGCTCTGAACGCCGTTATAGCCTTTATTGAACCCGTTGAAAAATCTTGTCAGAGGATTGTTTTTTACAGGCTGCCCGTGGGTATTCTTCAACATCAGCGCACATAATGCCGGCGTGAGCGTAAGGGCATTGATACCCGATATGACAATGGAAATGGCGAGGGTGATCGAAAATTGCCGGTAGAATATCCCGACCGGCCCGGACATGAATGCCACCGGTACGAATACGGCCGACATTACCAGCGTGATCGCGATGATTGCGCCACTCATTTCCTTCATCGATTCGATGGTCGCCTCGTAGGCGTTCAGGTGCTTTTCGGCCATCTTGGCGTGCACTGCCTCGACGACCACAATGGCATTATCGACGACAATACCAATTGCAAGTACCAATGCAAAAAGCGTAAGCAGGTTAATCGAGAATCCAAACAGCTGCATGAAAGCAAACGTACCGACCAATGCCACCGGCACCGCCAGGGCCGGGATCAGCGTGGAGCGGAAGTCCTGCAAAAACAAATACACAATGAGGATTACGAGAATAAATGCCTCGATGAGCGTGCGAATAACCTCGTGAATGGAGGCATCGAGGAAGCGCGAAACGTCGTAGGAAACGAAATAATCCATTCCGGGAGGGAATGTTGCGCCTTTCAGTTCGGCTACTTTATCCTTGATATTCTGGATTACTTCCTGCGCATTGGAACCGGGGCGCTGCTTGATCATGATCGAAGCCGATGGGCGCCCGTTCGATTTCGATGCCATATCATATTCCAAAGTACCGAATTCGATCTTGGCGACGTCTTTCAGTTTCAGAATGGAACCGTCGGGGTTCGAGCGGAGCACGATATTCTCGTACTGAGCAGGTTCGAACAGTTTTCCGGTGTATTTCAAAACATATTGCAATACATTCTTTTCACGGCCGGAGCTCACACCGGTTTTACCTGGTGCCGCTACCACGTTCTGGTCGCGGATGGCCTGGATCACCTCGTCAGCGGAGACATTGTAGCTGTTCATACGATCCGGTTCCAGCCATACGCGCATGGAGTAGTCTTTGCTACCCATAATTTGCGCGCGGCCCACGCCGTCGATCCTTTTCAGCTCTTTGAGGATATTGATATCGGCGAAGTTGTACACAAAATCCTCGCCTACGGTGGTGTCGGAGCTCATGATATCGAGGTACATGAGCATACTGTTTACCTCTTTTTCCGTGGTTACACCGGCCTTGATTACCTCTTCGGGAAGTTCGTCAATAACCGTCTGAACGCGGTTTTGCACGTTCACCGCGGCAAGGTCGGGGTCCACGCCGACATTAAATGAAATATTGATGGTGGTAACACCGTCGTTACCGGACACGCTGGTCATGTAAGTCATGCCGGGCACCCCGTTGATCGCCTTTTCGAGCGGTACGGCCACGGCATCAACGCACACCTCGGCATTGGCACCGGTGTAGGTGGCCGTTACGACCACCGACGGCGGTACGATATCGGGAAACTGGGATACGGGTAGTTCCAGCACAGCCAGAACGCCGAGTAGGGTTATAAAGATAGAAATGACCAGCGAGAGCACTGGCCGCTCAATGAATTTTTGAAACATAATCTACAATTCAAGTGGGAGAACAAATGCTACCGCGAGGTAAGCTCGATTTTTTCGGTCGGTACGTCGGTGCTGTCAACCGTTACATTCTTGGGATTGATGGTAGCACCATCCCGCAATGATTGAAGACCTTCGTAAACGATCGTTTCTCCGGGTTCGAGGCCCGATTTCACCACGTAAAAAGTAGATAGCCGCGACTGCGGTACGAAACTGCGGGTTTTGACCTTATTGTCTTTGCCCAATACATACACAAAGTTCTTATCCTGAATCTCGAACGCCGCTTTCTGCGGGATCAGGATTGCATTTTCCACCGTGTTGGTCAGGCGGATCGTTCCGGTTGAACCGTGTTTCAGCAGTTTTTCAGGGTTCGAAAAGCGTGCGCGGAATGCGATGGAGCCTGTTCCTTCGTCGAATGCACCTTCCATGGTTTCAATGGTTCCTTTGTGTTTGAAAAAGGAGCCATCTGCAAGTTCAAGCTCTACGACCGCGTTTTTAGTGGCCGCATTTCCTCTTGTTTTAATGTATTCCAGGTATTCGTTTTCAGAAACATTGAAATAAGCATACACCGTTTTGGTGTCCGACAGCGTCGTGAGCAATGTTCCTTCGTCGATGAGGCTGCCCATTTTGTGCGGAAGACGGTCGACGACGCCGTCGAAAGGCGCGCGGATTACCGTGTAAGCGAGCTGAATAGCCGCATTCGATTTCTCGGATTTGGCTTCCTCTATTTTCGCATTGGCCGCTGCGAGCTTGGCCTGCGCCACGTCGAGTTCGGTTTTGGAAACGACATTTTTATCAACCAGTAATTTCACCCGCTTCACTTCCAGCTCGGCACCTTTGGCTTCGGCAATGGCGCTTTGCAGGTTCGCTTTGGCCTTGGCGAGTTGCGCTTCGTATTCTTCGTTATTGATCCGGAAGAGCGTCTGGCCTTTTTTTACCTCCTTACCTTCATCCACATATATTTCTTCGAGGTATCCCTTCACGCGGGCATAGATCTCTACGTTCCGCACGGCATGGATGTCGCCCACGTACTCGCGGTGCAATGAGGTTTTTTGGGGCCTGAGTTCCGTTACGGGGATGGTCGGAACACTGTCTTTCGACTCCGATAGCGTCTCACTTTTGGAAGCGCAGCCGTATGCGAAAACGCTTATGAGCAAAAGGAGCGGCCATTTTAAATTTTTCATGATGATGCGTTTGTATAAAATTGGTTGGCGGTAATGCAAGAGAATAGGAATAGCCCTTTGACTGTCCCGAAGGGCAGCAAAGGAATAGCAGTAATGTCCGGAATGAGCCCGCGTGTGCACGAATGCACGGCATGGCTGTCCGTCAGCTATAAAAATTGGGGATTAAAAGAACGCTTGCGGCGAGTTCAAAATGGGCAGAGCCGATGGAGAAAGCTGTAATAATCAGGCAGCGTGGTTTCTCCATTACTCACGGGAAGTAGTTGTACGGATTCCCTGACAACTTTGGGAATTCTGGTAATCTCATATTGCGGCACCGCCTGGGAAACCAGCGTGAGGAACCGGTAAGTGGAATGCCGGTGGCTCAGCAGATCGGATAGTGTTTCCTTCCATTCGACCTCATCGGCCCGGACGATCGTTTCGTTTTTGCAGATCGTGTCGTCGATTAACACAATATCACCCGTGCCCGACCGATCTTCGACGGCAAAGGGCGAAAACGCCTCCGTTCCGATGTCAATCTTGCACGCGAAAGCCCTGTGCTGCCCGAAAAGCAGCGAAAAAGCAAATTGCGTTAGCCAGAAAAACAATACAAAAGTTCTTTTTGTCATGATGCTGATAGCAATCAGTTCATTAAAAAATTCATACTTTTATAATGAATCCAAGAATGAATGGAACTATAAAAACGGAAATGTGATACAATCGGGCAATAGTTCAAATATAACGTTTCAAATGTAGATTGCAAACCTTATTGAATGTTAATGAACGTTAACACAATTGCCATCACATTGAAACTCAAAAAATTATGCCGGTGAATTGTAATCAAAAAAACCGTTTGATGTTTCATCCGTGACAATCGGAAAGTGTAGTTTTCGAATGGCTGCATCTGTCTGATAAAAAATGTATCTTTAAACTGGCCTCATCCCGGGGAGAAAACGCAACGATGCAGCCATGGCCGTGCTACCTATCCATACCGAACATTTTGTACTCACGAAGATGACGGCCGGAGACGGTGACAAGTATTTTCGGCTCAGCAATAATGCCAATGTCATGAAATTCGTGACCGGCTACTCGCTCACCCGCGAGGAGTCGGACCAGATGCTGGCAGGCTTCCTGGCCGAGCACGGCGCAGATACTTACCTGGGCAGGTATCTGATCGAGGACAGGTTTTCCGGCGAGCTGATCGGCGCGGCCAAGCTCGATAAGGTTGGGGCGGCGATCGAGATCGGGTATCGGGTAATGGAGGAATTCTGGGGGCGGGGCGTGGCTACGGAGATTGCCAGCGGGCTGATCCGGTTTTCGAAGCATGTGCTCAAAGCCCGCGATGTGATCGCGTTTGTGAATGTCAATAACGCAGCGTCCATCAGGGTGCTGGAAAAGGCCGGTATGATCAATACCGAGACGATAGAAGATCTTGACGAAGTCAAGTACAGGTTTAATTATTCACCCAAAAATACCTCTTCTATGAAAAAAGTGCTCTACGTTGTACTGGGACTCATTGCGCTGGTCCTCATTGCCGCTTTCATTTTGCCCAAAGAGTATGCCGTCGAACGGGACATTACGATCGCCAGGCCGAAAGCGCAGGTTTTTGAATATGTGAAATCGCTGAGAAAGCAAAACGACTGGAGTGTATGGGCGCGCCGCGATCCCAATATGCGCCAGAACTTTTCCGGGACGGACGGAACGGTCGGGTTCGTTTCGATGTGGGAGGGGAACGATGAAGTAGGGAAAGGAGAGCAGGAAATCACGAGGATCGACGAGGGCAAAAGGGTGGATACCCAGCTGCGGTTTCTGAAACCGTTCGAGAGCACCAGCGATGCCTACATCCTTACCGAGGCCATTGATTCGACGTCTACCCGCGTTCGCTGGGGTTTTACAGGCAAAATGCCGATTCCGATGAACCTGATGCTTCCGATCATGAATATCGAAGAAGCAATCGGGAAGGATTTCCAGGATGGGCTGACCAATCTGAAAGGAATACTCGAAAAACAATGAGGAAACCATCCGGCACGCCGCCCGGATTGGAACAATACCGCAACTTATGAATAGCCACGACACGAGGATTGACGCTTACATTGTCCAGTCCGCCAGCTTTGCCATTCCCATTCTCGAATACCTGCGCGCGCTCGTGCACGAGACCTGCCCGGAAACGAAAGAAACCATGAAATGGAGTTTCCCGCATTTTGAGTACAAAGGAAATATCCTGTGCAGCATGGCGTCGTTCAAGCAGCATTGCGCATTCGGTTTCTGGCTGGAATCGCGACTCACCGATCCGCATAACCTGCTCGCCGCCAATGGCGAACGGGTAGGAATGGGAAGCCTGGGTAAAATTGCCAGCCTGGACGACCTGCCGGAAGAGCACCATCTCAAAGGTTTCATCCTCGAAGCCATGCGGCTGATCGACAACGGTGTGAAACTGAAAAAAGAAAACAAGCCCGGTGAACCGAAAGAATTGACCGTTCCCCGTTACCTCACCGAAGCGCTGGCAGCAAATGCACCCGCCGGGAAGGTTTTTGAAGGTTTTAGTTATTCCAATAAAAAAGAATATGTGGAATGGCTTGAAGATGCCAAAACGGAAACGACCCGTGAAAAAAGGCTGGGGCAGGCCCTGGAATGGATTGCGGAAGGGAAAGTGCGCAACTGGAAATATGTGAAGTAACAATGCAACTCCGGATCATAAAAATCCGGAGTTGCCTGCATTAAAACTGGCCGTCTGCTCCGGCAATTGTATATCTGAAAGTGTAGTAGCTCGATTTTTCCGTAGGCACATCTTCCGGCGCGCCTTTGTAATAGCTGATGATTTCCAGTTTGGCAATTTTGCCCTCAGCCGTTTTGACGAGCAATGTCCGGCCGGGGATGGGCAGGATCGCATGCACGCTCATATCATACTTATACCACGAGTTGCCGCTCCCGCCGGGAATGGCGAAACCCGCGTCGCCATCGGTTTTGTAGCCGTCTTTCGGCGCTTCGCTTACCTGGTCAAATGGTTTTTCCAATACAATGGCGCCGCCTTCGCCCGGGCCGCTCGTGCCGCCGTTGGTTGCGATGGTCGTCTTGCTGAATGCGATGTCCCAGTTTTTGGTCTTCGCGTCGCCGGGCGCAACTTCTTTCCCGGTAGCCAGGCTGAAATACACGTAGGATTTCGTGTTGGCATTCAAGTCTTTAATGACCGTAATTTCTGGTTTTGCTGCCACGATGGTCTTTCCTGTGGTTATTTCGGGTACTTCGGGGGCCACTGCCCACGCGAATGCCGCGATGATGATCTTTGTCAATAGCATATTTACAGTGTTTAGCACAAACGGCCACCTGTCAGGCAGCCGTTTGAAAAAATTGATACCTAGGCCCCTTTTTTAACGAGCTTGTATTCGAGTTTCGGCTTGCCGCGTTCGCCGCTGTCATCCGCGTGGAAGCTGATGAACCGCAGCTTATAAATGTTTCCGGCCGTATCCTTGATGAGGTAGAAACGGTCGGTTTTAACGCCGATCGGTCCACCAGAAGTCACGCGCCATTTGGAACCGATCGCATCGGCTGCCTTGCTGAATGTAATGCCGGTGAGGTTGGTTTCAGCAAATGCGTCGTAGGTGGCGGTGGTGGTAAGTACTTCGGCCGCCTCCACATTCGCGAGGTTGTTGGTAAACACGAGGTCGGAGAAGCCGTAAGGGATCAGCCCCGTCCCAAAATTGGTAAAGTACATGCTGTAACCCCATCTCAGGTCCCAGCGATCTTTGGCAGGTTCCACATTTACCGTCGCGCCTTTTTCAAGTGAAATGAACTCGAAATTGAATGCTGCGTCCTTGTTGACATCCAATGTCTTAAATGTAGTCTCATTCACTTTGGCATATTGCAAAGTATAGCCGCTTCCTTTGCGAAGGACGCGGATCTTGTAAAGATCTGCCGCGGGCAGTACATCCCTCGATCCGCCTTTGCGGTTCAAAATATACACCTTGTTGTCAGCGTCAGTAGCCGAAACCGCCGCGATGGCCGTTTTGGTGATGTCGCCCGCCGCATTGTCTACGAGCGAAAGCTTGCCCGCGCCCTGGCCCACAGCCAGCGAATCGGACACGAAATCCTTGTCGGAAACGGCATTAATGTCCGTTTTGGTGGTTGCCAATGCCGATGCGCCGTTTGTTCCGTTGATCGTCACGCGGAAGTCCTCTCCGTTGAAGAACCCAAGGTCCCAGCTGTTACGCAGGACGGGCGTCTGCACGTTGCTGCTCAGGTCGAGGAACACCGCGTTGGCTGCACTGCTTCCCGGTTCTTTGTCGGCGATGCCGTTCAATTGAATGCTGGTACCTTCGGAAACGATCGCCTTGAAGCTCAGTTTCAGGGCAGAATTTGTCCCTACCAGCACCGGGCTTCCCACCGATGCGATTTTGAATGCAATGCTTTCGTCGCCATCCAGCAGCACGCCTGCTTTTTTGGCTACCTTAAAAGAAACAGACGATTGCCCGGCCGGTACTGTTAATGCGATGGCGTTGTTGGCCGCTGCGGGCGTGGTCGTGAATTCCATGCCGTAAGTCAGCTGCGCAGGCGTGAGCGATACCGAGATGGGCGTAGCGGCGTCTACCGCTCTGGACAGCGCGATCTTGATTTCGGTTTCCTCACCTTCAAAACCCTTTTCGGTGCTTTCAAAAGCGGCCAGGTTATCCGGTAAAGGCGGTTCGTCGTCACTGCACGCGTTGAATGTTCCCAGGAAAGCAACCAGTAATAGTGACCGGACTATTTTCTTCATAGTTAATTGGAGTTATAATGAAAGGGTATTGATTGTTAATGCTTTGTCCATTGAAAACTAAGGCCGAGGAAATACGAACGGCCGAAAGACATTGGTACCGGGCCGCCTGTGCTGTGCGCCCCGCCGGTATCGATGGATGTGTTCCGGAGGTTGGTCACGTCGAACAGGTTTTTCACACCGCCCAGCAGGTTGATCGTCTTCCCGAGCGTCTTGCTGAGCGTGAGGTCGGCCATGTGGAAGCCAGCGGTTTCGGCCAGGTGTACGGTCACCAGATCGACGCTCTGGTAAACCGGGCGCTTGCCGGAGTATTTGTAGAACAGGTTAATGCTCGCACCGGCTTTTTTGAATGTGTAAAGCAGGTTGGTATTGATCTCGGCAGACCACACAAACTCGGGCAGCGAGCCGAAGTCCGAATCCGAAAACTCGTTGTAACGACCGATGTAAGTCGCGCCGAGCGTCGCTTGTAAATTTTTCCAGAAGAGCTTGTTATCCAGCGTGATACCGGTTGTTTTGTTCAAATGCACATTCATGTAAGTCGTCTGGGAGGCGTCGTTCGGGTCGGTGGCGAAGTCGATCATGTCGTGAAATACGTTGTAAAATCCGCCGAGCGTGGAGCTGATGCTCAGGCCCTCGCGGCGGGTAGCCTGCCATACGAGAAATGCGTTGTAACTGTTGGAGTACTCCGCTTTCAGGTTCACATTACCGTTAATGGAGTGCGAGGAGTCGTGAAAGTCGAAATACAGCTCACGCAATGCAGGCGAGCGAAATCCCCGCGCATAACCGAAACGGAAGTCGAGCGACTTGCCGAGCGTAATCTTACCGTTTATCGACGGGATCGCCGGCGGCGCGTCGTAAATCGAGTTTTTCAGGAAACGCAAACCCGGCGTGAGCTTGAAGAAATTGCCCAGGCGGATTTCAGGAGCTACAAATAAGGCATATTCGTTGATCGTGGGCGTGGCAAGAATGCGCGCACCCGATGCATTGTTGTTCGAATAATCGATTCCCGCCAGCAACGAAAGATAGTCAGTGGCCTTGTAGAATGCCGTTCCGCGGAAAAATCCGGTGGTGAAGACCGATTTATCCTGCGAGCCCGGTTCGAGTGACAGTGTCCGGCGGCCGGAGGAATCGAGGTTGGTACTTAATGTGCGGCGGGAGTAATCGGTGTAGGAGCCCACGGCGGTCAGATTTAGCTTGTCGCTGACCTTGATTTCCGATTGCAGCTGATGAAACCAGCGTTTGGTAATGTAATCCTTATCAGCTGCTTCGCCGACGGTATTCAGGTCGCCAAGAAATTGGATTGTCTCGTCGGTGCCGTTGAAACGGTACCACAGGTTCCATTTCTTTCCCGAAAAGCGCGCGCCGGTGGTGTAAAGCATCTGCTCTTTGGGCAGCCACGCTTTGGCCCGGCCGGTTGCGCCGCCCTGCCAGCCTCCGAAATTGTTTCGGGTTACATTGCCTGAAAGTTGCAGTTGCCCGGCCTGCCACACGATCCCCAGGCCCTGGTTATGAGTTCCTTTTTTGGTAAAAGGGTCATATTCGCCTCCCGCCGTTTCCTCCTGTAACCGCGCATTGACCGTCAGCGACGAGCCGTCGGTGCCTTTTTTGGTGATGATGTTGATTACGCCCGCCAGCGCATCGGTGCCGTACATGACCGACATCGGCCCTTCCACGATTTCAACGCGCTCGATCGTGTTGATATCGATCTGCCCAAGGCTCTCGCGCGTGCTGCCCCGGTCGACCATCGGAATGCCGTCGAGCAGGATCTTAACGCCCTGGCCCGACATTCCCATGAGCTGAATGTCGCTCGTGCCGAGGGTCAAATCGTTTGAAAACCGTATTCCAAGCTCTGTGTTGAGGATCGTTTGCAGGTTGGTAGCACCACGCAGCCGAATTCGTTCGCTATCGATCGTGCGCACCTGGTATACCGAGTTGCGCAGCGACTGCGGCTCTGACTGGCCGGTGATGACCACCTCGTTCAGCGCGCGCGAGCTGTCCATGGGTGTGGATTGTGCGGTAGAAGGTGTAAAAGCTCCGCTGACCTCCTGCGCCATCAGTCGGCTGATTGTCAGCAAAATCAGGGAGACGGTAAAGTAATATTTCACGGAGGATTTAATTTAGACTAATTATAATCGCAAATGAAAAGATTATTTAGACTAATTACAATTACACTAAAATAAATTTTTTGTGATTGACGGAAGAGCGTCTTCGGTCACAGGCGGGAAATGCTACCGGATGGTCGCTTGCAGCATTACGGTAACGATGTCTTTTAGTTTCCAGTCCTTCTCGCCGATCCGGTAGTCCAGCCGGTTGACTTCGAAGGTGCTGGTGAGTGAATAGGTGCCGTCGGCATTCCTGGCGGCGGCGAAGGGAAGCGTCACGTTTTTCGCCACGTCGCGCATGGTCAATGTGCCTGTTGCCTGGTATTTGTCGCCCTTTTTCTCGACTTTGGAAGATTTGAAACGGATATCGGGATACTTCTCGACCCAGAAGTATTTGTCACTTTTCATATCCTTATCCCGCGAATTGTTGTTCGTTTTGAATGTGCTGGCAGCGATTTTCAGGTCAAACGACGCATTTTCCGGGTTCTTTTCATTAAAAACCGCCTCACCGCGCGGTGCATCGAATGTGCCGTTGCAAGTGCCCAGAATGAATTTGACGCTGAATTTCGTAGAGCCTGAAACGATTTTAGAGGTTTGTGCGGACACACCGCCAGCCATTGCGAGCGTGAGCCATAATGCGGGGAGGAGCCGGGTGCGCATTTCGGTCGTGTTTTAAATGAATATCAGAGTTCTTCGAGCAACGATTCACCTTCCGACTGGTCGCCGGATGTCCATTGCCATTTCTCATGCATACGGATTTTGCCGTTCGGGAGTTGCTCGGGCGTGGATTTGCAAATGCCGGTGGTGATTTCGCCCTTATCGTTTACCTGGTGGTAGCGCATGTCGAGATTGCCCTGCTCGTCCACGAGCGCAATGAGGTGTCCCGCACGGATGCGACCGCCCGAGTAGGTGGATGTGACGATGTTGCCGGTTTGCTGATACACGAATCGCATGGAAAGATCCACTTCGCCGTTTTCAGAATTGGACAATGGGACGAATACTTTGTTGTTATAGTTGATCATCGTAAAAAGCAGTCTTAATGCGCTAAATATAGGCATTAAGACTGCTTTTTGATCAAAGGACGGACGTAATCCACCAGGTATTTCCGCAAGGATCGGCCACTCCGCAGCTGCGGCCATAGTCCTGGTCGGCGGGCGGCATCACGCTCGTTCCGCCGGCGTCGAGTGCTTTTTGGTAGGTATCGTCGGCATTATCGACATACACAAACAGGTTGGCAGGCTGTGCGGGCCATTCGGGGCGACTGTCGCAAAACATGATGGTGCTGTCGCCGATCCGCACCTCCGAATGTCGGATTTGCTCCGGATGATCCTCCTGGTATTGCGTGGCGCCGATCGTGCCACCGAAAACGGTGGTGGTGAAGTCTCTGAATTTCGGCGCACCGTCCAGCATCAGGTAAGGCATGATGGTCTGATGGCCGTTTGGGATTTTTGTTGTGCTCATGAATTTTTTGCTTTTGGTTTAAACAAAAGTAGACCGGCAGTGAACCTTGAAATTGGAAAAATACGACATCATACATCCCGATAACCCATGCCTTCCGCTTCGCCGGAAAAGTAGGTTTTGGGATGCTCGCCCGAGAATGCCTTGAAATCATGAATGAAATGCGACTGGTCGTAATAGCCGCATTCGTAGGCAATTTCGGTCAGCGATTTTTCCTTGTTGCCGTATTCGTTCAGCGCCGAGTGGAAGCGGATGATCCGGCTGAACAGTTTGGGACTAAATCCCGAAAACGCCAGAAACTTCCGTTCGAACTGACGAGTAGAGAGAAAACTTTGTGCCGCAAGATCAGGAATCCGCGCAAGGCCGTTGGAGCGGATCACACTGCCGATCACTGAGAACACGGCCGGTTCGTGCACGTCGCGACTGCGGATACATTTCCTCAGAAAATCCGAAATGATTCCGACGCGCCGGGCGTGGTCGCCGGCCAGCATGACGCGTTCTTCGAGCTCGGCGCCTTCCCGGCCGAGGAAAGTCGTGAGGTCGGGCATTTGGTTGCTGAGTTCCGCCGCCGAAATGCCGAACAGCGCCGGTATGGCGTAGGGGTACAAATAAACGCCCATTATTCCGAAGTCCTGCCCGATCACAAACCGGCGGAAGGATCGCGACTGCCCGTGAATGCCGGAACGGAATGAGCGCTCGGTTTCGTTACTTCGGAGGATTTCGTCGAACACCCCTTTGAAATGAAATACCATTTCTGCGCAGCCGTCGGCCATGGTCCGGTGGAAGTAGGGTTCGCTGTCGGCAAGGTCGTGTTCGAGCACCCAGAAAAAGCGGACGTACCGGGCCAGATCGGCAGAAGGCGGGATCGTAAAGTATTTCATGGCAGCCATTGGTGGTGAAGCGCTGTCTAAAATAAAGGATTGAATGCAAAAAGATCAGTGTCAGGAATAATATTAATAAACTATTAACCCTATCTGGCTTGAAGAGATACTTTTATTATGTTCAGTGAAATTTATATTTTTGAAATCTCTTTAATACATTTGAACGGCGTACGGACCTCTTAAAAAGATGCTTGTTCGCTGCGAGGGGGCGACCCCGGCAGTATAATAACTAGTTGATTACCTACTCAATTTCTTGCTATGAAATTAGTGCCGATAGAAAAGCGCACCGGACTTACGCGCGAAGAATTCATCGAAAATTATCTAAAACCAAGTCGCCCGGTCGTTTTTACCGACCTGGCAAAGGATTGGCCGGCTGTTCAGAAATGGACTTTTGACTGGCTCCGCGAGAACCACGGAAACCTGGATGTGCCTCTGGTGGACAACCACATTCACGACGCTGACAAGTATTTCCAGATCGCCAAAACCATGAAATTCGGCGATTACCTGAGCCTGATCGAGAAAGGCCCGACCGATCTGCGCATTTTTCTTTTCGATATTTTCAAGAAAATCCCTGAACTCGCGGACGACATCCGGTTCCCGACGATCATGGACGGCTTCCTGAAATCTTACAAATTTGTATTTTTCGGAGGAGAAGGTTCGATCACCAACCTGCATTACGATATGGACTGCTCGAACGTGTTCCTAACGCAGTTCCAGACCCGCAAACAGGTGATTTTGTTCTCTCCCGAAGAAAGCCGCCGATTGTATCACCACCCGTTCACGGTGATGAGCAAGGTAAATCCGATTGACCCGGATTATGAAAAATTCCCGGCATTGAAAGGCGCCACCGGCTATGAAACGATCCTTTATCATGGCGAAACGATCTTTATTCCTTCGCTTTGGTGGCATTATATCCGTTATGTGGATGGCGGTTTCAGCCTTGCATTGCGTGCCAACAACTCCATTTTCACAGCGGTGAAGGGCGGTATGAACCTCGTTCGTCACCAGTTTGTGGATAAAAGCATGACCAAGCTGCTCGGTCTCGACTGGCAGCATTGGAAAGAAAAGAAAGCCGTTGAAAACGCACAAGGGCTTTTGCAGAAGCAGGCCTGAGTAAATCGTGCAGGTTAACGATCCGTGAAACGCATTTTGAAGAAACTAATCTATCTTTGAAATGCGTTTCTCTGGTATTGCCTTACGACCTGTTATGAACTTCGAACTCACTTCAGAATACCAGCCGACGGGCGATCAGCCGGAGGCCATCAACCAACTAATACAAGGAATTGAAAACGGAGAACCTGCCCAGACGCTTCTGGGTGTGACGGGCTCCGGGAAAACATTTACGGTGGCCAATGTGGTGGCGAAAGTTAACAAACCCACTTTGGTCCTGAGCCACAACAAAACGCTGGCCGCCCAGCTCTACGGCGAATTCAAGCAATTCTTCCCCGGCAACGCTGTCGAGTATTTCATCAGCTACTACGATTACTACCAGCCGGAAGCATTCATTTCCAGCACCAATACCTACATTGAGAAGGACCTGATGATCAATCAGGAGATCGAGAAGCTCCGGCTCCATACGGTGTCGTCGCTCATGAGCGGGCGCCGGGATGTGATCGTGGTGGCGTCGGTATCGTGCATTTATGGTGCAGGTAACCCGCTGGAATACAAAAAGAGCATTGTGAGCGCCAAATTAGGGGACGTTGTGCCCCGTAACCAGTTTTTGTTCAGGCTGGTGGAGATCCTTTACAGTCGTACCGAAGTGGAGTTCAACCGAGGGACGTTCCGGGTGAAAGGCGACACCGTCGATGTGTTCCCGGGTTACGCGGATTTTGCCTATCGGTTCATCTTTTTTGGGGATGAAATAGAGGAAATTCAGCGTATTGAGCCCGAAACGGGGAAAAAGATTTCTTCCGAAAAAGCCATTGCCATATTTCCTGCCAACCTTTTCGTTACAGGGCGCGATGTACTGAACCAGTCCATCAAGGAGATCCAGGACGATTTGCAGATGCAGATCAAATACTTCATCGGCGAGGGCCGGCTGGCGGAGGCGGAGCGGGTGAAAGAGCGTACCGAATTTGATATGGAAATGATGCGCGAGCTTGGCTATTGCTCTGGTATTGAGAACTATTCAAGGTATTTTGACCGGCGGATGCCCGGCCAGCGGCCATTTTGCCTGCTGGATTATTTCCCGGAAGACTTCCTGATGGTGGTCGATGAAAGCCACGTGACGATGCCGCAGATCCGCGCGATGTGGGGCGGCGACCGCTCGCGCAAAGAGGCTTTGGTGGAATACGGGTTCCGGTTGCCGTCGGCGTTGGACAACCGGCCGCTGACCTTCCAGGAGTTCGAAGACATGACGCCGCAAACCATTTTCGTGAGCGCTACGCCTGCTGATTATGAATTACGCAAATCGGAAGGGGTTGTGGTGGAGCAGATTATCCGCCCGACTGGCTTGCTTGACCCTGAAATTGAAGTCAGGCCAAGCCTGAACCAGATTGACGACTTGCTGGAAGAAATTACCGAGCGAATCAAGCTCGGCGATCGCATCCTGGTCACAACCTTGACAAAACGGATGGCCGAAGAACTCAGCAAATACCTCGACCGTGTGGGTATCAAATGCCGTTACATTCATTCGGAAGTGAAGGCGCTGGACCGCGTGGAAATCCTCAGGGAGCTTCGATTGGGCATCTTCGACGTGCTGGTGGGCGTAAACCTGCTGCGCGAGGGCCTCGACTTACCCGAAGTATCACTCGTAGCCATTATGGATGCCGACAAGGAAGGCTTCCTGCGCGACACCCGCTCGATGATCCAGACGATCGGCCGCGCCGCGCGAAACGACCGCGGAAAGGTAATTATGTACGCCGATACCATTACCGGCTCGATGCAGCTCGCGATCGACGAAACGAACCGTCGCCGGAGCATTCAAATGGACTACAACCTGGCCAATGGCATCACGCCGAAAACCGTGCGCAAATCCAAAGAGGCCATTATGGAGCAAACCTCCGTGGCCGATTCCAAGGTCCGGAAAGTGTACGTCGAGCCCGAAGAAGTCCGCATCGCCGCCGATCCGGTCGTTCAGTACATGGGCAAAACCGACCTGCAAAAACTCATCGCCGAAACCCAGCGCAAAATGGAATCCGCCGCCAAAGATCTCGACTTCTTGGAAGCTGCGAGGTTGCGGGATGAATTGTTGCAGTTAAAGGCGCGGGTGCAGGAGCAGGGCTAGGTATAAAACTTTTTAGGATTGCGGCTGGTGTGAAAGATAGAGACAACGTGAATGATGCGTTTCTCTTCCATGGTCCGATAAGCGACAACAAACGGAAAAACCGGCAGTGGTGCAAAACGGAAAACCCGACCATATCTTTGGGCGAACTTGTACGGATTGTCCGCAACAGAATTCAAGCAGCCTGATATTTCTGCGATAAATCTGTTGCCTAAGCCGGTTTTTCGTTTTTCATACCATTCGTATGCTTCTTGAAGCTCGATTTCAGCAGTTTGCAGAATGAGAATATTATATTGAGCCAAAGTCTTTTTTTATGTCGTTCCAAGGGCGTGCTGATAACTCACCGTCCTCGAATGCAGCTAACCTTTTGACGAGCTCATCTAATCCTTCGCCACACAGCTTGAAATCTTTTTGCAGGGTGCTATCAGCCTCATTTGTATTGGTCTTTTCAATATCCTTGACAAGATCGGCGAGCTGCTCCTGGGAAAGTTGTTGCGTATCCATAAGATGGTGATTAAGCTCCAAGATAGTTGGCGAAACTACATAAAGTTACTAAAAAATACGCGAACTAACCGGTTGGATGATCAGCCGGCAATTACACAAGTTCCGAAGTGAGCAGCTCCAACACCTCTTCCCAACTATTCACCCGCGTATGCTTATCAATTCCCCTGTTATGCCCGGCGGTGAACAGAATAGGCTTGCCTTTATGAAAATCCAGGTTTTTTAAATGATCGTCAATGAGATAGTCGGTGTTGATCACGCTTTTGTCGCCGCAGAAAATGATATTTCGCCAGGTGATGCTTGGGAAATGCTCGGCTAGCCAGTCGTACTTTTCGGGCAGGGAGTTGGGGAATTCCATAGCGGCCGACACGATGTACACTTCGTAGTTTTCCTGTAATTTGATAATTGCTTCCTGTGCGCCGGGCATTACAGGCGCGTTGCGGAAGAACCCTGGTTTGTAGAGCAGGCTCCGGGCCGCCAGCGGGTCGGGAAAGGCCTGGTCTTCCGGGATGCCATGCATTGCCTCCTTCGTGACCGTTACGCCAAAAGCCTCGGCATACCAGTTGATCCAATTCGCTTCAATGTCGACGATGACATTGTCCATATCTACCGCAATCGTCTTTTTCATGATGAGTTAAATTCTATTTGCAATTATTTGCAACAAATGTAATCCATTGGTGCAATATTTTGCAATATTAAATTTAAAATGTTTGTTAAATTTGCAAGCATTAATCGGGATACCATGTTAAAAGAAGAGCGATTTCAGATCATACTGAATCAGTTAGGGCACGAACAGAAAGTCTATCTGGGGCATTTGAGTACACTTTTGAATGTCTCGGAGGATACCGTGAGGAGGGATATCAAGGAGCTGGCGGACCAGGGACTGCTGAAATCGGTGCGGGGAGGAGCTGTGCCGCATTCCCCCGGGCCGCACCATTTCCGTGACCGGATGAAGTATGACAATGAACAGAAGCAAATTATCGCAACAAAAACGCTGCCGTTTCTCAAAGACGGCCAGGTGGTCATTTTCGACGGGGGTACATCTGCTTTGCTCATCGCTCAGATGCTACCCAAGGATCTCAAACTAACCGTCATTACGAACAGTTTTCCCATTGCCTCCATTCTGGAAGAGCACGAGCACGTGGATGTGCTTTTTGCCGGCGGCCGTTTGTTGAAGGATTCTTTCGTTACCATTGGCAATGATTGCATTCAGTTTTTCAAGAAGTTCAGGGCGGATATTTGCCTGCTCGGTATTTGCAGCATCCACGCGGACCTGGGTGTAACAGGCCCCGATTTTGAAGAAAGTGAAGTAAAACGCACGATGATCGAATCTTCCAAAGAGGTAATCGCCCTGGCGACGACCGAAAAGCTGGGCACAGCGGAAGCCTATTATGTTTGTCCGACGGAACGTTTATCGACGATCATCACCGACAAGGAGCCTGAAAGCAGCGCATTCGATATTTACAGAAAACTGGGGATCAGCATGGCCTGACCCCCGGGATTTCGTTATTTTTTGGTAGTTTCTTCAATTTTAAAAAAAGTGTCGTCAATGCTCTTCGAATCGTGGTTGATTGCATTCGAAAACCCGAGCATAAACGAGATCGCGATCCGCAGAAGCCATTTCCGCAGAAAGAAAAGCGTTCGTTTGATTCCCATTATCCATTCGGTTTATGTCAAGAAGCGTTGGGGCGGGCATAGCACGGCCCGTATGTGCTTTGGCGCACCGTTACAAGGCATCGGCGAAATGCAGAATGCCGGTTAGGAATGGAAAATGAATAGATCGTCGCAGGCATGCGTGCGGCTGCGGAAATGCTGGTTTTGTATATGAAAGCGGCTAAGCGTAGGACGAAAGCTGAATGCCGGATTGTTACCGGCCGCATTGCTTAGCGAGGTTGAAAGGCATTTAAAAATGTGCAATTGTACATTCCTGAAATGAGCAGATTGCGTTTTTTGATTATCAGAGGGTGTAGAATGTTTAAAACTGAAAAGCTCCCGACTACCATAATGTTGGCGCTCGGATACCTGCTCAACGCGGTAACGATCAACTGGGACAGCGTCTCGGAAATGCAGGACGCTGACGGACAGCACCGTCAGAAACAGCCATTTCAATAAATAATGTCCTCTCATAACCGCATTGTTTTAACTATTTGGGAGCCATCCGGATTGCTCCGTCCAAGCGGATCACCTCGCCGTTCAGCATCGGGTTTTCCACAATAGATTTGGCCAGTAATGCATATTCAGAAGGCTTTCCCAGCCGGGATGGAAATGGAATCTGCTGCCCCAATGAAGCGCGCGCTTCTTCGGGCAGGCCCATGAGCAGCGGCGTTTCGAACAGCCCCGGCGCAATCGCCATCACCCGAATGCCGGATTTCGCGAGGTCTCGCGCCACCGGCAGCGTCATACTCACAATGCCGCCTTTGCTGGCAGCATAGGCAACCTGGCCCATTTGGCCGTCATAAGCCGCTACGGAAGCCGTATTAATGATCACACCACGCTCACCTTCCGCATTCGGCTCGTTCTTTTCCATCGCAAAAGCCGCCAGTCGCATCACATTAAATGTGCCCATCAGGTTAATGCGGATGGTTTTTTCAAAAAGCTCAAAAGCATGCGGCCCATAAATGCCATCCGCTTTCCCCACGATCTTTCGCGCCGGCGCGATGCCCGCACAGTTCACCACAATCTGAATGCTGCCAAAAGTTAGCAATGCAGCATCCAAAGCGAGTTGGACTTCGCTTTCGCTGGTAACGTCGGTTTTGATGAATTTGATTTGATCCGGGAATTGGCTTTCCAGTGCCTGTCCGGCTGCTTCGTTGAGGTCAAGGATGACCACTTTTGACCCTTGACTTACAAATAATCGCGCAGTCGCTTCGCCAAGGCCGGAGGCGCCTCCGGTGATGAGGGATGTGGAGGTAGATAGTTGCATAGGAAGCTATTCCCCTCTTAACAGATGCTCGGGAATGGGGCTTTCTTCGAGTATTTTGCGTGCCCGCTCGATTTTTGCTTTTACCAGCGGATGGTTGGATAAATCTGGCAAAGAATTATCGATTGTCTTGCAAGGCGATAAGTTTGCAGGAATATGTAGTTTCTTTTCCAGGACTTTCATTTTTCCACTAGCTTGTTTTTACTAATCTAGTTACTTTCTTGCTATCAAAAAACTTTCATAGGATTGATTTGGTTCAAAAACACGCCATCTTGCGTGTTGATAGCCCAATATGATGAGTTGACGCTTGACGTCATCTCCAATCTTATTAATGGCAATTTGGTAGAGACGGTTTCTTGAACGACTATTACCAGTGATAATAATATTGCTTTTTGGAAATTGGGAAAGATGATCCAAAACCACAGCCAGCACCGTTGCAAGGACTTCCGGCATGTCACCGTTGTCTGTGATTGAATCATCAACATAATCTTGCGTTACCGGATCAAAATCCAGCAACGCAAGATTGTATATACCAGGTGCCATCTGGGCGAGTTCTATCGCTTTGTCAATGGTGCCGCGCTTACCCACACTTTGGAACTTAAAGTGACCGGTCGCCTCATTGGCTGTGTATGGATAAGCCTGATATTGCTTCATCAGCCAACCACCTCAATCTTCACCTTCAACAAAAACTCATCCATCTCAATTTCCGTCGCTTCGCCATTCAGGTCGCCTACGAGGTTGAGGTCCAGGGCTTGTACTTCCTGGCAGATGTAATCTTTGTTGGCGGTTACTGCGCTGGCGAGCAGGCCGTCGTTGTTTTGTAAGGTAATGCGGATCTTGTCAGTCACTTCGAAGCCGCTGTCCTTGCGCAGGTTCTGCACGCGGTTCACGAAATCGCGGGCGATGCCTTCAAGGCGCAGGTCTTCGGTCACGGTGATGTCGAGGGCGACCGTAAGGCCGTTTTCACTCGCTACGAGCCATCCTGGCACGTCTTCTGCGATGATTTCCACATCGGTCAATGCGATTTCGATCGGGCCGCTGGCTGCGGTGAGCGTAATGGCGCTGCTGGCTTCGATTTCGCGGATCTGCGTTTCGTCCATCGCGGAAATGGCGGCCGCTACCTCCTTCATTTTCGGTCCAAATTTCGGGCCGAGCGTTTTGAAGTTAGGTTTGATTTTCTTTTTCAGAATACCGCTGTCGTCGTGCACGAACTCGATGTTTTTCACATTTACCTCGGAAAGGATAATGTAAGCCACCTGCTCGATCTGACGCTTGGTTTTGTCACTCAAAACCGGGATCAGGATTTTGGACAATGGCTGACGGACTTTCAGCTTATGCCCCTTCCGGATCGAGTGAACAAGTGAGCTGATACGCTGCGCGAGCTCCATTGCCTCTTCCAGATCGGTATCCACCACTTCCGCCTCGATTTTTGGCCAGTAAGTCAAATGCACTGAGTCATATTTAAATGGCGCATTGTGCTGGATCGAAGCTTCGCGGTCGCTGTCTGTCAGGTTTTTGTATAACCATTCACCGAAGAACGGCGCAATGGGCGACATGAGTTGTGAAACAGTTACCAAACAATGGTGCAAAGTCTCATAAGCAGCCGCTTTATCCTCTGTCAGGCCAGCGCCTTGTTCAGCCGAGGGATTCCAGAAACGGCGGCGGTTGAGGCGGATGTACCAGTTGGAAAGCTGGTCTGTCACGAAATCCTGCACGAGGCGGCCCGCTTTGGTGGGGTTGTAGTCGTCGAATTGCTCACCTACTTCCTTAATCAATGTATTCAGTTTGGACAAAATCCACCGGTCGAGCTCGGTGCGCTTTTCGATCGGCACGGAGTTCGCTTCGTGGAACTCGTAACCATCGAGATTGGCATACAATGCAAAGAAATTATAAGTATTCACAAGCGTTCCGAAGAACTTGCGCTGCACTTCTCCGATGCCGTCGATGTTAAATTTCAGGTTATCCCAAGGCTCTGCATTGGTGATCATGTACCAGCGCGTCGCGTCCGGGCCGTACTGCGCCAATGTCGCAAACGGGTCCACCGCATTGCCAAGGCGTTTCGACATTTTGTTGCCATTCTTGTCGAGCACCAAACCAGTTGAAACTACATTTTTGAATGCAACAGAATCAAACAGCATTCCTGCAATGGCGTGCAATGTGAAGAACCAGCCGCGGGTTTGGTCTACACCTTCCGAAATAAAATCGGCAGGATAAGCCTTGTCGAAGATTTCCTGGTTTTCAAACGGGTAATGCCATTGCGCATAAGGCATCGCGCCAGAGTCGAACCATACGTCGATCAGGTCTGGTTCGCGGTGCATGATGTGGCCGGTTTTACCTATCAATACTACATCATCCACGTACGGACGGTGCAGGTCGTAGTCGCCATGTTCCAGTTTTTGCAGGTATTCCGAGTTGTGCAATGCCTGCTCGCGGGTGAGGTGACCGGAGATAATGGCCTCTTCAAGCAAATCTTTCAGCTCTTCGATAGACCCAACGCACACTTCATCACCGTAATCGTTCCGCCAGATCGGCAGCGGCGTTCCCCAGTAGCGCGAGCGCGAGAGGTTCCAGTCCACCAGGTTTTCGAGCCAGTTGCCGAAGCGGCCGGTACCGGTGCTTTCGGGTTTCCAGTTGATGCTTTTGTTGAGCTCTACCAAACGGTCCTTTACCGCTGTGGTGCGTATAAACCAGCTATCCAGCGGATAGTAAAGCACCGGCTTGTCGGTACGCCAGCAATGCGGGTACGGGTGCTCGTATTTTTCTACTTTAAATGCCTTGCCTTCTTCTTTGAGCTTAATAGCGATGAGCACGTCGGTAGGGCGGAACTCGGGATCTTCCTGCTCGGCCTGCGAGTAGTATTCAGGTTTTACAAAACGGCCTGCATAATCCGTGATCTCTTTTACAAATCGTCCCTGGCGATCTACAATCGGCACTTCTTTGCCAATTTCGTCCTTCACCATGATGGCCGGGATGCCGTTTGCCTGCGCTACCCGGAAGTCGTCCGCACCGAAAGTAGGGGAGGTGTGCACCACGCCGGTACCGTCTTCGGTGGTCACAAAGTCGCCGAGGATTACTCGGAATGCGGGTGTTTCTGGCTGAATGTAAGGAAGCAGCTGCTCATACTCAATGCCTTCCAGGTCTTTGCCTTTGAACTCATTTACGACAGTCCACGGAAGCACCTTTTTGTCGCTGGCCGCATAGCCGTCGAAATCGCCGTCGTGGCCTTTTTCGGAGAAATATTTACCTACCAGATCCTTTGCGAGCACTACCTGTACCGGCTCATGCGTGTAAGGATTGAAGGTTTTTACCAATACATAATCAATATTGCCGCCCACGGTGAGCGCGGAGTTCGCGGGAAGCGTCCACGGCGTGGTGGTCCAGGCGAGAATGCGGATGTCCTCATCTGCGGAAACGGCCAATGCAGGCCATTTCGCCGCTTCTTTCACCTTGAACATCGCCACGATGGTCGTGTCCTTCACGTCTTTGTACGTCCCGGGCATGTTCAGCTCGTGTGACGAAAGACCCGTTCCAGCCGCCGGTGAATAAGGCTGGATTGTGTAGCCTTTGTATAGCAAGCCTTTGTCATACAGCTTTTTAAGCAGGTTCCAGAGGCTTTCAATGTATTCGCTTTTGTAGGTAATGTAAGGATCGTCGAGATCGACCCAATAGCCCATTTTTTCGGTCAGGTCATTCCATTGGTCGGTGAATTTCATCACCGTCTGGCGGCATTTTTCGTTGTAATCCGCTACCGAGATCTTCTTACCGATATCGTCCTTGATAATGCCGAGTTCCTTCTCCACTTGCAGCTCCACCGGCAATCCGTGCGTGTCCCAGCCGCCCTTGCGCTTCACCTGGAAGCCTTGCAGCGTTTTATACCGACAGAAAATATCCTTGATCGCCCGGGCCATTACGTGGTGAATGCCCGGCGTTCCGTTTGCCGACGGCGGCCCTTCGAAAAATGTGAAAGTCGGCGCGCCCTCGCGGGTTTCAACCGACGCTTCAAAGATCCTTTTGTCCTTCCAGAATTTCAGTACTTCGTCACCGATTTGCGGGTAACTCAGATTTTTATACTCGTTGTATTTCATATAAGTAGTAGCGTCCGGCACTCGCCGTGGCCGATCAATGTAAATAGCACTATTTATAACCCTCTCCGGATTTTAAGAGTGCAAAATTACGATTTTTTTTCCGCTAAAAGGATGTGCGCTTTTGAATGAATCTGGGAGAGATTGTATTATTTTGGTACTTCAACCATCAATCATAAAATGGAACTCATTAACCGTCTGCTTACCGCCAACAAATCCTGGGCAGCCAGCCAGCTTGAAGTTGACGAAACATATTTTGAGAATCTGGCCAAGGACCAGAAGCCGGATTTCCTCTGGATCGGATGCTCGGACAGCCGCGTGCCGGCCGAAGACCTGACGGGCTCGCAACCAGGCGAAATGTTCGTGCACCGCAACGTCGCCAACCTGGTGGTGCATACCGATATGAACATGCTCAGCGTGCTGCAATATGCCGTGGAGGTGTTGAAAGTGAGGCATATACTTGTAGTGGGCCACTACCAATGTGGCGGCGTGAAGGCCTCGATGATGCACAAAGACCTCGGGCTGATCAACCGCTGGCTCCATAATATCAAGGATGTATACGACAAAAATGCCGCTGAACTCGACGCCATCGAAGAAGAGAAAAAGCGCTTCGACCGCCTCGTGGAGCTCAATGTGATCCAGCAAGTGCAGAATCTCGCTCAAACGAGCATTGTCCAGGGCGCATGGCATCAGGGCCAGGAGCTGCATTTGCACGGCTGGGTATTCGGCCTGCACGACGGCCAGCTGAAAACCCTCGCCCACATGCCGCCGACCACGAAAGTCGAAGGGATTTATCGGTATGATTTTTAGTAATTAGCGCATATGCGTGAAATGTCAGTCTGAGCGGAGTCGAAGACAGTCCATACGGTATATTGTACCGCGGTGCAGATGCTTCGACCGCCCGGCGACCCGGTCCGCTCAGCATGACATCCGCCCTTTTTGGTAGTTTAAACCGATCCCATTATCTTCACAGTCTTAAATAAGTCTAAATAAGATAAATAGGGGCGGATCGATGAAAAAACTGATTGGAAAACTGCACTTGTACCTGGGGCTTGTCTCGGGGATTATGGTGTTTATTATTTCGATCACGGGGTGTATCCTGGCTTTCGAGCAGGAAATTAAAAGCATTACGCAGCCCTATATGTTCGTGAACGGCCCCACCGGCGGGAAGGTGCTGCCGCCTTCGGAGCTGGCCGAAATTGCCAAAAAGGCACTGCCCGGCAAGGTGGCCAAAGGTGTGCTTTACGACACGCCCGACCGCAATGCGCAAGTCGGATTTTACAACCTTGATCCTGAATATTATTACGTCGTTTACCTCAACCAGTACACCGGAAAAGTGGAGCATATCTGGAACGAGGACGACGATTTCTTCCATTTTATCCTCCACGGGCACTATTACCTGTGGCTCCCTGAAAAATACGGCCAAACCGTCGTGGCATCGGCGACGCTCGTTTTCCTGTTCATGATGATCAGCGGGATGGTGCTTTGGTGGCCCAGGAACAAATCGGCGGCCAAACAGCGGTTTTCGATCAAATGGAATGCTGCCTGGCGCCGTAAAAACTACGACCTGCACAATGTCCTTGGCTTTTACATGATGTCCATCGGCGTGGTTTTGGCGGTTACCGGGCTCGTTTGGGGCTTTCAGTGGTTTTCGCAGGGGCTCTACACGGCCACCGGCGGTGAAGGCTCGGATATGTACTATAATCCCGTTTCCGACACCGTTTCAACTGCCCGGGTAGCCGGACCGATGCAAGCCGTGGACAAGGCATGGTATCAGTTGCAGAATGAATATCCTAAATATTCAACTCTCAATATTTCCTTCCCAACCGAGAAAGCGGAGTCGATTTTCTCTTATGTAAACTTCCGCGAAGGCACCTATTACAATGTCGATTATAACTATTTTGATCAGTACTCTGTCAAAAAAATCGATGCAACGGGCCCCTATACCGGTAAATACAGCGAGGCGAATTTTGCCAATAAGCTGCGCCGCATGAACTACGACATTCACACGGGTGCCATTCTTGGGCTGCCGGGCAAAATCCTGATGTTTTTCGCCAGCCTGGTTTGCGCATCGCTGCCCGTAACTGGTTTCGTAATCTGGTGGGGCCGACGCAAAAAAGCGCCTAAAAAGGTGAGAAGGAGTGTGCCCGCTATGAAACCCGCGATTTAAACTCCCGCGACCACCGGAGCTCCCGGGCATTATTGCTTTTGATACACCCTCACATAATCCACTTCAAAGCGGGCGGGAAATTCTGTATTGGATAAATCGCCGCCATTATCGCCGCCTAGCGCCATGCCTAGCAGAATGTAATGCGGCTGCTTGAATGGGGTAATGTTCTTGTTTTTGGCATTAACGGCTTTGGCCTGATCCTCCGACGCCAGCAGCTCATCGTCCACATATATTTGGATGGAATTTTCGTCCCAATCCATTCGCCAGACGTGGAATTTGGACGACCAGTCCGGGTCTTTGGAAGTCGAAACCTGCTTTTTGTTGGTATTCCAAACCGGCTTATAACGCTCGTTGGAGCCCCAGGCGAGGTTAGCGAGCAGCATTCCCCGGTAAAACTCCATGATATCGATTTCGCCGTTATCCGGCCATTCGCCCTTCTCGCCGAGCGTCCAGAATGCCGGCCAGATGCCCGAGCGCGTGTCGATTTTAGCCCGCATTTCGAAACGGCCGTATTGAAAGCTCTTTTTGCCGCGGGTAATGATGCTGGCAGACGTGTATTCGGCATACTCGCGGCTTTCCTTCCAGTTGCTGCTGCCCGATTTGTAGTTCGGGTTTTTGACGCGCTCCTTTTTTGCTTCAATGATCAGGTAGCCGCCTTTGCAATAGGCATTGTCGCCCTGGTACCATTGGTCTTCGTGGTTTCGGGTGAAGCCTTTTTCAGGCTGCCACACATTCGGGTCGGGCACGCCGTCGTAGTCGAATTCGTCGGCCCATGCGAGCTTGTATTGCGCCGTTGCGGGCGCCAGGGATATGAGTGCCATCAGGATGGAGAGGAGTATTTTGTCAGGATTTGCCATGGAAAGTGAGGTGTTGTTGGAAAGAATTGACACTATTAATCGCCGTGTTGGGTTTTATTTCTGAGAGTTTTCCTTTTTCTTGTAAACAACAGTTTGCGGCATTTTACTGCGGGCCGCATCGTTTTTTAATATGCGTAAATTTATTGATACTGCTAAAAAAGCCGGTCTGGACGGTTTTATGCTCGCACTACTCAGCATGATCCTCCTCGCCTGGCTCTGGCCTGCACCCGGTATGCAGGACAGCCCGCTGCACCTTTCCACCGTTTCGACCTACGCCGTTTCGCTGATATTCTTCTTCTACGGCCTGCGCCTCAGCCCCGAAAAACTCAAAGCCGGGCTGGTCAACTGGCGCCTGCATGTGATGGTGCATTTGTCGACATTCGTACTTTTTCCCGTGCTGGCGCTGGCATTCAGGCCCTTTTTTCACAGCGCCGAGGGCCAAAATATGTGGCTGGCGATATTTTTCCTAACCGTGCTGCCGTCCACCGTGTCATCATCGGTGGTAATGGTGTCCATCGCCCGCGGCAACATTCCGGCGGCGATATTCAACGCGAGCATTTCGAGCCTGATCGGCGTTTTCATCACGCCGTTGTGGATGGGACTGGTGCTCGATGCCGGCCCCGGCCATTTTGATTTGCTTTCGGTAGTCGGAAAACTCGCATTGCAAGTATTATTGCCGGTATTCGCCGGGATCGTGCTCAACAAACGCTGGGGGCATTTCGCGGAAACCAACAAAAAGTACATCCGTTATTTCGACCAGTCGTCGATTTTGCTGATCGTTTACACTTCTTTTTGCGAATCGTTCGGAGAGCACCTGTTCGATTCGCTTGGAATAAAAGAAATTGTATTTTTAGGGATAGGAATGCTCGCGCTGTTTTTCGGCATTTATTTCCTGCTCACGTTCATCAGCGGTTTGCTGCATTTCAGCCGCGAGGACAAGGTAACGGCGGTGTTTTGCGGTTCCAAAAAGTCGCTCGTGCAAGGTGCCGTAATGTCGAAAGTGCTGTTTGCAGGGCCGGAAGCGGGGCTAATGCTTCTGCCGATCATGCTTTATCACGCATTGCAGCTTATTGCGGCGAGTATCATCGCCCAGCGAATGGCCCGGGAAGGCGAGGCGGCGGAGGAAGTTGTACTTAAAAACTGATCTATGCGTATCATATCGTGGCTTGTGCGGCTGTTTGTGCTGATTTTGCTTTTGGCAGGGATTAATGCATTGTGGTCGGGTTTTAAAACCGGCAGCTGGATGCCCGGCTGGCTGGGCGGCGAGGATGAGGTGGAAACAATGCACACCGTGGTGTTGCAGGAAATCAGCTCGATGGGCAAGCTGGAAGTGGTGAAATACAACTTCAAGGATGTGGTGGAGCAGGAAATCGTGAAAATGTGGCTGCCCAACGCGAAAGCAATCCTGATCGTGCAGGGTGAAGCCATCGGCTGTGTGGATTTAACCAAAATCGCGATGGAGGATATTACTTCCGACGCCGAAACGCTGGTGATCAACATGCCCGAGCCTGAGCTTTGTGTTTTTAAGATAGATCACAGTAAATCAAAGGTTTACAATACTGAATACGCATTCGCAGATGAAGCGAAGCTGGTGCAGGAAGCCTATAAGCAGGCCGAAAAGCAGATCCAGAAATCGGCCCTCGACATGGGTATCCTCGACCAGACAAAGGAAAACGCCCGAAAAGTACTGACGCCGGTGCTCGAAAAGGCATCTGGCAAAAAGGTGATGATGAAGTTTCCGATGCATGCCAAAATTGAGAAGTTGCGATAATGTAAATGCGCTAAACCAACCCTTTCTGATGAGTAAAAAAGGATTTCTGACGCTGGATGAACTTTCGGGCAAGATTGGAGGGGGAGAAATTGAAACCATTGTCGTTGCATTCACCGACCATTACGGCCGCCTGATGGGCAAGCGTGTCGACGCCGACTTTTTCCTGGATTCCGTTTCCAGATCGGGCACACACGGCTGCAACTACCTGCTCACGACGGACATCACGATGGAGCCGATCCCCGGCTACCGCTACGCCAACTGGGAGCTCGGCTACGGCGATTTCCACATGGTCCCCGACTTTTCCACATTACGCATCGCCGCCTGGCTCGAAAAAACGGCCATGATCCTTTGCGATGTTCACAATGACAAATCGCACGAGCTGGAATCCATCGCGCCGAGATCCGTCCTGAAAAAACAACTCGCCGCACTCGCAGCCGACGGACTCGAATGCTCCGCGGCCTCGGAACTGGAATATTACCTGCTGGAAAACAGCTACAAGCAGGCATTTGAACAAAACTACCAGAACCTGACGCCAGCCGGATATTACCTTGAAGATTACCACATTATGCAGGGCACGCGGAACGAGAAATTCACATCCGTGGTCCGCAGGCATTTGAAAAATTCTGGCATTCCCATTGAAACGTCCAAAGGCGAATGGGGCCTCGGCCAGCACGAGCTGAATGTAAAATACGCCGACGTGCTCGCGATGGCCGACAACCACGTCGTATACAAGCAGTGCTTAAAAGAAGTCGCCGACGCGATGGGTCTTTCGGTCACGTTTATGGCCAAGTTCGCAACCGACCAGGCTGGTTCGAGCAGCCATATTCACATGAGTTTGTGGAAAGATGGTATAAACCTCTTCGATGGCGACCAGCAATTCGGACCGGTTAAAGGCTCTGATATTTTTCGCTGGTTCCTCGGCGGTTGGATTAAGCACGTGCCCGATGTGATGCCTTTCTACGCCCCGACTGTCAATTCCTATAAACGCTTCGTGGACGGCTCCTGGGCACCTACGCGGCTGGCTTGGAGCTATGATAACCGCACGGCCGGTTTTCGCGTGGTAGGCAGCGGTGCCAGTTTGCGCATTGAATGCCGCATTCCCGGCGCGGATTGCAATCCGTACCTCGCATTTGCCGCATCGCTCGCTTCCGGTCTCGACGGCATCCGAAACCGCATTGAACCGCCGGAATGCTTCGAAGGCGACATTTACGCAGCCGCGCATTTGCCGCGCGTACCCTACACCCTGGGCGAATCCATTGCCTTGTTTGCGCAAAGCACATTTGCTAAAGAAGCATTCGGCCCGGAAGTGGTGGAGCATTACACGCATTTTTTCAAAACTGAGCAGCGTGCGTACGAGACTTCCGTAACCGACTGGGAGCGGAAGCGGTATTTTGAGCAGATTTGAGTGAGGGGTTTGGTGGCCGCGGAGCGGCTTCCTGTTTCTGGGGAGACGTTGCAAAATGATTTCAGGCCCCGGCGGGGCCTCCTTTTCCGTGACTCAATTACTATTTATTGTCAAACCATATCAATTCAACCCCATGCGCTTAGAAAACAAAGTCGCGCTTATTACAGGTGGTAGCGGCGGCATTGGCCGGGAAACCGCCATTTTGTTTGCCAAAGAAGGAGCTAAAATCGTAGTGACCGACGTGAACGACGTGGGCGGTCAGGAAACTGCCGATGAGATCGTAAAAAACGGCGGAGAGGCGTATTTTCTGCATTCGGACGTTTCCAAAGCAGCTGATTGTGAGGCGGCTGTCGCGTTCACGGAAGAGAAATTCGGGAAACTGAACGTCATTTTCAACAATGCGGGCATCATGCACAGCGACGACGATAATGCCGTAACGACGGAAGAAGCGATCTGGGACCTCACGATGAACATCAATGCGAAAGGCGTGTTCCTGGGTTGCAAATATGGCATACCGGCATTGCAGCGCGCCGGGGGAGGATCTATCATTAATACGGCGTCGTTTGTGGCGATATTGGGCGCCGCCACGCCACAGGTAGCTTACACGGCCAGCAAAGGGGCCGTTTTGGCGCTCACACGCGAGCTCGCTGTCATCCACGCGCGCGAGAACATCCGCGTGAACGCATTATGCCCGGGCCCGCTGCGCACGGAGCTCCTCATGAAATTTCTGAATACCGAAGAAAAGAAGCAGCGCCGCCTGGTACACATCCCGATGGGCCGTTTCGGCGAAGCGAAGGAAATGGCCTATGCCGCATTGTTCCTCGCTTCGGACGAAGCATCCTTTGTCACCGGCACCGACTTTCTGGTCGATGGCGGAATTACTTCTGCTTATGTAACACCTCTTTAAATGGAGGAAGGAGGATGAAGGAAGGGAGGATGGGATTTTCAAAGTCCGGTGCATTCCCTTCCTCCATTTTCCCCTTCCTCCCTTTTCTCCCATTAATCATGACCCAAAAAACAATAAGCCCGATAGACGGCTCCGTGTATGTGGAGCGCGAGCTGGCGACGCCGGCGGCTGTGGAAGCTGCTTTGGAAAAAGCGGTAGCAGCCCAAAAGGAATGGAAAAAATCGACATTGGCCGAACGTGAGGCCGTATGCCGGAAGGCGCTGGAATATTTCCTGAACAATGCCGACGAAATCGGCCTGGAACTGACATGGCAAATGGGCCGGCCTGTGCGCTATACCGCCAACGAGATCCGCCGTGGTTTCCAGGAGCGGGCCAATTACATGATTTCCGTCGCCGAAAAGGCGCTGGCGGAAGTGGAAGTCGATGAGGTTCCGGGTTTTAAACGATTTGTGAAGCGCGATCCGCTGGGTGTCGTATTCGTGGTGGCGCCGTGGAATTATCCCTATTTGACGTCCGTCAACTCGGTGATACCCGCGATTATGTCGGGCAATGCGGTGATTTTGAAGCACGCCCAGCAAACGCCGCTTTGTGCAGAGCGCTACGCGGCGGCGTTCGAATATGCCGGCTTACCCGAGGGTGTATTTCAATATCTGCATCTAAGCCACGACCAGGTGGCCCAGGTGATCGGCGACGCGCGTGTTGACTATGTGGCATTTACCGGTTCCGTGGAAGGTGGTCATGCTGTTCAAAAGGCTATTAATGAGCGTTTTATCATTGGTGGTTTGGAGTTGGGAGGAAAAGATCCCGCCTATGTGCGTGCGGATGCGAACCTGGCCGATGCCGTTGAAAACCTTGTGGATGGCTCGTTCTTCAATTCGGGACAATCGTGCTGCGGCATCGAACGCATTTATGTGCATCAGGATGTGTATGAGGATTTTGTCAAAGGCTTTGAAGCATTAACCAAAACCTACGTCCTCGGCGATCCGCGTGATCCTGAAACGACATTAGGGCCGATGGTGAGAACATCAGCCGCCAATTTTGCACAAAAACAAATCGACGACGCCATTGCCAATGGTGCCACCGCGTTGATCGACCCTGCATTGTTTCCTGCGCACCAATCGGGCACACCTTACCTCGCGCCGCAGGTGCTTGTGAATGTGAACCATTCGATGGACATTATGCAGGAAGAAACCTTCGCGCCGGTAGTCGGCATCATGCCCGTTTCGAGCGACGAGGAAGCTATTCGCCTCATGAACGACAGCCAGTACGGCCTCACCGCTTCCATCTGGACCTCGGACGTGGACGCCGCATTGCAAATTGGCGAGCAGGTCGAAACCGGCACCTGGTTCATGAACCGCTGCGACTACCTCGATCCGGCATTAGCCTGGACGGGCGTCAAAAATTCAGGCCGCGGCTGTACGCTTTCGGTAGTCGGTTATGAAGCATTGACACGGCCTAAGTCTTTTCATTTGAAAATAGGGTAACTTGGTTTGATGGACTATCTTTAATCCTAAATCATTCGAATTGAGACATGAGCAGCATCGACACACTCGACTTAAATGGAACTTACAGCTATGCCGATTACCTGAAATGGCAGTTCAAAGAGCGCCTGGAACTGATCAAAGGCAAGATCTTTAAAATGTCGCCTGCGCCAGCGACAAAACATCAAAAAATTGCCGGGATGCTTTTCGCTGAAATATGGCACCTGCTCAGAAATAAGGATTGCCAGGTTTTTGCAGCGCCATTCGACGTGCGGCTTCCGAGGTTTGACCTGAAATCGGACAAAGAAATTCTGACCGTGGTCCAGCCGGACATTTCGGTGATTTGTGACCCGCGAAAAATAGATGAAAAAGGCTGTATCGGCGCGCCGGACTGGATAATTGAGATACTTCCTCCCGGCAACACCAGGAAGGAAATGAATGACAAGTTCGAAGTGTACGAAGAGTCCGGCGTGAAAGAATATTGGCTCGTGGAACCCAACGATGAAGTGGTGCTCGTGTATGTGTTGAGGGATGAAAAGTACACCGGATTGAGGCCGTATACCGTGGGCCAGGCCCTTACGTCGGTTACCTTGCCTGACTATACCGTCGAACTGAGCCAGCTTTTTGATAAAAAGTAAAGAATAAGATGACAAAAGTCGGTTTACTGGAATGTGACCATGTGCGCGAGGAACTGCTGCCGATTGCGGGCGATTATCGCGAGATGTTTCCAGCCTTGTTTGCACAGGTGGCGCCGGAGTGGGAGTTTACATTTTATGATGTGTGCAACGGACATTTTCCGCGGTCGGTGGGTGAATGCGAGGTGTATGTTTGCACGGGGTCCAAATCTTCGGTTTACGACGATGAGCCTTGGATTGAGCAGTTGAAAGGTTTTGTGAAGGAAATTCACGATGCCGGCAAAAAATACCTGGGCGTTTGTTTCGGGCACCAGATGCTGGCGGAGGCTTTGGGCGGGAAGGTGCAGAAATCGGCCGTGGGTTGGTGTGTGGGCGTGCATAACTTTCAGGTTTTGAATCTCGAAGAATGGATGGTGCCGGCCCGCCCGTCGTTTAATCTGCTGATGATGTGCCAGGACCAGGTCATCGAATTGCCGCCTGACAGCACATTACTTGCCGAAACGCAGGATTGCCCCGTTAGCATGTTCCGGGTGGGCGAAAATATGGTCGGCATACAGGCTCATCCCGAGTTTCCGAAGCCCTATGAAAAGGCATTGATGGAAATCCGCACGGAGCGGATCGGTGCCGCGAAGGTTGAAATGGGCATTGTGAGCCTCGAACTGCCGCTGCACGAGTTGACTTTTGCGAATTGGTTAAAGAACTTCGCGGCGCTATGAAGTAGTCATGCGGTTTGTTATTTTTACCGCTGCTAAGATTTTAAATTATCCATTCCCGCAATGACCGAGAACAACACGGTATCCAGGCGTCAGATTTTGAGCGCGCACCAGACGAGCCAGAAAATACGCCGGATCGCTTTTGAAATATACGAACAGAATTTTGAGGAAAAAGGCATTATCATAGCCGGAATTGCCGGAGAAGGTTTCGCTTTTGCCAAACGCCTTACCGCTGAATTGACGGAAATTTCCCCGCTCGACGCTCAGCTGATCGAATTGCGCTTCGACAAAAACATTCACCAGCAAAGCCCGATCCTGTTTGACCGCGACCTGAACGTGGAAAACCAGGTCGTGATCGTCGCCGACGACGTGCTCAACACGGGCCGCACCCTCGCATTCGCATTGGAGCCATTCCTGAAAGTACCTATGAAAAAGGTGCAGGTAGCTGTGATCGTTGACCGCAGCCATCACAAATTTCCCGTCCACGCCGATTACGTGGGGTATTCGTTGAGCACCACGCTCACCGAGCATGTGGAAGTTGTATTGAGCCGCGAGACAGAGGAAGGGGTGTATTTGAAGTAATACTGGCCACAAAAAAGGTATAAAGTGAAAGCACTTATGAATCACGCATTTCGTGTTCATAAGTGCTTTCACGGTTTCAATGGCAAGATTTATGGAAAAGCTCCGGCAGCCGCGAATGCAGCTTAGTTATACACGCGTCGAAGCTTTACGTTTTCCACCGGACGGATAATCAGCGGCACTTTCTCAATCTTCACTGAACTGCTGTCCAGCCCGAACCATTTATCCTCCGGCGTCGTGAAGTCTTTTACGAAGAAATAGGTTTTCATAACGAGCTGTTCCAGGAATGGCAGGTCGTTTTCAAACGACAGGAACCTTTCGAGGACGACAAACCGGAAATCACCGGTAATGTTCTGTTTGCTCAATGATTCGTACCGGCTGGTAATATCTACTTCCTTGTTCAGTACCATATCCTCCACCACTTTCCGGAAGAACATATTGATCCGCTGGTCGACGCGGAAGCCGAGCCGGAAGTTGATTTTGATTACATTATCGTTATTGTCATCGTCGGATAACACCTTGTATTCCATTGTGTAAGGATCATCCGTGATGTCGACGTGGATAAACCAGTACACATCGGCGCGCTTCGGCCGCTTCTGGAAAATGGAGTAAATGACCTTCGTTTCAATCTCCGTTGCGCGCGAGGCGTTGGTCATGAAAACGAGGTGCGTCGTGTATTTGGGAATACTGATGTCGCGGCTCAGCTCGTGCAATGCAGGCAGGTATTTTTCCAGCTTGGTGTATTCGGTGAGCCTGAGCTTGATGTAAAATGCTTTGAGCCACACGGCCATCAGTCCCGCAACAATTGTTCCGACCATGATCGTAAACCAGCCGCCGTGCGTGAATTTCAGCAGGTTAGCGCCGAGGAACATGCCCTCGATGAATAAGTATAGCAGCATGAACACGATCACAATCCAGAGGTTCACCCGTTTGATATACAAATAATAGGAGAACAGGATCGTAGTCATAATCATCGTAAGCGTAATGGCAAGGCCGTACGCGGCTTCCATGTTCGACGATTTCTGGAAAAACAGCACCACGCCGC
Organism: Dyadobacter fermentans DSM 18053; assembly: GCF_000023125.1. Taxonomy (NCBI): domain Bacteria; kingdom Pseudomonadati; phylum Bacteroidota; class Cytophagia; order Cytophagales; family Spirosomataceae; genus Dyadobacter; species Dyadobacter fermentans. The sequence continues at coordinate 5,639,650 of NC_013037.1, forward strand.
AGCAGCCGAGCCAGAGGAGCCAGTTGATGCTCGGCACGTAGAGCTGGCCTTTCTGGTCGCTGGGATAGATGAGGCGTACTTTGGGCCAGAAATTGAGACGGATGGCTTCGGAAATCAGTGTGAATGAGCCGGTGATAACCGCCTGGCTGGCGATAATGGCCGCTAATGTCGCGATGACGACGCCCGGCAGCAGCCACCATTCGGGCATAATTTCGTAAAATGGCTTCCGCGCATCAAGCAGGTTGCCCATTTCGGTGATCAGCCACGCACCCTGGCCGAAGTAGTTGAGTATCAAACAAATTTTAACGAAAATCCAGCTGATGCGGATGTTCTCACGGCCGCAATGTCCGAGATCGGAATACAATGCTTCGGCACCTGTGGTACACAAAAACACCGCGCCGAGCATCCAGAAACCGCCGGGATGCTTGGTAAGCAGGTCGAAACCGTACATCGGGTTCAGTGCTTTGAGGATTTCGGGGTGGTCTTTGATCTGGTTCAGACCGAGTACGCCCAGCATTACGAACCACGTGACCATCAGCGGCCCGAATGCACGTCCCACCACTTTGGTACCGAACGCCTGGATGATGAAGATCATCGTGAGAATGGCAATGACGATCGGAACGGTCTGAATATTAGGATATAACAGCTGCAAGCCTTCCACCGCCGACGATACGGAAATGGGCGGCGTAATGACCCCGTCGGCGAGCAGCGTACTTCCGCCGATAACGGCCGGCACCGTGAGCCACTTCGCATGCTTGCGTACGAGCGCATACAACGCGAAAATCCCTCCCTCGCCGCGGTTGTCGGCCCGGAGGATGAGAATCACGTATTTCACGGTGGTTTGAAGCGTGAGCGTCCAGAAGATACACGAAATAGCCCCGTAGATAATTTCTTCGGTGATGGGCTCATTCATGATAATCGCCTGCATTACATAAAGCGGCGACGTACCAATGTCGCCATATATAATGCCGAACGCCACCAGAAGTCCGGCAGCCGTTACCTTGTCAACTTTGTGTTTTGATTCCATCCACCTTTCATATAAAACGGCGAAAGTTAGGAAACGGCTTGCAAAGAAGGTATTAGAGCATACAAATTTAATTTGTCAGGCCGACACTAAGCGGTAAAAGTGTTGAACAGCAGGTAGCCATTTAACCCGATAATAATCAGCGCAATGACCCAGCTAATGGCCGTCAATGCACGCGAATTGGCGAACCGGCCCATAATTTGGCTGTTTGAGGTAAAGAATACCAACGGCACCACGGCAAAGCTCAGTTGCAGGGAGAGAATCACCTGGCTAAGCACAAGCAGCTCAGCTGTGCCGCGTTCGCCGTACAGGGACGAGACAATGAGCGCGGGGATGATGGCAATACCGCGGGTGAGCAAGCGGCGCACCCAGGGTTTCAAACGGATGTTGAGAAAGCCTTCCATGACAATCTGCCCCGCGAGCGTGCCGGTGAGCGTGGAGCTCTGGCCGGATGCCAGCAATGCCAATGCGAAGAATATTCCTGCCAGGCTCACACCCAAAACGGGATCGAGCAGGTGATAGGCGTCGGTAATGTCGGCGATTTCGAAATGGCCGTTGGCGTGGAATGCCGTGGCGGCCAGGATGAGGATGGAGCCATTGATGAAAAATGCCAAAGCCAGCGAAACGGTCGAGTCGATGGTGGCAAATTTGATCGCCGTGCGTTTGCCTTCATCGTCTTTCCTGAAATTGCGGGTTTGTACAATGCTGGAATGCAGGTAGAGGTTATGCGGCATGACCGTCGCGCCGAGGATACCGATGGCAATGTAAAGCATACCCGGATCGGTCACGATCTCTTTCTTAGGTAACAATCCGCCCATAATGCCGGCCAGCGAGGGCTGTGACACGATCATTTCATACAAAAAGCTCAGCAGGATAATGCCCATCAGCCCGGCTACAATGCTCTCGATAATGCGGAAGCCTTTTTGCTGGAAATACAGGACAAGGAGCACATCGAATGCCGTAAACAGCACACCCACCGGCAATGGCAGCCCGAAAAGCAGGTTTAATGCAATGGCCGAACCGATTACTTCCGCAAGGTCGGTGGCGGCAATGGCGATTTCGGACAGTACCCAAAGCACGAAGGAAACGGGACGGGAATAATAATCGCGGCAGGCCTGTGCAAGGTCGCGGCCGGATGCGATGCCGAGTTTGAGCGACAAATGCTGCAAAAGCATCGCAAACAGGTTTGAAATAAGGATCACTGAAAGCAGCGTGTAACCAAACCGGGAACCGCCTTCAATATCGGTAGCCCAGTTGCCCGGATCGATGTATCCAACGGCCACCATCAGCCCCGGGCCGGCGAATGCAGCCATTTTTTTCCAGAAACCGGCTCCTTCCGGCACGGAAATAGAGGAGTGAACTTCGGACAGCGAGCGGAGCCGATCGCCGTCTTCGGGTGCTTTCTCTTGCAAGGATTTATCTATTTTGAAATCGTCAATCATTCCCTTAGTCTCCGAAATAAACAATTTAGAATTCTGAAAACAAATATAAGGAAATTCTGAATATATTTTTAGGTTAGTCTAAATTTTTTATTTTACAAACAGGAAGTCGTACTTTTGCCGGATATTCAAGATTGGTAACCGGGGCTTACGGGCATGCAGAATTCCTTCACAGAAGAAAATTATTTAAAGATCATCCATGCACTTTCGGGACGCGAAGGAGTGGAGGTGAGCACCAACGCGCTGGCCGAAAGCACATCCACCCGCGCGGCGTCGGTGACCGACATGCTGCGTAAGCTGGCTGAAAAGGGATTGATACACTATAAAAAATACCAGGGTGTGACGCTCACCGAGAGCGGGGAGAAGGTGGCGATCAAAGTGATCCGCAAGCATCGCTTGTGGGAGGTTTTTCTCGTTGAAAAGCTGGGCTTCGGCTGGGACGAAGTGCACGACATTGCCGAGGAACTGGAACATATTCCGTCGGAAGTGCTGGTGGAAAAGCTCGATGCTTTCCTGGGCCATCCCAAGTTCGATCCCCACGGCGACCCCATTCCGGATGCCAAAGGAAACCTTACCGAACCCGATTACCTGATCCTGACCGACGTGCAGGTTGGTGAAAAAGTGTTAATGATGGGGGTGCTCGACCATGCACCGTCGTTCCTGCAACACCTTGATCGGTCGGGTATTACGCTAGGGGCGGTGATTGAGATGAAGGAAATAAATGAATACGACAAGTCGGCGTCCGTACAGATTAACGGCGGCCCGACGTTGTTTATCAGTCTCGAAGTGTCTAAAAACCTGCTGGTACAGCGCCGATGAGACCCTAACCAGCCATGAAATTCAAGATCCTCGATCGGTACCTGATCAAAAACTTCCTGATTACCTATGTGTTCGTGGCGTTCGTCATCGTACTGATCATCTGTATGATCGACTATACCGAAAAGGTAGACGACTTTCTCGACAAAAAGGCCCCGCTCCGCGAGATCATCATCGATTATTACCTCAATCTGATTCCCTACTGGATCAATTACATCAGTCCGCTGATGGTGTTCATCGCCACGGTGTTCTTCACCTCGCGCATTGCGGCCCGGACGGAGATTATCGCCATGCTGAGCAGCGGGATCAGTTTCGGACGGATGCTGCGGCCCTACATGGCCGGCGCGGTGGTGCTGGGTATCCTCACCTTCATCCAGGTAGGCTGGGTGCTGCCCAAAGCCAATAAGATCCGCAACAGTTTTGAGAAAACTTATGTAAAAAACGAGTTCTATTTCAGCGGGCATAACGTGCACATTACCATCGCGCCCGACGTGTACGCCTACCTCGAAAGCTATAACACCACCACGCAAACGGGCAACAAGTTCACGATGGAGACGATCAAAGGCACGAAACTGCTTCAAAAGTTTTACGCCGACAAGATCGTGTGGCAGCCCAAAAAGGGCAAATGGACGCTGCAAAACTACCAGGTGCGCACGCTCGACAGCCTGGGCGAGCGCCTGAGCCGTGGCACGGAGATCGATACGACCATTAATTTATCACCCAAAGATTTCGAAAGTGATTATAACCTGTTCGAAACTTTCACATTACCGGAGCTCAATGCCTACATTGATTTGCTGAAGAGCCGCGGCGCGGACGGTCTGGAAGTGTATCTCATCGAAAAATATACGCGGTTCACGCAGCCGTTCGCGATCCTGATCCTGACGGCCATCGGTGTGATCGTTTCGGCCCGGAAAAGCAGGCGGGGTGTGGGCTGGCAGATTGCACTCGGTTTTATGCTGGCATTCATTTACATCCTGTTCTTTTTGCTGTCCAAGGGCGTCGCCGAGGCGGGAACCATTAACACACTTTTTGCCGTGTGGCTGCCGAACATAGTGTTTTCGGCGATCGGCGTGTTGCTTTACAAAACGTTGCCCAGGTAACCATGCCGGTGCCAGGATTTTCTCCTGACGCCGCAAAATAATTGAGGCCGGTAAATAGTACTTAATACCTGACCGGCCACTATGAAAAGGAGCATATTAACTTATTACTGCTATTTTTGTCGATTCAACCAACAGGGTGACTTATGAATCCAGCTCGTTTACTTTTAGTCATACCATGCTACAACGAAGAGGCGATCTTGTACCGGACGTATGCTAAATTAAACACCTACTACAACGGCATCAAGGAGCAGGGCCTCATTGCGGAGGACAGTCGCATCTGTTTTGTAAACGACGGCAGCCGGGACAAAACCTGGCAGATCATCGAAGAGCTGGCCGCCAAAGACGCGAGCGTGATCGGCGTAGGGCTTTCGCGCAATTTTGGCCACCAGAGCGCCATTATGGCCGGTTTGGAACAGCACGTGAACGATTACGACTGCTTTATCACCATCGACGCCGACTTGCAGGACGATATCAACGCCATTACGGCCATGATCGAAAAGCACCGCGAGGGCGCGCGCATCGTGTACGGCGTCCGCTCCGACCGCAGTTCTGATTCGTGGTTCAAGCGCTCCACTGCCGAGGGATTTTATGTATTAATGCAAAAAATGGGCGTGCCGGTGGTTTTCAACCATGCCGATTTCCGTTTGATGGACCAGCGCGTTCTCAAAGAGCTCGGAAACTTCCGGGAGATCAATATGTTTCTCCGCGGCATTGTACCGCTCATAGGTTTTAAAAATGAAAAGGTATTTTACAGCCGCCTCGAACGCGAGGCCGGCGAAACGAAATACCCGCTCAGCAAAATGCTGCTTTTCGCCTGGAACGGCATTACCTCGTTTTCCACATTCCCGATGCGGCTGGTGCTGTATTTCGGGTTTGTCAATTTCTTTATCGCGATGCTGATCGTGGTGTACATCCTTTTTTCTTTCCTGATTGGCCGCACCGTGCCGGGCTGGACGTCGACCATGCTGCCGCTAACGTTTTTCAGCGGATTCAATATGATGGCGCTTGGCCTGATCGGCGAGTATATCGGCAAGATTTATGAAGAGGTAAAAGGCCGCCCACGCTATATCATAGAAAAAATTGTCAATGAATAGATTTTATAGAAAATACCGCGTTGTTGGCAACTGGATCAACATTCTGCTCATGCTGACCATGCTGGTGCCGCTCCTGGCGCTTTCGTATTTCAATCACCCTTCGCCGGCGGATGACTTCTGTTACATTTTTACGGTGTTCAAAATAGGCTGGTTCGAAGCGATGAAGCTCTATTACACCGAATGGACAGGCCGCTATTTCGGCATTTTCCTCAACCACACCAGTCCGCTGCTCTTTCATTCCATTGCCGGGTTCAAAATTCTGCCGGTAGTTTTGCTGGCGGGAATGGTGTTCGCATTGTACAGCCTGTTCCGGCATCTTACGCCCACCTTGTCGCGACTGGCGCATCTGGGCTTTGCAGGTGTGGTTTTCTTCCTCTACATCCTCAAAATGATGAGCATTTCGGAAGCATTCTACTGGATGGCGGCATTTGTGACCTATACCGTGCCGAACATTCTCACATTGCTCTGGATTGTGCTTGTATTGCGCTGGTACCGTCAGGATACCCAGCCGGCCAAGCTATTTGTAGGCGCACTGTCGGCATTTCTGATCTTTGCCGTGATCGGCAGCAGCGAAACCAACCTGCTCATTATGGTGCTGCTCGTGGGCGCGTGGCTTGGTTACCGCGTGCTCTTCCATCGTAAAGTGGATGCATTCATGATTTCGATGGCGGTGGTGACGGCGCTTTCGTGCTATTTCTATTTTGCATCACCGGGCAATGCGGCGCGTATCGGTGGTAACCCGCTCGGCGGCAACATTCCGTTCTCGCTCACTTCGTCGTTTGCAAAGCTGGCGTTCCTGGGTTTCGACTGGGTTTTTCGTACCCCGCTGATATTCTTCACACTGGCGTGGATTTTCGTGCTTTCGCGACTCTCGGAAGGCGCCCGTAATTACTTCTCCATTCCGGTTTGGTACGCGGTGCTGCTCTTCATCGGCGTGCTTTCGGCGCAGTTGTTCCCTTCCTATTACGGAGTGGGCATCGAGCCTACGCCGCGGGTGATCAACTGCGTATATTTCTTTTTCCTGATCGGCTGGTTTTATGTCGTCGGTGTTATTTTTCACTATTTCAAACAGCGGAAGATCAATTTCCTGCCATCCTCCACCGTGCGGTATGGCGTAGTTTATGCGGTGCTGCTGGTGTCGGTAGGCGTATCGTTTTTTGGAAGTAGTAATGTGAAAATGATATACGGCGACTTGCTGAAAGGCCGTGCGGCAGCATTCGACAAAGAAATGTACCAGCGCTACGCATTGATCAAAAATTCACAGGAAGACATTCTGTACCTGCCGCCGGTGCGTTCCAAACCGATGTCGATCTTCCTTGACGATGATATTAAAACCAATCCCGACCATTGGTGGAACAAATGCACGGCGGGTTATTTTGGCAAAGAGGCCATTTACATGAAAGATACAGAAGGTGGACAACAGCAATAAAAGGCCGCTTCTCTTCCTGGTAATGGCGCTGCCGGTCGTGTTTTGGGTAGCCGTGATCCTGTACTATTCGGTGAATCTGCCCTGGTACGACGATTTCGACCCGTTCCCCGATTTCCTGCATAAGTGGATCAGCAGCGATGCATTGCCGGAACGGTTGAAACTGCTTTTCCAGCCCAATAACGAACACCGGATGGTAGTAGGCAAGCTCGCCACGCTGCTCTACTATTGGATTACCGGGCATCTCAATTTTACATTCCTGCACATTGGTGCGGCGCTTTTTACATTAGGCACGCTGGCGGTGTTCTGGCGGGCATTCAGGCGGTCGGAGCTCAGCGGCTGGTATTTCCTGCCCATTCCGTTTTTGTTATTCCAATTGCAATATCACCTCATATTCCTGTGGGCGATTTGCGGCTGGCAGCATGAGCCGGTGGTGTTTTTCGTGGTGCTATCCATGTTTTTGCTTTCGGGAAAGCGCTTCGCTGGAGCATTGCTCGCGGGCGTATGCGCCACATATGCGATGAGCAGCGGCATTTTCGTGTGGCCGGCGGGCGTGGTGGTGCTGGTTTTGCGCTCACAATACAAGCAGTTGGCGGCGTGGATCGTGGTGGGCATTGTGGCGGTTGGGCTGTATTTCTACGGCATGTCGGCGCAGGGTAATGAGTCCAGTTTTGCGTTTTTTGCCAAATATCCGCACTTGTCGGTGCTCGGCTTTTTTGCATTCCTGGGCGGACTGTTCGATTTCTTTCCTCAAAAAAGCATCGTCGTGCGCTCCGCATTGCCGGTGTTCATGGCTTTTGTGGCGATGATCTGGGTGGTGATCTGGCTTTGGCGGCAGGTTACTCCGTGGCTGGGCAAAACTTTCGGAATGTTCAAAAACAATCCGGCGCCGCTTCAAAAAGATCATGCGGGCAACCTGAGTGCATTTTTGGTCGGCATTTTCAGCTTTTTGCTTGTAGAAGCGCTGGTAATCGGGCTTTTGCGGCCGAGGTTCGGGTTTTTCGTGATGATCGTGAGCAATTACAAAATCTATCCGGCGCTATTCCTCATTGCTACCTATTTATCATTTATCGTTTCAACCCAAAACCATCACGCGCGCAAGCGTGCGTGGCAGGCGGCCGCACTGATCAGCCTCGCCATTTGGGGTATATCCATTTACACCAACCTGCCGGTTATTTCGGAACGCCGGAAATATTACACGGTAAATGGCTACAACCAGCAATTCAACGGCTTCGGATTGGGTCACGTGCCCTATTCGGAAAGCGCGAAATATGTGGATACGCTGATGAAGCAGCTTGTGCAAATGGGTGTTTACAGTTATCCAAAGGAAGGGCAGGAGCTGGGGCGGCAGGTGAATGCACTCACCACCGCATTTCCCGTTGAACGTCAGGTTACGGTGGTGCACCGCGAGAAAGGCATTTACGTCAACGACCCGGAAGGCAGGATTTCGCCCATCCGCGACCATGGTGAATATGCATTCATCCGGAACGCCGAGCGATTGTATTTTTTCAAAATGGAGCCGCACGCCTACACCGGACGCAACTTTTTCAGGCAGTACGACAAAGGTTTCGACATTGAAATACCGCATTCATCGCTGCTGCCGGGTACGTACGATCTCGGTATCGTGAATGTGGAAGGAAGCGCTTTGAAGGGTGGCATTCTTGGAAAAGTGACAATACCTTAAATAATAGAAAATTTCGATAATGCACCGAAAGGTGTATTTTTGCCGCCATTGGTCATTGAAAAACTCAGCAAATTGAAAACTCCTCAAATTTCAATCGTCGCGCCGCTATATAATGAATCTGAGACGTTCCCGCTGCTGGTTCAACGTATCAACGCATTGATGGACGCCAGTCCGCTGTCCATCGAGGTGGTGCTGATCGACGACGGGAGTAGAGATGATACTGCGCTTAAAATCAGGCAGGTGGCATTGATGGACGAGCGTTATCACGGTGTTTTTCTTTCCCGCAACCACGGGCACCAGCTCGCGTTGACGGCCGGCATTTCGGCGGCCCGCGGAACGGAAGCGCTTTTCGTGATCGATGGCGATTTGCAGGACCCGCCGGAGCTTTTGCCGGAATTTTACAAATTGTTGAAGGAAGGCAACGACGTCGTTTACGCCGTACGCAAGAAGCGGAAAGAGGGTTTTGTCAAGCGAATGGGTTATTATTGGTTTTACCGCATTCTCCGCTCGATTTCTTATGTGGACATCCCGCTCGACAGCGGCGATTTCGCATTGATCAGCCGTAGGGTGGTGGATGTTTTAAATAAAATGCCGGAGGAAAGCCGCTACCTGCGCGGCATGCGCTCGTGGATTGGTTTCAAGCAGATCGGCTATGAATATGAGCGCGATGCGCGGGCGGCGGGCGAGTCGAAATACTCGTTCAAGCAGCTTTTCAGGCTGGCTTACAACGGGATATTCAATTTTAGTGAATTCCCGATCAAATTCATGAGCCGTGTGGGCATGGCGGCCATCGTCATTTCGCTGATCTATTTCGCGACGGTGGTGCTCAAAAAGCTGTTTTTTGCACACGTGATCGAAGGTTTTGCGGCCCTGTTGTTTGTCATTATCCTGTTTAGCGGCGTGCAGTTGCTCGCGCTGGGCATTATTGGAGAATATGTGCTCCGGATTTTTTTTCAATCCAAAAACCGTCCCCTGTTCATTATCAAAGAGGAAATAGTCAACCGGGAGTACATTTGACCTGATGGATTTTCATTCGATTCAATTTGCGATTTTCTTTATAGTAGTCACGCTGGCGTATTTCAGCTTGTCGTGGACCGGCCGTTGGGTGCTTTTGCTCGCAACGAGCTGCTACTTTTATATGGTTTTCAAACCGGTATTCATCCTGATCCTGTTCGGAACCATCATTATCGACTATTACGCGGGGATCTGGATTGAAAAATCGCAGGAGCAGAAGCAGAAAAAACTGCTGCTTGTAATCAGTTTGATCTCCAACATCGGTATCCTCGCATTCTTCAAATATTACGATTTCGTGCAGGATTCGGTGAATACCATTCTCGCGAACCTGCATTTACGGCCGATGTTCCCGGCATTCACCCGCCTCATTCCCGGCCCCATCGCCGAGTGGATGACGACCGGAAGCGGCGCGTTGCTGCTACCGATCGGTTTGTCGTTCCACACGTTCCAGGCGATGAGCTACACCATCGAGGTGTACCGCGGTAACCAGGCTGCCGAGCGGCATTTCGGGATCTACGCGCTGTATGTGATGTTTTACCCACAGCTCGTGGCAGGTCCTATCGAGCGTCCGCAGAACATGCTTTTCCAGTACCACTCGTTTTTTAAATACGATTTCGAGCAGGTAAAGGAGGGTTTAATGCAAATGGCATTCGGGTTTTTCAAGAAAATGGTGATCGCCGACCGCCTCGTAATGCTTGTGGACCAAGCTTATAACAATCCCGCCGACCACAACGGACTAACGCTCATCGTCGCCACGGTTTTCTTCGCGTTTCAGATCTACTGCGATTTTTCCGGCTATTCCGACATCGCCATTGGTGCCGCCCGCGTGATGGGTTTCACGCTGATGGAAAACTTTAAAACACCTTATATTTCCAAATCGATTTCGGAGTTCTGGGGCCGGTGGCACATCTCGCTTTCGTCGTGGTTCAAAGATTACCTCTACATTCCCCTGGGCGGAAACCGGAAGGGTGAATGGACCAAATACCGTAACCAGTTTATCGTGTTCCTCGTAAGCGGGCTTTGGCACGGAGCGAGCTGGAACTACGTGATCTGGGGCGCGCTCCATGGTTTTTACCAGGTAGCAGCTTCCCTGCGCGATAAGTGGCTCAAACAGGCAGGTATTGAAATGCCCAAAAATGCATTGATAAACGGCCTGAACGTCATTTTTACCTTCGTGCTCGTGACCATTACCTGGGTGTTTTTCCGAAACCACAAGGCGCCCGTCGGCCGATCGTTCCTGATCCTGGAAAAAATGGCCGGTTTCTCGTTTGCGGAGCCGCTGCAAACGCCTATGAACCATGTCGAAATGTGGTTCTGCGTGTTTCTGATCATTTTCCTGCTCGTGAAGGAGCATTTTTATCTGAAAATACCCACCCGGAGCACCACCGTGTTCTTCATCCTGTTTCCGCTGATCCTGCTGGCCAACTATTTCCTGGGCGTCGTTTCGGAAAACCAGTTCATCTACTTCCAGTTTTAAAAGGAAGGAGAAAGCGGCAAACATTTGCTCTTATTTATTTGTTACCAGTTTTTGAAGGTCGACCCGACGATCTTATTACCGATTTAAGTATCAATTTTCCATGTACGAAGTAACATCCGACAACAGGCTCAAAAGCCTGATCGTAGTAGGGGATCGTGTTCTGATCCGTCCCAAAAGCCCTAGCGACCGAACCAACAGCGGCCTGTACCTGCCGCCGACCGTCACCGAAAAAGAGCAGGTTCAATCCGGCTATGTGATCAAGGTGGGGCCCGGCTATCCCATTCCCGTGGCCGTGGAGGAAGAGCCGTGGAAAGAAACGGAAGAAAAAGTGAAATATATGCCGCTCCAATCGAAGGAAGGCGATCTGGCGATTTATCTCCAGCGCAATGCCATCGATCTGGAATATGACGGACAGAAATATGTGATCGTGCCGCAGTCGTCGATATTGATGCTGGAACGGTCGGAAGATTTGTTTGAATAACACTAACCGCTGGACGCATGAAGTACAATTTTTTGGGCAATACCGGCGTGCTCGTTTCCGAGCTCTGCTTCGGGACGATGACTTTCGGCGGCGATGGATATTTTGAAGTAATTGGAAAAGTGCAGCAGGACGAGGGCACGGCGTTGGTGAAAACGGCGCTCGACGCGGGCATTAATTTCTTCGATACGGCCAATGTTTATTCCTATGGCAAATCGGAGGAGATTCTCGGGCAGTCGTTCCGGACGCTTGGTGTGAAACGGAGCGATGTGTTTATCGCTACTAAAGCGCGTGGCCGTATGGCGCCGGGCGCCAATCAGGTAGGGCTTTCGCGGTTGCATATCATGGATTCGGTGAATGAAAGCCTTGTCCGCCTCGGCTCCGACCACATCGATCTGTTCTACATTCATGGTGTGGACGTGGAAACGTCGCTTGAAGAGACGATGCGCGGCCTGGAAGACGTGGTGCGTTCGGGCAAGGTGCGTTACCTGGGCGTGAGCAACCATGCTGCCTGGCAAATCATGAAAGCAAACGGCATTGCCGGGAAAAACGGCTGGACCAAATTCGTGGCCTGCCAGCATTACTACACCATTGCCGGGCGCGACCTGGAACGCGAACTGATCCCAATGATAAAAGACCAGAACCTGGGCCTGATGCCTTGGAGCCCTCTGGCGGGCGGTTTTCTGTCCGGCAAATATACCCGTACCAGCGAGTCCAGCGGGGAAAACCGCCGTGATAACTTTGATTTTCCACCGGTGGACAAAGAGAAGGCATACGATATCATCGATGCGATCCAGCCTATTGCGCAGGCGCACGGCGTATCTGTGGCGCAAATTGCCCTGGCGTGGCTGCTGCACCAGTCGAGCGTCACCAGCGTGATTATCGGTGCCAAAAAGCCGGAGCAACTGGCCGATAACATTGCCGCCACGAATGTGGAACTCACGGCGGACGAGCTGGAACAATTGAACAAAATCAGCGCATTGAAACCCGAATATCCGCAATGGATGATCGAACGGCAGGCGCGTGAACGCGTTCCGGGCAAGGCATGAGAAAGTTCTGGCTTTTCGTAAAGATGCATTCGCACGGTGACCAATGCCTGCGAGCCGTGCGGGTACCATTGCTGGCATGGCTCCTGTGCGCGTATGCATCGTACGCCGTCGCACAGGAGCGGAGCGTGGCCATCACGATCGACGATGTGCCGAACGTACATTTATATTCGGCGGATGGTAATTCATCAGGCCTGCTAAAAAAACTCGATTCGCTGAATTTGCCCGTTGCAATCTTTATTAACGAAGCGAATTTAAAGCAGAATACGGCATTTGAGACCAATAAAAAACTGCTTCAAACCTGGATATCCCGACCCAATGTAACGGTTGGAAATCATAGCTATTCGCATCCGAATTATGGTGAGGTCGGTTTTGAAGCATTCAAAGATGAGGTATTGAAAGGCGAAGAACTGTCGCGAAAAATGGCGGAAACGGCGGGTAAGAAGCTGGAATATTTCCGGTTTCCATTTAATGGAATGGGTAAAGACAGCTCGGCACAAGCACAAATGCAGCAGTTTTTGACGGAGCATCATTACATTTCAGCCCCGTACACGGTCGAGAGTGAAGACTGGCTTTTTTCGCAGCTTTATGAAAAAGCATTGGCGGAAGGAAACACCGCCGAAGCAAAATCGATCGGTGACCGCTATGTCGATCTCAGCCTGAAACTGTTCGATCATTTTGAGCATGTGGCGGTAAAAGTGACGGGCGCGCCGGTCAGGCAGATTTACCTTTGCCACGACAACCGGCTCAATACCGATTACCTGCCGGTTTTGATACAAAAACTGAAAGAAAAGGAATACCGGATGATCAGTTTGGCGGAAGCTATGACCGATGCGGCTTATCGGCTGCCATTGCATTATCACGGAAATTGGGGCTTTTCGTGGGTATACCGGTGGGTGAAGGATGCGGATCTGCGCCGTTCGCTCATGCGGAGTGAACCGGCGGATAAAGAAGCGCAGCAGGCTTACGAAGCGCTTACGAAAGCGAAGAAATAGGGCATTAAAAAAGCACGCTTTGAAGGCGCGCTTTCGAAATGTCCTTATTATGAACTAACCTTAGATAACGCGTACGTTAACTGCGTTTAGGCCTTTTCTTCCATTTTCTACTTCGTAAGAGACTTTGTCATTTTCACGGATATCGTCCTGAAGACCTGAAACGTGAACGAAAATGTCTTTCTCACCATTTGATGGTTGAATGAATCCGTATCCCTTTGATTCATTGAAAAACTTTACTGTACCTTCTGCCATTAGAATTGATCTTATTATTTGTAATAAGCCAAATGTAGATATAAAATGCAGATTTGCAACATTAAAGTTTTGTTTACTCAGAATTATTCCATAATATCAGAATGATTTTTTTGCCATGCCGCTAGTCCATTATTCGCATCAAATATCGCCTTTTTGGCTTCCAAACGGACATTTCCAGAGTATTTACCCTGCGCTCTTCCGGCAGATTAATGGTATAAAATATTTTCGTGAAAAAATTGTAACTCCCGATGATGACTTCCTGAATCTGGACTGGTCATATGCCGGAAACGAAGTGCCAAAACCGCTCATTATTCTCTCGCACGGCCTCGAAGGCAACAGCACCCGGCAGTACATAACGGGGATGGTTAAACTTTTGACCCAAAACGGCTTCGATTGCCTCGCCTGGAACTTCCGCAGCTGCGGCGGAGAGATGAACCAGACGGCCCGGTTTTACCACAGCGGTGCTACCGAAGATCTGAATGCAGTCATTAACTATGCCTTCGAAAAGGGGTATGCTGATGTGCGGCTCGTGGGTTTTAGCCTGGGCGGAAACCTGACTTTGAAGTATCTCGGCGAACAGGGAGCTGCTATCGACAACCGCATCAAAGGCGCGATCGTTTTCAGCGTGCCCATGGATTTGAAAGCATGCAGCCTGGCGATCATCGAGCCCCGGAACCAGATTTACATGCACCGCTTTTTGAAATCACTGAAACCCAAAGTGATGGAAAAAGCGGCATTATACCCTCAGAGGATCGATTTGAAGGACCATGCATTGGTGAAGACCCTGTATGACTTCGATCACATCTACACCGCGCCGCTGCACGGTTTCGAGGGCGCCGATCACTATTATGCCGAATGCAGCTCCCAGTTTTTCGTCGAGCCGATAACCGTACCGACGATGATCGTGAATGCGGAAAACGACCCGATCGTGCCATTCGGTAGCTTACCCATTGATGTGCTCCGCGCGCATCCCAACGTCACATTGCTGGCTACCAGGGATGGCGGGCATTGCGGTTTCCGCCCGGCGCGGCTGACGGATGAATTTTACTGGTCGGAAAAATATGCGCTGGGGTTCCTTTCCGGCCTGTGAAGAAAACTGTTCCAAACATTATTTTGTTAGCGTCATATACCAATAGATTTTGGTAATTTTGTGGCCTGTTTCAAACAGGTCGGACCCTTAGAGATAAAAATTACGTTAACTCGATCATTTTTCAGTTATTTCCCGTTTCATGTCCACATTAACTCTCAATCCACCACCGTACATTATCATTGATTTCGACAGCACGTTCACGAAAGTGGAGGGGCTCGACGAATTGGCCGCGATCGCCCTCAAAGGCCATCCGGAGCGTGATCAGATTGTTCAGAAGATTTCTGACCTGACCAACAAGGGTATGAATGGCGAAATGTCGTTTGCGGATGGTCTGCGCCAGCGAATCGCCTTACTGAAAGGCAACCGTTCGCACATCGAAGAACTGGTTACCTTCCTGCGCACAAAGGTTTCGGATTCGTTCAAGCGCAATACGCAGTTTTTGACGGAGAATGCGGAGCAGATTTTTATCGTTTCCAGCGGATTCAAAGAGTTTATCGTTCCTGTGGCTACGGAGCTGGGCATCCTGGCCGACCACGTGTATGCGAACGACTTCATCTTCGATGAAGAAGGGAATATTATCGGGATTGACGAGGAAAACGTATTGTCGATGGACGGCGGAAAGATCAAAATCCTTTCTGCACTGAATTTGTCCGGCGACGTTTACGCGATCGGTGATGGCTATACGGATTATGAATTGAAGGCATCCGGCCTGGCCAATCGTTTCTATGCATTTACTGAAAACGTGGAGCGGCCGAAAGTAACGGCCGTAGCGGACCATATTGCTACTTCGTTCGACGATTTTCTTTTTGATAACAAATTCAGCAGAAGCCAGTCTTATCCGAAAAGCCGGATCAAGGTGTTGCTGCTCGAAAACGTTCACCCGGTTGCCCGCAAGGCATTCGAGGACGAAGGATTTAATGTCGAGTTCGTAAAAGGCGCCCTCGATGAGGATGAGCTTTGCGAGCGCATCAAGGACGTTTCCATCATTGGTATCCGTTCCAAAACCACCATTACGAAGCGCGTGCTCGAACATGCGAACCGCCTGATGGCGATCGGCGCGTTCTGTATCGGAACCAACCAGATCGACCTCGACGAGGCTGCAAAAAAAGGCATTGCGGTGTTCAACGCGCCTTATAGCAACACGCGGTCGGTGGTAGAACTGGCTGTGGGCGAGATGATTTTGCTGATCCGCAATATCGTTGGCAAGAGCAATTCCATGCACAAGGGTATTTGGGATAAGTCTGCGAACGGCAGCTTCGAGATCCGCGGCAAGAAACTCGGGATGGTCGGTTACGGAAGCATCGGTACGCAGCTTTCGGTTGTGGCCGAGGCGCTGGGGATGGATGTGTATTTTTATGATGCAGTTGAAAAGCTTTCGATCGGTAATGCCAAGAAAGTGAACACATTGGAAGAGCTCCTGGCAATGTCCGATGTGCTGAGCCTTCACGTGGATGGCCGCAAGGAAAACACCAACATGATCGGCAAGCGCGAGTTTGACCTCATGAAAGACGGCGTGATCTTCCTGAACCTCTCACGCGGGCACGTGGTGGACATCAAAGCATTGGCTGATGCCGTGAAAAGCGGCAAAGTAGCCGGCGCTGGTGTAGACGTGTTCCCGAAAGAGCCGAAAACAAACGATGAAATGTTCGAAAGCGAGCTGCTAGGCCTGCCGAACGTCATCCTCACCCCGCATATTGGCGGAAGCACCGAGGAGGCGCAGGAGAATATCGGACATTTCGTGCCTTCCAAATTGCTGGAATTCATGAATAACGGCAGCTCTTACGGCAGCGTGAACTTCCCCGAAGTGCAGCTGCCTAAGCTGAAAGATTCACACCGCCTGCTGCACATCCACGCGAACGTACCGGGTGTGCTGGCGAAGCTGAACCAGATTTTTGCGAAAAACAATATCAATATCACCGGCCAGTACCTCAAAACCAACGAGCATATCGGCTACGTGATCGTGGATATTGCCAAAGATTATACAGAAGAATTTATCCAGGAAGTGAAAGAGGTTGAAGGAACGATCCGTTTCCGGATGTTATACTAAAAAGTGATTCGGATGGTCAGCTGGTTCAAGGCTGACCATTTGCTTTTCACCACTGTCCATTCACCTCATTCACCTATTTCACCAATCACCCATGGGATTCACATTTTTCACCCCGGGACCGGCGGCGCTGTACCCGACGTTCGAGCAGCATTTGAAGACCTTCGTCGAAAACCAGCTCGGCTCGATCTCGCACCGCAGCCAGCAGTACCGCGATCTGCATAAATTCACCGTAGACCAGCTTCGCACGCTCCTGAACGTGCCCGACACGCACGCGATCCTGTTTTTGGGCTCGGCGTCGGAAGCGTGGGAGCGCATTCTGTTTAGCACGGTGGAATTGGAAAGTTTTCACCTTATTAATGGATCGTTTTCCAAGAAGTTCTACGACTATTCCAACGCGTTGAACAAATATGCCCATAAGTTTGAAAAACCAATGGGCGAGGGCTTTCTGGCCGTGGATGTGGAGGTTCCGGAATATGCGGAGCTCATCGCCACCACGCACAATGAAACCAGCTCAGGCGTACAAATGCCGGTAGCCGAGATTCATAAGTTGAAACAGAAAAATCCTTCGAAATTCATCGCCGTGGATATGGTATCGTCCGCGCCTTATCCCGAGCTGGATTACAGCATTATCGACACGGCGTTCTTCTCCGTGCAAAAGGCATTCGGCTTACCGGCCGGTCTGGGCGTGTGGATCGTAAGCGAGCGCTGCCTCGAAAAAGCAAAGAGCATTCGCAACACCTACTCCATTGGCGCGCACAACGATTTGCTCACGCTTTGGAAAAACGCGCAGAACAACGAAACACCGGCAACACCGAATGTGATGGGCATTTACCTGCTGGGCAAGATCGCGGAAGATTTCAACCGCATCGGCGTGCAGAATATCCGCAAGGAAACCGAGCACAAGGCAAACCTGCTGTACAAATTCATCGAGAAAACGCCTGGCTTCTCGCCGTTTGTGAAGGAGAAGGCATTCCGCTCGCAAACAGTGATCGTGGTCGACAGCGAAATACCCTCGGCCGACATTATCAAAACGATTAAGGAAAAAGGAATGGCTATCGGAAGCGGCTATGGGGCCGGCAAGGCCACCCAGCTCCGCATCGCCAACTTCCCCGCGACATCCGTGGAAGAAACCGAAAAGCTGATCCACGAGCTCGGGAAGCTCTGAAAAAGTGGCTTGTAGCATAGCGTTACCAAAAGGGTGGCTGAACGTATCAATGTTCAGTCACCCTTTTCTTTTTGGAATGAAGCGCAACGACATGCTATGGAAATCGATATTGGAAGAAATCTTTGACGACTTCCTGAAATTTTTCTTCCCCAATGCGGAAGCACTTTTTGACATGGACCGCGGCTTCGAATACCTGGACCAGGAGCTGGAACAGCTATTCCCGCCGGAAGGCAACGCAATAGCGACCCGCTATGTGGATAAGCTGGTGAAAGTGTATTGCCGCTCGGGTGCCGAAGCGTGGCTGCTGGTCCACATCGAAGTCCAGGGCTACCGAGATGAAACTTTTCCCGACCGGATGTTTACCTACTATTACCGCATTTGCGACAAATACCGCAAGCCCATCACCGCCATTGCCATCCTGACGGATGATTGCAGGCATTTCCTGCCCGGCCAGTTCGAGCAGGCTTGTCTGGGCACAAGCGTGTGTTTTCGGTTCAATAGTTATAAAGTGCTGGAACAATCGGAAGAAGAGCTCGCGGCCAGCGACAATCCATTCGCGCAGGTCATTCTGGCGACGAAGCTGGCGATAAAGGGAAGCCGCTTTTCATCCGACGAACTTTACCGTTTGAAAATTGACCTGGCTAAGAGGCTGTTAAAGCGCAATTTTTCGAAACGGAAAGTTGGAAGATTGATGGAATTTTTGAAATTTTATGTATCATTGGAAGACGATGACCTTGATAGGGAGTATCTTAAAGAAGTTCAAAGATTATTCAATCCAGAGCCAATTCCTATGACGTGGGAAGAAACCATATTATACATCGTAGAGGAGAAAGGTGCAGAAGCGGCAAAGACCACCGTTGTCCAGAACCTGATCCGTGAAACCAATTTTACTTCGGAGGAAATCGCGCGGCTGGCGGATGTTTCGGTCGAATTTGTGCAAAAGATCAAGCAAAAATAGGTTAATGAAATACACAACATCCAAAGCTGCCCCAAAGGCAGCTTTTTTCATTACCACCCAAATTCAAACCACGATACTCCTACGCTTCAATGGTATTTTAAGTATAAATTTTTAGCTTTATACTTTCTTACGAAAACAGACACGAGCGGTGATTCAAAACGCTACCTCAACGGGGGAAACCAAAGATTGTGATCTATGGCAAAGGATTCGCGTGGGCGATGAGCAAGCCTTTACTGCTATTTTTGAAAAATACCACCGCACACTCTACAATTACGGCAGCAAGCTTTCGACCAATTCGTCGCTCGTGGAGGATGCCGTGCAGGATGTTTTTATAGATATCTGGCGCCTGCGGCATAACCTCACGGAAAACGTTACCTCGGTTAAATTTTACCTCTACCGCGCCTTACGCCGGCGCATTCACGTGGCGCTCGACAAGTTTCCGTCTATGGAGGAAATCAGCGAGCTCGATGATGAGGACACCCCAGCCAACCATACCCATTCCGAAGCGATCCTGATTGAAGTCGAGTCGTCGTCTATTCGTGCGCAGCGCATTCAGGAATTGCTCGCGCAGCTGCCGGAGCGCCAGGTCGAAGCGCTCACGCTCCGGTATTTCGACGATTTCAGCATCGAGGAAATATCCGGGATCATGAACGTCAATGAAAAATCCGTCCGGAATTTTATCTACAAAGCACTCACTTCCCTTCGCCAGAGCCGGGAAATTCTGCTCATTTCTTCCCTGATTTTCTGGCTGTTACTATTATTTTAAAATATTTCTTCAAATAATTTCATTTTGGAGAGGTCAAATCCGCGTTTCGTCGCTCTGTATAACTGAACGACGACAACTGCATCCCGCGAAACATGAAGCATGATCCTTATTCTCTGACCGAACTGATCAGAAATGAAGAGTTTATCGCCTGGGTAATGCATCCCGACGAGCTCAGCGACCGCAAATGGCGGGCGTTCCTGGACAAACATCCCGGGAAACGCAAAACCGTGGAGTCCGCCAGGGAGTACGTCATTCTGCTGGCAAAGGACACGGGCAGGCACCAGCCGACCCAGAAGCAAAGCGACAGAATGTGGAGTATCGTCGAAAGCCACATGCACAACGAAACGCCCCAAACGGCGGAACAGGAGCCCGTTTTCAAAACGACTCGCGGGCATGGATGGCGCTGGGCACGCGTGGCGGCATCGGCGGCGTTGATCCTGAGCATTGGCTCGGTGAGCTATTGGTTCTATTACAAGAAGGCGGACGGTCCGTTGCAGGAAGCCGCGGTTCGCGAGGAGATCAATTCAGCGGATATCATTCAGAAATACAATGATACCGACAAGCCGATGACCGTGTTGTTGCAGGACGGAAGCTCGGTGGTATTGCAGCCCGGCGGCCGCCTGAGCTACTCGGAAGGAGCGAACAGGAAGCGGCGTGAAGTTACGCTGACCGGAAGAGCGTTTTTTGAAATAGTCAAAAACAAACAGAAACCTTTCCTCGTGTACAGCTACGGTCTGGCGACGAAGGTTCTCGGCACTAGTTTCACAATCGATGCGTCTTCGGAAAATAAGGATATCAAGGTAGAGGTGCGGACGGGCACAGTTTCGGTGTTTTCCATCAATAACCTCGATAACTCGCAGAAAGAGGCCGCTTTGGATAAACCAGAGCTGGAAGGCGTGACGCTTAACCACGACCAGCGGATCGCATTCTCGAAAGAAAGTGGCAAGATTATTCCGCTCCCGGCTGCTGTGGCGGCATCTTCGGACAAAGATGTTTCGAAACAACAGTTTGTATTCGATGAAACCCCGGTTTCGGAGGTGTTCAGGATATTGGAAAGCGCTTACAACGTCCGGATCGTGTACGACCGGGAAAAGCTGGGCGGTTGCCCGCTGAACGCGACTTTGATAGGGCAGCCGTTTAAGGAAAAGCTCGAAGTGATCTGCAATGCGCTCGACGCGCAGTACGAATTAGCCGATAACCGGATAACGATCCTGGGAAAAGGATGTAAGTAGTTTTTGACACCACATATCAACATTTTACCCTGAACGCCGCCTATGACGTAACGTTACCCTATTGCCCAAAAAATAAAAAAGACCAGCCATGTTCCAGCATGACTGATCCGGGTTCCCCAACAGTAACGGACATTACTGCACATCCATTTGGACGATGGATGAACCGGGGAAGATTTCGTTGAATAATCTCCTTAAACAACAAATTCATTCAAAAATATGAAAAAAGTTCGACGACCTGAAGACTTTCTCATCAAGCTCATGCGAATCACATTAATGCAATGTATCCTGGCTGGCCTGTTCGCGGGCATCACGTGGGCGAACGACGGGAGGGCTCAATCCGCATTGAGCCAGAAGGTTACCGTTGACATCCGGAACGAGGAGATCAAGACGATCTTCGCGCAGCTGGAAAAGCAGACGAATGCCAGGTTTATATTCAGCTCAAAATTGATCCAATCCGACCGCCGGGCTTCCATTCGGGTTAAAAACGGCTCATTATCGGCCGTGCTGGATGCTTTGCTCAAACCGCTCGAATTGCATTACCGCATCAAGGACGACCTGATCGTGATCAAGCCCGACCATCCCGGACAGGCTGCCGAACCGGTTTCCGACGAAGTGCCTGTGGTGGAGATCAGCGCGGCCGCGATGGTGGATAAGGCCATAGCAGGTATGGTGAAGGACGAAGCCGGTGCTGGGTTGCCGGGTGTGAGTGTGGTGCTGAAAGGGACTCAAACCGGTACATTGACCGACGAAAAGGGCAACTACTCGATCACCGTCCCGAATGGTGACCACGTTCTGATTTTCTCGTTCGTGGGGTTCATGTCGCAGGAAATTGCCGTGCCTTCCAGCCAGAGTGCATTGGATATTACGCTGAAAGTGGATAATAAGGCACTGGAAGAGGTGGTTGTGGTAGGTTATGGTACGCAAAAGAAAGAATCGCTGACGGGCTCCATCGCCACGGTCACGAGCAAGGATATCGAGCGCGTGCATGGCGGCGCGACGGTGAGCTCGGGCCTGGCCGGAAAAATTCCCGGTGTAACATTCCGGATGCCCGACGGCCGCCCCGGCGCGAGTGCCAACATCCAGATCCGCAACATGGGTAATCCCCTGTTTGTGATCGACGGAATCCAGCAGGACGCCGGCCAGTTCAACAACATTTCTCCCAACGATATCGAAAGCATTTCAGTACTAAAAGACGCTTCTGCGGCCATTTACGGAGTTCGTGCGGCTAATGGCGTGGTGGTAGTGACCACAAAACGCGGCAAAATGGGCGGGAAAAATACCGTGAGTCTCGATGCCTACACCGGCTGGCAAAACTGGTCGCGGTTCCCGAATGTGGTGAACGATTCGTACCAATGGATGCTCGGGAAAGCCGAGGCGGAAATGAACCAGTTTGGCAGGACATCGATCACACAAGCGGAGCTTGACAAGTACCGCGCCGGTACCGAGCGTGGTTACCAGACATTCAACTGGAAAGATTTTATCATCAAGAAAAATGCCCCGCTGAGCTCCGTAAACCTGAATATGACAGGTGGTTCGGATAAAATCAACTATTACATTTCCGCTACACGCCTGAGCCAGAACTCCGTGCTAGGCCGGGAATTTACATTCGACCGGACTAACATCCAGAGCAATGTTGACGCCAAGATCACCGATCGCCTGAAACTGGGCGTGCAGATCAACGGCCGTATCGAGAAGCGCGACCAGCCCGGTATCCCCGGCTCGGACGACTACTGGCTGCCCCGCTTCGCGATCCTGCGTAACCGCCCGTTCGAGCGCCCGTACGCCAACGATAACCCTGAGTATCTGAACGATATCAAGCACAACGAAACCAACTGGGCTTATAATAACAAGAAACTGGGCGGTTACTGGACCGAGTACTGGCGTGTTTTGCAAACCAATTTCTCGGCAGAATACCAGATTCCGGGCGTGAAAGGATTGAGCGCCAGAGGGATGTATTCCTACTACATCGCCGACCGTGTGATGAATGGCCACGAGTACACCTACAAGGCCTACACCTACAATCCGAACGACGATACTTACACCGTAACCGGCGGCTCCACCAACCCGTGGCGCGAGCGCGGTACCAAAAAAGTAATGCGCAATGTGTATCAGGGACAGTTGGCTTACAACAATACGTTCGGCAAACACACCGTCGGCGCGACATTCGTTTCCGAGTGGCAGGATGAGCACGTACAAGAGCAGTGGGTGCATGCCGTTCCCAAAACCAACGTGCTGCCATTGATCTACTTCCCAACCATGGACACGTATAATGATACCGATACCGAGCTTGCGCGTATAGGGTATATCGGTAGAGTGAATTACGACTATGGGGGCAAGTATTACCTCGAACTTTCGGCCCGCCGCGATGCCTCCTGGAAGTTTGCTCCGGATCGTCGGGTAGGCTGGTTCCCGTCGGCGTCGGCAGGATGGAGGATTTCGGAGGAAGATTTCTTTAAAAGAGTGGTGGGCGAGCGCAGTATTTTGGATGACCTGAAATTCAGAGGGTCGTATGGTATCCTGGGAGACGATAACATTCTGTTCGATAACGATCCTAACCGTCCGCTCAGCCCTTACGCCTATTTGCCAGGATACGATTACAACAAAGGCAATGTGATCCTGAGCGGCAATCCGGTCGTGACATCGCGTGATAAAGGCCAGATTATCAACACCATTTCCTGGTTCAAAAGTAAAATCCTCGACATTGGTGCCGACTTCTCTTTCCTTGGCACTAAAATCACCGGTAGTGTAGATTATTTCTATCGCCTCCGCACTGGCTTGCTCGGCCGGAAATACGACATCCTCGTGCCCAGCGAACTGGGTTACTCGCTGCCCGACGAAAACGTAAACAGCGACTCGCAACGCGGTTGGGAAGGTGCATTGACCTACAATGGCAAAGCCGGTAACATTAACTATTCCGTAGGTGGTAATGTATCGTTCACACGCACAAGGTTTAATGAATCGTACAAACCGATTTTCAATAACTCCTGGGACCGTTACCGCAACTCGAAAGAAGACCGCTACACCAACATTTTCTGGGGTTACGAGGCCATCGGCCAGTTCCAGTCGGCGCAACAGATCGCGGAATATCCGGTTAATATCGACGGCCAGGGCAACCGCACATTGCTGCCCGGTGATTTGATTTACAAAGACATCAATGGTGACAACGTCATCAACGGCCTCGACGAGCGGCCGATCGGCTACAATGCAACCGGCCAGCCGAATGTGAACTTCGGGTTGAACTTCTCCGTAAGCTGGAAAGGCATCGGTTTCAATGCAGATTTCTCGGGCGGCGCCATGTATTCCTGGAACCAGAACTACGAGCAGCGATGGCCATACCAGAACGAAGGTGCTTTGAACAGCATTTTCCTCGACAGATGGCGCCGCGCCGATCCGTTTGACGTGAACAGCGAGTGGATTCCGGGTAAGTATCCCGCATTGCGCTACAACGACGGCGGCCATATCAATTACAAAAACTCGACTTTCTGGGTGCACAACGTGAAATACATCCGCGCACGGACCATCGAGCTGAGCTACTCGCTGCCCAAATCCATTTTGGAGAAAATCCGCTTGCAGCGCGCGCGGTTCTACATCAACGGCTATAACCTGTTCTCGATCGACAACGTGAAAGACTACGGCATCGACCCTGAAATCGAGAACGACAACGGGCTGCAATTCCCGCAGAACAAGTTTGTGAACATAGGCATCAACCTATCTATTTAAACCGATTGGATTCCAACATGAAAAAGATATTTCAAATACTATCAATTGCCGTATTGACATTGGGTTGGAGCTGTAACGACGACGATTTCCTGAACCGTCCGCCAACCGGCCAGCTTTCGGAAGACCAGATCTGGACCGACGAAGGCCAGGTGTTATCCGTGCTGGGCGACCTTTACAACCGTTATGTCGACATTGCCACATTCAAAACAATCCGGATCGACAACAACGACGTGCCGGGCTGGACGACGGTGGGTGATTTCAATGAGGCATTCTGGTCGGAAGCAGGGCGGTATAATGTATTCCAAAACAGCGGGTGGGACCTGAAATCGTGGTCGCATTGGGACTATGCCTACATCCGCGAAATGAACCTGTTTATCCAGAAATGTACTGCCGCTGACAAGCTCAGCCCGGCCGTCCGCGAGCGCTACCTGGCCGAAGCACGTTTCCTGCGGGCATCCTACTACTTTGAATTGGTGAAAAGAATGGGCGGCGTGCCGCTGATCCTCGAACCGATGGTGTACGATTACAGCGGCGATCCGAGCTACCTGCAACATCCGCGTGCGAAAGAATCGGAGATCTATGATTTTGTAATCAAAGAAGCAGAGGAAATCAAAGACAAGCTGCCTGCGACACCCGGCGAAAAATCGCGTGCGACCAAAGCCGCTGCGCTGGCAATGGAAGTGCGGGCGGCGTTGTACGCCGGCTCGATCGCGAAGTATGGCGTAAACACGCCCGCGGTTTCATTGCCGGGCGGCGAAGTGGGTATCCCTGCCAATATGGCCAATGGCTATTATACCAAAGCATTGGCGGCTGCGAAGGAGATCATTACCGGCAAGGCAGGTGTGTATGCATTGTATACCAAAAAGCCGGACTTGTCTGAAAACTTCGCGAGCATTTTCTATGACAAAGCCAACAACTCGGAAGTCATTTTCGTAGAGGATTTCAAACTGCAAAGCGGGAAGGTGCATTACTTCACCGGCTGGAACCAGCCGCGCTATGGTGCCGAGGAAGAGGAAGGCGGCCGCATTAACCCGTCGCTGCAATTCGTGGAAGCATTTGAAAAACTGGATAACACCTTCGCGCCGATCCCCACAACGAATGCGAACGGCACGCCGATTTACTACACCGACCAGACCGACATTTTCGCAGGCCGCGACGCCCGCCTCGCCGGAACGGTAATCTTGCCAGGTACGACTTTCAAAAGTCGTAAGGTGGACATTTGGGCAGGTTATCAGCTCGCCAACGGCACGGTAATCAGCGGCGACGACCGCGGTGCACAAAAAACGCTTCCCGGGAAAACCGTACCCGAGCAGGTAGTAGGTTTCGACGGCCCGATCGACGGCTTCGAATTCACTGCACAAACCGGCTTTTACCTCCGCAAATACCTCGATCCGGTGCTCGGCTCCGGCCAGCGCGGGGTGAACAGCGAAGTGTGGCTCGTTCGCTACCGTTACGCGGAAGTGCTTCTGAATGCAGCGGAAGCGGCATTTGAGCTCGGCCAGGCGGCAGAAGCGGCGGGTTATATGAATCAGGTCCGCGAACGTGCCGGGTTGGTAAAGCCGCTGAAAGGTTCGGACATCAACTTTGATCGCATCGTGCACGAGCGCCGCGTGGAGCTCGCATTCGAAGGGCATGTTTTGTATGATATGAAAAGATGGCGCATTGCGCACCAGATCATGGACGGCAATGCGATCACCGCCGCCGAGGTTTCCAAGGATTTGGGCAAAGCCACCAAGCGCAACACGCAGCCCTGGGGATTATGGTCATACAAAATCTACGATCCGGGCTCGGCCAACAATGGCAAGTGGATTTTCAAACCGGTTAAACTCAGCCGCGTCACCGGCTCCGACCGCTTCCAGCTTGGAAACTACTATTCGTACATCGACGACGCCATTATCAGCAATAATCCCAAGCTCGTCAGAAACCCGAACCAATAGGCCATCACATTCAAACGATACGATATCATGAAGATCAGATTTCATATAATGCCGCTTGTGGCGATGGTCGCGCTCCTGTCGGCTTGCGAAAAGGATAACTACACCGAACCGAAATCGACGCTTTCGGGCCAGATCGTGTACAATGGCGAGCCGATCGGCGTGGAGGAAGGGCAGGTGAGGCTGCAATTGTGGCAGCCGGGTTTTGGTAAACTTGCTGCCATCGACGCGCCCATCGCGCAGGATGGATCGTATTCGGCACTTTTGTTCGATGGCAATTACAAGCTGGTTTTTCCCAGAAACCGCGGACCGTTCAAAACGATCGTCAAGGATGCCGCTGCAAAAGACACGCTGTTTGTAAACCTTTCCGGCAACCAAACGCTGGATGTGGAGGTAATGCCGTACTACATGATCCGCACGCCGCAATTCTCGGGCGGTGAGAGCAAGGTAAATGCCTCTATCAAACTCGAAAAAATCCTGACCGGCACCGAGGGTAAAGACATCGAAAGGGTCTCCTTGTATGTAAACAGAACCGATTTTGTAGCACGCGCTACCAACGTAGCTGTGACCGACGTGCCTGGTGCCGACATCAAAGATCTGAATGCGATTAACCTCACGGCAAATGTACCCACACTTTCGCCTGCGCAGAGCTTCGTGTTCGCCAGGGTGGGCGTGAAGATCAAAGATGTGGAGGATATGGTATTTACGCCGGTCCAGAAAGTGAATTTGTAAGGGTAAAATGCCCGCCTGAAACCGAAACTTTTCTTTTAAAACCAATTTGAATGAGGAATTACATTGCACTCCTGCTTGTCGGGCTCATCGCGCTGGCATGTGCAAAGAGTAAAACTGGGGGGGCCTCCCGGGCGTCGTCTGAAAAAGCCGGCGCTTCCAAAGGCCGCAGGGCCGAAGTATTGTTCCTGGGACATAACAGCAAGCACCACGATTCGGGCAAGTACGCGCCGTGGCTGTCGATCAAGCTGTTCAAAAGCGGCATTAACATGTCGTACACCACCCAGCTGAACGATATTAATCCTGAAAACCTGGCGAAGTATGACGGGCTGATCATTTATGCCAACCACGATTCATTGTCGCCGTCGCAGGAGAGCGCTATGAAGGCATTCGTGGAAGGCGGCAAAGGACTTATCCCGATCCATTCGGCCTCCGGTTGTTTCCGCAATTCTTCCTGGTATATCAAAACCATCGGCGGACAGTTTGCCTCCCACAAAACAGGCTCATTTAAAAATACTATTCTAAAACCGGATCACCAGGTCATGAAAGGCATTACCGACTTTCAGACCTGGGATGAAACTTACGTCCACAAAAACCTGAACCCCGACAAGACCGTCCTGGGCGAACGCGTGGAAGGCGACGTGCATGAGCCCTACACCTGGGTGCGCAACGAGGGCAAAGGCCGCGTTTTCTACACCGCCTACGGCCATGAGGACAGCACATGGACGAACAAAGGCTTCCTCGACCTCGTGAGGAACGGCGTGTTATGGGCAGTAGGAGACAAGGTACAAGCGCAAATCGCGGCATTGAACCTGCCCGACGTGGATATTTACAATTCCGATACGATTTCGCATTACACCAAACGGCACGTGGTGCCTAAAATGCAGGAATCGCTATCACCGGCCGAATCCAACAAGCTGACGCAGATCCCGCCGGATTTTGAAATACAACTTTTTGCTTCGGAACCAGACATTACCAATCCCATTGCCATGTCGTGGGATGAGCGCGGGCGGCTTTGGGTGGTCGAGTCCGTCGATTACCCAAACACATTCACGGAAACCGACGGCGCGGCCAACGACCGGATTAAGATTTGCGAGGATACCAATGGCGACGGCAAGGCCGATAAGTTCACTGTATTCGCCGACAAGCTGAACATCCCGACCAGCATGGTATTTTCCAATGGTGGCGTGATCGTGTCCATGGCGCCGGATTTCGTATTCCTGAAAGACACCAATGGCGACGACGTGGCCGACACCCGCGAGGTGCTCATGACCGGCTGGGGCAAAAACGATACCCACGCCGGGCCGTCGAATTTGCAATATGGTTTTGACAACAAAATATGGGGCGTGCTGGGCTTTTCGGCATTCAACGGGACTATTAATGGTAAGAAAATGAGCTTCTCGCAGGGGCTTTATAATTTCAAACCGGATGGTAAAGAGTTTGAATACCTCGGCAGCAGCAGCAACAACACCTGGGGGCTGGGGTTCACAGAAGATAACAACATTTTCCTTTCGACGGCCAACAACACCCACAGCGCATTCTTCTCCATGCCTGGCAGGTTAATGCAGCGCACGCTCGGCGAAGAGCAGCCGTCGGTACAACCTATTCAAAAGATCGACGGGCATTATGATGCGCACGCCTTGACGCCGAATTTACGTCAGGTTGACGTGGTAGGAGGGTTTACTTCGGCGGCAGGCCACCATTTTTACACCGCCCGAAACTACCCGAAAGAATACTGGAACCGCGTCGCGTTCGTCACCGAACCGACCATTCGTTTGGTACACAAAGCGATCCTCGAACCGGACGGCGCGGGTTTTAAAGAAAAGGACGGCTGGAACTTCATGGCCAGTTCGGATGAATGGTTCGGTCCGGTGCAAGCCGAGGTTGGGCCGGATGGTGCGGTATGGGTGGCGGATTGGTATAACTTCATCATCCAGCACAATGTGTTTGTTCCGGCGCAGTCGCCTTCGAAATTCATCCTGCCGTTTGAAGAGCAGCCGCACGGGCCGGGCAATGCATTCAGCAGCCCAATGCGCGATCTCAACCACGGCCGTGTTTACCGCATTGTGTATAAAAATGCTAAAAAAGCGCCTGCATTAAAGCTCTCCAAAGACGATCTGCCCGGACTGGTAGCCGCATTGGAAAACGATAATATGTTTTGGCGGATGACCGCGCAGCGCCTGCTTGTGGAGTCGAAAAAGCTGTCTGTGTTGCCGGATTTGTACAAAATCATCAACAATCCAAAAGTGGATGAAATTGGCTTGAATAGCCCCGCTGTACACGCACTATGGACGATGCACGGCCTGGGCGCATTGGATGGTTCGAATGCAGAGGCATTGCAGGTCGTGAGCAAAGCACTGACCCACCCGGCAGCCGGCGTGCGCAAAGCCGCAGCGAGTGTGTTACCGAAGCAGGCGCAAAGTTTTGAAATACTGGAAAAAGGCATAAAAGATGCGAATCTGAACACCCGCCTGAGCGTGTTCGTAGCCATTGCCGACTTGCCAGCCTCGGAAAAAGTAGGGGCAGCCATTTACCAGGCCTCGCTGGACGAGCAGAATGCCAAAGATCCGTGGCTGTCCCGCGCCATTCTCGCAGCGGCTATCCAGCACGAAAAAGGCTTCCTCGCCGCAGCCGGCAAGCAATCGCAGCCCTCCGCATTGACTGCGCAGGTTACCGAAGCATTGAGCAGGGAAATTTATCCGCTGGGCAGAAGAAGCACGCTGCAATTCTCGCCGGATGTTTCCGGTAAAGAAATTACCATCCGCGCTTCCATCACCAAGGGCCGCGACCGCGCATTGCAGGGCTTCATTGCGGGCCAGGGCGGGAAAGATGGCGGATATGCATTGTACATTCAGGATGGCAAGCTCGTCATGGCCGTCAGGCAGCACGGAATGCTGAGCAAGGCCGTTACATCGGGCATTTTGCCGGATAAATTCGATGTGGTAGCAAGCCTGACGGAAGGCGGTAACATCCGCATAGATATCGATGGAAAAGAAGCCGCGACCGGCAAGGCGCACATGCTTTTCAATGCGCCGCTCAGCAACTCGGTACGCTCCGGCGAGGATATGGAAGGCGAGGACAGGATTGGCGAGTATGAAGGGCGGTTTGGATTTGCAGGTAATTTTCAAAAAGCATCCCTCGAACTGAACCGTCCGAATGAAGGTGGTGGCAATGCGGTTTCTTCTGCCAAATCTGCTCCGAAATCGGGCGCTTCCAATGCCACGGTGATTGAGCTGAAAGTAGAAAAGGAAATTATGCAGTATGACAAAAAGCTGATTACCGCGAAGGCCGGCCAGAAAGTGGTGATCAACCTCGAAAACCCGGATGGCATGCAGCACAACCTTTTGATCATCAAACCCGGCACATTGCAGAAAGTAGGTAAGGCGGCCGACGAACTTTTGACTAATCCGAAAGCGGCTGAAATGCAGTACGTTCCCAAGATACCGGAAGTGTTGTTCGCCACCAGACTCGTGAGTACCGGTGAAACCGTGACGCTGGAATTCACCGTCCCCGCCGAGCCGGGCGATTACCCCTACGTGTGCACATTCCCCGGCCATTGGCGCGGTATGAATGGTATCCTGCGGGTAACAAAATGAGTTTAGCCCTGAACATTAACGCATAGATTTTAAACTCACAAACTTTAAAAATGAAGCATTCAACCCCAAAGATCCTTGCCGCACTGTTGTGTCTGTTAGCCATGATTACCAACAACGCAATGGCGGAAAACCCCGGAAAGAAAAAGGCAATCCGCGTGCTGCTGGTAGGCGGCGGCGCCTCGCACGATTTTGACCGGTGGTACAAGCAGGAAGATGTGCAAACGCTGCAAAAAGACGGCCTTGCCACGGTGGAGTACACCAGCGACCCGTCCACAATCCTGGGCAAGCTGAAAGACATCGACGTGCTGTACCTTTCCAACAACCAGCCCATTGCCGACAAAGCGACGCGAGAAGCCATTTTCGCATTCGTGGATGCTGGAAAGGGGCTGGTGCTGGCCCACCCTGCGCTTTGGTACAACTGGGCTGACTGGC
The DNA here is from genome assembly GCF_000023125.1 of Dyadobacter fermentans DSM 18053. Lineage (NCBI taxonomy): Bacteria > Pseudomonadati > Bacteroidota > Cytophagia > Cytophagales > Spirosomataceae > Dyadobacter > Dyadobacter fermentans. The sequence continues at coordinate 5,671,164 of NC_013037.1, forward strand.
CGGAATACAACCAGAAGCTCGTAGGCGGCGGCTCGAAAGGGCATGATAAATACGGGCCGTTTGAGGTAACCATTACCAATCAAAAGCACCCGGTGACAAAGGGTGTTCCGGCAAGCTTCAAGCTGGATGATGAGTTGTATTATTTCAAACCGGACGCGTCGGGAACGCCGATCGAGGTGCTGGCGACGGCCAAGGCGGAGACTTCGGACAAGGTGTTTCCCAGCATTTTTATTGTGAAATATCCGAAGGGAAGGATCGTCGGCATCGCATTGGGGCATGATGCCAAATCGCATACCATCGAACCTTATCAGACCCTGCTGCGCAATGCAGTCAAATGGGCATCCAACTAAGCCCTTTTTCCTCGGGGTTGAAAACCCCGGGCCAAAAATGATCGAGCCGCTGGCTCTCCGCTTCCAGACGGCAAACGCCAGAGCCGGAGGCTCGAAAAAAACAAAGCAAATCAATCCATTTCTTAACCCCGCGTTTCAATCCGGGGGCTAAACAAAGTAACAATGAGCGACAAGCAAATCACAGTAGTTATCGTGGGTATGGGTTTCGGGAAGGAGTTTATCCCCATCTATCAGAGCCATCCGAATATCAAGGCGGTGGGGATTTGTACCCGCAGCAAACAAACCCGCGACGAGCTTACTGCCAAGTTCAATCTCGACCCTAACCTCGTTTTCGAGCATTTCGAAGACGTGCCCAAACGCGATGACGTGGACGCGATACACGTGGTAACGCCCGTACCCGACCACGCCCGCATGACGCTCGCGTCTCTTAATGCCAACAAACATACCGCCTGCACCATTCCGATGGCGATGACCGTCGAGGATTGCAAGGCCATTGTGGAAGCCAAACGCCGCTCGGGTAAGGTGTATATGATGATGGAAACCGCATTGTACACCCGCGAATTTCTCTACGGCCTGAACCTCGCGCAAACCGGTCAGCTGGGCCGCATTCAGTTCGTGCGCGGCTCGCACATCCAGGATATGAGCATGGAAGGCTGGGGCGAATACTGGAAAGGTTACCCGCCGATGCTGAACGGCACGCACGCCATCTCCCCGCTTTTGAAAATCAATAATACCATTGCCGAAACGGTGGTTTGCCACGGCTCAGGCCGGTTGAGCGACGACCTCGCCAGCCGCTACGGATCGCCTTTCGCCGTGGAAACAGCCACATTCACATTGCGCGGTAGCGACGTGGTAGCCGAAGCAACCCGCTCGCTGTTCGACGTCGTGCGCCAGTACCGCGAGAGCTACGATGTGTACGGCACCAAAATGTCGTTTGAATGGGAGCAGTTGCAGGACGAGGAACACGTGATCTTCGATGGCGGCGAAAATGCATCGCGCATCAATGTACCGGATACTGACGAGCTGCTCATCGAGCCGATCAAGCACTTCACGAAGCGCGAGAAGATCGACGATCCGAACCACGTGTCGTTCCTCCAAGGTGCCGGTCACGGCGGATCGCACCCGCATTTGGTACAGGAGTTTGTGGCGGCGATTGTCGAAGGCCGGGATTCTGCTGTGGATGCGGCATTGGCTGCCAACTACACCTGCGCGGGCATTTGCGCACACGAGTCGGCCATGAAAGGCGGTATCCGCGTCGACGTCCCGAGTTTTGAAGAATAGTGATCATTCATAAAAAAGCCAGGCCTCAAAACCTGGCTTTTTGCTAAACCTGAACCCTTATGTTATTCGGAGCCAGCACATTCATCTGGGTATCCCCGTTTTCGACGGACAATATAGACCTGCTTACCAAGGTCAAAAACATGGGCTACGACATCATTGAAATAGCCGTGGAAGACACCCGCATTATCGACTGGAAGCTCATCAAAGACACCGCCCGTGACCTCGACCTGAAAATCACCATCAGCGGTGCATTCGGGCCGGAGCGCGACATTTCCAGCACCGATCCCGCATTCCGGGAGATTGGAAAACAGTACATTATCGATTGCATCCGCATTGCCGAGCAAATGGATAGCCCTGTTTTTGGCGGCCCGGTATATTCGGCCGTCGGCAAAACGCGCATCGTTTCGGAAGAGCAAAAGAAGCAGGAGCGTGCGTGGTGTGTGGATATTCTAAAAGAAGTAAGTCAAGTCGCCGGGGATTGCGGGGTAACACTCGGTTTGGAGCCTTTGAACCGCTTTGAAACCGACATGGTGAACACGGTGGACCAGGCATTGTCGATCCTGGATGAGGTGGGTAGCCCGCATTTGAAAATCGTGCTCGATACTTTCCATTCCAATATCGAGGAAAAAGATATTCCGGCCACAGTCAGGAAAATCGGGAAAGATCTGCTTTGTCATGTACAAGGCAACGAAAGCGATCGCGGCACGCCCGGCACCGGCCACCTAGAATGGCAAGGCATCCAGGAAGCGCTCACCGACATCGGTTACGACGGTGCGGTGGTGATCGAAACCTTCGGACAACCCTCCAAAGAACTCGCGCGCGCTGCTTGCATCTGGCGGCCGTTGGCCAACAGCGCCGATGAGCTGGCCACAGAAGGGCTCGCTTTTTACAAGAAATTGTTTGTTCCAACACATTCTACCGTCAATGCGTAAAATCCTGTTTGTTTTCTTGTCAATGGTAGGGCTAAACCTGCAAGCGCAGGTGCCGGTTGATCTGAAAGGTTTTGACAAGAAAAGCGGCGTCCAGGCGACTGTCAGCGGCGCCATGCTGGACATCGAATGGCCTGCCGGCAATGCGGAAACGGCAAAAGTTTCCATTGATTTGAACAAGTCCAACCCGCTGATCGGCAGCCTGGGCATTGGGACTAAGGAAAAACAGTACACCATCGCTCAAAACCTCGATCCGGCCATTATCCTCACCGTAGGCAAGCGGGACCTCGTGTCGCAGAACGGCTGGAATATTTTCTTTGACAAAACCGCCTACCAGAAATACCAGAGCTACGCCGTGAAGCTCGATAAAACGGACGTAAAAGTGGCCAGTAACGGCTCCCGTACCGAAATTACGGTCAATGGCGCCAAGGCCGGACCATTCTCGGGTGCTATTCAATTTACATTATACAACGGCAGCCCGCTGATGAACGTGGCTGCGGTGATGACCACCAATGTCGATTCGCTGGCCGTGATTTACGATATGGGCCTCACTTCCCGAGATACGCCGTGGCAGAAGCTCTTCTGGGCCGATACGGAGGATTTCATGCGGAATGCGGCAGTGACCCAAATGGATACCGTTGAGATGATGGCCGTGAAATACCGTACGATCATCGGTCAGGGCAAGGAGGGCAACCTCGCGGTGTTCCCCGCACCGCACCAGTATTTTTATCCGCTGGATAATTGCTACAACCTCGAACACATTTGGTATGGAGAGAATTATCGCAACCTGCTGCCGGGCTTTGGTATCGGCATTCGCCATGATCTGCTCGGCGACCGTCGTTGGGTGCCGTGGTTCAATGCGCCTCCGGGTACGCAGCAGCGGTACAATTTCTTCTGCCTGCTGAGCCGGGGAAGGGATGGTAAAGTGCTGGAAAATGTGAAGGCATTCACACATTCTGATAAGTATGAGCCGATTCCGGGTTATTACACCATGTCCAGCCACTTCCATCAGGAGCATGTGGATGATGTGCTCACGCGCAAGCCGCTACCGGACATGCCGGGTTTTGTGAAAGCATTCCGCAACACGGGCGTGAACATTGTGCATTTGGCCGAGTTCCACGGTCCGGGTAGCCCGCGTGGACCGGAGGCTAAACGGTGGCCGGAGCTGAAAATGATGTTTGCAGAATGCGAACGACTTTCGGGCGGTAACTTTTTGCTGCTGCCGGGCGAAGAACCTAACAACTTCTTTGGAGGGCATTGGATGAATATTTTTCCAAAACCGGTTTACTGGCTTATGTCGCGGGAAAAGGACCAGCCATTCGTCGAAAACCATCCTGAATACGGCAAAGTATACCGCATAGGCAACAAGGAGGAAATGCAAAAGCTGCTCGAAATGGAAAACGGCCTCGCCTGGACGGCACACGCGCGTACCAAAGGCTCCACCGGCTTTCCCGACAAGCATAAGGATGAAGCCTTCTTTAAATCGGACCATTTCCTGGGCGCGGCCTGGAAAGCCATGCCGGCCGACTTATCACAGCCTAAACTCGGCAAACGCGTGCTCGACCTGATGGACGATATGGCTAACTGGGGCTACAAAAAGAACGTCCTCGCCGAAGCGGACCTGTTCCGTATTGAGCCAAACTATGAACTTTACGGCCATTTAAACGTCAACTACCTGCAACTCGACCAGCTTCCGAAATTTGAAGACGGCTGGCAACCGGTGCTGGACGCGATGCGGAAGGGAAAGTTCTTCGTAACAACCGGTGAAGTGCTGATACCGACCTTTAAAGTGAACAACGCAGCCGCAGGAGAAACCACAAAGCCCGACGCGAAAGGCAATGTGGAAATCACCCTCGATGCCAAATGGACTTTCCCGCTCAATCGCGCAGAAGTGATCTCCGGCGATGGGAAGGAAGTTTTTCACGACATCATTAATTTGAGCGACACACAAGCTTTCGGTCAGAAGAGTTTTAAATTTACCCAAAACCTGAAAGGCCGGAAATGGCTGCGGGTAGAACTCTGGGACGTAGCCGCCAATGGCGCATTTACCCAGATCATTTGGCTCGAATAACGATATTAAACCGAAACAAGAATGATTAAGCCGCTCTTATCACTACTATTATCCGCCATGCTCACCGGCCTCGGTCCGGGCGATAGAGAATACAAAAACCCCGTTTTCGAACCCATTCTCGCCGACCCGACGGTGGTGAAGGCCGACGACGGCTACTTTTACGCCTACGGAACGCAGGACGATTGGGGTGACGGTAACGGCTCGCGGCTCATTCCGATCGTCCGTTCGAAAGACCTCGTGCATTGGGATTATGTGAAGGAAGCATTTACAACCAAGCCGGCATGGAAGGAAAAAGGGGGTATTTGGGCGCCTGATGTCGTGAAAGTGAATGGTAAATACCACATGTATTACGCTTACTCCACCTGGGGTGACGTGAACCCCGGCGTTGGCCTGGCCATTGCCGAATCGCCCGCGGGGCCGTTTGTGGATCAGGGAAAGCTGTTCAACAGCGCGGACGTGGAAGTGCCGAATTCGATCGACCCGTTTTACCTCGAAGCGGATGGTAAAAAATATGTTTTCTGGGGAAGTTTCAGCGATAAACCTACACAGGGGACTTACGGCGTGGAGCTTTCGGCTGATGGCAAAACCGTGCCCGATTTGTCCAAAAAATTCAAAATAGCGGCAGGCGATTTCGAAGCTGTAATGATACAGAAAAAAGGCGATTACTATTACTTCCTGGGCTCGAAGGGGAGCTGCTGCGAATTTGAAAAGAGTAAATACCATGTGCGGGTGGGCCGTTCCAAATCTATTTTCGGGCCGTTTCTGGATCAGGAAGGCATGGATTTGAAGGAACGCGGCACGGGCACACTGTTGCTCCAAGGCAATGATGTGTACGCCGGTCCGGGGCACAATGCGCGCTGGATGACCGACGATGCCGGCACCGACTGGCTGCTATACCACGCCATCCCGAAATCGGAACCGCGGGTATCCACCGGCGCCAACCGCCGGGTGCTGATGCTCGACAAACTGACCTGGAAAAATGGCTGGCCGGAAATTTCCAATGCAGAACCAAGCTTAGAAAACCGGCCTGCGCCCCTTTTTAAATAACTTAACCAATTCTAACACCTGATGAAATTGTTAAAAACGACGATCTGGGCTGTTGCGGCCTGCCTCATGTTGCAGAACTGCGCCAAGAAAGCCGACGATCAAAAAGAAGAAGCCGCTGCACAGGAACAAGCCGGCCGCGAAATATGGACCAAGGAGCAAGCCAAGGAATGGTATGCCAAACAAGGCTGGCTCGTAGGCGCCGACTTCCTGCCGAGCACGGCCATCAACCAGCTCGAAATGTTCCAGGCGGAGTCGTTCGACACCACTACCATTGACAAAGAGCTCGGCTGGGCCGAAAACATCGGCATGAACACCATGCGCGTTTATCTGCACGACCTGCTGTTTGAGCAGGATTCGGCAGGTTTCATCAAACGCCTGGATACCTTCCTGGACATCAGCAAAAAGCACAATATCAAGCCAATGCTCGTGCTGTTCGATTCCTGCTGGGACCCGTTCCCAAAACTGGGCAAGCAGCGCGATCCGAAACCCGGCGTGCATAATTCGGGATGGGTACAAAGCCCAGGCTTCGATGCATTGAAGGACAGCACGCAATACCCGCGACTAGAAAGGTATGTAAAAGGAACCATCGCCGCATTCGCGAACGACGACCGCGTGCTGATGTGGGACATCTGGAATGAGCCGGATAACACCAACAACAGCTCTTACGGCAAAGTGGAACTGCCCAATAAAGTGGATTATGTGCTTCCGTTGATGGTTAAATCCTTCGAATGGGCCCGCTCGGTAAATCCTTCACAGCCTTTGTCGGCAGGTGTGTGGGCCGGTGACTGGTCTACGCCGGAGACTTTGAAGCCGATAGAAAAAGCGCAGATCGAGCAGTCGGATGTGATCACATTCCACAACTATGAAAATGCGCAGGAGTTTGAAAAACGCATCAAATGGTTGCAGCAATACGACCGCCCGATGATCTGCACGGAATACATGTCTCGCGGGAACGGCAGCTTCTTCGAAGGTTCATTGCCCGTTGCAAAAAAATACAACGTAGGCGCGATCAACTGGGGCCTGGTGGATGGCAAATCCCAAACCATTTATCCTTGGGACAGCTGGAAAAAGACCTACACCAAGGAACCCGACCTATGGTTCCACGACATTTTCCGCAAAGACGGCACGCCGTACAAGCAGGCTGAGGTGGATTTGATTAAGAAGCTGACCAGCGAAAAAAGCAGCTAAAAGTAACTTCAAAATACAGGCAGCCCGGAAGCAATTCCGGGCTGTTTTGTTAGTGCTCCTGTTTTTGACGAATGTAAGCTGATTCCAAAAGAGTCTTTAAAAGGAACCTGTTCATATCCCGACCAAGTTCTTCGGAATTAGCATATATGCCTTTGAGTGGCTGTGGTTTAAAATCTTGTCTTTTCTTTGCCTGTGTTTTCATCTTCATCATATTTTAAGTTAAAACCGACTGGTAACGAAGAAATATTGATAGGACTGGTTGGGTTCAAACGGCTCACGCTTGCCGTTGTCACTTGTGATGCTCCTTGCGGTGTAATGCCACAACGTTACGTATTCCACCCTCGCGCTACCAAATCCGTTTATCAGACGGTCACTTTATTTTCAAAACCCTCATAGAAGCGAACTACAACTTTAAACTTTACTTCTACAACCTGTTACCTACACCACATTTGAACGTCTAAATGCATAAACTACTAAACGGTTTATGCTAAAAGTACTTTCTACCTTCGTCTTGTTGCTTCTGGCGTTTGCCGGTAATGCGCAAAATGTCTATTTCCACCAGGATTTCGGGCAGACCACCGGCCTGATCAACCCGCAACCCGACACGGGGCAGTTCAGCCACGTTATCCTTACGGCGCCGGCGCTTTCATTTTACAAATTTAACAAAGGTTATATGGAGCTTACCCGCAGCCGGCAGGATTCGGCAACGGGGGGTATTATACGTGCTATGCGGGCCGCTCCTTTTGAACCGGTTCCGGAAACGCTTGTGATCCGCATTACTTTCACGGTGCAGAACGTCCGGTCGCCTGCTTCGAATGCCATGTACTTTTATGTGGGCGAGGATTTTAACCCGGTCAATAACTCGTTTCCCGGCAACGGGCTGATGTTCGCCAAATGCTCCCTCAACTTTTTGGAAGATGGATTTAATGTCAAAGATCTTGAAACACAGCAGATAAGCAGCGACTACGCCGCTAAAACGAAAGTCGTGCTTACCTGGGTTTTAAACAACTCGGATAAGTTGTTGCCTTACCGCATCGGCGCCAAAGGGCAGGAGGAGGCTGCGCTGCCGGGCTCTTATGACCTTTGGGTGGACGATCGGGCCGTTTGCAAAGGGAGTAAAGCATATCCGGGCACGTCGGGCTACTCGCCGGCTAAGCTTTCGAACTTCGAGATGCGCTTCCGGAATGGCGTCGGGGAAATCCGGATCGACGACATCCGGATCGACGACGGGCAGCCGGGATCTGTTCTGAATGAGGCGATTGTAGCACCCAATCCCGCAGGGCGCGAGCGCATTGTGATGGCCGGTACGGGGGTAAAAGCGGCATCCGTTCGTCTGATTGGTAGTAATGGGGCCATATTGCCCGTGAAAACGGTGGCCGAAAAGCACGGACTGCTGAGCGTAATGCCCCTGAGCCCGCCGGCTGGCGGAATGCATATCCTGCAATGGGAAGGGCAGGATGGGCGAAAGCATTCATCCAAAGTCATGATCGAGTAATGTTTGGATAGGACGATTACCTGATTCGATTAAACTAATCTTGTAAAATAAATTGAGTTTGCGGTTAAGTTTGATTTATTTAGCCGTCCCTTTCAACAAGTTATGAAATCAGCGTCCTCTTTTCCGGAAGATCGTGTGCTCTGGCAGGATTTCCTGGCAGGTGAAGTGCGGGCGTTTGAAAGGCTGATGTCCGACAATTTCCGGCTTCTTTTCCGGTACGGCAGCAAGTTCTCCAAAGACCGTGAATTGGTGAAGGACAGTATCCAGGACCTGTTTCTGATCCTGTGGGAAAAACGGGCCAATCTCAATCCCGACGCGGCCGTGAAGCCCTACCTGATGGCGTCGCTGCGGAGGCTTATGCACCGGCAGGTAGCGTCGCGCACGTGGGTGGGCGGCGAGGTTTTGCAGGACGAGGACGACTTTTTTGAAATTGAATTCTCGGTGGAGGAAACCTACATTGCCAATGAGGCCACCGCCGTTCGCACGCGGCAGTTGCAGCAAATGCTCAATGCATTGCCCAGGCGGCAGAAGGAAGTCGTGTATCTCAAATTTTTCCAGGAGCTGAGCCGCGAGCAGATCGCCGAGGTAATGGCCGTGTCGCCGCAGACCGTCTCGAACATGCTGCAAATCGCGATCCGGCATTTAAAAGCACATTGGAAAGCTGAATTCGTGGTTTTTTTTCTTCTGCATTTTCTCTTTTAGGATCTTATTATCAGTGCGGTAAGGCCTTGGATGCTTTCGCCAGCAGTGATTTTTGTACTTTTTTGAAGAAATAATTTAAAAATTATTGGTATCCCGCGCCGCATCGTGTCTATCCTCATATAGACACAATGAACTGGTATGGACCGCTACAACGATTTTTCCGTCGAAGACTTTGTTTGGGACGATTTCTTTCGTCAATGGACACTGTCGCCCACTTCCGAAACCGACGCGCTCTGGGACGACTGGATCGACGCCAATCCGGAGATGTTCGAAAAAGTGGAGCAGGCCAAAGCCATTGTACTCTCGCTGCGCCTGCACGAGCCGGAAATCGGCGATGCGGAGATCAGCCAGGTGGTGAAGCAAACCGTGGGGCGCGTCACCGGTGCTGAGGAGGAAACTTTGCGGCCGTCGGGAAGGTTGGTGCCTGCTTTTTCAATTAACTGGATGCAGTTTGCCGCATCCGTGGCGTTCATCATGCTGCTGGGCTGGGCCGTGTATTCGGTAATGATCAAAAGGAACGACAGGCCGCAGCTCGTGCAGCAGGGCAATGTGATTGAACAAACCGCACAGTGGACCGAAAAACACAATACGACTACCCAAACCATCGACATCGCGCTCAACGACGGCAGCCGCATCAGCCTCGAACCCCGGGGCCGCATTCGCTATCCTGAAAAGTTCGACGGCCCGCGCCGGGAGGTTTTCCTGGAAGGCGAAGCGTTTTTTGACATTGCCAAAGATCCCGCGCATCCGTTTTTGGTGTATGCCAATGGGTTGGTAACCAAAGTGCTGGGCACGAGCTTTCGCATTAAAGCCTACGACGGTGCACGGGAAGTGACCGTTGAAGTGAAGACGGGCAAAGTGTCGGTATTCGCGCAGTCGGACCCGGATTTGAAGGAAAAGCTCGACGACACGCAATTGCAGGGCGTCGTACTCACGCCCAATCAGAAAATCGTGTACGCCCGAAACGAGGTTAAGATGCTGAAAACATTGGTCGAAAAGCCGGAGATGGTCGTGCCGAAAGCGGATGTCCCGCAATTTTCATTTGAAGACACCCCGGCGAGCGAGGTTTTTAACACCATCGCGAAAGCCTACGGGATCGATATCCTTTACGACGAAGCATTGCTCAAAGATTGCCCGCTCACCGCGATGCTCGATAATCAGACGCTCCACGATAAGCTCGATATCATTTGCAAAGCAGTAGAATCCAGCTATCAGATCGTCGATGGCCAGGTGGTCATTCACAGCAAAGGATGCAGGAATTAATCATTCACCCAACTCTTTAAACCCCCCAGATACAAGAAACAGAAAGCTTACCTGCAAGAAGAGCCGGCAATGTTCCCGCATCACCGGCTCCGATATCCCTGAATTGGTTGGTCGCCATCATCCTCCCGGGAGGGGAGGCAGGGATTGTTTTGCCAAATTTTCCATTCTACAAAACAATCAAATCTATGAAAAAACCTTTAAAATACCGTAGGGTATTACTGTGGACCATGCAAATGACAGCTACTCAACTCATGCTTGCCCTTGTGTTCATAGCGACAGGTTACGCACGTGAGGGAAGCGCACAATCCCTGCTCAGCCAGAAAGTAACGGTGATGGCAAACGGCAGCGAAGTCAAAAAAGTCCTGAGCCAGGTCGAAAAGCAAGCCGATGTACGGTTTGTATTCAGTTCCAAGCTGATCAAATCAGCGCGGAAGGTGACAGTTTCCCTCAAAGACAAGCCTTTGTACGAAGCCCTCGACCATATTCTCACGCCGCTGGGGCTCGATTATGAAGTTTCCGGCAAGATCATCATCCTGCGAAGAATAGAAGCCGCATCGCCCGACGCGCCTCCGGCACCGGAATCACCGGCCAATGCGCCGAAGCGAAAGGTAGCCGGCAGGGTACTGGACGGAGAAACGAACACCGGCCTGCCTGGCGTCAGCATTGTGCTGAAAGGAACACAAACCGGCACCACCAGCAACTCCGAGGGTAATTTCCAGCTCGAAATCCCTGAATCGGCGGCAGCCAATTCCGTACTCGTTTTCAGTTTTGTGGGTTACAAATCGCAGGAAATCGTGCTGGGCAGCCAGAACGAGCTGACCATCAATATGGTGCTGGAAGACAAGTCGTTGCAGGAAATCGTCGTGATCGGTTACGGCCAGATCAAGAAAAGCGACCTTACCGGCTCGGTTTCGTCCATTAAATCGTCGGAACTGAACGCATACCCGGCTACCAACCTCGTGCAATCGCTCGCAGGACGTGCGGCGGGCGTGTATGTATCGCAAAACACCGGCGCGCCCGGCAGCCCGATCAGTGTGCGGGTGCGCGGTACCAACTCCATTCAGGGAAGTAACGAGCCGCTTTACGTGGTGGACGGTTTTCCCTATTCCGGCAGCCCTACTTTGCTCAACAACGCCGATATCGAATCCATTGAAGTGCTGAAAGATGCTTCGGCAACGGCCATTTACGGCTCGCGCGGCGCAAATGGAGTGGTTTTAATCACCACTAAAAAAGGCAAGGCCGGCCGTGTGAGCGTCGATTACGACGGCTACTACGGCGTGCAGACGATCCGCAAAAAGCTGGATTTGATGAATGCCACCGAATATGCCAATTTCTACAACGAGCATGCGGCCAACGACGGCCTCGCCCCGCGGTTTACGCCCGACCAGATCGCCGGCTTCGGTGAAGGTACTGATTGGCAGGACATCGTTTTCCGGTCGGCACCGGTGCAGAACCACGCATTGACGGTAAGCGGCGGTAACGAAAAAACGCGGTTTTCGGTCGCTGCCAGCAATTTCAGCCAGGACGGCATCGTGATCGGCAGTGACTACGTCCGGAATGCATTGCGCATGAACCTCAGCTCCGACATCGGTAAAAAATTCAAATTCGACCTCAGCACCCTCCTCAGCCGCATCAATTCCGACCGTAAGAACTCGGAGAAAGGCAACCGGGGCGGAACGCTCATGTCGGCCATGCTATCCGGCTATCCGACCATCCCGGCCACGTTGCCCGACGGCAGCTATTCGCGACTGGCGGAGGCTTACGCGTGGGGTTCCAATGTGATTACCAACCCGCTGAACTACATGTATCAGTATTCGGATATGATCCGCTCGAACAAAATCCTTACCAACGGCGCCATTACATTTGAGCCGGTCAAGGGATTGATGATCAAGACATTGGCTGGTGTTGAAAGCACGGATGACCGCACCGATACCTACACCACTACCAGATTTGTAAATTCGAAAGGCAGTGCAAATGTAGGAACACAGCGCGTGACCAGCCTTTTGAGCGAAAATACGATCAGTTATCTCAAAGACTTCGGTAAACACAGCGTGTCGGCCGTGGCGGGTTTTACCTACCAGGATTATACACAAACTTCGCTTACTGCTAGTGGAAGCGGTTTTATCAGTGACAATCAGGAAACGTACGACATCGGCGCTGCCGCTACACAGGGCGTTCCTAGCACATCCTATTCAAAATGGGCGTTGCTGTCCTACCTGGCGCGGGTGAATTACACATTCAACAGCAAAATCCTCGCTACCGCCAGCTTCCGTGCGGATGGCTCGTCCCGTTATAGCGCGGGACAGAAATGGGGCTTTTTCCCGTCCGGTGCATTGGCATGGCGCATGTCCGAAGAAGAATTTATCAAAAACATTCCATTCGTTTCGGACCTGAAATTACGGGTAGGCTATGGAGAAACGGGGAACACGTCCATTAACCCTTATTTTACACTCAATCAGCTTAATTCGGCCCCGGTGGTGTTCGGTGACGCATTTATGACCTCCTATGCGCCGGGTACCCGGCTCGCCGGCTCGCTGCGGTGGGAAACCACGGCCCAAACCGACTTCGGTATCGACCTCGGCCTTTGGAACAACCGCGTAAATGTGACGGCCGACTATTACATCAAAAACACCCGCGATCTGCTGAACAGCGTCGCATTGCCTTCCTCGCTGGGCTTCACCCATACGATCCAGAATATCGGGAAAATCCAAAACAAAGGTTTTGAGCTCGGGGTGAATGCGGCCGTGCTGGAAGGGGCGTTTAAATGGAATGTGTCGACCAATTTGTCCATTAACCGGAACAAAGTGATGAAGCTGTATGGCGGAAACGACATCCTGGGGCAGACAATCGGTGCGGCGGTGAACGATAATGTGAATATCCTTCGCGAAGGTTACCCGCTCGGATCTTTCTATGGCTATGTGGAAAAAGGATACGACGAAAAGGGTTTTATCGCCTATGAAGATTACAATAACAGCGGGAGCCGCGACGCAGGTGACAAGCGCATTATCGGTAACCCGAATCCTAAGTTCACCTACGGCTTTAACTCCACGATGTCGTTCAAAAACTTCGAGCTGACGGTCTTCATCCAGGGCTCGCAGGGTAATGACATTTTCAACCTCAGCGCGCAGGGCCAGGGCTACGACTACGGCCAGGCGCTCAACATGCCGCGCGAGGTGTACCTCGACCACTGGACGCCCGAGAACACCGATGCCAAATACCCGGTCATCAAAACCTCCTCACAGGCGCAGATGTCGGACCGCTTCGTGGAAGATGGCTCTTACCTCCGGTTAAAGAACATCCAGCTGAGTTACAACCTGCCGGTGGCTAAGCTGCATATCAAATGGATGAAATACGGACAACTGTATGTGAGCGGCCAGAACCTGATCACATTGACCAAATACTCGTGGTACGATCCCGAAGTGAACTCTTACGGATCGGGGAATTCATTTGTGCAGGGCGTAGACCATTACGTTTACCCGGTTGCCAAAACCACCACCGTGGGCCTCAGAATTGGGTTTTAAGGTCAGTTTAATCACCGGTTTAAGAAATCACCATTATGAAAAAGATATTCACCAGTTTGTTTTTGGCGGCGGTTTGCATGGCTTGTTCCGACATTCTTGAAGAAAAACCCAAATCACTTGCCTCTGAGAATTTTTACAATACCGCCGCGGAGGCCAAGGCCGCAGTGAACGCGATTTACGGCCCGATGCGCACCGACGCCGCATTGTCTACCAACTATCCCGCCCAGCTCGAAGGCCTGGCCGATTACGGCAATTCACGCGGTACGCAAACGCCCGTGAGCTTGTACCAGGGCCTCGATAACACGAACATCAACCGCGTCGCAACGATCTGGGACAACTTTTACCAATCCATCCGGAATGCTAACCTGGTGATCGCCAATGTGCCGAAAGGGACCAGCATGACCGACGCCGAAAAGGCGTCATTCGTGGCCGAGGCCAAGTACATGCGTGCGCTCATCTATTTTGCGCTCGTGCGGAACTGGGCCGGCGTGCCCCTGCGCACGGAGGAGAATATGACGGTGGCCGACATCCCCAGATCGAGCGTCGACGATGTGTATAAGCTGATTGTCGCCGACGCATTGGTGGCGGAGGCCGGGCTGGCGGATAACCCCTCGGAGATTGGCCGCCCGACCAAATGGGCCGCGAAAACGCTTTTGTCGGAAATATACCTGTACCTCGAAAAATGGGAGGATTCGCGCGCGAAAGCGAAGGAAGTGATCGATGCCAATAAGTACTCGCTGGTGCCGGTGACCGTTTCGGAGGATTTTCAGAAGATTTACGGTCCGGAGGTCGTGAATACGAGCGAGGAGATTTTCTATTTCAAATACTCGCGCCAGCAAGGCTTTGGCCTGGTGAGCTATGCGCACCGCAAAATCGGGCCTTATAACTATTACGGTCCGGGCGGTGTGTATGCTCAGTACACCGATTCAGTTTCCAACCCCGTGATCAAAAACTGGGATTTCAAGGATTTGCGTAAAAACCATATTCTGTACAATGTGGACATCGGCCTGGGCACTACTTCCATGCTGTTCCGCAAATACCGCGATCCGCTGGCCACCGGCGGTGCTGGCAACGACTACCCCTGGTACCGCTACGCCGATCTGCTCCTTTTCCACGCCGAAGCCGATGCCCGTGCCAATGGGAAACCGACCGCCGACGGTCTCGAAAGCCTGAACAAAGTACACCGCCGCGCATACGGCAAGCCGGCCGAAGCTGCTTCGACGGTCGATTTCAAACTCGCCGATTTTGCCTCTTTACCGACCTTCATCGACAAGGTGGTGCAGGAGCGCGGCTATGAAACCATGTATGAAGGCAAGCGATGGAATGACCTGAAACGATTAGGAATTGCCAAGCAACGCATTTTGGAAGTAAAGAACATCGTCATCGCCGAAAAGCACATGCTGTGGCCGATCCCGAATTCTGAAATTTTGTATAACAAAGCCATCACTGCCAAAGACCAGAACCCGGGTTACTGAGCATTTAACAAAGTACATTTATGATGATACGTAAAAAGATTGCATTGGCGCAGATCGCCTGTATGATGGCATTCGTATTAGCCGGTTTCCGACCGCGGGAACCGAGGCCTGCGGCCGATGTAACTGCCAGCGTGCAGGCGGATGTATGCGTGTACGGAGGCACCGCCGCAGGCGTGATAGCGGCCTACACGGCGAAGAAAATGGGCAAGTCCGTCGTACTCATCGAGCCGGGCGGGCATTTGGGCGGTATGACGTCCGGCGGCCTCGGCTACACGGATATCGGTAACAAATACGCCATTACCGGCCTCTCCCGCGACTTCTACCGCCGCATTGGGTTGCATTACGGCAAGTTCGAGCAATGGACCTTCGAGCCGAAAGTGGCGAAAAGCACCTTGCAGCAGTACCTGGATGAGGCGGGAATCAAGGTTATGTACCAGAGTCGGATCGTCAGCACCCGGAAGTCCGGGGCGGCCATTCAGTCCATTGTTTTGGAAAACAGCCTGAAACCAGACGCCAAATCCAACCAGACTATTGCCGCGAAAATGTACATCGATTGTTCCTACGAGGGCGACCTGATGGCGAAAGCGGGCGTTTCCTACACCGTAGGACGGGAGGCCAACAGCGAGTACAATGAAACCATCGACGGCGTGCAGCTCATGCACGGTCACCAGCTCCCCGACGGCATTGATCCTTACAAAACAGCGGGTAAACCCGAAAGCGGGCTACTCTGGGGCGTTTCTCCCGCCAAATTGGAACCGAATGGGACCGGCGACAAAAAAGTGCAGGCTTACAACTACCGCATTTGCCTCACGTCCGACCCGGCCAATATGGTGCCCATTACCCAGCCGGCAGACTACGATGCCTCCCGCTACGAGCTGCTCGCACGGCTCATTGCCAAGCAGCCCCAGCGCAAAACGCTGAACGACTATTTCATTTGGAGTAAAATGCCGAATAACAAAACGGACATTAACAACCGTAATGGCTTTTCGACGGACATGATCGGCATGAACCATGACTATCCTGACGCAGATTACAACAAGCGCGCGGAGATAATCAAAGCGCACGAAGCCTACACCAAAGGGCTGCTCTATTTCATCGGCCACGATCCGCGCGTACCGCAAGAGCTGCGCGAGTCGATGCAGAAATGGGGGTATCCCAAAGACGAGTATGTAGAAACCGGCAACTGGTCGCCGCAGCTGTACATCCGCGAGGCGCGGAGAATGGTAGGCAGCTACGTGATGACCCAGGCGCATTGCGAGCTGAAAGAAGTCGTGAAGGATGGCGTAGGCATGGCGGCTTACCAGATGGATTCGCACAACATCCAGCGCATTGTCGTGAATGGCATGGCCAAAAACGAGGGGAATGTGGAGGTAAGCGCCTCGGGACCATACCCCATTGCCTACCGCTCGCTGGTTCCGAAGGAGCAGGAGTGTACCAACCTGCTGGTGCCGGTATGCTTGTCGGCTACGCACATTGCCTATGGTTCTATCCGTATGGAGCCGGTGTTTATGGTGCTCGCGCAGTCATCCGCAGTGGCGGCGGCCATGGCGATCGATTCGAAAAAAAGCGTACAGCAGATCGACGTTCCTAAGTTGCAGGCCAAACTCAAATCCGACCCGCTTGTGAACGGCAAAACGCCTGAAATCCTCGTGGATAATGAGGATACGCAAAATGTTTCTGTGAAAGGAAACTGGCAACCGGTCAAAAAAGGCGGTTACGGCCCGTCGTTCCTGACGACATCCGAAACGGACAAAGCGGGCGGCTCGGTCACATTCACGCCTCAAATCGCCGCGGCGGGTAACTATCAGATTTACGCGTATTTTCCCAAAGTGGCCAAGCCGGCGTCGGAAATCAAGCTTTCCGTGAAAGCGGGTAACGAGGTCAAGGCCATTTCTGTACTTGAAAAAGACATTGTTGTGGAAGGCCAGACCTCGGGCGAATGGTACCACGTAGGCAAATTCAATCTGCCCAAAGGCAATGCCAGCTCGGTGAATATCTCGTCCGAAGGCGCCTCGGGCGCTGTGGCAGCGGATGCGGTGCTGTTCGTGCCCGAGTCAAAATAGCTATTAATCCTAAATCAGACATTCATGAAAAAAATACTCTTACTGGTTGCAATCGTTATTTCTCATCTCACACCGCGGGCTGTTTCCGCACAGTCGTTCGAGGCGGATGTGATCGTATACGGAGGCACCTGTGCGGCGGTTACGGCGGCGGTCCAGGTGGTTAAGTCAGGTAAAACGGTGCTCGTGGTGTCGCCCGACAAGCATTTGGGCGGGCTTTCGTCTGGCGGGCTCGGCTTCACCGATACCGGCAACAAATCGGTGATCGGCGGGCTCGCTCGTGAATTTTACCACCGCGTTTTCCTGCATTACGACAAGCCCGAAGGCTGGCAATGGCAGAAAAAAGAAGAGTACGGCAACAAAGGCCAGGGAACCGTGGCGATGGACGGCGCCGAGCGCACGATGTGGATCTTCGAGCCGCACGTCGCCGAGCAGGTGTTTGAAGATTTTGTGAAAGAAAACAACATCAAAATCTACCGCGACGAATGGCTCGACCGCAGCAAGAGCGGCGTTCAGAAAAGCAATGGCCGCATTGCTTCTTTCAAAACATTGAGCGGCAAGACGTTCAAGGGAAAAATGTTCATCGACGCCACTTATGAGGGCGACCTCATGGCCGCTGCGGGTGTAAAATACCACGTGGGCCGCGAAGCCAACAGCGTTTATAATGAAGAATGGAATGGGGTTCAGGCGGGCGTGTTCCAGCACCGCCATTATTTTGCCAAAAACATCAGTCCCTATAAAGTGGAAGGCGACCCAAAGAGCGGTTTGCTGCCCTACGTAACGTCGGAGAAAATCGCTAAAAACGGTTCAGGGGATAACAAAATCCAGGCTTACTGCTTCCGGATGTGCCTCTCGTCGCATCCCGACAACCGCATTCCGTTCGCCAAACCCGCGGGTTACGACCCGGGTAAATACGAGCTGCTCGCCCGTGTGTACAAAGCCGGCTGGACAGAAACTTTCGACAAATACGACCCCATTCCCAACCGTAAAACGGATACCAACAACCACGGCCCGTTCAGCACCGACTTCATCGGCCAGAACTACGACTACCCCGACGCTACGTACGAACGCCGCAAGGAGATCATTAAGGAGCACGAGGTATATCAAAAAGGCCTGATGTACTTCCTCGCCAACGACCCGGCCGTTCCTGCCGACGTGCGCGCCAAGGTAAATGAATGGGGCTTGCCCAAAGATGAATTCAAAGACAATGGCGGCTGGCCGCACCAGATTTACGTGCGCGAGGCGAGGAGAATGCTGGGCAAAAGCGTAATGACCGAGAACGAGACATTGGGCAAAAAAGCCGTGCAGGAATCGGTTGGGATGGGTTCCTACTCGCTCGACGCGCACAATGCGCAGCGTTACGTGAAAGAAGACGGTTTTGTGCAGAACGAGGGCGACATCGGCGTGCATCCCAAAACCCCTTACGGCATTTCCTATGGCGCTATCGTCCCCAAAAAGGCAGAATGTGAAAACCTGCTTGTGCCCGTGTGCGTGTCGGCGTCGCACATTGCCTACGGCTCGATCCGCATGGAGCCCGTGTTCATGATCCTCGGCCAAAGTGCCGCTACGGCCGCCGTGCAGGCGATCGACGGCAAGGTGGCCGTGCAGGATGTGGATTATGGCAAATTGAAAGAACAGTTGCTTAAAGACAAGCAAAAACTGGAACTATAACCAGGTACCGACCATGAAAGTGATGCCCGGCCTGTTTGCTGAAAACAAAACTTTCTTTCTAATTTTTATAAATTTGCCAACGAATAGCCGGGCTTATGTCCGGCTATTTGCATAATATTGCAAGTTATTCCGATGAAACCCATAGAAACTCAAATGTCATCCGTCACAGCAACGCGCTCAGACGCCTCTTACCTTTTCAGTGCTCCCGTTATAGTCGCTGCCCTTGGTTATTTCGTAGATATTTATGATTTGCTCCTTTTCGGGATCGTCCGGCTGCCTAGCCTGGCTGCGCTCGGGCTTTCCGAGGCGGATATTTCGGTCACGGGCGCCAGCATCCTCAACTGGCAAATGACCGGGCTTTTGCTAGGCGGTATTCTCTGGGGTGTTCTGGGGGATAAAAAAGGCCGTCTTTCGGTGCTTTTCGGCTCCATTATCACTTACTCGCTGGCCAATATCGCCTGCGGCTTTGTGCAGGATGTGACGGTTTACAAACTGCTCCGTTTCATCGCGGGCATTGGTCTGGCGGGAGAGCTGGGGGCGGGGATCACGCTGGTTTCCGAAATCCTTCCCAAGCACCTGCGTGCCATCGGTACTTCGCTGGTGGCCGGCATTGGTTTGCTAGGGGCGGTAGTGGCCTATTTTACGGTCGAGTATTTCGATTGGCGCTATGCCTATTTCATCGGCGGCGGCCTGGGTATTTCACTGCTTTTGCTGCGGATCGGTGTTTTCGAATCGGGGATTTTTAAGGATATTAAAGATCAGAAACACGTCGAAAAAGGCAACTTTTTTGCATTGTTTACCAACAAAGACCGCCTCCAAAGATACCTGAAATGCATTGGCATCGGCCTGCCTACCTGGTTTGTGATCGGTATTCTGGCCACATTCAGTAACGAGTTTGGAAAAGCGTTGGGCATTGAGGAGCCGATCAAGCCGGGACTGTCCATCATGTGGTGCTATGTGGGCCTTTCGATAGGCGACCTTTGCAGCGGGTTCATCAGCCATTGGCTCGAATCGCGCAAGAAGGCGGTTTTTTACCTCATGATCTTCACCTTTGTTTTCAGTGTCGTTTACCTGTTCGCCGGCATTCAATCGGCCTCGTTATTTTATACCGTAGCCGCATTGCTGGGCTTCGGCATTGGTTACTGGGCCATGTTCGTGACCATCGGGGCGGAGCAGTTCGGTACCAACCTGCGTGCTACGGCCGCTACCACCGTGCCCAATATGGTCCGTGGAACGGTTGTCGGAATGACTACATTATTTGCTACTTTTAAAGACTCGTTCTCAGTCATTCAGGCAGGAGCGCTGGTAGGTGTGATTTGCTTTGCGATAGGCATTTTCTGCATTCTCACCATTCCCGAAACCCACGGTCGTGATCTGGACTTTCTGGAAGAGTGACGGGTGGTCAGGTATGGTCGAGAATAGTCAGAGAGAGGAAATTTTACAATGACAACCTCCTGACAATAAATGACACAAAACAATAATTAAGACGTTTAAACAAAATAGATAAGAAAATGGAAAGACGGGGAGCGCTTAAAAGTATGGCAGTGGCCATGGGCGCCATGGCGGGTTTGCCTGCGTGGGCATCCGGTTGGAACAAAAGTGCGGTGGCGAAAAGCGGGTTGCTGGCGGCAGATCAATCCAAAAATCTTGCAATGATCGTCGAAACCATTATTCCCAAGACTGACACGCCGGGAGCGGGTGAGCTGGGCGTGGGTGATTTTGTACAAAAAATGGTGAAGGACTGCTACGACGCCAAAGCGCAGGCCAGCCTCGCCAGCGGCATTTCGAACATCGACGAACAAAGCGTTCAGCGGTTCGGGAAGTCGTTTACCGACGCCAGCAAGGAGCAGCGCCTGCAAATCCTCTCCGACATTGAAAAGGGCAGCGATACCGCCCAGAAGGGCTTTTTCAGCATGGTCAAAAACCTGACGATCCAGGGCTACATGACTTCCGAATACGTGATGACCAACATTACCCACTACGAAATGATCCCCGCCCGCTACCATGGGTGTGTACCTGTTAAAAAGGGATGAAAGGGAGGATTACAACCGAAACTATGGCAAATTTTAATATTGATAGTAAAAAAGCCCGCACTTACGATGCCATTGTGATTGGCTCGGGGATCAGCGGCGGTTGGTCGGCTAAGGAGCTGACCGAAAGAGGACTGAAAACCCTCGTACTCGAACGCGGCCGGGACGTGCAGCACATCAAGGATTACCCTACCACGAACATGATGCCGTGGGAGTTTGAGCACCGCGAGCGCCTTCCCAAGGAAATCGCCGATGCGAACCCGATTGCGGCTCGCTGCTATAACTTCAAGGAATCGTCGATGCACTTCTTCGCGAAGGATAATGAGCATCCGTACATTCAGGAAAAGCCTTTCGACTGGCTTCGCGGTTACCAGGTAGGCGGCAAGTCGCTGCTTTGGGCGCGGCAAACGCAGCGTTGGAGTAAGTACGATTTCGAAGGCCCCGCGCGTGACCAATTCGCCGTGGAATGGCCGATCGGGTACGACGACATTGCGCCCTGGTACAGCCACGTGGAGAAATTCGCGGGCATTACCGGCAACAAGGACGGTATCGACGCATTGCCGGATGGCGAGTTCCTCCCGCCGCACGAGCTCAACTGCGTGGAGAAATATTTCAAAGAGCAGGTTTCGAAGCAATACAAGGACCGCCACATTATCATCGGGCGTGCCGCACATATCACCGAGCCGCAGCAGATCCACCTGGATCAGGGCCGCGCCAAATGCCAGCATCGCACCATTTGCGAGCGCGGATGCCCGTTTGGAGGCTATTTCAGCAGCAATTCCTCCACAATCCCCTGGGCAGCCAAAACGGGCAATATGACGCTCCGCCCGCATTCGGTGGTGCATTCGATTATTTACGACGACAAAAAGCAGAAAGCCTCGGGCGTGCGCGTGATCGATGCGAACACGAAGCAGATGATCGAGTTTTATGCAGACATTATTTTCCTGAACGCCGCCGCGCTGAACTCCAACCTCGTGCTGCTGAACTCCACGTCGAGCCGCTTCCCGAACGGCCTCGGCAACGACAGTGGCCTGCTGGGTAAATACATTGCATTCCATAACTACCGCGCTACGGTGTCGGGCCAGTACGAAGGCTTCCTCGATTCGACGACGGACGGCAAGCGCCCGAACGGAGGCTATATTCCGCGTTTCAGGAATGTTTACAAGCAGGAAACCGACTTTTTGCGCGGATATGCGGCCGGTTTCAGTGCTTACCGCATGACGTCCAACGACCGCGACGGCCTCGGCGAATCGCTGAAAGCAGGTTTGCACGAAACGAAGTATGGCAACTGGGGCGTAGGTTCGCACATGATGGGCGAAACGATCCCGAAAGAGAGCAACTATGTGGCCCTCGATCAAAATGAAAAAGATCCGTTTGGAATGCCCAAACTGAGAATCTCGGTCGATTACGACGATAACGACGAGAAGATGATCAAGGATTATATGGAGCAGGTGAGCGAGATGTTCACCAAAGCGGGCTTCACCAATGTGAGAACAAACGACAACCACCGTAATCCAGGCAACGATATCCACGAAATGGGCGGCGTGCGCATGGGGAAAGACCCCAAAACGTCGTTGCTCAACAAATGGAACCAGCTGCATCATTGCAAAAACGTGTTTGTAACCGACGGCGCGAGCATGACTTCCACCGCTACACAAAATCCTTCACTGACTTATATGGCCCTCTCGGCCCGGGCCGTGGACTATGCGGTAAAACAACGCAAAGCGAAGAATTTGTAACCAAAAATAACATATAGTAACAAAAAGGCTGTCATTCGCTGGAATGGCAGCCTTTTTAGTTTTCGGGCTGTAAGTGTCAATTTAGCACTTAA
Source organism: Dyadobacter fermentans DSM 18053 (assembly GCF_000023125.1). Lineage (NCBI taxonomy): Bacteria > Pseudomonadati > Bacteroidota > Cytophagia > Cytophagales > Spirosomataceae > Dyadobacter > Dyadobacter fermentans. Next base: position 5,694,078 of record NC_013037.1, read on the forward strand.
AAAAGTTTTAGTTTTTTTAAAACAAGGGTAAGGGATTTTAAATGCAAGAAAGTCTTTTAATTATTACATACGAACGGATACTCAATGCACGATCCTTTGCTCAACCCGGAACCGAAGCGCCCAGGGCCATTTGTGTCACCCGCACACGATGGCAAGGCCGCCGTAAGCGAAATTGATTCTGCGACCTTTCTGAAATCGGCTTTTGAACAAAATCCGGGAAAGGGCCTGGAATTGTTGTTTAAGCGGTACTATAACCCGCTTTGCAGCCATGCGGTGCGATTTGTGTATTCCAAACAGATTGCCGAAGACCTGGTAAGCGAGGTGTTCTTCCAGTTTTACCGGACGAAGGCTTATGAGAATATCACCACATCGTACACCAGCTATTTGTTCCGTTCCGTGCGCAACGAATGCTATACGTATATGCGCAGAGAGTTCGGGAAGACGGATTCGCTCGAAATGAACGAGGAGCATTCGATTTCGACCTACCATCAGCAGCCTGATGCCGAAATCCATTACAACAACCTTTTCCTGAAAGTAAACGAAGTGATCGCGCGGCTCCCGATGCAATGCCAGAAGGTGTTCCTGCTCAGCCGTTTCGAGAACAAAAAATACCACGAGATCGCGGATGAGCTGCACATTTCGCCCAAAACCGTGGAAGTGCACATTTCCAAGGCTTTGAAACACCTTCGCCTGGCATTGAACGGCGAATGGATGCTCCCGCTGTGCCTCACCATTTTGAATTCCCTCTAGAAATCCTGCACGCAGGCTCGTCAACGTTGTAAACCGAACAAAAATGGAAAGAACTATATCGAAGTATACGCTTTTCGAGTACCTGGCCGGACGCGCCAATCCGCTCGAAAGGCAACTCGTGGAAGATTGGATCGTCCAGAAGCAGAATTCCGACACGTTTCATCAATGGCTGCTGGAATATGAAACGAAATCGCCGCAATTCGTTCCCGACCGGGACGCGGCGCTGGCCAACCTGCTCCACCGGATCGACTCTACCCTGGATGAGGTAACCGCCGAAGAAGGGGAGGACGAAGCCGACGAGGCAGACCGGCAACCCTCGTGGATCGCGCGCCGCAGTAATCGTTTCTGGCTTGTAGCAGCATCTGTAACCGCGCTGGTGAGCTGCGGGTGGTGGTTTCGCGAGCCATTGCAGTACAAAACGTATCAAACAGCCTACGGCCAGACTACCGACGTGTACCTCGAAGATGGAAGCCGAGTAGCATTGAACTCGAATTCCAGGCTGCAAGTGCCCCGACTGGGTTTCTGGGGCGATGTGCGGACGGTCGCATTGGAGGGTGAGGCCGAGTTTTCGGTGAGCCATACCATTGACAACAAGCGGTTTGTGGTGCGAACGTCCGAAAAATTCCAGGTAGAAGTGCTCGGCACCACATTCTCGGTGTTTGCCCGGCAAAGGGGTACGAAAGTAGCATTGAAGTCCGGCAGCGTGCGCATTGATTACTCACAAAACGACCAGCGCAGGGAGGTGATGATGGAGCCCGGCGACCTCGCGATCCTGGATCAGGAAGGGGCGGTGCAGCTCGAAAAACAGCAGGATGTCAAAGCATTCGCTCCGTGGACGGAGCAGCGCTATGTGTTCAACGGAACACCGGTGAAGGAGATACTGGCGATGATCGAAGAGAATTTCGGGCAAAAAGTGAGCCTTTCCGATTCGAATATCGCCCAGCGGTCTATCACCGGCAATTTCAAGACCAGAAACGCGGAGGAGCTTTTGAAAACGGTCTCGGAGGTGCTTGATCTCAGGGTCGAGCAAAACGGCGCTTCAATTCTTTTAACGAACCATTAATTATTCCAAACCATTTGATTATGAATCTAACGCTATCAGCCAAGCAATGGGTGGCGATCGGGATTGTGTTGATGACGCAATCCTCGCGGGTCGTGCATTCACAGGTCATTGCCTTTGCGTCGGTGCCTTCCAGGCAGCATATGTCCATCGGGCAGGAAATGAAGCTCAAAAACGTGCTCCTCGATCTGCAAAGACATTACGGGGTGGAAATTATCTTCGAAGACCGTCTGGTAGGTTCCGTCAATGTCGCTTCGAGCAACCTGGATTTTAACCAGCCAATTGAGAAAAACCTCGACCAGCTGCTGCGGCAGAACGGCCTGAAATATAAAAAGACCAGAAAGAATACATTCGTGATCACCGAGGGCAAAGGAAAGGAAGCCCTGCCGGGAAAGGATAACCGGGAAGAGGCGCTGGCGCTTCCCGAACAGGCGCTGAACCAGGAGAACCTGACGGCCCAGGCATCGGCGGGCCAGGAGGCGGTGGACCGGACGATCAAAGGGAATGTGACCGATGAGGGCGGCGCTGGCCTCCCCGGCGTGAGCGTGGTGTTGAAAGGCACGCAGCGCGGTACATCCACCGGCGCATCCGGGGAATTCAGCCTCGAAATCCCCGATGGCGGACAGCCGGTGCTGGTTTTCAGTTTTGTGGGATACAAATCGCAGGAGGTGACGGTGGGAAACCAGTCGGCCGTGAATGTGACCATGGCGCCGGACGAGAATGCATTGGAAGAAGTGGTGGTGGTAGGTTATGGTACGGTTAAAAAGTCCGATCTGACGGGCGCGGTAGGGACCCTCAAAGCGGAAGTTTTGCAGGAACGCCCGGCGTCGTCCCTCAACCAGGGGCTTTCGGGCCGCATTACAGGCGTGAACGTGTCGTCCAACTCGGGCCGGCCGGGTGGGCGCGCGAACATCCGCATTCGCGGGGCGAGCTCCATCAGCGTGTCCAACAACCCGCTTTACGTGATCGATGGCGTGATCCTGAATGCGGTTGACCTGCAAAACGGCAGTACGCCCATCGACTACCTCAACCCGAACGACATCGCGTCCATCGAGGTGTTGAAAGATGCTTCGTCAACGGCCATTTACGGTGCGCGCGGTGCAAACGGGGTAATCCTCGTAACAACCAAACGCGGTACATCGGGCGGCGGAAAGGTGACTTACGACACTGATTTCAGCATTGGTGTGGCTCCCCGCAAGCTGCCTGTTTTGAATTCGAGGGAATTTTTGCAGGTAGAAGAAACCCTTTATGCCAATGCAGCCAAATATGATCCCGTGGGCTGGGCTACCGGCACCAAATACACCGATCCCAAACTGAAACGGACCAATCCGCTGCTTTTCGACTCGAACGGCAACCCGCTTTACGACACCGACTGGCAGAAAGAAGCTTTCCAGAAGGCATTTACTCAAAATCACCAGCTGGGCTTTACCGGCGGCAACGAAAAAGGCAGCTTCGGGGCGTTCCTGAACTACCGCAACGAGGATGGTATCATCAAAGAATCGTGGCAAAAGCGCTTCTCAGGCCGTTTGGTGTTTGATTCCCAAATCAAAAGCTGGCTGAAAGTGGGCGGTACGCTGGGCTACACCGATCAGAACGAAAAGCAGATCGACCAGCTGGGCGGCGGTGGTATCACGGCCATGCGCCAGGTGCTGGAAGCGTTGCCGATCATCCCGGTGAAATATCCCGACGGAAGATGGGCCAGCAACCGCGATTACCCGGGAATGGAAGGCGGCGACAGCCCGCTGCGCGTGGTGAATGAGCGCCTTTTTTACCTCAAAACACAAACCATGCTGGGGAATATGTATGCCAATATCCGTCTTGCCGACGGTTTGGAACTGCGTTCGACGGTGGGTGCCAACGTGATCAACCAGCGTAACGACTATTTCGCGGCTGCCGGGTTGCAGTACATTACCAGCAATGGCGAGGCCTGGGTGATCAATAACCGCTATAATTCGTGGCAATTTGAAAACTACCTGACGTATTACAAAGACTTCGGCAAGATCCACTCGATCAATGCGATGGTCGGTTTGTCGTGGCAGCACGTCGATCGTTTCGATAACCAGGCACGCGCCCAGAACTTTACGGACACTTATTTCCAATACAATAACCTCTCCGCGGGGGCCATCGCCATAGCACCGACTTCCCGCGCCGAAGCGTACGGTTTGAACTCTTACTTCGCCAGGATCAATTACAGCCTGATGAATAAATACCTCGTAACGTTTACAGGCCGTATGGATGGCTCGTCCAAGTTTGGTGATGCCAACCGGTATGCATTCTTCCCGTCGGCGGCAGTGGCCTGGCGTGTGAATGAGGAAGAGTTTCTCAAAAACTCGAACTCGATCTCCAACCTGAAAATCCGCGCGAGCTACGGTGCTACCGGTAACTCTGAAATCCCCGCCTACCGCGCGCTTGCCGGTATGGCCAGCTCGGATGTCATTTTTGGCGGCACGCGTAATATCGGTATCGGCGTAGGCCGGATGTCGAATGCGAACCTGCAATGGGAAAAAACACAGCAAGTGGATTTGGGGATTGAATTGGGATTGTTTCAGAACCGCGTGAGCTTCGAACTCGATCTCTACCGCCGCAAAGTGAATGAAATGTTGCTGGATGCGCCACTACCGTCGAGCAGCGGCTACACGAGCATTTTTACCAATATCGGCAGCATGGAAAACAAAGGGGTCGAATTCGCGGTGAACTCGACCAATATCAAAGCCGGGGACTTCTCTTGGAATACCACATTCAATATTTCCGTGAATAAAAACAAGGTGCTGGCGCTTTCGGGCGGCAGCGATATCTTCTCCGGCGCAACGGTAATACGCGTAGGTGAGCCCGTCGGGTCGTTTTTCGGACGCGTGCACCAGGGAATCTGGTCTACTTCGGAAGCGGAGGAAGCCAAAAAATACAACATGCTGCCCGGTGACGTGAAGTACGCAGACCTGAACAAGGACGGCGCGATCAACGACAACGACCGTGCGATCATCGGTAAAGGTATTCCCGACGGCTTCGGTACGTTCCTGAACACATTCAGCTACAAGCAATGGTCGCTGACCGTCGATTTGCAATACATGTACGGCAATGACGTGCTCGACAGAAGTATCCACTCCGCGGAGGACCGCCAGGGTATCGCTAACAGCTACAAAACAGTGCTGAATGCATGGACGGAAACCAACCAGAACACGCCGATTGCACAGGTACGCCCGATTAACGCCTACTACACGACCAACAACGACAGCCACAAGGTAACCGACGCTTCGTTTATCCGCGGCCGTAACCTTCTGTTGGCCTACGTGTTCCCGACCAATGTGGTTTCGAAGTTGAAGCTGGACCGTCTGAGAGCTTATGCTTCCATTCAGAACTTCTTCGTGGCGACCAAGTACAAAGGCTATGACCCGGAAGTGTCCAACTCCTCATCGCCTTTCGACCAGGGATTGGGTTTGTATGACTATCCAAAACCAAGAGTATTTATGCTCGGCTTGAATATCGGTTTATAACAATATTGACTCTTACCGACGGCAACAATGACAATCCTATCAAAAAAAATCGGCCTGCTCGCGATATTGAGCTTATTTGGGGCAACCAGTTGCTCCGACTTCCTGGACGAGTCCGACCCCAGTAACTTCACCGAAGAAAACTACTTTACGCAGCCTGCGCACGCGAGAAGTTCGGTGAACGCCATTTATACACCCCTGCGCGAACCGATGGTGGGCAGTTTCAACGGGTCGGCGTGGATGATGCCCGAGTTTGCAACGGGCCTGGCCAATACCGACCTTGGTCAGGCTGTGAACAGTTATTTTATCAAGGACCTGCGGAACACTTCCGACAATACTTACGGACAAACCTACTGGACCCAATACTATAAGGGAATCGCCGGTGCCAACCTGTCGATAGCCAGGATTCCGGGCATTACGATGGATGCCGCCGAAATGAAGCGGGTGCTTGGCGAGGCTTATTTCCTTCGCGCATTTTACTACTTCCAACTGGTGCAGATGTTCGGCAACATTCCGCTGATCACCGAGCCTGTAAACCTGCAATCGGAGCAGCTGCGTCCGGATGCGGCTACGCCGGAGGCGATTTATAACCAGATCGTCGAAGACTTGAAAACTGCCGAAGCATCGGGCTTGCCCATGACCGAAAACAGTGGAAAAGTAACCCTCGGAGCGGTGAAATCGCTGCTGGCGAAGGTGTATCTCACCATGGCCGGTTATCCATTGCAAAAAGGCGCGGCCTACTACGATCTGGCGGCGAAAAAAGCGGAAGAAGTGATCGATTCCAAGCAGTTTAAGCTGTTTGCGAGCTACGACGACCTTCACAACCCCGCGAAAAAGAACATCGAGGAAAACATTTTCATGATCCAGTATAAAACCGGATTGATTGCTTCGAACTGGCAGGTTTCCATTATTCCCTACAACAAAAATATTTCGGCCTATTCCGATGAAACAGGCGGGATTTACGCCACGGGCGATTTTGTGAAGTCTTACGATGCCAACGACCTGCGCATTAAGGAAAAGCAATTTTTCTTTACAAAATTCACCAACGAGTCCGATCGTAACAAGGAGGTGGATCTGGGAGGCTATTTTATCTACAAACACTTTGATAATGTGGCACAAACCAGCTCCGCAAACAGCGACCTGAACTGGCCGATCCTGCGCTATGCCGATGTGCTGCTCATGTACGCGGAGGCATCCAATGAGGTATCGGGACCGTCGGCGAAGGCCTACGAGGCCGTGAACGCGATCCGCACCCGCGCGCAGCTGCCTGCATTGGCCGGGCTCACAAAGGATACGTTCCGCGAGGCAGTTTGGAAAGAACGCTGGCATGAGCTGTGCTTCGAGAACATCACCTGGTTCGACATGGCGCGCCTGCGGAAAGCATTCAATGTGAAGACGAAAAAGTTTGAAAATTACGTAGGTCACAAGTTTTCATACGGCCCGGAACTGACCGAGCGCGAACTACTCTTCCCGATCCCGACCGCCGAAATACGTAATAACACCAAACTGAACCAGAACAAAGGGTATTAGCAGAACAGGTTAATCATTAAACTTAGTCAGTTTAATAGTAGATAGTAATGAATAAGCCGCCGGAGTTTTCCGGCGGCTTATTTGCTTGTAAGCTGTTTTCGGGAGGTTATTTAACAACCATAATGTCTTCCCAGCGGTAGAGGTGGAATGTCTTATCGTCGCTCATGGCCACGAACAATCCGTTTTTGAATTGGGCATTGAGCGGAACCGATACGACGTCGGAGCCGTCGCTATGGTTGGCACTCACGGTTACTTTTCGCAGCAGCGGATGTGTGTGGGGTTGGCCGTCGGTGCCTTCGCGGGGGAAAATGTGAAAACTGTTGGCTCCCTGGTCCGATACCAGAATGTACCCCGTGCTATCCGTAAGCTGGTAAATCGAAATGCCTTCGTGGTCTTCCGTGAAACCGGTGGTGGCGAAAAGGGCGAGTTCTTCGTTGCCTTTTTCGGGGTCGGCGTAGTATTTGCGGACGCCCTGGCCTTCGTCGGAATAGTAAACGTAGCCTAGCTGGTCGTCCACCACTATGGCCTCTATTTCTTTCAAACCACTGTATTTTCCGAACTTACGCACCAGCGAAGCCTTCACGCGGCCTTTGCCATCGTCTTCCAGCAGGTATTGCCAGAGGTAGGTGCCGTCGGTAGGGCCAGCTTTGCGTCCCACCACGGCATATATTTTGCCGGCCTTGCTTTTGTAAAGGGCTATACCCATCAGATCGCGCATGTTTTCGCCCTTTTCTCCTACAAAAACTTCGATACCGCCATTGTCGACCGGCTGCATGTCCGGCAGGCTGTAAATGCGGAGCTTATGCGTGAACCGCTCGGTGGTAACGGCAATGTCGGTCGGTCTGCCGCCCAGCATCAGGCCATATTCTACGTCCACATTATCGGGGCGTTTCAGGCCGGTTACGGTTTTGTCGCGCTGCACCTTGCCTTGCAGATCGAACACGTACAAGCCGCCGTCCTGATCCTTATCGGTGCCGATGATCAGGCTTTGGGCGGGGTCGGCAGGGTTGATCCAGATCGCGGGATCGTCGGTGTCGTGGGCGACGGTATCGGTGATGAACACCGGCTGAACGACCGCATTAACGGTGTCGGCCTTTGCGGACTGGATCGGCGTGCCGGTATTGGATTGGCAGGCCACGAGCGATGCGGCCAGGCCAATGGCCGGGAGAATGAATGCTTTCACTGGTGTTAGAATAAAAGTATGATTAGAAGCGATGCACGTTATGTCATGTTGAGCGCACCGGGCCGCCGGGCGGTCGAAACATGGCTTGCATTACGCCAATTGTCTTCGGCGGCCCGGTGCGCTCTGGCTGACATTACCGTCGTGCCGTGGCTAAAAATCTGAATGGATAAGATTACTTCGCACCAAACGCCCCGATGTAATCGGCCGGTGCTGGGGATTTGTAGGTGACGCCGTTTACCACGAGGCCGTCCGCATACAAGCGTGAGAAGCCCGTTTTGCCCTTGCCCAGCGCGGGCGAGCCTGCCTGCACGTGGAAATCCCAGGCGGTGTTGAAGGTGGCGTTTTTGCTGTCGGTCGTTAATGGGTAGTTCACGAATTTCGGGTCGTTGTCGCCCACTTTGGCGGAAATAAGGTCGTTTGCGCCTTTCAGGATTTCGGCCGACGGCTGGAACTGCTTCACGCCTTCCTCGGTAGCGCCGTAGTATAATGTATTGGCAATTACCGAACGGTCATCCACAGACTTGTCCACATTCTCCGTCTTGATACCGAAGCGGTCGTTGGCGAGCAGGTTGTTGTAAAGGTCCGCGCGGACGCCTTTTTCAAGCCAGATGGAACCGCCTTTGGTAGTGGGCCTTCTCCAACCGGCGTTGATGATCGTGTTGTTATAACCCACCACATATGCCTGCGGCGAGCGCTCGCCGGAGTTCGAGAGTTTCAATGCATTGGTATTGGGGCTGTAAATGAGGTTGAATGCCACATCCGCCTGCACGCCCGATTTGATATTGATCGCATCGCCGCCCGATACGCCCGTAGTGTTGAACGTGTTATTGGCGATGAGCACCTTGCCGCCTTCGATGTAGAAGCCGTCTTCATTGAAATTGCGGATAATGCTGTTTATAACTACCAGCTTTCCGTTGATGTTGGAATAGTAGATAACCGGCACGTGCTCGCCCGCTTCGGCTTTGTACAATTCCGCTTTCACCGACGGCGATTCTTCCGTGGTAACGGCGCCGCCATATTCGAGTATGGTGTTGCTCAACACGAATTCAGCCGAGTTCGGACCGGCGATCAGACCGCCCCAGAGGTTACCAAACTCGTTGGCCGGCGTTTTCCAGGCATCGGGCACAGTGAATTTCACAGGCGCCGCGGCTGTGCCAAGGCTGTACAAGTTGCCTTTTACAACCACTTCCGGCTTAATGATCGAGTCGCTGAAAAGCACTGTCACGCCTTCCTCGATCGTGAGTGATTTGCCGTCGGGGATCTGGATGTGGCCGGTTACTTTGTAGGTATTGCCTTTGGTCCAGGTTCCGGACACTTCGCCGGATACCGATTCTTCGGTGGGCTGTGGGTTTACCGGCGTGGGTTCTGATTTGTCGTCGCTGCAACCGGTGATCAGGAATGCGGCAAGCGCTGAGAGCATAAATAGCTGTTTCATTCTGGAATTGTTCATGAGATTTAAAAATTTTGATGACTGATTAAAATTTGTATCGCACACCAAGCAGATAGGAGCGCTGGTAGCGGTCGCGGCGGATGAGTGTCTTGCCCGGCAGGTCCTGGTTCGGAATGCGGGCATTGGAGGCATTCACATTGTTGATATACACTTCCATCGGGGTGTTGAGCAGGTTATTGGCTTTCACGAACACGCCCAGGCCATTACGGAATGTCTTTTCGAGGGAGGCATCCATTTGGATAAATCGTTTTTGACAGAGGTCGTTGTCGATAAACTGCGAAACCGTGTTGATACGGTCGCCCGTGTATCCACCGGCCAGCTGGGCATCGATGCCATTCTGCTGGTTTTTATATAGTACCGAGAGGTTGGCTACATGCGCCGATTGTCCGTAAAGCGGCCGCGTTTGCTCGACATTAATCGTTTCGAGGTCGCCGCTTTCGTTGCGGATGCGCCTGGATTTCGTGGTGGCAATGCGCGAATGCGTGTAAGTGTAGTTGGCCTTGATCCCGAATTGCTTCACGTATTTGATGTAATCGATTTCCAGACCATAGTTTTTCGCATTCCCGAAATTGCCCGGCGAGTAGTAAATGTCCTGCCCGCGAACGGCGTCGCGCCGGAGGGTGTATTCGATCGGGTCTTTAATCATTTTGTAAAAAACACCCACCATAAATTGCTCCGAAGCGCGCGGGAACAGCTCGTAACGCAGGTCGATATTGTCGGCAACGGCGCGTTTCAGATCCGGGTTTCCGCGTTCCTGGTATTCTTCCAGCACAATGCGATAGGGTACGATTTCGAAGAAGCCGGGGCGGTTGATCGACCGGAAGTAGGAGGCGCGGAGGTTTACATTGCCTTCCGGCTTGTATTTGAAATGCAGGCTCGGCAGGATGTCCGTGTATTGCTGGTTACCATTCGGCCGGTCTTCACCGATCGGGAAAAGCATTGAATAGCCCTGGTGGGTCGCCTCGGCACGCACGCCGCCGAGGATTTCGAGATTTTTCGTTTCTGCTTTGAATTGAATGAAACCCGCTTTGATCTGTTCGGTAGCGTTGTAGTTCAATGCACTCGCTACCGAGCCGCGTGGGTTTTGGATTGTCCAGCGGATCTGCGTGTAGTCCGTGAAATCCTTTCCGAATTCGGCAAATGGGTCGGCCGGGCGGAGCTGGTAGTTGTTGTAAAAATTGGAGCGGGACTTGTCGCGGAACAAGCCGCCGGCCGTCCATTCGAGCTGCGTGGAGCCGATGGTGGTGTTGTAGGTCAAATTGAGATAGGCCGAAAGGTCCCGGTCGGAGTTGTGCTCCCAGCGCCTGGATGCGTCGCCTACGGTTGTCTTCCTTTCCCGGAAATTCTCCCGGAAGCCAATGAGCGGCACGGTTACATTGTCGGGAACCTCGTTGGTGGCTTTGGAATACACCGCCGACCATTGCAATGCGAGCGCGTTGAGCAGCTGGTGCTTGCCCTGCAATGTGCTGTTGAAGATCTGCTGCCTGGTCAGCCGCGAGCGGGTAGAGAAGCCGAGGGTCGCATTGCCCGCTACCGGATCGTAGCCGCCAATGGTAAGCTGGGTCGATTTTACATCCCGGACCTGCACATTCGTCAGGTTCATAAATGCATTGTAAAGCTGGATTTTATGCTTGTCATTCACCCGAAAATCGATTTTGGAATGCAGTCCATAGCGGATCTGCTGTTCGGAATACCGGCGTTCGCTCATTTTGGTGAGCGCTTCGCCGCGCAGGGTGTCCACGGTTTCGGAGTCGAAGAAAAGGCTGTTGCTGCCGCGGTGGGTGTTTTGGTAACTTCCCGCGAGGAGAATGCCGAGTTTGTCGTTCAGAAAACGGTTCCCTACCGCAATGCTGCCGAGCAGGTTGGGGGCCGGTGTTTTGAGCTTGTAATCCACGGTGGCGGTAGAAAAGTCGGCCGCGGTAGCATTGTAGAGGTTGCCGTTCCGCTCGTAGGGTGATTTGGATTGAATGTTTTTAAAATCATAACCCATGAACTTACGGTCCACAAACAGCTCGTTGTAGCCGGTAGACACGTTTGCCGAGAACGTAAATTTGTCGGGTGCGTCTTTCATCACCATATTCACCGCCCCGCCGATCGCGTCGCCTTCCATGGCGGGCGTGAGGGCCTTGTACACTTCGAGGCGGTCGAGCAGGTCGGAGGGGAAGATATCCAGCGGCACGTAGCGGTACTTGTTATCGGGGCTCGGGATTTTGACGCCGTTTACGAGCGTGTAGTTATATCGTTTGTCCATCCCGCGCAGGATCGCATGCTGACCGTCGCCATTGCTGTTGCGTTCAATGGAAATGCCCGAAATGCGCTGGATCACATTGGCGACGGTCAGGTCGGGTGAAATCTGGATAGTTTTGCCGGAGACGATATTCATGACCTGGCTGGCATTGCGCTCCATGAGCCGCGCCGTATTGTCGCTCGCGCCGTCGCGCTTGCCGGTCACGGCCACTTCGGCGAGCTTCACGTCGGCAGCTTCGAGGGAAAGGTCCATTTGGATTACCTCGTTGCCATTCACCGCAAATTCCCGTTGGACGGGTGCATAGGAAATATGCCGGATCGTGAGCCGGTAGGAGCCCTTTTGCAGGTTCGGGATGGAGAACGAGCCATCGAGGCCGGAAATATCGTGGAGGCTCGTACCTTCGATCGAGATCACCACGCCCAGCGCGGGTTCGCCGGTGGCGGCTTCGAGCAGCTTGCCTTTGAGGGTGCCGGCTTGGAGCATGGTGGTGCTCGAAACGAGCAGCAGGATATGGAGTAATGTACGGATCATCGCATCAAAAAATACTGGTCGGGTCGACCGGTTATACTGTCAGCTGGCCGCCGTGCCGGTTGACGATGCGAATGTGTGCAGAACCCAACGAGTGATCCAAATCAGGCCCGTTAACAAAAGGGCAACAGGCAGTTTTCAGGCGTTACATCAAGGCAACAAGTGTTAAAAATAAGCGTTAATCGTTTAATATCCAGGGATTTAAATCCCTGGTTGGTGGCATTATGTTTGCGTTACGGCACTGTTAAGAAATCGTTAACGGCTCAGATGGACTGGATGTAGGCGGAAAGATTGTCCCCGGCGGTGAGGTTCAGTTTCTTGCGCAGGCGGTGGCGGATCACGCGCAGGCTGTCCTGCGATATGCCGAGTAGCGTGGCAATGTCGGCGGAGGTCAGGTTCATTTTAATCAATGCGATCAGCCGGAGGTCGTTCGCGGTGAGCGGGCCGGTTTGCTGTTGCAGCCGGTCGAAAAACGACTGGTGTACCTGCTCGAATATGCCCCGGAATTCTTCCCAATGCTGGTTGTCCTGCAAGCCTTCGCCGATCTGTTCGGACAGCGCCCTGATTTGCTTCCGCTGGTCGCGCTTATCGTCTTTGATCATCTCCTCGAGCTTCGTGCGGAGGTCTTCGAGCAATTGATTTTTGCGGATCACATGCAGGGTGTAGCTGCTCAATTCCTGGGTTTTGGTTTCGAGCTGCTGTTTGAGGTGCTCTTCTTCGAGCTTTTTGTTTTTCAATTCAACCTCCATCAACTGGTTTTGCGCTTCGTACACCTGCTTGTGCTGCGCGCGGAGCTTTTGTTCATTTCGGATTTTGAGCCGCTGCCGGCTAATAATCAATGCGGCGACTACGATAACCAATATGATTACAACACCTGTTGCAATAGAAATCAGCGTGTCAATGCGCCGGGCCTGGGTGAGCTGGGCTATTTCACTATCCTTTTTTTCGATTTCGTAGAGCGTTTGGAGCAATGCAAGTTGCTTGTTGCTTTCTTCGGAATAAATATCGTTGAGCAGGCTGCGGCTCAGCGCCAGATAGTGGAATGCGCTGTCGTTGCGGTTCAGGAGGTTGTAGGCTTTGGAAATATCATAATAGGCGCTCGAAATCTGGTAGCGTTCGCCATGCGTCCGGGCGAGGTTCAGACTTTGGATGCTATGCGCCAGCCCTTCGCGGAAGCGGCCGGTTTTCCGCAATACATCGCCGAGGTTATTCACCACTTCCACCTGGGCGCGTGCATTGTTCGTTTGCGCATTCAGCACGTAGGCTTTGTTGAAATAGAAATAGGCCGAGTCGTATTCTTCGAGGTCTTCGTAAATGCTGCCAATGTTTTCGTAAATCTTCGCGGCGCCATCGGTGTGGCGATCGAGCTCGTAGGATTGCAGGGCTTTTCTCTGAAAATAGAATGCGCTGTCGTACATCTCGCGCTTTTCGTAAAGGTGGCCGATGCGCCCGTAAATTTCCGCCTTGCCGGATTCCATTTTAAGGCTCTGGTAAATGCCCAGGGCCTCGTCGTACTGTTTTCGGGCAAGCTGCGGCCGGCGCGAGCGGTAGTAGAGCTCGCCGAGCATATCCAGGTTGGCGGCGAGCATTTTTTTCCGGCCGGTGTGGCGGTAGGTTTTTTCGGCTTGCAGCAAATAGTCGAGCGACTGCGGGTAATGTCCCGAAATAAACAGCAGCCTGCCGATCTGCTGCAAATAACCCGCCGCTTCCCCCTCGTTATTTTTCGCGATTGCCGCGTAATAGTTTGCTTTAAGGCCGATCAGCAGGGAATCCGGGTTATGCGGACTGGCGGGAATGCTGTGCTCGGGCTCTGGCAATGGGTGGGCGCTTTGTGCAAACAGGTGTTGGGTAACGAAAAGAAGGAAAATAGCCGTCCCGCTCAGAATCCGGATGGCAGCGGAATGGGTAGGAGGGGAAAAACGCTTTCGGGCGCGGCCGGTATGCATGGCTGGTAGCGCTGGGTTAATTTCACGCAAGTTACGCCGATGCCCCCGCTATGAATGCCAAAAGCCATTGAAATACATCAATGGCTTTTGAAAAATAATATTGAGGTAATATTGGGGTTACACTCAAAGGAAACGGTTGATCAGGTTTTCGAGGTACTCCTGCTTGCCGGAAGTCGTTGCAGGCTCGCCTTTTGTAGCAGCCAGTTCAAACAGGTCTTCCAGTTTCAATGCACCTTTTTCGAAATCTGCACCTTTGCCGCCGTCGAAGCTTGCGTAGCGGTTTTTGCGGATTTCGTCGTAAGCGCCGTTCTGGATGATCTTGTCGGCGATTACCAGCGCACGTGCCACGGTGTCGATACCACCGATGTGCGCATGGAATACATCGTCTACGTCGGTCGAGTTGCGGCGGCGTTTCGCGTCGAAGTTGATACCGCCTCCCTGCAATCCGCCTGCATTCAGGATCACGAGCAATGCGCGGGTCCATTCGGCGATGTCGTTCGGGAACTGATCGGTATCCCAGCCGTTCTGGTAGTCACCGCGGTTGGCGTCGATCGAGCCCAGGATGCCTGCGTCGGCAGCAACTTGTAGTTCGTGCTCGAAAGTGTGGCCGGCCAATGTGGCGTGGTTTACTTCGAGGTTCAGGCTGAAATCGGCCAGCAGGTCGTGCTGACGAAGGAAACCGATTACCGTTGCCGCATCGTAGTCGTATTGGTGCTTGGTAGGCTCGCAAGGCTTCGGTTCAATGAAGAATTTACCTTTGAAGCCATTCGCACGGGCATAAGCCACGGAGATTTTCAGCATTTGGGCAAAGTGCTCCTGCTCACGCTTCATATCGGTGTTCAGAAGGCTCATATAACCTTCGCGGCCACCCCAGAACACATAGTTTTCACCGCCCAACGCGATGGTAGCGTCCAGAGCCATTTTGATTTGTGCACCTGCATGTGCTACCACGTCGAAATCAGGGTTGGTGGAAGCACCGTTCATGTAGCGGTGGTGACCGAACAGGTTGGCAGTTCCCCAAAGGAGTTTCACGCCCGATGCCTTTTGTTTTTCACCCAAATAGGCAGTCAATGCTTGCAGGCGTTTTTCGTTGGTGCGTACGTCGTCGTCGTAGTCAACTACGTCCACATCGTGGAAACAGTAGTAGGGCAGGCCCAGCTTCGTGATGAATTCGAATGCGGCGTCGGCCTTGTCTTTGGCGCGGTCAACGGCGTCGGCCTTCTTGTCCCAAGGGTAGAAAAGCGTCGGTCCGCCGAATGGGTCCAGACCTGCGCCACAGAATGTATGCCAGTAGGCCACTGCGAAGCGCAGGTGATCTTTCATCGTTTTACCGGCTATAACGCGGTTTTCATCGTACCAGCGGTAAGCCAGTGGGTTGTCGGTTTCGGGGCCTTCGAAAGAGATCTTTCCGATACCCTTAAAATACTCCTGTTCTCCGAGTAGAATGCTCATTTTAATGTAGTTAATCGTTTTCTAATGGTTAAATAGATAGTCCGGTGCAGTAGGACGAGAAGTACATCCTCCGTTCCTCCATCCTCCTTTCTCCCTTATTGATTTAATAAGTGTAAAATTGACATTTCATACTGCAATACTATCACTTTTTTCTGAAAAATTTGCAGTGCAAATAAAAAGAGGAGCAGATTTAATTTCTGCTCCTCTTTTGGCAAGTTATTCCAGGAATTTGATCAGAAGAATTTCGCGCGGCGGTCTTCGATTTTGGCGTTTTCGCGGATGGCTTCGTTCACCAGGTACGACATGCGGCTTTCCAGCGATTGCGTTACCTGCGTTTTATACTGCGTGAAGTCGGCGATTTTCGGAGCGTCGGTCTTGTTCACCAGTTCCATGATGAACACGCCGTTTTCGCCGGTGAACACACCTGATTTCTGGCCTGCTTTCAAGCCGAATGCTTTTCCGAGTGCGATAGGATCGAAACCTGCGCTGGTCAGGAAGCCTGTTGCGAGTGAAATGTCGCTGGCCGATTCCACCAATGCACCTGCACCGTATTTTTTCGCGATGTCTTCGAGTGAGCCGGTAGCGCCTTTGAGTTTGGCAGAGATCTGCTCGGCCTTGATCTGGTTGCGCACTTTGGTCGTGAGCTCGTCGCGGAAGTCATCCACTTTTACATCTTTCGCGTCCGATTTGCCTGTCAGCACCGCCACTACATATTGTTCTTCGGTTTCGAACACGGGAGAAACGGTTGAAGGCTTGGTATCTTCCTTGAAGGCCCATCTCACGATTTCACGTGCATTCTGGATGGCGTTGATATTCGTGGCCGATTCCGGAATGCGGTTCGCATTAGCCAGTACCAGCGCTTTGTTTTTCTTTACAGCCTCTTCGAATTGCTCACGGCTTTTCACGGTGTTGGCAAATTCATCGGCTCTTCTGTAAGCTTCGTCACGGGTTGCCTGGCTTGGAGCGATCGTTTTACCGATGGTAGCGATGCGGTACAGGGTGTTCGATTTCGGAGCGGTTACTTTAATAATGTGGAAACCAAACTGGCTTTCTACCAAACGCGGGATCAGGCCGGGAGCAGAAGCGGAGAAAACTGCTTCTTCGAATGGCTTCACCATCGCGCCGTTGTTCTGGAAGTAACCCAGGTCACCGCCACGCTGTGCCGAACCGGGGTCCGCGCTGGAAGTAGCAGCCAATGCTTCGAAGTTAGCACCTGCTTTGATTTGCGCCAGGATGCCTTCCGCTTTGACGCGAGCCGCCGTTTTCGCCGAGTCCGACTGGTTTTCAGCGCGGATCAGGATGTGGCTTGCTTTGGCAGAAGAAACGCTATCGCTGCGTGTGCCGCCGTATTTGTAGATATAATAGGTATTGCCTTCACGGTATGGTCCGTAAACACCGCCCGGAACGAATGTCTTCACGGCTTCTTTCAACTGGTCGCTCATGGTAGCGTACGACTGGTTGATCGGCGTCGGGATGTCGGTGTTCATGGCCGCAAATGCAGAGTCGCTCTGAGCGGTAGCAAGGCCGCGTGCGAGTTCTTTGATCTCGTTATACAGCGCCGCGCTGTCGTCTTTCGCAGGCTGAACAGGGAACGTCACGTATTCGATCGAGCGGGTGTCGGTTCCTTTGTATTCTTTTTTATGCGCGCTCAGGTATTCTTCGAGCTGCGCGTCGGTTACTTTAATGGTAGTATCTACAACCGAGAAATAAGGTACGTAGAGGTAACGCAGGTTGGCTTTGGTGTTTTGCGCTACGTATTCTTTTTCAGCCTGTGCTTTTGGCGTGTAGGTCGAGAGGCGAAGCATGTTTTCATATTTCGCACGGGTACGCTCTTCCCGAAGGCTTTTTTCGAAGTTCTCCCAGGATTTTTGCTGTTCCAATGGAAGGGTTTTCAGGTTTTTCAGGTAGTTAACCACCGCATTCTTGTCGAAGCGGCCAGTGGTAGGGTCTGAAAATGCTTGCAGAATCGAAGGGCTGATGTGGTTACCCTGTACCATGTCGTACAGTTCCTCGTCGGTTACTTCAAGGCCCAGTTTGTCGTATTGCTTTTTGTAGGCAATGTCCACCACGAACTGGTTCCAGGCCTGGTCTCTCAAAGAAGCCAGCTCGCCTTCGTTCAGGCTGCGGCCCGACTGCGCCTCGTAGTTTTGACGGAAACCGTCCACCCGGCTTTGAAAATCTTTGATATTAATTTCTTTCCCGGCAATCTCTCCCACAATCTGGTTGTCATTGCCGCCCAGAAGGGAATTAGGGCCCAGCAAATCGCCTCCAACCATAAAAAGAATTAAACTGATAGCGATAACCGTGACGGCTACCCCGGATTTTTCTCTGATTTTGTTAATTAAAGCCATTTTCTCGATTCAAATTAGTGCGCAAAATAAAAAGTTTTCTTCGTGGAATGCAAGACCTTACATTCCTATTTACAATTATTGGTAGCATCCGGACGTTGCGCGGCGCGCCGGAGCGATCAAGAGGATGGTTTTGAGGCTTTAATACATGTGTTTCAGGTTGAAAGCGTAGAGAATCGCCATGAATACGCTGAAAAATATGCCGGCCATGGCGGTGATAGCGCCCATCCAGCCACCGATCATCAATAAAGGTGCCAGAAATGCGACCGCCATGCCGCCCAGGTAGAGGTAATAACCCCGCTTTTGCAGGTTCCACATCAGATAGGCCGCGTACAGCGAAAGCGATTCGAAAATGAGCATGATAATGGCGCCGGTTTTGATGTTCTCGGCGGTGGTTTGCTCGATCATGGCTTCAAACATCTTGTCCATCGAGTTATCCTTTGCCGCGGCGGCCTGGTTTTCCAGGTTTTCGCGCACTGCTTCGAAGGTCTCCCGCGTTTTGTCGGCGGTGATGCCTGGGTTCCATAGCCGTTCGGATTGCGTCCAAAGGCCGGAAACGGCGCTCATAAATGTAAGAAAACACAAAATAGTAAGGAACGTGGGGCGATTCACAGGTGCACTCATTCAGTTGAATATGACTCAGCAGGTTTTCTGATGAAGAATGTAAAATTTGTCGTTTTCGGTGAAAACACCAAAGGCATTTGAATATTCTTCCGGTGCGCCTACATTTGTCGTTTTTTAATCCAATAAAACTCAAACTTTCTAACAAACGGTACTTATGAGCCTTCAAATTCTGACTGATCGCATTGCAAATATTCTGGGAACGGACAGCGGACTCGATGCCACAGCCAAGTTTGTAACCGACGAGGGCGTGTTGTTCGTGGACGGCAAATCGGTACCCAACAGCGTTTCCAACACCGATGCCGAAGCCGATTGCATCTTTGAAGTATCGGTAAAAAATGCATTGAAACTCATTGACGGCGACCTGAATGCCATGATGGCCCTCATGACCGGCAAGTTGAAAATAGACGGCGATATGGGCGTAGCGATGAAGATCGCAGAAACGTTCGGACGGCGATAGTAGGCTTTCCCGCCGGGTGCCTTTTTTCGTTACCAGCAGTTTTCAACAAACGATCACACCAGCATGGATAATCACGAAAAGGCATCCGGAATTACTACAAAAAGAAGGGATTTTATCAAAGCAGGTGCATTGGCAGCCGGCAGCTTCATGATCGTCCCGCGCCACGTGCTGGGGCGGGGTTTCACCGCTCCGAGCGACAAGCTCAATATCGCCGCGGTGGGGTGCGGCGGCAAGGCGGATTTCAATATCAAACAAGCCTATAATAATGGTACGGAAAACATCGTGGCGCTCTGCGATGTTGACGACCGGCAATCCGAAAAATACCGGAAACAATTCCCCAAAGCCCCTTACTACAAAGATTTCCGGAGGATGTTCGAAAAGGAGGCGAAGACGTTTGATGCCGTCATTGTCACCACGCCCGACCATATGCATTACCCGGTGGCCATCGCCGCCATGGAGCTCGGGAAGCATGTGTATGTGGAAAAACCTTTGACGAAAGATATCTGGGAGGCTCGCATGCTCACCGAAGCCGCCAAAAAATACAAGGTGGTAACCCAAATGGGCAACCAGGGGAGCAGCAGCAACGGCACGCGCAACACGGAAGCGCTCGTACAATCGGGCGCGATCGGCGATGTGCATACCATTGAAGTCTGGACCGACCGGCCCGTATGGCCGCAGGGCGTGCAGTCGCCGAAGGATAAAGGTGAGTCGCAGCCCGTACCTGCGGGCGTGGACTGGGACCTATGGCTCGGCACCGCCCCGAAACGCGACTACCACGAAGCCTACATGCCGTTCCGGTGGCGCGGTTACTGGGATTTTGGCACGGGCGCATTGGGCGATATGGGCTGTCACTTCCTCGACGTGCCCTTTCGTGCATTGAAACTCGGCTATCCCACATCCGTAGAATGCAGCGTAGGCTCCGTGTACGCCGATTTCTTTCAGCAGGCATTCTTCGACGACGTTGCGCCGCCTTCCGCCAATATCCATTTAAAATTCCCTTCCAAAACCGCCGGCAAGGAGATCAATCTCAACTGGTACGACGGCGGCATGCGCCCGCAGCTGCCCGACGGCTGCGATTACAAAACCGTTTTCGGAAGCGTCGATGGCGGGATATTATTTATAGGTACAAAAGGCATTATCAGTGCGGAAATGTTCGGGGAAAACCCGCGGCTGTGGCCCGAGAAGAAATTCGAGAACGTGCGCATTGCCACCAAGCCAAGGGCATTGGTGCAGGGCGGTTGGGAAGGGCATCAGCAGCAGTTTGTGCAGGCTTGCAAAAAAGGCTTCGGAGCGTACACGAGTTCGTCATTCGACCAGTCGGGGCCTTTGACGGAGATTGTGCTCATGGGTAATCTGGCGGTGCGTTCGTACCTGCACCGTGAGGCCAAACCTGATGGGAAGGGTTTCAATTTCCCGGGTCGCCAGCGGTTGATGTGGGATGGTACCAATATGAAGATCACCAATTTCGACGTGGCGAACCGGTTTGTGAAAAGGGAGTATCGGACGGGGTGGTGACAAACCCTGCATTGTTGTTGCATGCCTACGGCATTCGCGATCAGCGGTTATTTATTTTCCTACCAACGTTACGTCGCTAACGCGACTGGGCACCTCACAGCGAAGTGCCGCTAGGCACGTAATATTGGTAGAACGGTAATGTTAACCCACAAACTTAAATCCCGTAGGGATGTAACATCAATACGAATTTTACAACTCCAACTCCCGCAAATACATCTGGATCGTATTTTCCAATCCTATATATAATGCATCGCAGATCAATGCGTGGCCAATGGATACTTCATCCATCCAGGGAATGCTTTGTTTCAAAAAATGCAGGTTGTCCAGGCTCAAATCGTGCCCTGCATTTAATCCCAAACCTACTTCGCGCGCTTTTTCAGCGGCTTTGACAAACGGCAGCACGGCTTTCTGACGGTTTTCGAAATAACCTGCCGCAAATGGCTCCGTGTAAAGTTCCACGCGGTCTGCGCCGCAGATTTTCGCGCCTTCCACCATGTCTTCATCCGGGTCCACAAACACCGACACGCGGATACCGGCGGATTTGAATGTTCCTACGAGGTCGGTGAGGACGGAGCGGTGGGTGATCGTGTCCCAGCCTGCATTGGATGTAATGGCGCCGAGCGCGTCGGGTACGAGCGTTACCTGGTCGGGTTTGTTGGCTAAAACCAGTTCTACGAATTTCTTTTCGGAAGGGTTGCCTTCGATATTGAACTCCGTCGTGACAAGTTCGCGGAGATCGTACACATCCTGATACCGAATGTGGCGCTCATCCGGCCGCGGATGCACGGTAATGCCCTGTGCCCCGAACCGCTCGCAGTCCAGCGCTACTTTCAATACATTAGGATTGTCACCGCCACGGGAATTGCGAAGGGTGGCGATCTTGTTGATGTTGACGCTTAGACGGGTCATATTTGGAATGATTGAATGAGTGAATGATTGAATGGGACTTTGCTAATGAGTGAATGTGTGAATGAGTGAATGTGCCGCCGTGGAACGGGGAATGAGTGAATGTGCCACCGTAGAACGGGGAATGTGCGAATGATTGAATGATTGAATGATTGAATGATTGAATGATTGAATGATTGAATGACCGAATAGATCGTTTATAAAACCGAGTTTTCAAGTGAATCACTAACTTTGCCGGTCTGTTACAAATTTAGCATTCGAGTGTAGAAAAACACTTTTAGTGCCAATTTTTAACCTAAATCAATAAAACAAACAACAAATGACCGAATGACAATACCTGACTTTCAACATTCACTCATTCCCCGTTCCACGGCGGCACATTCACTCATTCGCTCATTCGCTCATCGCACCGGCGACCCGGTCAAAATTCTGACATTCAATCATTCAACCATTCAATCATTATAGTCCCATGTCACTAAAAACCCAAGTAGAATCCGGTATCAAAGACGCGATGCGTGCGAAGGATCAGGATACATTGCGTGCGTTGCGCGCTATTAAGTCGTTGATTTTGTTGGAAGAGACCAAAGGCGGTGCCAGCGGTGAGCTTTCGGCGGACGATGAGCTGAAACTTTTAACCAAAGCCGCGAAGCAACGCCGCGAGTCTGCGGACATTTACAAAACACAAGGCCGTGCCGACCTGCTGGAAAAAGAAGAAGCGGAACTCGCCGTGATCGAGCAATTCCTGCCCAAGCAGCTGACCGAGGACGAAGTGAAAGCCAAATTGCAGGAAATCATCGCCCGCGTGGGCGCGTCGGGGCCTTCTGATATGGGCAAAGTAATGGGCGTTGCCACGAAAGAACTGGCCGGACAGGCTGAGGGACGTGTCGTTTCAACCTTGGTGAAGGCATTGCTCGCATGAAATTACTGGATGTTCTCATCCTTCTTCCCCTGCTATGGGGCGCATTACATGGCTACCGCAAAGGCCTGCTGATCGAGATTATCGGGATTCTGGGTATGGTGGTAGCCATGGTTTTGGGTTTCAAATTCCTGGGCCTGGGGATGGAGATTCTCACGCCGTATTTCAGTGAGGGCGTCGCGCGGAGAATCCTCCCTTATGTGGGTTTTTCGGTGATTTTCTTTCCCACCATTTTTTTGTTGAACCAATTCGGTTACACTATCCGGCGGTCGCTGCGGTACTCGATACTCGGTACATTCGACAGTTTCGCCGGCGCGATGGTGGGCGTTTTTACTTGGGTTTTCGGCATCAGCGTGTTCTTCTGGCTCGTGGATGCGATTGGCGTGAAAATCCCCGCGCACCGCACGGACGATACTTATCTGTACCCGCTCGTGGTACCCGTTGCGCCCACGGTAATCACCAAAGGATTGTCACTCATGCCCAAAGGCACCGACATTATCCGCGACTGGAAACGCGATTACCTCGAAGATTGAACTTTCGATTTTCCTCTTGGGTTAAGCATTCGTTATTGACTTTCAGTACCTTTGCAGAAAATTTACAGTTGAATGCCCTGTGTGTTTGACAGATTATAGCAGAAAATGACCACGATACAGCAAAAGCAGGACATCCGTAAACTGAATGTCGACCAGATCAAAACCTGGATGACCGAACACGGAGAGAAGGCTTTCAGGGCAAAACAGATATATGAATGGATCTGGAAAAAATCCGCCCATTCATTCGACGAAATGACCAACCTCTCGCTCGCTACGCGGGAGCTGATGAACGAGCATTTCGTGATTCACTCACTCGACGTAGCCAAAAAACAGCACAGCAACGACGGCACGGTCAAATCCGCATTCAAACTATTTGACGGAAACCTCGTGGAAGGCGTGCTCATTCCCGCCGCCGACCGCATGACCGCCTGCGTGAGCAGCCAGGTAGGATGCTCGCTCACGTGCAAATTCTGCGCGACAGGCTACATGGACCGCAAGCGCAACCTCGAAGCCGGAGAGATTTACGACCAGGTGGTTGCCATTGCGCGGCAGGCGGAGGCGACATTCAATGCACCATTGACCAACATTGTATATATGGGAATGGGCGAGCCGTTGCTGAATTATGCGAATGTGCTCAAATCCATCGAATACATTACTTCGCCGAAAGGTTTGAACATGTCGCCGAAGCGGATTACCGTTTCCACGGCGGGCATTGCGAAGATGATCACCAAGCTGGCCGACGACGAAGTGCGGTTCCGGCTTGCATTGTCGCTGCACGCTGCGAACGATAAAAAGCGTAACCAGATCATGCCGATCAATGAATCGAACTCGCTTGATAACCTGGCTGACGCATTGAACTATTTTTATAAGAAAACCGGTAACCGCATTACGTTCGAGTACATTGTTTTTAACAATTTCAACGATAGTTTGCAGGACGCCAAAGAGCTTTGGGAATTTTGCAAGCGTGTTCCGGCACGGGTGAACATCATTGAATATAACCCGATCGCCGAGGCTGATTTTAAAAATACGGAGGCCGACCGCCTCGATAAATTTGCCGCATTCCTGGAAGATAGGGGCGTTTCGGTGCACGTGAGGAGGAGCCGGGGCAAGGATATCGACGCTGCTTGCGGGCAGCTTGCTAACAAAGAAACAAACTGAGATAACTCCGGCTTAACAATTTCTTAACATTGCGTAGGCCGATTATAAGTAGTTTTGTGCCAATTAAATCACCTATCATCTGCTTCTATGTTTGGTCTTGAAACCGACATTTTCATCCTCCTCGCGTTTAGTATTTTAGCGGCCTGCGCATTCGAATTTGTCAACGGTTTCCACGATACCGCCAATGCGGTGGCGACCGTGATCTATACCAACTCGCTGAAACCCAATGTGGCGGTGGTATGGTCCGGCTTTATGAACTTCTGCGGGGTTTTCTTCGGCGGAATTGCCGTGGCAATGGGGATCGTGAACCTGCTGCCGGTGGAACTGCTGATCGATCAGAACGTCTACCATAGTGCCGCGATGGTCTTTGCATTACTTTTCAGCGCCATTATCTGGAACCTGGGAACGTGGTACTTCGGCTTGCCGAGTTCCAGCTCGCATACGCTCATCGGCTCTATCCTCGGCGTGGGCCTTGCATTTACATTAATGCCTGAAAACACGCAGGGAACCGGTGTGAACTGGTCGAAAGCGCAGGAACTGTTTATGTCGCTCCTTACTTCACCGATATTCGGTTTTGCGCTGGCGATCATCATTATGTTTATTTTGAGAAGATCGCTGTCCAAGCCGCTCCGCGAGATCGTTTTCAGCGAACCTAAGAAAAACGAAGCGCCGCCGATCTGGATCCGCGGGATTTTGATCCTTACCTGTACGCTTGTAAGCTTCTTCCACGGTTCGAACGACGGCCAGAAAGGGGTGGGGCTCGTGATGCTCATCCTGATCGGTATCGTGCCTGCCCACTTTGCATTGGATAATTCAAAAGACCCGATCGAAATGAAAACCGACCTCGTCGGTATTGAGCGGGCTGTCAATACCATTGACTCGACGCGCCTTTCGATCTCCGACCGTGCGCATTTGCATACCATTAAAACCGAACTCACGCATTTGCAGGCGCAGATCAACCATCCGCTGCCTGAGCACCGCCTTCCCAAAGAAGAGCGTATGGAAGCACGCCGCTCGTTGTTGCTCGTGAGCCGTAACATCAAAACAATCCTCGACAACGGCCAGGCTAACCTGAATGCGGCCGACTTCGCATTCCTGAAAAAGCAATCGGGCAGCGAGCACGGTATCAGAAGGTACACCGACTACGCGCCTGACTGGGTTATCCTCATGATCTCACTTTCGCTTGGCCTGGGTACCATGGTGGGCTGGAAACGCATTGTGGTGACGATCGGCGAGAAAATCGGAAAGCAGCATTTGACTTACGCACAGGGCGCTTCGGCTGAGCTTGTGGCGGCGAGTACCATTGGCGTATCGTCCTACCTGGGCCTTCCGGTAAGTACCACGCACGTGCTTTCTTCCGGTATTGCGGGGTCGATGGTGGCCAGTAAGGGTGTGAAAAACCTGCAAGGCGGCACGATCCGTAACATCGTGATAGCCTGGGTTTTGACATTGCCCGTAACGATGCTGCTATCGGGTACGTTGTACGCATTTTTCCGTTGGGTGTTGTAGGACATTCAAGGATAGCGATATGAAAAAGCCGCCGGGACCGTTCCCGGCGGCTTTCGTTTTCATGCGGCAGCCGCACTTTCTTTGCTTTTCATTGGTTTAATATCGTAAATTCGGCATGGATTTTAGTGTTAAATAAAAGCCAATTATTCACCATAATGACTACAATTGAAGCGCAGGTTAACCGCTACGGATATGTGACGGAGGCAGTTGCGGACGATATCGATCTGGTTGCGGAGATCAACCGCCTGAAAAAAGAGAAGAATGCGGTCATCCTCGCACACTATTACGTGAACGAGGATATCCAGGACCTGGCCGACTACATCGGCGACAGCCTTGGCCTGTCCCAGCAGGCAGCGGCCACCGACGCCGACATGATCGTTTTCTGCGGCGTGCACTTCATGGGCGAAACGGCCAAGGTACTCAGCCCGCAAAAAAAGGTGGTAATCCCCGACCTGAATGCCGGCTGCTCGCTGGCGGATTCCGCGCCGGCCGACAAGTTTGCCGCATTCAAAGCGCAATATCCCGATCATATCGTGATCAGCTATATCAACTGCTCGGCGGAGATCAAAGCTTTGACAGACATTGTTTGTACTTCCTCCAACGCATTGCAGATTGTAGAAAGCCTGCCGAAAGACCAGAAGATCATCTTCGCACCGGATGCCAACCTGGGCCGCTATGTGGCACATAAGACGGGCCGCGAAATGGTGCTTTGGGACGGAGCGTGCATTGTACATATTGATATTTCAAGGGAAAAGCTCGCGCAGCTGCGTGAAGAACACCCCGATGCATTGCTGATCGCCCATCCCGAATGCAAAGAGGACATTTTGAAGCAGGCTGATTTTGTCAGCTCCACAACCGGTCTTTTGAAATTTGTGAAAGACTCGCCGCACGACAAGTTCATCGTGGCCACGGAAGCGGGTATTTTGCACAAAATGAAACAATCGGTGCCAGACAAAAAGCTGATCCCGGCTCCCGGCTCCGACAACAATACCTGCGCTTGCTCCGAATGCCCGTATATGAAAATGAACACCCTCGAAAAGGTCTACAACGCGCTGCTTTATGAGCAACCGGAGATCTTCGTGCCCGAGGACATCCGCCTGAAAGCCTACGATTCGGTAGCGCGTATGCTGGAACTGAGCAAAGGCATCTGACACCCGATATAAAACCCTATTCCTGAAATTATGCCCCAATTTGATTTTCTGATTATCGGTTCGGGAATTGCCGGACTTAGCTACGCAGCCAAATTAGCCCGCCATTTCGATGACCTGAAACAGGAAGTGTCCATCGCCGTGATTACCAAGGTCCAGGCCGATGAAACCAACACCAAATATGCCCAGGGAGGCATTGCGGTGGTATGGGCGGAGTCCGATTCGTTTGAAAAACACATTCAGGACACGATGGACGCGGGGGATGAGGTCAATAAAAGGAATATTGTCGAAATCGTGGTACGGGAAGCGCCGCAGCGCATTCAGGAGCTGATCGATTACGGAACGCGGTTTGACAAGGAAAAAGACGGGGAATATGATCTGGCCAAAGAAGGCGGCCATTCCGACCATCGCATTCTGCATTTCAAGGACATTACCGGTGCGGAAATCGAGCGTGCATTGCTGGAAGAGGTGAACCGTCACAAAAGCATTCAGATCTTCACGCATTACTATGCCGTAGAACTGATCACCCAGCATCATCTGGGCGAAACCGTCTATCGCTACCGTGAAGATATCAAGTGCTTCGGGGCCTACGTGTTGAACCGCCAAACCGGCGAAGTGGAGAAGTTTTTAGCCAAAACCACCCTGCTCGCTACCGGCGGGATCGGCAACATTTACCAAAGCACCACCAATCCCACCATCGCCACCGGCGACGGTATCGCGATGGCCTACCGCGCTAAGGGCATTTGCGACAATATGGAATTCATCCAATTCCACCCCACGAGCTTTTACCAGCCGGGGCAGAAGCCTTCATTCCTCATTTCGGAAGCCGTACGTGGTTTTGGGGGAATATTGAAACGGGCGGATGGCAGCACATTCATGGAAAATTATGACGCCCGCCTGTCACTCGCCCCGCGCGACATCGTGGCCCGCGCGATCGACTCCGAAATGAAAAAGAACGGGGTGGATCACGTGTACCTCGACGTGCGGCACTGCGATTACGAAAAGTTTCTCGAACACTTCCCCAACATCACCGAATACTGCCTCCAACAAGGCATCGACGTTCGGAAGGACATGATCCCGGTCGTACCCGCGCAGCATTACATGTGCGGTGGCGTGCGGGTGAATGAATGGGGTAAAACCAATATTGAATTTCTGTACGCGGTAGGCGAATGCGCCTGCACGGGCCTGCACGGCTCCAACCGCCTCGCTTCCAACTCCCTGCTCGAAGCCGTCGTTTTTGGTCACCGCGCCTACGAAAGTACCATCGTACATTTCGAAAATGCGGTGATCGCCCAAAACATTCCCGAATGGGACGATTCGGGCACGACACACCCGGAGGAGCAGGTGCTGGTAACCGAAATGACCCGCGAGCTGAACAGCATCATGTCCAATTACGTGGGCATCGTGCGCACCGACCGCCGTCTTAAACGCGCCTACGACCGCCTCGAACTTCTGCATCAGGAGCACGAGGAACTGTACCGCGAATCAAAAGTGTCGGTAGCGATTTGCGAGCTGCGGAACATGATCTCGGTTTCCTACCTGATCATCAAAATGGCCATGGCCCGCCGCGAAAACATCGGCCTGCACTACAACGCCGATCATGTGCCTGCTTAGAGCTTAGGGCTTATAGCTTAGAGCTTAGGGCTTATAGCTTAAAGCTTACCTCAGGGCTTAGGACTTTGCGCGAGAGTGTTCCGGCTCCGGCGTGTTACTGCGCGCTGCCAGACGTTTGTACCGATTTTTTCGCCCAGATGGGTGCCTTCTTCAACGCCGTCGCGGTAATGGATACCGCCGTAAACGCGGCTGATGGACGCATCCCAATAGGCCTCTTCAAACGATTTGAAGGATTTGACGCCGTGGCCGTATTTCTTCTCGGTCGTATCGGTAAAAGCCACATTGCTTCCCATCAGTTGCGTGAGCACCACGCCGCAGGCTGCTGAAATGGAGCTATGCCCGCTCACGTATTCAGGAAATGCCGGGGTTTCGAGAAAGGGGCGCCAGTTAGGGTCCCAATTGTTGTTGATCACCGTTTCCGGGCGGATGCGCACCGTGCGGTACTTCTCGTCCCAGCAGGCTATGAATGCGTCGTAAATGGACAATGCCCCGAGCGTATATGCCTCCACCGATTGCATCAGGTTCAGCTTCTTGTCCGTCGCGACAGTTCTGACGATTGCCATCCAGTGACCGGCAGGGGTCATTTTTTTATTGGCAAACATGGCATGACCCACCACATTGGTTACAAATGCATTGTCGTCCCAGAAGTATGCGGTAGCCTTCTGGGCATCCGTCAGTCCATTTCCGATGTTGTACACTTCCATGGCGAGCTGCATAAACTTACTGCTTTTGGCGAGGTCGTATTGGGCCGGCGCCGGGCAGCGGAACTGCGTCACCGAGTCGAGCGTGAAAGTTCTGACGGTATTCCATTTCGGCTCGCACGCGTCCGCGTAGGCGGGAGGGGTGGGGACCCATGTGCCCGGTTTGTTGGTCACCGTATAGCGGTAGCCGCGTATTTCCTTGTAATGATCTTTGGCCGAATAGGCCAGCACGTGTTTGGCTACCGTATCTCCGTATGTGATAGAGCGTTCATATACGTCCTCCGGAATGCCCATTTCCTGGTACTTTTTGAAAAGCCCCTTTTCGTAATCGTCCCACATGTTGCCGGAAAAAGTGAGCGTCCTGGCAATAACGGTAAACGCCCGGATACTCGCGAGCGGGTAGCAATATACGAGCGCAGTATCCGGCTGCGGCGGCGTTCCGAATTTAACTAGTTGGTTTCCAAGTGATTGGTATTCAGGGTAGCCGGGTGCCAGTGCCTCGTAGGCTGCCAGGAACGAATATCCGTAAATGCGGCTCGCCACAGGCGGTTTGAAAATATCGTGAATGATGACGTCGGTGAGGTGAGTTGCCGTTTCATGAAACAGTTTCGGATCAGCGGCCCTGGCGTTGTATTCATCCGGCGACGATTCTTTTTTACACCCGAAAATGAGCAAAACGAACACGATGGAGAGTAAACGAAATTTCATTCGATGTAAAGGGGGATTTTGTAACTGAATTGCTTCACGAATATAATAAGAATTGAAAGTTTGCCGGCATTAATGGATAAAAGAATGATTTTTTGTAACTTATATATCACTAAATCATAAAAATTGTTCGATTGGTACCAATATTTATTGTTATTTTTTAAGAATGCATATTCATTAACCGGGAAATCTTTTTTTTGTAAAAAAATTAATATCTTTTTGTACAATCAAGCGAGTGTATAGAGTCTCATGGTACTCCCCCAACATAGAAATGGAGTATCTGAATACGCAAGAAATTGTGTACGATATACACTGATTGGATGTCCTGAACTCTTACTCGATGAAAGTGATCACCCTAACTGCTAAAATTATTCTATGCCAAATTTCTCCTAGCTACAACTTTACTACTCCGCCGCAGCAGATTTCCGGAATGGAAATCCCAGCCTGACGCTACGTTCCGTGCTTACACGGTTAAGCATTCTTTATTACTTCAACTTAATTTAACTATTAATCTATGAGATTTTCTACTGGATGGACGCCTCGTGCTGTATCACGAAGTGTTTTTTCTCTTTGTCTCGCGCTGGTGACCGTCATGGGAGCATTCGCCCAGAACAGCATCAAGGGTAAGATCAAAGACGAACAGGGACAACCGCTGCCTGGTGTGAGCGTTGTCGTGAAAGGAACCACAGCAGGTACAGTGACCGACAATGAGGGGCTTTATACAGTTAATGCCGACAAAAATGCTACGCTTGTTTACTCATTTATCGGTTACCTCACGCAGGAAATTTCGGTAGGTGGCAAAAGCATTGTCGATGTAACCCTCCTCGCCGATACCAAAGCACTTGAAGAAGTGGTGGTTGTGGGTTATGGTACTGCTAAAAAAGCAACACTGACCGGCTCGGTAACCGCTGTAAAAGGGGCCGAACTGCAAAAAGCGCCTGCGGCCAACTTATCCAACACGCTGGGCGGACGCTTGCCCGGTATTTCGGCGGTACAATCGAGCGGTGAGCCTGGCTACGATGGCTCGGCGATCCGTATCCGCGGTACCAACTCACTGGGTAACAGCAATGCGCTCATCGTTGTGGATGGTGTGCCCAACCGTTCCGGTGGTTTGGACCGTATCAACCCGGCCGATATCGAAAGTATTTCCGTATTGAAAGATGCTGCCGCGGCGATCTACGGTTCGCGTGCAGGTAACGGCGTTATCCTGATCACCACCAAGCGTGGTAAGTCGGGCAAGCCGCAGCTTTCTTATGATATGAACCTCGGTGTGTCGCAGCCAACGCGTACGCCGGAAATGTCGAACGCAGCTGAATATGCGACGATCCGTAACGAGTTGCAGATCTATGATAACCTGCCCGTAGGACAGTGGCAGGGCGCATTGCAGGGCTTCAATACGAATGGCTCTTACACCAGAACGGATAACGGCAACGTCATCAACGCGGTATTCAACCCGGATGATATGCAGAAATTCCGTGACGGTTCCGACCCATTCCTGCACCCGAACACCGACTGGTACGGCTCTGTGATCCGCAATTGGGCACCTCAGCAACGCCACAACCTGCAACTCACAGGTGGCAGCGAAAACATCAAGTACCTTGCATCTGCGGGCTACATCAACCAGGATGGTTACTATGTGAATTCTGCGACGGGTTACAAGCAATATGATTTGCGTTTGAACCTTGACACGAAGATCAACAAATACGTAACTGCCAATTTGGGTGTGACTTTGCGTGAAGAATACCGCCACTTCCCAAGCGGCGGCAACAGCGCGGGAGCGATCTTCCGGATGCTGATGCGTGGTAAACCGACTGAAATTGCTATCTGGCCGGACGGACGTCCTGGTCCTGACATCGAAAACGGTCAGAACCCCGCGGTAATCACCACCAATACAACCGGTTATAACAACGACAAGCGGGATTACATTCAAACCAACGGTGGTCTGGAAATCCTGATCCCGGGTGTGCCAGGCTTGAAAGTGAATGCAATGGCTGCCATCGATAAGCAGCTGCGTCGTCAGAAAAACTTCGAAACGCCGTGGACATTGTATTTCTGGGATAAAAAGACTTACGAAGCAGACGGCAAAACGCCATTCCTGACAGGAACCGTTCGTTCGACATTCAAAGATCCCCGTTTGAGAGAAAGCTCTTCACAGGAATTGTCTATCCAGCTGACTGGTCAGGTTTCCTACGAAAAATCAATCGACGGTCACAATTTCAACGTAATGGCCGGTATCCAGCGTGAGAAAGTAGATGCAGACGGTTTCTTCGCATTCCGCCGCTACTACATCTCCGACGTGGTTGACCAACTCTTCGCGGGTGGTACGCCTGAGCAGGATATGAACAACTTCGATTTGTTCAAAAGAGCACGTTTGAGCTACTTCGGTCGCGCGGGTTACAACTTCAAGGAAAAATACCTCGCCGAGTTCCTGTGGCGTGTGGATGGTTCCTACGTATTCCCGAAAAACGGCCGTTTCGGTTTCTTCCCGGGGGTATCGGCCGGATGGCGTATTTCGGAAGAAGGGTTCTGGAAAAACAACATTTCGCGCTACGTAAACAATGTGAAGCTGCGCGGTTCGTGGGGACAAATGGGAGCTGAGCCTTACTTCCTCGGAACGGAAACATTGGCTGAGTACCAGTACCTGTCGACCATGGGCTTCGGTACCTACATTATCAACGACCAGGTGGCTAAAACCCTGCTCGAAACCCGCGTAGCCAACCCGAACTTTACCTGGGAAGTGGCGAACAACTCCAACTTCGGTATCGAAGGAACGTTGTTCAACGACAAGCTGGCATTCGAATTCGACTACTTCGTAAACAACCGTTCGAAAATCCTGATCCCGAAAGCAGGCTCAACGCCTTCGTCGGCAGGTATCGACGGCAAGCTTCCACCTCAAAACCTTGGTAAGCTGCAAAACAAAGGATGGGAATTCAAAGTGAGCTACGACGGCAATGCAGGCGATTTCTCTTACTCTGTGAGCGTGAATGGTGGTTATGCCAAAAACAAAATCAAGTACTGGGATGAAACTCCGGGCGCACCTGTGTACCAGCAGTCGACCGGCATGCCTTACGGCTCGTTCCTCGTGTATCAATTTGATGGCGCATTCAAAAGCCAGGAAGAGATCGACGCCAACAAAATCGACTACGGCCCGATCACCGGTAACCTTCGTCCGGGTGACATGAAGTTCAAGGATGTGAACGGCGACGGCAAAATCAGCGCTGACGACCGTATCCGTTCCGAAAAAGTACAACGCCCATGGTTTACAGGTGGTGCTTCGGTGAACCTCGGTTACAAGCAGTTTGATCTTTCATTGTTGTTCCAGGGTACATTGGGCGGTCTTCAGATCGTAGGTCTGACCGAATCCGGCGACATTGGTAACTACCTGAAATACGATTTCGACCACCGCTGGACGATCGATAACCCAACCGACAAATACCCACGTCTGACCAACCGTAACAACCGTTACTACACCAACACAGGCCAGGCGGGTATCAACAACTACTTCCTGAAAAGCAACAACTACCTGCGTTTGAAAAACATCGAACTCGGCTATAACCTGCCTTCGGAAATCGGTTCGAAAATCGGTTTGAGCAACCTGAGAATTTATGTGAATGGATTGAACCTGCTGACTTTCGACAAAATCAAAGTTTGGGACCCGGAAGCAACCACCAACAGTGGCCAGTACTATCCACAAGCAAGAGTTGTCAGCGCAGGTGTACGTCTAGCATTTTAACGAATAAGAAACATGAAATTGAGATATAAAAGTCTATTGCTCATAGCGCTGCTGGCCGGAGGACTTTCGTCATGCGATACAGAATTTCTGGATGTAACGCCGCCAACGGAAATCCCGAGCGAAGAAGCATGGAAAGACGGCGCATTGGCCGAAGGTTTTGTAACAGGTATTTATGCAGGTTTGCAACAGGGCGGTTTCAGTGAGCAAATGCTCGCGTCGCTTACCGACGAAGCTGTATTTACCCACACAGGCCGTAACATCAACACCGTGACAGAGGGCAGTTTGAGCCCTTCTAACCTCGGCTGGGTGGATGCGACCTACGGGTGGAGCCAGATGTACCAGTTTATCCGCGCATCCAATATCGCGCTCACCAACCTGACAACGGCTACATTCGCCGACGAAACGCTGAAAGCCCGTTTGAAAGGCGAAGCCTACTTCATGCGTGCATATTACTACCAGCAGCTGGTTCGCTACTATGGCGCTGTGCCGATCATCAAGAAAGTGTATGCCCTGAACGAAGATTATTCCGTTCCTCGTAACACTTTTGATGAATGTATCAAACAAATCGTAAGCGATGCCGACAGTGCTGCGTTGCTGCTCGACGGCAAAACGCTGGCCAAAGGCCGCGCGACGAAAGCAGCCGCATTGGCATTGAAATCACGCGTGCTGTTGTATGCAGCCAGCGATTTGTACGATGTTCCTACTGCGAAAGCGAAATCTGCCGTCCTTGCCGGTTTCTCGAATCCTGAATTCATCGGCTACGTTTCCGGCGACCGCAAGGCGCGCTGGACAGCCGCACAAGCTGCTGCAAAAGCTGCATTGGATGCGAGCGGAGGCGGTTACAAGCTGAACCTTACCGCACCCGTAACCGCGGAACAAGGTAAGATCAACTACATTTCAATGGCGATGGCCGGCGCGAGCGGTGACAAAACCCTCGACGCATCTGGAGCAAGCGAGCTGATTTTTGCCCGTTACTTTACCCCAAGCCAGAACGAAGGCGCCCGCCAGACTGGTTTGAACAACGGTCCGAACGGTTACCACAACTGGGCGGGTAACACGCCGATCGGAACGCTGGTGGACGATTACGAAATGATGGACGGAACGAAGTTCTCATGGACCAATCCTACTCACAAAGCCAGCCCGTACACTGGCCGCGACCCGCGTTTCTACGCCACCGTTATGTATGACGGTGCACCGTGGAAACCACGTCCTTCCGATGCGAAAGACCCTGCTAACCAGATCCAGACCGGTGCCTATGACCTGCTGGATGACAAAGGTGCGCTGTTCAACCGCAAAGGACTCGATACCCGCAGCAGCACGATCGAAGACTGGAACGGTAGCCGTACCGGTTACTACATGCGCAAGTTCATTGATCCGAACCCTGCATTGTACGACAACACCGACCGCCAGAACATCCCATGGCCGTTCCTGCGCGTGACCGAGCTCGTATTCAACTACATCGAGGCGAGCATTGAAGTGGGTGACGAAGCCATTGCATTGGAATGGCTGAACAAAATCCGCTTCCGCGCCGGTATGCCTGCATTGAAAGTTTCAGGTGCCGCTTTGAGAGATGCTTACCGTCACGAAAAACGCATTGAAATGGCTTACGAAGAGCAACGCTACCACGATGCACGTCGCTGGATGATCGCTTCCACTACATTGGGACGTCCATTGCAGTACATCAACGTGATCGGCAAGTTCAAGGCAGGCAAGTCGATGAAGGAACCATATCACTACGACCCAACGGTTTACGATTACACTTACACTCCGGTGGAAGAGAAATCGCACGAAAACCGCACTTGGGTGGACAAAATGTACTTCCGTCCATTCAGCCGCGATGAAATGAACCGTAACTCCAAACTGGTTAACAACCCCGGTTACGATAAATAGTTATATTTTATTGACTAATTTTACTGAAACTATGCCTTGGCGTACAAGGCATAGTTTCTTTTTTATCCTCTAAAACTCTTCATTCCTGTCATGAAGCAATTATGGCCCTGGAAAGCGGGCAGCATTGTTCTGATCGCTGGACTGGTACTTTCCGGTTGTGACAAATCCTCCGATTCCACCAAAGACGAAAAGAAAGACGGCCCGGCGCTCTTCACGCTCCTGGGCCCGGAAAAGACGAAAATCGATTTCGCCAATACACTGACCGAAGGTTTAAATACCAACGTATTGATGTATGAGTATTTCTATAACGGCGGCGGCGTAGCGGTGGGCGACCTGAATGGCGATGGCCTGGAAGACATTTACTTCACCGGGAATATGGTACCCAACAAGCTCTATCTCAACAAGGGCAGCATGGTGTTCGAGGACATTACGGCCATTGCGCAGGTAGGCGGGCATGAGCGGCCCTGGAAAACGGGCGTTACCATGGCCGATGTGAACGGCGATGGTAAGCTGGATATTTACGTTTGCTACTCCGGCGCGGTGTCGCCCGAGAGCCTCAAAGACCAGCTATTTATCAACAAAGGCAACAATGCTCAGGGCGTGCCGCAGTTTGAAGAAGTGGCGGAGCAATACGGCCTGGGCGTTTCGAGCAACAGCACACAAGCGGCATTTTTTGATTTCGATAAGGATGGGGACCTGGATATGTTCCTCCTTAACCACAACCCGAAAGCACTCCCGATCCTCGACGAAGCGAGCACCGCCGATATTCTCAAAAAGGAAGATCCGGTAACAGGCGTAAGGCTGTTCCGCAACGACCCGCAAAACGGCGTGCCGCATTTTACAGACATTACCAAAAAAGCGGGCATCCACAGCTCGCAGCTGACCTACGGCCTCGGTATCGGCATTGCCGACATTAACCAGGACAGCTGGCAGGATATGTACATTTCCAACGACTATTCGGTCCCCGACTTTTTATATATCAACAATGGCAACGGCACGTTCACCGACGCGCTCGATGCCAGCATCGGCCACACGTCGCATTCCTCGATGGGTAACGACATCGCCGACTTCAATAACGATGGTCTGCCCGACATTTTTACGCTCGATATGCTGCCCGAGGATAACCGCCGCCAAAAACTGCTGACGGGCCTGGACAACTATGAATTGTTTGATTTTAATGTCAAAATGGGCTTCCATCACCAGTATATGCGCAATATGCTGCAACTGAATGAAGGTATCACCAAAGGCGCCAAACACCCGGTATTCTCCGAAATAGGCCAGCTTTCGGGCGTGTCGAATACCGATTGGAGCTGGGCATCGCTCTTTGCAGACTATGATAACGACGGCTGGAAAGACCTTTTCATCACAAACGGCAACCTCCGGGACTTCACGAATATGGACTTCGTGAAATTCATGGGCGATCATTTGAAGCGCATCGAAGGCCAGGTGAAGCGGGAAGATGTATTGCAGCTGGTGTATCAGATGCCTTCTTCCAACATGAAAAACTACCTTTTCCAGAATAAAAAAGACCTCACTTTTACCAATGTCGCCGACAGCTGGGGCTTGGGCGAAATCTCCAACTCAGGCGGAGCCGCCTATGCAGACCTTGATAACGACGGCGACCTCGACCTGATCGTCAACAATATCAATAAACCCGCATTCATTTATCAGAATGACGGGGACAAGCATTTGAAGAACAATTACCTGAAAATCAAGCTGACCGGAAGCCGCCAGAATACCCTGGGCCTGGGCGCCAAAGTGACCATTTACCAAAAAGGCCAGCACCAGTACCTCGAACAAATGCCGACGCGCGGTTACCAATCCAGCGTGTCGCCCGTGCTGCATTTCGGTCTGGGCAAGGACGCGGCCGTGGATTCGCTGGTGGTGACCTGGCTGAGCGGCATGCAGGAAAAAGTCATTAATCCCAAAGCAAACACCACACTCGCGCTTTCGGAAGCGAACGCAAAAGCAGGCCCGGGTGCCCGCAAAGGAGCGGCGCCGCTGTTTGCTCCCGTGGCTTCGCCGGTCGCATTTAAAGGCCCGATAGTGAAACTGAACGACTTCAAGCGGCAGCCGCTGCTCATTAATCCGCTTTCATTTTCGGGGCCATGCCTGAGAAAAGGGGATGTAAATGGCGATGGGCTGGAAGATGTATTCATCGGCGCGACGGCCGGAGAGGCTGGTAAACTGTACATCCAACAGAAAAGCGGCGCATTTACGCCCAAGCCAGTGCCGGCGTTTGAAGCCGACAAGCAAAGTGAAGATACCGACGCATTGTTTTTTGATGCCAATGGCGACGGTGCATTGGATATTTTCGTCGCCAGCGGTGGCTATGCGAGCTTCATGCCCGAAGATCCGCTGCTGCAAAGCCGCCTCTACCTGAACGACGGCAAAGGGAATTTTACCAAAGCCGCAGGTGCATTGCCCGCCATGCTCACCAGCACGAGCTGCGTGCGCTCCGCCGATGTGAATGGCGACGGTAAGGCCGACCTTTTCGTGGGCGGTCGCGTGATTCCCGGCCGCTATCCCGAGGCGCCGCGGAGCTACCTGCTCATCAATGACGGCCAAGGCAAATTCACCGACCAAACCGCCTCCATTTCGAAGGAACTGGAACGCATCGGCCTGGTTACGGACGCTGCGTGGACGGACCTGAACGGCGACAAGAAAGCGGACCTCATATTGGTAGGAGAGTGGATGCCGGTTACGGTGCTGATCAACAACAACGGGAAGCTGGAAAACCAGACAACCACCTATTTTGACAAACCCTACAATGGCTGGTGGAACAAAATCCTTGTCGAAGACCTCAATGGCGACGGGAAGGACGACCTCGTGATCGGAAACATGGGAACCAACACCCAATGCAAAGCGAGCGACGCCGAGCCGGTGGAAATGGTTTACAAAGACTTCGACGACAACGGCTCCGTTGACCCGATCATGAGTTTTTACATTCAGGGCAAAAGCTATCCGTACGTCACACGAGACGAGCTTCTGGATCAGATGAGCATCATGCGCACCCGTTTTCAGGATTACAAAAGCTACGCCGATTTGACGGTCAACGAGATTTTTACCAAAGAAGAACTCGAAGGCGCGAAAGAGCTGAAAGCCACTCACCTTCAAACAGCCTATTTTGAGCGGAACGCAAATGGCAAGTTCACCGAAAAAGCATTGCCGCTGCAAGTGCAGGTCTCTCCGGTGTACACCATTACTTCGCTGGATTACAATGCCGATGGTAAAAAAGACCTGCTGCTCTGCGGCAATGTAAGCAAAGCCCGGCTTCGTTTCGGGAAATACGATGCCAACTACGGCGTATTGCTGCAAGGCGACGGCAAGGGCGGTTTCACGTACGTCAACCAGTACAAATCGGGTTTTGCCTTGAAAGGCGATGTGCGAAGCGTGCTGCCGCTGGGAGATAAACTGCTGTTCGGAATTAATCAACAGGAAATAAAAGCGTATCAAATTGGTAAAGTTCAGTAACCTTCTTCTGGCAATGCTACTGTCCCTGAGCTGGGCGGCTTGCACGAAAAGTGAATCTAATAAGGAAATCAGCCCGTCTGTAATCGGGCAGGTCACGTTGCAAATGACCGACGTGATGGTACACGACGTGACAAATCCGCCGCTGGGTGCGCGCTTCTATTCTTATGCCTGCCTGGCGGGATATGAAGTGGTTGCGCTTCATGACAAAGCGTACCCAAGCATGCACGGGGTCCTGAACGACTTTCCGGCGATAGAAAAGCCTCAGGTAGCAGATTATTCCTACCAGCTTGCATCGGCGCTCGCCATCCTTGAAACAGCGAAAAAAATGCAGCCTTCGGGCGCAATGCTTCAAAAGTACCAGCAAACCCTGGTCGATTCGTGCAAGAAGAACGGTTTTACGGACGCGGTGATCGCTGGTTCGCAGGAATATGCATTGGCGATCAGCAAGCAGATTTTGAAGTATGCCAAAGCCGATCATTACAACAAGATCAGCAACTTTCCCCGGTACGAGCCGCATGGCGGGCCGGGCACATGGTATCCAACGCCTCCGGGCTACTTCCCGCCCGTGGAGCCGTATTTCAAAACGGTACGCCCGTTCACCCTCGATTCGGCAGCGCAGTTCAGGCCCGCGCCGCCCGTTGCATTCTCGGAAGCCGAAAATTCGGAGTTTTTCAAACTCATGAAGCTGAATTACGACGACGACCAGTCGGCACAGGAACACCGGGTGATCGCCGCATTCTGGGATTGCAACCCGTTTGCGCTCGAAAATAAAGGACATTTATTGGTAGGCATGAAGAAAATATCGCCGGGCGCGCACTGGATGGGCATTACCGATATTGCGTGCCTGAAAGCCAAAACGGATTTTTCCAAAACCATGCTCATCAATACCGCTGTGGCGATCGGCCTGATGGACGGTTTCATGGCCTGCTGGGACGAAAAGTACCGAAGTAACCGTATCCGCCCCGAAACCGCCATCCGCAAGTACATCGACCCTACCTGGAAGCCATTCCTGCAAACCCCGCCATTTCCCGAATACCTGAGCGGGCATTCGGTGATTTCCACCGCGGCGGCCGTGATCCTGACGCATTATTTCGGCGATAACTTCGCTTACACCGATACGGTCGAGGAACGCTTTAATCTGAAAGCCAGGCCATTCAAGTCGTTCATGGCTGCGGCGGAGGAATCGGGCATGTCGCGTTTTTACGGAGGCATTCATTTCATGGACGCCATCGAAAACGGCCAAAAGCAAGGCCAGCAAGTGGGCCAATGGGTGGTGCAAAAGCTTGGAAACAAAGCAGTGGCCGTGTCAGGGAAATAACGTACCGGGCTGTTCAAGCAAGGTTTCGGTATAAGTATAACCAGCCTCGAAAAGCTGATCAGCCTTCCTGAAATCGAAAATACTGAAACGGCTTAATACCGGTGGCTCAATGAGTAAATCGCATTGGGCGCACCGGGATTTGGTTTTGGTGTGCATCGCGAGAATGAGGCTGCGGTACACGATTTCGGTTGTGCGCCGCAAAGGCCTGTCGAGGCCGAACGGATTGCAATGGCTGCCAATGAGGTAGTCCGCCTCGCCGAGCACCGGTTCCACGGGCAGGTTGTTCAACACCCCGCCGTCCACAAGCTCGTGGCCATTGTAATGCATCGGAC
Organism: Dyadobacter fermentans DSM 18053; assembly: GCF_000023125.1. Lineage (NCBI taxonomy): Bacteria > Pseudomonadati > Bacteroidota > Cytophagia > Cytophagales > Spirosomataceae > Dyadobacter > Dyadobacter fermentans. The sequence continues at coordinate 5,734,594 of NC_013037.1, forward strand.
TGAAAAGCCCGGGAATGCAGCACGACGCCAGTACGGGCAGCGCCAGCTCACCGCTGCGAAAGCGAATCTCCTCGCCCGAGACGATGTCGGTAGCAGTCACCACGAGCGGTGTTTGGAGTATTTCAAAACTGTTTTCCGGGATGAATTTGCAGAAAACATCCTCCATTTTCCTCAAATGCAGCAACCCGCTCTTCCCGATCGCAAACCGGAAATAGGGGAAAAAACTCGTTTCACGAATAATCTTCAAAACATCCGCCGGCTCATAGCCATAAGCCAGCAAAGCCCCCACAAACGCCCCCGAACTCGTAGCGCTGATCACATCCGGCCTCACGCCCCGCTCACGCAAAGCCTGCGCCACCCCCAAATGCGCAATCCCCCGAGCCCCCCCGCCTGAAAGGATAAGAGCTGTTTTCATGATGCTATGAAATCCCGTAACGCCCCCCGTTCGTGAATCCGGATTCCCTTCTCCGTTTGCTCCACCAATGCAGCTTCATAAACAGGGTCGTGCTCGAAAAAGAGGATGCATTGCTCGTCCAGGGCCTGTTGAAGGACGCGCTGTTTTTCTTCCATTGTTTGAAGCGGCCGCATGTCGTAGCTCATAATCCAGGGAATGGGGACGTGGTAGGACGAGGGGAACAGGTCTGCGCAGTAGATGATCTTCTGGTTCTTGTACTGAATTACGGGCAGCATCATTTGCTCGGTATGGCCGTCGACGTGCAGCAGGCCGATGTTTTCAAAAGGCGATTCGCCTTGCCCGATAAACCTTAGCTGCCCCGATTCTTCCAATGGAAGGATATTCTCTTTCAAAAAAGAAGCCTTTTCGCGCGGATTTGGATTGGTAGCCCATTGCCAATGCGCTTCGTTGGTCCAGTACACGGCATTCGGGAAAGTCGGGTCGAGGCGGGAGCCGTCGCGGCTGAATTGTACCGCGCCGCCTACGTGGTCGAAATGCAGGTGGGTCAGGAGCACGTCGGTGATATCGGCAGGGCTGAAACCTTTGTCCTCAATCGAAGAAAGCAATGTGGCGTCGCCGTGCAGGTCGTAATGGCTGAAAAATTTATCGTCCTGTTTGTTACCCATGCCGGTGTCCACGAGTATCAGCTTTTCACCGTCCTCGATCAGCAGGCAGCGCATGGCCCATGAGCAGAGGTTTTTTTCGTCGGCCGGGTTTTGTTTGTTCCAAAGCGTTTTGGGGACAACCCCGAACATCGCTCCGCCGTCGAGTTTGAAAAAGCCGGTATCGATGATATGGATTTTCATAGGGTTTTTAGGATTTAATTCGTCTTTTTCAAAGGAATATCAACATTCTGTCGACCTAACATACCATTATTTTTTCGATCTTCCGCCCATAATTGATAACAACCCTAACTATGCGCGTACCTTTCCTTCCTGTCGGTTTACTGTTTTTATCGACGCTTTTTATTGATAATCAATCCCATGCGCAGAAGGCACCGGTGGACTATGTAGCCACGATGATAGGCACTGCACCGTCGGCAACGGAGAGCGCCAGGGCGCATAGCGAGGCGGGCAGCGAATTGAAGGGACAGACGATTCCGGCCGTGGGCGTCCCGAACGGGATGACGCAATGGACCCCGCAAACCCGCGCCACCGAAACCAAATGCATTGCGCCATTTTATTATAACGACAACCAATTCCAGGGATTCCGCGGCACGCATTGGCTCAATGGCTCCTGCGTGCAGGATTACGGCTCTGTGACAATCATGCCGCTATCGGGCGAACTCATCACCGATGCGGAAAAACGGGCCAGCGTTTTCAGCCACGATAAAGAACAAAGTTTGCCCGACCATTATAGCGTGTGGCTGCCTGATCATCAGGTCAATGCCGAGGTGACCGCCCTTGCGCGCACGGCCATCATGCGTTTCAGGTATGATAGCGGCGAAGAATCATTTCTCCTGATCGAGCCCAACAGCGATGAGGGAGAGGGCTTTGTGGAGGTCCTGCGCGAACGTGGCGAGGTGGTGGGCTACAATCCCGTACACCGCATTTACCAGGGATCGGGCCAGCCTGCGGGTATTAGCGGTTATTTTGTGATGAAGTTTGATAAAAAAATCATTCAGTCGGGCGTTTGGCTGGGCGATACGATCACTCCTATGGGCCGGATACTCACCGGAACCGGAAAACGGGAGAAACTGGGCGCCTATGTGGGCTTTGGCGACGCGAAACAGGTGGTTACCGTGCGTATCGGCACGTCGTTCACGAGCATTGAAGGCGCGCGCGCGAACCTTGAAAAAGAAATGGGCGACAAGAGTTTTGAAGTGGTTCAAAAGCTGTCGCGCGATACCTGGAATGCATCGCTCGGAAAAGTGAAGGTGAGCGGAAGCGACAATGACAAGGTGCTTTTTTACAGCGCATTATATCGCACAAAACAGTCGCCGAGGCTGCTATCGGATGTGGATGGGAGCTATCCCTCTTTCGCAGGCGGCACCCCGGTGCAGAAAACCGACGGCTTCGATTACTACTGCGATTTCAGCCTCTGGGATACGTTCCGCGCCGCCATGCCGCTGGAAATACTGCTCGAACCGAGGACGGCGGGCGATATGGTCCAGTCGCTTGTGAAAAAAGCGGAACAGGGCGGTTGGATGCCCATTTTTCCCTGCTGGAACCATTATACGGCGGCTATGGTGGGCGACCACGGCATGTCGGTCGTGGCGGATGCCTATGCCAAAAACATCCGGAACTTCGATGTGAACAGCGCTTACAATTACCTTCGGAAAAATGCATTTGAAGTAAATACCAATGCGAAAAGCTACGAAGCCGGACAAGGCCGGAGGGCATTGAAATCATACCTTCAATATGGCTATGTGCCGTTGGAGGACAGCGTTTGGCAGGCATTCCACAAGCGCGAGCAGGTATCGCGCACACTCGAATACGCGTACGACGATTTCTGCCTGTCAATCCTCGCGAATGGCCTCAGTAAAAAGGAAGACGCGGCCCAGCTGCGTGAAAGGGCGCTCAATTACCGCCACGTGATCGACCCGTCGACCGGCTACGCGCGCGGGCGCCATGCGGACAGCCGCTGGATCGGCAATTTCGATCCGTTCGCAAAGCGTGTAAGCTTTATCACAGAGGGCTCGCCGGCGCAGTACACGTGGTTTGTGCCGCAGGACATGGCCGGATTGCAGAAAATAATGGGAGGAAAAGACCGGTTTGTCCAAAAGCTCGACACACTGTTCGACCAGGGGCATTACTGGCACGGCAACGAGCCCAACCATCAGATCGCCTATTTGTATGCATTCGCAGGCGAGCCGTGGAAAACCCAGCAATGGACGCGCACGATTATCCGCAACGAATACGATAGCAGCGTAGGCGGACTGAGCGGAAATGAGGACGGCGGGCAAATGTCGGCCTGGCTGGCATTCAGCATGATGGGTTTTTACCCGGTTGCACCCGGCACGGATCAGTATGTGCTCGGAAGCCCGGTATTCGAGGAAATGTCGGTGGAAACGGGCAAGAACCGGAGGTTTACCGTCACGGCCAAAGGTGTTTCCGACAATGCACGCTACATTCAGTCGGCTACTTTGAATGGAAAGCCCTTCACGCGTACTTACCTCACGCACGGTGAGTTGCTGAAAGGCGGCAGCCTGGTGCTTCAAATGGCGGAGGAGCCCAACAAGCAATGGGGCGCACAGGCAACGGACCGGCCATTTTCGCTTTCTAAAAACTGATCGGGAATAGGTAGTTTAGTTTCATAAAATTGTATTTTATGAAAGAATATTTCGACATTTTTTAATACTACAATACAAAATTTGCATTCATAACGGTTGGTTCCTAAATTCCACAATCCCATTACTTTTCACTCCAACCCTTATGAACCGCAGAAATTTCTTCGAAAAAGCCATCCCGGCAAGCTTCGCGTTAGGCGCAGTAGCAACTTCCTGTGCCCCGAGGACCGAAATGAGGTATCCCGACAAGCATTTCCACATCGGCAGAGGGTATCACCAGATTCCCAAACTGCGCCTGTCGATGGACCGCATCGTGAAGGAAACCGTAGGGTTGCGGCCATTCCGCGCCTCGGGACCGCGGCTTGACGTGGAGCAGCTCGGCAACAAAACGATCGTTCACAACTATGGTCACGGCGGCAGCGGCTGGTCGCTCTCGTGGGGGACGGGCAACATTGCCCGCAAGAACGTGCTCGCTACGGGCGAGAAGCAAATCGCCGTACTGGGCTGCGGCACGGTGGGCATTGCCACGGCGCGGCTGTTGCAGGAAAGCGGCTGCGAGGTGACTATCTATACGAAGGACGTGCCGCCCAATGTCACGAGCAACCTCGCTACCGGCACCTGGTCGCCGGCGTCGCGGGTGTGCGATAAGACAGTAGCGAAGCCCGAATTCCAGGCCATTTGGGAGGATGCCACGCGGTTTTCCTTCCGACGGTTCCAGTTTATGCTCGGTATGAACGACATTGCCTGCTGGGCCGAAGAATACGGCGTTTTCAGGGAAGCGCCGGTGTACATTCCCGGAGCGGGCGGGGAAGATTTTGAGATAGAAGGCTTGCTGCCCGAGCGCGTGCGGCTGACTAAAAAAGAACATCCTTTTAAAGCCGATCACGTGACGCGGCGCACGAATATCATGTTCAACATCCCGACTTACCTGCGGCACCAGTTGCAGGATTTTACCATGTTTGGCGGGAAAGTAAAGATCCAGGAGATCAAAAAACCGGAAGATATCGACGCATTATCCGAAAAAGTGGTCGTGAACTGCATGGGGCTGGGCGCCAAGCCGGTTTTCAACGACCAGGAGCTGACGCCCGTGTCAGGCCAGCTTTCCTGCCTTATTCCGCAGGGCGATGTGAACTACAAGTTATACACGAAAGGCGCCAACTTCATTTCCCGGAAAGACGGCATTTACATTGGAAGCAACGGGATTGTCGGCAACTGGGACACCACGCCGAGCAAGGAACAAACCGAAAAGACCGTCGGGATACTGATGAAACTGATGGAGGAAATGAAGGGGTAAGCCTATTCCTCTTTGAGAAGGTAACGTCTGCGTGTTTCGTTGATCAGGAATTTTTTGTGGGCCGTGAAACTCTCGGGATGCATGGTTTCAAAAAGGCCGCTCCATTCCCGGTAGCGCAGCGTATCGCCTTTCCGGAATGCTTCCGCATCTATTTTTTTCGATTTGAGGTATTCTTCGAATTCCATATTGCTTGAATTTGGGTGCAATATACCCGTTTAAAGTAAGCAATGCCCGCCCGCAAATCAGCTTTAAGCATTAATTTCGGCCAAAATTGCACTGATCATCCCTTGAATGCTTTTGAAATGAAAATAGACCTGCGCAGCGACACCATCACCAAACCTACCCGGGAAATGCAGGAAGCCATGTGGGCGGCAGAAGTGGGCGATGATGTTTTCGGCGACGATCCAACCGTGAATGCATTGCAGCAAAAGGCGGCTCAGCTTTTCGGAATGGAGGATGCGCTTTTCTGCCCTTCCGGCACCATGACCAACCAGCTCGCTATCCGCGTGCACACCCGGCCCGGAAGCGATGTGATCTGCGATAAGTATTCGCACATTTATCTGTACGAAGGCGGGGGCATTATGCTCAACGCGTTTTCATCGGTAAAACTTCTCGACGGCGATCGCGGAAGGCTGAGCGCAAGCCAGGTGACGGAGGCGATCAGTCCGGAACACGATGTGCATTCTACGGTCACGCGGCTCGTTTCGTTGGAAAACACGATGAATAAGGGCGGCGGCTGCTACTATGATTTCAGCGAGATAAGGGCGATCCGCGATGTTTGTCGCGAGCGGAACATCCCGCTGCATCTGGACGGCGCCCGGCTTTTCAATGCATTAGTCGAAACGGGCGAGACGCCCGCACAATACGGCGAAGCGTTCGATAGTATCAGCATTTGCCTTTCCAAAGGTCTGGGATGTCCCGTTGGGTCGTTGCTCATAGGAACGCGTGCGCTGATCCGCGAAGCACGGCGCTTCCGCAAGGTAATGGGTGGCGGCTGGCGCCAGGCTGGTTTTCTTGCAGCGGCCGGCCTTTACGCGCTCGATCACCATGTAGGCCGCCTGAAAGAAGATCATAGCCGCGCAAGGTCCGTGGGCGAATGCTTTTCGGCGCGGGCGGAGGTTGCGGAAGTTTTTCCGGTGGATACCAACATCGTGATCGTAAGGCTTCACGACGACATTTCCGAAAAAGAATACGTCAGCCGCCTGGCCGATGCCGGAATACTGGCTGTCACTTTTGGAAAAGGGCTCGTCCGGTTTGTCACGCATCTCGATTTTACCGACGACCACCTCGACATCATGCGGAGCAAAGTGAGAAACCTTTAAGCTTCCGGGATCATTTCCTCGTATTCGTATTCCGAATTGGGGCCCTGGTAAATCACTTTCATGCCCGTGAGATCGGCTACGTAGGTATGAATGCCTGCGGCGCCGATCTCGTGCAGGAAAGTAGGATAGTCGGTAAGGCCATCCTGTGTGCGCTTGATAGCCGCCTTGACCTCTTCCAGTTTGAATGCTTCCGCACATTCGAATTCGGGCAGGTCGCCGGCGAGGATCAGCTTGTCGCCGTTAACGGAAGTATAGGTACGTTTGCGGTTTTTTACCTTCACCTCGTAGTTATCGACACCGATCGCTTTCAAATTCTTGACAAGTTGCGGGTAGGGCAGGCCGGCAGACCGTTGCTCGGCTGATTCAATGAGTTCTTCGGTCAGTTCGATCATTTCCATGGTCAGTTCACTTTAATTGTCGGTATAAAAATTTAAAATACCCATGCCAGGCCGCTGAGGGTAGTTTTTTGATGATTTTTTCAAATATAAGCACAAAAAAATGTTGCTTCGCCCGTCGGTCAAAGCAACATTTGTGCATCGCTAAAACAGCAGGCTGATCAATGAGCCATATCGTCGTCTTCGGGATGATGAACGATGAGGGAGCTCCGCGTGTCCAGTTTCTTGATCATCTCGTTGGACATCGCATCGGCATACACGCCGTAGCTGCTCACCAGCGTCCCTTTCAGCCCGTCTTTCGATTCAATTGCGTACAGGATCGACATATCCGATGGGTCGGTCATGCCTTCGAAGCGGTAAACCTGCACAATATCGAAATCTTCCGGTGACAATGTGAGACAAATTCCGTCGTCTTTATGTACTTCCAGGGCATGGGCCGTGAGATTGAAATCGTATGTATAGCCTTGCTCCTGTAAGTCTTCAAGCGTTTCGATGAGTGTGTCGGGCTCACTCATGTTTTTGTTGGAGGGATGCGGCTTCTTAGCCTTATCCCGGTCTGTTCCTTGCAAGTCCATAGTATTGTTATTTTTAAGATTGATGTTCGGCTCAATGGAACACTGATATCAGAATGATCATGCAACGGGAAAAAAGCATGCCTTGTAAAACCGCGGTTTTCAGTCGTAAAAACGTAATCCGGCGATGTACATTTTGAGGTACTTTGACCTCAATTTGCCAGATTTTGTAGAACCAGAATAGGAGTTAAACCAGATTATTTGGGACGATATATTAAATGCCCGGAATTGTATGCGCCGAAGCAGCCCAGGCCGCCGTTGACGTTGGTGTAGATCAATGAAGGCTCTACAAACGGATTGTCTGAATCGCCGCGCGTTTGCACCGAGCGATGGTATCTGAAATAATGCTCATCGGTGTGGTAAACCTCCATGGTGACGGAAACAATCTTGTTTTTTGGATAAACAATGTATTCCCTGCCATTGAAATTGTAATACAGCGGATCGGGCAGGTTGACGCGCCCGATGGGCGAATTGAAAGTGGTGCCGTCCAGGTTTACGTCGTTCCGGTAATCGTTCCGCCCGATGGTGTCGTCCCAGTTGAAATTGAACCGGTTCCTGATCCTTTTCTCCGTCAGCGGACTGGTATTGTCGTGAAGCCGGTCGGCGATGCTGTATTCCAGATCGAGCGAGGCGCGCACGCGGTAATAGTTGGCCTGGCCCGGAATGTCGTTCCAGGTCATTTTAACGGTGAGCGACGTATCCCGCGCCGACAAGCTGCCCGAATAGGACGTGTCTATTTCATAAGAAGCCGGAACAACAGCGTTGGAAGGCACGGTGCACGTGGCATCCACCTTGCGGACGCCCTGAGTTACCGAAAGGAAATATGTTTTTCCGGGCAAAATAGCGAGAGCTCCCTTCTCGATGGAATAGAGCTGGTTGGCGGTATCGAACGGAAACACCACTTCGCGCACTCCATCGGACATTTTAACGACAGCATTGGGGATCACGCCGCCTTTCAGGTCGGGCTCGGCAAATAGCGGAATAGATTCCGTAACCACCACATTGATGCGCGCGGCCTGCGGGGAAATAAACGATTGCACGACAAGCTTCGACTCGATCTGCGGGAGATCTGCCTTGTCGACATCCGTTACAAGCGACTCGCATGCTGTAAGGAACAATGTCAGTAAGAACAAAATGACGTATCGGGGAAACATGGCCGCTTGTTAGAATTTGAAATTATAGCTGAAATAGGGCAGTACCGGAAACAGCGAGTAACGTTTCAGCGTGTATTTCGGCACCGGCGTCGCGGGCATTACATTCGGCAGGATCACCATTTCCTCGTCTATGTTGTAGAAAAACGGGTTCCTGCGATTATATGCATTGTACACCCCAAACTCCCACGTGCGTTCATGTCGTTTCTTCTTCTTGTGGAATTGAATGGCGATATCCATGCGGTGGAACGGTTCGGCGCGATAGCTGTTTTTTTGGCCATATTCGTTTACCGTGGGGCCAAACCAGCTGATGGCCGGTTTCCCTTCGGACGTTAGCCGGGTCACGAAATTATCGGTAGCGGCCCGGTAGCTCGACACGGGCAGCGTAAGCGCATTGCCGGTTCCGTACACCCACGTGGAGGACAGCGTAATGCGCTTACTGATTTCGTAAATGCCCACCACCGAAAGGTCGTGGCGGCGGTCGTAGCGCGGAAAGAAGGTTTGGCCGAAATTCAATTCACGGAATTTCCAATAAGTCCATGATAATGTATAACCGATCCATCCGGAGAATCTGCCGGTTTTCTTCTGTATCAAAAACTCTCCGCCGTACGACCAGCCCTTTCCCGAAGTTACATTGTCCTCCCAGCTCAGTTCGTTGGCATTTTCGCCATTCAGGCTCAGGAACGACGACCCTTCCTTGTAGTTCAGGATGTTGTTCATTTTTTTATAATAGCCTTCCAATGTAATGGTGAGCGCCGGCTGTTCGAGGTCTTTGGCAAAACCCGCCGCCACCTGCTCCGACTGCTGGGGCGCTACCTTCGCGGTGGTGGGCACCCAAAGGTCGGTAGGGAGGCCAAGGCCGGTGTTGGAAAGCAAATGCACATACTGGTTCATGCGCGCGTAAGAGGCTTTGAACGAAAGGTTTTCGGCCAGGCGCAATGCGGCCGAAAGGCGAGGCTCGGGGCGGACATAAGTTTTCACGTCGGTCTGAAACGTGCTAAGCCGCAGTCCCGCATTGATTTTCAGCGCGTCCAATGCCTGCCAGGTATCTTCAATGTAAAGCCCTGTTTCCAGAGAATAAACCGGCCTTACCGATCGCTCAATCGGATTGTCTGTAAATGTACCCGCAATGGCCAGCGCGGACGGGACGAACTTGTGAAAGGTGGCCTGCCCGCCGAATTTAACGGCATGTTTGGGAGATGGGTAAAAATCGAAATCTGTTTTAATGCCCAGGTCGCGGATGCGTGAATCGTATTCGAGGCTGAACTCGTCGTCGAGCGAGCCGTCGCCGTTCAATTCTTTGGAATAACTGGATACGCCGAACTTGAAGTTGCTGAAAATGAAGGAAGTATTGACGAAGAGCTTCTGATTCAAAACATGGTTCCAGCGCATGGTGGCTGTTGCATTGCCCCAATCGAGGCCGGCGCGGGTTTCGGACGTGCTGCTTTTCTCATTGGCGTGGAACTTGTCGCGCCCGAAATAACCACTGATGTAAAGCTTATCCTTTTTGCCCAGATCGTAGTTCATTTTGGCATTAAGGTCGTAAAAATAATAGCCCGGCTTCACCTGGCTGTCTGCGCCCCGCTGCTCGCGCGCGATGAGCGGAGCCGCGAGGACATCAATGTAAGTCCGCCGCCCCGAAATGAGGAAGGAAGATTTGCCTTTTGAAATCGGCCCTTCTAGCGTCAGGCGGGAGGAAATGAGGCCGATACCGCCTTCGCCGTGTAGCTTTTCCTTGCTTCCCTCTTTCATATTCATTTCCAAAACCGACGACAACCGGCCGCCATAACGTGCCGGAAAGCCGCCCTTCGTGAGTTCCACACTCCTGAGGGCATCCGAATTGAAAATGGAGAAAAATCCGAAAAGGTGGTTGGCATTGTACACCACGGCATCGTCGAGGATGATCAGGTTCTGGTCGGGCCCGCCGCCGCGTACGTAAAGGCCCGTTTGGCCTTCGTTGCCTTTTTGCACGCCGGGCATGAGCTGCAAAACGCGGAGGACGTCTTTTTCGCCGAAAAATGCAGGTACTTTTTTCAGTTGCTGGATCGGGATCTCAACCTTGCTCATCTGCACTGTGCGACTCACATAATCTTCCTGGCGGCGCGCCGAAACCACCACTTCTTCGAGCTGGGTAATGGTAGGAAGCAGGATATTCAGGTCGGTATCGGCGCGAAGGGCCACCCGCTTCTCCTGTTTTTCATAGCCGACAAATGAGAACGAAACCGTTGCGGAGTCCTGGGCAGGCAATGTAAGCGAGTAAAATCCGTAGGTGTTGGTCACTGCGCCGTAGGGTGTGTTCCCGATGTACACATTCACGCCGGGGAGCAACTCCTGGCTGCCTTTTTCCCGCACGAAACCGCTGATCGTGACGCGGTCCTGGGCCCATGCGGTGATATGTAAAAGCAAGAGGAAAGCCGTAAAAATCAGACGCATAGAAGGACGTGTGGGTTAGTTTTGTAACGAGCCGGCCGGGAATCTAGTATGAATTGTTGTATTTGAACTAGACGATATATGGCCCGTTTCCGTTGCAGAAAGGCAAAAAAGAATGGCGGAATTTGCCGGTACACCCGGAAAATGCCGCCATTCGAAAGGTTAAGCTGCAATTATTTTACACCTTTAACCTTCATTTTTAAACCATACACAGCTGTTTCGGCCGTGATAAAGAGCAGATCGCGGTTTTTTCCACCGAAGCAAACGTTGGCCGTCCAGCCCTTATGCACGGGAAAATGGGCGATTTGTGTGCCCGATTTGTCGAACACCGTCACGCCGTCGCCGGTAATGTACAGGTTGCCTTCTTCGTCCAGGATCATGCCGTCGGACCCTTTGGAGACGAAAAGCTGCCGGTTGGTAAGTTTGCCGTCCTTCTGGATGTTGTACACATAGGTTTTGTTATCACCGATGTCGGCTACGTACAGTTTTTTGCCGTCGGCTGTTCCGATAATGCCGTTGGGCTTTTTCAGCTTTTCATCCACGCGGATAAACTGCTTCCGGTCGGGACTGAGGTAGTACACATGCTGGCCGTCCTGCTGCATTTCGGGATCACGCTTCCAGTAATCGCGTTTGTAGAGCGGATCGGTAAGGTAAATACCGCCTTTGGCGTCGATCCAGAGGTCGTTGGGGCCATTGAGCAGCTTGCCTTCGTAATCCTTCACGAGCACGGTCGGGTTACCGTTTTTGTCAAAAGACCAGACCTGATTTTCTTCATCTGAACAGGCAACGAGGTTGCCTTTCTGATCGAAGTACATGCCGTTCGCACGGCCTGCCTTGTCTGAAAATGTACTGAATGCGCCCGTTTCGGCATTCCAGCGAATGATTTTGTTATTAGGCTGATCTGTAAAAAACACATTACCGTCTTTATCGGGAACAGGCCCTTCGGTGAATTTGTACCCATCGCCGAGTTTCTCGACCTGCGCGCCGGGCGCAACGATTGACTTCGAATCCATAATTTGTGCGGATAGTAAAACAGGAAAAAACAGTGCAGCGAGCCCCGCCAGCACCGGAATCATGACTTTTGATTTTTGCATAATAAAACCGGGCCCGGTGTTGCGTTCGAACCGGGTTATTGTTTAAAAGTCTTTGTAGGGGGCTGCTTTACTGATCTGAGGTGCGCAGGTTCAGGTGTCGCGAGGTTCCATCATTGCCGGAAACTGGGGCAAAAATGCGTCTTTTGCAATCACTGGCAAGGAATGTTCCTTTCCAAACCATGGTTCGATGTGTACCTTTGCGACGTAAATCGCGTTGCTTTGGTTGCTGGTAAATGCCTCGTAGCTGTCTTTGGGAATTTGGGAAAAGTACCGGTCGAAAAAGTAGCTCATTGCCTGCATTCGCTCCTGCTCGTTTTCGATGATGCTGATTGTTCCATAAATAATTACGCTTTGGTACTCACAGCCAAAATCAACTGCCTTGGCCGCTGTATAGAGCCTTCCATATTTATAAACTGAAATGCTCGCTTTCTTCTCGTCGGTGATTTCCTCGCCCGCGTGACCGTACTTTGAGAAATGAAAGATGATATCATTATTCGCCTCATCGAAATGATAAAATGCGACGTGGGGCAAAGGGTAACCATTCTTTTCAATGGCTATCGAACAAGAAACGGTATTGTTCAGCATTTCATGAAGAACGCGATGTCGGTTTCCTGGCGGTCCTTTCTTCTGACGGACTGGGGATAATCTTTCATGACTTAGATTTTGACGGACACATTATCAGGGGCACTAGCTAATAGCTTATTTAAGACTTCCATAATTCAATTGTTCGCAAGGAAGTCTTAAAAACTGATTTAAAATTTTTGTGGTATTCAGAGTTTTCTAGAAATAATGGGATTGTTTTCCAATGTTCAAATGACTTGTCTCCGCTCAAAAAAGTGTTAAATAGTATTGTTCGAAATAAGAATGGAAAGCTGTTTTCGTAAGCGTCAACAACTCCATTAGATATCCCCACCGGTAGAATGAATTCGTTCTTCATTTTTTTTTAAACAGGTAATAACTCTGGTTCGCTGATCAGAAAATCAAGAAGCCCACCTCCCCGGGCATTTTTATAACAATCAAATGACTCAAAAAGCCAATTTATACCCGGCCTGTAATTACTGTATAAATGGTATTCGTATAAATCTAACGACTTTGCTAGTTGTCTACGGAAATCCGGATTTTTATGCCCAAAATCGACAAGGTTTTTGACTACTTGTGGCGTTTTTTTGGTATGTGGACTAAGCGCTTGCTCATAGAGATCTGCGAGACCCGTGTAACCCATAAATGCAGCTACCGATCTTCGCAAAGTAGTATCATTAAAACACATTAACAATAGCGGGAAATGATCGGGAAGGGTAGGGAGTCTCCGTATAATGTCTTGTTGGTATCCGCACTTGATGAGTATGTAGAGAAGGTTTGCGAAAATTCCTCCGGTTCCATAATATATCTGTCGATCTGTGTTGACAAGTAAATTTGTTCCAACGAGAGATGCTACGGACTCTGTGTGCAATGGTTGAGCCAAATAAGGCGTAGGATGAACGGGAGGATTGGCAATAATTTGCAATATAGCATCCAGATCAAATCGATCCAGTTGATTCCAGAAACTGCTTACAAGTGGATGAGTATAGTCTGTTTTGAATGCGTAGTCGTTTAACCGATAACTATTGGACCTATAATTCTCGATATTCAGCATAGCTGACTTATTGCTGTTTACAGCATCTCCATGAGCAAAAAAAGTATTACTTGGGGTGTCATGAGAGCCATTGAAAAATTGGAACTCGTATACTGGTTCACCCTTTTTTAGTTTCTTTTTAGAAATGTAACACCTTACATTTTCACGACGAAGCGGAGCCTGCCGAAGTAAGCAGAGAGGTGTTTGCGTAATGTCAAAGCCCCATGGAATTATTTGAACAGAATAATGCTGGGCTATCCATTTCTGAATTTCTGTATTGTGATGTATCGGGTTCAATAAGATATAGTCAGGATCAGAATGGTCTACCCAAGCCTTCGAGTTGCGATCAAACTTCCAAAATGTTTTAAATCCATGAGATAACGCTTTTTGAATAGTGGATAAACCACCATTCAAATCCTCATTCATAACATTTGCTAGCGCTTTGTATACGATAAAGTCGCTGGCATTATCTGGTAAATCAAATTGATCAACTTCTTCAATGAAGGTGAGTGCCTCGGTAACTTCTTTGCGAGCTAAGTAGGTTTTTAATTTCTCCGTGTAGCCTTTCCACGTCGATACTAAGGTTGGGTCGAGATTGAGCGCATCCATTTGAATATCCCTAATGATTTGAGGCTCAAAGTAATCGTCGACTATGGCGGTACCGAAAATAATTATTTAGTGGTAGATATGAATTAATCAATTTCTGATAGCAACGATGTATCGGCGTCGCGTCGCAACTTTACCCAAAGTTGTATCGGTTTTATCCTGCCAGCATAATCTTCGCCCCGCCTTTCCGGATGGATTCATACACAGCGTCCACCACGATCATGTCCTTCAATCCTTCCTCGCCGCTCACGTTCGGGTCGGGTTTGTTGTTGAGGATAATGTCGGCGATGCCGTCCATTTGAAGGGTTTGGTGCGTGATGACGGGCTGGTTCATCGGGCCAAGGTGCGTGCGGCCTTTGATGGGGCCGTAGCTGAATGCAGGGCTGAGTTCCACGAATCCTTTTTCTCCCACCACATACAGCCGCTCGTAGTTGTTGAATGCGTAGGTGGTGCCGCAGCTGGCCACGACGCCGCTCGGGAAGCCGAGCTGGAACATGATCGTTTCGTCCACCTCTTTGAATTTCACGGGGTCGTTCTTCGTTTCCTGCGCCGTAACCCAGATCGGCTCTTCGCCGGTGGCGTAGCGCGCGCCGTTCAATGCGTAAATGCCCACATCCATCATCGCACCGCCGCCTGCCAGCGCTTTTTTGAGGCGCCATTGGTTGGGATCGCCGGATTTGAAGCCCATGTAGTTGTTGACATGCATGATCTTACCCAGCTCGCCAGACTCGCGCATGCGGATGAGCTCTCGCGTGTGAGGCTCGAAATGCATTCTGTAACCGATATAAAACTTCACGCCGGCCTTCTTGCATGCAGCGATCATCTCGCGGGTTTGCTTGGCATTATCTGCGACGGGTTTTTCACAAAGTACGTGCTTGCCCGCGGCGGCAATTTGCAGCACGTGCTTGTAATGCAGTGAGTTCGGTGTAGTGATATAAACCAGGTCGATATCCGGATTGTCCTTGATTTTACTGACGGTATCGTAATTATAGGTGTTCTTTTCGGGGATATTGTACTTCTGTTTCCAGGTATCGAGCTTGGAAGGCGTGCCGGAGATTGCGCCGGTAAGCGTGGCCATTTTGCAGTCTTTCATAGCCTCGGCCACGCGGGTTGCATAGCTCCCCAGGCCCATCAGCGCCACACGTAATTGTTTATCGGCCTTTGGACCGGTATAAAGCTCACGCGCCGACGCAGGAAGGTCGCTCAATGCCGTAACTCCGAGGCCTAGTGTCATTTTTTGCAAAAAATCCCGACGGGTATCCATGTGAATGAGTGATTTTCAGTGAGTATCTAAATGGCAAAAAGTGGTCAGGTCTGATGTTCTAACCGGTGATTTGTAACTCATTTATTTGAAAGTGATAATTTGGTATAAACGTGTTCTTCATTTCCGGCTTCTTCGTGCGCATCTTCGTCAAACCAGTCATCCGGTAGTAAACCCTTTGCCACCGGGCGATTCGCGAGCGTTTCGCGCAGCGTTTTGGCCTTTGGATTCAAGGACGAGATTTTTTCTATCGCATTTTCCAACCGGTTCAAGGTCTCCTGCGATGGAATGGTAATGATGAGATCGGTTAGCGGAATTTCGAACAGTAAATGAATCATTTTCAGGTCATTCGTCGAAAATGGCCTGATTCCATTCAGCAATTCGGACGTGTAGGATTTACTGTGATTCAGCAAAAGCGCAAGGTCTTTTTGTTTCAATGAAAGCGCTTGAAGCTTTGCAATGATCAGCATATTCCGTTTCCAGAGGAAGGCATATTCTCTTTCAGCCTGAATCTCCGCAGCCTCGCTCTCTTCCATTTTGGCGTCGGTTACCAGGTTTTCGTCCGACCAACATCTGGATTCATATTCCACTATCATATCGCTTATAGCTTTCCGGGTAGCCCGGAGATCAGGTTGTGTCTTTTCCTGGTGCATCAACTCCCTGTCCGCCAGTGAGATTCGTTCCAGGTCCAGCTCCGTTTTAATCCGGCCAGCTTCCAATATTCTTCTGATATCCGGTTCGCTTAATTCAGCAGTTTTTTTTCTCTGAGCCATTTTTCGATTGTGTTTGTATTGTTTTTGAAAGTCCTCACATATTCATCGTGGGTTCCTACCCACACAATTTTTGCTTGGTTTTCAACCAGCTGAATGAGTACCAATGCCCTGTGTGCATGGAGGTCAAAAAAATAAAACCCCTGACTGTGAACTCGATCGGCATCTTTTCTGAGTTTAAGTAACTCGTCTATATCATTGATAGAACTTACTTCAAGATCAAAGATGAGCTGGTCGATTGCCTGACCTAACCGCTTATTTCCGAGATTTTTCTTTTTAAGCTGTGTAAGCTTCCTTTTACCATCAATAACCATCACTCGCCAGTACAATTTAAAAAAGTTCTACTAAAAAGTGAACTTTCAGTTTTGGACTTTCTTTTAATACGGCGGATTTGAAAAAGGTAACGGAGAAATTATTCTGAGGTTAAACAAAAAGCGGCACCTCCCGCAATGGGAAGGTGCCGCTTCAACGGATATGGTGAACCTTAATTAACTGTCAGGATACGTTCCACTTTCTGTTCTGCCAATTCGAATGTTTTGGTCTGGATCTCATTGCCGCTGATGATGTCCAGCTTGTATTTGCCGGGTTCCATGGCGTCGAGGTTCAGGGTGCGTCCGAATTTTTGATAGTCTTTCGAAATTGTTTCGCGGTATACGATGCTTCCTTCGGCGTTTCTGAGCAACAAAGTGGTTTTGGAGTCGGAGTTGGCTTTGTCGATCAGGACGTTGATTTTACCTGTTTTGGTGGCGTAAATGCCGGTTCCGAATGTGGAAGCTTTTTTGGCTTCTTTGTCTGCGGCCTGGGCGGTGAAAGAAGCGGTAGCAAGCGCAAAGGCGCAAATGAAGGTTTTAACTGATGTTTTCATGGCTGTTTTTTATTTTTTATGGCTATTGATTTTGTTCTATTTCAAGAACACGACAAAAGTAAGAGTGGCGTGGCGTTCCGCGGCACGCAAAGTACACGAGCGGAATTTC
This sequence comes from Dyadobacter fermentans DSM 18053, assembly GCF_000023125.1. Classification (NCBI taxonomy): domain Bacteria; kingdom Pseudomonadati; phylum Bacteroidota; class Cytophagia; order Cytophagales; family Spirosomataceae; genus Dyadobacter; species Dyadobacter fermentans. The sequence continues at coordinate 5,751,758 of NC_013037.1, forward strand.
AGGTGGGACAAGTGGTTGATTCCCAGCATAAGCAATTAAGCGGTTTCTCATGGCTATTTGAAATTGGTAACCAAGAGATGGAGATCGGTGCCGGAGCGTTGCTTGGAAAAGTGTTAATATTTGTAAAAAAAACGGCCCTCCATCTGTGGGGGCCGCTTTTAACTAAAACTAAAACCGAAACTATTCTTTTTCTACAAAGTCCATGTCCTTTGTAAACGTCTCTTCGAGGAAGTACAAGGCCAGCAATGCGATTACTGCCGTGGCAACCCCTATCACTAAACCGCTCTGGATCACGCCCAGGTCGGGTCTGAAACTCACAAACAATGCGGCCAGCGGAATCGTCGCGCCGCGTACAAAGTTGGGAACCGTGGTGGCTACCGTCGCCCGGAGGTTGGTGCCGAACAGTTCCGCGGCAATGGTGATGAACAATGTCCAGTAACCATTGCAGAATCCGAGCAAGGTACAAAGCAAGTAGAACGAGAACAAATCCTGCATCGGAATTAACAGGTAACCGACCACCATCGCCAGTGACAGGATGATGAACAACCGGATCACTTTCTTCCTGCTCCGCATATACTGACTTAGTAAACCACTGACGATATCTCCGCCTACCTGCCCTGAAAACGCCAGCATTACCGCCTTGCCCGCATTAATGCCCTCGATGCCCTTTGCCGAGCCGAATTCCGGCGAAAATGTGATCAGGATACCCACCACAAACCAGATCGGAAGTCCTACGATGATCGCCATCAGGTATTTACCGAGGCGTTTGCCGTTGAGCAGGATCATCATAATGTTACCGCGATCCACCGAACGTTCCTTGGCGTGCTTGAACATCCCGGATTCAAATACATTGAAACGCAGTACCAAAAGCAGCAAACCCATGCCGCCGCCCACGAAATATGAGATACGCCAGGCAAACAAGTCGGCAACAAAGTAAGCCAAAATCGCACCCAATACCCCTAATGTAGCCACCAATGTGGTTCCATAGCCGCGTATTTCTTTGGGCAAAACCTCGGTAACGAGCGTAATTCCCGCACCAAGCTCTCCCGCAAGTCCCACACCCGCAATAAAGCGAAGAACTGCATACTGATCAAGCGATGTGACGAAACCGTTGCCGATATTGGCCAGCGAATACATGATAATCGATCCGAAAAGCACCGAAAGCCGACCTCTTTTATCCGCGATCACCCCCCACAATACGCCGCCGATCAGCATTCCAGCCATTTGGTAATTCAATAAACTAATGCCCTCGGTGAGCAGCTGGTCGTCGGGGACGTTCAGCGCTTTGAGACTGGGCACCCGCACCACACTGAACAAAAACAGGTCGTACATATCGACCAGATAGCCCAATGCAGCCACTATTACTGGCACTTGCAACAGCTGCGAGAGCAGCGAAGGTTGCGAATTGTTGGTTGTTGACATAGGGTTAGGTTTTACTTCGGCTTTCGGCTGTCAGCCGTCGGCTTAGGGTTTGTTTAAATGTCAATCAAATATTTTTGACCGCCGACTGCCGACCGCCGATGGCCGAGGTCACAGCCTGTCGATCAGCATCCCGCCGTCCACGCCGATCACCTGGCCGGTGGAGTAGGGGAAGTCGCCCCGCGTGAGCGACGCTACCGCCTTGCCGACGTCCTCGGGCGTGCCCCAGCGCGGCTGTAATGCAATCCCGCTTTCGAACAGGTTGTCGTATTTCTCCTGCACTTTGGAAGTCATGTCGGTGGAAATAATACCCGGGCGGATCTCGTAAACCGGAATGTTGTACTCGGCCATTCTCACAGCAAAAAGCAGGTTGGTCATTGCCAGTCCTGCTTTTGAAATACAATATTCCCCACGGTTAATGGACGCCACGGTGGCCGAAATAGAGGTCACGAAAATGATCATCGCCTCGAATGCATGGTTGTTCTCCTTCGCATGGGCCATTCTTTTTCCAATGGCTTGTGTAAAAAAGAAGGGGCCTTCGAGGTTGGTTGTCATCACTTCCTGGTAATTCTCGACGGTCGTTTCGAGGATGTCGAGCCGCACTCGAGGGGCTATGCCGGCGTTGTTCACGAGCAGATGGATCTGCCCGAATACGGAATAGGCCTTTTCGATAATGGCTTCGCGGTCGGCGGCGCTGGCGATGCTTCCCTGGCAATAGGCCACTTCGGCACCGAGCTCACGCAGTTCGTTGAGGGCATCGGCGGCGCCCGCTTCGTCACGGACGCCATTGATAGCCAGATTATATCCTTCTTTGGCAAGGGCTTTGGCAATGCCAAAACCGATGCCGCGACTTCCGCCGGTGATTAATGCGGTCTTTTTCATAGTTCCTGTACGTCAACCCATTGGCGTTTCTCCCAGCTTTCGAGGCCTTTTTCGGCCAGTTGCACACCGCGAGCACCCGCTTTCAGGTCCCATGGGAATGGTTCGTCTTTCACAATATGTTTCAGGAAAAGCTCCCATTGCGCCTTAAACGCATTGTCGTAAATCTCCTGTTCAGGCACTTTCGACCACCCATCGAAGAATGGGATCGGCTGAGGAATGTCGGGGTTCCAGACAGGCTTTGGCGTATTCCCGTAATGCTGAACGTAGCAATCGCGCAAACCGGCCACCGCCGAGCCGTGCGTGCCGTCCACTTGCAGCGTAAGCAGGTCGTCGCGGCGCACGCGTACCGTCCACGATGAGTTGAAATGCGCGACCACGTCGCCTTCCAGCTCGAATGTGGCGTAGCAGGCGTCGTCGGCGGTACATTTATAGGTGTTGCCATTCTCGTCCACACGCTCGGGAATATGCGTGGCGCCGAGGCAGGATACCGCCTTTACTTTTCCAAACAGGTTATCCAGCACATAACGCCAGTGGCAGAGCATATCTACGATGATACCGCCATCGTCTTCTTTGCGGTAGTTCCATGATGGGCGCTGTGCCGGAATGCTGGTTCCTTCAAAAACCCAGTAACCAAACTCGCCGCGTACGGAAAGGATCTTGCCGAAGAAGCCGGCTTCCATCAGTCTTTTCAATTTTACCAAGCCCGGCAGCCACAGCTTATCCTGCACCACGCCGTTTTTCAGGCCCGCTTTGGTAGCGAGGTCATAAAGCTCCAATGCCTCCTCGGTAGTAGTACCGGTCGGTTTTTCACAATAAATGTGTTTTCCGGCTTCGATTGCCTTCTTCACAGCCGCAGCCCGGCGGCCGGTCACCTGCGCATCGAAATAGATCTGGTAATGCGAGTCGGACATCACCGATTCGAGGTCCGTTGTGTACTTCTGCACGCCCGATTGCTTGCAAAGTGCCTGCAATTTTGCTTCGTTGCGTCCTACGAGAATCGGGTCGGGCATGATCACCTCGTCGGAAGAAATTTTCACGCCGCCTTGCTCGATAATGGCTTTAATAGAGCGCAGCAAATGCTGGTTGGTTCCCATACGGCCGGTTACGCCGTTCATGATAATGCCAATGGTATGTGTCGTCATTGTTTGGATATGTTATAATTGAATGGCGCGAAGCTGCTGCTTTGCGCATTAAACCGTTCTTACAAATGCTTCGGTAATCTCGCTGAGGAAGAGGTGCTGGTCCTTTGCCCAATGGATATTCGAGAAAATCTCCACCTCGCAGAAGCCATTGAAGCCCGTTGCTTCCACCCAGCCCCTGATTTTTTTCAGATCAATACATCCTTCACCCATCAATCCGCGGTCGTTGAGCAGGTCGATCGTATTTACCTTCCAATCGCACACGTGGTAGGCGAGCAGGTTGCCGTTGGCGCCACAGCGGGCAATCTCTTTTTCCAGATCACCATCCCACCACAAATGGTACACATCCACAGCCACGCCGACAAACGGCGATTTGAAATACTCTGCCATGTCGTTGGCCTGCGCCAGCGTGTTAATGGCCGAGCGATCGGCGGCGTACATCGGGTGCAGCGGCTCGATGGCCAGCTTCACGCCCAGTTTTTCGGCCAGCGGCAGAATAGCGGCAATGCCTTCGCGGATCTGGTCGCGCGACGTTTCCAGCGACTGGTCGGGTGACGCCCCGCATACGAGCACGATCATGGGCGCTCCCAAAGCCGCCGCTTCTTCGAGCAGCTTGCGGTTGTGATCAATCGCCTGTGCGCGCCCGGCACTGCTGGTGTGCGGGAAAAAGCCGCCGCGTACGTAAGAGACTATTTCCAGCCCGGCCGCCCGGATGATCTCGCCCGCACGGCGCGGCCCGATGCCTTCCGTGGCATTTTGCCAGACGCTGATGCCTTTTACACCGGCAGCAGCGTAGTTTTCCACCGCCTCCGCAAGTCCCCAGGGCTTGGTCGTGATGGTATGGATGCAGCACCGGTCGAGTGTTATGTTTTCCAATTCGGAGATTTGGTTATTGTTGTGGTGAGATTGCTTTTTGAAAAATTAAATATGCGGGCTCCTACCGTCAGGCTGACAGTAACATTCTGGATTACAGTTGTATTTTACTTCACCGCGCCCAGATACGTGTAATAAGGCAACCCCTTATTGATCCGGTGGAGGTAAAGCGCCACTTCTCGGGCGTGGTAATCTCCCCACATGCTCGATTCGCCATTCGGGATTTTCTGTCCGGCGGGCACATTGTCCCAGCCATTCGGCCGGTGGTAAATCGAATGCAGGATCAGCCCCTGGTGTGTTGGGTCGGTGGAAAGGTAAGGCTCGGCGAAAAGCGTATCCACGGCGGTGAGACCAGCCTGCCAATAGCGGTTTCCAGCTTCGTTTTGACCTTTTTCATTCAAATATTTACCCAAACGGAGCAATCCCTGCGCGCCAATGGCCGCCGCCGAGCTGTCGATCGGCTCGAAATCATTGTATGGATCGGACGTTCTCGATGTGTAGTCGCCGAGTTTGTGCAGGTGCGGAGCGCCGGTATCCCAGTAAGGAATGCCGTCGGAAGCGGTGTTTTCAATGTAAAAATCACAAGTGGCTTGCGCGGCTTTCAGGTAAATGCGCTCGATTTCGGCGCGGCCGCCCAGCGGCGCCAGTTCGTCGTCGGAGAAGCTGGCTAGCGGCTCGAGCTGTTCGGCAAAACCCAGCATGGCCCATGCGAGGCCGCGCGTCCAGGTGGTGAAACCCGAGAAGCCCTGCTGCGAGTTGGGGCAGCGGTAATTGCCGTCGTTGGTGTTGAAAACGCTTTCGTGCGCCGTGCGACCCCAAAGATCGTAGCTGTCGCGGCCCTCGCCGTAATACACCGAATAGTTGGCCGTAGCAATAGAGTGCAGCGTTCCGCGTTCGAGCAGGCTCGTTTTCAGGTCATTTTCGCCCATGTAACTATGGCCGAGCAAATGCGAAACCATCAGCGCTCTTACCGACCGGATTGTATCCACAAACAACGAGTGCGGCCCGTTGAATGAATGGATGAAGCCCTGGCCGTTTTTAATGCTCGTCCAGCGACGCGCCTGCACCGCTCCCGATACTTTCAATGCGATTTCGTAGAAGTTGCGTTCCCATTCGTTTTCCGGGATCACCCCTTCGTTCATCAGGCGCAGCAGGTTGCCGTACGTGCTCACATTGTTGAACCCATGATCGTGCACGCCGAAATGCCCCACGTGCGAGGCCATGAAACCAACCGTATTTTTACGGGCACTGGCGAGGTAGCTTTCGTCGCCGGTGGCATCAAATTGTAGCACTTCGGCACCATACTGGAAGCCTTGGGTCCATTCGGTCCAACCGCGCAGGGTGTACTTGCCGTTCACGGTGAATACGGGCGTCCCTTTCGAGTTGTCGTATTCCCTGTTGATGAGCTTGATTTTTTCACCCGAAACCTCCCAGAACCGGTCGAGTTTGGCTTGGAGCGACGACGCATTCAATTCATTTTTTATCTGCATAATGGATATCGATAGTATTATTTAGCCATTTTAATTTTGGATAATACAAAGATATTTGCGGATAAAAGGGATAGCAAGGTACAAATTTGCTATTAAATGGTACTTTTCCGAACATGCTCGCGGTACTCATTCGGGGTCAGTCCGGTTTTCTTTTTGAAGATCCGGCTGAAATACGAAGGGTCGTCCATGTGGATGTGGTAGGCGATTTCCTTACTGCTGAGATTGGTGAAAACGAGTAGCCGTTTCGCTTCGAGGAGGAGTTTTTCGAGGATGTATTCCTGGCAGGAGATGCCCAAAGATTTCCGGATGATTTTACTCAGATAATCGGGCGTTACCGCAAGCTGGCTGGCATATTGCTGCACCTCGTGCATTTGCCTGAAATTCTTTTCCACCAGTTCCTGAAAACGGCCTGCCAGTTCAGGAACAGAAAGCGCGGGCGACTCCGCCGGCTGCGCAAGATGGTGAGTCAGCAGCGCACATTTCTGCAACAACAAACCCAGATACCGCCCGATGAGCGTCTGGTCGGTTTCTGCATTCAAATGGTCGGTGACCATGTTTTCAAGGATATTGTGGAAATAGTGCTTGTCGCTTTCGGAAAGCGTAATAATGGGCTGTCTGCGCGCGGGCTGAAAAAACGGTAGCTGCGAGAGTGACGGGTTCATAGGATTATAGAACGTGTAAAAATCCTCCGAAAACGCGACGATATAACCCTGGAAAGAGCTCGAAAAAGTGAGCAAATGCACCTGGCCGGGCGTGAGGAAATGCAGTCCGGCGCCGTGGATATTGTAGGAATGAAAGTCGATTTCGTGAAAACCTTCGCCTTCTTCGATAAACAGGATTTCGTAGTAAGTATGCCGGTGTGGGGTGTCGGTCGGGAGCGGCGTGATGGGCAGAGACACCGGGCCGTCCTTCAGGGCGCCGGGGCTATTACCTAGGCTGTTTTTGAACCGGAATATCTTTAATGCGGGTACCTGGCTGGGCGTTTTGGGAAGCGAATGGACCGGGATTGCATCAGACACGAAAACCATGCAACTAGACTTTTTCAGGTTCAATAATCGTTTCAAAAGCAGCAATATCACGAAAACTACCAGTAACAGCCAGACCGGTTACCAGTTTTTTTACACCCTCTGTGACATTTTCTACCTTTGCATTGTTGATCCAAAACAACCACTGTACTACCCAAAAAGCTACCCGGTGAACCAGGAAACCAAAAGCGGCCAGATATTCGATCTTCCTACTCTAAGGCGTCTATACACATTCGTTCGACCTTACCAGAAGCAGTTTTACCTGCTTATTGCCATTATATTGCTCAACGCGGTACTCGCGCCGCTCACGCCCCTGCTGATCAAATACACGATCGACACGCCCATTGCGAACGGCGATTACTCGCAGCTGACGGTAATGCTCGTGGTAATGCTGGTCGTTACCGTTTTGCAAGGTATTGCGCAGTTTTGGAACACCTACATGTCGGGCTGGCTCGGGCAGTACATTATCCGCGACATCCGCGTGCAGTTGTACGAGAAAATCATTGGTTTAAGGCTCAAATTCTTCGATAACACGCCCATAGGCCGCCTCGTAACGCGCACCATTTCCGACGTCGAAACGCTTTCCAATGTGTTCAGCGACGGTATGGCCGCCATTGCCGGGGACATTCTGCAACTGGTGCTGATCATCGCCGTCATGTTTTACACCGACTGGAAACTTTCGATCATCAGTCTGTCGATGATCCCGCTGATGCTTTTCTGTACCTATATTTTCAAGGAGAAGATCAAAGATTCGTTCAATGAAGTGCGGGCAGCGGTTTCCAACCTTAATGCATTTGTGCAAGAGCACATTACCGGGATGGGAATCGTGCAGATTTTCAGCAGTGAGGACATAGAATACAAGAAGTTCAGGGAGATAAACAAGGTGCACCGGAATGCGAACATCCGGTCAATTCTCTATTATTCCGTGTATTATCCGGTGGCGGACGTGATCGCCGCGGCGGGTACGGGTCTGGTGGTTTGGTACGGGTCCAAGCAAATCCTGGGGGCAGAAATCACATTCGGTACGGTTACGGCATTCGTGATGTTCATTAATCTCTTCTTTCGCCCGATCCGTCAGCTCGCCGACCGTTTCAACACCCTGCAAATGGGTATCGTGAGCACCGACCGCATTCTGAAACTGCTCGACAGCGACGAGTACACGGCCAACGAAGGCACATTTGCGCCGGATTCGATCAAAGGGAATGTGGAGTTTAAAAACGTGTGGTTCGCTTACAATGACGAAGAGTACGTTTTAAGGGATATTAATTTTAATGTAAAAGAAGGGGAAACGATCGCCTTCGTGGGTGCTACCGGGGCCGGGAAATCTTCGATCATTAACCTGCTTACCCGCTTTTACGACATCAACAAAGGCAATATTTACGTAGATGGCGTTGAAGTGCATGATTATGAGCTGAATGCATTGCGCAAGCACATCGGTGTGGTGTTGCAGGACGTGTTCCTGTTTTCAGATACCATTGAAAATAATATCCGCCTCGGCGATCAGAGCATTACCCACGAAAAAATCGTGGAAGCGGCCAAATTGGTGGGCGTCCATGACTTCATCGAGCGCTTGCCCGGCGGCTATACCTATAATGTAATGGAACGCGGCGCGACGCTCTCGGTAGGGCAGCGGCAGCTCATTTCTTTCGTCCGTGCAATGGTCCACGAACCTAAGATCATCGTGCTCGACGAAGCAACTTCGTCGGTCGATAGCGAAACGGAGGAATTGATCCAGCACGCCATTGAAAACCTGATGCACGGTCGCACGGCGATCGTGATTGCGCACCGGTTATCGACGATCCAGGAGGCTGATAAGATTATTGTCGTGGACAAAGGGCGCATTGTGGAGGAAGGTAACCACGAGCAACTGCTTGAAAAAGAAGGCGCTTATGCAAACTTGTACCGGATGCAGTACAAGGAGGTGCATAAGATTGGGACTTTGTAGCAGTTTGGCTTTAAGCATTAGGCTGTAAGCTTTAAGCAATAGGCTATAAGCTGTAAGCATTAGGCTATAAGCTGTAAGACTAGTGCTTGTGGCTTAATGCTTACAGCTTATAGCTTAATGCTTATAGCTTACAGCCTCTATCAATTCCTCTTCCCGGTATCCAGAGGAATCGGCGGCGGGCCGATCAGGAATTCGTCTTCGACGTTCCTGCTGGCAGGGGTGCTATCGCCTTCAATGCCCAGTGAATCGCTTTCGGCAGGCGCCCATTGCGTAGGGCAGTTGTATGTTTTGGAAACTTTGAAGCTCGGTTTCGGGAACGGGCCGGGTTCGATTGATTTGTTTTTATATACTTTTTCCAAAAATGCGCCCACCAGCGGCAATGCGGTTTTGGCGCCTTCGCCAAGGTTGGTCGTTCGGAAGTGAATGCTGCGGTCGTCGCCGCCTACCCACGCGCCTACTACGAGGTCGCGCGTGACGCACATGAACCAGCCGTCGGAGTTGTTGGAAGTCGTTCCGGTTTTACCGCCCAGCTCATTGCCATTCATCGTCACATTGAACCGCCAACGGATGCTTCCCGAGGTACCGCCCGATTCTTCGACCCCGGCGCGCAGCATTTGCAGCATCAGAAACGCCGACTCTTCGCTGATAGCCTGCCGGTGTTCCGGCTGGAATTCCTCGATCACTTTTCCATTGCTATCCTCGATTTTAGTCACCAGAATAGGCTGCGTGTAAGTGCCATTGTTGGCAAACACACCGTAGGAAGCCACCATGTCGTAAAGCGACACATCAAATGGCCCCAGGCCGATGGACGGAACGGGTTTCAAAGGCGTATTAATACCCATTTTCTTGGCATAGCGCACCACATTTGCCGCGCCGACCTGGTCCGTCAGCTCTGCGGTAACCGAGTTGATAGATTGCGCCAGCGCTCGCCGGAGCGTCATAGGCGCGTAGGTGTAGGTGCCGGTGGCATTGCGTGGTTTCCAGGTTTTCTCCTCGCCGTCCTCTTCATAGGTTTTTTCAAAAGGCTTATCTACAATCTCGTCGCAGGGCGCCATGTTGAATGTCGAGTCGTCGATGGCGGTTGTGTATACAAACGGTTTGAAAGTTGAGCCGGGCTGCCTTTTGCCTTGCTTCACGGCGTCGTATTTGAAATAATTGTAATCCAAACCGCCCACCCAGGCCTTGATCTGGCCGGTTTGCGGGTTCATGGCCATCATGCCGGCGCGGAGAATGCGCTTGTAGTAATCGAGGGAGTCCATGGAGCTCCAATATTTCTTCATTTCCCCGCTGTTCTTCCAGTCGTAGACCGTCATCGTGTCTTTTTTATTGAGGTAATAGGTCACGCTGTCGGGGTTATTCGGGAATTTGGCGGCCAGCGAGCGGTATTTGCTGGTCCGTTTCACGACGGTCGGGAGGAAGTCGGTAATTTCGTTGCCCTGCTCGTCTCGCCAAGGGTTCTGATTGCGCCAGTGGTCTTCGAAAACGCGCTGCAATTGCTTCATTTTCTGTGTCATAGCCTCTTCGGCATCCTCCTGCATCCGCGAGTCGATGGTCGTGTAGATTTTCAAGCCATCGGTATAAAGGTCATAGCCATTCTCGTCGCCCCATTTTTTGACAAAATCCACCACCGCATTCTTGAAATAATTGGCATTGCCGTCGTATGGTGTCTCGAACTTGGTTTTCAGCTCAATGGGCAATGCGCTGATAGAATCGGCCTGTTTGGCGCTCAGATAGCCATATTTACGCATCTGGTCGATCACCACATTGCGGCGTTCGAGCGAGCGCTTCATATTGCGGATCGGGTTGTAGGTCGTGGTTGCTTTTTGAAGACCTACAAGCACCGCCGATTCCTGGACGTTAAGACTATCCGGCGATTTGCTGAAATAGGATTTGGCGGCGGTGTTGATCCCGTATGTATTATTCCCGTAATCGACGGTATTGAAATACATTGTCAGGATCTCCTCTTTCGTAAAGTTCCTTTCGAGCTTGATGGCCGTGAGCCACTCTTTGGTTTTATAAATCAATGTGCTTAGTCCGGGAACGTAGCCCAGTAAACCTCTCGCGCCCGATTTCCGCGTTTTGAAAAGTTTCTTGGCAAGCTGCTGGGTAATGGTGCTGCCTCCGCCACGGTCGGTAGCGCCGGTGGCCAGTCCCCAGGCAACGCTCGCCATGGCCTTGTAGTCGATGCCCGAATGGCGGTAGAAACGAATGTCCTCCGTAGCAATAAGCGCTTTTACGAGGTTGGGTGATATTTGTTTGTAAGGAACGGGCGTCCGGTTTTCGGTGTAAAACTTACCGATCATGACGCCGTCGGCTGTGTATATTTCCGAGGATTGCGCCACTTTCGGGTTCTGCAGGTCTTCTACGCTCGGCATGCTGCCCATGAGCCAGAGGAAGTTGGTCTCGACGCAAAAAATGTAGAGTGCAAATGCGACAAATCCGTAAACGATTGTTTTCCAGACCGCCATAATCGGGCGGTAATATCTCGAATTGGTGTCGACCTTATTCTCCCACCAGCTGCGCGCGGATTTCTTGTTCTGCCGGTACGAATGGAAGAGCCGGTCGGCCTTCGCTTTGCCGGTGAAAAGCGCGGTAATTTTATATGCAATCCTGTTGATGAGTGAGGCGAGCCATGCTCTGAAAGCCCGGAACAGCGTTCTGATTTTGGTAAAAAACGATCGGATAACTTCCATCAAACGTTTTGGTTCGTAATGGGTCAAAGATAAGAAAAGCCGGAAAGATATGATTCAATCCGGCTTTTTCTGAATTTATTCTATTCTGCTTTATGGAATTTCAATGCGGCGCCATTCGTGCAGTAGCGGAGGCCGGTGGGTTTGGGGCCGTCGTTGAAAACGTGTCCGAGGTGCCCGCCGCAGGTTCTGCAAACGACTTCCGTGCGGATCATTCCGTGACTTTTGTCCACTATTTCTTCCACATTTTCTTTCGCTACCGGCATAAAAAAGCTCGGCCAGCCCGACCCGGAATCATACTTCGTTTCCGAGCTGAAAAGCGGCGTGCCGCAGGCGGCGCATACGTACGTGCCTTCTTCTTTGTTGTCGTTATAAGGATGTGAAAACGGCCTCTCAGTGCCTTTTTCGAATAGCACGAAACACTGCTGGCTGCTCAGTTCCTGCTGCCATTCTTCCCTGGTTTTTTGAACTTCTCTCATGGATTTGTTTTTTAGGAATGGTCTGAAAAATCGTACCATATCCTCTCATAACGTTGAAGCGGAAATTATCGTTTGGAGAAAATGCGGCGAAGCCAGGAGTCTTCCGGCGGCCAGCATTTGTTCTGCGATTCGGGCGGTCGGCGGAACAGTCCGCCGGAGATGCCGAAGTAAAGGTTAAATGCCCTGGGATTACCGATATTGAGCAGACCGGTGAGGTGGTCCGTACCGATCCACAATGGTCCGATCCGTCCGGCAAGGCCGATGGCCGGCGAGCGGTAGCGGTTCATCAATGAAATCGGCACCGATACTTCGTACCACTTATGCTCATAGCGCGGCGTAATGCCGACGTACGATTCGGCCTTCATTCCGAAAGCTCCCTGCGAGATCAGGTTTTGTACCCATAATCCATTCACGTACACATTCGGCTGCACATTGTAATCCACACTGGCCTGAAATGCCATGGGCAGCACCGATTTGAAGTTCGGGGCGATCGGCGGTCCGCCGTCGAGCGACGAGTTGATCGCATTGAAAATGCCTTCCGAGCCTTTCAGTTTCTGAAATGTATCGTAGCGGAATTCTTTGTTTACCGTGTGCGTCTCCTGTTGCAGAATGTACGCCGGGTTTTTGAAATGCACGCGGCCGATGTCGGTGAGCGAAACGGCTATCCGGTAGAGGTATTTGTTTTTCGACGCATCGCGTTTCCGTTCGCCTCTTTCGCGGTAGGTGGCTTTGTGAACGTCGGGCCGGTACTCGTACACCGCGCCAAGGTCGAAGCCCCAGCCGCTGCCCGGAGGTGCGTCGCCGAGCAGCCAGGCGGGCGAAGGTTTCACATTTTGGAAGCCCTCGTCGCGCGTGATCGCGTAGCGCACGTTGATTTCGTTTACATTAATGTACTGCCGTTTGTTCTCCCAGTTCTCATCCGGGCGGATGTCATACGACGAGTTTTCGATGATCGCATGGGCATTGTAGAGTCCGATAAGCCTTTTGACCGTAAAGCCGACTTTCAGGTAATCGGTTTCATTGTCGAAAACGGTGCCACCGAGCGTTAGCGCTACCTCGCCGAGGCCGTTCAGGTGCAGCTGGCCCGACTGGTTTTCAAATACCTGCTCTTGCAGCTCTTTCAACTGCGTGGTTTTGCTGATCAGCCTCGCCAGCGGTTCGGTAACCTGGCTGGTGTTGAGCATATAGCGCACGCGTGAGGAAACTCCGACCCCGATTTTGCCTTTAAACATATTGAACATGATCGACGGCAGGCGCGTGTCGCCACCGGCATTCAGGTACTTTTGGTTGCCGTTCAGCTTTTCGCCCAGGTACGAGCGCGGGAAGAGGAGCATTCCTCTTTCATTGTGGTATTTGGCCGGGACGGTGTTGGTGATCAGGCTCAGAAACGAATACGGGGCTTCGTACTTGACGTGGTTGTTAGCCGTGTAAAATTGTGTTCCCACAAGATTTACATATACACTGTATCGACTATCGGCGACAAACGCCGGGTTGTGGTATAGCGCATTGGTTCCGGCAAAATTGCTCATGGCGGTGCCCGGCAGATGCTGGGCTTGGGCGTCGATGGTTAATCCGCAGACCAGTCCTAATATGGATAACCAGCTTTTTTGCATAGGGAACGTGATTCGGTGGGGTAGCCGACAATTAGATCAGGTTACAAAGAAAATGCTAACGGCATTGACTTGCAACATTGTTTACTGATTGGATAAATAATATTGCATAACGTTTGTCGGCACGATTTTAATACGGAGGGAGAGCGTAAAGGGTTGCCTGAGGCAGCCAACGCGGCGAATGTGATCTGGCGGCAGTTGTACTTTTCGTGGAACGCGGAAAGTACAAGCGGGTGCAGTGAGGATAGGTATTTGTTTTGTTAATTCATACATTGACCATATATTGTTCTGTGAACTACCGGTATTGACTTATTCAAATTTTGAATTGTATGAATTTTTCATTTTCAAATTATCAAACAGAGAATTTCTTCGATGAGATGTTCGGCCCGTCGGGTGAAATACGTCCGGGTTACGAGCATTTGAAGAATAAATTTGAAAACCTCACGCACGAAGACCTTACCAACCGCCAGCTCGCGACGGAGCGGGCGCTGCTTTCGATGGGCATTACCTTTAATGTGTATTCGGAAGGCGAGGGGACCGAGCGGATCATGCCGATAGACATTATTCCCCGCGTATTGTCCAATGCCGAATGGGAATGGCTGGAAAAAGGATTGAAACAGCGCATTAAAGCGCTGAACATGTTTATCGACGACGTTTACAACGATCAGAATATCCTCAACGACGGCATCGTGCCGCGGGAGCTGATCGAGTCGAGTAAATGCTTTCTCAAACCGTGCATCGGCCTGAAACCTCCCAAAGGCATTTGGTGCCACATTACCGGCACCGACCTTATTAAAGGCGACGACGGCACTTTTATGGTGCTGGAAGATAATCTTCGCTGCCCATCTGGTGTCTCCTATATGTTGGAAAACAGGGAGCTATCGAAGCAGATTTTCCCCGACGTGCTCGCGCGTACGGGCGTGCGTCCGGTGTCCGATTACCCCACGCGCCTGCTGCAAATGCTGCAACACCTCGCCGATCGTCCCAACCCGACCGTCGCCGTACTGACTCCGGGTAGTTACAATTCCGCCTATTTCGAGCATTCCTATCTCGCGCAGCAAATGGGCGTTGAGCTGGTGGACACCCGCGACCTTGTGGTTTCTGACGGCTACGTGAAAATGCGCACCACCAACGGATTGCAGATCGTGGACGTGATCTACCGCCGCATCGACGATACTTTTATGGACCCCGACGCATTCCGCGAGGATTCGCTGATCGGCATTCCCGGCATTTTCGAGGTGTACAAAAAAGGACGCGTGGCATTGGCCAATGCGCCGGGCACCGGCGTGGCCGACGACAAGGTGGTGTACGCCTACGTCCCGCGTATTATAAAGTATTACCTCGGCGAAGAAGCCATTATCCCCAACGTGCAGACGTACATCTGCGGGGAAGAGGAGGATATGCAATACGTTCTTGAGAATATTTCAGAACTCGTTGTGAAAGAAGCGAATGAAGCGGGCGGTTACGGCATGCTCATCGGCCCGAAAGCAACCGAAGAAGAGCACGAACTTTTCCGCCAGAAAATAAAGGCCAATCCGCGGAATTATATTGCGCAACCAACGATTTCACTATCAAGAGTGCCTTGTATGGTGGATGGACACGCCGAAGGACGCCATGTGGACCTCCGGCCCTACATTTTATACGGCGACGACATCAGCGTGATCCCGGGTGGACTCACCCGTGTAGCGCTGCGTAAGGGGTCACTCGTGGTGAACTCGTCGCAGGGTGGTGGCGGAAAAGATACGTGGGTATTGTATTAAGTTATCATTAACAGTTACTGGCAGGCTGTTCGTGATAACGGTTTATGGATTTTGGATAAACCTTATTTGAACTGCCTGAATATTACTTGAATAGTCAGTAACTTAAATGATTAAACAATGCAACGCCATATAACCGGATGGTTCAGTCCGGCGCTTAACAAGGAAATGGAAATTGCCGTATACGGGCATTATGGAGTTGCCCTCCTGCTCATTCCCACGGCGGCATCCGATTACCTGGAATACGAAAGACATGGGTTGATCGACGCCATCGAGCCTTACATCTATGCGGGCAAGGTGAAAGTGTATTGTATCAACAGCATCAACTCGGAGAGCTGGCTGAATCCCTACATGCATGGCTACGACAAAGCCGCGCGCCACCAGGCATTCAACGATTATGTGATCAAGGAAGTGGTGCCGTTTATCAAAGAGGATTCCAGCCCGAACAACGAAATCATCGCAGGCGGAGCATCGTTCGGGGCGTTGCATGCGGCTAACCTGTTTTTCAAACATCCCGATTACATCCACGGCGTGATCGCGATGAGCGGCTGCTACGACCTGAGTGTGTATACCGACGGTTATTATGATGATAATGTGTATTTCAATTCGCCGGTGCATTATCTGCCGAACCTGAAAGCCGAGTGGCACCTGTCCATGTACCGCGACAGTCGGCATATTCACTTCATCACTGGCTCGGGCGCGTATGAAGTGCCGGAATATTCAAGGCACATTTCCTCGATCCTGGCGTCCAAGAACGTCCCCCACGAGCTCGACATCTGGGGAAGCGACGTCCCGCACGAATGGGATACTTGGAAGAAAATGCTTCCTTATTATCTGGAAACACGGTTTTAATATTCCTTGAAAAAGCAAAAGCCCTGAAATGCGATCATTTCAGGGCTTTTGCTTTTTGTATTTCAAATCAGGCGCCTTCGAATTGCCGAAGGAACCTCACGTCGTTTTCTGTGAACAAACGAAGGTCGTTGATGCCGTAACGAAGCATCGTGATCCGCTCGATACCCATTCCGAATGCAAAACCAGTGTATTCTTCGCTGTCGATGCCGCAGTTTTCGAGCACGTTCGGGTCGACCATGCCTGAACCGGCGATTTCAACCCAACCCGTGTGTTTGCAAACATTGCAACCTTTTCCTTTACATATAAAGCACGATACGTCAATTTCCGCACTCGGTTCTGTGAATGGGAAGTAGGAAGGGCGGAGGCGGATTTTAGAATCCTTTCCGAACATCTCTTTCGCGAAATGGTATAACGTATCTTTTAGATCTTTGAAACTCACATTTTTATCCACATAAAGCCCCTCAACCTGGTGGAAAACGCAATGCGCGCGGGCAGAAATGGCTTCGTTGCGGAATACGCGGCCGGGCATAATGCTGCGGATCGGCGGTTTCTGGCGCTCCATGAGGCGCACCTGCACGTTGGATGTGTGTGTGCGCAGGAGCACATCGTCTTTTACATCGCCCTCGCTTTTGGAAATGAAAAAGGTATCCTGCATTTCACGCGCCGGGTGGTTGTCGGCAAAGTTTAATGCGCTGAAGTTGTACCAGTCCTTCTCGATTTCCGGGCCGTAGGAGACATTGAAACCCATTCTTTCGAAAATCTCGATGATCCTCCGGCGAACAATAGTTAGCGGGTGGAGGCTTCCCTGCAAGTTCGGGGTAACGGGCAGGGTGAGGTCGATGAGCATCTCGGGATTGCTGTCGGCAGCATTTTCGAGTGCAGCCTGGAAATCCTGGAAGCGGTTCTGCGCCAGGTTTTTCAGCGTGTTCAATTCCTGTCCCACAGCGCGGCGGTCTTCCTGCAGGATATTTTTCAAGTTGTCGAAAAGCTCGGTTACCGCGCCTTTCTTGCTGATATATTTTAATCGGAAAGCTTCCAGTTGCTCTTTATTGCTAACTGTCGCTTGCTCAATTTCAGAAACTAACTCTTTTACCCGGTCGGTAATCATAAAAGCTGTTGTTATTGGTGACTCATCTGCGCGCGGGGCAGCAGGGGCGGTATTCAAGGGCCGCGAAATTCGTGCAAAGATAAGGAAAGTTAGCGCGCAGGCGGAAGTGAAATGCCTGGTAATGGCTTAATGCGCAGATTTATTAGAATAGTACACCTTTTTGGTACTACGTAAAATTACGCATTTTACTAAGTTCCGTTACGTCATTTGATATATTATCAATTTGTTAAAGTATTGATTATGAGATAAATATATCGTGATGCGTACTTTTACGTATTTTCTGGACACTACTCAATGTGCTAATTTTGAAACAAGAAATCACAACAATATTAGCGTAGTTACCATGAAAAATTATCCCAGCTTTACTCGCCCCAACCTGTCAGAAAGATCTTACAACGACAGCCGTTCCTACATTTCAGTCCAGTCAATGGGCAGAACGATCTTTTTGACTCCCGATGTCATCACTTTCCTGGAAGGTGAAGGAAACTACACTTTTATATATACGAACACGGGGAAGAAGTACCTGGTTTCAAAAACGTTGAAGTCTCTTGCGGAACAGTTGAACGCTAAATTTCTCCGCGTTCACAAATCTTACCTCGTTAATGCCGATTACGTGGTGGAACGTCTGGAAGACGATCGTATGCTGAAACTATCCTGCGGTAAAGAAGTAGTGGTTTCACGTAGAAAAATCAAAGAGGTGTCCGGTCTGCTCGACCACACCAACCTCATCCGCATCAGCGCATAAAAGATATTTGGTGAATTAAATTAGTGGGTTATTCATAAAAACAGCAGCCATCGCTCCGATCGAAGGCTGCTCGTTTTGTTTTTGGGGAATTTGAATGAGTGAATGAGTGAATTTCGAATGATTGAATGACTGAATGATTGAATGATTGAATAAAAACCCTGCTAGTGATATTTTGCGCAAGCAAACGAATTATTCACTCATTCACTCATTCGGTCATTCACTCATTCACCTATTCAATCATTCAATCATTCAATCATTCAATCATTCAAAATTAAAACAACTTCAACCCCAGCGTCACCTGCCAGCTGCTCACTTTTTGCTTTACGGAACCGCCGGCTGCTTGTTGGCCGCTTACCTGAAATGAGGCCAGGTTGGTGAAGGAGCCTTCTTTTCTTACGTCGAGACTGAAACTGCCCAAATCCAGGCCGGCCCCGAGCTGGTAACCGAATGTCGCTTCCGACATCGCATTGTTGAGATCGGAAGTGTAGTAACGGAATGCATCGCGCAGGCGCTGGTTGTCGCCGATGCGGAACGACGTTACCGGCCCCGCGAGAATGCGGAACGGCCCGCCTTTCAGACCGATGAGCAACGGTACATCAATATTGCTGTATTTGATGTTCACTGTTTTTTCAACTGGTATTTCCTGGTCATTCTGGATTATTTTGAATGATCCGCCTTTTGTAGAAACCAGCACTTCCGGCTGGATAAATATCGTCCGCCCGAAGCGCATCCACACGCCGCCGACCGCGCCGGTCCTTGTATTAAAACTCTCTTTCAGGTTATCTCTCACCTCTTTACCATCGTACCCGAGGTATGGATTGCCACTGTCGTCATAGCGTGTCGTAAACACATCGCCCATGGTTAGCCGCGACAGGTTCACCCCTCCCTTGATACCGAACGCGAAACCTTTTTTCTGGGCCTGCACATTGGTGAATGCCAAAATGCATAGCAGACAGCCGCAGGCCACTTTTGTCAGGATGTTCATGGATAATATGATTTTTTAAGTAAAACAGGTTAATAACGCCAATTTGCAAAAAACTATACCCATCCTACATTTTTTTTGATTTTATGGCCAAAACATCCAGATATTGGATTAATATCGTCGGAAATACGTTAGTCACCACGGGAATCTAAATTAGACTATTCTATTATGGCCAAAGCCAAAACGGCATATTTTTGTCAGGAATGTGGGTATAATTCGCCAAAATGGGTCGGCAGATGTCCGTCGTGCGGCGAGTGGAATACTTTCGTTCAGGAAGTGATCGAGAAGGACGACAAGAAGACAGCGGTGTCGTGGAAATCGGTGAACCTGGCGAACAAGCCACGGTCGATTGCCGAAATTGTCTACGAAAATGAGCCGCGCATCCGCACATTCGATGAGGAACTGAACCGTGTGCTGGGTGGAGGTATCGTGCCAGGGTCGTTGGTGCTGATTGGCGGAGAGCCGGGCATCGGCAAATCTACGTTGATGCTGCAAATCGCATTGACGCTTTCTAATAAGAGGGTTCTGTATGTTTCCGGCGAAGAATCCGAGGCGCAGATCAAAATGCGGGCGGAGCGAATGGCGGCCAAAAGCGACAACTGCTTCATCCTCACCGACACACAAACGCAAAATATTTTCAGACAAATAGAAGATTTCCAGCCCGAAATCCTGATCGTCGATTCCATTCAAACCATGCAATCGACCTACATCGAGTCGGGTGCGGGCAGCGTGTCGCAGGTGCGGGAATGCACGGCGGAGTTTATGAAATATGCCAAGGAAATGGGCGTGCCGGTGTTTTTGATCGGCCACATTACCAAAGACGGCTCGCTGGCCGGCCCGAAAGTGCTGGAACACATGGTGGATACCGTGCTGCAATTCGAGGGCGACCGGCACAATACTTACCGCATTCTGCGAACGATGAAGAACCGCTTCGGAAGTACCTCCGAGCTGGGTATTTATGAAATGCAGGGAAATGGCCTCCGGCAGGTGAGTAACCCTTCGGAAATCCTCATTTCGCAGCGCGACGAGCCGGTGAGCGGCATTGCGATCGGCTCGATGATGGAAGGCAATAGGCCATTGCTGGTGGAAATTCAGTCGCTGGTGAGCGTGGCGACTTACGGCACGCCGCAGCGTAGCAGCACCGGTTTCGATGCCAAACGCTTGCAAATGCTGCTGGCCGTGCTGGAAAAGCGCGGCGGTTTCCGGTTAGGCGTGCAGGATGTGTTTCTCAATGTGGCCGGCGGCTTGAAGGTCGAAGATCCGGCGATTGATCTGGCGGTGATCGCCTCGCTGGTGTCTTCCTATGAGGATAAATTCATCCCGCCATCGGTATGTTTTGCGGCGGAAGTCGGGCTGGGTGGGGAAGTTCGTGCGGTGAATCGCATTGATAGCCGCGTTTCGGAGGCGGAAAAGCTGGGTTTTAAGAAGATTTATATTTCAAAATACAACAGCAAAGGGCTGGATTTGAAGCGGGGTAAAATTGAAGTGATCCCGGTGGCGCATTTGGATGAACTTTTTATGTCGCTCTTTCTGAATCAGTAGCTGAGCTTACTGCCATTAACACGGCATGCATCAGCGCATTTTAGAGTGCTTCACCAGATAGGCGAGCAGTACAGGGTCGAAACCTTTGGCAATATCCGCTTCGATGAAGTCGATTTTGTATTGCCCGCATTTCAGTTTCAGTTTTTGATAAAAATCGCCCACAAACTGCTGGTACGATTCGCGCACCTGGTCCGGCTGGACTTTGATTTTTTCGCCTGTTTCGAGGTCGATAAACTCATAAGGCCGGTTTTCAAATGCAAAGTTTTCTTCCGTTTCGCGGTCGGTGACGTGGAAAAGCAGTACTTCGTGCAGGTTATGGCGTAAATGCTGTAAGGCGGAGAAAATCCTTTCAGCTTCTTCAATATTATCGAACATATCGCTGAAAATGACCACGAGCGAGCGCTTATGGATCTTTTCGGCGATCTGGTGCAGCACGTCGGCGACCGATGTTTTCATCAATGGCCGTTTGGTCTGCAACTGTTGTTCCAGTTCGAGCATGATTTTGTGCACATGCGAGGGCGTAGATTTGACGGCCGTTTGCACTTCAATCTGCTCTGTAAACGTGCAGAGGCTCACGGCGTCTTTCTGGCGTTGCAGCAAATACGTAAGGCTCGCAGCCGCCATCACGCTGAACGTCATTTTGCCGAAATTATCTTCCGGATAATACATCGAGGAAGATGTGTCGAGCAGGATGTGGCAACGGAGGTTAGTCTCTTCCTCGTAGCGTTTGACGTAAAGCCGGTCGGTTTTGGCAAAAACCTTCCAGTCGATATTCCGCGTGGATTCGCCGGTATTGTAAAGCTGATGTTCGGCAAATTCGACTGAAAAGCCGTGAAAAGGGGATTTGTGAAGACCGGTGATGAAACCTTCTACCAACTGTTTCGCAAGAAATTCCAGGTTTCCGAATTCTCTGACCTTGGCCAGATCCAGTTGGCGGACACTCATGTTAGCATCAAGGCTTACTTCATGGAAATGACTTTGCCCGATTTAGGGTCGATTTCTTCGTTGGGGGATAAGAGCACCATTCCTTCCATTCCGACCACCCTCACCGACACATTAGCGACACCTTTGGCAAGAATGCCCAGCAGGCGGGCTGCTTCTTTGCTGAGATCGATAACCCGGTGTTTGGAAAACGGGCCGCGGTCATTGACTCTAACAATCACCTTCTCGTCATTTTCAAGATTCGTCACTTCAAGCATCGTGTTGAGCGGGTAGCTCCGGTGGGCGCAAAGCAGCTCGCTGCTTTTATGTACTTCGCCGAAGGAGGTTTTCCGGCCATGGAATCGCGCCGAGTAGTAGGAGGCGTTTCCGGTTTCCGTCTTGCCTAACTTTACCTGTGCAAATGCTTCTGGTAACAGCGCGGCAAACGCTAACATGGTGAGAATCAGAATCCGACGATAAGTCATTTTTCTGGATTTAAGTGAAACATAATAAGGTAAATGTCCCTTATTTCATATCTTAACTTTGGTGTTTCAGGTCAATTTTAAAACCCACGAATTTCAAAACTAGTGAAAAGAATTTAAACATCCAGCAAAAGTTGCACTTAATTTGAAGGCAGTTAGCCCATCGGATTGTAACCCGCGTATAACAAACAGGTAATATATTCCGGTTTTTTTGGAACCAGCAATAAACTTTATATTTTAGCGTTTGGAAACCTATTTAAAACTAAACATAGTGGAAGACAGAGAGCAAATCTACTCCAAAAGGGTCAGGGCGGGAAAACGGACTTACTTCTTCGATGTTCGCTCTACGCGATCTAACGATTACTATCTTACCATCACAGAAAGCCGTCGCCACCCTCAGGGAGACGGATTTACGTACGAAAAACACAAAATGTTTTTGTACAAAGAGGACTTTGACAAGTTCGTGGAGGCATTGAGAGAAGCGGTTGATCACGTGAAGACGGAATTGATGCCAGAGGTTGACTTCTCGCAATTTGAATCCAAAGGAGACGAGGTAGACGTAGTAGGAGAGTCGGACCTAAAGTGGGATTAATAATTTAAGATATTGGATAGAAGCCTTCGCAATTGATTACGAAGGCTTTTGGTTTTTGTACCTGCTAAATAGTAATTTTGCCAAAATTATTATTCAGCAGGCGGGCATGCTTTGCTTCACCGATCGGGCATGCGGCCGCCATTCACTGCTTACCATTCAAATATGAGTCTTCAATGTGGGATTGTCGGATTGCCGAACGTTGGGAAATCCACCCTTTTTAATGCCATTTCTACCGGCAAAGCCGAAGCTGCCAACTATCCATTTTGCACCATAGAGCCCAATGTGGGCGTTGTGACCGTTCCCGACGAACGGCTGGATGTCCTCACCAAGCTGGTTAATCCCCAGAAAGTGATCCCGACGATCATCGAGTTCGTGGACATTGCCGGCCTCGTGAAAGGAGCGAGCCAGGGAGCAGGTTTGGGAAACAAATTTTTGGCTAATATCCGCGAGGTAGATGCGATCGTGCACGTGGTGCGCTGCTTTGCAGATGATAACGTTGTGCACGTGGAAGGCCGCGTAGACCCGGTTTTTGACAAAGAAATCATCGACGCAGAGTTGCAGCTGAAAGACCTGGAATCGATTGAAAAGAAAATCCAGAAGACGGAAAAAGGTGCACGCGCCGGGGATGCCAAAGCCAAAGCAGAGCTCGAATGGTTGAAAAAATATAAGTCGACGCTGGAAGAAGGCAAGAATGCGAGAGCCGTTGAAATCGACCCCGAAACAAGGGAATCGGTGATCGGCGACCTGCAATTGCTTACTGCTAAACCGGTTCTTTATGTAGCCAATGTGGACGAAGGTTCGATGCTAACCGGTAATGAGTATTCGGAAAAGCTCCGGGAAGCCGTGAAACACGAAGGTGCGGATGTGATTGTGCTTTGCGCGGCCATTGAATCGCAGATTTCGGAAATCGAAGATCCCGAAGAGCATGAAATGTTCCTGAGCGAGTACGGCCTGGCAGAATCGGGTTTGAGCAAGCTGATCAAAGCTTCTTACGCGCTTTTGAACCTTATTACCTATTTCACAGCAGGCGTAAAGGAGGTTCGCGCCTGGACGATCGTGAAAGGCTGGAAAGCCCCGCAGGCTGCCGGCGTGATCCACAGTGATTTTGAAAAAGGTTTTATTCGCGCCGAAGTAATTAAAATTGCTGATTATGAGCAGTATAAAACAGAACCCGCGGTGAAAGAAGCCGGTAAGATGGCGGTGGAAGGCAAGGAATACGTGGTTGCGGATGGTGACATTATGCACTTCCGGTTTAATGTGTAGTTGCTGATCATGCATTCAGATACAGAAAGAGCGGCCATCGGCCGCTCTTTTGTTTTGCAATCCAGTGTCTTATAATCCAGGTATTTACCGCCGCCTGTTCCATTCGACCGTCCGGTAGCCGATCAGCAAATCGGCGCGGCTGGCTGGCGGACGGTGGTAGATCAATATGTCGTAGTCGTTTTCGGTTGCGGCAAAATCCCCTTCCAGGGCCGCTTCGTCGGGCTTCTGGTTGCCTCTCACGACGGTGTAGTTGTAGTTGATCACGCCCTGTTTCACCATCAATTCGGCCTGGTATGCCTGTGCCGTCGCGTCGTAAGTCATTTTGTTGCGGTCGGTGAGCTGCCACAGGTTGAATGCGCCGTTCACATAAAACGTAGCCTCGGGATCTTCTTGGGTTTTTAATGTAAATACGACAGGCGTGTAATCCGCCTCAACGCTGCCGCGGCCCGATTCGCGCTGATCTACAATGTACTGACCATTGAAATCGTCCATTTGCACGTACGGCACGTGTGCCCGCGGCTTGTCGGGAAAGAGAAAGAGCTTCGTGTATTCGTCTGTTCGCTCAATTTCATTTACCCCATAGCCGCGCCCGGTGAGCGACCGGCTGTCGAAGTACCTGAATTCGTTTCCGCCTTTGAAGGTATTTTCGAGGTCGAAGAAAGTGTATTCCAATAGCTGGTCGAACGGGCGGACGTTGGAAGGTTTGAAATTTGTCTTGGCCTCGTCCCAGCGGAAATTTTTGCGGATCACCACTTTCAGGTCGGTTTGCGGCGCGATGAGCTGATAACCTTTGTAATCGACCGAAAAATCAATCTGCTGATCCGAAAATTGCTGTTCGATGCCCTGAGAAAAGCGCGCCTTCGCCGCCACATTCACGCGCGTTTGATAATGCATAAAGCGCCGGCTGATCATTAGTTTTCGATCCCGCTCCGAAAAAACATAGATTACATAATTCCCCGGAAGTTTCAATTTGGGCAACTCGAAGCGGTAGTGCGTGTAAGGCACCTTCGTGCTGAACGACTGCTCGTACACGCTGATCGGGTATTCGTTGAACTCGAATGTGAACTCGATATCGTTCAGGTTGGACTTGGTCCAGTCGGCATTGCAATGGACGATTTTGGCACGGTAACCCTCCGGCTGGCCGCTCATATCGTCGAATTCCAGCACCAGCGGAGCCGGATTGTTGAGCGGTGTGATGGGTGGTGTGAGCAGTCGGGTGGGATTTTCGGGATCGTCCAGGGCCGGGTACAGCAGTACGGTTTTGATCTTGTCCTGATAAATAAAATCTTCCAGGCGGAGCCCCTGCGGCTGCGCGTAAGCGTGTGTGCAAATGAGAAAAAGAACGATCAGCAGTATGGGACGCATTTCGGGATTTTTAAATGGGTAACGTAACTTTTTACTGAAAGGTACATATAGTTTATAAAAGGTGATTTGAACATTATTAACTATTTTTGATTAGAAACCATGACAGCAGTAGCGATCAAAATGTACACGCAGGAAGAATATCTCGAACTGGAACGCGCCGCCGAGTACAAGAGCGAGTACTACCGCGGGGAAATTTTTGCGATGTCGGGAGCGAGCAGGTATCACAACCGGATCACGGAGAATTTGTCCATAGAAGTTGGCGGATTTCTGAAAGGGAAGCCATGCCAAAGCTTTTCCCGCGACATGCGCGTCCACATCCCTGAGAATACGCTCTATACGTATCCGGACCTGCTTATTGTCTGTGGCAAGCCGGAGTTCCTGGATAACCAAACAGACACATTGCTCAATCCATCGGTAATTATCGAAGTGCTTTCACCCAGTACGGAAGGCTATGATCAGGGAAAGAAATTTCATTTGTACCGAAGCCTCAAAACGCTTACTGAGTATGTGCTGATCGATTCTCAGGAGGAGAGAGCTGAGGTGTACCGAAAGGGAAGCGACGGTGTGTGGCGTCTGGCGTCGGAGGCGGATGATTTGGAAGGTAGCATTGAAATCGCACATATCGGGCTGACACTCAAAATGGCAGACATTTACTCCCAGGTCGACGCGCTGAGGCAATAAAAAAGGGAGCCATTGGCTCCCTGCATATTCTTTCTATTTCCCCGAAAGCTCTTCCACTTCGAGCATCAGATTTTCCCAATCCTCCGTGTTCTTTTCCAGCTTCTGCTTGATGTCCGTATAAAACCGGTTCATTTCTGCGAGTGCAACGGAGTCATTGTAAATGCCCGGCTCGGCCAGTTTTCCTTCGGTTTCCGCTTTTCTGATTTCGAGGTTGTTAATGGTCTCTTCCAGTTCCTCAATCTGCTTTCTCGCTTTTTTGAGCTTTTGTGCGTCTTCGTTGGACTGCGGTTTGGACTTGGTCTGATTGGCGGGGCCCGGCTGGCTTTTCTGCGGCGGGGCGCTGCTTACCTGCACTTTTTCGCTAACCGCCGATTGCAACCCGCGCTCTTCTACCCAAATCTCATACTCCTCATAAGTGCCCGGATATTCCTTGATCTGATGGTCTTCGATATACCAGATCTTGTTCGCAATGTTCTCCACAAAGTAGCGGTCGTGGGAAACGACAATGTAGCTTCCTTCGTACTGCTGTAACGCCTGGATCAGAATATTGACCGACTGCATATCCAAGTGGTTCGTTGGCTCATCGAGCAGGAGGAAGTTTGCTTGTGAAAGCAATACCTTAGCCAATGCAACCCGCGATTTTTCACCCCCGGAAAGCACTTTGATTTTCTTGAAAACATCATCCCCCGTGAATAGGAAACAGCCCAACACCGTTCGCAATTCGGTTTCCGTTTTTGTCGGGTTGGCGTATTTCAATTCCTCAATGAGGTTATGCGCCACATTCAGCGATTCGAGCTGGTGCTGGGCGTAGAATGTAAACGATACATTATGTCCCAACCGACGCTTACCCTCGATGGGCTCGGTGCCGGCCACAATGCGCAGCACGGTAGATTTACCGCGACCGTTCGCCCCGATGAGCGCAATCTTGTCACCTCGTTCCATGCTGATGTTCGTCGCGTCAAGGATCACCTTGTCGCCATAAGCCTTCGAGGCGTCTTCAAGCTGGAACACGTGGCGGCCCGGCTGGGTCGTAAACTGGAAGCGGAAATGCACTTTGGCATTCTCGTCAATAACCTGATCCACCACATCCATTCTATCCAATGCCTTTACGCGGCTTTGTACCTGGCGCGATTTGGTCGCTTTGGCCTTGAACCGCTCGATAAACCGCTCGGTCTGACGGATTTTGGCCTGCTGGTTTTCGTAAGCACCGCGCTGAATGTCGTTGCGGAGCGCTTTTTCTTCCAGGTAATAGGAGTAGTTTCCGGCGTAATAATTGAGTTTTCCACCCGAAACTTCCACCGTCGTGTCGATCGTATTGTCTAGGAACTGGCGGTCGTGGGAAACGACGATCACCGCGCCTTCGTAGTTCTGCGTGTATTTTTCCACCCACTGGATCGACGGAAGGTCAAGGTGGTTGGTAGGCTCATCGAGCATGAGCAGCGATGGTTTTTGTAAAAGCAGCTTCGCGAGCATCACGCGCATACGCCAGCCCCCTGAAAATTGCCGCAGCGGCAGGTTAAGGTCGGCTGTCGAGAAGCCCAAGCCTTCCAGAATGGCTTCTGCCTTTGATTGAACCGAATATCCGTCCAATGCCTCGAATTCTTCCTGCACGCGGGCGAGTTTGTCAACGAGGTCGTCGGTATAATTATGCTCCATGTCGTGCAGGATTTTATCCATTTGCACTTGGAGAACGTTCTGTCTTTCAAATGCCTGCATGGCTACCGAAAGGATCGAATCTTCGGTTTGGTAGGAGAGCAGGTCCTGGTTGAGGAAGCCGATCGTACAGTCGCCGGCCTTGGAGATCGAACCGCCGTCGGGCTGGAATTCTCCGTTGATCATCCGCAGGAGCGTCGACTTGCCGGTTCCGTTAAGCCCGATAAGCCCTATTTTTTGTTTGGGCTTGATATGAAGTGAAGCGCCGTCATACAATGCACGGTCGCCCAGAAAATAGCTGAGGTTCGTAATCGCGATCATGGTGCAAAGGTACGCCGAAAGAAGCAGATAGTAAAAGTGTGATGTTGGAATAGTTATAAAGGCGCTGAGTGCATCACAATGAAAGGGTTATTTGTGTAAATTTGATCAATGAACAATCTCTTCCCGATATTCCTGAAACTTGAAAACCTGCACACGCTCATTGTAGGCGGCGGCTACGTAGGTTTGGAAAAAATCACTGCTGTGCTGGACAATGCACCGCTCGCCCTGGTCACGCTCGTGGCGCCTGAAATCCGTGAGGAAATCAGGGACATCGCTGCGGCCAATTCTCGAATAAATCTAATTGTGCGAAGGTTTGAAGACGACGATTTGCTGGAAAAAGACCTGGTGATCGTCGCCACGAACGACAAACCGGAAAACAAGCGTATCTGGGAAACCGCACGTGCCCGGCACATGCTCGCCAACGTAGCCGATACGCCCGATATCTGCGATTTTTACCTCTCTTCGGTTGTCAGAAAAGGGAATTTGAAGGTGGCTATTTCTACCAACGGAATGTCCCCGACCTTCGCGAAACGCCTCAAAGAAGTGCTCGGCGAAGCGCTTCCCGACAATCTCGATACCGCCATGGAGCAGCTCAAAGCGGTACGAGATATGCTCAAAGGTGATTTTGCATCCAAAGTCGATGAATTAAACCGGATTACGTCGGTTTTGACGGAAAAGAAAAAAGATGCTTCGTAAGACACCTTTAATCCTGGTTTGGAACAATAAAATGTGATTACCAGGTGTTTTTAGAAGGATAATTTGTTAAAATCGCGCTGTACCCCTCCACAGTACCGGCATCCGGTGCGTAACAAATATATTCTTCCGGATTTGCGAAATTAGTAGCTGTTAAATTTTGTCACCGCTGGTGGTAGAATGTTTTCGCTTTTCGTGCGATAATACGTATTATTGAATGTAGGATTTTAAACCCGCCCCGGGCGGAACGGCAAATATTTGGAGTTAGACTTATACTTATTTATATGAATCTTTTCTATCGGATCAGTGGCCCGAGTCGGCTGGTTGTGTTGCTCCTGGGTGTCTTCTTTCTGTCCGTTTCCGCCTCTCCGTTTTCTTCTTTTGCATTTGCCGCCGATATCGACGTGCGGGGCGTGGTGAAAAGCGTGGCCGGCGAGCCGCTGATCGGTTCCACGGTGCGGGTGAAGGGCTTGCAGAAAGGCACAGTCACCAATGAGAAAGGCGAGTTTTTGTTGCAGGGTGTGAATGAAAATGCGACGCTCGTCATCACCATGATCGGTTTCCTGCCGAAAGAAGTCAAAGCCGCCCGTAACCTGACGATCGAGCTTGCCGAAGATGCCGTAGGCTTGCAGGACGTGGTCGTGACCGGTTTTCAACAAATCGACAAGGATAAATTTACCGGATCGGCTGTGACGCTGAAAACGGATGATGTGAAGATCGACGGTCTGCCCGACGTGAGCCGGATGCTCGAAGGCCGTGCCGCAGGCGTGTCGATCCAGAACGTTTCCGGCACATTCGGGGCGGCGCCCAAGATCCGTATCCGCGGGGCCACTTCGCTGAATGGCGCCAACAAGCCGCTCTGGGTAATCGACGGCGTGGTGCAGGAGGATATTGTGAACATTTCGAACGATCAGCTTTCCAGCGGCGACCCTACCACCTTGCTGGGCTCGGCCGTAGCGGGCCTCAACCCGAATGATATCGAAACATTCGACATATTAAAGGATGCCGCCGCCGCCGCATTGTACGGCGCCCGTGCGATGAACGGCGTGATCGTGATCACCACCAAAAAAGGAAAGAGCGGCAAGCCGGTGATTACCTATTCGGGAAATTTCAGCACGCAGCTCGTGCCGTCTTACCGGAACTTCAACATCATGAACTCGGCGCAGCAAATGTCGGTGCTGGGAAATTTGGAACGGGACGGTTATCTAGGTACGAATGTCCTTTCCAAGCCCGACTACGGCGTGTATGGGAAGCTTTATAATCTGATCCAGGTAGGTAACGACCAGGGCGATTTTGACCTGATGAATAACCCGGCCAAGAGACGTGAGTTTTTGTTAGGCTACGCGAAAGCCAATACCGACTGGTTCGATGTCCTTTTCAAGCAAAATTTTATTCATGAACATTCGCTGAGCGTTTCGTTTGGGACGGATAAGTCTAATTCGTACGCCTCGGTAAGTTACCTGGACGATAACGGCTGGACGATCGCGGATAAGGTTAAAAGATATACCCTCAATTTTAATAACAACTACCAGCTCTCCGACCGCCTCAGCATTGGCTTGACCACGCTGGCCTCGGTAAGGCGGCAACAGGCGCCAGGCTCTTTGAGTAGAAGAAGTAACCCGGTCGAGGGCAAGTTCGACCGCGATTTTGACATTAATCCGTTCAGTTATGCATTGAATACGAGCCGAACGCTCACTGCTTACGACCAGAATGGCAATCTTGAATTCTTTCGGAGGAACTTCGCTCCGTTCAATATAGTCTCCGAGCTGGCCAACAACCGGCTTAACCTGACATTGGCCGACATTAAATTGCAAGGCAACCTTTCCTATAAGATCACGGATAACCTGAGCTACGATTTCCTGGGCGCATTGAGGTACATCCAGACGGGCCGTGAGCACATGATCACCGAGCACAGCAATATGGCGAATGCTTATCGCGCGGCCGACAATGCTACCATTGCAGCGGCTAATAAGTATCTCTACGTCGATCCCGATGACCCGAATGCGAATCCCGTGGTGGTGTTGCCAAGCGGGGGGTTCTACAACCGCAATGAGGACCAGATGCTTTTTTACAACGTCAGGAACAACCTGCGCTACAACCAGAAGTTTGGTGAAAGGCACGAGGTCAATGCATTGGTGGGCCAGGAAGTGAAATTCACTAACCGCCAGAACTCCAATAATACCGGTTACGGGTTCCAGTACGATCAGGGCAGCACCCCATTTGTGGACTACCGCATTTTGAAACAAACCATTGAAACCAACTTCCAATACTACGGAATGCAGATGGACTATGAGCGGTTTGCAGCATTCTACGGCAGCCTTGGTTACACGCTGGACGGAAAGTATAACGTGACGGGTTACGTTCGTTACGACGGATCGAACCGCTTCGGCAAGTCGGCTATCGCGCGGTGGCTGCCTACCTACACCATTGCCGGTTCCTGGAACTTCGATCGCGAGAATTTTTTCAAAAACCTCAGTTGGCTGAGCATGGGGCGCTTGCGGTTGAGCTACGGGCTTTCGGCGGATACCGGTCCGGCGACCAATGCAGCAGTATTATTGCAAAGTATCATCACGCGCCGGCCGTATGCGGACGAGAAGGAGTCGGCGATACAGCTTGCTGCGCTGCAAAATACCCAGCTTACCTGGGAAAAATTGTACAGCGGCAACGTCGGGTTGGACGTTGGATTGTTCGCCAATCGCATCAATTTCACATTGGACGGCTACATTCGAAACAGCTTCGACCTGATCGATCAGATTAAAACTTCCGGAATCGGTGGGCAGATTTACAAGGTCGCCAACTACGCAGATATGGAGTCCTATGGTGCCGACTTTTCTGTGGATGGGGTGCTGTTGAAAACCCGCGATTGGGATTTCCGCTCCCGCATTACGTTCGGCTACTCGCACACGCTCATCACGAATGTGGATAACAGCCCGGGCATATTCGATCTCGTGAAAGCCGAAGGCGCGAATGTGCAGGGCAAGCCGGTGCGCAGCCTTTATTCGATCGATTATAATGCGCTGAACCCTAAAACAGGTGTGCCGATTTTTATCAATGAAAAAGGAGAAGTAAGCCAGGATGTGTATTTGCAGGATCAGAATATTCAGTACCTCAAATACGAAGGTCCGGTGGACCCGCCATTTACCGGTGGCTTTAATAATACATTGACTTATAAAGGATTGACGCTGAACGTATTCTTTACCTATCAGGCAGGTAATAAGATCAGGCTCAACCCGCTGTTCCGCGGCACATTCAGTGACCTCGATGCGACGCCCAAAGAGTTTTACGACCGTTGGGTAATTCCAGGCGATGAGCGTTATGGCGCCAATCCCTCGATTTCGGATCAACTGGAAATGCTATATCTGCAAGGTACTTATCCCTATAACGTCTTTAACTATTCGACCGAACGTGTTGCGAAAGGGGATTTTGTGCGGTTGAAATCGGTTTCGCTGGCGTACAAGCTGCCGTTGCAGGTGATTTCCCGCTACGGATTTTCAGCGGCAAGCATTCAGCTGTCGTCGATTAACCCGTGGCTGATTTATTCGGATAAAAAACTGAAAGGGCAAGATCCTGAGTTCTTCAATTCGGGTGGTGTGGCGCAGCCTGTGCAGAAGCAATTCACGGTGGCTTTGAAATTGACATTGTAAGGTTTGAGGATGATTATTCGGAATGATATGACTACCATCAAAAAAATAAAGACAATCGTGCTCATCCTCCCACTGCTGGCGCTGGCCGGCTGTGAAGATTTCCTTTCGAAAGAACCGGACAGCACCAGGGCAATTATCAACACGCCGAAGCAGGTGTCGCAGTTACTTACAACGGCTTATCCACAGGCTGGCTACATTGTATTTTCGGAAGGAATGAGTGATAATGTGGCCGATAAGGGCGTCGGGGAGGATGACAAGACCAACCGCGCTTCGTTCTTTTTCGAAGTGGTGGAAGCGACTGTGGATGAACAGGATTCGCCAGACCAGTACTGGGCAGAATGCTACCGCGCGATTTCCGTAGCGAATGAAGCGCTCGATATTATCAGCAAAGTGGCCGACCCCGACAAATACAATGCACAGAAAGGCGAGGCATTGCTGGCCAGGGCGTACGCGCATTTTATGCTGGTAAACTACTATTGCCAGTTTTTTGACCCGCAACAATCCAACAATAGCCCCGGCGTACCTTATGTAACGGTACCGGAGGATGTCGTGATCAAGCAATACGAGCGCGGGACGGTTGCCGGCGTGTACCAGATGATCGAAAAGGACCTGCTGGAAGGACTTCCGTTGATCAGCGACGGCTCTTATACCGTGCCGAAGTACCATTTCAATATCGCGGCTGCGAATGCATTTGCAAGCCGTTTTTATTTGGTTAAAAGAGATTATCAAAAGGTGCTGCAATATGCAAATGCGGCAATTCCCGCCAATAGTTTGGCTGAAAACCTCCGTCCTTGGAACACCACTTATTCCAGTCTTTCGCCGGAAGAGTTGTTCAGGCTCTATTCCCGTGCAAATCAGAATGCCAACTTGCTGCTCATCGAAACGTCATCGACCTATGGACGTTATGTAGCCAATTACAGATATGGCCTGACATATCCGAAATGGCAGGAGATTTCGGACAGTGAACGCATTATCACAGGAAATGCGGGATGGACTTATCCGCTTTACTATCGCGGGGAGAACAACTACTTTATTCCAAAATTGACAGAATATTTCGTTCGCGAGTCTGTTAATGCAGAGATCGGGCTTCCTTATGTGATGTTGCCTGCTTTTACGGTCGAGGAAGTACTCTTCAATAAGGTCGAAGCCAATGCATATCTCGGCAACTCTGCCGCTTCCCTGGCGGACCTGAATACTTATGTCAGTAAGCGGGTCGATAACTACGATGCGTCAGAGCATAAGGTTACCGCCGCCAGTATGCAGAGTTATTTCCGGAAAAATAACGTGAGGGACAATATTGTCGAAACCGTACTGGCCTTCAAACGCGTCGAATTTGTACAGGAAGGAATGCGCTGGTTTGACATTCAGCGTTACAAGAGAACGGTGACACACGAAGCCCGTAACGGATCAGTTATTTCGGTTCCGGCGGGGGATAATCGCAGGGTATTGCAGATTCCGCAGACAGCCGCACTTTCAGGTATAGCACAGAATCCCAGGTAAGAAAGCCATTCAACCATGAAAACGATATTCAGACATTTTACCCATTACATGATCGCCGCATTGCTGCTTGGCATGACTTCCTGCAAAGAGGAGGAGCTGGGCAATGTAGACGATATTCCCGGGCTGGGCGGCGACGTTTGGGCTGAGGGGCCGATCGATAAATGGATTCAGGATAGCCTGGTTGTTCCTTACAATATCTCCGCAAAATATAAGTGGGATCAGTTTGAGTTCGGGAATATGACCAAAAACCTGGTGCCGCCGGATGAAGCGCAAGTGGTTCCGTTGCTTAGCACAATTAAAAAAGCGTGGACAACCCCTTACGTCGAGGAGGCGGGAAAAGTGTTTTATAATAAATATTCACCCAAATTCTTCATTCTATCGGGTAGCAACGAGTACAATGTTGAATCAGGTTCTATTACGCTCGGAACGGCGGAAGGCGGCCGAAAAGTAATCCTGTACGGAGTAAATCTGTTCAAAATCAAGGGAATGGCCGGGTATGATCCGGGGCGGGACTCGTCTTTTGTGAAAGATTGGTTCCTGCATACCATCCACCACGAGTTCGGCCATATTCTGCATCAGACGGTGTTCTATCCTGTTGAATACAAAAACATTTCAAAAGCATATTACCAGGGTGGAAACTGGATCAACTGGAGTGATGCCGATGCGCGTCGCGACGGCTTTATTACCGCTTACAGCTCATCTTCCTTTGATGAGGATTTTGTGGAGATGATTGCGATGATGCTTACCGAAGGCAGGGCGGGTTTCGACAAAATCGTGAACTCGATACCGGAAGGAACGAGCCGCAGCGGCGTAACAAAGGCGCAGGCGCAGGCCGCGTTGCGGCAAAAAGAGGCTATTATTGTAGCCTATTACAAGAATACGTGGAAGATTGATTTTTACAGTCTGCAAAACAAAGTGCGGACTTCGATGAACAAATTGTTTTAATGCCAGATGAAGAAATCATATTTATACCTGTTGTTTCTAGCCACTGTTTTCTTCTCGTGTGAAAACAAAGATGATACGGTTTTTGAAGAATCGGCGGACGTGCGGCTGAACGCGGCTCTGGCTTCATACGAAAAACAACTCGTGGAGGCGCAGTATGGCTGGAATGCGGTCATTTATCCTGGCGGAGGCGGTAGCTACGGGTTTTATTTCAAATTCGACGATAAAAACCGGGTTACGATGTATTCCGATTTCTCGGACGAAGCAGCCGGCAAACCGAAAGAAAGCAGCTATCGGTTGAAGGCGATGCAAACACCTTCGCTGATATTCGATACCTATTCTTACCTGCACGTGCTGGCCGATCCTGACGATGCAGTCAATGGCGGGGTACTGGGCGAAGGCCTCAAATCCGATTTCGAATTCAGCATTTATGGCGATTCTCTGACTGAGGACCGGATGGCATTTGTGGGGCGCAAGAACCAGAGCCGTCTCGTGCTCACCAAAGCGACACAGGTGCAAGCAACCGCGTATGCTAAGGGGGATATGGCCAAAGGATTGGCTTTCAATAATATTGCCAAATACATTCCCTATTTCAAACGGGTGACGCTGGGTGCCAATACTTATGAAATTACGGTTAACCAGAGCGCCCGGACGATCATGCTTACCTGGCTGAATGGAAATGTACCCAAAACTTTCAGCACGAAATACTACTTCACGCCGACGGGTGTGGCATTCGTGTCCCCGCTGGTAAACGGCTCGCAAACGATCACGGGTTTCAGCAACATCACCTGGAATGCCAATTCGACGCAGGTCGGTTTCAGTGGCGGTGGTGCAAGCGGGGTAGTGGTGAGCGCGATAAAGCCGATATCGGTCGATCTGGCGGCGGCGAGAAGATGGTGGCAAGCGCCCGTGGAGTCTGGTGGAGACTGGCGCTCGGATAAGGGATTTCACGTGAATGGTGTGGACGATGCATTCAAGGTGAAGGACCTTAAAAAAGATAACTTGTCTTATGCATTCTACATGTACGCGCCGGCTTACAATTCCCGGTACGACGCCTTCGCTCCGATTTTCTATGACGAGGACGGCATTTACCTTGATTACGGACATGCTCCCGCAAAGCCGAACTTCACTGCCGATGGCCGGGTGATTTTCACTGAATACGGGAAATTCGGGCAAATACCGGCGGGAGGCGCGGCACAGAAATCTGCGGACATTCTGTTTGATCCAAGCGGCTTTTACCTCATCCAGACATCGGACGAAACATACGACATGGTTAGCGCCAAGGATGCGAAGGCGTGGATTACGTGGGAATAGTCGCTGAATGTGCTGCTACCAGTATTTTCCGTTCTTTTTGGCAAACCAATATCCCCGCCAGAATATGCGCAGGTGGTTGAACAGCGTCGTTATCAGCCCGAAATGCTTTCTGAGCACAATAAACCGGTCGGAAAGTGAGCGGCGATGATTTTTCACAGACAGCCCGCCCAAAAGGTACCGGCAAAGCACGAACGGCAGGAAAGTGAGCGTTTTGGCGCGTTTCAGGCATTCGATTTCCCAGTCAATATCGGCGCTGAGGTTTTGATATTCATAAAGCGGCGCAATGGCTTTGCGGGCGATAAATGCCTGATGGCACACTTTCATGCCCAATGCAAAATGCTGCCAGCGCAGGTCCGCAGGTAGGGTATGAGGCGTGAAACGGCTGCGCAGCCCCACTTCCGAGCCATCTTCACGCACCATCATGGCATCGCTGTAATACACGTCGGCACCGTTCGAAAGCGCCGGCAGGAGGTTTTGCAATGTGTATTCGTCAAAAGCCTCGTCGCCTGCATTCAGGAACCACACATACTTTCCCGAAGCGAGCTGCAAACCTTTGTTCATCGCATCATAAAGGCCATTATCTCTCTCGGAAACTACGCGGGAGACGAAATGACTGTATTTCGCTGCAATGCTGAGCGTCTGGTCGGTTGAGCCGCCGTCGATGATCAGGTATTCGAGAGCCGCTGGCTCTTGTGCATGCAGCAATGCCCTTTCAATGCTTTTCAGGGTCCGGTCGAGGTACTTTTCGGCCTGGTAGGTGACGGTGACGATCGTGAGCAGCGGGGTGTTATCCATGAAGCAGCGATTGGTAAAGTTGGGAATACTGCGCGGCTATCACTTCTTCCGAATAGTTCAGCAACACTTTCTGGCGGGCATTCTGTGAAACTGCGCCGCCGGCATTATGCTTCAAAATCCACTGAATGCCTTCCGCCAGCGAAGTCGCCGACCTGGGCACGGACACGAAGCCATTTTCCAGGTGGTCGATCATCTCGGGAATGCCGCCGGTATCAAAGCCGGCCACGGGAGTTCCGCACGCCATTGCCTCCATGATCGTGTTGGGCAGGTTATCTTCCAGCGACGGTACAATCAGCATATCAGCGGCATTGTAGGCTTGCACCATCCGCTCGGTTTCGGAGATTTTGCCCAGGAAATGCACTTTCACAGGCATATCCGCAAAGTTTTCGGGCTTGCCTTTTCCCAGTATCAGTACTTCCACATCTGCCAGGCGTGGATCGCGCACCGCCTCCCGGAAATACGTAAAACCCTTGCGCGGGTCCTGTGTATTGGCACCTGCGAAGAGCAGCAGCTTCCGGTCGGGTGGGAGGCCTAATGCGTTCCTCGCTTCGGGCTGGCTGCCCGGTTTGAAAAGTTCGGTGTCAATGCAGTTCGGGATGGCCTTTGAAGGCATTCCAGTCGTGAGTGCGGCTTTTTGCACGAGGTTATCCAGCCACCGGCTTGGCGAAATGAGCGTGAGCGGTGTATGGTTGTATAAGCGTTGTTTTTGTACAAATTGGGTAAATGCCATGTCATACTCACCCGGTTTTTTGAGATAGGGGCAGTATCGGCAATGCGAAAGGTAATGGTCGCAACCGCGGTTGTAATGGCAGCCGCCGGTGAAAGTCCACATGTCATGCAGCGTCCACACAATCGGTTTCCCCAGCGCAAACAGCTTTTCGAGGGAGCGGAGCGAAAGAAATCCGAAATTGACCCAGTGCAAATGAATGATGCTCGCTTGCTGAACGAGCGGATGTTCGCTGATATCCGCGCCGGCGGCAGCGGGAGAAAATGCGAAGCGAACGGACTTGTCTTTTTCCTGCGGGAGAAAATGCAGCCGTTCCAGCACAAAATTTCCCCACGCTTTCTTCGATTTCCAGGGGGTGTCGGCCCAGGCGCTGGTTTGCGGGCCGGGCCGGGAAATTTGCGAGACCATGAGTTGCGAATCGATCCCGGCGTTCAGCAATGCCTGGTGTAATCTTGCCGCAGCCACTCCGGCGCCACCTTCCCAATGAAAAGTACTGAGTTGTAGCACCATTTGTTCGCTGTGGTTGATTGGTCTCTTTGGGTTATGATTTCAGACGGGTAAAATTAATAGTTCTGCCTTTAAATAATTTTTATTCGATGAAACTATCTTTATCACCAAATCACTTGAACCGAGAAATGTCCAACGAAAAACGAAGCCATGAAGCGCATTCGGAATGGTTTGAATTGCAGTTTAATACCCCGGAGGCCAAAGATAAGGTCTTCGAATTGTGGGAATATGATAACCAGCACCAGACCATTGCCAACTGGATTCATGAGCGGATGCTCGCGCTGAGTGACCCGTTCGTGTCGGAGCGCAAGTCGTGGCTCACGGTAGGTGATGCATATGGTTTCGATGCCCATCATTTTTACAAAAAGGGCCTTAACGTGACGGCGACCGATATTGCCGGGACTTTCCTTCCATTATCCCGGGAGAGAGGTTTTATCGAGCAATATGCGATCGAGAATGCCGAACAGCTCTCCTTCGCCGACGGCAGTTTCGACTATGTGTTCTGCAAGGAGGCCTACCACCATTTCCCGCGCCCCTACCTGGGCGTGTACGAGATGCTGCGCGTTGCGCGCGAGGCCGTGATACTGGTGGAACCCCACGATCCGATCTCGAAAATGCCGGCATTGCTGGCGTTGCGGAACATTTTCGACCGCTTTGATACCAATGCATTGCAGAAATACTGGAAAAACAGGTATTCCTTCGAAACGGTGGGGAATTACGTATTCAAACTATCGGAGCGCGAAATGGACAAGCTGGCCAATGGAATGGGCCTCCCGGCGGTGGCTTTCAAGGGGATTAACAACAGTTACTATCACGCATCCTACGGGCGCGAAAAAGCCAACGATTCGTCGCCTGCATTCCGGAAGATCAAGCGCAAGCTCGCCTTTCATAATTTCCTGGTGAAGGCTTCGCTGATGCCCTCGCAGCTGCTTTGTGCCGTTATTTTCAAAAAACTGCCGTCCGAACAGGTTAGGAAAGCCATGGAGCGAGACGGCTTTCAAATACACCTCTTCCCTCCGAACCCGTACGCGCATTGAGGTAAGGATCTGAATGCGCCGGGATAACTGAAAGGCTATTTCAGAAGCTCTTTCGGCCGAATACGTTCATTTTTTACTTTGGTAACGCCGGCAGAGATAATTTTTTGGAAGGCTGAAATATGCCTAGTTTTATGCCCCAACATTAATAAAGTACCTTCCATGTTACCTGGATCAGACGTCAGAATCGCCGTTATCGGGCTGGGCTATGTAGGCTTGCCACTCGCAGTGGCGTTCAGCAGGCGGTATGCGGTGACGGGTTTTGATATTAATAAACGGCGCATTCAGGAGTTGAAGGACGCCTACGACACGACCAAGGAGATTTCCCGGCAGGATTTGCGCGAGGCCGCAAACCTGACGTTCTCATGGGACGAAGCCACGCTGAAAGCATGCCAGGTGTTCATCGTTACCGTGCCTACGCCCGTCGATCATTACAAAAAACCCAATCTGACCTATCTGCTCAAAGCCAGCGCGATGATCGGGCAGGTGTTGAAAAAAGGCGACCTGGTGATTTACGAATCGACCGTTTATCCCGGCTGCACGGAAGATGATTGCGTGCCGGTGCTGGAACGGGAAAGTGGTTTGAAATTCAATGAGGACTTCTTTTGCGGCTATTCCCCGGAGCGGATCAACCCGGGCGATAAGGTAAATACGTTTACGAAAATCAAAAAGGTGACGTCCGGCTCGACGCCCGAAATAGCGCGAATTGTGGACGAACTGTATGCTTCGGTGATCGAAGCGGGCACGCACCGGGCATCGAGCATCAAGGTGGCGGAGGCTTCCAAGGCAATCGAAAATGCGCAGCGCGATGTGAATATCTCGTTTGTGAATGAACTGGCGCTGATCTTCGACCGGATGAACATTGATACCACCGAAGTGCTAGAAGCGGCCGCTACCAAATGGAACTTCCTGCAATACAAGCCGGGGCTGGTCGGCGGGCATTGCATTGGCGTTGACCCCTATTATCTGGCTTACAAAGCGGAATCGCTGGGCTATTACCCGCAGGTAATTCTCTCCGGCCGGAGGGTAAATGATATGATGGGCGTATTTGTGGCCAACAAGCTGGTGAAACTGATGATCCGCAAAGGGCACAAGATCGAAGGCAGCAGGGTGCTTGTGCTGGGTATTACATTCAAGGAAAATTGTCCTGATATCCGCAACACGCGGGTGATCGATGTGTACCGCGAGCTCACCGATTTCGGAATGCAGGTGGAGGTGCACGACCCGTGGGCATCAGGCGAGCAGGTGCTGGCCGAGTACGATATTGCTTTGCTCGACAAACCCTCAGGAAGGTATGAGGCTGTGATCCTGGCCGTTGCGCATCAGGAATTCCGTTCGATAGAATTCTCCGAGTTCACCGCTGCGGACTCGGTGATATTCGACCTGAAATCGGTGTTGCCGCAGGAAATGGTCGATTCACGGCTGTGACGGCGGCTACTCCCGCCAGCCGAATATGTTCAGTTGCAGGTCCATAACATCGTTACCGCGGTAGCGATGGTTCACGAATGGTTTGAGCCGGTGCTGGTTGGTATCCACATAATAGCGAAAGCCATTTTCTTCGAAAACCTTCATAACATCCGCCAGTCCCTGCGCATTGCCCAGGTACGAGTGAAACTCCACAAAAAGGTGCTTGACATGCGAAAGCGAGCCGCGGCAATCGTTCAGCACGTCAATTTCAGCGCCTTCTATATCCATTTTGAGAAAGTCAATGCGGGCTTCTTTTTCCAGGTAATCTTTAAGCCGTATGGAATCGATTTTCCGTTTTTGGGAGGTGGAGTAAATGGAAGATGAATCGGCCGACTCGCTTCCGAACCAGATCCCGTTTTCATCCGTCCAAACTGCCTTATCCACGATTTGCACATCATGAATACCGTTTCTTTCCAGGTT
Organism: Dyadobacter fermentans DSM 18053; assembly: GCF_000023125.1. Taxonomy (NCBI): domain Bacteria; kingdom Pseudomonadati; phylum Bacteroidota; class Cytophagia; order Cytophagales; family Spirosomataceae; genus Dyadobacter; species Dyadobacter fermentans. The sequence goes on from NC_013037.1 coordinate 5,792,617, forward strand.
TTGGCGCAGAAGCGACGCAATCGCCGGCTCGGCTTCGAAAGCCAGCAGTCGCGCTTTGGGAAACAGTTTCTTGAAATACAGAACGCTCATTCCAATATTCGCACCGCAGTCGAAAATGACCGGCTGAGACTCGTTGCTTTCAAAAAAATAGAATTCGTCGGCAAAGATTTCCTTATGCTGCCAAAGGAATGACATTGCATCAGGCACTTTCAGTTTATAGCCCCCAAATGCCACCTCGGCCAGCTGGTAGCGCGCGTGATCGCCGTATTTGAGCAACAGTGACATGAACTCCCGGTTGCGTGCGGAGCCGAGCGCATGATAAGGTTCTTTAAGCAGATAGCGAAGCCAGTACATATCGATAATAGGTCAAATGCCGTATTTGACCTTGTTTTTTAATTTTAAAAGAAGCGGCAACCGGTAGTACCGGCCGAATGCGTGAATCATCCCGTCGTCAGGCCGGAGGTCGGGAGGCATCGTTACGGCCCCTTCCGACAGTTCATCCCCATATTCACCCGACTTAAAAGTAAAGTTAGTCCCGGTGCCGTCCGTTCCGATGTTTTTTATTTTGGAATGCACGGGATACAAGCCGTAAGCCCCGGTGCGAAACTGCGAATAAGTCCAGCGAATAGCCCACGAATCGATCACGCCCTGTTGCTGCTTGGCGAGCATAGGCCACAGGTCGTTCCCGCCCTTGTTGAATGCATCGCGCTGGGCTGCATCCGTTTTCAGCGCGACGAAGTCGCTTACCTGCCAGTCGGCTTCGGCCCATTTATCGGCCCAGGTGCCCCAGCCCCAGGAACTGGCCCGCGGCGCCAGGTAGACGTCGTGCGGGTAGTGCCCAGGCACAGCAATGGGCGGCGTGTAGCCGGTAACCGAAAAAATGTCGTCGCGGGAAGCGTAAGTATCCAGTGCCTGGTTCATGAACGACAGGAAATCCTTTGTGCTCAGCATGTCATCTTCAAGCACGATCACCTTCGGAAATTGGGAAAGGACAAAACTGACGCCTTCGATCACCGAGTTGGCCAGGCCCTTGTTCGTTTCGGCTTCGCGCACATGTACGGACCGGAAGCCTGTGACACCTGCCAGGTAGGTCCGTACTTCGTCCACACGCTGGCGGTCGGCCGTGTTTTTCGGACCATCGGAATATACAAACAGCTCACTTTCCGCTGCCAGCGTGTTCATCCGCAGGCTTTCCACCGTTTGCCGCAAATGTCCGGGGCGGTTATAGCAAAACAGGATGATGGGGGCGTGGGTGCGCATGCAGGCTATGGCAGTCAGATTTTGAATGGCAAAAGTATGGGATCGTTTCTAAATCACAATGCGTACATCCGTTGGTAAAAAGGCGAGGCCGGGAACTTTGGTGGCAAAACTGTGCTAAATTTGCAGGTCTACTGTCATTCAAATCATTTGAAGATCATCTGCGTGATGGGTGCCCGCCCGAATTTTATGAAGGTGGCTGCCCTGTACCGGGCTTTTTCGAAGCATCCGGGGTTTTCGGTAAAGCTGTTGCACACCGGCCAGCATCACGACGATGCGATGTACGGCGTCTTTTTAACACAGCTCGGTCTTCCGCACCCCGATTTCGCGCTCGGCATCCACGGCGGCTCGCATACCGAGCAGACGGCCCGGATCATGCTTGCATTTGAAAAAATAGTCAAAACGGAGCGCCCCGATGCCGTGCTCGTGGTAGGCGACGTGAATTCGAGCCTCGCCTGTGCGCTCGTGGCAGCCAAGGAGGGAGTGCTTTTATTTCACGTTGAGGCGGGGTTGCGGAGCGGCGACAGGACCATGCCCGAGGAAATCAACCGGCTGCTGATAGATCGGATTTCGGACGAACTGTTCGTATCGGAGGCGGGGGCGATGGCTAACCTGCTGGATGAGCACATTGCGCCTGAGCGGATGCATTTTGTCGGGAATGTGATGATCGATACGCTGGCGGCGTGCCGGGAAAATGCATTGAATAGGAATGTATTTGAGCAATTAGGACTGGTTAACAAAGGCTATGTGCTGATGACCATGCACCGCCCCGCCAATGTCGACACCCCCGAAGCCCTGGCCGCGGTAGTGGAGCTGATAGGCGCTGTCGGCAAGATGCGAAAGGTCGTTTTCCCCCTCCATCCGCGGACGAAGGCCAGTCTGGTGCGGAACGGGATGTTCGAAGAGTTCGAAAAAGCCAGCGGATTGGTCCTGCTTCCTCCCCAGGGATATTTCGAGTTCATCAACCTGATGGCGCATTCGGCTATGGTTATCACGGATTCGGGCGGGATTCAGGAGGAGACCACTTTTTTGGGAATACCTTGTGTAACATTGCGAAATAATACGGAACGACCGGCGACGATCGGGGAGGGGACCAATTATCTTGCCGGAGATTTGGCAGTTGATAAAACGATAGCACTTGTCGAACGGATTTTGAGCGGGAATGTAAAGAAACACGCACTACCGGTACTGTGGGACGGCCGCGCATCCGCGCGAATCGTTGAAATAATTGAAAGAAAATATTTAGTTAAAATATAGTGGGAATAATAGTTCGACAAAGCTTAAAGGCAGGAATAGGTTCCTACATCGGGGTTGGGATTGGTATTATCAATCAAATGTATGTGTCTACCAAATTTTTGTCGGTAGAGCAACTGGCCCTTACCCGTCTTCTGTTTGAGAATAGTTTGCTTTTTGCCGCTTTTGCGCATTTGGGTACGCCATTTATTGCGGATAAATTCTTTGGGAATTTTCGGGATGACGAGGAAGGGCATAATGGCATATTGCCTTTTTTATTAACGGTTCCGTTTATTGGTGGGATATTGTTTGCAATCCTCTATCTCTTATGTGCGGATTGGATACGCGAATATTACTCCACCAATTCGCCATTACTCATCCAATACCACATTCTGGTGATACCGCTTACATTTTTTTGGATGTACATGGCGGTTCTGGAATCCTATTGCCGGAACAATGCGCGAATTGCCGTCCCGAATTTCATTCGGGAGGTTTTTCTGAGGCTCGGGAATATGCTGCTGATCCTCATTTTTGGGTTTGGATGGATCAGCTTTGACCTGATGCTTTATTTAACCATCGCATCGTACGGGCTGAGCGTTTTTACATTGGCTATTTACATTAAACACCTGGGAAGATGGTATTGGCGAATGCCGAACAGGAATATCCTCACCCGTGGATTAATGAGGAATATGCTGGCTTACGGCAGCTTCACATTGCTTGGCGGAATAGGCGTGAACCTCATGCTGTTCATCGACCGATCCATGCTGGCCGGCGAGCGCGGACTCATTCAAACGGGGATTTTTATCATTGCAGCATACATCGCGGGCGTGATCGAAATTCCGAAAAAAGCTATTTCCCAAATTTCAATTCCGCTGCTTTCGACATCACTTACTAAGGGTGATTTCGAGCATGTGCGGTTAATTAACCGAAAATCGGCGCTCAACCAGCTGATTGCTGGCGGGCTGTTTTTTTTACTGATTTGGAGTAGTATTGATGAAATTTTTTACCTGATTCCCAAAGGTGAAACTTACCGGGAAGGAAAACTGGTCGTTCTTTTTCTGGCAATGGTAAAAGTATTTGATACAGCAACCGGCCTCAATACGGAAATCATTCTTTATTCGAGATTCTTCAAATTCGCGACCTATTTCATTATTGGTTCTGCTATTCTCGGCTTCTTTTTGAATGTATGGCTAATTCCGATTTACGGTTTCATCGGAGCGGCGCTGGCCACGATGTTAACCACATTAATATATTCACTCGTAAGGCTTTTCTTCGTGTGGCGTAAATTTCAGGTGCAGCCATTTACAATTGGTACTTTGAAAGTAACTCTGGTTTTAGCACTGCTTTACCTGACTACTTTCCTTGAACCGGAATATACTTTTACGAAATGGTCTGCGATGATGGCAATAGCCGTCCGGTCGGCAGTGTTTTGTCTGGCTTATGCGATACTGATTTTAAAATTGAGAGTGTCCGAAGAAATCGAGGGGATTTTTAACAACCTGAAAGCCCGCTTTTTATAATGCATTCAAATTGAAAAATGCATTCGGCTGCATCAGATCAGTTGTTTACGGAAACTGATTTTTCTGCCCATCTGAATGCGGCTTTTCACAAATTCAATATCTTTGAGATAAATCGTATTCTGAGGATTGGTGGTTGCCAGTTTTTCTAACTTCCTTTTAAAGGGATCGTAGCTGTATGGTGCAAATCCCAGGCTAAGCAGCTTATCGTGCAGGTAATTCTGCCCGAATTCGTATTGATCGGATAGGCCATTGGTTTCCATGATAATGACCCGCAGCTCCGGTCTGGCCAGTACTTCCGGCGCACCGTTTATCACATTGGCTTCGAACCCTTCCACGTCGATTTTGAGGAAGTTGACGTGTTTTTGGGCTAATAAACGGTCCAGCGAGTTTACAGCCACCTCGGTGGTATCCCCGTGAAAGTCCTCGCCGCTGCTGATCACGTGATTGACGGCATCCAGGCTGTTGGAAAAAACGAGTACTTCCTCCTTGTCGCCCACGCCCATATTCAGCAGCTCGGCACGGTCCTGCAAGCCATTATAAGCAACATTCCGCGAAAGTTTGGAATAGGTAGACGGGATCGGTTCAAATGCAATCGCTTGTGAGCCGGCAACGCCCGCGGCCAGCACGGTATACACGCCCACATTCGCGCCCACATCTACAAAAGTGTCCTCCGGGCGCAGGTAATGCATCAGGAAAAACATTTCGTACAGGTCATACAAGCCGGTGTAGACTTGAAGTTCCGCACTGGACATGCCTTTTTCAACAACCAGCGAAGTATTTTCGACAAACGGGTAGACAATCGGATGGCGGTGCAGGCGGATGACCACGCCCCTTGTAAAGAAGGTCAGGAGCGCACTGATCTTTTTATTCTGGTTAAGCGGGTGACTCAGTATGGTCTTGATGGTCTTTAACTTCATTCGAATGTCAACGGTTTTCAGGCCGCGCTGGGAAATTTGAGGCTACTAATGTAGCATATTTGGCTGCTGTAAGCAAAATCCCGCCGCCAGCCACGGCCCGGCCAGCTAGTAAACGACCATCACGCTGCCTTTTTGGATCAGCTTTTCACCCGACAGAATTCTGAATGCGTAGCTGCCCGACGGAACAACTTTGCCCCGGTAAGTACCGTCCCATTCGTGGCCGCCGCTTTTGGAAGCGTATATCACTTCGCCCCAGCGGTTGAAGACCATTAAACGGAAGTCTTTGATGCTGTCGGTGTTATAAATCTTCCAACTGTCGTTCTTGCCGTCCTCATTGGGAGTGAAAATATCGGGAACGTGTAGCCGGGAAGTTTCTTCGGGAGGATTGGCACAGGCATTCACTTCCAGAAGTGAAATCACTTCGAATGGCTCCGGCTGGACGAAACACGAGCGATCGAAATCGACTTTAAGCCCAACGTGGATGGTGTAAGCGGCGCCTCTGTCTTCGGTGGCGAGCATGAGCTGCGCCGATGATTCCGACTGCTCCGCTCCGTCGACTACCCATTTGAAAATTCCTCCTGGCCGGTCGGAAACTGCATTCAATGCAACCGTATTTCCGCCGCATATCGGCTTATTGTCTCTCAGGATTCCTCCTTTAACGGGTTCCTGCTGAACTTCCGGCCCCTGATAAAGGGCAGCGATTTCTTCTTCGTTGAGCGGACGGTTGTACAAGTGAATATCGTCTATCCGCGCATGTGCCGCTTGTCCTTCATTGTTGCGTGCGCCGATCGTAGCGCGGACGACGCCTGTGCCGTAAAAAGCCTTCTGGCCGTTCACGCTATTGGAACAAACCATCCGGCCATTGATATAAAAGAGGTAATCCGTCTCAGTTTTGACCAAAACCAAGTGGTACCACTTGCCTATCGGTTCAATCGAGGCGCCGGAGCAAAGTACATTGTTGGCAACGCCGAGGTAGGAGCCATGTGAAAAGCCGGTATGCCTGGAATCGGAATAATGATCGCCAAACAGAATGTGCTGGTCGCCGAAGCTGCTGCCGACGGAAAAGAGGAACAATGCGGTGGACGGTGCCGGAATTACGTCTGGATTTACCCAGATAGAATAGGTGAATGTGTTGATTTGTAAGTCTTTCGGGCTGATCTCGATCACGTCATCGATCCCGTCGAACTGGTAGGCAGCGTCGGGATTGCCAAAACGGTCGGTGGCGAGCTGCGCGCCGCGGACGGTGCCGTCGTTGCCCATCGGGCTGAAATCCCTGGCGTTCCCGGAAAACGGATAGCAACCGATCAGGCCGCGGTTCAGATCGACCTCTCCGTGTACGGAAATGGCGGCGCAAACCGTCAGAAACATGGTCAGGATTCCGCGCAATAGGTTCATAACAATAGCAAGGTCGTCAAATAGGGAGGAATGCGGACGCCGCAGGGTGCGTCCAATCAGACGGAAATTTAATGGGAATTTAGCGGTTACAAAAATGTTACAGCAAAGCCTTGTAAATAATCTTCACACACTCCCGCCCGCCGATATTCTTTTTAAACCTGGCAAGCGATGGCTTATGATTTCCGTGGTGATCGAGCGAAATCCCGAGGTCTAGGATATCTATACCATTGCACCGGCAGTAGTCATATGCGGCTTCGAAGAGCGGCAACGACGGGCTTAGTGACCGCAGTTCTTCAAGGTACGCCGAAACGAAAGTGTAAAGGATCTTATCGCTCACTTTTACAGCAATCAGGACGGCTTTGGGCGCAGTGCCCTGCCAGGCGCTGAATACGAGCATGTCCGCAGCCAAATGGTGCGCAAGATCAATCAGCCGCTCCGCTGATAAGGATAGCTGGTAGTGGTGCTGGGCGAAGCAGCGGGAAAGAAGCTGCGCGAGTTCGGGGCGGAAAATGCCCTGGTCGACGGTGACGAGCAGTCCGCTTTTTTTGCCTTTTGATAAACGGCGCCGCTCCGGTGGCTCAATTATTTGCATAAAAGCCTCACCTGCAATAGGAATATAATGATTAGAATAGGTATGATTGGGGAAAAAACCGGCTGACACGTAACTGTGGTGGCAGGTTTCATGGTCGGTTGGCGCGTAACATGCGGGCGCGGTTTTGATCACAATGGACTGTCCGCCCTGTTGCGCAATCCACTCGCGGGCGCACCGGAGCAGGAATGCCAGCCGGGCTTCGCTGCAAGGTTGCAGGGGCAGTACTCCGCCGAAAGGCGCCGAAGGTGGCGAAATCCATTCATGAACGCCTGAGAGGCAGTGGAATACGGCCAAAATGACGGCGGATTCTTTGGAAGTTAGAATAAATGAATAAATTACGTCAGAACTCTGGAAAAGGAGATTTTCCCTGTGGAAGAAGAGCCACGGTACCGTAGCGGAAAAAGGGGCGTGGGGCGCCGGGAATACATCCACGCGGCTGTCGCCGTCGGTCCAGGAGCTTAATGAAGTGTGTGTAAAATTATTACTGACCGGGCGCAAAAGTTATAAGATGTGTGTTAAATGTGCTCAGATCAAGGAATTTGATAAAATATTGATATACTAATTTGATATTTTTTATGTTTAATACAATGCTGATTACTATTTTTGTTAATTCATCAAATCAGTTCAATGAGAATGTACAAGATTGTACTGGTTGGTAATCAGGATATTCAAACAAGGGCAATCATCATGCTGGAAATTGATTGTCCGGATTCATTTGACACCAGTAGTTTTTTACATCCATCGGACCCAACCCATCCATGAAACACATACTGATCGCCGAAGACCACGCAGTGGTAAGAATCGGTACCAAACACCTCCTCAAATCACTAATTCCGGATTCAACTATTTCGGACGTTGACGATTTTGACAAAATTCTTCAGGAACTGGAAACAAAGGCCTATGACCTCCTGATCCTGGATATCAATATCCCGGGCGGCAATACCACCAAAATGGTCGAAACGATCCGGACCAAATCGCCCGGTATCCGAATCCTGATGTTTTCGAGCTATGACGAACAGCTGTACGGCCTGATGTACCTCCAAGCAGGTGCCGACGGATACCTTTCGAAAGATGCGCCCGAAGAAGAGTTCAAAACCGCCGTTATGAGCGTTTTGAACAATAAAAAATACATGAGCGAAGATATGCAGCAAATGAATATCAATCGCCTCATCAATCCGAAGGAATACATGCCGGACCCGATCGTGAGCCTCTCGCCACGCGAAACCGACGTGATGAACCTTTTGAAGGAGGGACTAGGTACCGCCAAAATCGCAGAAAAACTGAATTTGCAGCTTTCTACCGTGAGTACCTACAAAGCCCGGATTTTTGAAAAACTGGGTGTGAAAAACATCGTAGAATTGATTACAAAGATCAAGTAATTGCATTAATGCATACGAAAAAAGGTTTCTGTACCCCGTGCAGAAACCTTTTTTTATGAAATCAATAAGCGTAAAATGCGTAAGCTGAGTGTAGATGAAATGGGCCGGATGTCGGTCGATGAGTTCAGGGAATCGGAGAAGTTCCCATTAGTAATTGTTTTGGATAATATCAGAAGTTTGAATAACATCGGATCGTTTTTCCGGACTGCCGATGCGTTCAGGGCTGAAAAAATAGTGCTTTGCGGATACACGCAGCAGCCGCCTCACCGTGAGATCACGCGGAGCGCGCTGGGCGCCGAAATGGCGGTGGCGTGGGAGAAAAACCCGAGCGCCGTCGACGCGGTGAATGCTTTGAAATCCCAGGGCTACAACGTGTGGTGCGTGGAGCAGGCCGAGGGTAGCGTGCTGTTGCAGGATTTTGAGCCGGCAGCGGGTGACCCCTACGCATTTGTATTTGGAAATGAGGTGGAAGGCGTGGCTGACGAGGTGATCGCGGCATCGGATGGTTGCCTGGAAATTCCGCAGTTTGGAACCAAGCATTCGTTCAACGTTTCGGTGTCGGCGGGGATCGTATTATGGGACTATATCAGGAAAAAGATAACAGAAAAATAATATGAAAAATTTGCTATTTATAAATTAATAATTGGTATTTGTAGGTTATTGTCTGGCCACAATTCAGACGCGAATTCCTCCCGTTCAGAGGGCTACGCTCCATGTATTATTAATGAATTCTTAATATCAGATTTATGAAATCCGCGACCAAGAAGTTATCGACAGAGCTTGCTGAAACACTTACCGGAAAAATTGAAGCAGTATCTGCCGGTTCGAAAAAAATAAAGAAATCGATCGAGAAAGCGGCTGCGAAACTGGCCAAAAAAGTAGCCAAATTCGAAAAGGAAAACCAGAAGAGAAAAGCGAAGGAAGCTAAAAACGCCGAGAAGAAATCGAAAGACAAAAAAGAAGGCAAGAAAAGTAAAGCCGAGAAGGCCGAAAAAGTAGCTGCATTGGTAGCAGCGGCATCGTCCAAAGCGCCGGTAGCTGCGCCCGCTAAGCCGACCGTCGGCAAGGAAGCCAGCGCGCCGAAAGTTGCTGCAAAACCTGCCGCAGCGAAAGCTGCACCTGCCAAACCGGCCGTAGCGCCGAAAACAGATGCCCCTGCGGCCGCTCCCGCTTCCGACAACGCATAATCAGCAGAACATTCCGTGCAAACGACCAGCAGCGAATCCGTTGCTGGTCGTTTGGCATTATAAGGTCAATGTATCCGGCCTATCGTCACCAGCAGGCGGCCCGTCAGGCCTCGCTCGGCGCGGTGAGAGAAGTAATCGTGGTTGTGAATTACGGTTGAATAGGGCGATACTTCGATGTTCCCGGGCCTTACGCCGCTGCGTATGAGCTGGTCACGGTTGGAGGCTTTCAGGTCCACGAAAAATTTGCCGGTGGCATCGTCCCGGCGCTTGTAGTGCGCCGCGAAATGCTGCGCTACATCGTCGCCGACCTCAAAACTGCATTCATCAATACAAGTACCCACATAGCCGAAGCAATCGTCGGCCTTCGTGCCGTAGTTGGCGCTCATCACCGCCACCGTCTTTTCCACGATTCCGCCCACCGTCCCGCGCCAGCCGGCATGAATGGCGGCCACGGCGCCTGTTTTGGGGTCATAAATGAGGATCGGGGTGCAATCGGCCACGGTGACGGCCAGCTGAATGCCCGTTACATTGGTGACGAGGGCGTCGAAACCTTCAAAACGTGCGGGCTCGGTGACGGTCACAATGTCGGTCCCGTGCACTTGATGCGCCTTCGCAACCTGCCCGAACTGAATGCCCAATGCGCCGAAGAAAATCAGGTTGTTTTGCATGATGTTCTCGGGCGAATCCTGTGAGCCGCCGAGGTTGAGCGAGGCGTAATGGCCCGTGCTTACGCCACCGTGCCGTGTACTTTCAGCGGCAACGAGTTCAGGGAATTGGTTGAATATCTGTGGTTTGCGGAATAATGGTTGTGGGTCGGTCGTAGGAGAAGCAGGCATTCGTCAGCATTTATGGGGAAACGGTACCAAAATTAAACGATCGCGACGCCGGTTTCATGCCGTACCGAATTTATTTTCATGCATCGGGGTTATCTGCGCGGGAGCACCGCCGCAGGAGCATTCCGAAATCACCGTAAAGTAGCCGGGAGACAGAATTTTGCCGATAATTAAGCTAAATTTGCCTTCGGCGACTCCGCTTATTCAATGATACAGTGACTATGATAAAAGTGAGCGTGTGTGTAGTCACCTACAACCACGAAAAATTTGTAGCGAAAATGCTGGACTCGATCCTGATGCAGCAAACTACATTTGATTTCGAGATCGTGGTGGGGGATGATTACTCCAAAGACAACACCCGTGCGATATTGACCGAGTACCAGCAACGCTTCCCCGATAAGATCCGGCTCTTGTTACACCCGAAAAACATGGGCCTCAACGGAAAGTTCAACGCATTATCCACCTTTGCCGCGGCGAAGGGGGAATACATTGCGCAGTTCGACGGCGACGACTATCTGCTCGTTCCGGATAAGCTGCAAAAGCAGGTTGAAATGATGGATGCTAACCGGCATTACTCCGCCTGTTTCCACAATGCAAGGGTGATTTACGATGACAATGCTGCGCCCCCGCACCTCGTCAATTGGATTAATAAAAAAGAATTTACGGTGGACGACCTCATCGGTGAGGACGAGCTTTGCTTCATCGCCACGTCGAGCCTGATGTTCCGCCGGGAGGATTTTGCGAAAAATCCTGATCCCGAATGGACCAACCGCTCCACCAGCGGCGACATTCCCCGCAACATCATGCTCGCAACCCGCGGACCGATCGGTTATATTGATGAAGTAATGTCGGTGTACCGCAAGCAGCGCGGAGGGGCCAGTTTTGCGGATAATCACTATGGGAAGGACTTTCTTTTCAACCGCATTGAGATGTATTCCAATATTGATAAGGAGTTGAAATACCAATACCACGACCGGCTCACGAAGAATATCGCGACGTACTACTACAAAATGCTGTTTTCGAGGGAATACGGCCACACTTACTGGCCGAGGGTCAAATATGCCGTGAAATACCTTTCAATGGCCGATCCCGCGCCCGAGCGACGGAAAGAGGTGATCAGGGACTTCATCATCCCGCCGGTTTTTATGAAGATTTACAGCTTTTTCGCGCTGAACCTCTACAACCTGAAAAGTAAGGTTTCGGGGCAGAGCTGATAACAAAACGGCCGCTTTCGAAGCGGCCGTTCTCATCAGAATAACTTCTCTTTCGGCGGAGTGGCGCCTTTCATGCGGATGTACGGCGTGGTTTGTCCGCGGTGGTGCGTTTGGTGTTCGAATGCCTTCTCAAACGCGGTGCCGGCTTTCATGTCCATTCCGAATACTTTCACATCCTTTGCCAGATCGGCGTCCGTCATACCTTTCAATGCGGCAATTACGAAATCGTAACTTTCCAAAACCCCTTTCGTGACCGCGGCCTTGGATTGATCGGCCATTTTTTCGAGCGAGCCTTCGGGTTTTGCCTTGCCTGTTGCCGACGATACGAATAGATAATTAGCATCGCCGAGGTGGTCCATTTGCTGGGCAAATGACCGGATTTCAGGGGTCGGTTTCAATGCATAACCGTCTTCGGGCATTGCGTCAAGGTATTCTTTCGTGTAAGCTTTCGCGCGCTCCCAGTCGGCCAGGTACTTCGCGGTCATCGTTTGGGCGGATGCAACTTTGCCCGCCATTAAAAACAGACAGATAATAGCAATTCTTCTCATCCGATTTTTTTGTTTGGTGGTTGATTAATTTTCGCGAAAGGTAGCGGGAAGGATTACGATTGTCAATATGTGCGGGAATATTTAAAGAAACGATTATGTATCAATGGGTTACATATTTCAATTTGCTTTTCAAGAAAATCAGGCACGATCGTTGCCCTTGTGTGGCATATTGTTTTAATTAACACCCATACCATGCACTAATCCTGCTGATATGCCCGAAAACCCCGAAGAACGCGCCCAGAAATACCTCGACCTTGGCCACAGCGAAGCCGAGAACCATGCCAAAACCCAGTTGGAACTGTACGAAAAACGCGTGCAGCAAACGTCGTCGGTCACCAACGTCATCTCCGAATTTTTCAAAACCAATCTCATCGGCTTTGCCTGGCATTACCTGCGGAGCCGTTTCGGGGCGAGGCATCCTTACCAGGCCTACCCGCGCAATGGCGACACCGGCATTTATCCCTTGCAATCGTCGATCGCGGCGAGGGAGGAGATCAGCATTGCATTGCTTTCGGATTGGGCCAGCGATACGGCCGAATCCGATGCCGTGGCTAATCTCGTTTCCAGGCATGCACCCGACTACACCATTCACATGGGCGATATTTACTTTGTAGGCACGCCGAAGGAAATCGAAGAGAATTTCACGGCGCCTTATGCATCGTGGTATTACGGCGCTTCGGGCAGCCTTGCATTGTCGGGTAATCATGAGATGTATTCCAATGGCAATGCGTTTTTTCAACACCTGCTTCCCGCTATGTACGCGCAGGTGGGCGAGGTGCGAAAAACGCAGCAGGCCGGGTTTTTCTGCCTCGAAAACGAATACTGGCGCATTATCGGGATTGATACCGGCTACACATCGGTAGGAAGGCCGTTTTTCGAAATCCTGTCGCCGCCGGATTGCCATTTGCGGAAAGAGCAGGTTGCATGGCTGCGCGACGTCGTGAAGCTGGGCGATCCGCTCGATACCCGGGGCATTGTTTTCCTGAGCCATCATCCGTACATGTCGGCGTTTCGGGAAGAATACAAGCGGCCGGGCGAGCAGCTGCAAAAGCTGATGGGCGATGCGCAGCGGCCGGTAGTGTGGATGTGGGGCCACGATCACCGGCTGGTGGCCTACCGGTTCGACAGGAACGGCAATGGACCGCAGGCTTATGGCCGCTGCATCGGTCACGGCGGGCTACCCGTGGAGGTGAGGCCGCCTGATGCGGGGGAAGCGCATAAGATCGAATTTTACGATACGCGCGTGCGGAAGCAGATCAAAAGACACGCGCTGGGCTACAATGGCTTTGCCAGACTGCTGCTGCGGAATGAAAAGCTGATAGCCGAGTACCGCGACCTCGAAGATACCTGTGTAATGGAAGAGAGCTGGACGGTAAACAAAGCAAACGGCCAACTCGATTGGGAAGTTGTTAAAACCCTTCCTGAGCTGGCCGTTCGGTAAATATAAAAAGCCCTTGCGGGCGCAAAATCAATGGTGATCGTCGTGGCTTTTATCTCTGTAAAATGCTGCGAAAGTCACAACCAGACCGATGGTTCCGAGGATGAATGTGAACAGATCGCCAAATACTGCCAGGAGGATGAAAAGGATAATGAACGCTGCAATGTAAGCGAAACTTGGCAGCGATGTGGATTCGGTATGTGATGTTTCAGACATATTCGGAATGAATTAATAGCTTTCGATGCTGCGAAAATAATAAATCAATCCCAAAATCCATACTTTTGTTTCAGTAATCACAGGTCGCCATTCTCCGGCGCGGGAATGCGATTTTTGCCTCTAAAACAATTTCCAATGCCCTATATTATCGGTTGTGATATCGGCACAACGAACGTCAAATCAGTTGCTTTCGATACTATTTCCGGCGAAATACTCGCCTCGCATAGTGAAAGCTATGAAATGAATCATCCGCAGCCGGATTGGAGTGAACAAGACCCGGAAGAGATTTTTCAGGCGGCCGGCAAGACGTTGAAAACAGTGATTTCCGAATGCAAGGCCGAAGGTGACCCGGTCGGGATCAGTTTCAGCGCCGCCATGCACGGGGTGCTGGCGCTGGATAAGGACGGCAAGCAGCTCACCAACCTGATCATCTGGGCCGATAACCGCAGCGCCGACGTCGCTACGAAGCTGAGGGCATCGCAGGTCGGCAAGAAGATCTACAACAACAACGGCACGCCCATTCATGCCATGACGCCCGTGTGCAAGTTGTTGTGGATGAAGAAGAACGAGCCTGAACTCTACCGCAAAACCGCCCGCTTTGTGGGTGTTAAAGAATACATCGTATACCGGCTTACGGGCGAATTTCTCGTCGATTATTCCATCGCTTCGGCCACGGGGATGTTCAATATCCGCGAGTTGCAATGGGACGCCTACACTTTGAAGAAACTGGGATTAAAAGTTGAAAAACTGCCCAAAGCCGTTTCGCCTTATCACATTGTAAAATTGCCCGAAAGCAATGCCGCCGGGTTGCCCGAAGGCATTCCGCTCATTATGGGCGCGAGCGACGGCTGCCTGGCCAACCTGGGCAGCGGGGCCATCCGAACAGGCTCTATGGCGGTGACGATCGGGACGAGCGCGGCGGTGCGGATTTGTTCCGGCAAACCTTACTCGGACCCGCTGATGCAAACGTTCTGCTATGTACTCGACGAGAAAACCTACATCGTCGGCGGCCCGTCGAACAACGGCGCAGTGATTTTCGAATGGCTCATGAACACTTTTTTCCCAAAGGAGGAGTATGAGGCGGTTTTCAAGGAAGCGGAAGGCATTAAACCGGGAGCGGAAGGGCTATTATTCTATCCTTACCTCCTGGGCGAGCGTGCGCCGCTGTGGAGCTCGTCCGTCCGCGGGGGATTCTCCGGCCTGGACATCACCCACACGCGTGCACATTTTGCGAGGGCGGTGATGGAAGGCATTCTGCTTAATTTGTTCGGCATTGGCAAGGTGCTCATGGAGATGCAGGAAATCGATACCATATATGCCAATGGCGGCTTCGCGCGGAGCGCTACCTGGGTGCAAATGCTCTCGGATGTGTTCGGGAAGGCGGTGAAGCTCAACGAAACCGTCGAGACAGGAGCCGTAGGAGCAGCCATGATGGGCCTGAAAGCCTTGGGACTGGCCAAAAATTTCTCCGAACTCACCGCATTCACACAGGTAGGAAAGGAGTTCGACCCCGAAAAGAAGGTGCACGAACAATACGACGCTCTGTCACAGAAATTTGCCAAAGGCGCCCAGTTAATGCTGGCCCACGCCGTGTAACATCAAATACCATTAACGCACAAAAAAGGCTTCCGATTGGAAGCCTTTTTGCATTTGATCAACTAGCTGTTAAAACTTATAGGTAACGCTCAAACGATAGTTTCTCGGAGGATCTGCCTGCCAGTAGTAGGCTTTCAACCAATCGTAGTAACCGCCGCTATACAGGTATTTGTCCAGGATGTTGAACACGTTCGCAGTGAGGCGGATATTGTTTTTCTCCCAGAAAACCCCACCGTCCAGTTTGAAATAATCGGGTTGGTTGAGGGCAGTGTTCGTGGTCGACCAGTTGGTGGTGGCGCGGCCGGCGAGGTATGTGAAACCTGCGGAAATACCGGCGTTTTTCAACGAACCGTGCTGCACTTTATAGCTCAGCCATGCATTGGTAGTATGTTTGGCATAACCCGGAACCAGGTCGCCCACTTTCATGTCTGTGATACCTTCGGCAAGCTTCGTCACTTCGGCGATGGTGTAGGCATAGTTAGCAGTAAGGTTCAGGCCATTAATGATCGTACCGCGAAGGTCGAATTCCACACCCTGGGCCCTTTTCTGGCCCAGCACAATGCTCAGCCCAGACGCTTGGCTCTCAGGATCGCCTGTGAGCTCATTATTTTTCAAAATCCGGTAGAATGCCAGCGTTGTATTCCAGCGGCCTTCCGCCCAGTCGCGTTTCACACCAAACTCGGTGTTGTTACCCGTGATGGGTTTTACGGAACCACCGTTCTTCAAACGGCCCGATTGGGGGATGAATGCCTGGTCGTACAATGCATATAATGAAGTGTTTTTAGTCAGCGAAACGCTCAATCCAACGCGCGGCGTGAAATGTTTGGCCTCGTCGTTCGGGCCTCCGTATGCCGATTGTTTCACGTAGGTATACCGACCAGCCAATGTCAGACGGATACGGTTATCCAGGAAGCCGAGTTCGTCTTGCAGGTATAGGCCTGTATAATCCTGGTTCTGCAAGCCGCCGCCTGCCGCTGCACGGGATTCGAGGTTCATAGCGCGATCAAATACCGGGAAACCCATTACCGGCGTGCCGTAGTAAGGATTTTTCGGATCAAATTCGGCACCGGCTGAGTCCAGCGCGTAGGATTGCGACCAGTCGGCGAAGTAGTTTTTGCTACCCAGATCGATTCCGCCGAGAATGCGGTGCCGCACAGCGCCGGTTTTCACGTCACCGTTAACAAACACCTGGCCAAGCGTCATTTCACTTTTTGCATCCCAAAGGCCTACGCCGCGGTACATTAGTCCGCTCGGTTTGATAGAATCCGGCCACATGCTGCTGCCTGCCAGTTGGTAATTGAAATAACCCACTTGCGCAGTCAATTTCCAGTCTGAATTAATCTGGTGCTGCAAGTTCACGAACACACTGTGGTCGTTGATCTTGGTAGGAGCCAGGCCCTGAGGCATCGTGGTGAAATCACGCGGCAATGTGGCGTAGCCATCCGGCGAGAACACGTAGAACGACCCTACGTTCGACATTTTCGCGTATTGCAATGTGTATTCGGCCGTCAGTTTGGTCTTTTCGTCGATTTGGTAAGACACCACCGGCGCGATGCTGTAACGGTTGTTGTATTCAAAGGGGCGGAAAGAGCCTTTGTTCTGTGCCGCCACATTGAGGCGGTAAAGGAATTTGCTATCCTTGCTCAGTTTGCCGTCGAGGTCGAGGGTGGCGCGGTATAGGCCGAAGCTGCCCACACTGAATGCCACCTCACCTTTATCCTGGCCGGTCGGCTTTTTGGTAACCACGTTATACAATCCGCTCGGATCGCCGTTGGCCAGCATAAAACCTGCCGGGCCTTTCACGAATTCAATATGGTCCACGAAGCTCATATCTTCTGTCAGCGGGCCCCAGTAGGAGTTTACCACATTGAAACCGTTGCGGAAAGCCTGGATTTGCGAGCCGCGCATGCTGATATTGGCATACATATCGCCCCAGTGTTCCAGACGAACGGCGCCGCTCACGTTGCGAATCAGTCCGTCGCTCATGCTGATGATCTGCTGGTCGGCGAGTACTTTGGATGTTACAACCTGTACGTTCTGAGGAGTTTCCAGAATGGGTGTGAGGAGTTTCATGCTGGATGAAAACTGGTCCGATTTGTAGCTGGTACCGCTCTTTACGATCACTTCCTGCAATTCGTTCGCATTTTCGGAGAGTGTGAAGGAAACGTTCACCGTTTCGCCCGCAGCGACAGAAACTTCCTTCTCCTGCGTGGCCACGCCTACAAAGCTTACGAGTAGAGTGTAGGTGCCAGGTTTTACCCTTTCAATTGTGAATTTTCCTTGATTGTCGGAGATCGCACCACGAGCGGTTCCTTTAATTCCCACCGAAACCTGCTCTGCCGGTTGCCCATCCGAGCTCAGTATCTGTCCTGATATTCTGCCGTTTTGCGCGAATGCGGACACGCTCGTCAGCAGGACTAGGATTAAAATATAAAAGTTTTTCATTTTATTTAAAATTGGACTAAATAGTTAACGAGCCGCAAATATCAGTCGGGAAATTTTATGAGGCAAGGTTTTATTTAGATTTATTTAAAATAGTATCTAACGACCACTTATTCACTAATTTAGGCCATTAAAAAAGCCGCATTGTCCATTCAGACAATGCGGCCAGATCAGGGTTCGGAAGCCTATTTCTTCTCCTTTACTTCCTCCACCATTTTCTCGGTAATCATTTTCTTTTCGGACGAGTTGCCCCAGGAATTCATGATGTAATTCATCACATCGGCAATTTCATCGTTGCCCAGGCCGGGGTTCGGCATCATGTTGTCGTACTCCACGCCATTGACGGTGATTTTGCCCGCCAACCCGAATTTAACCGCCCGGATCGCATTTTCGGGCGTTTTCATGAGGTAATCCGACTTTGCGAGCGGTGGAAACGTGGCAGTTACACCTTCACCTGTGCCCATATGGCAGGTAATGCAGTTTTCGGAATAAACCATCTTGCCCCGCTCGATGCTTTTGGCAAGCTCATCGTCCTGCACAGCCGGGATCGCAGCATAGAAAGTCGCTGCCGAAAGTATTGTGAGTAATAGTTTCATGGTGAAAATTTTGAGTGGAAGATGGGGCTCCCGGGTACACGCCGGCCATTTGCCGATCGTCTGATATTATTCGGAGGCCCCGGCCGGCCGTTTTGTGCGAAACCGGCCAAAGGCCTCCGATATTCGGTACAAAGCACGCTTCGCACCATTAATGAACTACTTTAATCAGCCTTTAGGCGTCAGGCGCACCACTTTGCCCGAGTTTTCCAATACCACGTACACATTGCCGTCCGAGCCCATGCGCACGTCACGCACGCGACCGATCTTATCGAAAATCACCTCACGCTTGGTCACCTTATTGCCGCGCACGGTGAGGTGTTGCAGGTACATGAATTTCAGCGAGCCTACCAGGAGGTCGCCTTTCCAGTCCTTGTATTTGTCGTTGCTCAGGAATGTCATGCCGCAAGGCGCGATAGACGGTTTCCAGTAGATAACCGGTTGTTCAAGGCCAGCCTTCGCGGTATCTTTTGAAATGATGCTATTGTCGTAGTCGATTCCGTAGGTGATCAGCGGCCAGCCGTAATTTTTACCTTTTTCGATGATATTGAGCTCATCGCCGCCCTGCGGGCCGTGCTCGTGCTCCCAGATCACGCCCGTAGCCGGGTTGATGATCAGGCCTTGCGGGTTACGGTGTCCGTAGGTCCAGATTTCCGGTCTTGCGCCGGCTGTTTTCACAAACGGGTTGTCGGAAGGGATTTTACCATCTTCATGCAGCCTTACTACTTTGCCCTGGTCGCGGCCGAGGTTTTGCGAGTTTTCTTTCTGCCCGCGCTCGCCGAGCGACAGGAACACATAGCCTTTTTTGTCGAAAACAATGCGGCCGCCGAAGTGGACATTGCCTTTTACATTCGGGATAGCCTTGAAAAGGTGCTGAATGTCGGTCAATGCGTTGCCTTTCAGTTTAGCGCGCATTAATGCGGTGTTGGCGCCGCCGTCGTCACCTTCTTCGCCTTCCTTTTTAGGAGAAGAGTAGCTGATGTAGATCCAGCCGTTGGATTTATAGTCGGGGTGGAGTGCGATATCCAGCAAACCGCCTTGTCCTTTGTACCAAACTTCGGGAATGCCGGTAACTTCCTGGGCATCGAGCTTGCCGTTTCTGACAATGCGCAATTTGCCGCCGCGCTCGGTTACGAGCAGCTCGCCGCCGGGCAGCAATGCAGATGCCCAGGGCATGCTGAGGCCGGTAGCCACGGTATCAACCTTGAAACTGGCTTCAGAGAATGCTTTCGAATCGCGTTTATCGTCCGACGAGCTGTTGCTCATCAGCCCGATCGAAGCGGTGAGCAACATACCGCCCAATGCGACGGGGAGGTATTTTTTGAGCTTAGAAATGTTGGGGTTCATAGATCAACGGTGAATAATGGTCTGTGCAATGGATAGTAAAGGTAACGGCTTCGGTAAAAAGCCCAAGTTTTGATCAATATTAAGCAATCATCTTCAAAAGCATTTACTCATTATTAGAAAAGTCGGGCTCCGAAGAGGCATTCGACGGCCGGAAGACGAGGCTCCCGGCCGGTGTCGGTGTTATTTGGTCAGCGAGAACGGCGCCGCTTCCGGCTTGGTTCCCCAGTTGTTGGAAGCCTTGTCGGTGAGGTCGAATTGTACGGTTCCGCCTTTCTGGATGTCGCTGTGTTCGAGGTAAGTTTTGTCGTACGACTTGCCGTTCAGTTTAGCGCCTTTAATGTACAAATTGGTATCGCTGCTCGCCGGCGCTTCGATGGTGAATTTCTTGCCGTCTTCCATCGTGAGCGTCGCTTTTTTGAATAATGGCGAGCCGATCACATACTGCGTGGTGCCGGGTGTGACGGGGTAGAAGCCGAGGGATGAAAACACGTACCAGGCCGAGGTCTGACCGTTGTCCTCGTCGCCGCAATAGCCGTCGGGTGTGGGCTGATACAGCCTTTTCATAACCTGGCGCGTCCAGTATTGGGCTTTGTCGGGGGCGCCGGCGTAGTTGTACAGGTAAATCATATGCTGGATCGGCTGGTTGCCGTGCGCATAGTTACCCATGTTCATGATCTGCATTTCGCGGATTTCGTGGATCGGGAAGCCGTAATAGCTGTCGTCGAATACCGGCGGCAATGTAAACACCGTATCGAGTTTTTTTACAAAAGCCTCACGGCCGCCTACGAGGTTGATCAGCCCTTTCACATCCTGGAACACCGACCAGGTGTAGTGAATGCTGTTCCCCTCGGTAAATGCATCGCCCCATTTGAAAGGATTAAATGGCGTCTGGAACTTGCCGTCCTTGTTTTTGCCGCGCATCCATTTCGTTTCCGGGTCGAAGAGGTTTTTGTAGTTTTGGCTTCTTTTCAAATACAAATCCACTTCCGATTGCGGCTTTTTCAGCTCTTTCGCCAGTTGGGCAATACAGAAATCGGCATAGGCATATTCCAGCGTCCGCGCGGCATTCTCATTGATTTTTACATCATAAGGAACATAACCCAGCTCATTATAATATTCATGCCCGAAACGCCCTACCGAGCTTACTGGGCCTGCATTCTCGGTGTTTTTCAGTATGGCTTCGTACAGTTTGTTAATGTCATAACCGCGGATGCCTTTAATGTACGAATCGGCGATCAGCGAGGCCGAGTTCGAGCCGATCATACAATCGCGGTGGCCGGGGCTGGCCCATTCGGGGAGGAAGCCGCTTTCGTCGTATGCATTGGCGAGGCCTTCCATGATCTGCCCGTTCAGGGTCGGGTACATGAGCGTGAAGAACGGGAACACGGCGCGGAATGTATCCCAGAAGCCATTGTCGGTAAACATGTAGCCGGGGCGCACCTCGCCATTGTAAGGGCTGTAATGCACGACCTTGTTGGCCTTGTCCATTTCAAAAAACTTCCTCGGGAATAACAGCACGCGGTAAAGGCACGAGTAAAATGTGCGGATCTGGTCGATGTTGTCGCCTTCTACTTTAATGCGCGAAAGCTCCGTGTTCCAGGCCTGTTCGCCTTTTTTCATCGTTGCATCGAACGAGTCGTTGCCCAGCTCGCGTTGCAGGTTCAGCTCGGCTTGTTCGGGGCTGATGAACGAAGAGGCTACCTTGATACCGACCTGCTCGCCTCTTTTGGTTTTAAACCCAACCACTGCACCTGCATGCGCTGCGCTCAGTTCGAGCGTGTCTTTGGCGAGCGTCTTTCCGTGGAATGCAGACGAGAATGTGAAGGGTTTATCAAAAACCAAAACAAAATAATTCTTGAAATTGGCCGGCACACCGCCACTGTTTTTCGTGGTGTAACCGATGATTTTACGCTCTTTCGGCAGAACTTTCACATACGAACCTTTGTCAAATGCGTCCACAAGCACGTAGGAAGTGTCCGCCTGCGGGAAAGTAATGCGGAACTGAGCGGCGCGCTCGGTTGGTGTGATTTCGGTGGTAATGTCGTGGTCGGCCAGGTATACCTTGTAATAATGCGGTTTTGCTGTTTCGGCCTTGTGGGAGAACCAGCTCGCGCGGCTTTCCTCGTCGATTTTCAGCTTGCCGGTGACGGGCATAATGGCAAACTGGCCGTAATCGTTGATCCACGGGCTCGGCTGGTGCGTTTGCTTGAAGCCACGGATCTTTTCGGCGTCGTACATATAAGCCCATCCGTCGCCCATTTTGCCGGTTTGCGGCATCCAGAAGTTCATTCCCCAGGGCAGGGCGATGGCCGGATAAGTGTTACCGGCAGATAAGCTGAATTTGGACTGGGTGCCCATCAGCGGGTTCACGTAATCGACCAGATTTGCGGTACCTTGCCCGTAGGATAATTGCATGGCGGCAATAATGGTAAAAAGGCAGGTCAGGAGTTTTTTCATGTCAGGGACAATTCTTTTTTATATTGGTTTCGGTATTATAAATGCAGGGACAAAAGTAATCGAAGGGCAGAGAACAAAAAGTAAAGGCGTCAAAGATTTCCCAACGGTACGTTTCCTGCCATTTTGTACCGGCATAGTTCTTTTTAACGTTAACGAACGAAGGCTGCAGACAGCCTTCCCGAAATTATATCACATGAATTCTAAATCCGCGCACGGGGCTGTCTTACAACCCGGTGCGGTGAATGAGTTTTGAATCCAGATCAATCCAAAATGACAGAACACCTTAACCGCCTAACACCGCGTCAGATCGTTTTCGAGCTTGACCAATATATCATCGGACAAAATGACGCAAAGCGCAACGTCGCGATCGCGCTGCGGAACCGGTGGAGGCGAATGAACAGTCCGGAGGACATTCAGCGGGAAATTATCCCGAATAACATACTGATGATCGGCGCCACGGGCGTAGGTAAAACCGAAATTGCCCGCCGGCTTGCCAAAATCGCGGACGCGCCGTTCGTAAAAGTGGAAGCATCGAAATTTACGGAAGTTGGGTATGTGGGCCGCGACGTCGAAAGCATGGTCCGCGACCTGGTGGAGCAGGCCGTAGGCATGGTACGCACGCAGAAAAAGGAAGAAGTGAAAATCAAGGCGGAACAGGCCGTGGAAGACATTATCCTTGATGCATTGATCCCGCCCGTACACGGCTCAGGCGGCACAAGGCCTTTGCCCGACAATGGCTCCGAAGAAATGCCTCAGAGCGATGCCGAACTGAACCAGCGCACGCGCGAGCGTTTCCGCGAGAAAATCCGCAATGGCGAACTCGACAGCCGCAAAATTGAAATCGAAGTACAACAGAACCAAATGCCAAATGTAGGCATGATAGGCGGTGCCGTGGACGACGTTTCTATGATGAATATCCAGGAAATGATCGGCAATATGATGCCGCGCCGTGGTAAAAAGCGCAAAGTGACCGTGGAAGAAGCGCGTAAGTTGCTGCTGGACGAAGAGGCGTCGAAACTGATCGATATGGACGAGGTGAAGCTGGAAGCCATCAAAAAGGCGGAAAATCTCGGTATCATTTTCATTGACGAGATCGACAAGGTCGCATCCAGCCGTTCCGGCGGAAGCGGTCCCGATGTGAGCCGCGAAGGCGTGCAGCGCGATTTGCTCCCAATCGTGGAAGGAAGCTCCGTGAATACCAAACACGGTGTGATCCAGACTGACCACATCCTGTTCATCGCCGCAGGCGCATTCCACGTGTCGAAGCCATCCGACCTCATCCCGGAACTTCAAGGCCGCTTCCCGATCCGTGTGGAGCTTAACAGCCTGACGGAAGGTGATTTTTACCAAATCCTGAAAGCGCCTAAAAATGCATTGACGAAGCAATATGGTGCGATGATGGAAGCGGAAGGCGTGGAGCTGGATTTCGAAGACGGCGCGCTGCGCGAAATCGCCCGCATTGCATTCGAGGTCAATAGCGAAGTAGAAAACATCGGTGCCCGCCGCCTGCAAACTGTCATGAGCTCACTCCTCAACGACTTCATGTTCGACATCCCCGACATGATCGGCGACGGCTCGCAAATCACCATCACCGCCGAAATGGTAGAGCAAAAGCTATCCGCACTGGTGAAAAATAGGGATTTGAGTCAATATATACTTTGAAAAATGGAAGGGGGGAAACGGAAGGAAGGGTAGCGGCGCGTTTGGAATGAAATAAGAAGCCACAGAGTGGCTACCTGTTTGTAGCAATCGAATGCCGATTTAGCGGCTGGCCCCGGAGGGGCCTCCTGCGCATTGATTAGGCGGCTCCTACGGAGCCAGAACGTGGGTCGTATTTGGATTGCTATAAACAGGATGGCCCGCCAGGCCATGTTTTTTCGTCCTTTTGCATTGTTTCATCCAAAGCTTCAAACTCCATTACTTCCGAACTCCCTTTTCGCTATTTCTTCCCATTCTTCCTTTTATTCAAAAAACAACCATTCAAAAGCCTTCGGAAATTCTTTGCTCCATTGCTTTTCTTCGTGTTCGCCTTTGGCGTCGACGGATGATTTGATTTTGACGCGGCTGTAACCGAAGCTTTGGGTTTCGAGCGTTTCTTTGAGTTTGTTGACGTTCGGGATCATATGGGCGCCTTCCTTGCCGCCGGCATAGAGGTAAATGCGCGTTTCAAACGGCTCGAAGAAATGGATGGCGTCGAAATACACTTTTTCTGAAATCCACAGCGCTGGTGAAAACACGAGGAATTTACCGAATGTCTGCGGGAACATCAGCGCGGCGTAAGCGGCCAGCAGCCCACCTACCGAGCTTCCGCCAATGCCCGTATTGAGCCGGTCGGTTTTGGTGCGGTATTTCGCGTCGATATGCGTTTTCAGGGGGCCGGCGATAAATTGCAGGAATTTGGCACCGTGGCCCTTGCCCAGCTTCGGATTGTCGTAAGGCGATAGTTCCTGAATGCGGTCTTCTTCACCGTGGTCCAGCGCCACCACGATAACGCCCGCTCTGCCGATTCTGGCAAGTTTTGCAAGGCTTTGGTCGATTTCCCAGTTGCCATATTCAGACCCTTCTCCGAAAAGATTCTGGCCGTCGGTCATGTACAGCACCGGAAAGCGCTGGTCGGGATTGTCGTAATATTCATGCGGCAGCAGCACGCGCACGCGGCGGGTTTTGCTGAACTGCGCGATCTCAAAGTGTTCCGAAACAGTTTCAATGATCGGCGATACGTCTGATTTGGCCAGGAGGTCGGTTTGCCAGCGGATCACGCTGTCCCGGATGAGGGTTTCCCCGGCTTTGATGAAACGGTTGGCATAAGGTCGGCCGGCACGGTCCAGTTCCACCTGGTTCCAGCCGCCGCGGGTGTATTTATATTCGATGGGATCGGGTAGATCGGCATCATCCTGGAACTGGTAGCGATAATGTCCGGGGCTCACCATTGTCATGCGGTATTCTTCCAGATCGGGAAGCCATTTGCAGAAATTCCCGGTGATGAATACCGGGCGGTCATCAGATGGAACGGTGCTTAGTTCAATGGTAAGGGTTTCAACTTCTACTTGCATTCTACTCTTATACTTTCATTGAGTCACTATGGGTTACGAGCTACAAAAGTACTTATTTATCAGCTTTTTTAATATAATTTATGAATTCAAACGGAAAAATATGACGTTCGTCAGGCTCATGACTGATGCGTTCGGTTTCCGTCCAGGCCTCCGGTTCGCGGATTGAAAAGAAGGTATCGCCCACTACGGACGTGTGCACTTTGGTAAGGTAAATATGCGTGGCAATGGCCTGCGACTGCTCATAAATTTCCCCTCCGCCGACAATACAAACTTCTTGACTGTCAATTTCTTTTGCCTTTTCAAGCGCCTCGTCGAGGGAATGCACCACCACCACGCCATCGAACGCGAAATTCGCATTCCGCGTAATGACGATCGACGTCCTGCCGGGCAACGGTTTCCCGATGGATTCGAACGTTTTCCGGCCCATGATCATCGGGTGGCCTAAGGTGAGTTGTTTAAACCGTTTGAGGTCGTCGGACAAGCGCCAGAGAAGCTGATTATCCCTGCCAATCGCGCCATTTTCGGCGGCGGCTACAATGATGGAAATTTTCATTTGGGTATTGATGTTTTTGCAAAGATGAAACAATATGCGTTGCCAACGCATTGTTGTTTCATCCCTGACGGATTTACGGAAGCATTGGGCACTTTATCGTTGCTACCGATATTACATCGCTAACGCGATTTGTATCTGATGTTCGGCGATGCGGTTATTACGATAGCAGCAATGCCGTCAGGCATGAAATATTGGTAGCAGATAGCCATAACCGACTTGTTAAAATGCCCTTGGGCATGTAACGACAGTGTAATGCTGACGCATTGTTGTTTCATCCCTGACGGGATTTACGGAAGCATTAGGCACTTTATCATTGCTACCGATATTACATCGCTACGCGATTTGTATCTAGCGTTTGGCGATGCGGTTATGATGATAGCAGCAATGCCGTCAGGCATGAAATATTGGTAGCAGATAGCCGTAATCCAATTGGTAAAATGCCCTTGGGCATGTAACGACAGCGTGATGCCGACGCATTGTTGTTTCATCCCTGACGGGATTTACGAAATCGTTTGCGATTCACAATTGCTACCGATATTATATCGCTAACGCGATTTGCATCTGATCTTCGGCGATGCGGTTATGATGATATTAGCAATGCCGTCAGGCATGAAATATTGGTAGCAGATAGCCGTAATCCAATTGGTAAAATGCCCTTGGGCATGTAACGACAGCGTGATGCCGACGCATTGTTGTTTCATCCCTGACGGGATTTACGGAAGCATTGGTCACTTTATCATTGCTACCGATATTACATCGCTACGCGATTTGTATCTAGCGTTCGGCGATGCGGTTATGATGATAGCAGGAATGCCGTCAGGCATGAAATATTGGTAGCAGATAGCCGTAACCCAGTTGGTAAATGCCCTTGGGCATGTAACGACAGCCTAACGCCTATGCATTCTTGTTGCATCCCTGACGGGATTCCCGAAATCATTTGTCATTACTGCTACCGATATTACTTCGCTAACGCGATTTGTATCTGATGTTCGGCGATGCGGTTATGATGATAGCAGCAATGCCGTCAGGCATGTAATACTGGTAGAAAGCCGCAACCTGGTACATAATGCCCTTGGGCATGTAACAGCAACGCATTGCCGGCCAGGTTACGCGATTTCGTTATTCCGGCATTTTGAAAACATACCGCTCATCAAACTTCACTTCAAACTTTTCCAAAAATGCCTGATACTCTTCCTGAAACGTCATTTTTCGATGATGTTCTTTCTGTGTTTGAATGTAACGGATAACGTCGGGAACTTGTGATTTGGAATAAGAAAACACCCCATATCCCGATTGCCATTCGAACCGGCTTGCACAAAACCGATTTACGTTGATCCATTGCGATGAATCCGCTTTGACATCCTGCATCAAATCTGCGATCGACTGGTGGGTGCGGAATCCAACGAGCATGTGCAAATGATCGCTCATGCCATTGATAGCGATCATTTTGTGCTTACGGGCCTCTACGATGCCCGTTATGTATTTGTACAATCCGATTTCCCAATCCGGTCTGATCAGGGCTTGCCGGTATTTTGGCGCAAAAATGAAATGTAGGTGAACCTGCGAATACATATTTGCCATGGTATAGTGGTGTAAAGTGTATATGTAGGTGGGAGGTGTTACAACTTATACCCCCTCAAAAAATCCCCGATCGCCATCCGCTTCTTCCCCTCAATCTGCAATTCCTCGATCGCTAGCCAGCCGTCGCCGGTGCGGAAATGCAGGTAAGTTTTGTTATCGGTAGTGTATTCGCCCGGCTGCGCGTTGCCTTCGAAATCCACCATTTTTGTTTTAAATACCTTGCATGAAAACGCATTCAGCGTGGTCCAGGCGGCAGGGTAGGGCGAGAGGCCTCTTACGAAGTTGTGAATGTCCGAGGCCGGTTTGTTCCAGTCGATTTCACAGGTCTCGCGGAAGATTTTCGGTGCGGCTTTGATATCGTGCGGTTCGTCCTGCGGTTCCTGCGGATAGGAGCCTTGTGCAATCGCTTCAACGGTCTTCACGACCAGGTCCGCGCCCTTGCGCATGAGCCGTTCGTACAGTGTGCCTGCATTGTCGTCCGGAGAAATGGGTTCTTTGTCCTGAAAAATGATTTTGCCCGTATCAATATCCTTTTCGATGAAGAATGTGGTGACGCCGGTTTCGGTTTCGCCATTGATCACCGCCCAGTTGATCGGCGCCGCGCCGCGGTACTGGGGCAAAAGAGAGCTGTGTAGGTTGAATGTCCCTTTCGCCGGCATGTTCCACACCACTTCCGGCAGCATCCTGAACGCGACCACCACCTGCAAGTCGGCGTTGTACGATTTAAGCTCTTCCAGGAATGCCGGGTTTTTCAGCTTTTCGGGCTGTAACACGGGGATACCCTGCGATTCGGCATATACTTTAACGGGCGATGACGTCTGCTTCTGGCCCCGGCCCGCAGGCTTGTCCGGAACGGTCACGACGGCCACGACATTAGATTTGTTCTCTACCAGACTTTGTAAACTCGGGACGGCAAATTCGGGCGTCCCCATAAAAATAATTCTCAAAGGATTTGACATAAGAAGATGCCGCTTTTGGATAAAAATGGTGTTACCATTCACAAATATTGTTATTTTTGTCGTTCTTACCAGAAAATTATGGTGAACACAAAATCATATATCAACCGAAAAGAAAAGGTCTTCTAGCCTTCTACGAGAGTATCGTTAACTCTGTAGAGCGGTCTTCGAGCCGTTCTTTTTTTTTATGTAGAATTTCAAAAATCAAAAAGACTTATAAACTAAATAAAGGTCATGGCTAAAATTTCATACTACACGGAAGAAGGACTAAACAAGCTGAGGAACGAGCTGAATGAGATGAAAACCAAAGGCCGCACGGAGATTGCACGACAAATTGCAGAGGCGCGGGATAAAGGTGATTTGAGTGAGAATGCAGAATACGATGCGGCGAAAGACGCACAGGGCATGCACGAAATGAAAATCGCCAAACTCGAAGAAATCCTGTCCAACGCACGCGTGATCGACGAGTCGTCCATGGATACTTCCCAGGTTTCGGTACTTTCCAAAGTGAAGATCAAAAACCGTAAGAATGGAATGGAAGTCACGTACACACTCGTTTCGGAGGAAGAAGCGGATCTTAAAGCCGGCAAAATTTCCGTAGGTTCACCGATCGGCAAAGGGCTTTTGGGTAAAAAAGTGGGCGAAACCACCGAAATCAAGGTGCCTGCCGGCATGATGGAATTTGAAGTACTGGATATCAGCCGTTTCAGCGAGTAATCGTTTACAGATACAGAATGCGTTGGGTTGCGGAATGGACGACATTTCGCAACCCAACTTTTTTGTGGTAATTTGATAACCGGCCAATGCCCGGCCGGCAGTAATCCGTTCCCCGAACACCGCAATGTCACGATGCGCTTCAAAGGCTTTTTGCTAAATATTCCCTCGCTATGGGTCGATGGCATGGCCCTGTTCCCGTTCATCCTGTCGCGCCGCAAAACGCCGTCGCGGTATTTCCTGAACCACGAGCGAATTCATTTAAAGCAACAGCTTGAACTCGGGCTGGTTATCTTTTATGTCTGGTATTTTGTAGAATATTTAATCCGATTGGCCCAATACAGAAAGCATTATTTAGCCTATCTTCATATTTCGTTTGAAAAGGAAGCCTACACGCACGAACGCGACCTCGGGTACCTGCGGAAGCGTCGGTTTTGCGCGTGGTGGAAGTATCTTTAACAACACATTATCAGTAGTTATTTAAATTAAATCTATGTCAGATCAGAGCACAGAGTTTCTTTATAAGTACCTGAACAATGCGTCTCCTACCGGCTTCGAGTCGACCGGTCAGCAGATATGGCTCGACTATATCAAGCCATATATCGAAGAACAGATTATCGATGTATACGGAACGGCCGTAGGCGTGATCGGCCCCGGCCAGGACTACAAGGTGGTGATCGAAGCCCATTCCGATGAGATTTCGTGGTTTGTGAACTACATTTCCGAAGACGGCTACATCCACGTGCGCCGCAATGGCGGTTCCGACGCGGCCATTGCCCCATCCATGCGCGTAAACCTGCACACGGCCAAAGGCGTGGTGAAAGGGGTTTTCGGCTGGCCGGCGATCCACGTGCGCGAAGTGGCCAAGGACCAGGTCCCCAAAGTGCACGAGCTGTTCATCGATGTGGGTGCTGCCAAAAAGGATGAGGTGCTTGAAATGGGCATTCACGTAGGTACCGTGGTCACTTTCGCGGACGGGCTGGATGAACTCAACGATAAATATTACCTGGGCCGCGCGCTCGACAACCGCATGGGCGGTTATATGATCGCCGAAGTGGCGCGCATGCTGCACGAAAACAATGTGAAGTTGCCGTTTACCTTATATGTGGTGAATGCGGTGCAGGAAGAAATCGGCCTCCGCGGTGCGGAAATGATCTCCCGCCGCTTGAAACCCGACCTGGCGATTTGTACTGACGTGACGCACGACACACAGTCGCCGATGTACAATAAAAAGGAGCAAGGTGACCTGAAATGCGGCAGCGGCCCGGTGATCTGCTACGGCCCGGCGGTACAGAACAATGTCCGCGACCTGCTGATCCGCGTGGCGGAGGAGAAAAAGATCCCGTTCCAGCGTCAGGCGGTGAGCCGCTCCACCGGCACGGATACGGACTCATTTGCCTACTCCACAGAAGGTGTCGCATCCGCATTGATCTCATTACCATTGAAATACATGCACACCACCGTGGAAATGGTTGCCAAAGAGGACGTGCAGAACGTAATACAACTGATGTACGACGTACTGCTTTCGCTGAAAGGCGGGGAGGATTTTCGTTACATTAAATAATGCGTTTTCAGGGCCGGGATTCCGGCCCTGAAAACAACACACACTTTTCGTTAGATACTTCATAACTTCATCAACTTACTGGAAAACAATGGACAACAGGGCACGCGGGCGCGGGGCCGCAATCAACACGCGCAACAAATTCTTCAAGCACGAGCTCGAATACACTTCCGAAGACTGGCAGCAGTGGGAAGATCCCGAGGTAAATCCCAAAACACAATTCATTGAAGAGGAATCCAAAACACTCATGAGTGTCTCGGACAGTCCCGATTTACCTAACTTTCATTCGATTAACCCCTACCGCGGCTGCGAACACGGCTGCATTTATTGCTACGCCCGTAACTCCCACGAATACTGGGGCTTCTCGGCGGGCCTGGACTTTGAGACCAAAATTGTGGTTAAAAAGAATGCACCGCAGTTGCTGGAAAAGCTGTTCAATTCCAAAAAATGGGTGCCGCATCACATTCATATTTCCGGCAATACCGATTGCTACCAGCCCGGTGAAAAGAAGTACCGCATTACGCGGCAGCTACTGGAAATCTGCCTGCGCTACCGAAATCCGGTAAGTATTCTCACCAAAAATGCGCTGATACTTCGTGACCTGGATGTTTTGGAAAAAATGGCGAAGCTGAACCTCGTGCACGCGGCACTGTCCATCACGTCGCTCAACGAAGAGCTGCGCAGTGCCCTCGAACCGCGGACGGTAACCGGCAAAAGGCGTTTGCAGGTGCTGAAAACATTGAGCGAAGCCGGTATTCCGACGGGCGTGATGACGGCGCCGATCATCCCCGGCCTGAACGACCAGGAAATACCGGCGCTGATCCAGGCAATTGCCGAAAATGGCGCATTATGGTCGCATTACACGGTGGTGCGGCTGAACGGCGCCATTTCAACGTTGTTCGACGAATGGATTCACCACCACTTTCCGGACCGTGCGGCCAAAGTGCTGAACCAGATCAAAGAATGCCACGGCGGCGCGGTGAACGACTCCCGGTTCGGGATCAGGATGGTGGGAGAGGGGAATTTCGCGGAGCATATCCGGCAGTTGCACGAACATTGCTGCCGGAAATACCTTTCTGGGCGTGAATTGCCGCCTTTGGACACGTCGCAATTTATGCGGGCTGGGCAGATGCGGCTGTTTTAACTGAAAAACCCTATTTTAGTCTTCCTAATCCCAACCAGATGAAAACACTAGCATTAGCCCTGGGCCTCACCGCCGCATTAGCCACGAACAGCAACTGCGTCAACTCCGCATCCCAGAAAAGTCCGGCAATGGCCGATTCGCTTTCCGCGGCACCCGAAGACCTCGCCAAAGCCAAAGCCCCCACCACCGGCGCCGATCAGATTTCGCAATATCTCGATTATCTCAAAGGCAAGAAGGTAGGCATTGTAGTAAACCAAACCTCGATCATCGGCAAAAAGCCAATCGTGGACAGCCTGGTTGCACTGGGCGTTAATATTGTCACGATTTTCGGTCCCGAGCACGGTTTCCGGGGCACGGCGAGCAATGGCGACAAGGTGAACGACAGCGTCGATCAGAAAACCGGTATCCCGGCTATTTCGCTTTATGGAAAGCTCAAAAAGCCCACGAAAGAGCAAATGGCGGCGATTGACCTGATGGTTTTCGATATTCAGGATGTAGGTGCGCGCTTTTATACGTACATCAACACCCTAGGGCACGTGATGGAGGCCTGCGCGGAGAACAACAAGGAAATGCTCATCCTCGACCGTCCCAATCCGAACGGCTTCCTCGTGGACGGGCCTATTCTCGAAGATCACCTGCATTCGGGTATCGGGATGTACAAAATACCGATTTCGCACGGCCTTACGATCGCCGAATTCGCGCAGATGATCAACGGCGAAGGCTGGCTGCCGAACAAAATGCAATGCAAGTTGAAGATCATCAAAGTGGCCAACTACACCCACGACACGCCCTACGTTTTGCCGGTAATGCCTTCTCCGAACCTCAACACCCAGCAATCGGTGATGTTGTACCCGCACATTTGTATGTTCGAAGGCACGATCCTGAGCCAGGGACGCGGCACCTATATGCCGTTTACAGTCCTCGGCGCGCCGCTGCTGAAAGGTAAATACGATTATTCATTTACCCCGCACAGCATCAAAGGCATGAGCGAAACACCGCTGCACCAGGACAAGGAATGCTTCGGCCTCGATTTGCGGAAATACGATTTGAAGGATATCCGGAAAAGCGGCAAGCTGCACCTCGGCTGGCTAATAGAACTTTACAAGGCTTATCCCGACAAGGAAAGGTTTTTCGACATGAGCCAGAGCAAGCAAATGGGGAGTTTTGATAAACTCACAGGTACCGAAAATCTCAAAAAGCAGATCATCGCGGGGGCTTCCGAAGCGGAGATTCGTAAAAGCTGGGAGCCCGGCCTGGGGCAATACAAGGAAATGCGGAAGAAATACCTGATCTATCCTTAACCAGTGCTAAAACAAAACATCCCAGGGATAATTTCCCGGGGATGTTCCAATTATTCTCAACGATATTTAATTAAAAACTGATAGACGATTTAGTTTAGGTCTGATATGTTGTGTGCGTTTGAGTAACAAATGTGTGCATAATGCTCAATATCATGCAAAAATGCTCAACCGACTGTAAATACGTTTTTGGGATTGAAACAGATGCCTGGGCTTAAAAAAAAATTGTTACTTAATTAAGCCCAGGCTTTCTGCTCGGGGTAAAAAATATATAAATCAATAGAAGAGGGTGTTTACGTGCTATAAAATTACTTCGCAGGTAAATCCCCGACAAATCAAAGGGGTGAAGTGTAACTTTTTTGGGGTGAAGCCGGGGAAACGGTAAGTAACCGTTTTCGCGCGTTTGATAAATGGTGTTACGAAAAAGTTTTAATGCGGCTCAGGAGCTCCGTCCGGTTATCGTTCGTGATGGGGATTTCAATATCGTTGATCATTACATGCACATAATCAATGGCTGTAATGGCATTCAGGTTGATAATGAACGATTTATGTACGCGGAAGAAGTAGTTGGTGGGAAGTTGCTGAAGCATGTTTTTCAGCGTCTCGCGGATGGTGTATTTCTTCTTGGTAGTATGTAACTCGAGGTAGTTATCGTCGCTGCGGATATACAGGATGTCAGTAAGCATGATCTTGGTGAACATGTGCTTTTCCTTGATGAACAAAGCGTCCGTGATCACCGTCGTGTCTTCTTTCTCTTCCGAAGTAGTTTCACCCGCAAGCGCTGCCAGGCGGTAATTTTTCAACGCTAGTTTTACAGCCGTGTAAACGGTGATTTTCTGAAAAGGTTTTTGCAAAAAGGCGTGCGGCGCGGCTTGTAATGCAGCATTTACAACGGCGATATCCTCGTGCGCGGACAGGAACAGGAAAGGTATCTTGACGTTTTCCCGGATGTAGTCCGCCAGGTCGATGCCCGTTTGATAACCGTTCAGATTAATATCCAGGACGGCCAGGTGGAATACCTTGCTGTTGAGAATCTCTGTGGCTGTCGTATAGTCCGTTGCGATATCGTTGGCTTCATAGCCAAAGCCATTGAGCAAGAATTGGAGATGTTTCGCAATGATAAAGTCGTCCTCAACGATTAGAATATTCATCTTAGCTTTAAATAGACAGCCTACGCCCGCTTTAAAAGTGAATGTAAATGGTTTACGATTACAAGCAACTATCCGCCCATGTGCAGGCAGGTTAAAAATAATGGATAATATACGAATTAATTACAAAGTAGATCGTACGACACATGTCGAATTATCTATCAATATGAGGGCGGTGGAATATTCAGGCTTTAAAATAAATGCAAAAAGCGGTCTCGCACAAGCAGTTGCCCCAGGGTGAACTACACCGCTTACCGGTGGATAAATGACGGTACTAAGTTTTTTGAGGCGTAAGTCCGGTAATGGAAAATGCAGGTAAGGGGCCAGAACGTTAAGCTTGGCGCTGTTCTTCTGACTGTTGCAGGTTCTCCATGGTTTTGTGGCGGCCGGCTACTACGAAAACCAGTGAAACCACAGCCAGCCCGCCAAAAAACCAAAGGCTGAGCGTAAAATTGTAGTAAACGATCGCGATGAGGCACAGCGCGGATAATGCAAGCGCAATAGCCGGAAAATAGGGAAAGGCAGGCACAGCGAACGGCCGTTCGAGCTGCGGCTCGCGGACACGCAATGCAAACAGCGCGACCATGCTGATAATGTACATCACCACCGCACCCAACGCAGCAAGGATAATCACCTGGTCGGTAGTGCCGAGGGAAAGCGCCACGCATCCAGCCACGCCGCCCGCCACGAGCGCCCAATGCGGGGTTTGAAAGCGCGCATTGACATTCCCGAGAAACGACGGGAGGTAACCTTCCCGCGCCAATGCGAAAATCTGGCGGGAATAACCGATAATGGTCCCATGAAACGAGGCAATCAGTCCGAATAGCCCCAGGCTGGCGAAAAGCTGCGTAAGCCCGCTGTCGCGCCCGAGTACAATGCCGAGGGCTGCCGGCAAGGGATAATCGATATCGCTCAGTTCCTGCCAGGGAGCGATGCCGCCCGTGAAAACCATCACGGCCAACGCAAGTATCACCAATGTGAGAATGCCGTAAATGTAGCCTCGTGAGATAGTTCTTTTCGGGTCTTCCACTTCTTCTGCCACCATTGCCACACCTTCAATAGCCAGGTAAAACCAGATCGCGAACGGCAGGGCTGCAAACACGCCGGCCCAACCAAAAGGCATCGGCTCGGCGACGAAGGTTTCATAAGAAAAATGCGGGGCTACGATGCCGACGTAAATCAGCAGCTCACCCACCGCGAGCAGGGTTACCACCAGCGAGAACGTGGCCGACTCTTTAATGCCCAGCAAATTAATGGCTATAAATATAGCGTAACACGCGAAAGCGACTTCCAGCACCTGCAAATTGGGATATAAAAAATGCGTGTAACTGCCGAGTGCGAATGCGATAGCCGGCGGCGTCACCAGGAACTCCACCAATGTGGCATAACCCGCAATGAGCCCTCCCCACCAGCCAAATGCCCGGTAGGCGTAGGAAAACGGCCCTCCTGCCTGTGGAATGGAGGTAGTCAGTTCGGTGAAGCTGAAAATGAAAGTCACGTACATGACTGTCACCACGAGCGTCGCGATGAGGAATCCGATCGTGCCCGATACGCCCCAGCCGTAATTCCAGCCAAAATATTCGCCCGAAATCACAAGCCCCACGGCGATGGCCCAGAGGTGGATCGGTTTGAGGACTTTTTTGAGCGCAGCAGTTTGTTCGGCAGACATGGAGGCAGGTTCGACTAATTGATGACAGTACAATATAGTCTATAACTGCTCCAAAGCCTTTTGATACTACTGAAAAATTATCCGGCGCCGTATTTTGTTTTGCAAAACTACCGTGGTGCAGTACGAAGGTAATCGCCGAGCTGCTGAACTTTATCGGTATTAATGTAATCGACGCCCAGTGCCATCATAGTTTTCCAGGAATTGATATTGTCCGGCGTAGCCCATATCCTTACTTTTTTGCCCAGATCGTGCACGTCGTTGACCATCTTCCGGATTTTTCTCTTGTCTTTTTCCAGAATAGGCCCTTCGCCGTTCCATTTGGAATATTTCTGAAACGCCTGGCTGATCAGCCCCACATGGGCCATTTGCGCCGGTGTATAAACGTTCTCGGGGCGGCCGTCGAAATAAATGAAGTCGGGATATTGCTCGAAGAGGGAAGGATCGGGAACATTGCCGCTCACGACGATCCGGACGCTGCCGGCCGGAGCGAAAATCTTCTTATGCGGTTCCAGCACTTTCACGAGCGCCGCCAGGGTAGGCTCGCCTTCCGTTTTCAGGTCGATGAGCAGTTGCAGGGGAACGTTGTCCTGCGGGTAGATGCGCCCGCCGTTTTGTTCTACTTTTTGAAGAATAGGAAGCAAATATAATGCTGAGAAGGTGCGCTCGCGGCGAATGTCTTTGAGGTTATGCGCTACATAAAGCGTATCGTTGACGAGGAAAACATCGGCTTCCACCGATCCGAATTGCTGCTCGTAAGCCTCTTCGAAAGGCCGCGACCTTTCATAATCATTGTGGGAATGCGCCTGGGCGGTTGAATAGGAATTAACGCTTTGGGCTGCAATGAATTGGATGGACAAAAGAAAGCTGATGAAGAAAGTAGCGGTTTTTTTCATGGACAATCTGTGGAACGGTATAACGGGGATCAGTTCGATAACGCAATCTTTACTGGTTTGATTTCGCGTTCAAAGAATTTTCTACGGATTTTTTGGGATAAAAGGAACAAATTTTCGGGCGATGCCGGGATGATTTTAGAATATCACTATTTTTAGCCCTACTTATTACAAACTGATACCTGATAAATTGAAGCCTGCATGAGCCAGAATTCTCCTCTTTTCCGAAAAAAATCCGTCGACCAGATTCTGAAAGATGCCCATTCGGGAAGCGAGGGAGAGCTTGCCAAAGTGCTCGGTGTCCGCGACCTTGTTTCGCTGGGCATTGCGGCGATTGTGGGCGCGGGGATATTCAGCACGATTGGTCTGGCGAGCTACAATGGCGGGCCGGCGGTGTCGCTGCTTTTTGTTTTTACGGCCATAGCCTGCGTTTTCACGGCGCTTTCGTATGCACAGTTCGCCAGCACCGTGCCGGTGTCGGGTAGCGCGTACACCTATGCTTACGTGGCTTTCGGCGAGCTGTTCGCGTGGATCATCGGCTGGGCGCTTATCCTGGAATATGCCGTTTCCAACATGGTAGTGGCCATTTCGTGGTCGGAATATTTTGTGAGCATGCTCAAAGGCTTCGGCATTTCCTTGCCGGGCTGGCTTACGATCAACGGCGAATCGGCACGAGAAGCATTTTTGAAATTACAGAGCTCCGGCATGGCGGAATTGTCTGATTATGAGCGTTTCGCGGCATCGGCATACGCCTCGGCCCCCACGATCGGTGACATGCATATCCTGCTGAATTTACCCGCAGGGCTGATCACATTGCTCATCACGGCGTTGGTTTATATCGGAATCAAAGAATCGCGGACGGCCAGCAATATCATGGTGGTGCTGAAAGTGGGCGTGGTGCTGCTGGTAATCCTGGCCGGGGCCTTTTATGTGAAGCCGGAAAACTGGTCGCCATTTGCCCCCAACGGCGCGAAAGGGGTGCTCAGTGGCGTGGCGGCAGTATTCTTCGCATTCATCGGTTTCGATTCCATTTCGACCACCGCCGAAGAATGCCGGAACCCGCAGCAGGATATGCCGAAAGCGATGATTTACTGCCTAGTCATTTGTACTGTATTATATGTACTTATCACGCTCGTGCTCACAGGCATGGTGAACTACACCGAACTGAAAGTAAGCGACCCGCTGGCATTTGTATTCCAAAAGAACGGGCTCGATTTTATGGCCGGGGTGATTTCGGTCAGCTCGGTGATCGCCATCACGAGTGCATTGCTGGTGTACCAGCTCGGCCAACCGAGGATCTGGATGACCATGAGCCGAGATGGCCTGCTTTGGAAGCGTTTCGCCAAAATCCACCCCAAATACCGTACGCCGTCCTTCGCGACGATCATCACCGGTGTGGTGGTAGGGATTCCCGCATTGTTTTTCAAAATGGATTTCTTCGTCGATCTCACGAGCGTGGGTACTTTCTTCGCATTCATCCTCGTGTGCGGCGGCGTACTCTATCTGGATCACAAGGGCATTTCGGCCCGCTCCAAATTCCGCGTGCCTTACATTAATGGCAAATTCCTCGTAGGAGGTTTGTTCGCCCTCGCCATTGTGGGCCTGCTTACCTATGGCCAGGAGGTTATTCTTGAATGGCGGATGCTGAGTTTTGCGGAGATTATGGAGCACAAGCTGCTCACCATTATTTTCTGGATCACCTGGTGTACGCTATCGATTTTGAGCTACCAGCATAACTTCTCGTTGCTGCCCGTGGCCGGTATCCTCACCAATTTGTACCTTATGACCGAACTCGGCGCATCCAACTGGCTGATTTTCGTGATCTGGCTTGCGATTGGGCTTGTGATCTATTTCAGCTATGGCTACAAGAAGAGTAAGCTGGCGCAGCAATAGCCGATGGTTGATCTGCTTGATTTAGAAAAAACTCTAAAATACCAGCGTAAACACAGTTCCTTTACCCACCTGCGACTCTACATTGAGCTGCCCGTTATGCTGCTGCAGAATCTGGCGCGAAAGGCTTAGCCCGATGCCGGAGCCGGTTTTTTTGGTGGTGTAAAAAGGAATGAAAATGTTCTCCAAAGCTTCGGGCTCGATGCCGTCGCCATTGTCGCCTACTTCGATCATTACCGTCCCGTCGACCTGGTAGGCCGATAGCGTAATGAGGCGGTCGGTCTGGTGCGAGAATGCCTCGGATGCGTTTTTGATGAGGTTGATCAACACCTGCTGGATCTGGCTGGCGTCGGCCTTGACGGTCAGCGTTTCCGGCTTCACAGACAGTTTCCAGAGCACGCCCGATTGCGTGAGGTCCGTTTGAAGCAACTGTATAACTTCCTGCAAAAGCTCGGCCACGCCGATGCTGGCAAATACCGGCTTGGGCAATGTGGTAAAATCGCGGTAGGCATTCACGAACTGCATCATGCCTTTGCTGCGCTTTTCGAGCGTGGATAATGCTTCTTTCAAATCATTTACCGCTTCCTGGTCGTTCGTGGAACGCTCGATATCCTCATTCACGATGAGCCGCATGGTGCCTACGAGCGACACAATGGGCGTCATGGAGTTCATGATCTCGTGGCGCAGCACACGTGTAAGGTTCTGCCAAGATTCGATTTCCTGCTGCTGCAACTCGGTTTGAATGTTTTGCAAAACCACAATTTTGACCCACATGCCGCGGAGCTGGATGGCGGCTGCCTGCAAAGCGAGCGGCTGGTCGTTGGGAGTGCGATAGAGGTCGCGCACGCCGCTGTCGAGGTTGGAAAGCAGGTCATAAAGGCGCGGGTGCTTTTCTTTAAGTTCAATGAGCTGATGCAGCCGGTAAATGCCCAGCATGCGCAGCGCCGCGTTGTTGATCAGGTTCACCTGCCCGTTGCTGTCGAATGTGATCAGCCCCGTCCCGATGTGCTGGACGATCGTGTTGAGGTATTGCAGATTGGCCTCCTTCTCGGCCCGCGCCTGCCGGAATGCCAGCAGCACTTCGTTGAACTGCTGGTTGAGCTCCTTAAACGTGCGGCCCATTTTATTGTCCGACCGGAAATTGATCGTAAAATCCGAATAACGCACGGATTCGAGGAAATAGGTCAGTTTCCGGTTGACGTTCGTCACGTACTGGTACAGCAGCGACCCTTGTATGAATATGAAAATCGTCCCCAGTACGTAAACCAGGGTTTGATTGGTGTGCCGGGACGCCAGCCAGGCGAGGGCGATCACGCTCAGGACAATCACGGCGATCCTGATCATGATCATAATACTGAAATGCCGGAGTCCGATCATACGGTCAGCGAATTGGGGGTCGAGGTTTAGTTTTCGATCACGCTTTGCGGCACACCCGACATCTCGCGGAGAATGTATTTTTCCAGCGACGGGATTTTGTAATGTGCCATATCAAACTTTTTATCTTCAAAAACCTCCGCGGCAGGCACCGAAATCGTGATCATGCCCGCTGCATGTGCCGCGCGCAGACCTGCGTGAGAATCTTCAAAGGCAATGCATTCGGCAGGCAAAACGCCCAGTTTGCGGGCGGTGGTGAGGTACACGGCCGGGTGCGGCTTGGTGTGCTCTTCGAGTTCGCCGGAATGCCACGTGTCAAAATAGTCAATAATTTCCAGTCTTTTTAACACGCCCTCAATCAGCTCCATATGCGACGCCGACGCAACGGCAAGTTTAAGACCTTCCTTTTTCAGCGCCTGAATGAGCGCAATGGCGCCGGGCATGGCTTCGGCATTGGCAAGGATGTCGTGGTGGGCCTTTTCCAGAATTTCTGTTTCAAGCTCTTCAAACGACGGCGTATTCCAGGGCTGTATTTTGTGACAATAATCAAGGAAAAGCTTGATAGACAGGCCAGTAGTTTGGATGCGAAGTGCTTCGGAAAGCTCAAAATTTACTTTTTGCATGACGGAACGTGCTGCTTCGGTCCACATCGGTTCGGAGTCGATGAGAAGGCCGTCCATATCGAAAATTGCTGCTTTAATCATAATCAGGGAGTGTGGGTGGCTAGATGCCGCTTTCGGCGATACGATTTTTGATAACCATTCAAAACTACTACATTCGTCGGTGAGGTGGAAGGAAAAAGGAGTAAAGGGAAAATCATTAACAAATGACGATTCAACTGGAAGCGAATTTGCAAAACCTGCGTGCCAAGGCGCCGCTGGTGCATAATATTACCAATTTCGTGGTGATGAATTTCACCGCCAATGCATTGCTGGCCATTGGTGCTTCGCCGGTGA
This sequence comes from Dyadobacter fermentans DSM 18053, assembly GCF_000023125.1. NCBI lineage: Bacteria > Pseudomonadati > Bacteroidota > Cytophagia > Cytophagales > Spirosomataceae > Dyadobacter > Dyadobacter fermentans. Next base: position 5,833,568 of record NC_013037.1, read on the forward strand.
TGGCGCATGCGGTGGAGGAAGTGGAGGACATGGTTTCGATAGCGGGTGCGCTGGTGGTCAACATCGGCACGCTTTCGCCCCTCTGGGTGGAAGGCATGCACAGCGCTATGGCGAAGGCGGCGCAAACCGGCAAACCGATCGTGCTCGATCCGGTAGGTGCCGGCGCGACGCCCTACCGCAATAATGTGCTCACCGCATTGCTCGAGGCAGCCCCGCCGGCCATTATCCGCGGTAACGGCTCCGAAATCCTCGCACTCGCAGGTGCCAGCATTCAAACCAAGGGTGTGGACAGCACCGCCGATTCCACCGACAGCATCGGCGCCGCACGGGCATTGAGCGAGCGTTTCGGCTCGGTGGTGAGCGTGAGCGGCGCGGTGGATGTGATCGTGCATGGCAACCGGACGGCCTGGATTTCGAACGGTGTGCCGCTCATGACCAAAGTCACAGGCATGGGCTGTTCCGCGTCGGCGCTTGCCGGCGCATTCGCGGCGGTGGTAACCGATCCGTTCGAAGCCGCGGTGTCGGCGGCTGTCACGATGGGCGTTTGCGGCGAACTGGCTTACCGGGCTGCCAAACTGCCCGGATCGTTCCAAATCGCGTTTCTGGACACTTTATCGGACATTAGCCCGGCGCATCTGGCGGAATTGAGCAAAATCAGACTGGAATAGCGATGGTAGCAACAACCAAGATGCATATGAATTCAAACCTCGAACTATACCTGGTAACCGATGAAGCCGCGTGCCTCGGAAGGGACTTTTACTGGGTGGTGGAAGAGGCGGTGAAAGGCGGTGTGACGATGGTGCAGCTGCGGGAAAAGTCGCTTTCGACCCGGGCGTTCATCGAACGCGCCAAACGTTTGAAAGCAATCCTGGAAACTTATAATGTGCCTTTGATCATCAACGACCGGCTGGACGTGGCCCTTGCCGTGGACGCCGACGGCGTGCATATCGGGCAAAGCGACATGCCGTTCCAAACCGCCCACCGCCTGCTCGGCGAAGGCAAGATCATCGGCCTTTCGGCTGAAAAACAGGATGATGTGCTCGAAGCGGAGCAATGGAACCTGTCGTACCTCGCGGTGAGCCCGCTTTTTGCAACGCCTACTAAAACAGACACGGAAAAACCCTGGGAATTAGACGGCTTGCAATGGGCACGGCAGCAAAGCCGGCATCCGCTGGTAGTCATCGGCGGGCTTCATCCCGAAAATGTACACGACGCCATCACCAACGGTGCGAACGGCGTAGCGGTCGTATCGGCCATTTGCAGTGCCCCGTCGCCGCGGGAAGCCGCACAAGCGCTCAAATCCATTATCCAGAATTCGATCTTATGGCCAGCGAAAAATTTCTAGCTACACCTGTCGATTCCTGACCATAAAAAACATTCAATATGAACCGTTACCCAACCGTACTTACCATTGCCGGATCCGATAGTGGAGGTGGCGCGGGCATTCAGGCCGATCTCAAAACGATCGCGGCACTGGGCGCCTACGGAACTTCGGCCATTACCGCACTCACCGCGCAGAATACGCAAGGCGTGCGGGCCATTCACCCCGTGCCGCCGGCTTTTTTGCAGGAACAGCTGGAAGCCGTTTTCGAAGACATTACCGTCGATGCCGTCAAGATCGGGATGGTGAACACCGTGGAAGTTGCGCGGGTGATTGCCGACATGCTCGACCGGTTTAAGCCCGGATTCGTCGTTTTCGACCCGGTAATGGTCTCTACCAGCGGATCCAAACTGATCCAGGATGAGACCGTCGCCGTGCTGTGGCAGGAGCTTTTTCCCCGTGTGGACCTCATTACACCTAATCTCGACGAAGCCGAAATCCTCATCGGTGGGCAAATCCGCACGCCTGCGACGATGAAAGGAGCGGCCATTCAAATGGTGGAAAAAGGGTGCAGGGCGGTGTTGCTGAAAGGCGGCCATCTCGTAGGATCGACGATTTACGATGTGCTTGCGCAAAGCAGCCAGGAGCCGCTGATCCTCGAATCGGACTACATTGAAAGCCGGAATGTCCATGGCACGGGATGCACGCTGTCGTCGGCCATTGCCACTTACGTTGCGCGGGGCAATTCACTGGCGGAGTCGATCATTTTTGCCAAAGAATACATTGCGGGGGCAATCCGGTCGGGGGCCGATGTGGTGACAGGCTACGGTCCGGGTCCTTTGAACCACTCGTTTTCACCAGTTTCCATGCAAATCGTATCATGAAATTTACAGAACTGCTCTGGGCAGAAGCATTACCCATATTTGAAGAGATCAAACGGCATCCGTTCAACCAGGAGTTGAAGGAAGGCACATTGCCACTCGAAAAATTCAGGTTCTACATTTACCAGGATTCCCTATACCTCGCCGATTTCGCCCGCGCATTGGCCGTCGCAGGCACCAAAGCCGGCAACAGCCACGAACTGCTGGATTTTCTGCAATTTGCCCAAAATGCTATTTTGGTAGAGCGGGCTCTGCATTTAGGGTATTTTAAGGAATATGCCATTGATTATCAATCGGGAAAAGCGCCGGGCTGTTTTGCCTACACCAATTATCTGATGGCAACGAGCGCGTTCGAGTCCTACGAAGTAACCGTGGCTGCATTGCTGCCTTGCTTCTGGATCTACAAGCAGATCGGCGATTACATTTATGCCAATCAGGCCACGCCCAATCCTTACCAGAACTGGATCGACGCCTACGCCGGCGAAGATTTCGCGCATTCGGTGCAAAAGGCGCTGGATATTTGCGATCAACTGGCCGCCAACGCGTCAGAAGCCACCCGGGCCCGCATGACGGAGGCATACGTGACGGCTTCGCGATTGGAATATGTGTTTTGGGATAGTGCTTACAGGTTGGAGCGTTGGGCGGTTTAGCGGATTGCTACGATCACCGGAAGTATCCGTTTAAAAATTTTTCCAAAAATTTTTAGGGGCATCATCGGCTGAGTTGTCAGAATTACAAAACAGCCAGCCATGAAAAAATTTATCTTGACCTTAGTGGCCGGGGCCGTGAGCGCCCTGGCCTTTGCGCAGCCTGCACAGACCGTCAAAGGACGGGTCGTCGATACCGAGTCGCAGCAGCCGGTGATCGGCGCGAATGTGATCGTTACTTCTACTACGCCCATTATCGGTGGTGTAACGGATACGGAAGGCAATTTCCGCATTGAAAAAGTGCCCGTCGGCCGACATTCGTTTAAGATTACGAGCCTGGGTTACGACGATGCCTTTATCCAGGAAATCAACGTCGGCTCCGGCAAGGAAGTGGAGCTGAATATCAAACTCACCGAGTCGTTCAAAGCGCTTAATGAGGTGGTTGTGAAAGCGCAGAAGGAAAATGGCGCGCCGCTGAACGACATGGTGAGCGTGAGCGGCCGCTCTTTCACGGTGGACCAAACGAAGCGCTTCGCGGCGTCGGTGAACGACCCGGCGCGGATGGCGATGTCATTCGCCGGCGTGGCCGCAACCGACGACGGCAGTAACCAGCTCATCATCAGGGGAAACAGCCCGAAAGGCATGCTGTGGCGCATGGAAGGCGTCGAGATCCCCAATCCCAATCACTTTGCGCAGGAAGGAGCAAGCGGCGGCGGCATCAGCGCGCTGAGTGCCAATGTGCTCGGTAACTCCGACTTCCTTACCGGCGCTTTTCCAGCGGAATACGGCAATGCGACTTCCGGTGTTTTTGACCTCAAACTCAGAAAAGGGAACAATGAAAAACGCGAATATGCAATGCAGGCCGGCATTCTCGGGCTCGATTTTGCTGCCGAAGGACCCATTGGTCCCAAGGGCGGCGCTTCTTATCTGGCCAATTACCGCTATTCTACTCTTTCCGTTCTTAATAAGGTCGGCGTTAACCTTAATGGCGATGCTTCGATTGATTTTCAGGACGGTGCTTTTAAAATATATATCCCTTACGACGACAAGGTGGTTGTGAGCGTGTGGGGAATGGGCGGCCTGAGTACATCGAAAGTCGATGACGACGACTGGAGAGAGACTTTCAAATCCAACCGCGGCATTGTGGGCGTCAATTACCTTCGCTATATCAACAACAAATCGTATATGGAGAATGTCGTTTCCTACTCGGCGACGAGCCAGACGGGCGATTTCTACGATAAAAACATCGACGCGACTTATCAGCAAAAGTTTGTGAATCAGGCATTAAGGCTCTCCTCTCTCTATAATTATAAACTCAATGCACGCAACACGGTGCGGCTGGGCGTGATCATTAACCACCTGGACTTCAACCTCTACGACAAGGATAATGAGGACGGCCCCTACGAAGTGAATGTGGACCGGAAAGGCAATACCCAGCTGTTTCAGGGCTATGCACAATGGAAGTCGCGTTTAACGCCTACCGTTACGCTCAATGCCGGCTTGCACGGAATGCTGCTCGCACTGAACCATCGTTTCTCCATTGAACCGAGAGCTGGACTGAAATGGGCAGTGGCACCGCGGTCGACCGTGAGCTTCGGCGCGGGGCTGCATAGCAAAACGGAAGCCATTTCGATGTACCTGGCCCAGGTGAAGGTGTCGGAGGATAAAACAGAATTGTTTAATAAAAACCTGAAACTCACCAAATCGGCGCATTTGGTGGCGGGGTATGAGTTCAGGCCGTCGGCGAGCTGGCGCATTCTCGCTGAAACTTACTACCAGCATCATTACAACATCCCGATCGGCCCGGCGAATACCACAACGCCCTATCTGCTGCATAACTCGCAGCTGAACGAAATCAGCGGTTTTGTGAGCGATTCGCTGACGAGCGATGGCAAGGGCCGCAGCTACGGGCTGGAAATAACCGTGGAAAAATCGCTGACCGCGGGCATTTATGTCATGAGCACCACGTCCCTATATCAGTCAAAATACACCGGGCGTGATGGCATCGAGCGTGACAGCCGCTTCAATGGCCAGTATGTGCAGAACTTACTCGCTGGGAAAGAATGGCGTGTCGGAAAAAACAAAACCAACATTTTCGCAGCCAATATCAAGCTTTTGGCTGCCGGCGGCAACCGGACAACGCCCATCGACCTGGAAAAATCACGCGAAAAGGGACGTACCGAAAGAGATTGGTCACGCAGCTATTCGGACAAGCTTCCCGACTATTTCCGCGCCGATCTGCGTGTGAGTTATACCAAAAACAAACGACGCACGACGTCCACGATCTCCCTCGACCTCCAAAATGCAACCAACCGCCTGAATGCATTGGAGCGCTACTATAACAAGAAAGAGGACCGCGTAAAAACCGTGACTCAAACCGGGCTGCTGCCGGTGCTGAACTACCGCCTTGAATTTTAATGAAATAGCGGACGCTTCGTCTGCTAAATAATGTCCTTCGTCCGGCTAATCCCGCACTCCATCGGGTTCGGCTGGAATGGGCTGAATGGGAAGGTTATTTTTAATTATTATTCAGTTAACCTTAAACAGACAGCATCATGGAAACGCCACGCAACGAATTCCTTTGGAGGAAAGCAAAAAAGAGAGCCGGTTTCAAAATGCATTTACGCACATACCTGATCGTGAATGCGGGCCTGTGGTTGATATACCTCGTTTCTACCTTTTCGTTTGGGAAGCATCATGTATTCCCATGGCCGGTTTTTCCGATGCTAGGCTGGGGGATAGGGTTGATCATGCATTATTTTACAGCCTATTCGGGGCTGGATGAGAAGGCATTAGCAGAAAAGGAATACGACAAACTGATCCGCGGCTAAACCGGCTCTGTCTCCGATCCTTGGAACGGTTGTTTTACAGATTTGGATTCAAACCAAAATTTCAACAGATCTAAAAATAACGTTATGGAAAAGGATTTTGAAGATAATCAGGCCACTCAAAAACTGAAATCGCTGGCGGAAGACATCCGGTTTTGTATGTACACGACGATTGAAAACGGCAAAATCGTATCTCGGCCGATGACCACGCTGGATATCGACGCCGAGGGCAATATCTGGTTCTTCACCAGCCGCCACACCGAGCTCGTGAAGGACGCCAGGCTGGGCGACGCGGTGACATTGATATACTCCGACCCTGCCAATAATACTTACCTGAGCATCTCGGGCACGGCCTCGATCGTGGAAAGCGAGCGCCGGAAAGACGAGCTCTGGAACCTCATGTCGAAAGCCTGGTTCCCGGGCGGAAAAGACGATCCCGATCTGGCAGTGCTGAGGGTTACCACGCAGGAAGCAGCCTACTGGGATAGTACTTCTTCGAAAATGGTCGTATTCTTCTCGATGCTCAAAGCGGTGATTACAGGCACCACACCGGATGGTGGCGATCACGGCAAGTTGAATCTGGTGTAGATGTATATATTGAATGCAAAAGAGGCGATCGGGTTATCCGATCGCCTCTCTGCTTTTTATAAAAGGCAGAAGCCCCTACTCAACGCTTGCTTCCTCATTCACATAGGCCTCTGCCAGTTCCGTCAGCTTGTGGTCGGTTTCCCCTTCCTGGTCAAGCGTTTGTTGCAGCAAATCAGCCACCTCATTGTGTCCCAGCGTGCGCGCGATGTTGCGCAGCGTGCCGTACGACGCGATTTCGTAATGCTCCACTTTCTGAGCGGCCATAATAAGTCCGCAGTCGCGTACCATGGTGCCTTTATCGGTGCTTTCGATGATTTCGTTCGCTTCTTCGATCAGGCCTTCCATAGCTGCGCATTTTTTGGCCTGCGCTTTCTCACCGATCATTTCAAAAACCTGTTCCACTACCTTCGCGTGTTCTTCGGTTTCCGTGGTATGTTGTTCGAAAGCTGCTTTCAGTTCTTCCGAAGTGGCATTTTTGGCAAGTTTGGTTAATGCTTTTGCAAGATTCTTTTCTGCCCAGTAAATGTCTTTCAGTCCATCTACAAAGAGCTCTTTCAATTTTGCGCTGTCCGTTTCGGTGATCTGTTTACTTGCCTTTTTGCTTTTAGTCGCTTTCATGATCTTGTAGTTTTAATGGTCGTGGTATTGATGATTGCTAATGGCAGCTGCCATTGTTTTGACGCACCCTTTTTAAAAATCCATACCAAAACCAAAATGCCGCCTGCCGGAAGAGTTGGGCTGCCGGCTGACGAGATTCGTACACATATACGTGTGGCGGCGGGACAAAAGCGGCAGGAATGCTTTTTGAGATGGGGCTGCAAATCAACTGACACTATGAAACAACGCAAGCCCTTTAAACTGATCATCATTCTTCTGATACTCGCGGGTATTGGACTCGGCGTATGGTATTTTTTCAAAAAAAGCGACCGTAACCCCGTCTCGGGACTGAAACCGCGTGTGGAAATGAGCGTCGGGCGCATCAGCGACATTACCGATAGTACACTGAAAATGGAGCTCAAAACGCTCGTACATAACCCGCTGCCGGTGGGAATGCGTTTGAAAGCCCTTCATTATATGGTTCAAATGAATGGCCGGACGGTGGTAGAGGACCGCTATGGCGAGCCGCTGGAAGTGAAAGCGGCCGATAGCTCGGTGCTCACGCTGCCCGCAAAAGTGAAGATCCGCAACCTGCGGATGGAAGGCGACGAGGAAGCGGCCAAAGGCGAGGACAGCGCCGATTACCATTTTCAAACCGTGCTGCATTTCGAGAAAGCGTTCCTGGGCAAAGATTCGCTCGTGCTCGAAATGGACAAGCGCCTGCCGCTTTACCGGCTTCCGATGATGAAAATGGCGGGTTATGATTTCAAAAAGCTGGGCTTGAAAGAGTCGGACATTGTCGTGAAAGTGGAAGTGACGAATCTGAACCCCTTTTCGCTGGAATTTCAGAACCCGACTTACGCAATGGACCTGGGCAAACAGAAACGCTTCGCGGAAGGGGCCGTGACGGGCATTACGAAAGTCAAATCGAAGAGCAAGGACGTTTACGAAATTCCGCTTTCGGTGAGTTTGGGTAAAGTCATCAAAGCAGGCGCACAGATGATCGGGCAGGGAAAAGAGCTTCCCTTTACATTTTATTTCAAAAGTAAAATCAAATCTGAGAGCGATGTTTTGGACAACAGCGACATTAACCTCGTGATGAACGGCGAGCTGAAAGACATCGAAACATTCCAGCAGAATTTACAGCGGAAATAATCCGGATGTAAGCATTCTTACTGCCTGTCGAACCAGATCTGCATTTCATTGGCACCGCGGTTGGCCCAGGCGTAGTACGGGATTAGGGTAATGTTCTGCTCCTTGGATTTCAGGACGTTAATGCCGCCCAGCATTTCCTTTTGGTAAGCGGGGGTAAATTCCTGTGTTCCGGACATTCTGATCGAGAGCGCCTTTCCGCCATTGTCGTGACCTTCGGCGCAATACAGCACCGGCCCGCGTTCTATGGCTACTTTGCCTTTGTTGGCCGTCAGTTTTTCATTTGAAATGACCCTGCGCACGGGCATATCCAGCACCAGCTCCACCACATCGCCCTTTTTCCAGGTGCGGTTGAGTTTGAGGTAACCGTTTTCGATGGCAGCGTCGGCCTTCTTGCCATTGATCTGCACGGTTACCGGTTTGGCTAGCTTGTCTTCGTAGCTGTACAAATCTCCGGGAATAGCCTGGCCCGTGGCCCAGCCGGGAATGCGGATGTGCAGCGGAAATGCGCCGCTTTTTTCGGGATCAACCTGAATGCGGATATTTCCCTGCCATGGATATTGCGTCTGCTGGGAGATCTGAACGGCCGTGGCAGGTAAGGTAATGTTTGCTTTGGTGTCTCCAAAAAGGTTGACAACGAGTGCATTGCCTTGCGTTGCATACATATAGCCCGGCATTGAAGGCAAAAACCGGGACACGTTCGTAGGGCAGCACGCCGTCCCGAACCACTCGTGCCGCACAGCACCGGAGCCTTTGTTGAAATCATTCTTGCCGTTGGACGACATCGGGTTTACATAAAAGAACGTATTCCCTTTCACGCCCATACCGCCCAGGAAGCCGTTGTAAAGCACCCGTTCGAACACATCCATATACTTCGCCTCGCCGGTGCGCAGGTACATTTTGTGGTTCCAGAGCATATTGGCAATGGCCGCGCAGGTTTCGGCGTAGGCATTGTCGTTGGGCAGTATATAAGGTTTGTCGAACGCCTCGCCGTCTTCCCGGGCGCCCATTCCGCCGGTTACGTACTGTTTGCGGTGCGTCGCATCATTCCAGATCGCATCCACGGCGGCCTCGTCTTTCGGATCGGGGCGGAGCGTGAGCAGGTCGGCTACGCTCGTGTACAGGTATTGCGCACGCACGGCATGCCCTACGGCTTCGCGCTGACGTACGAAAGGCACCTGGTCCTGGAAATAGGCCGGGCCGAGTTTGTGTTCGTCGAGGAAGAGCGTGCGCTTGTCGGACCGGCCGCGCATGTCGATGAAGAACTTGGAAAGATCGAGGTATTCTTTTTTGCCGGTCACGCGGTAGAGGCGGATCAATGCGAGCTCAGTTTCCTCATGGCCGGGAACGACCACCATTTGTCCCGGTTTCGGGCCAATGGTTTTCACAAGATGGTCGGCATTTTTGATTGCCACATTCAGCAGGTTTTTCTTGCCCGTTGCTTCATAATGCGCCACGGCGGCTTCGTACAAGTGGCCCACGTTGTATAATTCGTGGCTGCCGTTCTCGAATGAATAGCGATAGGGACCCGCGATCCAGTCGTAGGAGCCCGTGGTGTCCTTGTTAATGGTGCGGATCGTGTAAAGATAGCCGTCCGGTTCCTGCGCAGCCGCGAATAGCGTGATCAGCGAGTCAAGGTATTTGTCAAGTTTAGGATCATATTGATTTTGAAGTACATAAGAAGCGCCTTCCACGACTTTGAACACGTCGGAATCGTCAAATCGTGCACCTTTGAATACCCCTTTTTTCAAACCGCCTGCGACGGCGAAGTTGTCCAGCCGCCCCGATTCCTCGCATTGATGCAATGCATGAGGGACGGTCACGGCGCGGGCGAGGTCTACGCGGTCGTGCCAGAAACCCTGCGTGGTTTTCACGTTTTTGAGCGGTACGGGCTTGATGCCGCCCCTTTGGGCGAATGCGAATTGAGCGAAAAAAACAAGGATGAATATAGGAAGCGATTTGGTCATCGGAAGTACAAAATTGGATAGCAGTTGAGCTTTTTAATTGATGTAAACCCAAAAAACATGCCAAGTTCGTACTTCCGGCGGTTTGAAACGGTGGTAATGCGACTCGTCGTTCGCTTACAAACCGTATTTCTCCATACGTCGGTAAAGCGCTGCGCGGCTGAGACCCAGCTCGCGGGCCGCATCGGTGATGTTTCCGTTGAAGCGTTTCAATGCTTTGATGATCATCGTTTTTTCCATGTCTTCCAGGTCGAAGCCGGTGGCGGTGGCAGGCTGCCCGGCCGAACTTTTGAGGAAAAGGTCATCAGGTTGCAAAGTTTTTTCCTGGGAAAGGATCACGGCGCGTTCCACGGCATGTTGCAGTTCGCGGATATTGCCCGGCCAGTTGTACTGCTGCATTTTCTTCACCAATGCGTTGCTGATGTCGTTAACGGGCCGGTTGTATTTTTTGGCGTATTGTTTGAGATAATAATCGGCGAGAGCGCTAATATCCTCGGGCCGGTCGCGCAGCGGAGGCAGTTCCAGCTCGATGGTATTGATCCGGTAGAGCAAATCCTGACGGAAGGTTTTGTCTGTCACCATTTTTTCGATGTTCATGTTGGTCGCGCAAATGAGGCGCACGTCCAGCGCGATGGGCTTGTTGGAGCCCACGCGGGTCACTTTGCGTTCCTGAATGACGGTGAGCAGCTTGGCCTGCAAAGGTAAGGTGAGGTTGCCGATCTCGTCGAGGAAAATCGTGCCGCCTTTGGCTTCTTCAAAACGCCCGGCGCGGTCTTCCTTGGCGTCGGTAAAGGCGCCTTTCACGTGTCCGAAGAGCTCGCTTTCGAAGAGCGTTTCGCTGATCGCCCCGAGGTCCACGGCCACGAATGGCTTGTCGGCGCGTTTGGAATGCTGGTGCACGTGCCTGGCGAGCTGCGTTTTGCCGGTACCGTTTTCGCCAAGGATGAGCACATTGGCGTCGGTGGAGGCTACACGTTCCGCCGTGAGGAGCACCTGGCGCATGCTGTCGCTGGTGGCTACAATGGTGTCGGCCGCGGCTTTGCTGTTCTTTTTGGGGTCGTCCTTGGTTTTTTCTTCCGCTACGGGCGCCACTTTGTCCTTGCCGCCTTCCAGCGCCGTCGCGATCGTCGCGAGGAGCTTGTCATTTTCCCATGGTTTCAGCACAAAATCGATCGCTCCGGCCTTAATGGCCCGGATTGCCATTTCGATATCACCATATGCGGTGATCATGATCACTTTCGCGGCTGGATTGATGTCCAGAATGCGGTCGAGCCAATGGAACCCCTCACGTCCGCTGTTCACATCGCGGGTGAAGTTCATGTCGAGCAGGATCAGGTTGTAATCGCCGTTGGTGACGAGAAATGGCAGTTTTTGGGGGTTCTTTTCAATGTCGACGGCCTTGGCGTGGCGTTTCAGCAAAAGTTTGGCTGCACTGAGTACGTCAACATCGTCGTCGATAATGAGGATCTTGGCTTCTGATAGTAGCATGGCTGTTTTCTTGTGGTGCGCAGGCGGGTCGGCACTGCCGGATAAGGACTTAACGGAATTGTTTGTCAAGATAAGGACGCAATTTGAAATATTATTTCCTACAAAGCTAAAATGTCACTATTTTACCTTCAAAAGGCCACGAAAACCGGCTTGTCCGCGCCCGAACAAATTTGTCCGATAACGGACATTGATAGCCGTGTTGTGAATGCAAATTGCTTTGATATTCAAGTGATTAGACAGCTCTACCTGCTTTGGCATAGTGATTGGATTATAAAAGCCAAATACAAAAGGCGAACTCAATCACTAGCATATAATGGAAGTTAAGACACCTAACTCGACAAGCACCAGTAACGGATTTTCCGGAGGATCAACCATGGACCGAGTTAAACCCAAGAAATTCTGGAATACCAAACGCATCAGCATGATCGGTGGCGGTGTTTTGCTGGCCGCTTTCCTGGTCTATCAGTTCTTTTTTGCCGATACGAGAAGCAAACTGAACGTGGAGCAGGACAAACTGACCATTTCGGAAGTGAGACAAGGTAAATTCGACGAATTCATCGTCGTGACCGGCGTAGTGCAACCCCTGAAAACGATCCAGCTCGACGCGATCGTGGGTGGCTATGTGACGGAAAAACTCATCGAAGGCGGCAACATGGTGAAACAGGGCGACGTGCTCCTGCGGTTGGAAAACCAGAACCTGAAATTGAGCTTTCTCCAATCGGAAACCGAGGCCAGCCGCCTGGTAAACGATCTTCAAAATACACGTCAGAACCTGAAAGTGGCGCGTTTTACACTCCAAAAGACATTGAGCGACCTGGATTTCCAGCTAGACCAGGCCAAAGACGCACATGACCGCAACGTAAAACTTTTCAAGGACAAGGTCATTCCCGAAGCCGATTATCTGAAAACGAAGCGCGATTACGAAAAACTGGTAAGACAGCGTGAAATCGAGATCGAATCGCAGAAATACCAGGAAGAAAATGCTAAAATGCAGATTACACAACTGGAAGGCACATTGGCCAGCACGCAGAAAAACGTGGGACTCTGGCGCCAGACGCTCGACAACCTGGTGGTGAAAGCGCCGGTATCCGGCCTGTTGTCATCCATGAATGTGGAAGTAGGATCGAATATCAACCAAGGGCAGAATATCGGGCAGATCGACGATTTGAACGGTTTCAAAATGCGCGTCAGCGTGGATGAGCATTATATTTCACGGATTTTTGTGGGTCTGCAAGGCTCGATGGAGTTCAATGGAAAGGATTACGGCCTGAAAATCATCAAAATTTATCCTGAGGTGCTCAGCGGCCGGTTTGAAGTGGATATGCAGTTCGATAAGGGCGCGCCGGAGCTGATCAAACGCGGGCAGTCTGCCCCGATCCGCCTGCAACTCGGTCAGCCTTCGCAGGCGACGTTGCTGCCGGTGGGTGGTTTCTTCTCCGAAACGGGTGGAAACTGGGTGTACGTGGTGGGTGACGATGGCAAGCGCGCCTCGAAACGCAACATTACCCTCGGTCGCAAAAACCCTGAATATTTCGAAGTCCTCGAAGGCTTGAAGCCTGGCGAGAAGGTGATTACCAGCTCGTATGAGAACTTTGGAGACAATGAAGTGTTGGAATTTTAGAAGACTTCGGCTGTCGGCAATCGGCAGTCGGCTTTTTTTGAGAAAACTTTTGATTGACAGATTTGATAGTACAATGGCCGACAGCCGACCGCCGACAGCCGACCGCCGAAAGCCGAAATTTAAAACCTTTTACCATAACCCAGGCCGATAGCCGAAAGCCGATAGCCGACAGCCAGAAAAAACAAATGATTAAAATTAACAACATGCACAAGGTGTTTTCTACCGAAGAAGTAGAAACAACTGCCCTCAACGGGATTGACCTGGAAATTAAGGATGGCGAGTTTGTGGCCATCATGGGACCTTCCGGTTGCGGGAAATCGACGCTGCTGAATATTCTCGGACTGCTCGATAACCCCAGCGAAGGTTCTTACGAATTCTACGGAACGGAGGTCGCCAAAATGTCCGAACGCCAGCGGGCACAGATCCGCAAGGGCAATATCGGCTTCGTTTTCCAGAGCTTCAACCTGATCGATGAGCTGACGGTTTATGAAAACGTGGAGCTGCCGCTGCTTTACCTCAAAACGCCCCCGGCAGAAAGAAAGGAAAAGGTGGAGGCCGCGCTCACCCGCATGAATATGATGCACCGCCGCAACCACTTCCCGCAACAGCTATCGGGTGGTCAGCAACAGCGTACCGCCATTGCCCGCGCCGTGGTAGCAACCCCGAAAACAATCCTGGCCGATGAGCCGACCGGTAACCTCGACTCTAAAAACGGCGAGGAAGTAATGAACCTGCTCAGCCAGCTGAATGCAGCCGGAACGACGATCCTCATGGTAACGCACTCGCCTTACGACGCCGGCTTTGCACACCGCGTGGTGAACCTGTTCGATGGCAAGATCGTGACCGAGAAAATACATGTTTAGAAAACCTCCGGCTATTGGCGACGCTTTATAGCAGGAACTTTTGACGCCGGGGCCAACCGCCCTTTGGAATGCAATGTGGGGCCCTGTGCCAAAGCGAGTTCGTACAATATGCCAAATCTAACCATGAGAAAAATCTTAACCATCCTACTGGCCGGCGTAAGCACGCTGGCCATCGCCCAGAAAAGGGCTTACCTGAGCAGAAGCATCGATGACGACGGTAAAAAGCTGTCGATTAAAGTATCCGGCGTACTCGACGGCAAGGAAGTAGATGTGAACAAGACGTTCGATGTGGACGGTATGAGCCAGGAAGACCGCGAGGCGTTGCGGGAACGCGTGCTATCATCCATTGCCGAAGGTAACCTGGATTTGCCGGCACCGAAGGGCATAAGCCGCGAATCGGTGGCGACCGTGACCCCCAAGCCGCCCGTACCGCCCGTTGCCCCCGAACCGTCGGAAGATGAGCCGGAGACGATGGCATTCTCGTCCAATGAAGTGAATGCGGAAATGATCTCCTCGGGTAAGGGATTTATCAAAGAACCTGTTTCCAAAGATCCTAAGGGCTTTTCCAAACATGTTCGCTACAATTCCGAAACGGGCGAAATGTTTATTAAATACAAATTCATGAAGGATGGCGATGAGTATATCTACGAAAAAACCGTGAATGCCGCCGAGAAATCGGAGAAAGAGCGGTTGAAGATCATCCGGAACTTTGAAAGCGAAATGGGCTTGCCGGGGAACGGCATGGAAATGTAAACGCGTGAAGGAATGCTTAAAAACTATCTGAAAATTGCCTGGCGGAATCTGCGTAAACACAAGTTTTACTCGTTTCTGAACATATTCGGTTTGTCGCTCGGGCTGGCGAGCTGCCTGCTCATCACGCTTTATGTGGTGGATGAGCTCAGCTACGACCGCTCGTTCGCGCATGCCGAACGTATTTACCGGGTTAATGCAGATATCCGCTTCGGCGGTGCCGATATGTCGCTTGCCGTAGCGCCCGACCCGCTGGCATTTACATTAAAAAAAGACTATCCGCAGATTGAGCAGGTGGTGAGGCTGCGTGAAAACGGCAGCCAGCTCGTCCGCAGAGCGGATGCGACTGAAAACCTTAAAGAAGATCGCGTATTCTTTGCGGATTCGACGTTTTTCGAGGTGTTTTCCCTGCCAATGCTGCAAGGCGATCGCCATTCAGCGCTCCGCAATCCTAACAGCGTCGTAATTTCCGAAACGGATGCCCGCAAATATTTCGGCGAAACAAACCCGATGGGCAAGGCGCTGATGATTGATAACAACACGACGTATACTGTCACCGGCGTCATGCAGGATATTCCTGCGCAGTCGCATATGCGCGATGTGCATATGTTGCTGTCGATGAGCTCAACCGACGAAAGCCGGATGAACGCCTGGGGTAGCCATAACTTCAATACGTATATTCTTTTCCGCGAGGGGATTAATGCCAAAGATTTTGAGAAGAACTTCGAAACGATATTGCAGAAATACACTTCGAAATGGATTCAAAGCTTCCTGGGCTCTTCGCTGGAAGATGTGCGAAAGTCGGGTAATTACCTGGTCTACACCTTAATGCCGCTCACGAACATTCACCTGCATTCCGATCGCACGGCGGAGGTCAATGCGAATGGCAACATTCAATATGTGTACATTTTTGCGGTGGTAGCGATCTTCCTGCTGGCGATCGCGTGTGTGAATTTCATGAACCTCGCCACCGCACGCTCGGCCAACCGGGCCAAAGAGGTGGGCGTACGCAAAGCATTGGGCTCGGAGCGTTCAGCGCTGGTGAGCCAGTTCCTGACGGAGTCGGTGCTGCTGAGCTTTTTTTCATTGACACTCGCCATTGTGATGGCTTACCTGGCCTTGCCGCTGTTCAACAACCTCGCGAGCAAGCAAATCACCTTTCCGATCGCCAATATGTGGTTTTGGTTGATTTTAGTGCTCACCGCGGGCGTCGTGGGCGTGCTTGCGGGAAGTTACCCGGCGTTTTTCCTGTCTGCCTTTCAGCCACTGAAAGTTTTGAAAAACACCATTCACCTGGAAGGAAGGGGCAGCGGATACCTTCGTAATGCGCTGGTGGTGTTCCAATTTGTGATCTCGGTGATGCTCATCGTCGGCACGGGCGTCATTTACCGCCAGCTGGACTACATTCAAACCAAAAAGCTTGGGTTTAACAAAGATCAAATGCTGATTGTGAACGATGCGTATGCATTGAACAACCAGGTAAAGGCATTCAAAGAACAGGTGATGCGGCTTCCGAATGTGGCAAGCGCAACGGTTACGAGCTTCTTGCCGACACCATCTTCACGCACGGACCATACATTCTTTCCTGTCGGCCAGATGCAGCAGGATAAGGGCATTAATATGCAGAAATGGGCCGTGGACTACGATTTTGTGAAAACAATGCAGCTTCAAATGGCCGGCGGACGCGCATTCGACGAAGCATTTCCTTCCGACTCGACGGGCATTGTGATCAACGAAGCGGCGGCGAAGGTGCTCGGCTACAAGGACCCGGTCGGGAAGAAAATATTCGGTTACGAGGACGCCGCATTGACGAAGCGCGTCGATTATACGATCATCGGGGTGGTGAAAAACTTCCATTTCGAATCCCTTCGAAAAAACATCGGCGCATTAAGCCTGATCCTATACAAAAGCTCGGGTTCGGTGGTGTTCCGCATGAAAGGCGGCGACGCTCCGCAAACGGTGGCGCAGGTGGAAGCTCTTTGGAAGCAAATGGCGCCGGGTCAGCCATTCAACTACCGGTTTATGGACCAGGATTTTGACAATGTTTATCGCAGCGAGCAGCGGGTAGGGCAGATATTCATCACTTTTGCCGCCATTTCGATCATGATCGGCTGTCTGGGCTTGTTCGGGTTGTCTGCATTCACGGCGGAGCGCCGCACGAAGGAAATCGGCGTACGGAAAGTGCTGGGCGCGAGTGTTGTGAATATCGTGGCGCTGCTATCTAAAGAATTTATCAAACTGATCATCATTGCGATCCTGATCGGCAGTCCTATCGCATGGTTCGGCATGAACCACTGGCTAAGCGACTTCGCCTACCACGTCGATCTGGCCTGGTGGATGTTCGCCGCCGCCGGTCTGCTGGCAGTCGTCATTGCATTGCTCACGGTCAGTTTCCAGAGCGTAAAAGCTGCGCTGATGAACCCGGTGCGGTCATTGAAGTCGGAGTAAGTTATTGGAAGTCTAAATATGGGTTAATGATGGTTAGCTGATTTTCGACGACCATGCAATGTTGAAAATCTTCTGAGTAAAGGATATTACATCCGACTTGTAGTGCCGATGCAACTATAATGCTGTCAAAAACCTGGAAGTCATACCTGATGACTAGTTCCCTTGCTTTAAGAACTGTTTGATGATCCATTCCAATCACTGTGCAGCATTCGGTAACGATCAGGCAATGATTGATAAGGTCAGTTTTGGGAGCACGAAGCAATCGGTGTAATACATTAATATATTCAGAGATTACCTGACTCGATAAAATTGGTACACCCCGGACTATCTTTTGAGAAATCTCACTCTTATAAGTTGCGGTGTCCTCATGGAGATAAACAAGAATATTGGTATCGACAGCAATTTTGTCAGTCGTAATTGTTTGCTTCATTCCTATCAAATTTCCAGTTAGTAAGGTCTACTTTCAGTTTGGATAGGGAATCGTTGAGTTTTTTCATTCTGGTATCAATATCGATCGGATCTGTGGATCGGATTTCCATAGCGCTCACCTCGATCTGCTTTCCTACCATGTTTCTTGGCAGGGTTAGCACAAGCGAGTTGGTTTTCGGGACAATGATTTTCCTGACCTGTTCCATAACATTCGAATTAGCAGAAATCAAATATATCCAATAACACATCGCACATCCTATTTATTCCACCATCAATGAACAAACGGTATGCTTAGAAATTATCTGAAAATCGCGTGGCGGAATTTGTTGAAAAACAAGACGTTCAGTTCCATTAATATCCTCGGCCTGGCGCTAGGGATGGCTTGCAGCCTGCTGATCATGCTTTGGGTCCAGGATGAGATTAAAATGGACCGTTTCCATGAGAACGATGCCCGGTTATACTCCGTGATGGAGAACCAGCATTATTCCGGGGAGATTAACACCTATCCGGCCACACCGGGCATTCTGGCCGAGAATATCGTGAAGGATATTCCCGAAATAGAAAAGGCAAGCCAGATCCTTTGGGAGGAAACCCCGGTTTTGCTCGTAGGAAATGTGTTCGACAATGAAAAGGGACGCTTCGTGCAGGGTGATTTCCTGACGATGTTTTCGTTTAAACTCACCCACGGCGACGCGAAAACGGCATTGAAGCGCCCCGACGGTATCGTGATTTCGCAGAAAATTGCCGATAAATATTTCAAAGGCGTGGACCCGATCGGAAAAGCCATGCGTGTGGATAATAAGCATGACGTGGTGGTGACCGGTGTGCTCGACGAGGTTTCGCGTTACTCTTCAATGAAGTTCGACTTCCTGATGAGTTACGACGTATGGCAGAAAGGTGCCCCGTGGTCCAAAGAGTGGGGTAATAACGGCCCGCGCTGCGCCGTGATGCTCGCGAAGAATGCGGATATCGATAAGGTGAATGCCAAAATCGAGGATTATATCAAAACCAAAAACAAAGACAGCAACGTGGATCTTTTCCTGATCCATTACGGCGAATCGTATCTCTATTCAAACTGGGAAGCCGGCCAGCAGAATGGTGGCCGCATCGAGTACGTGCGCATGTTTACGGTTGTGGCGGTGTTTATCCTCATTATTGCCTGCATTAATTTCATGAACCTCGCCACGGCGCGCTCCGTGAAACGCGCGAAGGAGGTGGGGCTGCGCAAAGTGGTAGGTGCCTATAAGGCGAGCCTGATCGGGCAGTTTATGGGCGAGTCGGTGCTGATTACCTTGCTCTCGCTCGTGGTGGCGGTAGCGATTGTGCTCGTGTTGTTGCCTGGCTTCAATTCGCTGACGGAAAAGCAATTAGCGCTCGATTTTCTCGATCCTACGCTCTGGGCATTGCTGCTGCTGCTCACGCTCATTACGGGGCTGATCGCCGGCAGTTACCCGGCATTGTTTATGTCGTCGCTCAACCCCGTTACGATCCTCAAAGGTGCATTGAAATTCAAACCGAGCGCCGCCTATTTCCGGCAGGGGCTGGTGGTGTTCCAATTCGGCCTCTCCATCGTGCTGATCCTCTCGATGATCGTCATTTACCGGCAAATCGACTTTATCCAGCACAAAAACCTGGGTTTCAGCCAGGAGAACCTGCTTTACATTCCGGATATTGAAAATACCATGACTACCAACTTCGATGCATTCAAACAGGCGTTGGAAAGCGAGCCGGGAATCAAATCGGTGGCACGGTCGCAGGCGAACCCGCTCGCGTACGGCAGCTCCACCATGGGCGTGAGCTGGCCCGGAAAGGATACCACCAAGCAGTTGCTTTTTAATGTGAATCCGGTGGGTTTCGATTTTATCAAAACAATGGGTATCAGGCTGCTCGACGGCCGCGATTTCAGTCCGTCGTTCGGGACCGATACTTCCAACTACCTCGTGAACGAGGCCGCTGCTAAAAAGATCGGTTATAAAGACCCGGTAGGCAAAGAGCTTACCATGTGGGGAAGGAAAGGGAAGATCATCGGATTAATGAAGGACTTTCATATCGGTTCGCTGCACGTGGCCATTGAACCGCTCATTATCAACCTGCAACCTAAAAAAGAGGCCTGGGGCGTAGGTATGATCCGCGCGGAGGCCGGCAAAACGCAGCAGGCCATCGAGAGTACCGAAAAGGTGTTCCGGCGGTACAATGCGGGTGTGCCATTCAAATATTACTTCGCTGATGAGGAGTTTGCGAACTTGTATAAGGCGGAAATGGTCGTGAGCAAGCTATCCAACTACTTTGCATTTCTGGCCATATTCATCTCCTGCCTGGGCCTGTTCGGATTGGCGGCATTTACAGCCGAGCAGCGCACGAAGGAAATTGGTGTCCGCAAAGTGCTGGGCGCCAGCGTGACCAACCTGGTGGGGATGCTCTCGGCCGATTTTGTGAAGCTGGTCGGGGTGGCGGCGGTTATCGCGTTCCCGGTTGCCTGGTATTTCCTGAACGGGTGGCTGGAAAAATATGCCTTCCGGATCGATATGGAGTGGTGGTATTTTGCTGTTGCCGGCATTGCCGCATTGCTGATCGCATTGTTTACCGTCAGCTTCCAGGCTATCAAAGCTGCGCTGATGAACCCTGTTAAATCGTTGAAATCCGAATAAACGCCGCCAACCGGCACCATTAGCCATGCTTAGGAATTATTTCAAAATCGCCGTCCGGAATCTGGCGAGAAACAAGGTTTTCTCGTTTATCAACATCGCCGGGCTTTCCCTTGGACTGACCTGCTGCATGCTGATCGTCCTATACACGAAAGACGAGGTCAGTTTCGATCGCTTTCATCGGAACAAGGACCAGCTGTACCGCGTGATGGTCACCAGCCTGGATGGTGATGATACCCGCACTTTCGGTAGCACGAACGCCATTCACGGACCCACTTTCAAGCAGGATATTCCTGAAATCCGGGAGGTGATCCGGGCGCAGAGCAATTCATTTGTTGTTAAAAAAGGGAATGAGATCTTGAAAGAAGATATGCTGTTCGCCGACGCGCCGTTTTTTTCGGTATTCTCCATGCCGCTGCTGTCCGGCGATCCCGCAACCGTCCTTTCCGACATTCATTCTATCGTGCTGAGCGAGGACCTGGCGGAGAAATATTTCGGCACAAAAAATGCCGTCGGGAAGACAATGATGCTCAAAACCGGAGATGACTTCGAGCCATTCATTGTGTCGGGCGTGGCGAAGCGCTGCCCGCAAAACTCGTCGATCCAGTTTAATGCCGTGCTGCCGTTTGCATACCAGGAAGCAAAGGGTTGGACGGACAGCGAATGGATGGGTTTTTACATGAATACCTTTTTGCTACTGAACGAAAAGGCCGATTTCAATGCGGTAATCGCTAAAATGAACCAGGTTTCTAAAAGCAAGGTAATCGCGGAGCCCGGTAAGGAAAAAGACTTCAAAAACCAGGTCGTGTTTGGACTTATGCCCTTCCTGGACGTGCATTTGCAAAGTGCGGGCGACCTTCGTAATGGCCTCGATCACGGCAGCAGCCCCATTTATTCATACATTCTGTCGGGGATCGCCATCTTTATTTTGCTGATCGCCTGCATCAATTTCGTCAACCTGACCGTGGCGCGCTCACTCAACCGCTCGAAGGAAATCGGCGTGCGGAAAGTTGTGGGAAGCCTGCGGAAGCAGCTTATTTACCAGTTTCTTGGCGAATCGTTTCTGCTTTCCTTTCTCGCATTTACCCTGGCTATCGTATTTACTCAAATCGCATTGCCCGTTTTCAACGAGCTCGCCAACAAGCAGCTGGCGCTGTCGTATTTGCTGGATACCGGCCTGGTATCGGGCTACGTGGCACTGTTTGTCTCGACGGCATTGGTTGCGGGAATGTATCCGGCACTGGTGTTGTCGGGTTTCAGTCCGGTGCAGACGCTCTACAACCGTACAAAGCTGTCGCGGAAGAATTATCTCACGAAGGGCCTGGTGATTTTCCAGTTTGCATTATCCGTTTGCCTCGTGATCGGCACCATTGTGATCTATTCTCAATTCCAATATCTGACGAGCAAGGACTTGGGCTATAACGATGAAAACGTGCTGATTTTCAGTGTAGGCCGCGGCGCGCCGGGCGCCAACCTGACGGAGGTAATCCAGAGTGAGCTGAAAAATACGGCCGGAATAGCATCGGTGGCCGCTTTCAATGGTAATTACAACGGGACGCGCGCCAAGGTGGGCGAGCAGGAGATGGACTTCGGCTACATTGGCGTGAGCGACGATTTTCTGAAAATCCTGCAAATTCCGGTGCTCAAAGGCCGGAACTTCTCGAAAAGCTTCTCCACTGACCCCGAAGATGCGATCGTTGTCAACGAGGCATTTGTTAAGCGTGCCGGGTTACAGAATCCGATCGGTCAGGAAGTGAATTTTGAGTGGAAAAACAAGAAAATGAAGATCATCGGCGTGATTCGCGACTATCACTATGCTTCATTAAAAGACACCATTAACCCGCTGGTGCTCACCCAGGACCCGAAATATGGCATCAATACGATCATCGCGAAACTGGATAGCAAGGACATTCCGGCGACGATCAGGGCCATTGAAAAGATTTTCAGGTCGCATGTCAAAAACCAGCCTTTCGAATACAGGTTTGAAGACGAGGCCAATCTGAAACGCTACGAATCGGAGTCGAAATGGAAACAAATGATCACACTCGCAGCAGTATTGTCCATTTTCGTTTCGTGCATTGGTCTGTTCGGACTTGCCACTTTCAATGCCGAAATGCGGGTGAAAGAGATCGGTATCCGCAAGGTACTCGGGGCTTCGGTGGCGAGCATTACCACGCTGCTTTCGATGGATTTCGTCAAACTCGTGCTCATCTCGATCCTCATCGCCTTGCCGATTTCCTACTATGGCGCCAACTTCTGGTTGCAGGATTTTCCTTACCGCATCGCCATGTCGTGGTCCTACTTCGCCATAGCCGCCATCCTGGCAATCGCCATCGCAGTCTTCACGGTAAGTTTCCAAAGCATCCGGGCCGCAATGCTCGATCCGGTAAGGTCGTTGAGGTCGGAGTAAATCGGGCAAAATATGGTTCGCGAATTTCGAGTGACCACTTCTCAGGTCCGCTAGAACGTTAATTGCCGAATATTGATTAAGTTAGTGTTGTGTTAATGCAGGCATTCCAATGCCACTCTCTTAATTGATCTTCTGAAAATGAGCACAAAGTCGATAGATTCAGAAATATTAAGCTACCTGCCATTACTAGGCGAGGGCGAAAAGAAATCGTTGCTGGGTGTTATCGAAACATTTCTGAAACTCAAAAAGCCCGACCACGGCGAGCGGGTATCGATCGAGCAATACAATGCGGAACTGGATGAGGCACTAGCGAGAATCAAATCCGGACAATATCACACACAGGAACAGGCAGAAGCTGAAATTAATGGATGGTAAACAAGCATTATCAAATCCTCTGGGATACCGTTGCGCTGGTTCAGTTCAAGGAGATTTTTGTGTATATCCGTAAAGATTCCTACCAGAACGCCTTGAAAGTAAAGAATAGAATCGTCAAATGCGTTGACAATCTCAAATCGGAACCCAGGCGATACAAGCCTGATCAATTCAGACTGGATGGCGATAAAGCTTTTAGGTCGTTCGAGGTGTATAATATCAGAATCACTTATTTCATCGACGACGCCAATCTGAAAGTGAATATCATCCGGGTATGGAGCACGAAACAAGAGCCGTTAACATATTAATCACGCAGTCCATTACTGAACAAAGGTGTCCACTTTCGGACACCTTTGTTACTTTATATGTATGGTAACTAACTGATTCATAGAGCTATAAATTGCATTTTGCATCGCTGGTACAATTATTCATTTTCAAAGTCGAGGAATGCAATCCCTAACGTTAGCCATGATTAGAAACTATCTTAAAATTGCTTGGAGGAATGTCTTGAAGAACAAGATGTTTTCCGTTATCAATGTCTTCGGCCTCTCGGTCGGGATGACTTGTTGCATGCTCCTGCTGCTGTATATTTTGAGCGAGGTTTCGTTCGATAAGCACCAGGAGCATGTGAACGAGCTGTACCTGGTCCGGTCGGAAAATGTGCAGCCGAACGGCGAAAAAATGGACAACCCCCGCGCGCCGGCGCCTTACGCGCATGCATTGAAAGCCGAATATCCGGAAATCGTGCAGGTGACGCGCGCGTGGCAGAATTTCCTGGAAGATAAGGCGCTGCTCACCGTGGAGCGGCCCGGCAATGCGCCGCTCTCTTTTTATGAAACCAAAGGCACACACGTCGATTCGACGTTTTTTGACGTTTTTACCTACCAATTCCTGGAAGGACACCCTACCGCGGCGCTTAACGATCCGCATTCGATCGTGCTGTCCGATGTGCTGGCTAAAAAGCTGTTCGGCGATCAGCCGGCATTGAACCGGACAATCCGCGTCGGCGGGAAAACCGGGCATAACCAGAACTTCAAAGTCACCGGCGTGGTCCGCGACGAGAGTGCCCGGTCGCACATCGACGCCCGCTATTTTGTGACATTCCAGGTCGGCTGGATCGGCGATTACCTGCGCCAGCCCGAGCATGATTTCACCAGCAACAACATGTTTTATCATTACCTGCGCCTCAGGCCAGGTACCGATCCCGCTTCATTCGAGGCGAAACTGCCGGCATTCATCGAAAAATATGCCCGGAAAGACCTTAAAATCGCCGGATATGATAAAAAGCTGGTATTGCTCCCCGTCCGCGACATCCACCTTTTCAGCCAGATCGACCGCATCCTGTCCGCAACCACGAGCGCTACTTACCTGTACGTCCTCGCCAGCATTGCAGTATTTACGTTGCTGATCGCCTGCATCAATTTCATGAACCTCGCTACTGCCCGCTCCGCCAAACGCGCGGCCGAAGTAGGCATGCGTAAGGTCATGGGCGCCAACAAAAGCAGCCTCATCGGTCAGTTTTTGGGTGAGTCACTGGTGCTTACGTTTCTCGGACTGCTGATTGCCGTGGCGGCGGTGGCCTTGCTGCTGCCTTTTTTCAATCAGCTGGCCGACAAGACGCTTACCGTGGACGATCTGCTGCAAGCGCACATTTTGGGCGGATTCGTGCTTTTGGCATTGCTCACGGGCTTGCTGGCAGGAAGTTACCCCGCGTTTTATTTGTCGGTTTTCAACCCGCTGGACGTGATCAAGGGCCGGTTTGTCAACTCGGTATCTGCCACGGCATTGCGGCGCGGGCTGGTAGTATTCCAATTTGTGATTTCGATCGGCCTCGTCGTCGCCACGATCGTGATCCAGGGGCAGATCCGGTTTATGAAAGAACAGCCGCTGGGCTTCAACAAGGAACAGCAGATCGTGATCCCGTTCCGCAGCGCGGAGTCGAGAAAGGCTTACACAGCGCTTAAAAACGAACTTTTGCAGGATTCCCGCATTACTGCGGCCTCCGGCACCGCATATTATCCGGGTATCCTCAATCCGAGCGATATGTCGGTGTACTTGCCCGGGCAGACGGTGAATGAAGACAATGTAGTGAAAACCAACTGGGTAGCGCCGGATTTTATGTCGGCAATGGGCTTCCAGCTGGCGGCCGGACGCATGTTCTCGAACGAGTTTCCCGGCGATACCAATTATAAAATGGTTGTCAATGAAGCCACTTTGCGGAAGTTTGGCGTTCCGCTGGAAAAGGCCGTGGGGCAGCGCTTGTTGTTCAACAATGGCGGCGACACACCCGGCAGCGTCGAGGTGGTGGGCGTGGTGAAGGATTTCCATTTCCAGGATTTGCACAAGGCCATCGAACCTTACGCATTCTTCCTCAATTTGAAACCTGAACACAACTACCTGATCGCCCACATCGAAGGAAAGAATGCGGCGGCCACGTTGCCTTTTATTGAAGGTAAATGGAAGTCGCTTGTGCCCGACGAGCCTTTTGCCTACACTTTCCTGGATGAGGATTTCGAGAAGAACTACGCTGCCGATGCCCGCACTTCCAGGCTTGTGAATGCATTTACAATCATTTCCATCCTGATTTCCTGCCTCGGACTGTTCGGTCTGGCCGCATTTGCTGCCCAGCAGCGGATCAAGGAAATAGGTGTGCGAAAAGTACTTGGCGCGTCGGTGACCAGTATCGTAGGATTGCTATCGGGCGATTTTGTGAAGCTCGTAGTCATTTCCATCGTGATAGCCACGCCGCTGACGTGGTACCTCATGAACCGCTGGCTGGATGATTTCGCCTACAAAATCACCCTGCAATGGTGGATGTTTGCCGGCGCCGGTGCATTGGCCGTCGTTATCGCATTGCTGACGGTGAGCACACAGGCTGTGAAAGCCGCCGTCACGAATCCTGTAAAGTCATTGAAATCGGAATGATGAATCGGGAGGAAAGGGAGGAAGTCCTCCATCCTCCCATAAAAAAGCTTTCATATGTTCAAAAACTATTTCAAAATCGCGCTGCGGAACCTTTGGAAAAGCAAGGGTTATGCATTTATCAATGTCGTGGGCCTGGCCGTGGCGTTTTGTGTGAGCGTTTTCCTATTTCTCACGGCCTACTTTGCGCTTTCTTACGACAACTTTCATGCCGACAAGGACAGGATTTACGAGCCGTATTTTTTCGCCAACGATCCCGAACGGGTGAACCGCACGGCCTCGATGCCGTTCCCGATCACCCCGGCATTAAAGGCCGAATATCCTGAGATTGAAGCCGTCGCACGGGTAGTCAACGGATCGGACGTGGTGGAGTACAAGGGCAAGTATCTGGATAAGAATATCAAGTTCACCGAGCCCGATTTCTTCAAAATCTTCTCGTTTCCATTTCTTCAGGGCAATGCGCAAACGGCTTTCCAGGACCTGAGCAGCATTATCATCACTGAAAACATGGCGAAAGCGGTTTTCGGAGCGGAAGACCCGATGGGCAAAAGCGTGCAGATAGGGTTGGAGGGGAGTAAAAAGAGCTACGTCGTCACGGGCGTGCTGGCGGATTTTCCTGCCAACTCGTCCCTGCAATTCGATGCATTTTTGCGCAGCGAGAATGCAGGCGGCTACCAGCAGCAAAAGGACCAGTGGGACGCATTTTCGCATAATATATTCCTGAAATTGAAACCCGGTGTGGATAAGCTGGCATTTGAACGAAAGCTGAAACCTTTCACCGCCAAATATTTTGCCGAAACGGTCACGAAGCTTAAAAAGAAAGGTGCAAAGCCCGACGAAAGAGGCGATTTGTATGCATTGCGCCTGCAAAAACTGGAAGATGTTCATTTTAACCGTGAAATATCCGGCGGTAAGGAAGGCTCACTGATTTATGCGCTGATGGGCATCGGGCTGTTTATTTTGCTTATCGCTTGTATCAATTTTATCAACCTGAATGTAGCGCGGTCGTTCATCCGTGCGCGTGAGGTGGGCGTGCGCAAGTCGCTGGGTGCATTGAAACAGCAGCTTTTCTTCCAGATCTGGGGCGAAGCGGGCGTGGTGTGTTTTCTGGGTTTCCTTGCCGGTGTGATACTGGCCGTCCTGCTTGTGCCGTCGTTCAACGCAACATTCCGGTCCAAGCTGACGCTGGATTACATTTTCGAACCCGACAAAATCGCATTGCTCGTTGGCCTGTTCCTTTTTGTGACCCTCATCGCCGGCGGTTATCCTGCCCTGCAAATGTCGCGGTTCAATGCGGTGCAAGTTTTGAAAGGCAAAGTATCGCTCAAAAAGCCTGGGATTCTCAGGAATTCGCTGATTGTGGCACAGTTTGCGCTTTCGAGCCTGCTTATCTGCTGCACGATCATCGCCATGCAGCAGGTGGATCACCTGCGTAGCCAGCCGCTTGGTTTTCAGAAAGAAGAGGTGATCAGCATTCCGGTCGGCAACAAGGTCGACGGGCAAACTGCGCTGCGCCGGATGAGAAACCGCCTTGCCGGCGATCCGAATGTGGTAAGTGTTACAGGCTCAGGCGTGAACCTCGGTATGGGCCTCGACAGAAGCAGTTCCCGCAGTTCTATTGGTTTTACATTTAAAGAACGTGAGATTGAAACCGACTGGCTGCATATTAGTTATGATTATCTCAAAACATTGAATATCAAATTAATAGCCGGCCGCGAGTTCAACCCTGCATATCCAACCGACTCCATGGGCCGGGTGATCATCACCGAAAGCATGGCCAAAGCCATCGGCGAGCAGGACCCTGTCGGCAAATTCTTTCAGACAGATACCGCGGGCATCAAGCATCAGATCATCGGAGTGGTGCCGGATTTTAACCTGTATTCATCCAAAGCCGAAAAGAAACCGGTTACAATGTACCTTTCGAATAACGAAGGCATCGGCTACATCTTTGTGCGCGTGACGCCGCAGAGCCTGGCCACTTCGATGGATAAGCTGAAAGGCATTTGGAAGGAAATTACGCCGGAATCGGAGTTTATCGGGTCGTTCATCGATGAGAACACGAACAACTGGTATATGGAGGAGCAGCGGCTTTCGCAGATTTTCAGTCTGGCATCCGCGGTGGCGGTGATATTGTCCTGCCTGGGGCTGTTTGCAGTAGCGCTGATCGTCATGGAGCAGCGTACGAAGGAAATCGGTGTGCGCAAAGTGTTGGGCGCGAGCATCGGCAGCCTGGTGTTCGTACTGTCCCGGGATTTTGTAAAACTGGTGCTCATCGCCATTTTGATCTCCACGCCCGCCGCCTGGTATCTGATGCAATTGTGGCTCGATCACTATCCTTACCGCATTGAAATCAGTCCGCTGGTTTTCGTAGGAGTAGGGTTGGTGGCCGTGCTGGTAGCCATCGCCACGGTGAGTTTCCAGAGCATTAAAGCCGCATTGATGAACCCGGTGAAATCGCTGCGGAGCGAGTAGCGGACCATTTTGACATCTATTCAGAAGTAGAAACAGGAAGCCATGATCAAAAATTATCTAACGACTTCATTCAGAAACCTTCGGCGTAACTGGAATTTTACGCTGATCAACATCACCGGCCTGACCCTGAGCCTGGCCTGCTGCCTGCTGATCTTTTTTACAGTCCGGTACGAGTTGAGCTTTGACAGCCATCACCAGCATGCCGACCGCCTTTACCGGCTTCTCAATCAGAATGTTAATGATGGGGAAAAAGGGTTCTCGGCCGGCATTCCGCTTCCTGCATTGGCTGCTCTCCGCAACGACTATCCCGAGATCCGGGAGCATGTGGCCTGCACATACGGCATGCGTGAGACGCTGATTACGGTGACGGACGGAAAGGAAAAGAAGAAGTTTTCGGACCCTGGCTATAATGTGGCGTTTGTCGGTCCCGAGTATTTCACGATGTTCGATTACCGGTGGCTGAAAGGTTCGCCGTCGCAAGCGCTCAAAAACCCCGGCTCGGTGGTATTGACGGAAGGAGACGCGCTAAAATACTTTGGTAATGCCGATCCGATCGGGAAAACCATCCGGGTGAGAAACCAGATGGACTTCGTCGTGACGGGCGTCGTTGCCAACCCGCCTGCAACGACCAATTTGCCTTTTACCACCATGCTTTCGTTCGGCTCGCTGAAAGAATTCGGCGCGTTTACGAACTGGGACGATTGGATATCTTCCTACGGCGGCGGACAGATGTACATCATGCTGCCCGAGCATGTGAGCGAGGCGCAGTTTGAAAAGCAATTACTCGCATTCAACAAAAAATACCGCGATCCCAAGGATGCCGAAACGCTGCGGTTCGTTTTGCAGCCGTTGAAAGACATTCATTTTGCCACCAAAATGGGCAACTACGCGAACCGCTCGATCAGCAAGGGAATGATCTGGACCATGTCGCTGGTCGGGATATTTATCCTTGTTATCGCCTGCGTGAACTTTGTAAACCTCGCCACCGCACAGGCGCTACGCCGCTCGCGCGAGGTGGGCGTGAGGAAGGTACTGGGAAGCACGAGAGGGCAGTTACTGCGCCAATATTTCTCCGAAACGGGCATTATCACCACCTTCTCGGTGATCGTAGCACTCATTGCCGCGCAGTTATTACTTCCCTACATCAGCAATACGCTCAACATCAATGCGGACAATGTGGTGTTCTTCAAAGACCCGTGGATATTGCTGTGCTGCATCGCATTAACGCTTGTTACGACTTTCCTGGCGGGTTTTTACCCGGCGCTGGTGGTATCGGGTTACCAGCCGATACTCGCATTGAAAGGTAAAATGACCAAGAATGGGAGCAGCCAGACTAATCTGCGGAGGGGGCTGATCGTACTGCAATTCTCGATTTCCCAAGTGATTCTGATCGGCACGCTTATCGCTTACAGCCAGATGAAGTATTTCAGATCCATGGACCTGGGTTTTGAAAAAGACGAGATCGTGACCATCGCGATCCCGGATGAAAAGCAGCTGGAAACACTGAGCCAGAAGGTAACGGCCATTCCCGGAGTTAAATCCATCACGTACAGTGCATTCACGCCGATGTCGCGAAGCAATTGGCAAACCGGGTTCAAATACGAAAATGATCCCGAATTCCTGGAATTTGATATCGTAATGCGCCCTGCGGACACGTCGTACTTCCACACATTCGGACTGAAAATGGCTGCGGGAAGGATGTACCTTCCGTCGGATACGGCGCGGGAATATGTCGTGAACGAGGCATTTGCCCGCAAACTCGGTTTTAAAGACCCCGAGGGCATCATCGGCAAGCGGCTGACGATCGGCGGCAGCGACTTCAAGTTGCCGATCGTGGGCGTTGTGAAAAATTTCAATACTTACACATTACACCAGGAAATCATTCCCTGCGTAATGGCTTCGATGCGAAACAATTACCGCCTGCTGAACGTGAAACTGGATCGGCACGCGGGGCTCGACCAGGTCCACCGCATCGAAAAAGCCTGGACGGAATCATTTCCGGATTATCTGTTCAAATACACTTTCTACGACCAGACGCTCGACAGCTTTTACGAAAAAGAAGCCAAGCTCTTTTCGCTCTTCCAGATACTGAGCGCCATTGCAATATTCGTCGGCTGCCTGGGCCTTTATGGCGTGGTAGCGTTTATGGCCGAGTCGCGTACGAAAGAAATGGGCATTCGGAAGGCCATTGGCGCATCGGCGATGAATATTTTCGGCCTTTTCTCGGTCGATTTTATCAAGCTGGTGGTGATTGCGCTCGTCATTGCTTCACCTATCGCCTGGTATTTTATGGACCAGTGGTTGCAGGATTTTAGTTACAAAGTCAATATCAGCTGGTGGCTGTTTGTGGCTGCTGGTGTGGCGGCGGTGCTTATTGCACTGGTTACGATCAGTTTCCAAAGCATCAAAGCGGCGCTTACGAATCCCGTAACGGCCCTAAGGAGTGAATAATGAGTGCATTAGGATGCAACTTGGAAGTACGATTTTACATCTTTCGGCAAATGCATTTCTAAACTCAATTTCAACCTGGCCATGATCAAGAATTACCTCGTAATCGCGCTCCGCAACCTTCTTAAAAACAAAGTTTATTCCCTGATCAACATCGTAGGACTGGCAGTGGGCATTGCCGTCACGATGCTGATCGGGCTGTGGGTTTGGGATGAACTCTCTTACAACAAGTACCACAAAAACTACGACCGCGTCGTGCAGGCGTGGATCAGCCAGACTTTCAACGGGCAAACGGGCACGGGTACCGCGGTTTCGATTCCGTCCGTAACCGAAATGGCCACAAAATACCCGGCCGATTTCAGGCATACCGCGCTGGCTTCGTGGAATTTTGGGCATTTGCTCACCAATGGCGATAAGAAGATCAACAAAACCGGGATGTGGGCGCAGCCGTCGTTCCCGGAAATGCTGGGCCTGAAAATGATCCGCGGCGATTATGATGCATTGAAAAACCCGGGTTCGGTGGTGATCTGCGAGTCGCTGGCCAAGGCACTTTTCGGTGACGCCGACCCGCTGAACAAGGCACTTAAACTGGATATCAAGAAGGACGTCAAGGTGACGGGCGTTTATGAGGATATTCCCTTTAATTCAAGTTTTAACGAACTGTACCTCATCTTGCCGTGGAGCGATTACCTGCAATCCGAAGGTTGGGTGAAAAATGCACAGACCCAATGGGGTAACCACTCGTTCCAATGGTTTGCACAGGTGGCCGACCATGCCGATATCGCGACGGTTTCGCGAAAAATCCGCGACGTGGAAATGCCCCACGCATTCTCCAAAACCGACAAGCCGCAATACATGCTCCATCCAATGAGCCGCTGGCACCTGTATTCCGACTTTAAAGACGGCCAGAATGTCGGCGGGCGGATTCAGTTTGTGTGGCTTTTTGGGATTATCGGAGTGTTTGTGCTGCTGCTGGCCTGTATCAATTTCATGAACCTGAGCACGGCCCGTTCCGAAAAGCGCGCGAAAGAGGTCGGTATCCGCAAGTCGATCGGTTCGCTGAAAAGCCAGCTGGTATTTCAGTTTCTCAGTGAGTCCTTTCTTGTGGTCATGTTTGCGCTGCTACTGGCGATCCTGATCGTACTCATATCGCTGCCTGCATTCAACGACCTGGCCGGCAAGCATGTCCGGTTTCCATTCTTCTACTGGCAGTTTTGGCTGGGGCTGGTGGCATTTGCATTGCTTACGGGCCTGGTAGCGGGCAGCTATCCGGCTTTTTACCTGTCGTCGTTCAATCCGCTGTCGGTGCTGAAAGGGACATTCCGGGTAGGCAAGTATTCGGCCGTTCCGCGCAAGGTGATGGTGGTCATGCAGTTCACAGTTTCCATCACGCTGATCATCGGGACGATCATCGTTTTCCAGCAAATCCAGCATGCCAAGGACCGGCCGGTGGGTTACGACCGGCAGGGACTTTTGCAAATCAATATTTCGCCTAATATGTGGGGCAAATATTATCCGCTGCGTGACGAACTGCTCAAAACAGGGGCTGTTTTTGAAATGAGCGAATCGTCGAGCCCTACTACCGGCATTTATTCGAACCAGATCGGCTTTGAATGGGAGGGCATGGAGCCCGGCTCGGTGCCGCTGTTCGGGACCATCGCCTGTACGCACGATTTCGGCAAGACCATCGGCTGGAAAATCATAGAAGGCCGCGACTTTTCCCGCGATTATTCAACGGACACTTCTGCCTTCGTGCTGAACGAATCGGCCGTGAGGCTGACCGGAATTAAAAGCATCATCGGTAAAACGATCCGATACAACGGCAAACCGATGCATGTAGTGGGGGTGATCAAGGACATGGTGATGCAATCGCCCTACGAGCCGGCGGTGCCGACGATTTTTATGGTCAATTATGAATGGGCCAACCTGATCAACGTCAAACTTACACCCGGCACGCCGGTGGACAAGGCACTGAAAAAAGTGGAAGCCGTTTTCCGCAAACACGATCCCGACTCTCCGTTCGAATTCAAATTTGCCGATGAGGAATACGATGCGAAATTCAGGGCCGAAGAGCGGATCGGGAAGCTGGCGCGGGTGTTTGCGGTGCTGGCGGTGTTCATTTCGTGCCTTGGATTGTTTGGCCTGGCAGCCTACACGGCGGAGCAGCGCACGAAGGAAATCGGCATCCGCAAGACCCTGGGCGCGAGCGTAGCCCAAATGTGGGCGATGCTGTCCAAAGAATTTATTTACCTCGTCATTATATCCTGTGTTATCGCTTCGCCGATCGCCCTTTACTTCCTGAACGACTGGCTCAAAAAATACCAGTACCACATCGAGCTGAGCTGGGTAGTGTTCGTCGTGGCAGCATTCCTTGCGGTAGCGATCACCCTGCTAACCGTCAGCTTCCAGGCGATCAAAGCCGCATTAACCAACCCGGTAAAGTCGTTGCGGAGTGAGTAGCGTATTCCGTTTACCAGATGATTTGTGCCGCGGGGTATAAAGGGAATTTGGGATCGTTCGAAATGATGCTAAGGCTATCTTTTAATGCAGTAGCAATTATCAGGCGGTCAAATGGATCGCGATGATCTTCGAAGAAAGGCAGTGCCTGATATGCGGTTAGCTGGGGTGGTGAGAGGTGTATCGTTTTAATTTGGTTTTCAATAGCTTTTTCAAAAATGGACTCAATCGGATCGGGAAGCACCAGTTTCCAAATCGTCCAACGGTTCATCGAAATCATCAGACATCCATACTTTTCCTGACAGTACGCCTGCTTTGCGCTTTTGAAGGGTTTTGGGCTTCTCGTCCGGAAACGTGACAGTTACTTCCGTACGCGAATGGACCGGTGGGCTGCCGGAGATCGTTACTTTGCCATTTTCATAAATCCCTTTGATTGTCGTCAACATAGCTTTCAGTTTTGACCTTACTCA
Organism: Dyadobacter fermentans DSM 18053; assembly: GCF_000023125.1. NCBI lineage: Bacteria > Pseudomonadati > Bacteroidota > Cytophagia > Cytophagales > Spirosomataceae > Dyadobacter > Dyadobacter fermentans. Next base: position 5,867,341 of record NC_013037.1, read on the forward strand.
AATTTAAAAACAATAAGTTCATTTAACAATTCCAACCAGCCTGCGGTAAAGCCATTTCGTCGATCGAAATGGGGTGGCCGTCTACTGGCAGTGACATTTCGCAGATTGTGTTTCCTGTGCGTTAAACTTGAAGGGGAAAAGTGCCTCTAAAAGACCTAAACAAACAATTTAAACACTGGAAACCATGAAAAAGCTCATTTTCGCCATCGCCGCAATCGTAACTTCCTCAGCCGGAAATACCTTCGCTCAGCGATATAACAGACCCAACCCCGCGGTGATCGACGCCCGTGCCGACAATGCCTACGAGGAGTTCAAGATCAATAAGCTGGATGAGATCGTGAAGCTGTCGCGCAAGCAGGAGAACCAGATCAAAAAGATCGAAAATAAATACGATCGTCTGACCGGCAGAAACAAGCGGTACCAAACCTACCAGGGAATGAAGAGACTGGAAGAAGACAAGCAAAGAGAAATCCTGTCCGTGCTGACGCCCGTACAACGCCAACGTTTGTTTGCTTACCAGCAGCGTTTCGAGCACCGTTATAATCGCAGAGGATAAGCAATAAAGAAATAGCCATGAACGCACGGCCGGGTCTTACGATCCGGCCGTTTTATTGACGGGCATCCGGTTGTTCCGAAGGAAATAATCGAGCAGCAGGAGGGAAGAAAGGGCGATGATCGTGGCCGTAACGGGCTGCGGGATTTCGCGGACCGTGCCCGCTAAAATGTCATTGGAAACCAAGAGGGCATTTATCCGGCCTGCCAGAACAGATTGCTCATTGCCAGGAACCAACAGGCATGCCACCAGCAGAACGGCCCAGCCAGCGGCGATCCAATACCAGGCTTGCCGCGAAATGACCGGCCGTGGTGCGGCAGGCGCGGGCACAGGCGCAATTTGCGCCATAATATGCTTGGTGAATGCTGCCGATGGCGCCTCCACGGCGCTGTTACGCACCAATGCACGCAGCGCGGCATCCTCCTCCACGCGCCGCATTACCGCGCCGGTGAAGTCGGCGGCTGGCTTGTCGGCACCGGCTTCGCGGAGGAGTTGCTTGAATTTCGGTTCGTTGGGTTCTTCGATCTGTTCCATTGTGCCTGCATTATAACAAAAAATGCAATTCTTTACCCAGCATCTTCCTCGCCCTGAACAGCTTCACTTTCACATTGCTGTTCGAAAGGCCGGTGATTTGTTCGATTTCCTCGATCGGGCTGTCATTGAGATAATATAATGTGACGATCAGCGCTTCCAGTTTGGGCAGTCGGTTGATCGCATCCTTCACAAACTGCTCTCGTTCACGTGTTTGCAGCGCTTCCAGCGGCGGCGGGCTGTATTGGTAATCGTAGTTTTGTTCCAGTTCTTCATCAATGTGCTGCAATGCCAGTTGCCGCGCCTGTAATTTGGAAACCGCCGTTCGGTAAACAATCGTGTAGAGCCATGTGGAGAATTTCGACTTGCCCTCAAAGCTGCCGATCTGCATGTAGGCCTTCACGAAACTTTCCTGCGCCGCATCCTCGGCGTCCTGCGTATTGGGCAGGATTTTCTTCGCCACGGTGAATGCCATGTTCTTATACTTGTCGACCAAGTAGGTATACGAAGCCAGGTTTCCCTGCTTTACCTGCTCAATATGAATCCGGTCGTCCTGGTTTTTCATGCATGCTGTGGCTACTTTCAGTTAGACAGCCCGGCGGGTAAGCCGGTTACAAGCGTGGCCGTTTATTTTTTTGAAAAAAAATCTGACCTGGACTGTAACCAGGAAAGCGGCGCGGCTGTCCAATGGGTAACATTCGAAATTTAACCATCTTTGAGCCATGAGCGGTGTTCTTATTTCAGTTGCGGCATTTCTGAGCATATTCGGGATCGTTTACGTTTTCCTGATGACGCGCCACCGCGAACGTATAGCCCTGATCGAGAAAGGTGCCGACGCTTCCATTTTTACGGATAAAAACCAGGCATATTATCCTACACTCAAATTCGGAATGCTGTTTGTGGGCATCGCCCTCGGCATTCTCACCGGTAACTGGCTCGATAAAATGTATGATTTCAGCAAAGGGGTAGCTTACCTCGCCATGGTTTTTTTGTTCGGCGGCCTTAGTCTTATCCTGAATTTCCTGATTGAAAGGTATTTGAATAAACCTGCGAATCGGGAGTAGCCAGCTACTGCCCGCCGATCAGCCTTGATATTGTGCCATTCATCACTTAATACTAAAAATCAGGCCTAGTACCTTGCATCACAAAGTACCTTCCAATACATTTGTTTCGTAAATCGATCGTAGTGAATCAGTCATTATGCTGATGCAAGGCATTGATGTACTGATGGTTGTCTAAAAGAGCCTCAAATCTCTTGCTGGAATTCCTATGCCTTTTCAAAAATCTATTAGCCATGAATTTTACCTCGATGAAAACTTTACTTCAACTACTCATGTCCATTCTGATCCCGGGGCTGATCTGCTGCCAGGATTCATTTGCCCAGGTCGCTCCCGCGGGCGGGAGTATCAAAGGCATCGTGGCCGATTCCGCTTCCGGTAAAACGCTGGATTTTATTACCATTAACCTCATGAAGGACAAAACCACCGCCGTGAAAGCCGATTTTTCCAAGGGCGACGGTTCTTTTGTTTTCGCGAACCTGAAACCGATGAAGTACATGGTGGTGCTCGTGGGCGTGGGATACAAAAGCAGGTCCATCGACGTCGATCTTGCAGACAGCACCCGCCGGCATGTCGATTTGGGCCAGGTTACCATCAGTCCGCAGGCCGTAGGGCTTAAAGAAGTGACGGTTACCGCATTGAAACCCATTGTAAAGCAGGAGGTCGACCGCATTAGTTACGACCTCGAAGCCGATCCCGAAAGCAAAGTGTACAGCGTGCTGGATATGATGCGGAAAGTGCCTTACCTGTCGCTCGATGCCGAGGATAACATTTTCCTGAAAGGCAATGCAGATTTCAGGATATTGATCAACGGGAAGCCGTCGAGTATGGTCGAGCGGAGCTACAAGGACGTGCTGCGGAGTATGCCGGCATCGTCTATCGTGCGGATCGAAGTGATTACTACGCCGCCGGCAAAATACGATGCGGAAGGGCTAGCAGGAATTATCAACATTATTACCAACAAAAAAATCGACAACGGGTATAATGGTACCCTCAACGTCAGTGAACGGTTCCCGACAGGCGGGCCGGGAGTCGGTGGTTCGCTCTCGGCCCAGCTCGGGAAGGTGGGAATGTCGGTAAATGCCGGTTTGAGCCAGTATATCAACCCTTCCACACAATCGATTACCAACCGGGTCACGACGGGCATTGACCCAACGGAGCTCAACCAGCGCGGGTGGAACAAGGTGAATAACAAAAACGGCTACATTGGCTATGAGATTACCTATGAGGTTGATACGCTCAACTTGCTGAGCGCGCAATTGAACGTCAATGGCGGCCGGAACCGGGAGAATGGCTACCAATCGTCGCTCCTGAACGGCGGCGACGAAATCCTGGAACGTTATAATGTCACCAATGCCAGTTCCGACCGCGGCACAGGCCGGGATGCGGCCGTGAATTATCAAAAGGGTTTCAAAGCGGATAAGAACCGGTTGCTCACCTTTTCTTACCGCTATTACGGCTACGACAACAAGCAAAAAGGCAACCTCAACATTTCGGACCGCATTAATTACGAGCGCCCGGATTACCGGCAGATCAACGACCAGAGCTTTTCGGAGCAGACATTCCAGGTGGACCTCGTGTACCCGGTCAAAAAGCTCAGTATCGAAGCCGGTATCAAAGGCATTGTGCGCGACAATAAGAGCGATTTTCAATACCAGGTTTTCAATGCAGAAACCAATTCCTACGACCTGGATGCGGGCATGAGCAACAAATACAACAACATGCAAAAGGTGTTCGGGGCATACAATACTTACCAGTATAACTGGAAGAACTGGGGCATTAAGGCAGGCGCACGGGTGGAGCAGACGATCATTGATGCGGACTTCATTTCAACGGATTCGAAAGTGAAGCAAAACTATTTCAACCTGATCCCCTCCGTATCGGTTAACCGGAAGCTTAAAAACAATGCGGGTATCAATTTAGGGTACAGCCAGCGCATTCAGCGGCCGGGCATCTGGCAGCTCAATCCGTTCGTCGACCGGTCGAACCCGAGTTTCGAACGCACGGGTAATCCGGACCTCCGGCCGGCATTCGTGAACGATCTGCAATTGAGCTTCAACAAGGCCAAAAAAGGAAATATCAACTTCGGCGTCGGCTACACCCATTTCAAAGACCTCATTTTCCAGATCGCCGTATTTGACCCCGAAACACAGATCACGCGCAGGTCTTATGGCAACACAGGCCGCGCCAGGCTCATCAGCGGTTTGCTGAATGCCAATTATCCGATCACAAAAAACTGGAATTTCAGCACCAATCTGCGCATTGCGCACGGCAAGGTAACGGGGTTGGTGAATGGCGTGGAGATCACCAATAGCGGATTGATGTACCAGTTTGCGCTCTCCACCGGCTACCGGTTGCCCAAAGACTGGCGCGTGAATGCCAACTTCAATGCAAACGGGCCGAGCGTGAACCTGCAAGGCACCTCCAATTCCATCCAGAGCACGTCGTTCAGCGTGAATAAGGATGTGGTGAAGGATAAATTGTCGGTTTCGGCTGCGGTGAGCAATCCTTTTACGAAATTCAGGAGGTTCCACAATGTAACATCAGGCCCGGATTTCGATCAGTTCAACGATCGCTGGAGCTATTTCCGGTCGTACAATTTCAGTGTGAACTACAAGTTCGGAAAGCTGAAAAATGGTATTAAAAAGAACAAAAGAGGCATTCGCAACGACGACGTGCAGAATGGCGGAAACTGACAATGGCCGAGCACGACTGTCCGATTTTGAACAGTGTTCTTAGGGTAAATGTCTGATAAATAATGGTTTGGGTTATTGGTATGAAATTGTTGCCGGAACAAGCGCATCCATAGCCAAGCGACCTGACAGCCATGTTAAAGAACTATTTCAAAATTGCCTTCCGGAACCTCTGGAAGCACAAGGTATTTTCACTGATCAACATCCTCGGACTCACCGTAGGGATGTCGGCCTGCCTGCTGATTTCCATGTACGTCCATTTCGAGCTGACGTACGACGCGTTCCACAGCAAGGCCGATCGCATTTACCGCGTGGTGACGGACATTAAAACGCCTTCGGAGACGATTCATGCGGGAATCACGTCGTGGGCTTACGCGCCCGCCATGAAGCAGGACTTCCCAGAGGTCGAATCCTTTGCGCGGATCAATGGCGGGAGCTTCCTGGTCCGAAAGGGTGATATCAAATTTCAGGAAGAAGCGACGGTCTTTGCCGACTCGTCGCTTTTTCGTGTATTCGACTTCAAATTAGTCAAAGGCGATCCCGGAACGGCGTTGAAAGAGCCGCTAAGCATTGTTTTTACGGAAAAAGCGGCCAAAAAGTATTTCGGCGACAGCGATCCGATCGGCCAAACACTGCTGCTCTCGGGCGATAGGCTTCCCGCCAAAGTTACCGGTGTGATGCAGGATATGCCCGAAAATTCGCAGATCAAGGGCGATATGTTCATTTCGATGGCCACCATGACCCAGCGCTTCAACCGGGGCGTCGACGAGGAATGGGGAAATTTCGGCGCTACGTCCTATGTGCTGCTGAAACCCGGGACAAACAGCAAAGCATTTGAAAAGAAGCTGCCTGCATTTATGGAGCGCCGCGCGGGCAAGCTCATGCAAGAGGCCAAAATGCGCTACACGCTTTTCCTCGAACCGCTGCGCGACGTGCATTTGCATTCGACCCGCGACGTGGCTGAAAAAGGAAGCATGAACAACGTGTATGTGTTTTCCGTCGTGGCGGTCTTCATTCTGCTGATCGCCTGCATCAACTTCGTTAACCTCACCACCGCACGGTCGGCCGAACGGGCGCGCGAGGTAGGGATACGGAAGGTCGTAGGCGCCGCCAGGTCTTTGCTGGCGCGGCAGTTTGTGAGCGAATCGGTGATGCTGTGCCTCATTGCCTTCCTGTTTTCGGTAATGCTTTCGGCCGCGCTTGTGCCGCTTTTCAATAATCTGGCGGGAAAGGTGGTCGTTACCGGCCTTTTTGCCGATCCGTCGTTCCTGGTCTATATGTTTTTGGCGGCGATCGTGATCGGTGTGCTGGCGGGCATTTATCCGGCTTTGGTACTGTCGTCGTTTGAGCCGGTCACAGTGCTGAAAGGCCGTTTTACGACAAGTGTGAAGGGTATTTTATTAAGAAAAGGCTTGGTAACGGTCCAGTTTGCCATTTCCATTGCCCTGATCATCGCCACGATGGTCGTTTTCATCCAAATGCGCTACATGCGCAACCGCGATCTGGGTTTCAGCAAGGATCAGATGCTGGTCATCAATACGGAGGGCGACCCGAAACGGGCGGCTTTCAAGGAATCGCTGGTGGGTCTCGCGGGCGTGAAATCCTCGGCTGCGTCGTCCAGCGTTCCGGGAAGCTTTAATCCAGGCGCTTACTCCGAAATCGAGAACAAAAGCGGTGATTTGCAGGTCGCAAACCTGGATCTGTATTTCGTCGATTTCGACTACATTCACCAATTTGGGCTCAAAATGGCTGCCGGGAGGGCATTTTCCAAAGATTTTGGGACGGATACCACGCAGGCTATGGTCGTGAACGAAGCCGCATCCAGGCTGCTGGGTTACGCCAGGCCGGAAGAGGCGCTGGGCCGCCGGTTCAGGCAATGGGGGCGCGAGGGGACGATCATTGGTGTGGTGAAAGACTTCCATTTCAGGTCGTTGCAGGAAAATATCAAACCACTCACGATGCGGATCGAGCCGCGTAACTCCGACCTCGTATCCGTAAAGATCGAGGGCGGACGGCTGAAAGAAACCGTGGCGGCCATCGAAGAGAAATGGAAGGGACTGATGCCCGACCGGCCATTCAGCTACTATTTCATGGACGAATTTTTCGACCGGCAGTACCGCAGCGAGGAGCGCTTTGAAAAGCTCTTCCTCAACTTCGCCATCCTGGCCATATTCATTTCCTGCCTCGGATTGCTGGGCCTGGCATCGTACAGTACCATGCAGCGCACGAAGGAAATCGGCGTGCGGAAAGTAATGGGTGCGTCCGTTGCCAGCATCGTGGCCCTGCTTTCACGGGATTTTCTCAAGCTGGTCCTTATCGCATTTGTGGTCGCCTCGCCGGTTGCTTACTTCGGGATGGAGCGTTGGTTGCAGAATTTCGCCTATCGCACAGACATTTATTGGTGGGTTTTCGCCCTGGCGGCGGTGTTGTCCACGGCCATTGCATTTGGGACTGTAAGCTTCCAGAGCATCAAAGCGGCCATAATGAACCCGGTGAAAAGCCTTCGAAGCGAATAGAACTCAGTCTCTCCTAAACTCTTGGTGCCATGTTGAGAAACTACCTGAAAATCATTTTCCGTAACCTCTGGAAAAACAAGGGATACGCCGCGATCAACATCGGCGGGCTGGCGATCGGCATGGGCGTGGCCATGCTGATCGGCCTGTGGATTTACGACGAGCTCTCTTTTAACCGCTATTTCAACAACTATGAACGGATTGGCCAGATCCATCAAAATCAGACCCGGAATGGAGAAAAGAAGACAGTGCCTTCATTGCCTGTCCCATTTGTCGGGGAGTTGAAAACACATTATGCGGGTTATTTCAAACACATCGTCGCCTCCACGCAAACGGGAGAATATATACTGACGGCGGGTGACACCAAGTTGTCGCGCAGCGGCCATTTTATCGATGCCGCCGGACCAGAACTGTTTTCCCTCCGCATGCTGCAAGGCTCGTGGTCGGCGCTGGAAGACAAGCAGGGCATTATCCTTTCGCAGTCGGCCGCCCGGGCGCTTTTCGGCGTCGCCGACCCGATGAACCAGATTGTGAAGGTGGACACCGATCTCCACCTCAAAGTCACCGGTGTTTACGAGGATTTTCCACAAAACACGAAGTTTAGCGATGTCCAGTTCATGGGCTCTTGGGACTATTTTCTCGAAAAGAACCGCTGGATGAAGGAGAAGAAATGGGATAACCACGCCATTTGGGTGTTTACGGAGCTGGCTGAGAATACCAGTTTTGAAGCAGCGAGTACGGGTATCAGGCTGTCGGAACTGAGCGTGATCCGCAGAATGGACGATATGAAGGAAGAGGCCGCCACCCGACCTGAAATGTGGGTGCATCCGATGAAAAATTGGCATTTGTATTCCGAATTCCGCAACGGCGCTGTGGGTGACGGGCCGGTGAAATACGTTTGGATGGTTGGCTTGATTGGTTTTTTTGTGCTGTTGCTGGCCTGTATCAACTTTGTAAACCTCAGCACGGCGCGGTCGGAGAAGCGTGCGCGGGAGGTGGGCGTGCGTAAGGCGATCGGTTCGTTGAGGACCCAGCTCATCGGGCAGTTTTTCAGCGAGTCGTTGCTTGTGGTGACGGTGTCTTTCCTGCTGGCGCTGGCCGGCGTGGTGCTGGCATTGCCGTGGTTCAATAATCTGGCGGCGAAGCAAATGATCGTTCCCTGGGACAATCCCTATTTCTGGATCTCCTGTGTGGGCTTTGTGCTGATCACTTCGGTGCTTGCGGGTAGCTATCCGGCTATTTATCTCACGTCTTTTCAGCCTGTAAAGGTCCTGAAAGGCGGAGGCGCTTCTCTCAGGACGCATTTCGGGCGCTTTGCCTACACGCCCCGTCAGGTTCTGGTTGTTTTGCAATTCACCATTTCGGTGACGCTCATCATTTGTACAACGATCGTCTATCGCCAGATTCAGTTCGCGAAACAGCGGTCGGTGGGTTACACACGGGAAGGATTACTGATGATACCCATGAAAACCGACGATTTTTATGGAAAAGCCGGGATTTTCCGGGCAGAACTCAAAAATACCGGCCTGGTGGAAGAAGTGGCCGAGTCGCAAAGCCCGGTAACCGGTGTCTGGTCGGCTAATGACGGTTTCAGCTGGAACGGAATGCCGGAAGGATTTACGGAAACTTTCGCAACCCTCACAGTTTCCGCCGACTATGCGCGAACCGTCGGCTGGCAATTCGTGCGCGGACGCAATTTTTCTGCCAGTTTCGCCTCCGATACTTCCGGCTTTGTGATCAATGAGTCGGCGGCGCGCCTGCTGGGCGTAGCGGATCCGGTCGGGATGGTCGTTTCCTGGAAAAGTCAATGGATGACGGACAACATCCGGAAGCAATTCACGGTGCTGGGTGTGGTGAAAGATATGGTGATGGAATCCCCGTTCGAGGCTGTGCGGCCCACCGTGTTTTTCCTTTCCGGTTCTCCCAACTGGATCAATATCAGGCTTAATGCCCATGTAAGCGCGGCCGAGGCATTACCGGCCATTGAAAACGTATTTAAAAAACTGGTGCCGGCCGCGCCGTTCGAATACAAGTTTGCCGACACGGAATACGACACCAAGTTCAGGAACGAAGAGCGGGTAGGGAAACTGGCCGGTTTTTTTGCGGCGCTGGCGATCGTCATCAGCTGCCTCGGACTGTTTGGACTGGCTTCCTTCACCGCAGAGCAGCGAACCAGGGAAATAGGCATCCGGAAAGTACTGGGCGCGTCGGTAACCGCGTTGTGGCGCATGCTTTCAAGGGATTTCGTCCTGCTGGTGGCGGTAGCGAGCGCCATCGCCGCGCCGCTGGCGTGGTATTCGATGAGCGAATGGCTGAAAAACTACCAGTACCGCACCGAAATAAGTTGGTGGATATTTGTCCTCGCGGCAGCAGGCGCACTCGTGCTCACGCTCGTGACGGTAAGTTACCAGGCGGTGAAAGCAGCCTGGCTCGATCCCATTAAAAGTCTGAAAACGGAATGATAGGCAGCTACTTAAAATTTACGCTTCGCAGCCTGTTGAAAAACAGGGTGTACACGGGAATCAACCTCGCAGGCCTGGCTGTGGGCATGGCAGGTGCAATCGTGATCTTTCAGCTGGTGAAGCACCACCTGTCCACCGACCGTTACCATCAGAATGCCGCGCGTACCTACCGGGTAGTGGTGGACCTGCACCTGGACGACGGCTCGGTGGAGCAGGAGCGCGGTTCGGCTTTTGTTTTGCACGAAACATTGAAAAAGGATTTCAGCTCAGTCGGGAATGCTGCTTACGTGGCGCGCAAAGAAGTTACGATACGCGTTGATAGCGGCGGGGCTTCGAGGAAGTTCCTGGAAAAGGACCTGGTTTTTACCAATGCTGATTACTTCAAAATATTCGACTATCAATGGATCAGCGGGAATGCCTCGGCGATGTCCGCACCGAACCAGGCGATTGTGACGGAGCGTTATGCCCGGAAATATTTCGGGAATGGCCAGGCATTGGGCAAAGTGATCCGTGCCGATAACCGCGAAAACCTCGTGATTGCAGGCATTGTAGCCGACTATCCCGCGCAAACCGATTTTCGTTATGATATTTTTGTTTCGCTCCCAACCATCCGAAAGATCGTTCCCGAGTATGGCTACGAAGACTGGGGCTGGATTGACAGCAACCGTGAAACCTACATTACACTCCGGTCGCCGGACGATAAGGCGGCATTCGAGGCACAGATGCCGGCGTTCGCGCAGAAATATTACGGTCCCGACGACCGGGTGTTCCATTACCGTTTGCAGGACCTGTCCGATGTGCATTTTAATGTCGCATATGGCGGGAAAATCAAGTATAACACCATCATTGTCCTCGCAACGGTGGGCATTTTGCTCGTTCTCATCGCGTGTTTCAACTTCATTAACCTATCCACGGCCCAGGCATTCAAGCGCAGCAAGGAAGTGGGCGTGAGAAAAGTGCTCGGCGTATCGCAGGCGCAGGTATTCTGGCTGTTTATCCAGGAAACCGCATTGCTGACTGTCGTCGCCGGAGCGGCATCCATTGGCATAGCCTGGCTTTTTGCGCCGGTACTGAGCCGGTGGCTCGGACTAGGTCTACGGGTGAATGTGCTGACAGATCCGCTATTGATGGTATTTTTTGCCGCGCTGCTGCTTTTTGTAATCGTGCTCGCGGGTATTTATCCGGCATTCGTCATTTCAAATTTCAATCCCGTAAAGGCGATCAAAGGCTTGCTGAAAGATCATAACCGCAGCTTTTTCTCCGTCAGAAAAGGGCTTGTGGTGACGCAGTTCAGCATTTCGTTTGTCCTGATCGCCGTTTCTACACTGATATTCCTGCAATCCGAATTTTTGAAAAACAAGGATTTGGGCGTCGACAAAAATCTGGTGCTGCATTTGAACCTGCCGGAAGCCGAAACAAGCAAGCTATCGGCATTGCGCAATGAGCTGGCGGCATTGCCGGAAGTAGCGGAACTGTCGTTCTTCCGCAGCGCGCCATCGGTGCAGACGAGCGGCGGCGGCACCATTAAGTTCGAAAACCGTGACTGGGAGAAATTCGTGGCACGTTCCAGGGCAGCGGATGCGCATTTTGTAAAAACCTACGGCCTGAAACTGGTCGCAGGACGGGCTCCGGCGCATTCGGACACGCTCAATGAACTGCTGATCAACCGGAAACTGGTGAAAGCACTCGGCCTGAAATCGCCCGAAGATGCATTGAACCGGCGTTTGCACGTGGGCGATGCGGGTAAAACGGGCACTATCGTGGGCGTGCTGTCGGATTTTAACAATGGCGACCTCTACACCGGCATCGAGCCGACGATCGTCTATGCCGACCAGAAGCGCTACCGCCGGGCGGGCGTCAAGCTCAGGCTTATCAGCGCGCCTACCATCCCGCGGATCGCCGCCGTTTGGCAAAAACACTTCCCTGAAAATGTTTTCGAGTATACTTTCTACGACGAAGAGATAGCGGCATTCTACCAGCGCGAGGAACTCGCGACGCGCCTGACGACCACTTTTGCATTGCTGTCGGTTTGCCTTTCATGCCTGGGATTGTTCGGGCTCGCCATTTTCGCAATTGAACAGCGCACAAAGGAAATAGGCATCCGCAAAGTGCTGGGGGCTTCGGTGGCGGGCATTACGGCCATGCTGTCGATGGACTTTCTGAAACTGGTGATCGTCGCGATTGTGGTGGCGAGCCCGGTAGCCTGGTATTTTATGGAGCGCTGGTTGCAGGACTTTGCATACCGCGTGCCGGTCCATTGGGGCATCTTCGTTTGGGCAGGCGCGCTGGCTGCAGGCATTGCCCTGGCGACCGTCAGTTTCCAAAGCATCCGCGCCGCATTGACCGACCCCGTGAAGAGTTTGAAAAATGAATAGAATCGATTAGCCATGCTGAAAAACTATCTTAAAATCGCATTTTGTAACCTTGTCAAGAGCAAGGGTTAGTCGGCTATCAATGCGGCGCTCTATTTGTGACCCTGGCCACGGTGAGTTACCAGGCGGTTCGCGCCGCATTGCTCGACCTCGTGAAAAGTTTGAAGACAGAGTAAAGTAAAAACGCACCGGTCGTAGCGATATCGCCTCGCGGTCTTTATCTTGCAGGGAAATCCTTCATAAACTGCACTCCCTTGCCGAGATCCTTTACTTTCAGTGTTGCTGCGCTTCTTGCGATTATCTCAGGGCCGGTTTTTGCCCAGAAAAGCACGCTTATGTCGCAGGTGGAGGCAAGTGCCGAAGCGGGTGCCTACTGGTCGTCCAACAACGAAACGCCGTTTTGGCTTAAAACAAACCAGTTTGGCGCGGTCCCCGACCGCACCACCTCGGGCGTGGTACAAGCGTCGGTGCGGAGAAATTATGTTTTCTACGACAGCCTCTCCGCCCGGCCAAGGAAGCTGGACTGGAGTGCCGGCGTGAGTCCGGTAGGGATTTATAACAAAGACAATCGCTTCGAATTCGTCTTGCCCGAGGCACATGCCAGTGTGCGCTTTAAGCGTGTGGAGCTGTGGGCCGGGCGCAGGCGCGAGGTAATGGGGCTGGGGGATACTACATTTTCTTCCGGTTTCTACGCCATGTCGGGCAACTCGCTGCCGGTACCCAAGGTGCAGATCGGAACGGTGGGATTCACCCCGCTGAAATTCACACGGAATTTCATAGCGGTCCATGCCGGATTTGCCCACGGCTGGTTCAATGCCGATTATATTCAGGGCGTGCGGCTGCACCAGAAGTTTCTTTACCTGCGTTTCGGGAAAAACAAAAGCAAGGTGTACGCCGGATTGAACCATAATGTACTTTGGGCCGGGCATTCGGATTACCTCAAAGAGCATCCGGAGCTTGCCGTGAACGGGGAACTGCCCTCGTCGTGGTCGATTTACCCGAATGTGGTGTTTGCTTTCACGTCCAAAAAATGGTTTGAAAAGAACGGTTACGGGGCTTTCGATAGCTATCGGGTTGGTAATCACCTGGGGAGCTATGACATTGCATTTGAAACAACAGTGGGCAAATACCGGCTGTTTGCCTATCACCAGCATCCTTTCGAAGATGTGTCGAGCATGCTTTTCAAGAACATTCCCGACGGACTTTACGGCATTAATTTGAAACTTAATGGCAAGCCAGGCCGCTTTGCCATTACGCATCTCACCCTGGAATTCCTGAGCACGAAAGATCAGTCGGGGTCGGAGTTTTATATTCCCGGGAGCAAGTACCAGGGCGCGGACAACTATTTCAACCACACGCAGTACTCGGAAGGGTGGTCGTACCAGGGCCGAACGGTGGGAACGCCGTTCATTTCGCCCGGAAAGGATATGGACCAGTCGAAGCTGAGCAACTACCGGTATTTCCCCAACAACCGGGTGAATATGTGGTACCTGGGCATTCAGGGCAAGGCGGGCAGGCTGCTGACGCTCTCGCTACGAGGCTCTTACAGCCGGAATTTCGGGACTCCGGGGGCCGACTTCGACCCGCCGAGAGGGCAGTTTTCATCGGTACTGGGCGCGCAATATTTGCTTCCCCGCGGCAGGAACCTCAGCATCATAGCGCGCGTAGCCACGGATCAGGGCGATGTGTTTACCCGGCGGACCGGCGGGTATATCGGTATCCGTAAAGACTGGTAACCCGGCCTGGCTCAATGCCTTGTCCACCGGTGAACAAGGCTGTCCGATTTCGGACAGTAGGCACTCGTTTCATCTCTTTAATGTGCTGATTATTAAACCGTTGTTTGTGCTGGCATACATTTGTTGCCGGAGGCTTATACAGTCATTGTCAGGGAATTATGTTTTCTGGCAATTGTTGTTTTTAACCCTTTCCAGCACATCGGCATGCTCAGAAATTACCTCAAAATCGCCCTCCGGAACATCTGGAAGAACAAGGCTTTTTCGGCCATTAACATCGTTGGACTTGCGGTAGGAATGGCTGCCTGCATTGTGATTATGCTGTTCGTTTCGTACGAGCGCAGCTTCGATCGGATGCATTCAAAGCATATTTTCCGGCTCAACGAAGTGCAGACGTTCGACGGCATGACTTCACAGAATGTCGCATTGAGCATGTACCCGATGGGGCCGACGTTGAAACAGGAATTTTCGGAGGTCAAAAGCTTTGTGCGGATCAACGGAACGGGGAAAATGCCGGTTTTTTACAATGGTAAGCGGGTGGAGCTGAACCAGTCGTTCCTGACCGACCCGGATTTTTTCAGCATGTTTGATTTCAAACTCGAAGAGGGTGACAGCCGTAAAGTGCTGACTGAGCCGAATTCGGTGGTACTCACGCGCACGACCGTTTCCAAACTGTTCGGCAATGAGGACGCGATAGGCCGGAATATCCACCTTTACGCCAACGACACCCTCACGCTCAAAGTGACGGGGATTATGGAGGATGTGCCGGGCAACTCGCATTTGCAGTTTGATGCGCTGGTATCGTTCAATACCATCGCCAAGCCCGATTTCATGGAAAACTGGGGAAGTAATTACCTCAATACTTACCTCGAACTGGCCGCGCAAACGGACGTGGCAGCTCTGGAAAAGAAGTTTCCGGCTTACCTCAAAAGGCACATGAAGGACGAGCACTGGAAGCATTTCAAGCTCTTCTTGCAGCCGTTAAAGGACATCCACGCCGGCTCTACGGACATTACCCATGATTACATCAACTTCCAGAAGTTCGACGTCCGGTACACCTATGTATTTTCAATCATCGCGGCGATTGTGCTCATTATCGCCTGTGTGAACTTCATGAACCTGTCCACCGCCCGCTCTGCCGCACGTGCGAAAGAGGTGGGCATTCGCAAGTCGATAGGGGCGAGGCGGGCCGAACTGGCGAGGCAATTTATCGGCGAATCGGTGCTGCTGGCATTGCTCGCGCTGGTGCTTGCGGCGGGGATCGTTTGGCTGGTGATGCCGGCAGTGGCGAATTTCAGCCGGCGGCCGCTGGATTTTTCCTTTATCGAAAATCCGTTGCTGCTGCCGGTGCTGCTTACGGGAACCGTGCTGATCGGTATTGCTTCGGGCGTTTATCCGGCATTCTTCCTCTCGGCCTATGAGCCTGTGAAGGTGCTCAAAGGTTTGGTGCGTTCGGGCAAAAGCAGTTTCAGGAATGCCCTCGTGGTTGCGCAGTTTTCAAGCGCCGTGTTCCTGATCATCGCTACGGCATTTGCCGTAAAGCAATTGAACTACATGCTGGACAAGCATCCGGGATTTGAGAAGGACCAGGTGGTCGTTATTCCGCTGGATTCGCGGTCGGATACGAAATATGAGGCATTGAAACGGGAAATGCTGCGCAGCGCATTTGTCGGAAATGTCACCGGTTCGCAGCAGCGGCTGGGTAATAACCTGCACCAAACGGCTGTCAATTTTCAGGGAACGGGCGCCAAAAGGGAGCTCACCTCGTCGCAAATCATTGTCGATCCCGACTTTTTAAGCCTTTATCAAATTAAACTGATCGCAGGTCGTGACTTTACCGATAACCCGGCCGATAACGGGAAAACCTACATCATTAACAAAGCATTGGCCAAAGAGCTGCTCCTGAAAGAGCCGACGCTCACGATGGAAACACTGATCGGCAAACGCTTCGGTTTCTACGGAATGGATTCGTTGTCGAGCATTGTGGGTGTGGTGGAGGATTTCAACTTCAACTCTTTGCACCACCAAATCGAACCTTTGTGCATTTTCAACCAGAAAGACTGGATGTACTCCGAAATGTCGGTGCGGATCAAAGGGAAGGATGCCCGGCAGGCAGTTACGGCCATGCAGGCTGCGTGGAGCAAGATCCTTCCGCAGGAGCCCTTTAGGTACTCTTTCCTGGACGAGCATTTCGCGGAAATGTACCGGGCCGATAGCCAGGTGAGCGAAATCGTAGGCATTCTGGCGGGACTTGCGGTGTTTATTTCGTGCCTCGGACTGTTTGGGCTGGCGTCGTATTCGGCCGAGCGGAGGATCAAGGAAATCGGGGTGCGAAAGGTCATGGGCGCCTCGGTAGCGGGCATTGTGGCATTGCTCTCGCGTGATTTTCTCAAACTCGTGCTCCTGGCCATTCTGATCGCCTCGCCACTCGCTTGGTTTGCCGTGCGGGCCTGGCTGAAAGATTTCGCCTATCGCATCGACATCGAGTGGTGGATGTTCCTGCTGGCGGGCGTGCTGGCCGTGCTGGTAGCATTGCTCACGGTGAGTTTCCAGAGTATCAAAGCGGCGCTCATGAACCCCGTTAATTCGCTCAGGACCGATTAGGGCTGATTGCTTCGCACCTTTTAATGCATTGATTTTTAAACACATAATCCCATGAGCCACATTGCCATTCCCATCCCGCCGCTTCAAGGTAAGCAGGAGATCAAAGTAGAGGTTACGATCAACGGAATCAAGCAAAACCTGTTTTACCGGGTGGAGCTGTTTTATTGGGAAGATTGTACCAATCCGGTTGCGCACCGCGCCGATTGCATCAGCGAAATGCTGTCACATCACGATCCGGAATGGACGGTCTATTACATCGGTGCGCCTAACGACGAATTTGTGCCAATCACTTTTGTCAAAAAGGAAAGCAGGGCCCTCTTGCGTGAAGCAATAGCCTGACCCAGGTCGCAAGGGGGCTGATTAATTCTTTTTTAATCTTTATCTGCAACAGTGTTGCAATTGTGGTTTTCTTGAAACTACATTTGCATCAATGTTGCATGTAAAGATTTTTTTATGAAAAAGCATTTATTCAAAGTATTGCTTTCTGTTTCGATGGGCGCCCTGCTGGTGGCCTGCGACGACAAGGAGAAAGATGAGGTAACGCCCGTTGAGGAAACCGAATTCAAGTTTATCCGCGTGATGGTGAATGACGAGACGTCCAAAGAGCTGTCGCTCGTAGACCCGGTGAAGCTGTCGGTGGAAAAGTTTGACGCGCAATTTCCGAAATCGGCGCTGTATGGCACGCAGGGAGGCCGTTTCGGCGCGCTGGTGAATGGCGCCAACAATTTTGTACAGCTCTTCGATAGCGGTTTCGAAGGTCACGGCGACCATGTGGATGTGAAAGGCACACCCAAGTTCGGCGCGCTCACAGGCGATGGCAACAGGCCGACGCATTTCAAGAGCAAGGGCGACGAGATTATCACGTTCAACGACGGCGACGGTACGCTCAGCATCGCCCGGGAAGCCGATTTTCACACGGCTGGCAAGAAAATGACGGCTATCAATGCAGGCAATGTAGCGCACCACGGCGCAATGACGAAGTTCGACAATGGCACGTACGCCATTACCGAAAAGGACGGATCGGTGGCCGGCACGTTGCCTGAGCGCGTGAAGATCATCGACGGTTCAGGAAAAACGCTTTTTGCCTCTACGGTTCAAACAAAAGGCATCCACGGAAACGCTACGAATGGCAGCATTTCACTATTCGGCTCTTCGAGCGGCATTCTGGCTGTGGAACCGAGCGGTAATCAGCAGCTGATCCCGCATCCCGCTGATTTCGGTGAAGCCTGGTTCGGGTCTATCCTGGAAGCGAAAGGCGCCGGCAAATTCCTGGGCTACACCGCCGCGAAAGGCGTGTATATCATTGATGTAGCTGCCAAATCGGTGACGCCCGTGCTGGCAAGCACCGACATTATGCAGGCAAAGGTGGATTACGCAGGAAATAACCTGGTGGTATTGCTGCACAGCGGCGAGCTCCGGATTTATGATTTGAAATCCAACACATTGAAAATCAGTGGTTCGGTGACGGGCGCTACGGCCAAAGACGAAACACAGAAGCCTCAGCTGGAAGCGACCTCGCGGTACGTTTACATTACCCAGCCCAAAAGTGGCGAACTGCTGGTGGTGAGCACAAGCAATTTGTCTAAAATCAATAAGGTGAAAGTATCGGCTACGCCTTACCGGCTGGCTATTCTCGGCCTCGAGTCGAGCGAAGGACATTGATATCCGAAACCCGGCAGGCCTTGTGGTTTGCCGGGTTTTTTAAAAACTATTTTGCCTTTCCTACTGCCTCGCCGCTGAAATGCAATTTGCCCCAGTACTCGGGATAATGCATATTGATAATGCCTTGCGGCGACCATACCCAATTGTATTCAGGGATAACCTTCCCGGTTTCCGCGTTGCGCTTCCGGGCGTAGCGGCCTGTCTCGTCCACCTCGTGCTGCCAGTTCACGCGTGAGAAATTAATCCGCCATTCCGAACCGTCCGCCGGTATCAGCGGTTTGACCGTCTCAGTGGAAAGCGATTCAAAAGGAATCGCGATTTCGACGAACCAGCGCTTGTCTTTATCCTTCGCATTGTTGACCGTCCCAACGATCGAAACGGCCGTTTTCAGCCCCTCAATGTCCCATTTGATCTGCGCTTTTCCGCCTTTGCGATAAGGTTTGGGCAAAAACAGGTCGAAGGTATTGTTGATCGCATTCACTTCCAGCTCATAATAATTGTCGGTATCGCCATCGGGGTCGATAAATACCTCGAAATCGTTTTCCAGGTACACAATCTGGTCTTTCTTGTCCTGATAAGCCCATATATGCTCCTCCTCGATTTGGGCCGCGAT
Organism: Dyadobacter fermentans DSM 18053; assembly: GCF_000023125.1. Lineage (NCBI taxonomy): Bacteria > Pseudomonadati > Bacteroidota > Cytophagia > Cytophagales > Spirosomataceae > Dyadobacter > Dyadobacter fermentans. The sequence continues at coordinate 5,886,135 of NC_013037.1, forward strand.
GTAGAGGTAACGGTCGTCCCAGAGCATTTTTACCCGCGTTTCTTGCAAGGGAAGTGGTTTTTTGTCCCCTTCAATATCGACGAATGAATCGGTCCAGGCGGCTTTTTTCCAGGACTGTTCATTCAGTTTTCCATCAATGGTCATGTCCTTTCCGGCCCGGTAGCAGGTGTAACTTTCGGGAGTAGGGAGTGATTGTGCCTGGGAGTCCGAAGTGCTTATGCAGGCGATGGCGGCGAGTGCGGTGGTCGTTCGTAAGAAGGTAAATCTGTTCTTTCTGCTGAATAAATTAAAGTTTTTCAAGACCGGTAAAGGGAGTAGTTAAAAGAAGTTCAAGATAGCGCATTGCCACGGAATTTGCAGCAAATGCGCCGATTTTGATCCTGTCGTTTCAACTCCCTAACTCAATTCGCAGCCGGTCGCTCACTGGTTCAGCAGATCGCCCGCTTTGCTTTCATTACTGAGCAATTGCTCGAACAGCTTCCATCTCTTGTCCGGGTCCGTGCCGCCATCCTGCGATTCGATGTACTTTTTGACAATGTCCTGCCCGTAATTGTAATTGATCACGTAGCTTCTGTATTTCCGGATGAAGCGCAGGTAATCCGTGGCGCCTTTTTCCGGCAGAAGGCAATAGTCGGTCAGCCACCGCTTTGCTTCCTTATCGCTCATACCGCGGTCGAGCATACCGCGGGCCACCTCGTTGCGGGCGTAGTTGAGCGCCGAGCGGATCGCCAGCGCTTCGAAATACACCCCGATTTGCGCGGTGTCCAGCCCGGCCAGCGGTATCAGCACTTTTTTGCAGAACTCCTGTTGCTCGTTACCGGGAAATGCCATCGAAATGCCGTAGTTGGCACTTCCCTCGGCGATCAGCGATTGCGGGCTGAATAACGGGTACAGCGAGATCTCGGTCCAGCCTTTATCACGGAAAAGGTTTTTCTCCAACAATGCATTATAAACATGGTGGCCCGGATAGCCCTCATGGCAAGCCAGGTCGATTGCACGCTCGATGTAAATCGGCTGGCTGACATTGATCTGGATCACGCTTTTGTAATTGCCCTTGTACCAGTTGTACCCCGACCACGGCTTGTCCTCCACATATTCCAGCCTGAAATCCTCCCCGGCCGGCAAGGTGTAATGCACCATCGTGCGTTTGCGGGCTTCGGTAATGGCGGCGCGGAATACGGTGTCGATCTTGTCCTTAGGGATCAGGAAGCGGTTGGCCAGGGCCTGGTATCGGTTCGGGATAGGCCCTTTGCCGGGCAGCAGGGCGTCGAGCCGGGTGATGAGTTCGCGGAAATGCTGCTCTTCATGCACAGGTGCCACCGCATCGAAAAGCGCTTTGGATTCGGCATCGAATGGCACGAATGTACCGGAAAATATGTGCACGCGCCGCTGAAATGCCGTGAGCTGGGCGGACATCCACCGCGCGCGGCGGGCAGCCGTGTCGTTTTCCGTTTGCGACGAAAACTCGGTGAGTGCCTTCTTCAAGCCGGCGATCTTCCGCAGAAACGCTTCTTTGGGAAATTGTGAAGTGTCTGTTTTTGCCGGCCGCAGCGAATCCGGCCCGTAATAGGCATCCACGAAATCGCCGTCGTACCGTCCGATCGAGAGCCCGAGCTTCACGTACTCGTGCGCAATGCTGTCGAGGTGGCCGGTGTGGGTGGCAGGTTTGCTTGGCCGGCTGCACGAAACGGCGATGAATGCGGCGATCAGGATCAGACAATTTTTTAGCATAACATATGGATATTCAGTGTGTAAGCCGGTACGGGAGATTTATGAATGGGAGCGCGGGCAGGCAGCTTACGTCCGGATAGCACGCCCCAATTCGAGCTTAAAATACACAGGTTATCGCGAAAGTGGAGCTGGAACAGAAATATTAACAGTCCACTTGCCAGGAAATATCTCGTGGCACGTACTTGAAAAGGGGGAACAATGAACAGGGTCGATGTCCGATACAGGGAAGATGAACTCGTTATGATGCTCAAAGCGAACAATCGCAGTGCTTTTGAGTTCTTGTATGACCACTATTCGGCAGCGCTGTACGGGGTTGTTCTCCGGATCGTCAGGGAAGAGGAGTGTGCTGCCGACGTTTTGCAGGACAGCTTTCTGAAAATCTGGCGTAATATCGGCAGCTATTCGGCGGAGAAAGGCACGCTGTTCACCTGGATGCTCAACATTGCGAGAAATACCGCCATCGACAAACTCCGTGTTGAAGCCAAAATAGAGCGGAATGTCGTTCGGCTGGATTTGCCCGGCGGTATTGCTCACGAGGTGGCCGACGGCTCGAACTACGCACTATTTGAAATCGACGTGAAGACGTGGGTCGGGCGGTTAGCGCCGGACCGCCGCATGCCGATCGAGCTCGTGTACTTACACGGGTACACGCATGAAGAAGCCGCAAAGGTACTATCGATCCCGCTCGGCACGTTGAAATCGAGGGTTCGTAAAGGTCTTCAGGAACTCCGTTCGGTGTTTTCTACCCCGGAAATCCAACTAAAAATTGCCTAAAATCCTATTTATGATTTGATGCCTTTTGTAAAAATAACTCGAGAGTTATTTGGCGTCACCGCATTTTCACGGCCCGATTATTCTGCCGGACGTGTTAAATGGCGGTGTTTTTTATTGCTATGCTGCGGTAAAATGAGAAATTATTTGGCACAAAAACGCATAAATCCGAAGAGGATGTAGCTAAAATGCTGGAACACAGTAATAAATTGATTGTATTTTGTTCGTAGTCGCAATAAACCTTGTAGAAGTGACCATTTGAGTGAAAAAAAGTTTTGTCGAAATTCTTCAGTGAAAACGCTCATTCGGCGACAGCAAGTCATAGACGCGACGAGTGCCATTAGTTCCTCAAAACACGCATTTAGTACCTCAAAATGCGCCTTTCGATAATTTTAAGTGTAGAAGTTTTACTTCCGCCGCCGTCACGATTGCGACTAAGCGATGATTTTGGAATAGCAGCTAACCTGTACGAAGTGCGTACCCGATTTCCCATGTAACTGACCTTTACGGCAAAATAATGTTCTGTTCGGATGTAACCGATCGACCTGTGCGTTGTTGTTGTCGATGTGCCGCTGAATTGGAAAAGTTATATTATTAGTTTTAGCGAATGTTGCAACCACTTTGAATTCATCTTAAAAACTATTTTCTGAATTATCGCTTATTAAAGCTAATTAATTCATCTATTTTTTGTAGAAATAATTATTGAAACTGGAATAGAAATATTTGAAAATTGCTGTTAAACATAATTATTACGTAACTGTCATATAAAAAAAGTGCTATTTTCTCTTGATCTAATTTTTACCTTTGCAGCGTACATTTTGTTGGCAAGCGAATCAGCTAATCAATTACTAATCAATTATGTTATGAAAAATTTTACGTTTCTCTTTACCCTTTTACTCTTAACCCTGGGCTTCGCCTTCCAGGCCAGCGCAACGAGTTATTGCGATTGCGAGAACAATAAGCTTAACAATGGCGGCTTCGAAAGCGGGACTAACGGCTGGACAACGGTCTTCGGAAGCTTCGGAACCAACGACTATTACAAGATGTGTGGTTGGAAAGGCGGTGTCATTGGCGATAACAAGGACAACGCGGCAAAGATTTATCAGGATGTTAACATCACCGGCGGTAGCGAAGTAACGCTCACCGTATATGGTGGTACGCACAAGAGCCGGTACGACCATACATTCTCACTGATCTTCCTCGACTCCAACGGCAATCCTGTGGGTGATGCGGTGGTTAAGCAGGTAGATTACGTGGTTAATAACAGTAATTTGCAGAAGTATACGCTCGTCGGAACGGCACCGTCCAATGCGGTGAAAGTTCGTTTCCAGGCTTACGCGCAAAAAGATTATCTGAAAATTGACGCGGCATGTATGAAGGTGAAGACTAAAACACCTGTAAGCTGCGAGTGCGTTGAAAACAACCAGTATATCAAGAATGCAAGCTTCGAAAACGGCACGGCTGACTGGCAATGGGTTCCAGGACAGTCACAGGCTACATTCACGAAGGACGAAGGCTACAACATGTGCGGTGATAAGAATGGTTTGCTCTACAAAAAAGGAAAAATCTATCAGGACATTTCCTTGGTGCCGGGTTCATCCATTCAGATCAGCGCCTACGGCGGTACCCATACGAACGACAATTGGAACAGACATTATTTCAAAATCACTTTCTACGACGGACAAGGTAACTTGCTGGGTGATTCATCCCGCGTGCTCATGGATCACATCGTAGGTAGCGACAAGCAACTGAAAAAATTCGATCTGTCCGCAACTGCCCCTGCGGGTTCGGTAAAGGCACGTTTCACGGTTGAGTCAACCGGCGATTATTTCAAGGTAGATGCGATTTGTACGACTGTAACGCAGCCTATTACCTGTCTGGAATGTAATGGCAACACGCTCAAAAACGCGAGCTTCGAGGATGGTACGAACAACTGGAGCGTAACCGGTACATTGTCGGTAGATGCGCTGTACGCTGTGTGCGGTTCGAAAGGTGCCAAACTGACCGGCGCGGGCAAGTTCTGGCAGGATGTGGAAGTTCAAACGACTTTCGGAAGCCAGGTGAGCCTTACCATCTATGGCGCATTCGACAATGCCAATAGCCAGGTTTTCCAACTATTGTTCCTGGATGAAACCCAGTCGGAAATCGGCCAGGTAACCAAAGAGGTGACCAAATCGCTGACGACAAGCCCGTGGGGCCTTGAAAAATATACATTGTCCGGAACGCTTCCGAGCAATACCAAATACGTTCGCGTGCTTGCATCATCGGCCGGTGGAACATTTGTGGCAGACAATGCATGTCTCGTATTCTCGGGCCCTCCATTGCCTGTAACACTGTCGGCATTCTCTGCAAAAAAAGAAGGTGCTACCGCGCAACTGACCTGGGCAACTACTTACGAAACCAACTCGGCTTACTTCGAAGTGCAGCACAGCCAGGACGGCAAGAAATGGACGGCGCTGACGCAACTGGATGCCAAAGGCGAAAGCAAGCAGCTTGAAACTTACACTTATACGCACACCAATCCATTTGCCGTGAACCTGTATCGCCTGAAAATGGTGGATCTTGACGAAACTTTCGCTTACAGCGCGATCAAGAGCCTGAATTTCGATGGCCAGGAGCAAATGAACGTTTATCCGAACCCGACTGTGGATCGTATTAAAGTGAGCAGCAACCAGCTCGTTACCAATGTGAAAGTGTACAGCGCGAACGGTGTGCTGGTACTCAACACGAAGCCTGATCCTGCCAGCGAAGTGGATCTGACGCGGCTTTCACAAGGCACGTACTTTGTGAAAATCAATGACGGCCCGCTGATGCGCAAAATTCTGATCGTGAGGTAATCTTCCGATAACCATACCGGTCAATCTTAAAGCCCTTCGTCCGCAGTTTCCGGACGGAGGGCTTTTGTTTACATATTAGTTTTAACTTTCGTACATAAAAGCTAATCGGTTACGGGTTTGACAACGCTTATTGATCATCATATAAAGGATTCGGGGTATGAGCAGGCGGTAGCAGGGCCATTGTCGCGGGCCAGCTTCGGAAGCGATTTTAAATGGGGCGTAGCCACGGCGGCCTACCAGATCGAAGGTGCAGTGAACGAGGATGGCCGCAGTGATTGTAACTGGGATGTTTTTACCAGAAAGAAAGGTAAAATCAGCAACGGCGACCATGCGCGGCATGCCTGTGACTTCTACCATCGCTACGAGCAGGATCTGGAACTCGTGAAGGAATTAGGCTTTAAGGTATTTCGTTTTTCGCTTTCATGGTCGCGGATATTGCCTGATGGCCATGGACGGGTGAACCAGGCCGGGATCGATTTCTACAACCGGCTCATCGACCGCTCCATTGCGCTTGACATTGAGCCCTGGATCACATTGTACCATTGGGACCTGCCGCAAATCCTCGAAAAATCGGGCGGCTGGAAAAACCGGCGGGTCGTTGAATGGTTCGCCGAATACACGGCCGTGTGCGCCCATGCATTCGGCGATCGTGTGCGGCATTGGATCGTGCTGAACGAACCGCTGGCCGTGGCGGGCCTCGGCTACACCACCGGTGAGCACGCGCCGGGAAGTAAAGGCATTCATAACTTTCTTCCAGTGGTGCATCATCTGGCGCTGAGCCAGGCGGAAGCAGGCCGGGTATTGCGGGCAATATTGCCCCACGCACGGATCGGCAATGCGATTTCCTGCTCCTATGTGCATCCCAACAGCCAGAGCGCGGCGGATGTGCGTGCGGCAAGGCGCGCCGATGCGATCATGAACCGGCTTTTTATTGAACCGGCACTAGGCCTGGGTTATCCCAAAGATGCATTTCCGTTTTTGTCCAATATCAAAAGGTTTATGCGTGAGGGCGACCGGGAGAAGCTGAAATTCGATTTCGATTTCTGGGGGTTGCAAAACTATTTCAGCGTAGTGGTACAGCATTCGTACCTCGCGCCGGTGTTGTGGTTGAAAGAAGTGCCCGCTACGCTGCGCAACGCGCCCACAACGGCGCTGGGTTGGGAAATCAGCCCGGCCGGGATGTATGAAATACTGAAACAATTCAGTCGCTATGAAGGCGTGCGGGAATTGGTCATTTCGGAAAATGGAGCGGCTTTTAAGGACAAATTAAAAGACGGAAAAGTGGACGATACCGCCCGCCAGGCCTATTACCATGATTACCTGGGCGCAGTGCTGAAAGCCCGGAACGACGGCGTGAATGTGACCGGCTACTTCGCCTGGACGCTGCTCGACAATTTCGAATGGGCGCACGGATACTCCGCCCGTTTCGGCCTGGTGTATGTCGATTTTAAAACGCAGGAGCGTATTGTGAAGTCGTCAGGCCGATGGTTTGCCGACTTCCTGAATCAGGAAGAAAAGTAGCCTGGCTTCCAACTATTTCTGAAAACGGGGTGTCTAACCGACATATTTAAACCCGTAAAAACATGAAAATCCTGATCGTCGTTTTCGGTTTGCTGGCCTGGATAGGCTGTCACGACGAAAGCAAAGACATTAACCTGGAAATATACGAAGCCGAGGCAACCTGGACCAACATGCTCGCGGTGGACGGCTGCTCCTGGCATTTCAGCGTCGCTTCGGGCGACTCAACTGTATCGCTGCTGCCCGACGAAGCCTCCAAAGTCAAAATCGAGAAGGAACTGGGCAAATCCGAAGACTATTACAGCTTTACCAAAGTACGCCTCAAATACAGCCTCACCGGTGCCAAAGCAACCGTTCCCTGCGGCTGGGGCGCCACCGGCACTTTCGATGAGATTAAAATCGTTGAAATCAAGAAACAATAATCCTTACAATTGGAGGATCTTTTTCGCCTCCTGTTCCGAGTAGTAAGGACCCAATTCCGCTTCATCAATAATCTCCTGCACCTGCTCATCCGTGGCAGGTGTAGCTGCTTTAGAGGTAGCCTCCGGGTGCTCTTCTTCGAACACGATCGTGCCTTTTCTCTGAAGTGTTTGCAGGATTTCAAATACTAATGTCTCTTCGGACTCGCTGACGGCTTTTACGCGAAATGTTTTCATATCAATAACTGATTTAGAATTGAGAAACTGCAAAAATTATACCGTCGCAAACTTTTAATTTATGCCATGCAACTTCACGGCTAAGTTTGGCATCATTGGGTGGAACAAATCCCAACGACCATGAAAATTAAACAACTACTTACGCTCGTCCTGTCTGCGTTCGCTTTCGTGAGCGTGTGTGCGCAAGGCGATAATGACAAACCTTACGTTACTAAAAACTTCAACGGCTCATCCCTGAAAGCATTACAGGTAGAAACTTCCGGCGGCTCGATCTCAGTGCTCGGCGGACAGTCGGGCGGATTCAAAGTGGAAATGTACGTTCGCGGCAACGGCTGGAACAGCAATAAGGAACTGACAAAAGAAGAAATCGAGGACCGCCTGGAAGACTACGACATCCTGATCGGCACGGAAGGCGACAAGGTAGTGGCCACCGCCCGCCGGAAAAATAACCTGCAATGGAATGAGAAAAGAAACATTTCCATTGCATTCAAAGTAACCGCGCCGCGTAATGTCGCCACGAACCTGAAAACGAGCGGCGGCAGCATTAAAATCGCCTCACTCACCGGCGAGCAGAATTTCACAACCAGCGGCGGAAGCCTGAAAATCGAGGATCTGGATGGCGTGGTCAATGGCCGGACTTCCGGCGGCAGCATTGATGTGGCGCGTTGCAGCAAGGAAATCAACCTGCACACCAGCGGCGGAAGCATTAAGGCGAATGAACTGAAAGGTAAAATCGAACTGAAAACTTCGGGCGGAAGCATTGAACTGGCGCAGCTGAATGGCGATATCGTGGCGCACACCAGCGGCGGGAGCATCCGGGGTGAAGGCGTGGACGGTTCACTGGATGCGGGTACTTCGGGCGGGTCGGTGCGGCTGGCCAACGTGTCGGGCAGCGTGCGTGCGAGCACCAGCGCAGGAAGCATTGAACTGGAACTCAAATCCCTGGGCAAGTATGTAGACCTCTCGACTTCTGCCGGAAGCGTACGCGTTTCGATGCCGTTGGATAAAGGAGTGGACCTGAATCTGAAAGGTAACAAAGTAAATATCCCGCTGAAAAACTTCGACGGTTCGGTTGAAAAAGACCGCGTGCAGGGCAAAATGAACGGCGGAGGCATTCCGGTGACATTATCCGCAAGCGCAGGAAGCGTTTATGTGAATCAGTAAAATATATTTGAATGCAACACAAATGAGCAGGCGGTTTACCGTCTGCTCATTTGTGTTTAAAAACCTGTTACCAAAAGACGGTTCGTACGTCAAAATGGGAAAACAAAAGCCCAGGTATGTACCGTAAAATTTTAAATGCACTACAGGATTTTTTCGGCATATCCCGAAAAGAAGCCCGGGGCGCGCTGGTAATGATGCTATGCTGCGCCGTGGTCATCTGGACGCCCTTTGTATTTCGCCGCTGGGTGCTGCCCCTCGTTCCGGCCGGCGTTCCACCGGAGCGAAAAGTGCTGGACAGCATTGCCGTGCTACTCGAAAAGCAGCAGGCGGCCGGTTACCGTAGGGGAAAACGGGCTGGTGGTGAGCCGCGGCCATTGCCTCCGAAGCATATCGTGCTCGCCCGGTTCGATCCCAACGAAGCATCCGAGGAGGTGTTGATGGGTGTCGGCATTCCGGCGTTCATCGCGCGGCGCATCGTCAAGTTCAGGATCAAGGGCGGGCGATTCGCGCGGAAGGAGGATTTGATGAAAATATACGATTTCCCGCCGGAGCTCTATGCCCGTTTGGAAAGGTTTATAGTCATTGAAAATGCTCCCGCGGCGGTGCAAAGCGGCATTTCGGAGACGCGCACCTATGCCAGGCAGCAGGTTAAAGTTAATATTGCACCGTTCGACATTAACCAATGCGATACCACGGCGCTCATTCGGCTGAAAGGCATTGGAAGCAAGCTGGCGCAGCGGATACTGAAATTCCGCGACGGCCTGGGAGGGTTCCACTCGGCAGACCAGTTTGCCGAGGTCTACGGTCTGGATTCGCTCGCGTTGTCGGAGTTGAAGCGCTATGCGAAAGTGAACAGCGACGTGCGAAAGGTGCCCATTAACACAGCCACCGCCGAGGAAATGGGCAGGCATCCGTATCTACGAAACCGGAAGCAGGTGCAGGTGTTGCTCAATTATCGCGCGCAGCACGGGCCTTTCAGGTCGCTGGACGATCTGCGTGCGGTGAAGGTGCTCGACGAAGCCACGATACAAAAAATAGGGCCATACCTGTCTTTCTGACGGCATGGCCTTTTCGAAGAATGCTTTCGTTGCTAGAAGTTGGGTTTCAGCAGGTATTTCGAGTAGAATGTGTCGATCACTTTTACGGCCTCGTCGGGCGTGTCTACTATGCTGATCAGTTTCAGGTCTTCCGGATTGATATTGTGTTCGGTGAGCATAGTCCCTTTGATCCAGTCGAGCAGGCCCGACCAGTAGGTGCTGCCCACGAGCACGATCGGGAAGCGGCCGATTTTTTTGGTTTGGATGAGCGTCATCGCCTCAAATAGCTCGTCGAGCGTGCCGAATCCGCCGGGCATCACGATGAAGCCCTGCGAGTATTTGACAAACATGACTTTCCGCACGAAAAAGAAGTCGAAATTGATGCTCTTGTCGTGGTCGATGTAAAGGTTGCTGTGCTGTTCAAACGGCAGTTTTATATTCAATCCGACCGACTTTCCGCCTTGTTCGAAAGCCCCTTTGTTACCGGCTTCCATGATACCCGGCCCGCCGCCGGTGATCACGCCATATCCGTGGCGCACGAGTTTGGCGGCAATGTCTTCCGCGGTTTTATAGTAAGGGTTGTCGGGCAAAGTACGGGCAGAACCGAAAATGGAAACGCACGGGCCGATTTTGGCCAGTTTATCAAATCCTTCCACAAATTCGGCCATTACCTTGAAAACAACCCACGAATCGGCACTCTTGATCTCGTTCCAGTTGCGGTCTTCAAACGCCTCCTTGATCCTCTTCTCATCCTCGGGAACGGCCGGGTTGAGGAGAGAAACGTCCACTAATTCTCCGTTGGTAGGTTTTACTTCTTCACTCATATTTAGGAATCCATTGAGTTGTTGATAAGTATAATGGTAACTTTGTACCATTCATACCAATAATAAAAAACTTTTCACCGTGCCCGCCGTATTTTATCGACCGGTGGGTTGTAATTAACAAAAAAGTAATGAGAAAAATTGCTATCGGCTCCGATCACGCAGGTTTCCCCTACAAGCAACCGGTTATCGACTGGCTTACCACGAATGGTTTTGAAGTAAAGGACTTTGGGACATACAGCGCCGACTCGGCCGACTATGCGGATTTTGCGCATCCTGTGGCGAGCGGAGTGGAAAGCAAGGAGTTCGAAAAAGGGGTGTTGCTCTGCGGAAGCGGCCAGGGCGTGTGCATTACGGCGAACAAGCATCAGGGCGTGCGCGCTGCGCTCGTGTGGGATTTGCCTTTGGCCCCGTTGGCGCGCCAGCATAACGATGCGAATGTGATCTGCTTCCCCGTGCGTTTCATCGAGCTGGAAACGGCATTGGCTAGTCTGGAAGCATTTTTAAGCACCGAGTTTGAAGGCGGCCGTCACCAGACGCGCGTCGATAAGATTTCCTGCTAGTAAGCCCTTTGGTAAATACCTTTCCAGGGGCTCTGGACATATTGTTTCTTCAATGCCGGAACCCGGTTCAGGAGTTTCGGCATGATATTTACCTTATCGATCACGTACTCGGGCGGATCTTTGCGGAAATTGTTGTAGACGTGGATCACGCTGTCGAAATTATCGAGGTTTTGGACGTCGTAGCTTGCCAGCTCCCAGTTGAGGTAGGGTGTGGCGGTGAAATTATTGATATACTCCCCTGAATTCTGCCCCAAAACGAGGATACGCCTGTTCCGGATCTGATCGGGCAGGTTAGCCGGCTTGGCGCGCAAGTTTTCCAGCTTTCCCATTGCCACGCCTGGCAGCACGCCGCGCAATCCCTGGTATTGAATGAGCACGATCATCGCGCCCATAAGCGTAAACTGCAATTCGTCGGCCCAGCTGTTCTTCTTGAAACTCTGAAAGTAATGCGTGGCGAAAAACGCGGCCGGCGGGATGAAAATGACAAACTGCATCGGCGCGAGAAACTGCATGAGCGGAATGGTGAACACCGCCGCGATGAACCAGAGCGCCATTACCTGCTGAATGCGCGTTTGGTAGTTCACAAACCGCAGCGTTGTGAATATCCGCATAAAACCCATGACCCCGAAGCCCAGCGGCAGCAACAGCGATGCAAGCAGGGACGAGAAGTCGTTGAGATTATATTGTTTCACCTGAAATACCGACGTGAGCAGGTTTCTGTTGAGGCTTTCCATGCCATTGTTCAAATAAAAGAACAGCACGACCATCAGCAGCGGAAACACCGACCCGAACAGGCCCAGCAAATGGTGCCGGAACGTGGAACCGGTGTAGAAAAGCAAAGCCAGAAACGCCCAGATCATAAACAGCGACGCCGGCAGGTAAAACAAAGTGGCGATCCCGATGTAAAGCCCCAGCTCGAAAACCTGCGTCGTAACCTCCCGTCGGACCAGCATTTTAACAATGGACCCGAATGCGAAAAGCAAAAAGGTATTGGCCAGCAGCATAGGCGACAGTGTGCCCATGTCGAAGGAAATGTTCAGAAACAGCGCATACAATGCGCCCGGCAGGTAGGTGCGCTCGGGAAAAACGTCGCGGGAGTGGATTACGTAATTGAAATACAGGATCTGCACCAGCGAAACGCCCATGGCCGCGAGCTGGTAAACCCATTGCGCCCGGCCGAAAAGGCTGTCGATAAACCAGTAGGTGAGTCCCGAAAATGGGCTTACATTATCCCAAACGTCGCGATAAAGCATGAACCCGCGGCCCATTTGCTCGCCCACCAGCATCCAGCTAAGCTCGGGTATCAGCAGCGGCGCGCCACCCAGAAAAAAGGGGAGACGAAGCAGCAGGAAGAATACTACTAGGCTGATGGTCTGGTACCGTGCATTTACGCGAAAAAAACTAAGCAAGCGGCAGGTGGATTAGGTATCTGACGGGAAATAAGTTTCACGAAATTACAATGCGGGCTTCTACAAAAACAAAATAAGTACGGATATTTGTACTTATTGAAAGGAGAGAGGGAATGACGTTTATCATATGGAATCCAAAAGACAACAAAAAGTAGGCAGACAGATACAAAAGGACCTGGGGGAAATATTCCAGAAAGATGCGCAGCACCTTACCCATGGCTCGTTTGTAACGATCACTGCCGTACGGGTCACGCCCGATTTGAGCATCGCCAGGGCTTACCTGAGCTTTTTGCCCGATAAAAATAAAACCATGCTGCTGGAAACGATCCGGGAAAATACCCGATTCATCCGCCAGAAACTCGCCGAACGCGTCCGTCACCAGCTGAGGATCGTTCCGCACCTGCAATTTTATATCGACGACACGGCCGAATACGCAGCCAAAATGGATCAGTTGTTTGCGGACCTGGTGATCCCGCCCGCACAGCCCGACGAGGAGGAAGATACCTACTGATTTCAAGTTGAGCCATCATGGATATTTCCTACCGGATTGCCGTTCGCTACTTTTTTTCGCGTAACAAACGGAGTTTCATCAGTCTGATCGCGCGCATTGCCATGGCCGGCGTGGCGGTCGGGACGATGGCTATGGTGGTGGTATTGTCTGTGTTCAATGGAATGGAAGATCTTAACCGTAAGATTTTCAAGACATTCGACTCGGATGTGCGCATTACGCCTGCGGAAGGCAAGCGCTTCAAGGTCACGCCGGGCATGCTGCAAGCGGTGCAGACTGTGCAGGGCGTGAAACTCGTGACGCAGGTGATCGAAGACAATGCGCTGGCCCGCTACGGCAACCAGCAAACCATTATCCGGCTGAAAGGCGTGGATAGCACTTTTGAAAAGCAAAAGCAGCTCGACACGGCGATGGTGGAAGGCACACTTCGGCTGATCGGCGACAATGGAACGCCCTACGCCATTATTGCCGAGGGTGTGCGGAATGCATTGTCGATTTCACTCGAAGACATATTCACGCCGCTGGAACTGCTTTATCCGCGCACGGGCACGAGAACGCTCAACCTGACATCGCCGGAGGCATTCAACCAGCTCAATCTGCGCCCGGGGGGTATTTTTTTTATTGAAAACCGCTACGACGACTACATCATCGCGCCATTGAAGCAGGTGGAAGGGCTGATGGGCTACAATCAGGAGCGCTCCGCCCTGGAAGTGTACCTGCGGCCCGGCTATGCGGAAAAAGACGTGAGCGACCAGATCGGCGCAAAGCTCGGAAAAGCATTTGTGGTAAAAGACCGCGACTCGTTGAATGCCGATTTGCTCCGTGCGATAAAAATGGAAAAGCTTTTTGTGGCAGTGACCCTTTCGCTGATTATTTTAGTGGCTGCAATCAATATCTTTTTCTCACTCAGCATGTTAGCGATCGAGAAAAAGAACGATGTGTCGATGCTCTTCGCAATGGGCGCCACGCAGTCGCTGATCCGCCGGATTTTCATCGCCGAAGGTGCTATCGTGGCGTTTTCGGGCGCTATTGCTGGGCTTTTGGGCGGGATCGGGATTTGCTGGTTGCAAATGCGGTACGGCCTGGTGTCGATGGGCATGACCACCTCGCTGGTAGATGCCTATCCGGTTAAATTAATTTGGGAAGACATACTCTACACAGGCGTGATTGTCGTTATGATAACTATGGTTGTTTCGTACATCCCGGCCAGAAGGGCCGCAGCAGCCGGTGCGCTACTGCGGGTGTAGCCTTGGCCCGATACCGTCAGAAAATCGTTTATTAATTCATTTACATTGACTTACTTCCTAGCAATCAATCAGAAAGCGGATATGACCGGTGATAATACAAGACCTTTTTTGAACCGATTGATTTTTACAATTCTTGGAATACTTTCTTTCGCATTCAGTACGCCGGCGCAGGCCGGAACCGATGCCGACACACTTTACAGAAGAAATCCCGGAACAATCACCCCAAAAGGCCCCTACCGGCCGGAAAGACCCCGCAAGAACGACATTTTATACACTCGACTGGACGTTCAGCTGGATTGGGCGAAGCAGCAGGTGCCCGCGTCGGCCATATTGAAGTTCAAACCGCATTTTTATCCCCAAAACACCCTCGAACTCGATGCCAAAGGCTTTGAGATCAAGGGTATTTCAATGCTCGACACGACCGGTGAATACGGCGATCTGACGACGGAGGAAATCGCGGGGAAGGTGAAGAAAAAACTGGAATTCAGCTACGACAAACGGAAGCTGACCATTAAGCTGGGCCAGGAGTACACCCGCAAAGACACGCTTTTTGTTAAAATAGATTACATCGCCAAGCCTAACGACGTGCCGAGAGGCAAGGAAGACGACAGCGCTTCGGATAAAGGGCTCTACTTCATCAATGCCGACGGCCTCGACGAAGGCAAGCCGCGCCAGGTGTGGACGCAAGGCGAAACCGAAGGCAGCTCGTGCTGGTTTCCGACGATCGACGCGCCTAACCAGAAATTTACCCAGGACATTTACATCACCGTCGACAGTACCTACAAAACGCTCTCAAACGGCCTGCTGGTAGGGCAGGAGGAAGGCAAAAAGGGCACGCGCACCGACCACTGGAAGCAAACCCTCCCGCACGCGCCTTACCTGGCCATGATCGCCGTGGGTGATTTTACGGTGGCAAAAGACATGATGCCCAACGGGCTGGAACTGAGCTATTACGTCGAACCGAAATACGGCGCCGATGCACACGCCATTTTCGGGCGCACGCCGGAAATGATGGGCTTTTTTACGAATGTTTTCGGGGTAGAATATCCCTGGGAAAAATACGCGCAGATCGCCGTAAGGGATTTTGTGGCCGGAGCAATGGAGAACACGACTGCCACTGTGCACGAAGAAGGCGTGCAGAATGACGCCCGTTCGCTCGTAGATGGCAACTCAGATGCCGTAATCGCCCATGAACTGGCCCACCATTGGTTTGGGGACTACGTAACCGCCGAAGAATGGGGCCAGCTGCCGCTGAACGAATCATTTGCGAACTACGCCGAATACCTTTGGAGTGAATATAACGACGGTCGTTTTGAGGCGGACTGGGGCAACTTGCAGGAAATGAAGGAATATCTGGCCGAATCGGAAACCAAGCAGGTGCCGATGATCCGGTACTTTTACAAAGACCGCGAAAATATGTTCGATGCGCACTCCTATGCCAAAGGTGGGCGCATATTGCACATGCTGCGCTCGCTCGTGGGCGACGACGCGTTTTTTGCCGCATTGCAGCACTATTTGAAAGCACACGCATTCGGCACAGCGGAAATCGATGACTTGCGCAACTCATTCGAAAAGATAACCGGCCAGGACCTGAACTGGTTTTTCGACCAATGGTTCCACAAACCCGGCCACCCCGTGTTGAAAATCGACCAGCAATATGTGGCCGCGCAGGGAAAAGTGATTTTGAAAGTAAAACAGGCGCAGGACACCGTAGCAACGACCGTTTACCGATTGCCTGTGAAAGTGGATGTGTGGGTTTCGGGCAAAATGAACCGGTACGACGTAGTGCTGGACAAAGTGACCCAGACGCTGGAGTTTCCGGCCGCCAAAAAGCCGGAACTGGTGGTATTCGATGCCGACGCCCAGCTGCTGGCCGTTGTGGAGCACGACAAGAACCGTCCTGAAATGGAATTCCAATACCTGCACGCCGATCGTTTCTTGCATAAATATGAGGCGCTGGCATCGCTGGAAGGCGCTTTGGCCGATACAACGGCGAGGAAAATACTGGTGAAAGCCATGGACGATCCGTTCTGGAAACTCCGGCAGATGGCGATCAGCAACTTTGCGGAGTATGCCGGCGAGGGTTTCGCGGACATTGAAAAAGTAATCCAGGCCCGCGCGCAAACCGATCCGCACCCGCAGGTACGCGCGGAGGCGATCATTACCCTGGCCTCATTCGGCGACAATAACAGCGACCAGATATTCAAGGCGGCATTGGCCGACAGTTCGTACCTCGTGGCTTCGGTGGCGATTGAAAAATACCTCATGAGCCAGCCTAACGACGCCGCCGAAATAGCCGCGCAGTTTGAAAATTCGCCTAATGATGCCATTATCACCGCCGTGGGTAACTATTATGCGGGCCTCGCTGAGCCCGAGCGTTTCGATTGGTTCCTGACCAAAATGAAGGCGATGAAGCCCGGCGATAAATACAATTTCCTGCAAGTATTCGGGAAATACCTGATCAAATCCAAGCAGGATGTGCAGCGCAAAAGCATTCCGGTCCTCGAAGGCCTCGCGCGCGACAATTCTTCGTATTTCGTGCGTTTCGGCGCATTCCAGGCGCTTGGGTTGCTTACCGACATTCAGGGCGTATCGGCACTTCGCAAGGACATCCGCGCGAAAGAAACCGAGCCCAGGCTGAAAGAAATGTACAGCCAGTTCGGCGATTTGTAGTCGCTACTGGGGATCGAGGTAGTAATCCAGGTTTTCTTTCGTGATAATGTCAAGCGGAAGGAACTTGATAGCCGGGATCTCTTTCTTGAAAATCAAATGGTTGGCCAGTTGGTGAATGCCCCAGTATCCCTGGCCCAGCGGGTTCTGGTTGATCAGGAAATCAATAATGCCCTTATTGAGGTATTGCTGGTTATGTTCGATCAGGTCGTAACCTACGAGTTTAATGTCCGTTAATGCATTCTTTTCGAGGTAGGCGGCCACTTCAAATGCCTTCGAATTGGTGACGTACACCGCGCCGAGGTCGGGGTATTGCTGGCGGAGCTCGTCGAGCTGCTTGTCCGGCCCTTCTTCATCGGGGAAATTAATCTCCTTACTGATTACTTTAAACGTATCGTCCAGCTTTTCGCCTTTGAAATAGTCGCGGAAGCCGTCTTCTTTGGTAATCAAATGCGCCGAATTGGAAATATCCTCGTTCACGTGCGCAACCAGCACCGTTCCGGGCGAATGCAGTCCGAACCGAAGGATTTTAGCCGCCAGCGAGCCGCTACGGTAAGAGTCCTGGCCAATGTAGCACAGCGGGTTCACATGTTCGATCTGCGTGTTGAAAAGCACATAAGGAATGCCCATTTCCTCCCATTCCTTAAAAAACGGCAATGCTTCCTTGTAAAAGATAGGCGCAATGAGCAGTCCGTCCGGATGCTCGCGTGTAACTTCTTTGGCTTTCGCGATGAACGACGGCTCGGCATGTGAGTTGAAAATGAACTTGCTGATATGCACACCATATTGCCGGAGCTCTTTCTCGGCCTTTTCGAGGCCATCATGCGGCGCTTCCCAGTACGAGTCGAGGTTGGGGTCGGGGATGAGGGCGGCGAGGTTGAATGCCCGTTGCGATTTCAGGGATTGCGCTATCAGGTTGGGCTCATAGTTCAGCTCCTTGATGATCGCCAGGATTCGTTCACGCACATCGTCGGCTACCCGCCCGCGGTTATGTAAAACGCGGTCCACCGTGCCTTTGGAGGTCTGTGCCCGCTCCGCAATATCTTTAATTCTGACAATTTTCTTTTTCACACTCGACTATAATTCAGGGATTTTTGGTACCAGTTCAGCAAATCTAACAAGTAATTGGCAAGATGGGCGAAATAGTGCATTTCTAGTAAAAGCCGACTATTCAGAACAAAATGATTCAAATTTTTTCTATAATAAATTTGAGATTCTGACCGCCGGCCATTAGTTTTACCTGACAGAAAACCACTATAAGAAGCCCATGTCGTGTACGAACCCGGCGTGTCTTTTGTAATGCGTGCTCGAACACTTTTTTAAATTTTGTTAGGAAAATCCGATTTGGCAAGTAATTTTGTAAATAAGATAAGAAAGAAAATTTTATTCTTTAATACTCCTAACCTTTAACCTTTTCAGGAATTCAATCATTGAAATTCCTCTAATCCTAAACCTAACAGAAGCGTACGGCATCGTCTGTGCGCTTCTTTGTTTTTACTGCTGCCTGAATTCAACCACTACATTATCGCTATCCACATACGCCGAGCAGGTAAGTATCCAGCCTTCCGCGAGGTCGCGGTCGGTGAGGACTTCGTTTACACTCATATGCACGGTACCTTGTGTGCACACCGCGGCGCACGAGGAGCAGCGGCCGCCTTTGCAGCTGTAAGGCAGCTGAATCCCTTGGGCCAATGCGGCATCCAGCACGGTAGCATGCGCCGGAACGAGCAGGTTGTGAACGTTGCCATCGTAGCGGAGCGTGATATGGTGCGGGTGCGAAACCGGCGGCGGTGGCGGGGGAGAGGTGATCACAAAGTTCTCCTTGCGGATT
Source organism: Dyadobacter fermentans DSM 18053 (assembly GCF_000023125.1). Lineage (NCBI taxonomy): Bacteria > Pseudomonadati > Bacteroidota > Cytophagia > Cytophagales > Spirosomataceae > Dyadobacter > Dyadobacter fermentans. The sequence continues at coordinate 5,904,898 of NC_013037.1, forward strand.
TGTGTGCCGTGGAAGCCCATGAAATGCAGCGTGATGCCAGCGGACCGCATTAGCTCGAAAGGCCCGCAAATGAAGAAACGGGCGTCCTCGCGCCTGTATCGAATGGATTTCGCCACGAGTTGTTCCAGTCGCGTGTTGTTGATCCGTCCCTGAATGCCGGCCCATTCCTCGGTAGGCTGGCTGTGAATGTGAACGACGTGGAGCCGCTCGGGAAACCGTGCCTGCCATTCGATAATGTGATTCCAGAAAAGTGTGCTGCGCACATTCCGGCTGGCGTAAATGAGCGTTACGTGGCTGTCCGTTTCCTGGGTAAGGGTTTGTTTCAAAAGTGAAAACAGCGGTGTAATGCCGCTGCCCGCGCCGATCAGCACGATGTCGCGTTCGCCTGCATCGTCTTCTTCCAGTACAAACCGGCCCGACGGTGCGAGTACGCGAAACGTGTCGCCTGCTTGGACGAGATCGATCCAAAACCGGGAAATCTCGCCATTAGGCACTCTTTTTACGGTGATCGCCGGAAATTCATCCACGCCCGGCGCCGAGCTCATCGAGTAGGAGCGGCGGACCTCGTGCCCATGCATGTTGATCAGGAAAGTGAGAAACTGGCCTGCCTTGTAATGCAATGTGCTACCGTCGAGTGTTTCGAAGACGAACGTTTTGGCATCGTCGGTTTCGCGGATGATCTCGCGGAGTTTCAGTGCTATCGTGTGGTCTGCCATCGTTCGTTGCTCGTGTTGGATATTTATAAAGCGCCGCGGGGCTGCTGCTGGTTCCAGAGTGCCTCATATTCGGCCAGGAGCGTCCAGCAATGCGCCTCGCATGTCCAATGCATATGCACCAGCGGGTTTACCGACAATTTGTATAAAAGCGGATGTTCGTAGGCCGTGAGCAGCCCGGCTATGAAAAAGTAAAAGCCCTTGAAATCCCGTTCGGTAAATGTCTCCACCGGAATGCGTTCCTTGCGCACCCCAAAGCGCATGAGTGATGTGGATAGCAAAACCCGGTCCATGCGGTTGCGGGTATTTTTCAAAAGGTTTTCGGTATCGAGGATCAGCTGCTTGCGGATGGGCTGTAATGCGGGCGGATCGAAGGCCGCTACGAGCCTGGACACGTGGTAAATGATCAGCGGCGTGCGCGGATATTGGTGTGCGCATCGAAATGGGGCAGTAATGTACCGTCGCGTTTCAATGACCGAACGGATGTATTCCAAGCTCGCCTCGTCGTGCACATTCAGCGGTAATTTGTAGTGCAAAATGCAATACAGCATATTGGTGAGCACGCTCACATCAAATTCGACATACATATTCTTGCCAAACCACGTCGAGTACGCCGGCAGCCGTTTGTACTCGGGATAGGTGTTCCTGATCCACAGTTTGGCGCCATTGGCGTGCAGCGTGAGTTTATCTTTTAGCCAAAACAACTCCTCCTGCGAGGGCCGGGTGGTGAGATAGGCAAATGCCGTGTCGTCGATATCGTCCGGAATGCGGAAGTGTTCGAAGCGCCGGAACCACTTACCGTTCGGAAAGTGGCGCGAAGGTTTGGTTTTCCAGAAGTTGTAGGTTTTCAGGCCGTCCTTGTTCTGGAAATCGGGATAGTTGGCGGTTACCGCGTTGTGGATTTCGTCGATTTTAGCTTGACTTTCCGCGCTGCAAAACGCGCGAATGCATTGCAGTGTGAATGCCGAAATGGCCGAAAAGAACATTGTGGTGTCGGGGCGGCGGTAACCCAGCATGGAGTTGGACCGCTGCGCCGGGAAAATGCCTTTGGGGAACAATGCATTGCCGGTCGATTGCAATGCCCGAATGCGGTCTATAAATGCGTCCAGCGGTGGGTTCATGCGCCGAAACTAACAAAACACGGCAAAAAAAGAAACCCTGCCGCGCTGCGACAGGGTTTTAGATGGATATGTTTGAGGCATTAAACGCCTTCGGCTACTACTTCTTTCACGTCCGGCACCATGCGCGTGAGCAGGTTTTCGATACCGGCTTTCAATGTAAGTGTCGACGACGGGCAGCCGCTGCAAGAGCCTTGCAAAAGCACTTTCACCACGCCCGAACCTTCGTCGAACGAGTGGAAGTTGATCGCGCCACCGTCCGATTCAACCGCCGGGCGCACATATTGATCCAATGCAGCCTTGATTTTCTGCACCGTGTCGGAATCGCGTGCATCGACGATCAGCGTGTTGGTATCGATCGTCTTTTGCTCGAATACCGGATGATTTTCTTCAAAATAGATCTTGATGAACTGCTTCGTGTCGCGCAAGACTTCTTCCCAGGCAATGTCGTCGCCTTTGGTGATGGTAATGAAGTTGCTCGCGATGAATACGCGCTTCACGTGCGGAAACTGGAACAGGTCGGCCGCAAGCGGCGACGCCTTGCCTTCTTCCAGCGCAGCTTCGAGCGAAGGATAGTCAAACGAAAGCCCATCGGGCACCAGCTCGAAATTCAGTACGAATTTCATGGAGTTGGGGTTGGGGCTCAATTCGGTATATACAAAAACGGGTCGTGACAGCATTGGATGGTCGATATTGATAGGGTATAAAACAACTTTCCGGTTTAGAGAACACGGAACGGGTGCTTTTGGTTTGGCGACAGGCGTATTAACCAATAAAAAACCCGTCAAACAAATGCCTGACGGGTCTCTTTTAACTTCATTCGGGAAGCGGACTTCCGGAAGTAATGTCGTTGCGTTGGCTTATGCTTCCGCAGCAGCTTCAACCGCGATCGGTTCGATGTGAACGTAAGATCTGTTTTCACGGGTCTTACGGAACACCACGTTACCATCAACCAATGCGAACAATGTGTGGTCGCGGCCGATACCTACGTTTTTACCTGGGTTGTGCTTGGTTCCACGCTGACGAACCAGGATGTTACCTGCTTTTGCCAACTGGCCACCGAATAATTTTACACCAAGACGTTTGCTTTCCGACTCACGTCCGTTTTTCGAGCTACCTACACCTTTCTTATGTGCCATGATATCTTATACTTAAATTGTAATTTCCTGTTTTGAACTGTTTCAGGCTTCCGCCCAATCATTAGGCAACGATTTCGTCGATGCTGATTTTGGTCAGATACTGACGGTGACCGTTTTTAACACGGTATCCTTTGCGGCGTTTCTTTTTGAAAACGATCACTTTTTCACCTTTCAGGTGTTCGAGAACAGTTGCTTTTACAGAAGCGCCTGCTACTGTCGGAAGACCTACCTGTACTGTGCCTCCGTTGTCAACGAGTAGGACTTTGTCAAATACAAGTGCAGCGTTCACGTCACCTTCAAGCCTATGCGTGAAGATTTCGCGACCCTTTTCAACTTTAAATTGCTGACCTGCGATTTCTACGATTGCGTACATGTTAATAATTATATTAAACTGGATTCAAAATTTGAGGTGCAAAGATAAGTATAGGGTGGCAGAATCACAATGCATTAGGAGGATTATTCGTCTTTTTTTGATATCTCGCGATCGGGCCGCATGCATTTCAGGGTAAAAGGACATTCAGTTGTCTTTTCCACAAGCATCCCGCCGGCAGATTTATCGGCATCCGAAATGGTTATAAATGCTCAAAAAGCTACCTTTATATGATCCGCGGGGGCAGGCGCGTTTAGACATGGAGCGTAATGTGGCTCCTTAACAAAATTTAACGGGTGGCGCTTTTACTTTTCCCTGATATTGGGGTCTAAGAGACAGTAGATTTGGAAAACATGAAAATAAGAATCAGTCTGTGGGTTTCGATGATTTTATGCCTGTCGTTGCTGGCGGGCCCGGCCTCGGCGGAAGATGGCGAGCGGGGAGCGAGCAGGCAATCCCAGAGAGGTTATCAGGTAGGCGATGCGGTGTCTAATTTCCGTTTGAAAAACACCAACGGAAATATGGTGTCGCTCTCGGATTTTGCCAGTTCCAAAGGTGTAATCGTCGTTTTTACCAGTAACCATTGCCCGTTCGCGAAGGCCTACGAGGACAGGATCATTGCTCTGAACAACAAATTCGCAGGCCAGGGCTTTCCGGTGATCGCCATCAACCCGAGCGATCCGGGAACGCACCAGGACGATACATTTGAAAAAATGAAGGAGCGGGCTGCTGCCAAAAATTACGGTTATCCTTATCTTGTCGACGACGCACAGCAGGTAGCCCGGGCATTCGGGGCCGCGCGCACGCCGCAGGCATTTGTGTTGCAGAAAAACGGTGCGCAGTTTGCCGTGCGGTACGTGGGCATGATCGACGACAACCCGCAGGATGCTTCCGGCGTCACCAAGTTTTATGTGGACGAGGCCGTGACCAACCTGGCCGGCGGGAAGCCGGTCGTGACAACGCTCACCAAACCCGTGGGCTGCGCCATCAAGTGGAAAAACCAGTGATTTTTTGATGAAATTGCCCTATGACCAGATTTTTACCTATCCTCCTCTCCATCACGTTGTTAGCACCGGGAATCGGGCAGGCACAGACAAAAAGTAAGAAATTTTCGAACGAAGGGGAATTTACGAGCAATTGCGAAGGCCCCGCCGTGGACGAAGACGGCAATGTGTACGCCGTCAACTTCGCGCGCGATGGCACGATAGCGCAGCTCAGCAAGAAAGGCAATGCCAGCTTTTTCGTGACTCTGCCCAAAGGCAGCACGGGCAACGGGATCCGGTTTGTGGATAAAAACACTTTCTATGTCGCCGACTTCACGGGGCACAATATCCTGAAAGTGGACATGGTTACGAAGGACGTTTCGGTGTTCGCCAACGAGCCGAAGATGAACCAGCCCAACGACCTGGCCGTAACCGCCTCCGGCCATATTTTCGCATCCGACCCGAACTGGAAGGAGGGAACCGGGCAAATATGGCACATTACCCCCGAAGGAAAAGTGAGCCTCGCCGTTGGAAACATGGGAACTACCAATGGCATCGACGTCAGCCCCGACGAGAAGAAGTTGTACGTCAACGAAAGCGTGCAGCGCAATGTGTGGGCGTTCGATCTTGCGCCGGACGGTACATTGTCCAACAAGAAACTGCTGCATCATTTCGAGGACGGCGGCATGGACGGCATGCGCTGCGATGTGGCCGGTAACCTCTACATCACCCGGCACGGCAAGGGCGAAGTGGCCGTACTTTCGCCCGAAGGAAAAGTGATCCAGACCATTCAAACAATAGGCAAGAAGGTTTCCAACATCTGTTTCGGGGGCAAGAATGGCAAAACCTGCTACATTACCCTGCAAGACCGCGGCTGTCTGGAAACGTTTAAAGCCAAAACTGCCGGTCGTGAATGGGCCATGATGAAGGCATTCATCGCCAACAGCAAGAAGTAGCCGTTTCGACCGCGGACGCATTCCTTATGTAACCTTTTGATTTTAAATGCAGCAGACTTGCTTGCAGTTTCCGTTTGTTTTACATTAACTTTGCATTTCAAAGTACTTTAAAACAATTAGACAATGCTGAGAAACCTGGTCAACTATCTGGAAGGCAATTTGAAAGTTGCGCTCCTTGCATTTGTTTCTGCCGCTGCAATGGCATTATTGTCAGTCAGGATTCTCCTGGAAAGCTGGCATTTCGTTTTTCTTGCCTGGAACCTCTTTCTGGCCTGGGTGCCGCTGCTGTTTATCAAATGGGTTTGGGAAATGGAGAAGCGCCGGCCTGCGCCGTTCGGTATCTTGATGATTTACCTGACGGTATGGTTGCTATTTTTCCCTAATGCGCCTTATATCATTACCGACCTGAAACATTTGCGCGGTGTGCCCGAAAATATGATCTGGTACGACGCATTGATGATTTTTACATTCTCACTCGCGGGATTTATGACCGGCCTATACAGCATCCGCATCGTGCACCGGATCATCGCCCACCGCTGGAACGAGCGCCTGGCATGGTTCGCGATCCTGAACTCGATGATCCTGAGCGGATTCGGGATATTTCTGGGACGCTACGGACGCTGGAACAGCTGGGACATTATCACGCAGCCCGGCGCGCTCGCCAAAGGCATTTACCGCAGCCTGCACGACCCGCTGGCGATCAAACACACCATTACGTTTTCGTTCGTGCTCATGTTGTTGTACTTTGCGTTCCATATTTTTGCCGAACTGAAACAACATGAACGGACCCATCGATATTCTTAAAGCCGTCCGAAGCTTCCGTTACGCAGGGGCGGGCATTTACAGCCTGTTCCGCTACGAAAACAATGCCCGCATTCACCTCATCGCCTGCGTGGTGGTAGCCATAGCAGGCGTATTTTTTGATCTCTCAGCTACCGAATGGTGCATTATAGTGATCCAGATCGGGCTCGTCTGGGCGGCCGAGGCCTTCAATACGGCCATCGAAAAACTGGCCGATCTCGTGTCGGCCGATTACCATCCGGTCATCAAAGTGGTGAAGGATACAGCGGCCGCCGGGGTGCTGCTGCTGGCCATTTCGGCGGTAATAGTGGGAGGGATCGTATTTATCCCAAAAATCGCATTGCTGTTTTAACACCGAAGCCGCTATGTCTGACCACATCCGATAATTCTTGACCACGCGTGACCATTTCTGACTGCATTCAACATCAGTGGACACGCCCGACTATTTCTGACAATCTCTGACTGCTACTTTACATTGTGATACATTTATGAGCCCGAATCAGGATTCTTTGCATACTTTGAACGAGATCCGCAACCTGATGGAGCGGTCGTCCAAATTTCTTTCACTTAGCGGGTTAAGCGGCGTCTTTGCCGGTATTTTTGCGCTTATCGGAGCCGGAGCGGCCTACATCCGCTTCAAAACGGACTGGCTGGTAGATATTCTGGTGCCTCTGGGAAGCTATCAGGGGGAATCGCGGCAGGATGTGATCGGTTTCTTGCTCGTCGACGGCATTTGCGTGCTGGTATCGTCGCTCGCGATAGGCATTCTCCTCACGGTGCGCAGGGGACGCAAAAAAGGCCTGACCGTTTGGAACGGCAGCTCGAAGCGGCTGCTCGTAGCCATGCTGATACCGCTCGTAACGGGCGGTGTGTTTGCATTGGCAATGCTGCATTACGGCTTTATCTGGCTGGTTTTCCCCGTAACGCTGCTTTTCTACGGTCTGGCGCTCGTGAATGCAAGCCGCTTTACTTACCCGGAAGTGTTTTACATGGGTATTTCCGAAATCGGAATCGGTTGCGTAGCGCTGTTTTTGACCGGCTATTCGCTGATATTCTGGGCAATCGGGTTTGGTCTGTTGCATATCGTTTACGGCCTCACCATGTATAACCGCTACGAAAGGGAGAAGCTGCCGGGCGGCCAGCTGCCGGGCGGGCAGCATCCTGGCGGGAATATGCCCGGCGGAAAATCCGGACTTGCCGTGGTGACGCTGCTATTGATCGCCGGCTCGGTTTGCCAGGCGCAGGTGCGTATTCCTTCGGACAGCACGGTGGCAAAAGCGAGAAAATGGTATGATAAGGAAACCATTTATTTGAGAAATGGGAATAGTTTTGTCAAAAACAATGTCCTTTACACGGGGCAGAAGGCTTTGCGGAACGAATTTATGGTGTCACCGGAAGGGCTCGGCCTTTACCTGAAATCCAGAAACACACGCAGCATCGGCCTGGTTATTTCGCTGGCCGGCTCGGCAGGGTCAATCGTTTCGTTGCTTTCGGGCAAACGCGACAATCTGAAAACGTTTTTCTGGGTATCGGTAGGAACGGGTCTGGTCGGCTCGGCATTCACCATGGCGGCCAACAACCAACGCGACCAGGCTGTGTGGCTCCGTAACCGCGACGCAATGCTGTTTTTGGAAGCCAATCAATAGCGGGGCGACCCATAAATCAACGCCCGGCGTAAGGCGCCAGGCACTCGACGTCCTCGTAACAGGGAACCAATAATGGAGTGGTTAGAAAAGTTTAATAAGGTATTCGAAAGCAAGATCAGGCTCGGGCTCATGTCCGTGCTCGTGGTAAACGATTCCCTCAGTTTTAACGAATTGAAAGAGCTGCTGCAACTCACCGACGGCAACCTGGCCTCGCATTTGAAGGCATTGGAAGAAATCAAATACATTGAATTCCAGAAACAATTCAACGGTCGCAAACCGCTGACGACCTACAAAGCCACCGAAGACGGCCACAAGGCATTTACGGAGCATTTGCAGGTTTTGGAGAATATGATTAAGCAGAATTTATAGCTAGGGAGGATGGAGGAAGGTAAAAGGGACGGGGTGCTATTTTTGGTAGCACCCCGTCCCTTTTTACGGTAAATTCATTTTGTTACTTCACAGGCACGGAGAAGCCGACTTTATCCCATTGGAAGTCCAGGGAGTTGTCTTTGACGGTGAAAGTCAGTTTTTCTTCCGAGTTCGGGTAAGTTTTGTTGGGAACGGTGATTTGCGCTACGTCTTTGCTTTTGTATTGGTCGTATTTGTAAGCGCCCCACTGGCCGAGCTGGCTGTTCAGGATGATGGTCCACTCTTTTTCGTTAGGCGTAGCGAACATCGTGTAAGTACCCGCTTTAACAGCCTTTCCGCCGAATGTAACGTCTTTCTTGAAAGTGATCGTCGTTGCGCTGTCCGCGCCGATGCGCCATGGCTTGCCGTAAGGTTCGAGACTGCCGCTGCCCTGCTTGCCGAAGAGCACGCGTCCTTTCTTAGATGGCTGGCCGTAACGGACGCTCAGGTTCTTGCCGTCGGCAGTCACGTGCGGGCTTTGCGCGGAGGCCCAGGTGAATGCAATCAAGGTCAGGAAAAGCGATAACAAGGTGGTTTTCATAAGTCGTGTAGATTTTGGTAATGGTTTGGTGGTTTGAGAAATACGAAGCAGCAAGTAAAGCATTAGCAAGTTGTGAATCAAGCGGGTTGTAGCCAAAAACGGAAGAATAGCTACTCCGTTAACAGAGATTAACATTTGCACCCTGCAAACCGGGTTTTTGGGGATTTCAGTTTATATTTGAATAATGACTTCTGCAACAAACCCATCCGTTAGAACCCGTTTTTTCGACACCAAGATCGAATTCCTGAAAGGCGTGGGGCCGCAAAAAGCTGCCTTGCTCAATCAGGAACTGAGTATTTTTACCTTCGGCGACCTTATCCAGCATTATCCTTTCCGGCACGAAGACCGTAGCGTGTTCCACAAGCTCAGCGACCTGAACGAACAAATGACCGCCGCCCAGGTGAAAGGCCGTTTGCGGGAATTTTCCGTGATTGGGGAGGGAAGCAAAAAGCGGCTGGTCGGTACATTCCAGGACGGGACGGGCTTTCTCGATTTGGTTTGGTTCCAGAGCATTTCGTGGTATGAAAAGTGGCTGAGACGCGGCGGGGAATATATCGTTTACGGAACGCCCGTGCTGTACGGCGGGAAATGGAGCATTACCCATCCAGAAATAGAAGTGCTGACGCCGGAAAACGCGTCGGCGGGCTATTGGCAACCCATTTACCCGCTTACCGAAAAGCTGCGCAAGAAGTTTCTGGACAGCAAGGCGCTGAGCAAAATGATGCGTAACCTGCTGGAAATCGCGCATACGCACATCCGCGAAACGCTCCCCGCGCCGCTCGTCGAGAAATACCGGCTCGTGTCCAAAGCGCAGGCATTGTGGCATTTCCACTTGCCGCAGGATAACCGAACACTGCACCAGGCGCAGCGACGGCTGAAATTCGAAGAGCTTTTTTACAACCAGTTCCGGTTAATCAAAAACAAGCTGCTCCATAAGACGGAGTACCCGGGACTGATATTCGATAAAACCCTGCTCGTGAAGGAATTTTACGAACAGCATTTGCCATTTAAACTCACCGGCGCGCAGATCCGCGTGCTGCATGAGATCCACGAAGACCTCAAAACAGGTAAGCAAATGAACCGCCTCCTGCAAGGCGATGTGGGCTCCGGAAAAACCATTGTGGCGTTCATTACCATGCTCTTTGCATTGGATAACGATGCGCAGGCCTGCCTCATGGCACCCACCGAAATCCTCACCGACCAGCATTACCAGGGCCTCAAAAAGTTTGCCGACCTGCTGGGCGTGAACATCGCGAAGCTGACGGGCTCCACCAAGAAAAAGGAGCGCGAGGTAATCCACCGCGAGCTGCTGAATGGCACTTTGCACATCATCGTTGGCACGCACGCATTGATCGAGGACGCGGTGCAGTTCAAAAACCTCGGCCTGTGCATTATCGACGAACAACACCGGTTCGGGGTCGCGCAGCGGGCCAAGCTTTGGGCTAAAAACAAACGCATTAATCCCCACATGCTCGTGATGACGGCCACGCCCATTCCCCGGACGCTCGCGATGACGCTCTACGGCGATCTCGATATTTCGGCGATCAACGAGCTTCCTGCCGGACGCAAGCCCATTAAAACGGTCCATCGCTTTGATAAAAACCGTTTGCAGGTCTTTGGCTTTCTGAAAGAAGAAATCGCCAAGGGCAGGCAGGTTTACATGGTGTATCCGCTGATCGAAGAATCGGAGAAAATGGATCTCAAAGACCTGATGGATGGTTATGAAAGCGTGGCGCGGGCATTCCCAGGCGTGCCGCTGAGTATCGTGCACGGCAAAATGCGGTCGCAGGACAAAGACTTCGAAATGGGCCGCTTCGTGCGCGGCGAAACGAAAATCATGGTCGCGACGACGGTGATCGAAGTGGGCGTGAATGTGCCGAATGCGTCGGTGATGGTGATCGAGAATGCGGAGCGCTTCGGATTATCACAGCTGCACCAGCTGCGCGGCAGGGTAGGGCGAGGCGCGGAGCAATCGTATTGCATTTTGATGACAGACTACAAGCTGAGCAAGGATACCAAGCTGCGCATCGAAACCATGTGCCGCACCAACGACGGTTTTGAAATAGCGGAAGTAGACTTGCAGCTGCGCGGTCCCGGGGATATTTCGGGAACGCAGCAAAGCGGTCTGGTGGATTTATTGGTAGCCAACCTCGCCCAGGACGGCGAGATTCTGAAGGCGGCACGGGCATCGGCAGAGGAAATTCTCACCACCGATCCCGATCTGCTCCAGCCGGTTCACCAACCCATTCGCAGCCATTTGGAAAATCTGCGTAAGGAAGAAACCAACTGGAGTCGGATCAGTTGATCATCAAGGTTTTATTTCACGGATTTCACCAGCGAACTCGTAGGTCTGCGGGCGTGTCACGTGCAATGCGGCGCCGAGTGAAGTCGCGTAAGGCAAGTCCGACACGTATACTTTATGGTTCGGATAGTGCCTTGCCAGGAGTTTTGTGAATATTTCGTTGCGGGCAAATCCGCCATCGACGTAAATGGCATGTACATCCTTGATATTCACCAGGTCCAGCGATACGAAAAGCAGTTCGGTGAGGCCTTTCAGCAAATGGTGGTAAGCCGCCTCAGCCGAAGAAAATGCGCTGATCTGCCATTCCTGGGTGTTCGGTTCGGGGAAAGGCCCATTGCCGGTCATGCAGGCAGTGTAGAATTTCGGTGTGTCCTGTTGCAGGATTGCTTCGTCGAAAGCTACATTTTTGTAGAAATCAGGGGCTACTTTGAAATATTCTACAATGCGAGCCACCTGGTAATCATGCTCACGACCCATGAAGAGGCGTGAAGCGGTAACACCGCTGCCTTCCGGCGTAAGGTAATTCATGCAATCGCGTTCCAACTGATAGGAAGTCAGTGGTTTAGATGCAAACGAATTGAAATTGATACACCAGGTTCCCGTCGAAAGCAATACGAACGGCTTTTTAACAGCCATGCGGTAAGGGATCAGCGCCGAGGAGCTGTCGTGCAGCCCGAAGCCCGACTGAATGCCCTTGTCGCCATGCCGGTAAATGAACGACGACGACGCCAGCACGGGCGCAAGTTTCTTATGGATGCCTTCCTGCTTCACCCACTCGTGGTAATCCCACATTTCGAAGCTCCACAATGCGGTGTGGCAGCCCAGCGAGGTGTAATCGCTCACTTTGCGGCCGGTGAGCAGGTATAATATGTATTGCGGTAAATGCAAAGTGGTGGCGATCTGGCTATAAATCTCCGGTTTGGTGTGTTTGAGCCAGTACAGCTGCATGCCCGAGTTGAGCATACCCATCGCCGGTGAGCCGGTTTGCAGGGAAATACGCGTAGGGTCGCCGTAGGTGCTGTAAAATTGCTTCAAAAGTTCTTCCGGGAACGGTTTGAGGTACGAATACAGCGGGGTAAGCGGGCGGTTCGCGGCGTCGAGATGCACGAGGCTCGCCCCGTAACCGGCTACGTTCACGGCCTTGATGTCGAATTCCGGGTTCGCCAGCAGTTCGGCCCAGCGGTCCTGCACCCATTTCGTCAACAATTCACAATCTTCGGTAGGAAAGCCGTCTTCGTCAACTGTTTCGGGGAGGGATTCTGAAAACTCGTGAACGATGTCATACTTTTCGTTGAAAAGTACATACTTCTTATTGGTCCTGCCAATATCAAAAACCGCTGTTACTTTCATTAGTGGAATATCACTTTTTTACCCGGAAATGTATTTTTTCGGTCAATATAGTGACTTTACGTTAAAACCAATACCCTTATCTGTTCTTTTAAAATCTTTCCGAAAAACCGTAAAGTGCAGGATACTTTCAGACTGATTTTTCCAGTATCGGGCGGAACACTTTCGTCCATCTTTTGTAACCTTCCTCGTTCATATGCAGGCTGTCGCTCACGAAGATAGCGCCGTCCGGGCGGCCGTCTTTGAGCATCACCGGCCACACGTCGATGTAATGGTGGTTCTTATCTTTTCTAATATAATCCTGGATCAGTTTGTTGGCCTTGATCACATCCTCCCGCTTCGCCCACCGCGACGGCGAGGGTTTCAACGACACGCCGTAAAGCTGCACGTCCGGCTGTTGCGCGCGGAGCTTTTTTACGAGCGTCACATACGCGTCGCGCACCTGCTCGGGCGATTTTGGTTTTTTACCGAACATATCGTTTTCGCAATAGATCACGACCGTTTTCGGCTTGTATTTGGAAATCGTGCGATCCGAATAATGGATCACTTCGGGTAATGTAGAGCCGCCGAAGCCGCGGTTGATGATCGGCAGCGGCGCAAGATCTTGCGCGGCACCCTGCCATTTGGTAAATGAAGAGCTACCTGTGAAAACTATTCCGCCCGGTGCAGGCATTTGTGCGGCGTCTTTTTTCTCGAATTCCTTGATCGCATTTTCCGAACGGGTAACATCATAGTCCGGCTCCCACGGCGCGGCAAGGTTGGTTGTCTGGGGTTTATGGCAGGCGCTGAATGCCGCGAAAAGGACAACTAAAAAATGTTTTTTCATTATAAATAAAAAGTGGATATGGCCTTAAAAGCCATATCCACGGGGTTTTTAATGTGTTTTAAGCGATTATCTTCAATTATTTCATGCCATAAAAGTACCGGAATCCCAGCCCGATCGAACCGGACGACAGGTCCGGCGCGAACCGGTAGCTGAGCGCGCGCGAATCGCTCTTTGCATATTGTCCGTCCGGAAGAGGATTGGCGGTTTGCTTTGAATACCCGAATCCATACGAAACGTTAATGGGGCTTAGGAAGGCAAAGCTTCCGTAAATGGCCCATTTGGGTGCAACGCGCCACGCGATCCCGGCGCTCACTCCCAGGTCCAGCGAAAATACGTTTCCGTGCAGCTCTCTTACGATTACATTGTTATTGAATTCGACCTCGTTTTTCACCGCATAAGTCACCCCAGCGGACGGACGCGCATACAATGCGAACTTGTCGTTCAAAGGTTTGTAAAATTCCCAGAACCGGTTTACACCAAAACTGAGTGATTGGATCGGCTTCGGATCGACGTTGAAATTCCTGAGTTTTTGATGGACAAGTCCGTGGTTAAAGCCCCAGCCCGTGGCAAATGTGCTGCTTTTAAACTTTCCCACTGATACATTTATATTGTGAGAGTACCGTTTGTTATGGCTATCGAAGTTCTTCGCTTTGGAGTCGTAAGCATTCAGGTAGAACGAGCCGCTCACGAATGATTCGCCCTCCCGGAATTGCGCCTGCGCCATCGAATGAACCATTATTGATGCGACGATTAAAATTTTGGTCGTAAGGTTTTTCATGGCCGATTAGTTTTTAGGTTGGATATAGCGTGCAATGCGGAGGGAGAAGTAAGACGGGAAGTTTGTATTCAGGCCAGATGAAACCGTAATTTCCCTGCCGTTGTCCCTGGGGAATGGGAAATAGTTGAAGCCGAGGGAGAGAAAGTTGGTGTAGGCCTCCACCGACCATTTTTTGTTCGGAAAAGTGTAAACCACTCCTGGCTTAACAGTGAGCCCATACTGCCAATAGTCGTTTTTGTCGGTATCTATACTCTTATTTATCACCTTCGACCAGGAATAATTCGGCCCTAATTCGCCGTGGATGAATATCGCCCATCGGTCGTTCATACTGAAATACCGGCGAATGAAAGGTAACAATTGGAGGTTCTGGCTCAACGAGCGCGACTCGAAGTCGGAGGATTTGATAGCGGTCTTTTGATAAGTCAAACCATACCTTAATCCAACACCCAGCATGACTTTGTCGGACACGAACCATCCCAGCTGCGCCTCAGGAGAAATGGCCGGGCGGGAAGTTTTATTGACCTCATTATCGTATGCCGGAACTTCATCCCTGGAAAACTCGCCGGAAAAATTAACCGTCGCTCCCCAGTACTTCATCCCTTTTTGCAACTGCGCATGCGCGCTTCCTGCGCCCAACGCGAGGGCTGGCAGTAACAATAGAAAAAGTTTTTTCATGGTCATTCATTTTTAAATTTGGTTACCAATATACATTCCTTAATGTAACCACCTAATCATTTAAATTTATTTAACAAAAAAAGAAGCAGCCAATGCGCCTGGCTGCTTCTAAGAATTACCGATACCAAATTTAACCTAACAGTCATTAGGGCTTTAAGCTAAGCCTTAGGCCATAAGCTGAACCCGATTAATGTCTTCCTGCATAAAGCTTATAGCCTATCGCCTACTGCTTACAGCCTAAAAAATCCCCTGCCAGTTGCCCTGGCGGTAATATTGTAACAGTCTTTGTTGCATCAGATAGTCATATTTCGCCTGAATGGCGGTGCCCTGGGCTTGTGCCAGCTTGGCCTTCGAGAGTGTGTATTCGAAAATACTCGAGACACCGGCGTTGAACTTGCTCTCGACCACCGCAAATGCCGCTCCCAGTGATTCTACCTGCCCTTCGGCCGCCGCGTATTTGTCGGCCATGGTGTTCAGGCTGAGCACGGCGGCTTCGATCGCCTGGCGGAGTTGCTGGTTGGCGATGTCGAGGGTATTCTGGGCCTGGCGCTCCTGGACTTTCGCCAGTTCCACACGCGGCCGGGTTACCCAGCGGCCCATGATCGGGATGTTTAGGCCGAGCGTGATAGAACCATTCCGCGTCGCATTCAACTGGTTGAAATAATCAAGGTTCTTGTTGGTGGAAGCGTAAAACGCACGCACATTGGTGTTCAGGTCCAGCGACGGATAGTTCAATGCCTTAATCGACTTCACCAGGTACTTAAAACTCTCGCGGTTCAGTTCGGCGCTGCGTATTTCCGGGAATGCTTTCGAAGCATGATCATACAATTCCGTGGCATCCGCCGCAGCGGGCGTAATGTTCTCCTTCGGCAGCAGCGGTTCGAACTCTACCTGGTCGTCGGGCGTGATGTTCATCCGCTGGAACAATGCGAGCCGCGCCGTACGGTAATTGCTCAATGCCGTTACCTGCAAAAATTTGTCATTGGAAAGCTGAGCTTTAATCTCCGCAAGAAGGTTGTTACCGGCGGTCCCGGCGTCTACCTGCCTCTGTACCTTGTCCACCTGCTGCTGCGACGAAGCCAATTGCTGGTCGGCTGCTTCGAGCAATGCCTTGGTTGCCAGTACATTCACGTAGCCTTGCATGAGCAGGATCGTTTGCGCATTCAGCACGGCAATGCGGTTTTCCATCGCCGACTCTTTGAGCAGTGTCCCCTGGCGTGCCTGGTTTGCAAGTCGCCCGGCCTGGTAAACGGGTAACTGGAATCCCGTACTCACCGAGTTATAGGTATAAAGCTGGTCGATATACTCGTTGGTGTACTGGTCAATGCTCCGGCCGAGGTTAAGACTCTGGTTGGCCGAAATATAGATTTGGGGAAGAATTTGTGACTTTGTCTGCCGTAGCTGCGCCTGCGCCGCTTCCGCCTGCAATGTGCCCTGCTGGTAAATGAGGTTGTTTTTGGCCAGCAGGTCCACGCATTCGGCGAGGCTCAGTCTGGTCTGGGCCTGCCCGAGGAGAGGCAGGAGGCAGAAAAGTAAAATAATGCGTTTCATGGCTAATAGATTGATTCAGGTCACGCCAGCCAGCCGTCCTTCAACCGGACGATCCGGTTGCCGTAGCCCGCGTTCGTTTCGGAATGGGTTACCTGGACGATGGTGACTTTGTCTTCCTGGTTAAGTTTTTGAAATAATTCCATAATCTCGATCGCCTGTTCCGAATGGAGATTTCCGGTCGGTTCGTCGGCGAAAATCACTTTCGGGTTGTGCACGATTGCCCGGGCAACACCCACCAGCTGCTGCTGGCCACCCGAAAGCTGGTGCGGGAAAAGGTCTTTTTTGGCAACCATATTGAAGCGGTCGAGCAGCTCGGCCACGCGACTTTTGCGTTCGGAGGACGACGTGCCTTTGTACAAAAGCGGTGTTTCGATGTTTTCATAAACCGTCAGCTCGTCGATCAGGTGGTAGGCCTGGAACACGAAACCGATGTGGTGACGGTGCAATTCGGTGCGTTTCTTTTCGGAGAGCTTCTGGACCGGCTCGTCGAGGAAAAGGTATTCGCCTTCGGACGGCTCTTCGAGTAAGCCGAGAATATGCAGGAGGGTGGATTTGCCGGAGCCGGACGGGCCCATTATCGACACAAACTCACCTTCTTTAATGTTCAAATCAATGTGGCGCAATACATAGGTTTTGCCAAAACCTGCCGGGTAATATTTGGATATCTTTTCTAACTGGATCATAAAAAGTTGGAGTTTGAGATTTGGTATGTAATAACGGACAACATGTCCTAAAAACAAATGCGTACATCCGCGTCTCTTATGCCAGTCCTATTTTAAAAAGGCTTGCCAAAAGTGTAAAGAATTGACTGTCAGTTAATTTTGAATTAAACCTGCCTGCCTCGCGTCCGATACCGTACAAAATGTGTACGCATTCGGACGCGGTACGGACGGACGTTCGCCGGTGCAGAAATCCACCTATTCCGACCGCAGAACGCGGACCGGATCGGCGGCCGACGCGCGCATGGCCTGCGCGAATACCGTCACCAGCGCCAGCCCGAGCGCCGCCATACCCGGCGCCGCGTACATCCACCACGACATTCCCGCATGATAGGCGAACTGGCCGAGCCAGGAGTGCATCAGATAATGGCCCGCAACCGACGCCAGCGCAATGGCGACTGTTATGGTCCTGATGAAATTGCGGGAAAAAACAATGGCAATATCGAAACCGGTAGCACCCAGCACCATCCTGATGCCCGTTTCGCGCCTGCGCTGGGCAATGGCCAGATGTGCCAGTCCGAATAGCCCCAGGCTGCAAATGAGAACGGAAACGATCGTGGCGGCATTGATGATCCGTTGCCAGCGCAGTTCGGCCGCGTAGGCCTTTGTATTGGCGTCGTGTAGGAAGGTGTATTCAAAAACAGCGCTGGGTAGAATGGTTTTGAACGTTTTTTCGAGCTTCCGGACCGCGAAATGTTCCTCTCCGCGCGCTATTTTGACCCATAATGCATCGCCTCCGTGATGTGCGCTCATGGGCATGACCAGCGGTCCGATGCGTTCTTTGAGGGAGCTGAAATGGAAATCGCTCACGACGCCGATAATGGTAAGCCCCTGCGCGCCGAAACGCTCATCAGGCATTAGTGTTTGCCCGATCGGGTCGGTCATGCTGGTTTTCCGGACGAACGCCTGATTTACCAGCACGCCAAACTGCCCATCGGAAGCAAATGCGGGTGAAAAGTTGCGGCCTGTAAGAAGCTTCATTTCCAACATCGGCAGATAATCAGCATCTACCGTACGCACATTTGTCAAAATTTTTTGCCCCTTCACCACTACATCACGAAGCCCGAATTCGCCCGAAAGCGACACCGGCCCGAATGCGGGATCACCGGCCAGTTCATGTTTGAAACGGTCGTAAATCTGCTGAACGTTACGCGCGCCACCAATCCCGATTTTGACGATCCGGTCGGGATTGTAGCCAAGATTTTTGGAACGGATAAAGTCCATTTGTGTGTAAAATACGACGCTGGCAATGCCCAGCAGCACCGCCATGGCAAACTGGAACACCATCAGCACATTACCAGCCGGATTGCTGCCCGCCAGCCGGGCTTTTGCATAAAGTGTTTCAATGGGGTTCAGTCGCGAGATTAGCCAGGCGGGGTAAAGCGCCGCCAATGCAATAGCGACAATAAATATGCCTGCGATCCAGCCAAGCAATCCGGGGCTCCACAGGCGGTGGAAGGGTATATGCTTTTGTGCCAGCTCATTAAATGCCGGCAGGAAGAGGATCATGATCAGCAATGCAAGCGCCATCGCTATGCCCACGACGATTGCCGATTCACCAAGAAATTGCGCGATAATAGCGCCGCTTCCACTTCCCGTAGCCTTCCGAATCCCAACTTCCTTCGCCCGCTTCATCGACGACGCGATTTGTATGTTGATGAAATTAATACTCGCCATTAGCAGAATAAAGCCGGCCATACCTATAAAGATGTAGGAGTAAATGGGCCTGCTCGTCATCACAATGCCCGATTCGATATTCTGGTTAGGGATTGCCTGACCATTCAAATGAATGTCAGTCATTTTTTGCAGGCCATAGGTGATCGCCGATGCCTCAGGCTGGTCTTTGCGCTGGGTTTGGGACAATGCGTGGGCAATGCGATTGAACTTTCGCACCACTTCCGTTGCACGCGCATCGGCACGGAGGACGATAAACGTGCCCAGGTAGGCATTCAGCCAGCTCGTATCCTCGAACGACAATTTCATGAATTCGAACGGAAAGAGTACGTCGAACTGAATAGAGGAGTTGGTCGGCGGATCTTCCGTTACGCCGGTAACCACCAGCGGCTTTCCAAGTCGCATGGCCGACGGGTCGGCGTCCATTTCCAGCAACTGGCCCACCACGTCCGTGCGGTTGAAAAACTTCAGGGCCGTGCGCTTCGACATAACCACCGAGTTGACATTCCGCAATGCCGAGCGCGCGTCCCCGTGCAGTAATTTGAATGAGAATACATCAAAAAACGACGAATCGACGAAGAGGAGCTGCAATTTGAATGCATCGTGACCGTGCCGTACATCGCCGTAAATGTCGCCGCCCATCACGCGTGCATAATGCGTAATCTCGGGCATACGTGCCTGAAACGCCGGTCCCTGCACCTGCCCGGTGCCGCCAGTGGAGATGGTCTGGCCGTGGTCGCGGTAGGTGCTGGTGATGCGGTAGAGATGCGGATTGGTCGCATGAAAGCGATCGAAACTTTGCTCGTCGTGAATGTAAAGCCCGGCCATAAGCGCGCAAGCGGTAGCCACCGCCATCCCGGCTACATTAATGACCGCATACAGCCTGCCCTGCCAGAGCTGCCGCACTGCAATTTTAAAGAAGGTCTTGAACATGGATTTTGTCAGGAATGTACTTCCATTTTGTAGCCTACGCCGTGAATGGCGATGATTTTAACATGCGGATCAGCCGCCAGCAACTTGCGCAGGCGTGACACGAACACGTCCACACTGCGCCCGACCGTAACGCCCTCATCCTCCCAAACCGATTTCAGGATTACATCCCTTTCCAGCACCTGATTGCTGTTTTTGGCAAACAATGCAAGCAGCTTGGCTTCTCGGAAGGTGAGCGTTTGGATACTTTCGCCGTTGAAAAGCGTCTGATTAGCCGTATCGAGCCACGAGCGGCCCATTGCAATCCGGGAGGAACCGGCGGGCGCTTCTTGCGGAGGGTTCTCCGGCTCCCTCTTGTTTCTCGTCCGGTTCCAGGCGATGAATCCGAGCCCGGCCAATGCACCGCCGGCGGTGAGCAGCAGCCAAGTGTTATTGGCGGCCTCAGGCCTGGGAGCAAGCTGCTCGAAGCGGATTTGCAACGTGTAGCAGCTTTCTTCCCGTGACCGGCCGCCGCAGGGCACGCCGCCGGGTTGTTTCAGGTCGAAAAGCTGGTAACCCAGCTTGATTTCGCCGGTCTGGCAATCCAGCAGCGTGACGGTGTAAGGGCGGTCGATGTAGTAGGCTTCGAGTGAGCGCTGCAAGGTTTCGGGTAGTTTGTCGTAGTCGAATAGCCGCGCTATTTGTACGGAAAACGTATTGGCGTCCGTCTGCTTCACCGGCGGGATCTGCGAGAGCGAGTCGCCATTGGCCCGGAGCAGGATGTCGGCCGTCCGGCGGAGCGACAGGTTCACATTTTCGGAAAACCGCGTTGCGTCGCTGTTGCCCACGGCAATGCCGGAGAGCCCCGCGCACAAGCCGGTGAGAAGAGCGATTTTTCTGAAAATGACCTCGAAATACCTCATAAGACAACCGCGAAGAGATGCTCAAATTTAATGAATTTCAGCAATTGTCCTTTTTGGTTTTCGGAAGATAAAACCACTGGTACTGCGTTACCGGCTGCGTCTTTTTGGTGTCAATGACTTTTTTGACGGCAGGTTTTTGAGAAGCGGGAACGATTTTGGCGGGCGTGGCCGCTCTGGCGGAATCGGCTGCGGTATTGGAATCGGCCGCGTTCGGCAATGCGACCGACGCCTGCAATGTGCAAAACAGCACTGCGGCCATTGTGATGCGGATGGTTTGGGATTTCATAAAAGGCATGATTTTGGTGAAAAATGAACCTCGTCAAAAATACCGGGGCGCCTTATCACGCCTGGCATGGCCGCTGTAAAACATTGTAAACGAAATGTAAAAGATTGGTTATGGCATTCCACCAGCGTTTTGTTGAACATAAACGGGTAATCGAATTAATTTTCAGTTAAAGCAGAACATTATCGGAGATTCCGGATGTTAGCTTTTTATAACTCCATAACACTCACTTGAAAACAGTAGCTTCCAACGATCCTTACGTAGCACTCCGCTATTCCGATTTCCGGTTTTTTGTATCCAATTCCTTTCTTTTTTCTGCCACGATCCGCATTCAGGAGGTCATTGTCGGGTATGAGCTTTATAAAACCACCCACGACCCGCTCGCGCTGGGGCTGGTGGGCCTGGCCGAGGCGATCCCGTTCATCGTTACGTCGCTGTTCGGAGGCTACGTGGCCGATCAGAAAAACAAGATTTCCATCATGCATATCAGCCTGGTGGTGATCCTGCTGGGTTCGGGTATTCTGTACACGGCTTTTCAACCGGGCGTTTACAATAAGCTGGCGGAATGGCAGCATCTGGCTGTTATTTATGGTGTTTTTGGAATAATAGGTTTTGCCAAAGGCTTTTACTCGCCGGCAGCGAGCTCGCTCAAACCGTTCCTCGTGCCCCGGACGATTTACCATAACTCCTCCACTTGGAGCAGTTCGTTTTCACAGGCGGGCGCCATTATCGGTCCGGCCGCGGCGGGTTTTATGTATGCTTACCTGGGGCTTACGCAAACGCTGCTGATCGTGATCGTCAATTTCCTCGTTTGCTGGGTATTGCTGGGCATGATCAAAACGCGCCCTGAGTTTCCAAAAATCGTGACGCCGATGATGGAGAGCCTGAAAGAGGGTTTCAAATTCGTTTTCAAAACCCGCATTGTATTGTATGCCATGACGCTGGATTTGTTCTCCGTGCTTTTCGGCGGGGTAATTGCATTGCTGCCCATTTTTGCGGAAGACATCCTGAAAGTCGGGCCGGAGGGGCTCGGGTTACTCCGCGCGGCACCGTCCATCGGCTCCATGCTCACGATGTTTGCGATGGCCTACTTCCCGCCGACGCATAATGCCTGGCGCAATATGCTGGTCGCCGTGGCCGGTTTCGGTGTCTTCACGCTCGTGTTCGCCGCATCCACCAACTTCATGCTTTCGTGCGGCGCTCTTTTTGCCACGGGCGTGTTTGATAGTGTGAGCGTCATCATCCGACAAACGATACTGCAAATTTACCCGCCCGACGAAATGCGCGGCCGCGTAGCCGCCGTAAACGGCATGTTCGTCAGCTCCTCCAACGAACTCGGCGCTTTCGAATCCGGCGTGATGGCCAAGGCCTTCGGCACCGTGCCGTCGGTGATGCTCGGCGGCGTGCTGACACTCGTGGTAGTCACATGGGTGTATCTGCGCTCGAAGGATTTGTTTTCGGTTAGGTTGAGTTAGCGGGAGGTGGTGGTGTTTGTTACAAATTTTCTAATTTTATAATTGCATAAATTGATGAATCGAGATGGATACCGCGGTTAAATTAAATGAGGACGGGAAATTGAATGATTTGCAAATCAGTATTTTGCGAATGTTTAATCATGGAATCAGCGATGCGCAGACCTACGAATTGCGGAAGATACTGCTGGCATACTTTGATGCCGAGCTCAGAAAGGAATTGGAAAAGGTTCAAAACGAAAAGCAATACACGCAGGACGACTACGACAGAATGCTAACCGATGACAACTTTTTTAAATGATAGATGAAAATTGTTGTCGATACAAATTGTTTAAGAGCTTCAATTCCTCCTCAGAGCAAGTATTATCAGCTATATCTTGAATTTCACGCTGAAAAATTTGATTGGTACGTCAGCAATGAAATTTTGCTGGAATATGAAGAAATTCTGACACGGACCTTCTCGATCAGGACGGCACAGACGGTACTCTACCAGCTGAGTTTGGCGCCGAATACAGTACATGCCGAACCGGCGTTTCGATGGAATCTTGTAGCAGATCCCGACGACAACAAATTTTCTGACCTTGCTATCAGCTGCAATTGTGATTACCTGGTAACTAACGACAGAGGGTTCGATGTTTTTAAGTCATTAGACTTCCCCAAACTGAAAATTATCGCCTTGTCAGCTTTCCTTCAATTATTTTAAACATTTCTCCCTTA
Organism: Dyadobacter fermentans DSM 18053; assembly: GCF_000023125.1. Lineage (NCBI taxonomy): Bacteria > Pseudomonadati > Bacteroidota > Cytophagia > Cytophagales > Spirosomataceae > Dyadobacter > Dyadobacter fermentans. The sequence goes on from NC_013037.1 coordinate 5,927,749, forward strand.
CTCCGCCTTCAACACCTTCACCGGATTAGTCAGCGCTGATTTCAATGCCTGCGAGCTTACCGTGAGCAGCGCGATGGCGATGGCGATAAGCCCGGCCAGGGCGAATATCCACCAGGATAGCGTTTCGCGGTATTCGAAATTTTGCAGCCATTTGTGCATGGCGTAGGCGGCGATGGGCGTGCCGATTGCGATGGCGACGAGCACCGGTTTTACGAAATCCCGCGACAGCATCAGCACCACATCCTGCACACTGGCACCGAGCACCTTGCGCACGCCGATCTCTTTCGTGCGGGCCTCCGCAGCAAATGCAGCGAGTCCGAACAAGCCCAGGCATGCGATAACGATCGCAAGCACCGCAAATGCCAGCAGTATATTGCCCTGGCGCTGCTCCGACTGGTATTGTTTGGCAAAATTCTCATCAAGGAACTGGAATTCGGGGCGGGCTTCGGCGTCGAATGTCTTGTAAACCCGGCCAATGTGCGCAAGCGCTTCGGTGGTTTTGGCGGCGTTGATGCGGACGTATACATTGTCCTGCTCCGAAGGCGGCGCGAGCTGGATCACCAGCGGTTCAATTTTGTGTTGCAGCGAATAAGTGTGAAAGTCGCTCGTTACACCCACAACGGTCAGCTCTTTCACTTTCCCTTCCCCGTCTGCAGGGTAGCGCATGCGCTTGCCGAGGGGACTTTGCCATCCTTGCTTTTTCACCAATGCTTCATTCACGAGCACGGAGCCGGCCAGGTCGGCGGATGAGTTGGCAATGAAATCGCGGCCTTGCAAAAGTTTGATCTCCATCGTGCGCAGGTAATCGGCGTCGGCCATGAAACGCTGCGTCATTTGAGTGGTAGCGGGCATTTCGCCGGTGTTGGTTTCTACAAACAATGCGGTGGAGCCGATGCTGTTGTTGCCGATGGGGTTACTCGCCGCCGCGGCGCTTTCCACTACCGGATTTTGTTCCAGTTTTTCTTTCAAAGCGCCCACCTGGGTCCGCACATCGTTTTTATCAATATGAAATGTGAGGACTTGATTTTTGTTAAAACCAAGGTCCTTGTGATTCACATAACTGATTTGCCGGTACACAATGCCCGCGCACGCGATCATGACCACCGTGGCCGCAAACTGGAACACCACCAGCGACTGCCGGAAACCCGCACCGCCCGGCTGGTTGCCCAGCTGCCCTTTCAAGGCCATCACCGGCCGGTAGCCCGATAGCATTAATGCCGGGTACATGCCGCTCAGCAGTCCGATCACCAGCAGGAATGCCGCCGCAATGCCCAGCGTAAGGAGGTCGTCGTTGCGGTAATGCAGCGTCAGCGTTTTTTCGGCCAGTTGGTTGAAGAATGGTAAGGCCGCTTTTGCGAGCAGAAATCCCGCCAGGCCGGCGAGCAGGGTCATCAGAAACGACTCCGTCAAGAACTGGCCCACGAGCTGGAACCGCTGCGAACCGATAGCCTTGCGCACGCCCACCTCGCGAATGCGTTTGAGCGAACGGGCGGTGTAGAGGTTCACATAATTGATGCAAGCGATGACGAGGATGAGCAAGGGGATGGCAGAGAAAATGTAAACCGTGTTGATATTACCATTCGGGCTGATCTCGTAATCGAGCTGCGAATGCAGGTGAATGTCTGTCAGTGGCTGCAAATCCATGTGGTAATCCGCATCGCCAATCTCTTTTTGCAGGTATTTGGCATAAAAGGCAGGGAATTTCGCTTCCAGTTTGGCCGCGTCGGCGCCTTCTTTGAGCAGAATATAAGTGTAAATGTCGCCAGCCTGCCAGCCGCTGGTGTAGTCGGGCGGCAGCGAGCGCAATGCGCTGAAATGCAGATGTGAGTTTACCGGAGTGTCTTCAATTACGCCTGTAACCGTGTTGGGAAAATTGTTGGAAAAGAATACGGTCTGCCCCATTGCCCGCGACGCATCGCCGAATAGCTTGGTAGCGAGGGTGTTGGTGAGCACGATTTTCTGCGGACCGATGAGCGCCGTCGCCGGATTGCCGTGGAGAAAAGGGTAAGAGAAAACATCGAAAACGGATGGGTCGGTGAAATAAATGTCGTAAGCATCCACCTGCTTTTCCTGGAAACGGATCTTCCCGCCACCCTCGACGCTGATCCGAACCGTCTTTTCGATCTCCGGATATTCGTTTTGTAATGCAGGTGCGAATGGCGCCGAAGTAGGGGCGAGCTTGAAACTGCCCGTGGCCCATTGTGCCTGTTGCGTGACACGGAAAATACGGTCGGCTTTGGCGTGGAAGCGGTCGTAGCTGAGCTCGTCGGCAACGTAAAGAACCATCAGCCAGACGGCCGCAATGCCGATCCCCAGCCCGAGGATATTAAGCCCGCTGAACAGTCGCTGCTTGCGGATGTTCCTGAGCGATATTTTGAGGTAGTTGAATAGCATAGGGAAGCAGGTTTGTTAGTCAGTGCTATGGAACGGTTCAATTTATATGCCAACCGGTTTTTGCTTGATTATTAGCTGATTATGAAGGTTGATGCGGCATATGCTGTTCGTTAGCGGACAGCCCTGTTCGACGGCGTACGCGCGTTTGCTGAAAATTAAGCGGGGAATTCCGCCCGGCAGGGGATAGGCAATGCCGTCAAAATCCCTAATTTTGCCAAATTCATGATTTTGATGGATTTAATAGTTTTTTTCTTATTGATTTTTAAACGAATAGAATGAGCCAGGCACCTGCTACCTCTTTGCAAGACATTGTTGGGCATGCGAAGGAATACGGTTTCGTGTTCCCTTCTTCCGAAATATATGATGGTTTACAAGCCGTTTACGATTATGGCCAGAACGGCGTAGAGCTGAAAAACAATCTGAAAGCGGCCTGGTGGAAGGCCATGACGCAGCTGAACGACAATATCGTCGGCATTGATGCGGCCATTTTCATGCATCCGCTCACCTGGAAAGCTTCCGGCCACGTCGATGGTTTCAACGATCCGATGATCGATAACAAGGATTCCAAAAAGCGCTACCGCGCCGATCAGTTGCTGGAAGGCAAGGCGGAACAATATGAAAAAGACGGCCAGCCCGAAAAAGCGAAAGCGTTGCTGGCTGAAATGGGCCGGTTGCTCAGCGCCGAGGACCTGAACGGCGTCCGCGAGCTGATTATCGCAGAAGATATCAAATGCCAGGTGTCTGGCACGACCAACTGGACGGAAGTGCGCCAGTTCAACCTCATGTTCAGCACGCAGGTGGGATCGGTGGCCGAGGATGCCAACATGATTTACCTTCGTCCGGAAACGGCACAGGGGATTTTCGTCAACTTCCTCAATGTGCAGAAAAGCGGCCGTATGAAGGTTCCATTCGGTATCGCGCAGATCGGTAAGGCATTCCGTAACGAAATCGTGGCGCGCCAGTTCATCTTCCGCATGCGCGAGTTCGAACAAATGGAAATGCAATTCTTCGTACGCCCCGGCACCGAGCAGGAGTGGTACGAGAAATGGAAAGAGGCACGCCTGAAATTCCACAAGGCAATAGGCCTGCCCGCTGAAAAACTGAAATACCACGACCACGACAAGCTGGCGCATTATGCCAAAGCGGCTGTCGATATCGAGTTCGAATTCCCGTTCGGGTTCCGCGAGATTGAAGGTATCCACTCCCGCTCCGACTTCGATTTGCGCAATCATCAGGAGCTTTCGAAGAAAAAGCAACAGTATTTCGACGCCGATCTGGATGAGAATGGCAAGCCTTACGGAAATTACATCCCTTACGTGGTGGAAACGTCCGTTGGCGCCGACCGTCTGTTCCTGGCGACATTCTGCAATGCGTACACCGTGGAATCGGTAGGCGAGGGCGATGCCGCCAAAGAGCGCACCTTCCTGAAACTGCACCCCGCGCTGGCGCCTTTCAAAGCAGCGGTGCTGCCGTTGGTTAAGAAGGATGGCCTTGCTGAAAAAGCGCAGGCGCTGGCCAACTCGCTGAAATCGTCGTTCCGCACTGTTTACGACGACAACGCGGCGATCGGCAAGCGTTACACCCGTCAGGACCTGATCGGAACACCTTACTGCATTGTGGTCGACTACCAGACAATGGAAGACGACACCGTAACGATCCGCCACCGCGACACCATGGAGCAAGAGCGCGTCCATATCAGCGAGTTGAAAGAAAAAATCGGTTACCAGGTAGCAATTGAGCGAATTCTCGAAGCGATCTGATTGGGGGGAGTTTTGAATGATTGAATGATTGAATATTGAGTCATTCAATCATTCAATCATTCAATCATTCAGTCATTTACTGGTATGCAACTGCACCAGCTCCTCCGCGTCGCCGTTGAGCAAATCCACCGAATCTACGTCGAGAATCTGCGCGATCTGGATCAGGCGTTCGAGTGTGATGCGCGTGTAGGCGAGCTCGATTTTACTGTAAGCATTTTGTGAAATTCCCAGTTTCATAGCCAGGTATTCCTGGGTGTAATCGCGGTACTCCCTGATTTTCCTGATGTTACGCGCCACAGCCCGCATCTTTGCCTCTATCGTGTTACTCATGGAATAAACTATAAGTAGTATGTAGCAGGTTACTCAATTTCAAAACATACGACTCAAATGGTGCGGCCGATTACTTCTCTGGTAAAATCGGGGAGTATGCCGAACTAGTTTCTCCGATTGGGGATAAAATCGACAGAAGCGTTTCTACCTCCCGCCGATTCTTAGTTCGAACGTCTATGGCATCAGCCTGCCCGGCCGCTAGGTTCTCCGAAAAGGCCCGCATACCTGCTCTCGCAACCGCCCGCATTCCGCATTATTTCTGTGCCTTGTAATTAAGGAACCGCGCGCGTAATACGCCGCAATGGTACCTTCAGATCACTTCCATTTACTCTCTCAGGTTGTATTTTATTCTTTTTAGTTGTTTGATAATCAATGAATTGAGTGATTAATGGCATAGTAGTTTAACCAACCCTTGCGAACTCAACGTTCAAGCAGGGGACGCTGAAAACCTGAAAAAGAGTAGGCTATGTTTCAATTAAATTTTATGCATTATGAAACTTCAAGAATTGAATGCACAAGAAATGAGAGAAATTAATGGTGGTTTGCTGGGCCTTGGCGGAGACTCTTCTTCGACAGGCGGAATTACCGGCGCGCTGGGATTACATTTCAGCAATGAGTCGAAAGACGAGGACGGATCGTGGGAGAAAACCAACTTCGGTCTTGGCCTCGACCTCGGCGCAATTTTGAATTCTATTACAGAATAACATTGAATTCAGATATAAAAGCGGGATCGGCACAGGCCGTTCCCGCTTTTTGAGCATTCAGGGGCACCTAAACGATCACACTATGAACAGTAACCCCCAATCGGAAAAGAACCGGATATTTCCTCCCGAAATACTGGAATACACCGCTGACTACCACTTCCACCGCCACCACACCCGCTCCGGGCTGGTGTACCAGGTGATGATCCTGATGACGATCATCGCGTTCATCGGCCTGTTTGTGATCGCCGTGGATGTGAGCGTGAAAAGTACAGGCATTATCCGCGCCACCGACGACCGCAACGCGATCAAGGCGCTGGTAAGCGGCCGTCTGGATTCCGTGTTCGTCTCGGAAAACCAGCGCGTGCGGAAAGGGCAAACGCTCCTCAAAATCGAATCGGGCATTCTGCGGGAGCAAAACCAACTCGTGAAAGCCCAGAAAGACGACTACCTCAATCAGATCAAAGACCTCAATATTCTCCTGCATTTGAGCCGCACCAACAATTGGAGCAAAAAGCCGGGCCTTTCAAGCGGGCTCTACAAGCAGGATTTCGCATTGTTCTGGCAAAAGATCGGCGACGCCAAAAACACCCTGGTGACCGTGGAAAAGGATTTTGCGAGAAGCAAAAAGCTGTGGGATGTGCGGGCCATCTCCGAGGCCGAATACGACCGGGCAGTGCTGCTCCACAGTACTGCAACCAATCGCATCAAAACCATTATGGAAGAAGAAGAAGCCCGCTGGGAATCCGCATTGACCCAGCTGCGCATGAAAGTGCGTGAGCTCGAATCGCAGGACCAGCAATATCTGCGTGAAAAGGACTTTTACGAAGTGAAGGCGCCCATCAGCGGCACGATCCAGCAACTGAAAGGCCTGCAACCGGGCAGCATCGTGGCTGCCAACGAATTGCTTGCCGAAATATCACCCGATGAGGCGATGTTGGCGGAAATGTACGTGCTGCCGAAGGACATCGGCCTCATCCGAACCGGCACGCAGGCGCGCTTGCAGGTGGATGCCTATAATTACAACCAGTGGGGCCTGGTAACCGGAGAGGTTATTTCGATTTCCAATGACGTGTATACCAACGGGAAAGAGCCGCCATTCTTCAAAGTCCGCTGTAAACTAGACCAGAACGCGCTGACGCTGAAAAACGGCTACGTGGGTAAGCTCAAAAAGGGAATGACGCTCCAAGCGCGGTTCCTGGTTACCGAACGGACATTGTTCCAGCTGCTTTACGACAAGGCCGACGACTGGCTTAACCCCAACCTCATTGCGACCACCGACACACCACCGCTGAACTGACCTCATGAAAAAGCCGCTGATAAGTCGAATTTCCGCCGCGCTACGGTCGATGGGCGGGGCGTTAACGGATAAGCTGCCGTTTTTAAATGGCCGTCGCAGCCTGCGTTCGGCGGTAATGAAGCAGCACGATCTCACCGATTGCGGCGCCACATGCCTGGCGTCCATTGCCGCTTTTTACAAACTTTCAATTCCCGTGGCGCGTATCCGACAGTACGCTTCCACGGACAAGAAGGGCACGAATGTGCTCGGGCTCATCGAAGCCGCCACAAAGCTGGGATTCAATGCCAAAGGTGTGAAGGCCGACCTCCAACAACTCCCGCATGTGCCTGTGCCCGCGATTGCGCATGTGATCATCAAAGGCATTCTGCACCATTATGTGGTGGTTTACCGCGTGAGTGCAACTGCCGTGGAGGTCATGGACCCGGCCCGCGGGGAACTGATCGCCATGACGCATGAAGAATTCACGGGCATTTGGACGGGGGTACTGATCCTCGTGCAGCCCGGCGACTCGTTTATGGAGGGTGATGAGAAGATTTCGGTGAACAAACGGTTCTGGTACCTGCTGATCCCGCACCGGTCTACATTGCTTCAAGTGCTGCTGGGCGCCATCATTTACACCATTCTCGGGCTTTCTACCTCAATTTTCCTACAAAAAATCGTCGATAATGTGTTGCCGGAAGGTAACCGGAACCTGCTCAACCTGATGGGCGTCGTGATGATCTCGATCCTGGTTTTCAGGGTGGTGATCAACCATGCGAAGAGTATATTGACGATCAAAACCGGCCAGCAGATCGATGCGCGGCTGATTTTGGGCTACTACAAGCATTTGCTCCGGCTGCCGCAGCAGTTTTTCGATAACATGCGCGTCGGCGAGATCATCTCGCGCATTAACGACGCGGTGAAGATCAGGGTGTTTATCAATGATGTGCTTATCGGCTTTGCGGTAAACATTTTCATCTTGCTGTTCTCGTTCGTGCTGATGTTTACCTATTACTGGAAACTCGCATTGATCATGCTTGGCGTGGTGCCTTTGTACGCCGTGATTTACTATTTCTCCAACCGGATGAACAAAGCTACGCAGCGGAAACTGATGGAAAGTTCCGCCGAGCTGGAAGCGCAGCTGGTGGAATCGATCCATTCGGTGAGTACCATTAAGCGGTTTGGGCTGGAAGATTTTACGAATATGCGCACCGAAACGCGGTTTGTCGGAATGCTCCGGTCGGTGTACGAATCCAATACCAACTCTTTGTGGATCGGTGATTTCAGCGGATTTGTATCCAGTGCATTCACGATTGTACTCCTCTGGGCAGGGTCGGTTTTTGTTTTAAACAACATTATCACACCCGGTGAACTGCTATCATTCTACGCGATCATCGGCTATTTCACCGGTCCGGTCGCTAGCCTGATCGGCATGAACAAGATCATTCAGGACGCGGCGATCGCGGCCGACAGGCTTTTTGAAATAATGGACATCGAGCGCGAGTCGGTGGAAAACCGGGCCGTTCTCACGCCCGATATGATCGGTGATATCCATTTCAAAAACGTGCATTTCCGTTACGGCACCCGCGTTACCGTTTTCGAAGGCCTCGATCTCACCATTCCCAAAGGCAAAATTACGGCGGTGGTAGGAGAAAGCGGCTCGGGTAAAACGACTCTGCTGGCCTTGCTTCAAAACATTTATACAATAGAAAAAGGCAACATTCACATCGGAGGGTTCGATATTAAATACCTGACTAACGACAGTTTGCGGCAAATGGTAGGCGCCGTACCGCAGGACGTCCATTTGTTTGCCGGGAATGTTATCAACAACATCGCCGTCGGGGAGTTTGAGCCGGATATGAAAAAGATCATCTCCATTTGCCAGGAACTGGACATTATGAAGTTTATCGAAAACCTGCCGAACGGCTTCAACACTTACATCGGCGAAAACGGCACCAGCCTTTCGGGCGGTCAGCGGCAGCGGCTGGCGATCGCACGGGCCCTCTACCGCGACCCTGAAATCCTGATCCTCGACGAGGCGACCTCGTCGCTCGATTCCAAATCCGAGCAGCATATCCAGCTGGCGGTGCAGGCTTTGCGCAAAAAGCAGAAGACGATCATCATCATCGCACACCGGCTGAGCACGGTGATGAATGCGGACAAAATCGTGGTGCTCGAACAAGGGAAACTGGTGGAAGAGGGGAGTCACAAAAAGTTAATGGCCAAAAAAGGACGGTATTACGGCATGTGGAGCCAGCAATTTCCCTCACTCGAAAGCGTAAACTGAGCACCGCGCCGTTGGGTCAATGCCGGGCTACAAAATCATTATTGGTAGCTATAATGCCGATTATTTAGTAAATAGGCGGGATTTAAGACACCAATCCGAAGGGAAATGATTAACCAGCTATACGACACTTCAATGAGCCTTCTTACTGATCTTTACCAGCTTACCATGGCTTATGGCTACTGGAAAGCGGGCAAGGCCGAGCAGGAAGCGGTATTCAATCTCTATTTCAGAAAACATCCGTTTCAGGGCGGATTCACCATTGCAGCGGGGCTGTGCAGCGTGATCGAATATTTGCAGGATTACCGGTTTAACGAGGAGGATCTGACTTACATCGCCTCCCTTTCCGGCAGCGACGGCGATAGGCTCTTCGACGACGGTTTTATCGATTACCTGCGTAATATGGAGCTGCAATGCAGCATCGACGCCATTCCCGAAGGCACCGTGGTTTTTCCCAATGAGCCGCTTCTGCGTATTCAGGGGCCGATATTGCAATGCCAGTTGCTGGAAACGCCGCTTTTGAACCTCATCAACTTTCAGTCGCTGGTTGCTACCAAAGCCGCCCGGATGCGCCTCGTGGCCGGGAACGACGCCTTGCTCGAATTCGGTTTGCGGCGCGCGCAAGGGCCCGATGGCGGTGTAACGGCCAGCAGGGCGGCGTACATCGGGGGATTTAACGCTACTTCCAATGTGCTGGCCGGTAAACTGTACGACATTCCCGTGAAGGGCACACATGCGCACAGCTGGGTGATGTCTTTCGATTCCGAACTGGAAGCGTTTGAAACTTACGCGAAATACATGCCCAACAACGTCACGCTGCTGGTGGATACCTACGATTCGCTGAACGGCGTACGCCACGCGGTGGAGGTAGGGAAGCAGCTCCGCGAGGCCGGGCATGACCTGGCCGGAATCCGCCTCGATTCGGGCGATTTGGCCTATCTGAGCATCGAAGCGAGGAAAATACTGGACGAAGCAGGGTTCCCAAAAACATCCATTGTGGCCAGCAACGACCTCGATGAGTACATTATGGACAGTTTAAAAATCCAGGGCGCGAGAATAAATGTGTGGGGAATCGGCACAAAACTCGTCACGGCCTATGACCAGCCGGCATTGGGCGGGGTGTTCAAACTGGCCGCGATCCGCGACGAGTCGGGCGGGTGGGATTACAAACTGAAACTTTCGGAGCAGGCGATCAAGGTATCCACGCCCGGCATTCAGCAGGTGCGAAGGTTCAGGGATTCAAATGGTTTCGTGTCCGATATGATTTTTAATATCGAAACGCCGCCCATCGGGAAGGCTACCATGGTGGACCCTTACGATTTTACAAAAAATAGGTCGTTCGGCGAGTCAGTGCTTTATGAGGATTTGCTCGTCCCCGTTTTCGCAAAGGGCCGGCTTATCTATAAATTGCCGTCTGTACACAACACGCGGAAGCGCGTGCAGGATCAACTGGCACATTTTTATAAGGGAATTAAACGATTTGTAAACCCGCATACCTATCCGGTAGGACTTGAAAAAGATTTATTTGATTTAAAAACCAACCTGATTTTTAAACTTCGCGCAGGAAATGAAGCGTGAAAAGTGACTTAGTATGCAAGAGTTAACACATCCGAACAGCGAGATCCTTAAAGATCTGATCCATTACAAAATGCCTTTTGGCAAATACAAAGATTACGTCATTGCAGACCTCCCGGTTTCCTACCTCGAATGGTTTTACCGCGAAGGCTTCCCGTCCGGCAAACTCGGTATGCTGCTGGGTACCATGCTGGAAATCAAGATGAACGGGTTAGAATCCCTGATTCACGGGCTCAGAAAGGTCGCATAAGCAAAAAGGCCGTTTCGGAATACGAAACGGCCTTTTTGTATGCTTTCAAATCACTTTTTCTCGGGCATCAGCACCACTTTGATGAAATTGTCATCATTGAAATACTGCTGTGCGGCCGCTTTGGTGCTCGCCACGGTGATGGATTTCAGCAACCGGTCCTGTTCGAAGATTTCGTTCAGGTCGTCGCCCAGGAAGGTGTTGTCATCGAGGTAGTCGAGCCAGAAGCCATTCGTTTTGAGCGCGATTTCGGTTTTGCGCCGCGTTTCGGCGACGAACTTGTCGATATCCTTCGGATCAGCCCCGTTTTGCTTGATCTTGTTAACCTCTTCTAGCGCTCTTTTCACCAGTTTGTCCACATTCTCGGGCGCACAACCGAAGCCGATGGAGAACCGGTAGTGCCCGGTCGGAAACTTGTCAGTTCCTTCTGACACGCTTACGCCGTACACGCCGCTTTCTTCCTCGCGGAGCGCTTCGATGAGCTTGATCTGCAAAATTTCCTGCAACGCCTCAATCTGGGTATTGTTCTCCGGGTTGTAGTCATATTCCCCGCTCGACACGAGTGTAACCCGGCTTTTAGGCTCCAACCCTTTGTAAATCACTTTTTCAATACGGCCTTTCGGCGGGAAAATGTTCGGGTGGCTGAACGTATCGTCGCGCTCGCTGGACGGCAGGCTGCCCAGGTATTTTTCGATCAGCGGCTTGACCGTCTCCGGCTTGAATGCGCCTACGATCGTAAATACAAAATCGGAGGCATCGGCAAAGCGGTCTTTGTAAATTTCGAATGCCCTATCGAGGCTTACCTTGTCAACGCTTTCGGGTTTCAGCGGTTGTCGCTTGGGGTTGTTGCTGGTAAGCACGGCATTGATCGAGTCGGAGTAGACCTTTTCCGGCGTGAGTGTTTTCTGGATATTTTCCAGGTATGCCTTCTGGTTGGCCAGGATGCCCGTTGCTACGTCCGCATCTTTCCGCGGCTCGGTGAAGTAGGCGTAAATGAGTTGCAGCGTGGTTTCGAGGTCTTTGGGGTTGGTATTGCCGCCCACACCCTCCGTGAGCTCGCTCAGGTAAGGGCCCGCGCTGGCGGTTTTGCCTGCGAGGAATTTCTGGAGTTGCGTCTGGTTGTACGGCCCCACACCGCCCGATTGCACGAGATAACTTGTGAAAATGCCGGTTTCGCGCTCATCCGGGAAGAGCGAATAGCCCCCTTTGGCGGTCGCCTTAATCAGTATTTCGTCGTTTTTGAAATCGGTAGACTTCAACAGGACTTTCACACCATTGGAAAGCGTGAGTTCGGTAACGCCCAGTTTATCCAGTAACTTTTCACCGGTGATCTTGCCCGGCGTCGGCTCGGTTTTCAGCAAGGGCGCGTCCACCACGTCGTCCACATATGCGGTAACGTCCTTTCCGGCCTCATTAAGCAATGTGCGGATTTCGGCTTCGGTAGGTAGCGCGTCTTTGCTCTTTTCCGGTCCCATTATCACCACAGCCCGGTTTTTATCGGTAATGTACTTTTTGGCAAGTCCGTTGATCTCCGCAAGCGTAACGCCGTCGAGGTGTTTTTTTACAAACTCAAAGTACGCTTCGGCGCCCATGAAAGGCTTGTCGTGCAGGAAGTGATCGAGGTATTCCTGAACGTGATTCGCGGATTTCGTCTTGTCTCTTTCCTTGTAAGCCTCCTCGATGGCATTGTAAAAGTCTTTTTTCGCACGATCGAGTTCGGGCTGTGTGAATCCGAATTTCTGTACCCTCACATTCTCTTCCAGCAGGGTGGTGAGCGCGGTTTTCATCGATCCGGCGTCTTTCGCGAGTGCGATGGACGTGTAAGAGTCGAGATTGCCGAGGAAGTCGCCGTACTGGCTCGCGCCGTAGAGGAACGGCGGGTTGGCTTTTTGGGTAAGTTCCTGCATCCGCTGGCCCATCATGGCATTGTAAAGGTCCTGTGCAAAGTTGTTCCGGACATCCTGCAATGTCTTTTCCTTGCTATTGGGCTGCTTATAAATCAGCTGAACGAGGTTTTGCGGATATTCCGGGTCAGTCACAATGGCCACTTTCGTGGAACCGTCGAGCGGAATGTCATAGCGAATGCGTTTTTTGGGATTAACAGGAGGCTTAATGGAGCTAAACTTTTGATTGATCAGGCTTTCCACTTTGGCCACGTCGAAATCCCCCACGGCGATAACGGCCATCAGATCGGGACGGTACCAGTCTTTGTAAAACGCCTTGATCGTCTCCGGTTTGAAGCTTTTGAGAATGCTATCCTTGCCGATCGGCAGCCGCTCGGCGTAGCGCGAGTTGTTGAGGATCACTTTCAGGAACTTGTCGCGCATGCGCTGCTGCGCGCCGCGCCCCATGCGCGACTCTTCGAGCACCACGCCCCGTTCCTTTTCAATCTCGTCGGGATCGAGCAATGCACCCTGCGCCCAGTCTTCGAGCACCTGAATGCCTTTTTCGAGTAATCCGGCCGAGTCGGTGGGGATGGGCAGCATGTACACCGTCTCATCGAAGCCCGTATAGGCATTCAGGTCGGCACCGAAGCGCACGCCGGTTTTTTGCAAAAAATTGACCAGCTCATTCTTTGGGAAATTCGTGGTGCCATTGAAATTCATGTGCTCCATGAAATGCGCCAGGCCCTGCTGGGCGTCGGTTTCGAGCACCGAGCCTGCCTTAACGGCCAGTCGCAGCTCGGCCCTGTTCTTCGGTTCCGAATTTTTCCTGATATAATAGGTAATGCCGTTTTTCAGTTTTCCGGTCTTGACACTGGGATCGAGGGGGATTTTTTGAGAGCTCAGGTTCTGTGCCGACGCCGTCGGAACTGCAATAACGCCCCATCCGACCAGGCAAAACGCTATGAACGCCTTTTTCATTTTTCTAATTTTAAATTTGATGAAATTCAGGAGGGGCGAAAGATATTGAAAATCTATTTAACCGGTTCGCGCAGAATGGTTTTTAGTTTGTCGGGAGAAGTCTTACGGAAATCCGACAAATAGATTTCATGATGCAGCCCGTTCCGCCCCAGGTTGCGGGCTGTTATGAATTCCATCAGCTTTGCCAATGTTGCCGGTTCGGTATCGAACGGGCCGGTATGCAGCATTTGCACAGCTTTTCCTTCTTCCATTTCAAAAAACGTCACTTCCCGTATCTCCGCAACACCTTTCGCGGAGTAGCACTCCTGCACGGCCGATTCCACATCCTGCTGCGTCACAAAGTCGGGAATGCGGATCAGCAGCCGGTATTCCCATTCGCTGCGGGGAATGGTTTGAGGCGCATTGTCGATGGTCGCATTGCGGTAGCGGTCTTCGTCGTACCACCACAAGCCTTCGAGCTTGGCGACCACAAAATCTTTCTCACGAGCCTTGAATGCGAATTTTAACGCATATGCAACGGGATAAATTGCCTGGATTTTCCGCGCAAACTCTTCTCCCGAAGGATCACCTTTGCCCGGAATAGACAGATATTGCGCCTTTTCGATGTGTACCAGCTCGGGTTTGCTTTTAGCGGAGTAATAGGTTTTGAACTGCTTGCTGAGATCCAGTTTTTCCATTGCCTCATTGGTTTTGGGTTGATAATGAAGGCAATAAATAACATGCTATTGACAACGGTATGGCAACAATGCCGGAAAAATTACGGTGCCGCAGGGCATTCAACCGGTTTGAAATGCAAGCCTTTTTCGAAATCGAGGCCCGACCGGTCGGTGAAAACCATTACCCCGGCCGAGTCCTTCGCATCGCCAAAACCCTCAACCCAATCGGTGCCGCTTTTCAAAAATGCCACTTCGCGTACCGATTGTGAGCCTTCGGATGAGAATGTATACCGCGCGAAAATTGTGTCTCCCGACATTGTTCCCGCGATCGTGCCGTCGTTCCGGTCCTTTTCAAAAAGGGCGTAAGACAGCTTGCCCGAGACAATGCCGCTGTTGATTTCGAGATGTAAAAACGCAGAATCCTTTTGCGCCTGATAAGCGAAGCATTGGATCGCAGCCATTGCAGCGTCTTGTTTTCCAGACAGCGTGTCGCTGCTTGTACTTTTGGAGCCGGAATTGCCTGAGCATGAGCACATGAATGCGGCGGTCAGCAGTGCGAGTGTGTTACGTACCGTCATAATAGTTGGTGTTGAATGTTGGAAAAATGTCTTGCAGCGGAAAGCTACCATTTGTTTTTCCATTTTCACAGGCGCGGCGTCAGCGTTCAGCTGATTCCATGCGTGTGATTTCCATCACTTCCACCGTCAGAAAGCCGAACTCTTCCGTCACCACACCGCGGATTTTGTAAACGCCTTTTACAGAACCATTCACTTTGGCCGCGGCCGTAGGGAAATGAACTGTATCGATAAAATGCCCTTCATAATCCAGGAAAGTACCAAACTGCATCGATTCGCCGCGGGCGGTACGGGTGTTTTTGAGCGCCACCAGATAGCCGTATTGTACCACTTCCTGGTTTACATAATTATGCAGGTCATTGGCCATAATGCTCTTTGGAAGCGGATTTTTCAACAAATTGAATGGGCTGCAAAGCGGGAAGCCCAGCAATTCAACCTGGTCGTAAGCGTCGTCGAGGATGGATGAATGGAACTCCGGTAACTTAAAATCCCTGACCTCAGCCTGGAACAACTGCTTTTGGGGCGCTTTCGTCGGCGTAGTACTCAGCCGGAAATGCGCTTTCCAAAGCAGCGTTTTCTTGTCGACGCCCGTAAACCGGAATGCGTCAATACGGATCAGGATCGTGAGCTGCTCGATCGAAATCGGCACGCGGTCGAGGAAGTCGTTCAATGAGGTAAATGCGCCGTCCTGCCCGCGAGCGGCGAGTATCCTGTCGATCGTTTTCGCTTCGAGGTCGTTCAGGAACTGCATGCCGAGGTAAATCTGGTCGCCTTCGATGGTAGCGTGCGCTTCGCTGTGGTTCACGCAGGGCGCGTGCACATGCGCCCCCAGCATGCGTGCTTCGTGAATATACAGCTCGGGCGCGTAAAAACCGCCGCCATTATTAAGCACCGCCACCATGAATTCCAACGGGAAATAGGTTTTTAAAAATAAGGTTTGGTAGCTTTCCACGGCATAGGACGCGGAATGCCCCTTGGCGAATGCGAACCCGGCAAAGCTTGCGATCTGGTTCCAGACGTCCATCGTCATGGCCTCGTCGTACCCTTTGCTGCGACAGTTTTTGAAATACTTCTTCTTCACCCGTTCAAACTCCTCGCGGCCACGGAACTTGCCGCTCATGCCCCGGCGGATCACGTCGGCTTCGCCCAGCGTGAGGCCGGCGAAGTAATGCGCGACCTTGATAACGTCCTCCTGATACACCATAATGCCGTAGGTTTCCTCCATGAGTTCGAGCAGGCGCGGGTGTGCCTCGCTGCGCTTTTCGGGATGGCGGTGTCGCAAAATGTACTCGCGCATCATCCCGCTTTTGGCTACGCCAGGCCGGATAATGGAGCTCGCCGCCACCAATCCCAGGTAATTGTCCACTTCCAGCTTTTTCAGGAGCATCCGCATCGCCGGCGATTCCACGTAAAAGCAGCCAATGCATTGCGCCTGCCGGATCAGGTCGTTGATCTTCGGGTCGGTTTTAAATTTTCGTACGTCGTTAATGTCGAAATCGGGGGCTTCGGGGCGATTGTAACGGATAATTTCAAGGGTTTCCTTGATTTTCGCGAGGCCTCGCTGCCCTAAAATATCATACTTGTTCAGCCCCACATCCTCGGCGATCACCATGTCGAACTGCGTAGTGGGGAAGCCTTTCGGCGGAACGTCGGTGGCCGTAAAGTAATGCATCGGCCGTTGAGAAATCAGGATGCCGCCGGCGTGGATGCTGAGGTGGTTGGGCTGGTTATTGGCTTGCAGGTAATCGGCATATCGGATCACCAGCCCCGAAAGCTGGTCGAGCTTTTTGGGGTCGTACTTGCCATTGCTCAAAGCGTCGATCTCATAAGCGGGCAACCCGAACACCTTTCCGAGTTCGCGCACGGCGGAATTGTGCTGAAAAGTACTGTATGTGGCCAGCAATGCCGCCTGTCCGTTTTTCCCGTAGGTGTCAAATATATAGCGGGTCACATCCTCGCGGTCGCGCCACGAGAAATCAATGTCGAAATCGGGCGGATTCTTTCGGTGGAGATTGATGAACCGTTCGAAATACAAATCCAGCTCGATGGGGTCTACGTTCGTGATGTTGAGTAAATAGGCGATAATGCTGTTGGCCCCGCTGCCCCGGCCTACATAATAATAGCCTTTCCGGCGCGCATAGCTGACGATATCGTGGTTTACCAGGAAAAACGGCACGAAGTTCTGCTGCCGGATCATGTCCAGTTCTTTGGCGATCCGGTCGAAAATTTCGTCGGTGATATTATCGCCATACCGGTAGCCGAGCGCCTGGTAAGTCATCGACCTTAGTTTCTTAAAATCTTCTTCCTCGTTCTTGCCGAATATTTTCAGGTTTTGGTGCTCACGCTCATTTCCGAAAGTGAAGCGGATCTCGCACTCGTCCATCAGCTTGCGGGTGTTTTCCAGGATGATGCGAAAATCTTTTTGTTTAAAGTGGTATTCTAAAACCTTCGCCTGCACGATCTGTTCGCTTTCGTTGCCCGTTTCGGAAGCCGCCAGCTTGCTCAAAAGCGTGTTCTCATCGATCGCGCGGAGCAACCGGTGTGCATTGAAATCCTTTTTATTCCGAAACGTGACCGGCTGCCGGATCACAAGCCTGTCCCTGAAACGGTGGAGCGGTGAGTAATGCAGTTTGTCCAGTTCCTGCATTGAAATCCCGATGTACTCGTTCGGCCCGAACTGTTCCCGGCGCTCCTTGTTCAGTTTTTCAAACGGGTAAATCACCGCTACGTGCTCCATTTCCGGTGCGCGATCGGGAAACGGCAAGCCGGCCAGTTTCTGGGCCGATAAATAGGCGTTCAGCACCTGAAAACCCGCATTGTTCTTCGCCAGCGCTACAAACTGCTGTGTGACGCCATTCCGGAAATCGATCCCGACAATAGGCTTGATATCGAACCTGGGCGCCATGCGGACGAAGTTCAGGCACCCCGACGTGTTGTTAATATCCGTCAGCGCAACACAGTCATAGCCGTTCTCCCTGCACATCGCAAGAAGTTCATCCTCAGGAATAGTCCCGAAGCGCAGGCTGAAATAAGAGTGGCAGTTGAGTAACATGAGTATTTGAAAAGCGGAACTGAGTACTTACTTTTGGCGTTACTAATCCACGCCAGTCCGGCGCCCCGACAAACCTGTATGATCGCAAGTTTTTCTTCAAAGGATACCGAAAAAATATGGCTAGGCGAGCGGGTTGCAAAGTTGCCATTGGAAATCCAGCAGGTCGGCAGGAGGAAGTTACGGATGCTTCACAACTCGCAGAGCCTGGCGGATTTACGTATCCCACCGTCAAATCGTCTGGAAAAGCTTTCCGGAAATCTGAAAGACTTTTACAGTATCCGTATTAATGACCAATGGCGGATTGTGTTCAAATGGTTAGACGGAAATGCTGCTGAGGTTCAAATTGTTGACTATCATTAATTCATGGAAACACTAAATAACATCCATCCCGGTGAAGTGCTCATGGAGGAGTTCCTTGGACCAATGGATATTTCGGCTTACCGATTGGCCAAAGAAACCGGCATTCCCCAGACCCGCATCAGTGAAATAGTCAAAGGGCGGAGAAGGATCACTGCCGACACCGCATTGCGTTTCAGTAAATTTTTCGGCACCACGCCCAAATTCTGGCTCGGTTTGCAGGACGATTACGATATTGAAGAAGGACAGCATTTAATTTCTGAGGAATTAAGTGAAATAAAAACTTTAAAGCCTGACGCCGCCTGACTAAGCATTCCTATGCGCCGGAATGATGGGCGGCTCGCCGTTGAACGGGTTTCCCATGCTCCCGATGTCTGAGATTCCCATCGTGCTGGCCCAGGTCAGGATCTGGTCTCCGTCTTTGTTGTAGGCGTATTTGGTTTTGATGTAATCCATGGCCTGGTAAAGGTTCAGGCGTTCCTCGGTGTCGTCGAACAGGTTGATCTGGTAATTTCCCGTCACAAGGTCGCTGAAACTTACGCCGACCAATCTCACCATCATACGCCGGTTGTAAAGCTGGTCGAAAAGCCGTTCGATATGCGGGATCAGCACGTGGTCCGCCGACGTGTACGCTATTTTCAGCTGTTTGGAAAATGTATTGAAATCTGAATACCGGATTTTGACCGACACACAGGACGTGAGCTTATCGCCGGTCCGCAGCTGGAATGCCAGCGTTTCGGCCATGGCGCGCACCATTTCGCGCATTTTACGTACATCGCCCGTGTCTTTGCCGAACGTCCGCTCACTGGAAATGGATTTCCGCTCGTGGAACGGCACGATAGGGGAGTTGTCGAGGCCATTGGCCCGGTTCCAGAGGGCAACGCCGTTTTTTCCAAACACTTTCCCCATCATTTCCATCGGCATTTCCTGGATCGTTTTCACGTACCGGATGCCGAGGTTGTTGAGCGTCTGGTTCATTTTGTCGCCTACCATCGGGATTTTCTGCACTTCCATCGGCGCGAGAAACGTTTTTTCGGCGCCTGGCTCTACACGCAGCTGATTATTAGGCTTCGCTTCGCCGGTCGCGACCTTGGACACCAGCTTGTTGGTCGCCAGCCCGAACGAAATCGGCAGGCCGGTTTCACGGATAATACGCTGCCGGAGATCGGACGCCATGCCGTAGCAATTGAAATACTTGTCCATTCCCGACAGATCGGCATAAAACTCGTCGATACTCGCTTTTTCGAACACCGGCACGTGCTGGCTGATGATCTCGCTCACTTCCTTGGAATGCTTCGAATACGTTTCGCCGTTCCCGCGGATGACCGTCGCCTCCGGGCAAAGCATCCGGGCCATTTTCATCGGCATTCCCGAATGCACGCCAAACTGCCTCGTTTCATAGCTGCAAGCCGCGACCACCCCGCGGTCACCCGTGCCACCGACCAGAATAGGCTTGTTTTGCAGCCGGCTGTCCTGCTTGCGTTCTACGGATACAAAAAAGGTATCCAGGTCAAAATGTAATATCGCACGGTCCACAAGTGTTTGGATTTTTTTCAAATTAATGGATTTATTCCAAATATATGGATCATATCCATTTATTGAAAGGAATTATTCCAAAAAATTTGTAGGTTTGGGAATCAATGCATTGTTAACCAGTTACCATCACACATGCTTATGGCTATTGATGAAGAATTCAGGCGTTTTAAACAGATTCGCGAAGAGCTGAACCTGACCCAGGCCGCCTTTGCGGACGAACTCGGGATCAGCGCAACGACGGCCGATATCGAGCGCGGGCGTACGCGCATACCCGGGCAGGTTGTGAAGGAGCTTTTGCGTAAATACCATATTAATCCGCTCTGGCTGTTCGGCGACAGTCCGCAGAAATATCTGCATGCCGACAAAATGTATGTAAATCCCAAAGTGGTGACGGTGGACCAGGCCGGAAAGGATAATATCGTGCTGGTGAGTGCAAAAGCAGCCGCGGGTTATCCGAATAATATCGGCGATGCGCAGTGGTTTGAGGCCCTGCCGGCTTTCACCATCCCGCTGCCCGAATACCGCAATGCGACATTCCGCGGTTTCCAGGTGGACGGCGACAGTATGACGCCCGCATTACAGTCCGGCGAATGGATCTGGGCCCGCGCGGTGGATGATTGGGACACGCTGAGTGACAAGCACATGTACGTGATCGTGACCGTGGACAGTGTGCTGGTTAAAAAGCTTCGCAAGGAAAAGGATTCGGCTTTTGTCAATCTGATTTCCCTGAATCCCGACTACGCACCGATCCGCGTCGACCGCAACGAGATCCGCGAAATATGGCAGGTCAACAGCAAACTGTCATTCGACCTGGAAGAAGACCGCACCGAGATAAGCCTCCAAAGCCTGCACCAGGAAATGCGCGAGCTGCGGCAGGAGGTGAAGCGGCTGGTTAAGTAAGGTTGATGCCAGCCTGCTTTCTAGGCTGTTTTATTGTGGATCGAACGGATTGAGTATGTGAAGGTTTTTGATCCGTGCGAAATCTGATGTATTGTTTGTAATCAAGATCAAATCGTGAATTAATGCCGTTGCTGCGACAATGGCATCGGGTAGTTCCAGATCATTTTGTCGCCGCAATTCGGCGGCCTTCTGCCTGATATCCTTTTTGAGATCGAATAAAAAAGCGATATCGACAAACAGGCTAACCAGATCCAAGTCGAAGGGGGGCCGCCGTTTTCCAACTGAATAGTTCTATTTCAGTAATTACAGAGAAACAAATTCGGCTGTTTTGGGCAATCTCATCCGTTACCTTCTCCACATAAGGAGGAAGGTGTTGTTGGAGATAATAAATAGCAATGCTGGTATCCCAGAGATAAGCCTGGTTCATTTGCCGCGCAGTTCCCTGAGTTGACGTTCAACCTCTTCAATTGGCTGTTTGGTCATTTTGCCTTTCAGGAAACGTATGGCGCTTGTATCCTTAGGTTTGAGCGTGTTTTCGTGCAGACGAATGAGGTGAAGATTTTCAAGATTGCGCAAAAGCTCGAGCGCCTTTTCGCTGGTGATGTCTAATGTGACGGTGTAGTGCATAGTGGTATAATTTATGGTTGTTAGCCAAAATTATAAAACACCCGCGGAAATCCGAGCACTGGTTGTATTTTACACCTCTTCCGAAATCAACTGCTTTTCATACAGCTCCTTATAAGCGCCATTGAGCGCCATGAGCTCCGTATGAGTGCCTTGCTCTACAATGCGGCCTTCGTCGAGGACGACGATTTTATCGGCTAGCTTGGCCGAGGACACGCGGTGGGAGATGATCACGGACGTACGCTGGTCCATGATCCGCTTCATGTTGTTGAGAATGATGTTTTCGGTATTGGTGTCCACGGCCGAGAGGCAGTCGTCCAGCACCAGGATTTTCGGGTCGCGGGCGATGGCGCGGGCGATGGAGAGCCGCTGTTTTTGTCCGCCCGAAAGGGTGATACCACGCTCGCCGAGCATGGTTTCGTACCCCTGGGGGAAATCCTTAATGTTATTATAAAGGTCGGCGTCTTTCACGGCCTGTTCAATCCGCTCGAAAGGCATATCCTCGGTGCCGAACCGGACGTTGTTCTCGATGCTGTCCGAGAATAGGAATACGTCCTGCGGCACATAGCCGATCTGGCGGCGGTAACCGCGAACTTCGTAATCCTTCATCGGGACGTCGTCGATCAGTATCTGGCCTTCGGTAGGATCGTACAGGCGGCAAAGCAGGTGCGCCAGGGTACTTTTTCCCGAGCCGGTGGTGCCGAGGATGGCGACGCTTTCGCCGGCTTGCACGGTGAGGTCGAAGTCGTGCAACGCCTTAATGCCCGAATCGGGGTAAACGAAGCCTACGTGGCGGAAGGTTACCTTACCATCCAAAGGCCTGCTGACGTTCTTTTCGGAAACGAGTGTCGTATTTTCATTCAAAAACTCATTGATCCGCAGCTGCGACGATGCGGCGCGCTGAATCTGGCTCGTGGTCCAGCCCAAAGCCATTACCGGCCAGGTAAGCATATTTACATACAATATAAACTCGGTAATGTTCCCCGGCGTGAGGCGGCCATTGATAATTTCCTGTCCGCCGACATAAATGACCAAAATGTTGCTCAGACCTATCAAAAGGACGATCATCGGATAAAAGAAAGCGTCCACCTTGGTTAGACCCAGTGATTTGGTTTTAAAAACTTCCGCTTCCTTTTGAAAATTGGCATTGGAGCGGTTCTCCTGAACAAAGGATTTGATCACCCGTATGCCCGAAAATGCCTCCTGCACGTAAGTCGATAATGCCGACAGCTGCTTCTGTATTTCCTGCGAGCGCTTCATGATCATGCTGTTCACTACATACACGCTCACAGACAGCACGGGCAGCGGCAGTAGCACGTAAAATGTCAGTTTCGGGCTTACCGAGACCATGTAGGAGATCACGAGGAAGAAAAGGACGATGAGGTTAATGCCGTACATCAATGCCGGACCGACGTAAATGCGGACGTTGCTCACGTCTTCGGAAATGCGGGCCATGAGGTCGCCGGTGCTGTGGCGGCGGAAGAATGCGGCCGGGAGCGTCTGATAATGTGCATAAATGTCGTTTTTGAGCTCAAACTCGATGTGGCGCGACATGACGATGATTGTTTGCCTGACGAGGAACAGGAATATCCCTTTGAGCAGCGCCATGAGCAGTATGAGGAAGCCATAAAGCAGAATGCTGAACGCAAAAATGTCATACATATCACTTTGCAGCGATACGCCATTGTAGAGGTAATAAATATCGAGTGTTTCGATCACCAGGTCGAGCGCGTAACGCACGAGCTGGGCGGGGATGATGCCGAAAAGGTTGGAGATGATCGTAAAGATGATACCCAGGATGAGGTACCACTTATATTTCCACAAATATTTGTTGAGAGATTTTAATGCTTTCACCGGTTCAGATTTTGATCAGCCGTCCAGGACGCTTTCTAGCCAACATCCACTTTTACCAAAACGTTGCAAATTTAAAACGACGCGTCCCAATTTTCCGATTGTGAACAAAATAGTCTAATTTTGCGGTCGATTTCAAAACAAACAATGCGGGGTACAGCACCGAATGGCCTTGCAGAACATGCAGACACGTTCTTTGATTTACTGTACCTTATATCCAAATAGTATTCCGGCTTATGCTGAATAGAAGATTACTAAGAACCAAGGCCGTTCAGGCTCTCTATGCGCGGCAGCTCACCGCCGATGCAAACCGCCTGCTGGCACTTGATCAAATCGAGGAAGCTTTTGCCCCCGACCTGAATTCGATGGAATTTCAGGACAAAAAGAAGCTCTCGGGAATGAAACGCCTTGCCAACATGACGCTCGACGAGCTCATTAAAAACGGTAAGCCGAATGATGACGAAGAACTTCCCGCCCGCGTGCTGAATGTGGCCCGGAGCGCTTTTGAAGCATACAGCCGGCAGACTAATACGGATGGAGAAAAACTCGTTAGAAGGGTTTTGAATGAAACTGAGACGATTTACGTCGATTTCATCCGGATCCTGTCGATGCTGATCGAACTGGCTCACCAGGCAAAAATCGACCGCGAGCGGAGGTACGAAGACCCCGAGGCGCCATTCCCGAAAGATTCGGGGCTGGATACCAACCGGGTGATCAAGGTTTTGCAGGGAGATAAAGCGCTGGAAGAGGAAATCATCCGCAGCGGCATCAACTGGTCCGACGAAATGAACCTGATCCGGAAAATTTACCGGGAGGCATTGCGGAAGGACGAAACCTACGAAACATATTGCAAATCGGCGGCCCACACGCCGGAAGAAGACCAGGAGATGATCCAGCACGTGTTGCGACAAATCATCCTCAAACACGAAATTTCCCTCGATTACCTCGAACAGCGCGACCTGTACTGGGCCGATCACGCCGAACTGATCCGCAGCTTGGCGATCAAAACGCTGCGGACTGCCGACGACGCGCATACTTTCCAGCTCGCACCACTCACCAAAGATTGGGAAGAAGACCGGGCATTTGTGGAAGAACTTTGCAAAATCGTGATCAGGGAGAGCGATCAGTACGATGTTTATCTCGAAGACCAATTGAAAAACTGGGAGCTCGAAAGGATTGCGCTGGTGGACCTGATTATCCTCAAAACAGCCCTCGCCGAGCTGATCCATTTCCCGGGTATCCCCGTGAAAGTCACCATCAATGAGTTTATCGAGATCGCAAAAAGGTACAGTACACCAAAAAGTGGTAAGTTTGTGAACGGCGTCCTCGACGTGCTTTCCGTAAAACTTGCCAAGGAAGGCGTGATCAGAAAAAGCGGGCGCGGATTGATTGATAATAAGTAAAAGCTGCCGAAATTGGGGCCGGGTATAATGGAACAATTTTTGGAGACCATTATAAAAAAATGAGCTGAGCCCCGTTCAGCAGCTAGAAAACGACCAGAAATCATGAGTAAAACCAGTAATACACTAATCGCATTCCTGACAGGCTGTGCAACCGGCGCGGCACTGGGTATCCTTTACGCTCCCGACAAAGGCGAGGTGCTTCGTACCCAGTTGACATACCGACTGTCCAAATACCGTGAGAAACTGCAAGAAGTAATCCAGGACCTGGTCGACAAGAAAGACCAGCCCGATAACTTTTCCAGAACGGAAGGCGAGCGTGTGGTGAATGATGCCCGCGAGAAAGCCGAAAAACTGCTGGAAGACGTGGACCGCCTCATGGCGCAGATCAAGGGTCAGGCCAGCTGATGTTCCCTATGAAAAAAATAGCCCTTTTCGCGTGTCTGGGATTGGCGGTGGCCTTTTCCGGTTGCTCAAAAACTGAAAAGAACGGCGAAGAAAAACAGGCAAATTCGAAATTGCCTGTTTTTGCTTTGATCGATAGCGCCGAATACGACTTCGGAACGATCCAGGAAGGTGCCATCGTGGAGCACGAGTTCAAATTCCGTAACGACGGTGAATATCCGCTGATCCTTAACAACATCAGCTCGTCGTGCGGATGCACCACGCCCGAATGGCCGAAAGAGCCCATCGGTCCGAAACAGTCTTCAAGCATCAAGGTTCGTTTTGACAGTAAACACAAGGCCGGCCCGCAGGTCAAAACGATCACGGTGTATGCCAACACCGAGCCCGCTTACACGGAGCTGAGGCTGAAAGGCATTATCAACGCGGCGCCGCAGCCCGCATTGGCGGATTCGGCAACGGCCAGGAAGTAACATTTATACAACCCCATCTACTACAATGAATTTTTCTATTTTAGCACAAGCAGCAGCCGGTGGCTCACAAGGTATGATTTACCAGGTCGTTATGTGGGTCGGTATCATCGGCGTATTTTACTTTTTCATGATCCGTCCGCAGCAAAAAAAGCAGAAGGAACAGAAAGAGCTGCTCAATAACCTGAAAAAGGGCGATCAGGTGGTGACGATCGGTGGTATCCACGCGCGGATCTACACGGTGGAAGAAGCTACGGTTACCCTTGAGTTGGATAAAGGTGTAAAGCTGACGGTCGAGAAATCGGCTATTTCACGCACTATCGCCGGGTAAACTAATCGTGAACAGCATGCGGACAAGCTTGTGCATGCATTTTCAAAATTGTTGTGAGCCAAGTCCCACCCAATCAGAACAGGATCAAGACATTTATAGGATGCTTGCTTGCAGCATCCTTTTTTTGGTTAATGAACGTCCTCAATAAGGACAACTACGCGCTCAAACTGAGCTATCCGCTGTCGATCGAATATGATAATGCGGCCTATGTGCCGATGCAGCCGCTTCCTAAACGGATTTCGGTGAATGTGTCGGGAGATGGCTGGACATTGCTTCAAAAATCGTGGCTGAATTTCAATGCCAATCCGGTGGTGTACCGCGTGCAGAACCCGAGCGTGACGAGTTTCATTAATTCCACCACGCTCACCGACCAGATCACGGAAATGTTCCCGACGCTGCATGTGAACTATGTCGTTGCGGATACTTTTGAGCTCAAATTCGAGCCGAAAATCCGGAAAATCATCCCGATCCGCGTCGATAGTGCCGGCATTGACATGCGTGATGGCTATGTGATTTCGAGCTTCATCAATGTGTCGCCTTCATTGATTTCGGTGGACGGGCCCGTTTCGGAGATCAAGTCGTATCCCGACACGATCCGCGTGCGCGTTCCTACTCCGAAAATACAGAACAACTACGACGAAAGCCTGCCGATTCCGCTGCCGGTATCGCCGCTTGTGGAGGTGAGCCACCGTGACGTTTACATCAGTTTCGAAGTGGCGCAATTCCTGAATGCTGCGCCGCAGGAATAGCATATTTGGTCTTTTTTACCAGACAACCCCATGGAACTTCCACTTCTGATAGGTATAACGGGTGGCATCGGTTCCGGCAAAAGCATGGTTTGCAGACTGTTCGAATGTCTGGATATTCCGGTTTACTACGCCGATAGCCGGGCCAAATGGCTCACCAATTATGATCCGGAAATCCGCGAAAAGGTGACCCATCTGCTGGGGCCGGATGCTTACGACGACGAGGGCCGCTACGACACGCGTTTTGTAGCGTCACGCGTTTTCGGCAACGAGCCCCTTTTGAAACAATTGAATACCATCATTCACCCGGTGGTACTCCGCGATACGAAAGAATGGCTCATGGCCAATGCGGGGTTGCCTTATGTAGCGAAAGAGGCGGCCATTATGGGCAAGGCGGGGCAGGCCAATTCGGTGGACTATGTGGTGATGGTGGACGCTCCGGTGGAACTGCGCATCCAGCGCATATTGCAGCGCGACAAGCGTTCGGAGCAGGAGATCAGGGCAATTATCGAGCGGCAGATCTCCGATGAATCGCGAAGAGGAATTTCCGATTTTATCGTGCAAAACGACAACGATTCCGAGCTCATTCCCCAGGTGCTCCGGTTACACGAAATCTTCAAAAAAGGGCGGACTTCCGTTTCCTAAAAATCCACATCCAGGCCTAATGCCTGCTTCAATTCCAGCAGATAAGGATTTTTTTCTGCCATATAGTTAAACTTTTCCGCAGGCGTGTATGGCAGCCTGTTCACTTCCTGGGGCGCTACACGAGGGTTAATGTCCAATTTCGGGGCATCCAGCCGTGATTTCAGAAAACCGAGCAAATCATACCGCATATTCATCACGGCATCTTGCTGATGGTCATTGTCGAGCGCGATCTCGATGGTGGTGCCGTTCAGCTGGAACTCCCGATTGAGTGTAATTTGCTCGGTAGTCGAATTTCCGGCCTGCTGGCGTTTTTGGGAGAATTCATACCACAACCGCTGCAAATTCGGCAGTGTAAGTTCTTCCTTCTTCGTGCCGTTTGGTACCGCTGCATATTCGACCCTGGGCTGCGCGGCAGGTTCCTTGGCGGCTTGCTGCGTTGGTGGGGTGAGCGAAGGTGTGAGTGAAATGGTATTTTTCAGGCGCGACGATGCCGGCTGCTGAGGCGTTACCTGTTGCGGAGCCGTTTGTTGCGGCATTACCTGCTGCGGAGCGGTTTGCTGATGCATTGCCTGTTGCGGAGACGGATGCTGTGGCATTGCCGGCTGGGGCGCAGGCGCCTGCGCGTAGGCGCTTCCGTTGGAGGGCTGCCCGTTCACTACCGCGGAAGGTTGCGGTGCGGGTGCCGGTCCGTTGTTCAGGGATTGCTGTGGCTCAACTTTTTTTTTTGCCGTTTCATCAACGGCAGCAAGCGAATGTAGTTGAAGAACCTGGGGTAAATTGGCGAGTTTCATGAGGCAGAGCTCCACATGCAGCCGCTGATTTTTCGCCGATTTGTAGTTGATATCGCATTGCCCGGTAATGCTCAGCGCCGATAGCAGGAAACTCATATCGGCCATCAGCGATTGTTCCAGGTATTTCCTTTCAGCGGACTCCGACACCTGTAACAAGGTCACCGTCGCCGGGTCTTTGCAAACGAGCAGGTTCCGGAAATGTTCGAGCAGGCCTACGACAAACAAATGCCCGTCGAATCCCTTTCGGAGTATCTCATCGAACAGCACCAGTGACCGGGCGATACTGCCCGCGGTAAGGGCGTCGGTGATTTTGAAATAATAGTCGTAATCCAGAATGTGGAGGTTTTCCAGCACCGCCGCGTAGGTGAGATGATTGTTGGTAGAAAACGTCACATTCAGGTCAAACATCGAAAGTGCGTCGCGCAATCCGCCGTCCGCCTTTTGTCCGATCAGTTCCAGCGCTTCGTGCTCGGCATTGATGCCCTCTTTTTTGGCGATATCCAGCAGGTGATGAGCGATGTCCTTCGACTGAATCCTGTTAAAGTCGAAAATCTGGCATCGCGACAGGATGGTCGGCAGGATCTTATGCTTTTCGGTCGTTGCGAGGATGAAAATGGCGTACGAAGGCGGCTCTTCCAATGTTTTCAGGAATGCATTGAAAGCGGCCTGCGAGAGCATGTGCACCTCGTCGATGATGTAGATCTTGTACTTGCCGGTCTGGGGCGGGTAACGTACCTGGTCGATCAGGTTGCGGATATCCTCCACCGAGTTGTTGGAAGCCGCATCGAGCTCGTGGATATTAAAGGAAGCATTGTTCTGGAAGCTCACACAAGACTCGCATTCGCCGCAGGCCTCCACATCGTCGCCGAGGTTCTGGCAGTTGATGGTTTTGGCCAAAATCCGTGCGCAGGTCGTTTTTCCTACACCGCGGGGACCGCAGAAAAGGAAAGCTTGCGCAAGGTGATTGGTGCGAATGGCATTCTTTAATGTAGTAGTGATGTGTGATTGACCCACCACCGAATCAAAGGTGACGGGACGATACTTCCTGGCCGAAACAACGAAATGATCCATGGTGCAAGATACTTCCGTGCACTGGATTTTCAAAGCCGCTACTTCGTCACGAGCGGGTACACGCGCACGTAATCGACTTTCATTTTTTGCGGGAAAATGCTGTCGTCCACGCCCTTTTGCCCACCCCAGTTACCACCGACGGCGATATTTAAAATTAAATGAAACGGCTTGTCGAACGGCCATTCCGCCCATTGGTAGGAAGCTTCTTTTTTGAAGGTAAAATAGGCATTGCCGTCGACGAGAATGGTGATCGCTTCGGGCGTCCACTCGCAGGTGTACACATGGAAATCTTCCGAAAGTCCCTTCACGACGATATTGTTGCCTTTGTTGGACTTGATCGCATGATTAAAGGCCTTGGTGTGGATATTGCCATGCAGCCGGTCCTGGTCGAACCCGACGTGCTCCATAATGTCGATCTCGCCATTATCCGGCCAGCCTTTGTTGCCATATTCATTTCCGCTCGCCAGCATCCAGATCGCCGGCCAGGTACCCCGGCCCTTCGGCAACTTCGCGCGGATCTCGAATTTCCCATAGGTAAAATCTCCTTTACCTTTCGATACCAATCTAGCCGAGTTGTACTGCTGCTTGCCCGACGGCTCCTTAATAGCCGTAATCAC
This sequence comes from Dyadobacter fermentans DSM 18053, assembly GCF_000023125.1. Taxonomy (NCBI): domain Bacteria; kingdom Pseudomonadati; phylum Bacteroidota; class Cytophagia; order Cytophagales; family Spirosomataceae; genus Dyadobacter; species Dyadobacter fermentans. The sequence continues at coordinate 5,957,207 of NC_013037.1, forward strand.
CAGATTGCCATTCTCCACTTTGGCATTCTCGATGTTGCTGGTATAGTTTTCCAGCTCATTATTCCCCCAGCCATGGTCACCGAGGTCGTAGCTCCACTTGGCGGCATCGGGTTTGCCGGAGTAGTCGAATTCGTCCTGCCAGGATGGAGTGGGAGCGAAGGTGTATTGTGATGTGGCTGGTTTGGGCTTTTCTGCCAGTTGTGCACAGCTTACCGCGGCACTAAGGATAACCAATCCGCATATAACCAAGCCCGGAATGAGCGAAGGACTATTATCTCTCATTGTGTTGATTCGATATGGTTTTCCTTTTGAAAACGGACACATCCATTCTTTTCAGTGCAGCATTAGCCTCATCCAGCTTCTTTTGCACAAGCTTATCTTCGCTGGCACTGGCCTTGTCAAGTACTTTTGGCGTTCCCTTCATAGCTTTTGTTCGATTACGTAAAAATCAAAATGGCTGTTTGGCGTAAATGGGCACAACACATCGTTTTTTAGCCCATATATTACAAAACGTTCGGATAGTTGGTTAAATTCTCTTGCAATAACTATGCTGTATAGGCGATGGCGTCGGGCATCACTGCCTCTGAACAACAAAAATGCGCCAGGTTTCTGAGTGTAGAAATCCATTACAATCCGAAACACCGTTGCCAAGACCGTTCTCAGATCTTTATTCCTCGATTCGGAGATATCAGACAATGTTCCGTCAGCAAGGATGTCAAAAAGAGCCAGGTTGTAGACGTTGGAGATGCTGGTTTGGGTGATCCTGACGACTTTCCGGACGATTTTATTGTCAATGACACTTGTAAACTCGTAGCGGAAACGGGCATTGTTTGATGTGTACGGATATGACTTTTCCTGCATACGTATCGGGTACTTATAGTGTGTATGAAATTTCTATCAAACATATAAAATTTCCCTAAATCCCAAATTATAAATTCCTAAACCCCAGCATTTAGTGAAATCCTGTGGTTTTCATGCTTAATTTTGTGGCCCGATTGTCGTTTTTATGTAATGAAGGATATTAAGTTGAGTACGGAAGTTGCCCTGGATGCGCCCGAGTGGAAGGTTGATCATCAGACGAAAATACTGACCATCGGCTCGTGCTTCGCCGAGGTGCTGGGCGGGCAACTGGCTGATTTCAAGTTTGATGTGCTGAATAATTCGTTGGGTACGGTGTTTAACCCGCTTACGATCTGCAAAATTCTCGACAGCGCGGTGGAGGAGAAAAGGCCCAATCCCGCATTGTTCCTGCAAAATCCGGATCACATTTGGATGCACCACGATTTCCATTCGTCGCAATGGGCCCATGGACAGGGCGCGCTCGATGCGCACCTTTCGGATAAGCTCGATGAGATCCGCGAGTTTCTGGGTGAGGCCGATTTGCTGGTAGTTACATTGGGAACGGCCTACGCCTACCGCCATCGCAAGACGAACCTGATCGTCGGGAATTGCCACAAGGTGCCGGGCGACCGGTTTATCAAAGAGCTCCTGCACCCCGATCAGATCACGATCGCATTCGAGCAGCTCATTCAAAAACTGATTCCTTTTAACCGGAAACTGCGCATTTTGCTCACGGTAAGCCCCGTGCGCCACACGCGCGACACGCTTCCGCTGAATCAGGTGAGTAAGTCGACATTACGGCTCGTGACGCACCGGCTTTCGGAAAAATATAAGCATGTAGAATACTTCCCGTCGTACGAGATCATGATCGACGAGCTGCGCGACTATCGCTTTTATAAGGAAGATATGATCCACCCCAGCAGCATTGCCGAGGACTATGTTTTCAATGCATTTGCGCAAAACTACATCGATGCCGGCTCATTGAAATTCATGAGCGAATGGTCGTCTATCCGCAATACGCTCGCGCACCGGCCGCAGCACGGGCTCACGCAGGGGCATTTGAAAATGCTCAAATCGCTTTGGAGCAAGCTGAATGCGTTTTCCCGAAACCTGGACGTTTCGGCGGAAATGGAGGAAGTGGAGCGGCGCATCGGAGAATTTCCGGGAATGTGACAAACTCATTGGCCGCATTTCGTGTTGCATAGTATTGAGTCAAAGTACTAACCATCATAATGGGAGAATTTACAATTAATAAGGAAAAAGTATTGCAGGCATTGAGTACTGTGGAAGAGCCCGATCTAAAAAAAGATCTGGTGACGCTCGGTATGATCCAGGATATAGAAATCGGTGTAAACCAGGTACGGTTTACCGTAGTACTTACAACCCCCGCATGCCCCCTCAAAGAACTGATCAAAAAGAATTGTGAGAATGCGATCCACGAGCATCTGAGCCCGGATGTGGAGGTGATCATCAAGCTCACAGCCAATGTTACCACCACCCGCCACACCGGCCCGCTGATCCCCGGCGTGAAAAACGTGATCGCGATCTCGTCCGGCAAAGGTGGGGTAGGGAAGTCGACCGTGACAGCCAACCTTGCGATGGCATTGCACCGCTCGGGTGCAAAAGTGGGCATCATCGATGCAGATATTTCAGGTCCGTCGATCCCGGTGATGTTTGGTGCGGAGAATATGCAGCCGACCATTACACCGAAAGACGGTAAAAACTATATTAATCCGATCCGCCAGTACGGCGTCAAAATGATGTCGATCGGCTTTCTCACGCCGCCGGATAGCGCCGTAGTGTGGCGCGGCCCGATGGCGAGCCAGGCGTTGCGCCAGTTTTTCGGTGATACCGATTGGGGTGAGCTGGATTACCTGCTTATCGACCTGCCTCCCGGCACCAGCGACATTCACCTGACATTGGTCCAAACCGTGCCCGTAACCGGTGCCGTAGTGGTTACCACGCCTCAGAAAGTGGCACTCGCCGATGCAGTGAAAGGTTTGTCGATGTTTAAACAGCCGCAAATCAATGTGCCCGTGCTGGGTGTGATTGAAAACATGGCCTGGTTTACGCCGGAAGAGTTGCCGGATCACAAATACCACATTTTTGGTAAAGGAGGCGGACAGTCGCTGGCCGACAAATTTGAGGTGCCTTTGATCGGTCAGATTCCTCTGGTACAAGGCATTCGCGAGGCGGGCGACGATGGCCGCCCGGCTGTAATGGACACCAATCCGATCGTGAACGAGGCGTTTATGAATGCGGCCGAGGCATTGGCACAGCAGGTGGCGATCCGCAATGCGTCGCGCGAAAGAACGAAAGCGGTGGAGATCGTGGTTTAGCAGTTAGTAACTGAATGATTTGATTTTTTGGATATAATCTTGCATCTTAGCAGACAGACTTTTTAACAATGGATTCAAAAGAAAAAACCATAGAATTGATCGAGCAGGCGCTCGAAACGGTGCGTCCTTATCTGCATGCGGATGGCGGTGATGTGAAATTTGTGGAGCTGACGGACGACCTGATTGTGAAGCTTGAATTGCAAGGTTCCTGCCAAAGCTGCCCGATGAGCGCTATGACGTTCCGAGCAGGACTCGAAGAATCGATCCGCAAAGCCGTTCCTTACATTAATAAGGTAGTTTCCTCCAACGTGCCGGAGCTGGCATAACAGCGGAAAATTGATATCAAATATTGGTCAAAAGCAGTTTCCTGAAAAGGAAGCTGCTTTTTGCGTTTTAATCCGCGCGTTGGATAGCCGGAAATTGATTCATCCCGATTAGTCAGCTATATTGCGGGCATCATTGGAATGCATTAATCAGGAACAGCAAACATGCGTATCGGAATTTTTTTTGGAGGTCCTTCCCGCGAACGGGAAATATCATATGCAGGCGGAAAAACAGCATTTGAATACCTCGATAAGTCACTTTTTGAGCCGGTACCGGTTTTTGTGGACAGCTTTGGAAGGTTCATCCTGCTGCAAAACGAATTGATGTATTTGTCCGAAATCCGCGAGTTCTACCCCGCGCCGGGCATTCAAAAAGATGGCTTCAAAACCTACGTCGAATCCTTTCCCGAGCTGGCCGCTGCTCCGGTACCTTCCGAAATCGGAAAGCAAATCAATCCCTCCGAGTTCAAACAATACTTCGACTTCGCATTCCTCGCCATGCACGGCCCCGACTGCGAAGACGGCGCGATCCAGGGCCTGCTCGAATGGTACAAAATCCCTTACAGTGGCCCGGGTTTGATGGGTTCCGCGGTTGGGATTGATAAAATATTGCAAAATGACATGATTGCCCTCGTGAACGGGCAGGAAAAAAAGAGCTGGACACTCAAATACAGCCAGTGGGTCCCCAGGGATTACCCATTGCTCTTCCAGGTTTTGAAGAAGCACCTCGGTTTGCCATTGGTATTCAAAGCACCGCACCAGGGCTCGTCCATTGGTGTGGCCATTGTGAAGGATGATTCGCTCGAAGAATTTATCGCGGCTGTAAATCAATGCTTTTTCCAGATAGAACTGACCGCCGGAACGTGGAAAGAACTGGATGAAGCTGAAAAACTGGCGTGGGGACAAAAAATCGCTAACCTCGACGAAGGTATCGGCTTCCCGGTGATCCTGGACGGCAAAACGATCTATCACCCCACCACGCTGATCAGCGAACTGGAAATATACTTTTCGGAAGGGAATGAGCATGCATTACTGAGCAGTTCCAATGCGGAAGATCAGGTGTTGGTCGAGGAATTTGTAAGCGGGCAGGAGTTTTCCTGCGGCTGCATTCAGTTCGACGACGGTTCGCCGCTTGCATTGCCGCCGAGCGAGGTGATCAAAATGGTGGAGGTTTTTGATTTTAATACAAAATATAAACCCGGCGCCAGCCGCAAGCGCACTCCGGTGGGCACTACACTGGAAAAAAACCGCGAAATCCAGCAGATGATCGCGGCGACCTTCCGGCAACTGGGCATCGACGCCTGCGTGCGGATCGACGGCTTCCTGAAACCCGACGGCACCATCCTGCTCCACGACCCGAACACCATCCCGGGTATGTCGCCTACTTCCTTTATATTCAAGCAAATGGCGGAAATAGGGTTGACTGTCACCCAGGCATTGACCTATCTCGTGCGGCAATCCCTGCGCGAGCGAATCCGCTCGGGCAAGCACACTTGGGCGCTGCGTGCGTTACTCGCAAGGCTCGACGAGCGCATTAATGCTACCGTCGCCGCTGAAAAACCAGTGGAAAACATCGTCTTCGACGCAACGGATGAAGCGTATGTGGAGGCACGCCGCCGGTATGGCCTCTTGAATGCAGAGGGAAAAGTGAAGCCGGTGCCCGTCCTCAAAGCCGCTGACGGTCAGTTTTACCAGCTGCCTAATCCATTGATGTTCAAGGAGTATGTTTCTGATGTCGAGGAGTTGCTCCATGCGCAGCGCGATCCGTTGCTGGTCGAAACTTCGCAGAAAGCAGCCGCGCTGACCCGCTTTTACGCAGGGGATGTTTCCTACGAGGTAACCCGGATCGAAAGCCCCGCGCGCTGACAGGAAGTGTTCGCAGGTGACTTGTTGTGGCTCATTATGAGTCGTTTATAAGTTTTTGCGGCATTGCCGGCAACCACCAACCCGATTGTTAATTTTTTTCAATTTTTGACCGGTTTCTGGTGTTTTTGAAAACCGGTTTTCTAAATTGGGTAATTATTGAAATTCATTCCTTTCGAAAAATTGACGGATTAATGGCACAAGGAGCTGAAAAAGTTAGGTTAAGTCTTCAAAAAGAAAATAAGGGATGGAAGAAGTGGGGGCCTTACCTGTCGGAGCGCCAATGGGGCACGGTAAGGGAAGATTATAGCGGAAACGGCGACGCCTGGAACTATATCACCCACGAAATGGCCCTCTCCAAAGCATATCGCTGGGGCGAGGACGGGATCGGTGGTTTTTCTGATAACAAGCAACACATATGTCTGTCGTTCGGATTCTGGAACCATAAGGACAAAATACTGAAAGAGCGGATTTTCGGGCTTACCAACCGGGAATCAAACCACGGGGAGGATGTGAAGGAAATGTACTATTACCTCGATAGCACACCCACGCATTCGTATACCAAAATGCTCTACAAATATCCGCAGCAGGCGTTTCCCTACGATAAACTGCGCCAGGAAAACGGTCGCCGCGGCAAACAGGACCCGGAATATGAAATCATGGACACGGGTGTGTTCGATAACGACGAGTATTTCGACATTTTTATTGAGCACGCGAAGGCCGACGAGGAGGACATTCTCATGAAAGTGACCGTGTTCAACCGGGGTACGGAAGAAGCACCGATTACGGTGCTGCCGACGATTATGTTCCGCAACACATGGTCGTGGGGATACGAGGCATTCAATTACAAACCGATCATGAACGGCATTTCCAACCGGCTGATCGAAGTGACGCACCGGAAACACGGGAAATACAACCTTTACCTCGACGGTGCGGACGAACTGCTATTCTGCGAGAACGAAACCAACTTCAAGAAACTCTACGGCACAGCCAACAATACGGCTTATCCAAAGGACGGTATCAATGATTATATCGTCAGCGGGCAAAAAACCAACACGGTCAACCCGAACAGCATTGGCACAAAGGCCTCAGCGCGTTTTACCAAAACCATCAAAGGCGGTGAAAGCGCCACATTCCGCTTGCGTTTTGTAAATCACACCATTTCGGAGCCTTTCGGCGGTTTTGAGGATTTGTTCAACAAAAGAATCCGCGAAGCCGACGAGTTTTATGACGACCTTCAACGCGACGTGTCCGACGGCGACCTGCGCTCGATCCAGCGGCAATCCTACGCCGGAATGCTTTGGAGCAAGCAGTTCTACTATTATAATGTATACGAATGGCTCAAAGGCGACCCTGCCCAGCCGGGGCCGAACCAGGGCCGAAAATGGGGCCGCAACTCGGGCTGGAAGCATTTATATGCGGCCAATATCATATCAATGCCCGATAAATGGGAGTACCCGTGGTTTGCCGCCTGGGATTTAGCCTTCCATTGCGTGCCGCTCGCCCGTGTGGATGCCGATTTTGCCAAAAGACAGCTCGAAATCCTCCTGCGCGAGTACTATATGCACCCCAACGGCCAGATACCCGCCTACGAGTGGAACTTCTCCGACGTAAACCCGCCGGTGCACGGCTGGGCGACGTGGAAAGTGTACGAGATCGACCGCGAACAGAATAATGGCGTGGGCGATATTGAATTTCTGGAAAAAATCTTCCATAAATTACTCCTGAACTTCACCTGGTGGGTAAACCAGAAGGACGACACGGGCAATAACATTTTCAGCGGCGGGTTCCTGGGCCTCGATAATATCGGGGTATTCGACCGGTCGACGCCGATGCCGTTCGGCGGTAAGCTGCAACAGGCAGATGCTACGGGCTGGATGGCGATGTACACGCTCAATATGCTCCGCATTTCGGTGGAAATTGCGCTGGTGCATGGCGTTTACCAGGATATGGCTTCCAAATTCTTCGAGCACTTCCTGCACATCGCAGGCGCTATGGAATCGATTGGTGGCAAAAACCAGACGATCAGCTTGTGGGATGAGGAAGACCAGTTCTATTATGACGTAATCCACATTCCGAACGGGCAGAGCATCCTGCTCAAAGTGCGTTCAATAGTAGGACTCATCCCGCTTTTTGCCGTGGAAATCCTCGATCCGCAAAATCTGGACAAGCTGCCGGTTTTCAAACGGCGCGTGGAATGGGTGTTGGCCAACCGGCCGGACCTGGCGCGGCTGATATCCCGCTGGTTTGAATCAGGTAAGGGCGAAAACAGGCTCCTGTCGATCCTGCGCGGCCACCGGATGAAGATGATCATGAAACGGATGCTCGATGAGAGCGAGTTTTTGTCGGATTACGGCGTGCGGGCATTGTCCAAATACCACGAGGAAAATCCGTACAAGTTTTATATCAACGGCGAGGTGTTGCAGGTGGATTACACGCCCGCCGAGGCGCTTACCGACATCATGGGCGGTAATTCCAACTGGCGCGGGCCGATCTGGTTCCCGCTTAACTACCTTATTTTCGACTCGTTAATGAAATTCCACACCTACTACGGCGAGGATTTCATGATCGAATACCCGACCAATTCCGGCAACCTTACCACAATCAAGGAAGCGGCATTGGCCATTGCCTGCCGCCTCATCGACATTTTCAAGAAAGATTCGGAAGGAAGGCGTGCGGTGTACGGGCATGACGAGAAAATGCAGAAAGACCCGAATTTCAACGATCACGTACTATTTTACGAGTATTTCCATGGCGACAATGGCCGTGGTTGCGGTGCGAGCCATCAGACAGGCTGGACGGGCCTGGTAGCGGAACTGATCCACAAAACAGCCAAAGAATCGTATTCAGCGATCGAGAAAGAAGTAGTGGAGATCAGTAAATAAGGACAATACATACATTTTAAAATTCTCTTAATTAATTCTATTTAACGCAATTATGACTGCAAAATTGGAACCGAATGTGATGACCAAAGTGAGCAGCTGGCTCAACGGTGATTATGATATCGATACAAAACAATCCATTCAACAACTGATCGATGAAGGCAACGATACTGAACTGACGGATGCATTTTACAAAGATCTCGAATTCGGGACAGGCGGGCTTCGCGGGCTGATCGGCATCGGTTCCAACCGCATGAACCGCTACACCGTGGGTTCGGCAACGCAGGGCTTGGCGAATTACCTCAACAAAGCATTCCCGAACGAAGAAAAAAGCGTGGCCGTAGCTTATGACAGCCGGATCAAGTCGGATGAATTTGCGAAGATCATCGCGGATATTTTCACGGCTAATGGCATTTCCGTTTACCTTTTCGAAGCATTGCGCCCTACGCCGGAGCTTTCGTTCGCGATCCGTTTGCTGGGCTGCAAAAGCGGGGTAGTCGTAACCGCATCACACAATCCGAAAGAATACAACGGCTACAAAGCCTACTGGAACGACGGTTCGCAAGTAGTAGCGCCGCATGACAAAAACATTATCGACGAAGTGAATGCGATCACGTCGATCGACCAGGTGAAATTTGACGGGGATGCCTCTAAAATCACTAAAATCGGTGCGGATGTGGACGAAAAATACATTGACCATATCCTTTCCCTTTCCATTTCAAAAGGTGCATTGGAGCGTCAGAAAGACCTGAAAATCGTGTACACGCCATTGCACGGAACAGGCGTGACCCTGGTGCCGCAATTGCTGGGCAAAATGGGTTTCGAAGCCGTAACGGTGATCGAAGAGCAGGCTGAACCCAAAGGCAACGGCCAGTTCCCGACGGTGGTTTACCCAAATCCCGAGGAAAGTGAAGCGATGTCGAAAGCCGTTGAAAAGGCGAAGGAAATCGACGCGGACCTCGTAATGGGCACCGACCCCGACTCCGACCGTGTGGGTATCGCAGTGAAAAACCACCACGGCGAAATTCAGCTCCTGAACGGTAACCAAACCGCCAGCGTGCTCATTTATTACCTCCTGAATGCCTGGAAAGACGCCGGCAAACTCACCGGAACGCAGTTCGTGTGTAAAACCATCGTAACCACCGACCTGATCGACAAAATGGCGGCGGCTTATGATGTGAAATGCTACAACACGCTCACCGGCTTCAAATACATTGCACAGGTAATCCGCGAGAAGGAAGGCCAAGAGCAGTTTATCGGTGGAGGAGAGGAAAGCTACGGCTACCTCATCGGCGACGCGGTGCGTGATAAGGATGCGATCGCTTCCTGCGCGATGATCGCCGAGCTTACGGCCTACGCGAAAGACAAAGGCCTTAGCCTGTTCGATATGCTGATGGAAATCTACAAGCAGTTTGGTTTCTATTATGAAGGGTTGATCTCACTGACTAAAAAAGGTAAGTCGGGCGCCGACGAAATCCAGCAAATGATGGCCGATTTCCGCGCTAACCCGCCGAAAACCATCGCAGGATCGCCGGTGGTGCGCATGGACGACTACAAGGCGTTGACCACAACGGATTTCAAATCGGGCAACACGGCGTCCATTCCATCGGGCGAAATGGGCATCGAATCGTCCAACGTACTTCAATTCTTTACCGAAGACGGTACGAAATTCACTTGCCGCCCATCCGGTACCGAGCCGAAAATCAAATTCTACGTGGGCGTACGCGCGGCGCTTGAAAAGAATGAGGACTTCGACAGCGTTTACGCTTCGCTGAAAGAGAAGGTAAAAGCGATCGGCGAGGAGTTGAACCTCAAATAAGGTATCTTATCAATGCTGATAGAATGCAAAGGCGGCCCAATCGGGCCGCCTTTTGCTGTTATTTGGTATACACGACGAAGTACTTTCGCCGGGCACTGTCTTCCAGCATGGTCACACGGTCAACTTTCGAGAATGGTACTTCGTTCACTTCCGTGAAGGTAGATTTGCCCGCATTGAGATAAAAACTGGCTTCTTTATGATAGCTGGCAATGTGCAGGGTGCTCACTTGTGATCGCCCGATTCCGTTCTTGTCGTAAAACTGCCGTGCGTTGGGCCCGGCCAGGATTTTCTGGGTGTAAGTGCTGGCGGTATGCGTTCCCAGGCTTTTGCCGAGCTTGTATTCGAAATAGGCGACCGCATTTTGGCGGGCCATCGCCTGTGCCTTCTGATAATCCTGCTCCATTATTGTACTCAGCGCTTCCGGCGGCGTGGCACCCATGCTATGTCCCCTGGCTGAAATATAGCCCGAGTAGCCCTTAATCGGCTGAAATTCGCCTTCCCCATGCGCTTCACCCGAGCCGCCGCCGTTTTTAGCGGTAATGCTCACCGACACGTCCGTGATGTATTGTTGCAGAGGATCGTACCGGATGTTGTTGATCGCTAACGCATAGCCATACTTCTGCGCGGCATTCCTGATAACAGTGATATCTTCCCACGTCGTGAGCGGTGTAATAGCCCAGTACAATGTCTGGTTTACGATCAATACACCTTTCGTGCCAGCTTGAGGTGCCTCATCCAGGCTGTCGGCAGTAATGGCCATTTGTTCGGGCTGGGGTTTTGCTTTGGGTTGAATGTTTTCGGGAAGGTCAAAATCGGTTTGTTTGGAAGGAATATCGGCATTCACTTCGGCTATAAGGGGTTTTACCAGTGGCCTGATCACCTCCGGCGCCAGTTCGACGATCACTTCGCGATAGGGCGCCACAAATGCGGATGAAACGTAAATCAGCGTCACAACAGCCGCATATTTAACCCAAGCCATAAAATGCGAAGGCTTCCGGTTCATCATTTGAATGCGTTTTTTGAGCAGCGACTGCGCGAAAGAGTTCGTCAGCGGCAGTTCGCGGCTTTGCATCGCGGTGTTGAGCAGATTGTACTGATATTGCTTCTTCTCAAACCCATTGTCCAGCACAGCGCGATCGGCCAGGTATTCGAGGTTTTCGTGCACAAGCCTTTGATGCGCCCATGAAAACGGGTTGAACCATAAACATATTTTCTGTATTTCCGCAAGCAGCAAATCGGCGCTATGCCATTGCCGCGCATGCCCGGCCTCGTGGGCGATGATGTTGCGCAGCTCCCCATCGGAATGCCTCGCCGGATCGAGCACGATCCATTTGAAAAAAGAATAGGGCGAAGCACCCGCCACGCGCACAATGGCCGTACCATCCGCAATGCGCTCTGCGCGCCCCGTTGCTACCACCCGGAGCAACCGGCCGACCTGAAAAAGCAAACGGGCAGCGAGCACAATCACGCCTGCAAAATACAGGGCGAGGAGCCAATCCCCGGCGCTCATAAAAGGTACGGCAGTGCTGATTTCCGTCTTGAAAGGTTCGGGACGGATCGTAGCGAGCGGTTCGGCAAGCAAAGGAAGTTGCGCTACCACTTTTGGAAACGTATCGTGAATGTCCGTTTGCATTCCAACTGGCCCCCAGCTGGGCAGGTTCACCAGCGGCAATGCCCAGGCAGCCAGTACATTGACCCACAATAGTACGCGGTTTAGGTTCGAGAAGGTTTCGAACTGGATCAGCCAGCGATACGCCAGCGTGAGCACAGCCAGCACCAGGCTGACTTTCATGAGGTAAGGGATCATCATAAAGCAGGCGGATTAATGTGGTAGCTGTTCCAAATCTATCAGATAAATATCATAACTATTTTTATAGTTAACAAACTATTTTTCTAGTAATGTTTTTTTCCTCGGTCCGAATGCCGTCGTAAACCTGCCGGGCCCCCCTGTTAATCCTACCGGTTGCTAATCAATATGTTACCTTTTGTTGTCTTATAGGGGTTTTAATTGATACTTTTTGAAGAATCAATTGTAAATTACATGTATTATATAACGAGACCTGACTAACGATGATGAAAAATCTACTTCACAACAACTTGAAGTTACTATGCCTTTTCCTCATGCTCTGCTGCCAGATGGCGCGGGCACAGGACGGGCAGGTAACCGGGAAAGTTACAGACAAGGACGGAATCGAAATCCCGGGTGCGAATATTGCCGTAAAAGGAACTTCACAAGGCACTTCGGCTGACGGCAACGGCCGGTACACCATTCAGGCACCACCAGGGGCCACGCTGGTATTCAGTTTTATTGGTTTCAAAAAGCAGGAGGTAGTGCTGGGTTCTCAACGTACCAATGTGAATGTACAAATGGAACCCGACGTTTCCATGCTCAACGAAGTGGTGGTGACGGCACTCGGACAAACGCAGGAAAAACGGGCGATCGGCTACTCAGTCCAGTCGATCCGGTCGGATGAAATCCGGGAATCGGGTAACCCGAACATGATCGGGGCATTGCAGGGCAAGATCGCCGGCGCGGTGATTACCGGGTCGGGCGGGGCGCCCGGAGCGGGAGTGAACATCATTCTCCGGGGCATCACCTCGCTCAGCGGCAGCGCCGACAACCAGCCGCTGTTTGTGATCGACGGCATCATCATCAGCAATGCCACCACAGCCGGAAACCCGCTGCCGAGCGCCGGATCGGCCTCGCCGGGCGCCTCCGAGCAATTTGCGAATACCAATCGCGCGGCGGATATCAATCCAGACGATGTCGAAAGCGTTTCGGTCCTGAAAGGCCCTGCCGCAACGGCGCTTTACGGCCTGCGCGCTTCCAATGGGGCCATTATTATCACTACCAAACGCGGCAAATCGGGAAAATTGAACGTGTCGGTGTCGCTTTCGGGCGGGGCGGATGTACTGGGGAAGTCGCCCGACATTCAAACGCGCTTCATTCAGGGACGTTTCGGCGAGTTCATTTCCCCCACCGAAGTGCGCCAGCGGACGCCCTACCAGTCGTTCGGGCCGTCGATCATCGGCAATAATACCGACCGTATTTACGACAACTTCCGCGGATTTTACCAAACAGGCTTCCGCACAAACAACAACATTACCCTGACGAAGGGCAGCGAAAAAGGCAATATCTACGTCTCGGCGGGTCATAATTACCGGCAGGGGATCGTGCCGGCCACGCATTTTGAGCGGACATCGGCCAAAATAGCAGGCACGTATCATTTCACCAGGCGATTTTCGGCTTCCGGCTCCTTCAACTACATCCGCTCCGGCGGGAAACGGCCGCCGGCGGGCGATAAGTCGGTGTTCAGCGCACTTTTCTACTGGCCTAATACCTATGACGTGAACGATTACCTGAATGCGGACGGCTCTTACAAAAACCTCCTGCCCGGTTTCACCGACAACCCGGTGTACCTGGTCAAAAAGAGTCCGCGGGTCGACGCCGTGAACCGCTATATAGCCGACCTGACATTAAACTACAACATTACCGACTGGCTTACAGCAAAGTATCAGATCACCCTGGACGCATTCAACGAACGCCGTAATCGCCAGGTAGACAGTACTTTCGATGTCGGAACGGCGGTGAAAGGCTTCCTGATCAAAGAGTACATTAATTATCGTGAGGTCAATTCCAATTTGTATGTGACGGCCTCGAAACAGTTCAACGAAAGCTGGAACGGCTCGCTGATGGTCGGTAACTCGGTGGTCGGCAGCAAGCGGCCCGATAGCTATTATGAGCGGGGAGAGGGCTGGAATGCGCCTTTTACGGACGAGATCAGCAGTTATCGCAACCAGCAGAAGCGTTTCTATTCCCCGCTGCAATACCGGATCGTCAGCTTCTTTGCCGATGCGAAACTGAGCTTTCGGGAAATGCTCTATTTCAATGCGACGGGCCGTAACGACATCGTTTCGACATTGCCCAAAGCCAACAATTCGTTCTTCTACCCATCGTTCAGTGCCGGCTACATTTTTACCGAAAACCTTCCCAAAAACAACATCCTCAGTTACGGCAAGCTGCGTGCTTCGTGGGCGCAGGTGGGCAAGGGCACCGATCCGTACGTGATTGGCGTGTACTACGAGCTGGCCGATAACTTCCCGTTCGGTAACACGGTTCCCGGCTACATCCGCCGGTCCACCACCGCGGCCGCCAACCTGAAACCCGAGCGGACCACGTCCATCGAATTCGGTACCGAGCTGCGTTTTTTCAGCAACCGGCTTATGCTCGATGCCACCTATTTTACGATGGACAGCAAGGACCAGATCGTCCGCGCGCCGGTTTCCAATGTTTCAGGCTATTCATTTTATTATACCAATATCGGTTTGATTCGCAACAAAGGCGTGGAGCTGCTTGCGACGTTTAAGCCGGTGCAAAAGCCGCGTTTCAGCTGGGATATGTCTTTGAATTTTACCAAAATGTCGGGGAAGGTGATCGAAATGCCGGACGAGCTCGAAGAAATCTCCTATTTCGACAATGGAAGTCGCGGTGTGCTGAAAGTGCGGGAAGGCAGCAAGCTGGGCGAATTGTGGGGCCTCGATTACCTGCGCGCCCCGGATGGCCAGCTACTCATCCAGGCGAATGGTTTTCCGCTCACAAGCCAGGTGACGGTGCCTTGGGGTAATGCATTGCCCGACTGGACGGCCGGTTTGACCAACACATTCAACTACCGCGGCCTGGGCCTGTCGTTCCTGCTCGAATGGCGGCACGGCGGCGACGTGGTCGATCTTGGTGAGCGGAATGCATTCCGGTCGGGTTCCATCGAAATCACCGGGCGGAGATACGAGCAGGTCGTTTTCAAAGGTGTGGTCGAGCAAAAAGGGGCCGACCAGTCCGTAACCTACGTACCCAACACCAAAGCGGTGATCCTCGACGACGCATTCTATAACCCATCGACGGCGCGCTATATGGGCAATTCGGCTCAGTTCAACATTCAGGATGGCTCCTGGTTCAGGCTGCGAACGGTAGGCCTTTCGTACGCGATCCCGAAAACCGCATTGGCGAAATCGGTTTTCAAGGGCGGCGTGCGGTTCCACTTTACAGGCACCAATCTTTTCCTGAATACACCCTTCCGCGGCTACGACCCCGAAGCGCTCACATTCGGCTCGGGCACGAATATCATTGGTTTTGTGGGCAGGAACAATCCGGCCTCGCGCAGTTTTCAGCTAGGTGTTAATGTAAATTTTTAGGAGAACATGAAAAAAATTAGACTTATAGCCAAGATATTACCCCTGCTGGTCCTGCTGCTGACGGCGTGCGACAAGTTCCTGGACGTGAATACCGACGAAACCCTCAAAGGTGACGCCACCATGCAGGAGCTTCTGCCGACGGCCCAGTTTTATACCGCCGAAGCGAGCTTCCAGCAGGCATATGTGGCCTGCCAGTACGCGCAGCAGCTCGGCAGCGCCCTGGGTGCCAACGGAATCGATACCTATGCCGAAACGGACAACACACTGGGCTGGTCGAACTTCTATTTGTATGCTTTGCCGCAACTGAATGCGATCATTGAAAAAGGGCAGGAGGAAGCGACACCGGCCTATGTGGGTATTGCCAAAGTGCTCACGGCCTATAACCTCGGGATAGCCACCGCGAGCTGGGAGAATGTGCCCTATACCGAAGCCGATCAGCAAAATTTCTCGCCCGCGTACGACACGCAGGAGCAGGTTTACGCGACAATTTTCCGTTTGCTCGACGAGGCAGTTACCGAGTTAGCCGGCAATACCGGCGCAAAGCCCGGCCAGGACGATCTGATCTATCAGGGTGATTTGGGCAAATGGACCCGCCTCGCACATTCGCTGCGTGCCCGCTATGTATGGCATGGTTCGTTGCGTAACCCCGCGCAGGCTGCCCAAAGTGTGCTGGCGTCGCTGGAAAAAGGGATGACGGGAAATGAGGATGATTTTCAGCTACAATATAATTCCAAAAACCTGAGTCCGTGGTACAGTAAGGTGGCTGTGCCGAACACGACGGGAAACCTCTCCGTGACATTTACGAATACGATCGTCGACATGTTCAATGGCACCGCGCAGGGCGTTGCCGACCCGCGTTTGTCGAAGGTAATCGGGTTAAAAAACAACCAAACGGTCTATTCGGGCGTCATTCCCGGCTCTGGGAGCGGCTCAACGGTGGATTTGAACAACAAAGCCTGGCATTCAAATATCAACTCGCCGCTGGTGATGATGACCTATTCGGAATTAAAAGGCATTGAGGCAGAGGCGAGAATGGCCCTGCATGGCGGCACAGGAACTTCCGCGGAAGGTTATGCGGCCTATCAGGCGATGCTTGCCGCCAACATGGAGAAGGTAGGTGTAGAAGCGGCCGATATGGAAAAGTTTCTGAAAGATCCGAAGATCAATGTGGGCGCCGCGAAACTCACGGCTGAACAGATTATCCGTGAAAAATTCAAATCCATGCTGCTGATCGGGGACATCTGGACGGACATCCGCAAATATGATTACCTCGATTTCCCCATGCCCGTAGGCGTAAACCCCGATCTCGACGGCCAACGCATTCAGCGCATGAAATACCCCGACTCCGAGATCACCCGCAATTCCAAAACCGTGCTGGCTAACCAGAAAGATCCCGAGGTCCCAATGTGGCTGATCGGTAAATAGATCCATCTATTAAAACTAATATAATGATGAAACTGATATTCAGATATATAATGATGAGTCTCGCGGGCCTGCTCTCGCTCACGGGCTGTTATGAAGAGCCGGACCTGTTTGAAGAACTGCTGGTGAGCAATGGGAAAGTGGCGCAGATTGCCGTGGTGTGGCTCGGTAATGCCAAGGTGTACAATGCGGCCGGTGTTTTGCAAACCACCACGACGGTGGATTCGCTGACACAGGTGAACGTCAATATCGAATACACATCCGAAGTGGCCGTCCGGGAATTCCGGGTTTACAGCGCGCCCACCTCCTCGGGGGAGCAGACGCTGCTTGCTACGGTACCTGCCGGAGCCCAGCAATACGATCCTGAATTGCGGAATTATGTCATAAAAGTGCCCATTACGGCGCCAAAGGGCAGGAATGTAACTTCTGTGATCTTTGCGGAGGTAGTTGCTGAAAACGCACTCGCCTCTTCGAAGAAAAGCGCCACATTGAAAACGAACCCGTAAGCAGAGGAGGGGATATGCAACGTTAGTCGGTTATTTCGGGTATCGGTTCTAAGTTTACAAACTCCTCATTTATCTTTGAGGTTTAAAGCTTTGAATACTTGAAACACCCGGTTTTGAACTGTATATCCCTTTCCCGCTGTCTGCTGATTTTCAGTCTTTGTATCCTCGTTTGTGCAGGTGCGCGTGCGCAGCAGCCGGCGACGGTAACGCTTGCCGGGAAAGTTACCGATGAAAAAACCGGCAAGCCGCTGCCTTTCGCCAATGTATTTATTAATAACTCCACGATCGGGACTAATTCCGATGAAAACGGGAACTACCGGTTGCCTAACCTGGCAGTGGGGAGTCTGGAACTCGTGGTGTCGTTCCTGGGCTATGAAACCGTTAAGCAAACATTGCGTTTTGAGCAACCGGGCGTTAAAACGGTGCTCTTCAAGCTGCGCGAAGGGCAGGAACTGAAAGGCGTAACCATTGTAGCCAGGCGGAATAAAAAGCGTGAAAAGCACTTGAAGATCATCACGCGCGAGCTGCTGGGCCGGAGTAAGTTCAGTAAGCTCTGCAAAATCGTTAATCCCGAAGTGCTGCGGATATCGGACGATGACGACGGGCACCTGGGAGCGCAGACGGTGAAGCCGCTGATCATCGAAAATTACGCATTGGGCTACCGCATTCACCAGGACCTGGATGATTTCGATTTTTTCAATGGTACGCTCTATTATGGCGGCGCAACCCGCTTCGAACTCATGAAGCCAAAGGACGAAGCGCAGCGCAAACTTTGGCGCAGCAATCAGAAAGAAGCCTACAAAGGCTCATTAAAGCATTTGCTAACAAGTATGGTCGCCGACAGTCTTCTGGAAAACGGGTTCAAGGTGTTCCAGGCCATTCCCGATTCGTTGCGTATGTTCAAGCAGGTGCGGAGTGTGAATGGTTACAATTCTATTACAAACCACATTCATAACCGCATCGAGCCCGTGCGCGGGATGCGGCTGGTGCAGCCGGGGGAGCTTCCTACCGAGCGGCTCATCGTATCGCGGACCCAAATGGAGGTTTTTGACACTAACAAACACGGCCGGTCGCCGTATCCGGACATGCCCTTTGCCTACACCCAGATTACCCTGCCGGAGGGTTTCATGGTCACCACGCCCCAGGGTTGGGTGGTAATGCCCATGGGGCTGCACATTTCCGGCGACCTCGGCAATAACCGCTTTTCCCACCTTCTTTCCGCCGACTGGTCGCGCGACGAGTAGCCGCCAGTCGCTCCGCATGCTCATTCATCCCGGACGTTTGGAAATAACATTTTCTTAAAGACAGGTTGCTTACGTATAATGCTGTGCGTAAAAATAAAGCCATTGCTGAGCGCGTCGTTAACGCTACCGGTAATAGCCGAAAAATTGTAACCGTAGTTATACATGTAATATGCTAATATCGTATAGGAATACGATTTTCGCCTTTAATATTGATTTTGCGCGTGAAATGCCTCATGTAACCGAAAGTGATGATATATAATCTTATTTTTGGTGTTTTTATAACTATTTAGTCATTAAATAAAATTTTAAGTATCCATTGTATAATTATTTGATTAAATAATTATAAATTTGATATGCCTAATTTTTATTAACCTAGCTAAGAAATATGAAAATAATCTACAAAAATCCCCGACGGGATTGCTTCGCCTTCCTCCTTCTATTTTTGACCGTTTTTACAGCTAATGCACAAGATCGAAGGGTCACAGGCGTCGTGTCTGACCCCGCTGGCACAGGAATCCCGGGAGCTACTATTCTGATAAAGGGAACTCAGATCGGATCAAATACCGACGCAGAGGGACGTTTCGCAATCAATGCGCGGTCTGATAATGATGTACTCGTGATCAGCTTCGTCGGTTACAAAACGAAAGAAGTTACGGTAGGCAACCAATCGGTGCTCGACGTCAAGATGGAAGACGACGTTGCTGCGCTGGAAGAAGTGGTTGTAACCGGCTACACCACCGATAAGCGGCGCGAAACATCCGGTTCGGTGGCGCTTGTAAAGGCCAAGGACCTGACGGCCGTTCCGTCCGGTAACGTAGAACAGCAATTGCAGGGCCGCGTGGCCGGTGTGACGGTGATTACGAACGGACAGCCGGGCACTAACAGCCAGATCCGCGTACGCGGTTTCGGGTCTTTTGAAGCAAATGAGCCATTGTACATCGTAGACGGTGTGCCCGTAGGTTCGACGGACTTTCTCAATCCCGACGACATTGACCAGACCACCGTGTTGAAGGATGCCGCCGCAGCATCCATCTACGGTGCGCGGGCCGCCGCCGGGGTGGTGGTTTATACCACAAAAAAAGGTACCCGTAACAGGAAACTCAGCGTCACTTACGACGGTCTTGTGGGTTTCACCACGCCCGGGGAAGGTCAGAAAATGATGAACCCGACGGACTTCGCCACCTGGACCTGGAATGCATTCCGCAACTCGGGCTGGAAGCCGGGTGATCAGAACTGGACCCACCCGCAATTTGGCACCGGCGCGCAGCCCGTCATCCCGGATTACCTGATGGTCGGCGGAACGTATGGTGTTACCGGTAATGTAGACCTTGCGGCCGAACGTCCCAAATACAATGTTGATCCAACGGCCAGAACAGTTTATCAGGTGGTAAAAGCAAACCGGGAGGGCACCGACTGGTACGATGCCATCACCAGAACTGCGCCGGTAACCCGGCATTCGCTCGGCTTTTCGGGTGGTGGTGAAAATGGCCGCTACTTTGTGGGACTGGGCTTGCAGGATCAGAAAGGTATTTTGTCGGCCAACAGCTTCAAGCGTTACACTTTCAGGGTTAATACAGAATTCAATATCCTTAAAAACCTTCGTTTTGGAGAAAACATCCAGGGAACATACCGGCAAGTGCTGGGTATCGGCGGTTTCAATAACGGCCAGGGTGTTGCCAACGACGAAAACGAGATCCTGAGCGCATTCCGGATGCCGTCGATCATCCCGGTTTATGACGTCTTCGGCGGCTACGCGGGTACAGCAGCGAAAGGTTTCAATAACCCCCGCAACCCGGTGGCCACGCGTGACGGTTTGAAGAATAACAATGCGTTCAATGCCAACGGTTTCGGTAATATTTACCTGGAATTCGATCCGATTCCGAACCTGACTTTGCGTACGAGCGTGGGTGGCCAGTACAACAACTATACCTATTGGAGCTACTCGCGCCGCCAGTATGAAAACTCGGAAAATAACTCCGCGGTGGGTTATAGCGAGGGTTCGGGATTCCGCTTCGCGTGGACGCTCACCAATACCGCGCAATACCGCAAAACATTCGGTCTGCACAATTTGGACGTACTCATAGGGCAGGAAGCGCTCAATACCGGCAAAAGCCGCGATTTGCAGGCGTCCGGTCTGAATCCCTTCTCGACGGATATCAATTATGTGAACATGTCGAACGTGTCGTCCAAAGTGACTAACAGCCAGCTGGATAATGGCGTGACTTTCTATTCCTTGTTCGGACGGTTGAACTACATCTTCAACGACCGCTACATTGTATCCGGGGTGTTGCGGCGTGACGGTTCATCCCGGTTTGGTGCCGCCAATCGTTACGGGGTATTTCCGGCGGTGTCGGTTGCGTGGCGGGTTACATCCGAGAACTTTATGAAGGGGGCTACATTCCTCAGTGACCTGAAAATCCGCGGAGGTTACGGAACAATGGGTAATTCCAATGCCGTGCGCCCTGATAATCAATATAGCCTTTACTCGGCAGGCATCGGTTCGTCGGCCTATGACATTGCCGGTTCCAACACGAGCGCAGCCGAAGGTTACTATCGCAGCAAACTCGGTAATGCCGACGCAAAATGGGAAACCAGCGTAACGAAAAACGTCGGTTTCGATGCGACGTTTTTCAATGGCCGACTGGATGTGATCCTTGATTTGTGGCAGAAAGACTCCAAGGACTTGCTATTCCAGAAAGGGGTACCAGCTGTGGTGGGCCCCGGCGCGACGCCGCCATATGTGAATGCCGGTACGATTACCAACAAGGGTATCGACTTCCAGATCATCACCAAAGGCAAATCGGGTAGCAAGCTGGGTTACGAACTGAATGTGACGGGTAGCTTGCTCAGAAATGAAATCGGCGATCTCGGCGGTGATAAATATCTCGCGGGTATCAACCCCGGCTACCGCGGCCTGCAACCGATCCGCAACCAGCTCGGCTATTCGCTCTCGGCATTCTATGGTTATAATGTGACCGGCTTGTTTCAGACACAGGAAGAAGTGGACCGCGCGCCTGCGCAGGATGGAAAAGGCATCGGCCGTTTCCGGTATGAAGATGTGAATGGCGACAACCTTATCAATGCCGATGACCGGAAATACCTGGGCAGTCCGGTACCCAAATTTACGGGTGGTTTGAACCTGAAACTGACTTATCTGAACTTCGAGGTGGAAACTTATATGTACACCTCTGTCGGAAACAAGATTTTCAATGCATCGAGATGGTTCACCGACTTCTATCCTTCGTTTGCCGGTGCGGCCATCAGCGAGCGGGTAAAAGACTCCTGGACTCCTCAAAACACGGGCGCAACCATTCCTATATTTGAAAGCGCCTCCAATTTCAGCACCAACACGCAGGCCAACTCTTTCTACGTAGAAAATGGTAACTACGTGAGAATGCAGAACATTTCTCTGGGTTATAACCTGCCCAAAACCTTGCTCGCAAAATTGAGAATGCAGAAGCTGAGACTTTACGCGTCGGCTAACAACATTTTCACAATCTCCAAGTATTCAGGACTTGACCCGGGAGTAGGTGGTAATGCCGATACACAATTCGGGATCGATGTAGGTAACTATCCTGTCACCAGAAGCTGGGTTTTCGGTGTAAACCTCGGTTTCTGATCGCAAGCAGGCCAAGTCTACATGAATGAATCATTAATATTCTGAATCGATGAAAAAGATCATATCCAACAGTATGGCGATCGTCACCCTGGCGATGGCGGTGTTATTCTCCTGTAAAGAAAGTTTTCTGGAAAAACCGGCTACCGGAGCGGTGAGCGAAGGTCTGCTTACCTCAACCAAAGGTCTGGAAGGTGCGCTGATCGCCGTTTATGGGCAAATCAACGGCAAAGGGGCCGGTGGCCGGATGGCGAGCCCCAGCAACTGGGTTTGGGGAAGTATACGCGGCGGTGATGCCAATAAAGGCACCGACCCGGGCGATTACAGCGATATCAACCCGATCCAACGGTACGAATATCTGAGCACGCAGGGTGTAATCTCCGAAAAATGGGCAGGGAACTACGAAGGCGTTTCACGCGCCAATGCCGTGTTGCGCCTCGTGGCCAAGGCTGACGCCGAGGTGACCGACGCCACCAAGACACGGATCACTGCCGAATCGCGGTTTTTGCGTGGGCACTACTACTTCGAGCTGAAAAAAGCATTCGGAAATACGCCTTACGTGGATGAGTCTGTCGACTATGGCTCAGGTATCGAAAAAGTAAAAAATGACGCCGATCTCTGGCCGAAAATCGAGGCGGATTTTAAATATGCCTACGATAATCTGCCTGTGACGCAGGATGCCGTGGGGCGCGCCAACAAATGGGGAGCGGCTGCATATCTTGCCAAAGCATACCTGTATCAGAAAAAATTCCCCGAAGCCAAAGCGCTTTTTGACGTGATCATTGCCAGCGGACAAACCACCAATGGCAAAAAATACGCCCTGGTTCCGAAGTACGCCGATGTGTTCCGTGCGTCGAATGACAACAATGCGGAGTCCGTATTTGCGGTGCAGGCGGCGGCCAACACGGGCAGCGTGAACAATGCGAACCCCGAGTTTGACCTCAACTGGCCTTACAATACCGGAGCGAATGGCCCCGGTAACTGCTGCGGATTCTTCCAGCCCAGTTTTGAAATGGTGAACTCGCACCGCACCGACGCCAATGGCCTGCCGCTGCTCAATGGCTCCTATAATACGGACCAAAATGCCGTAGTGTCCGACATGGGCTTGCTTTCAAAAGATAAATTCACCCCTGACGCCGGTAATCTCGATCCACGCCTCGACCATTCGGTGGGCCGTCGGGGGATTCCATTCCTCGACTGGATCGACCACCCCGGCGCCGACTGGATTCGTAACCAGGCCAATGGAGGTCCTTACAGCCCCAAAAAATTCGCCTATTACAAAACAGACGTGGGCTCGTTGCAGGATAACAGCTCGTGGACACCAGGCTACACGGCGATCAACTACACGGTGATCCGCTTTGCCGACGTACTGCTTATGGCTGCCGAAGCAGAAGTGGAAGCCGGCTCGCTCGAAAAGGCCAGGGAGTATGTGAATATGGTGCGCACCCGTGCAGCTAATCCGGATGGTTTTGTGAAGAAAGGTGGTGCGCCGGCAGCGAAATATGTAATCAGCAATTATAAAACCGCATGGACCGACAAAGAAGCTGCGCGCATGGCGGTTCGTTTTGAAAGAAAACTTGAACTCGCGCTCGAAGGTCACCGTTTCTTCGACCTCGTTCGCTGGGGCGTTGCGGACAAGGATCTCAATGCATACCTCACTTACGAATCGAAAAAGCTGTCGGGTGCATTGGGTAATGCCAAGTTTGCGGCTAAATATGAATTGCTTCCGATACCACAAGGCCAGATCGACCTTCAGGGCGCCGATGTCCTGAAACAAAACCCTGGTTATTAAATATTTCAAACCTGACTAATTACGGGAGATGGCGTAATGCCATCTCCTTTTCTCAATTCCGAAATAACCTGATCCTATCATTTTTAGCACCTGGCGAATGTCCGCGAAACGCTTACTGCCCGTTTTAATAGGGGTTGTCCTGCTGGTATCCTGCAAAAAAGAGCTGAAAACCTTCACCGAATTGCCGGCAGGCGAAACGGGTATCCATTTCTCCAATCGCATCGCGGAAAACGATACGATGAATATCCTGGCATTTGAATATGTGTACAATGGCGGCGGGGTTGCGCTGGGAGATTTCAACAATGATAGTCTGCCAGACGTGTATTTTACCGGTAATACTACGCCCAACAAGCTGTATCTCAACAAGGGAGATTTTAAGTTTGAAGACGTTACGGACCAGGCGGGCGTGGCACCAAAAGACAAATGGTCGACTGGCGTGGCTCTGGTGGATATTAATCACGACAATCTGCTCGATATTTACGTGTGTGCGTCCGTGCGGAAGTCGGCGCAGCAGCGGGAAAATCTTTTGTATGTAAACCAGGGCCTGAATGCCGATAAAGTGCCGGTTTTCAAGGAAATGGCAAAGGAATACGGCATTGCCGACACCACCCACACCACGAATGCGGCTTTCTTCGATTACGACAACGACGGCGATCTGGACCTGTTCCTGATCGTGAACGAGATGGACGACAACAATTTCCCTAATAAGTATCACAAAAAAATCGTCGACGGATCGTCGCGGCGCACCGATCGCCTTTATCGCAATGATTGGGACGCGAAGCTTAACCATCCCGTGTTCACCAACGTGTCCCGTGAGGCGGGGGTTCTCATTGAAGGTTACAGCCTGGGAATCAACGTGACGGACGTGAATCAGGATGGCTGGAAGGACGTGTACATCACGAACGACTACCTTACGAACGACCTGCTTTACATAAACAATGGCAACGGGACATTCACGGATCGCGCGCCGACCTATTTCAAGCACACTTCGCATTCGGCGATGGGTAACGACGTGGCCGATCTGAACAATGACGGCCTGATGGACGTCGTGGCCGTAGATATGATGCCCGCCACTAACCGCCGCAAAAAAATGATGACGCCGGCTAACAGTTATGTGACTTATCAGAACAACGAACTGTTCGGTTATCAGTATCAGGTGGCGCGGAATACGCTGCAACTAAACATGGGAAGTGCCGTTCCGGAGGATAAATCGCCGGTTTTCAGTGAAATCGGATTGCTGAGCGGGGTAGCGGAAACGGATTGGAGCTGGACACCGATGGTCACTGATTTCGACAACGACGGCCTTCGGGATATGATCATCACCAACGGCTTCCCGAGGGATATTACCGATCTTGACTTCATCGCTTACCGCAACGAAGTGTCAAGCATCATGGCCCCCATGATGATGCTCGACTACATTCCGAGCGTCAGGATCACGAATTTTGCATTTAAGAACAAAGGCGATCTGACCTTCGAAGATGTGAGTAAAGATTGGGGCATCGAAACGCCCGGCTTTTCGAACGGCGCAGCTTACGCGGACCTCGATAACGACGGTGACCTTGATTACATCGTCAATAATATCAACGATTCGGCGATGGTTTATCGCAACAACAGCATTCAACTCAGGCCTCAGGAAAGCAATTATCTGCGGATTGCGTTTAAGGGTGAGCGTTACAATGGCGCTGGGATAGGGGCCATTGCGGAAATTACATTAGCGAACGGTAAGAAACAGGTAGCCGAAAACTCGCCTTACCGTGGGTATCTTTCCACGGTAGAGCCTGTTCTGCATTTCGGTCTGGGCAAAGAAAGCGCTGTGCAGGAAGTGAAAGTGACGTGGCCTGGTGGTAAAACGCAGGTTTTGAAAAATGTGAAAGGAAATCAAACGCTGGTAGTTCGTGAAAAAGACGCCGGGGCTGCGCCTGGGGATCGCAAAACGCCGGCTATTCCGTTATTTAAGGACATTACCAGCGAATTGAATGTGTCGTACAAGCATTCAGAAATGGACGTGATCGACTTCAATGTGCAGAAATTATTGCCTCATAAAATGTCGCAATACGGTCCGGCACTTGCTGCGGGTGATGTGAATGGCGATGGGTTGGAAGATGTATTTGTAGGCGGGGCGTACCAGAACAAAGGGCGTTTTCTCCTCCAACAGCCGGATGGTAAATTTACCGTGGCCGACCTCCTTCCGGGCGCCGACGGGCTTGAAAAGGCATCCGAGGATATGGGTGTGTTGCTGTTCGATGCGGATCTGGACAAAGACCTTGACCTCTACATTGTCAGTGGAAGTTACGAAATACAGGAAGGGTCCGAAGCATTGCGGAATGTATTGTATCTGAATGACGGAAAGGGTCAGTTTAAGCAGGATACCGCAGCATTGCCCGCGTTTCTGGTGAATGGCTCGTGCGTGAAAGCCGTCGATTTCGATCGCGACGGCGACCTGGATTTGTTCGTCGGAGGCCGGGTGGAGTCGGGGAAGTATCCCAAACCGGTTTCGAGTTACATTCTGCGTAACGATTCAAAAGGCGATCTTGTGCGATTCTCAAATGTCACGCGGGCGGTAGCGCCTGATTTGGCTGAAATCGGCCTCGTTTGCGATGCGCTCTGGACAGACTATGACAACGACGGCTGGGCCGACCTCCTGCTGGCAGGTGAATGGATGGCGCCGACATTCCTGAAAAACGAAAAGGGTAAATTCAAAAAGGTAGCCACGGGCCTGGAAGCCAAAAAAGGCTGGTGGGGCAGCCTCGCAGCGGGCGATTTCGACAACGACGGCGATATGGATTATATTGGCGGAAACCTGGGCGTGAACACGCTGAGCCGGGCTTCGGAAAGTCGCCCCGTGAGCGTGTATGCGAAAGATTTCAACAATGACGGCTATTTCGATGCGATACCGACCATTTTTTACCGGGCGCAGGATGATAGCTACAAGGAGTTTCCGTATAACACCCGCGACGACATGGGCAAGCAGGTAATACAAGTGCGCCAGCGCTTCCAGGAATATGGAAAATTCGCGGAAACGACGCTGACGCAAATTCTGAAACCGGAGGAGCTGAAAGATGCCTTGCATTTGTCGGCCACGTGGATGAAAAGCAGCTACATTGAAAACCTTGGCAACAATCAATTCACGATTCGCGAATTACCCGTTCAGGCGCAATTCGCCCCCCTTTTCGGGATGATTGCCGATGATTTTGATCAGGATGGTAACCTCGATCTCATGCTTTCGGGCAACGATTATGGCTCAGAAGTGTCGGTAGGGCGGTACGATGCGATGTACGGCCTGGTGCTGAAAGGCGACGGCAAGGGTAATTTCCATCCGCTGAGTATTTTAGAGAGTGGATATATGGCTCCCGGTAACATGAAAGCGCTCGTTCGCCTCGCATCAGCCAATGGTAAATACCTTTCCGCGACCTCCCAAAACCGGGACATGATTCGTTTTCACGAAGCGCAAAAAGCCGTTCGAAAGGTGGATTTAGCCGATGGGGAAACGTCTGTCATTTTACATTTTAAAAATGGCAAGTCCAGAAAGGAAGAGCCGGGTTACGGTTCATCGTTTCTGTCTCAATCGAGCCACACGTTGTTTGTGCCGGAATATGTTTCTTCCATAACCATTATCAACTCCAAAGGCGGGAAAAGACAGGCGAAGTAAACAGCATTTGTTTGCCATAGAAGGCCGTTATGATGTCCGATTGAGTAGTCAGTCGGATGTCATAATGGCCTTGTTTGTAAATGTGAATATTCTAATTTTTTGACGATGGTATTTCATGCGTTGTTTTGTCATCTTTAAGTTAATTATATTATATCTCCAATAGTGCGCTGACTTGGGGCTGCCTGGCGTTTAATCATCGCATAGGTCATTATGAGTGTAATTAAAATGTAACTTATATATCACTATAAGTATCTGACTTAGTGTTAGTTGTATTTATGACAATTAAAATGACGAGATTAAAATTGGATTAAAAATTTAGAGATGTTAGCCGTGTTTTCTTGGAAAAAATCAATCAGCGATCGCGTTTAGTGTTGGAATAATTCAATTCTGTATTCTTATGAATTTATTTCATTGGTATTAGATTATTTAATGATTTCAAATCAATATTTTTGAATTGCATAATTATATTAACCTGACTAAATACGATGAAACAACACTACCTTCACCTGGGAAGCAGGCTGATTTGCTGCGTGCTGCTTTTCCTCATCTCTCTGACGGCTTTTTCGCAGGATATGACCATTACCGGAAAGGTGATGGATGAACAATCCGGTTCAAGCTTGCCAGGAGCTTCCGTCACACTAAAAGGCTCGACTTCGATTGGCGTCACCACCGATGCAGATGGCCGGTATTCCATTAAAGTGCCTGCCACTGCGCAGATTCTCGTGTTTTCGTTTATTGGTTACACCGCCAAAGATGTGGCGATTGGCAATCGGACCGTGATCGACGTTTCGATGGCCAGCGACGTTAGCGCGCTGGAAGAAGTGATTGTGACCGGTTACGGCTCACAATCGCGGCGTGACATTACGGGTTCGGTTACGACTGTTAATGCCAAGGACCTTCAATCGGTGCCGGCCACTACTTTTGCCCAGCAGTTGCAGGGCCGGGCTTCGGGTTTGAACATCGTGAACGACGCAACGCCCGGCGGTAATGCAACGGTGCGTATACGGGGATTCGGTACGATCGGTAACAACGACCCGCTGTTCATCATCGATGGCGTGCCGACTGAAAACCAGGGTAACCTTAATCCCAACGACATCGAGACGATCCAGATCCTGAAAGATGCGTCGTCGGCGTCCATTTACGGTTCGCGCGCGGCGAATGGGGTCGTTATCATTACGACCAAACGCGGTAAAATCGGCAAGCCGGTGATCTCTTTCAACGCTTATTATGGAACACAAAAGGCGTACAAAGAAGTAGAAGCCCTGAATGCCGAGGAACTGGGCCGCTATTTGTACCTGGCCGACAAATATGCAGGCAAAACACCGTCGCATGGGCAATACACATTTGGCCCGAACGGCGAGGTTACAGTGCCCGATTACGTGTTTCCCAGCAAGGGTAAGGAAGGTACGCCGGATGTAGATCCCGCCAAATACTCGCTTGTGCCAGGTAACATTTACGCCATCACCAAAGCCGCCGATACCAACTGGTGGCGGGAGCTGACCACCTCGGCGCCTATTCAGAATTACCAGCTTTCGGCCACCGGTGGTACGGAAAACAGCCGATATGCATTGTCGGTCGGCTATTTCAGTCAGGATGGCGTGGTTAAATTCATCGGTTACGACCGTTACACTGTCCGCGCCAACACCGAGTTTTCGACTGCCAACAAGCGATTCCGGGTAGGAGAGAACCTGGCGGTGTCGTTCGATAACAGGAAGGGGGGGTTTGGAAATAACCAGGAACAAAATGCGGTTTCAGGTAGCTACAAGCACCATCCGCTGCTTCCGATTTATGACATTAAAGGTAACTTCGCCGGTTCGCGCGGAGCCAACCTGGGTAACAACTCCAATCCTTATGCGACGTTGTTCCGCGAGCAGGATAACCGCACTTACCGCCTGCGTGCATTCGGTAATGTGTACGGAGAGTTCGATATTATTCCCAATCTGACGGTTAAAACCAGTTTGGGTATTGACGGTGTGAGCCAGCGGGGCCGGTACATTGGCCGCGCTAACCCCGAATATGTAGAGGGGAGCTTCAACAATGGGTCCACTTCGACGGATTATTATTCTTATCAATGGGTTTGGACCAACACGCTGAGCTATTCGCACAATTTTGGGACGAACCACAAAGTGGATGCTTATGTAGGCGTGGAGGCTATCCGTGAGTTTGCGGAGGAATTCGGGGCCAGCCGCCAGGGATATGCCTTTGAAATACCTTCCATTATTAATTATCTCAACCTCGGCGATGCTACGAAAGCGACCAATTTTGGTGGTGTGAACCGCGATTACAGCCTCTATTCGCAATTCGGGAAAGTGAACTATGCTTACGCGGACAAATATCTTTTCCAATTTATCCTGCGGAACGACGCGTCCTCCCGTTTTCAGCAAGCATCCAGAAGTGCGGTATTTCCGGCATTTAGCCTCGGTTGGCGTTTGTCCGATGAAAACTTCATGAAGTCGGTGGGCTTCATTACGGACATGAAACTGCGCTACGGCTGGGGTAAAACAGGCAACCAGAAAATCGGGGACTACAATGCCTATACCACATACCGGGCCAATATCTTCAACGCCGGTTATCCGATCGACGGATCGGCCAGTCAACCGACGATCGGCTACGACGCCGCATCATTCGGTAACCCGAATGCGAAATGGGAAACCACCACTTCTAACAACCTCGGCCTGGACGCGACCTTCCTGAACGACGCATTGACCCTCGAACTGGACTTCTGGAACCGGAAAACGACCGATATGCTCTTTTCGACGCCGATCACCTACACCGCCGGAGATGCCAATGCGCCTTCGTTCAACGTAGGGCAGATGACCAACAAGGGGATCGACCTCGGATTGTCGTACCGCAACACGGCTTTGAAAGGTGAGCTGCGTTATGGCGCTTCGTTCAATTACTCGATGTACCGCAATACCGTGGACAAGCTCGATGAAAGCGATAATACCAAATATTTTGGAGCCGGCTCGCGCGTGCCGGCCGTGACGCTCACACAGGCAGGACTGCCGATTTCGTCGTACTACGGTTATAAAGTGCTCGGTATTTTCCAGTCCGACGAGGAGGCCAAAGCCTGGGCGCCTTATGGCTCGTACAACAAAGCGGGCAAATTCAAAATCGCCGACATTAACGGAGATAACAAAATTACCGACGACGACCGTACGGTAATCGGTAATCCACACCCCGATTTTGTATATGGTGTGAATGTGAATTTGGGATACAAAGCTTTTGACCTGACCGTGTTCGGTAATGGTGTGGTAGGTAACGAAATATTCAGCTATCTGCGTTATTTCACGGATTTCAACACTTTCCAGGGTAACCGTGCGAAACGTGCCTTGTATGACGCCTGGCAGCCGGACCATAAGGAAGGTACCGTGCCCATTATGGATGCCGACGATCAGATCAGCAGCCGCCCTTCCAGCTATTTTGTTGAAAAAGGCACCTACTTCCGTCTGAAAAACGTGCAGCTAACTTACTCTTTGCCCAAAAACATCGCCGCCAAGATCGGTTTCAGCAATGCACAGATATACGTGCAGGGACAGAACATGTTCACCGTCAGCAACTATTCAGGTTTGAACCCCGAAATCCAGACGGGTGAAGACCGGACACTCGGTTTCGACGGCGGCTACATGCCCGTGTCGAGGACATTCCTGGTCGGCCTGAATGTATCATTCTGACAACCAGTTTTTTCATCGATCTTAACTATTCAAACCATATGGATACCAAAATCTTTAAATACATGCTTTCGGTGGGGCTGGCGATCGGGATTGTGTCTGCTTGTAAGGACGAATTCCTGAGCCGCGATCCACAAGGCCAATATAGCCCGACAGCCCTCAAAACGCCTGCCGGGGTGGAAGGTTTGCTCGTGGGCGCCTACGCGATGATCGACGGACAGGGCCTGGACGGCCAGGATTCGTGGAATAACGACATTCAGAGCTGGGTCTTCGGCGGGCTTGCTTCCGATGACTCCTACAAAGGCACCGACGCCGGTGACCAGCCCGAGCAGTCGTTCATTGAAAAATGGGACTTCCAACCTACCAATAACCACATCCGGAACAAATGGCGCGGGCTGTTCAAAGGCGTGGCGCGCACGAACGACGTCATAAATACAATGGCCGAAGTACCGGCGATCAGCGACGCAC
This sequence comes from Dyadobacter fermentans DSM 18053, assembly GCF_000023125.1. NCBI lineage: Bacteria > Pseudomonadati > Bacteroidota > Cytophagia > Cytophagales > Spirosomataceae > Dyadobacter > Dyadobacter fermentans. Next base: position 5,988,831 of record NC_013037.1, read on the forward strand.
GCAGAAAGCAGATCACTGCCGAGGCGCGGTTCCTGCGCGGGCTTTTCCATTTCGAAGCCAAGAAAATGTGGAAAACGATTCCGTACATCGACGAAACGATTTACAAACTCGATGATCTGGAAAGTACCAAGATCCCGAACGACAAAGATGTGTGGCCGATGATCGAAGCGGACTTTAAAGCAGCATCGGAAGGGCTTCCGGAAGTGCAGTCGCAGGTCGGTAGGCCTACCAAATGGGCTGCTCTTGCGTTTCTGGCGAAGGCATACATGTATCAGGGCTGGAATATCTCGACCGGTGCGGCCAATGTGGCGGTATTGCAGAAAGCAAAGCCGATTCTGGAACAAATCATCGCTTCCGGCAAGTTTACCCTGGCGCCTAAGTTTGAGGACAACTTCCTGATCGCGACGCGAAACAATGCGGAATCGATTTTTGAAATTCAATATGCAGTTTCCAGCGCATCCGGCGATGCGGCCGATGCAGGCGTAGGTCTGGCGCACCCTTACATTGACCCGTGGGGATGCTGCGGATTTTATCAGCCCTCGCAAAACCTCGTGAATGCATTCAAAACCGGCGCAAATGGCTTGCCGTTGCTGGATACGTTTAATGACAGCGATGTGAAAAACGACCAGGGCCTGAAATACTCCGATCCTTTCGAACCCTACACAGGCACGCTCGACCCTCGTCTGGACCAGACCGTCGGCCGCCGCGGCATTCTGTTTAAAGATTTCAAAATCCACGGAAGCGACTTCATTCGCGACCAAACGTATGCAGGCCCCTATTCGCCCAAAAAGCACATTTCTGAAAAAGCGGGCTTCGGGATCAATGGCTGGGGTAACCTTTCGAGCAACAATTACCGCATCATGCGCTACGGCATGATCCTGCTGTGGCTGGCCGAATGCGAGGTGGAGCTTGGTAATCTGGAAAATGCGCGAAAACTCGTAAACCAGATCCGTACCCGGGCTGCTAACCCCGCCGGTTTTGTGAAAAAAGCTGTTCAGGGGGCCAAATCACGCGACGATTATGCCGTGATGAATGAGCCCGCCGCCAATTATGTGATCAAAACCTACGACCAGCCCTGGACAGACGCCGCCACGGCACGGAAAGCCGTGCGTTTCGAAAGCCGTCTGGAATTTGCGATGGAAGGCCACCGCTTCTTCGACCTGCAACGCTGGGGCATTGCGGCTGAAACGCTGAATGCCTACGTGGCCGTAGAGTCCAACAAGCGGGTTTATAAAAAAGGCGCTGTGTTCACCAAAGGCAAAAACGAATTCTTCCCGATCCCGCAGGAGGCGATCGACCGGTCGTACAAAGGAGGTGCGGCTACGCTCGTTCAGGACCCTGCTTATAAATGACATTTGGTCAAAAACCAGTATTTGTTAAGCGTTTGTAATCAGAAAAGCCCCGGTAGCTATGCCGGGGCTTTCTTAGTTGATGAAGTGATTAAATGCTAATGGACGCTAATCTCCTGCGAAGCCCGCTCGGAGCCGGGAATGATCGGCAGCGTGAGTTGCAGGATGCCATTGGTGTATTCCGCGCGGATGTTTTCGGTATCCACCGTATTGTCGATCATAAACGTCCGCTGGAAGGCGCTTTTGCTGAACTCCTGCCTGAGCCAGTTGCGCTTGTCGTTCAGCTTGTCTTTTAGTTCATAAGAAACCGTGAGTTCGAGTCCCTGAACATTGATTTTGAAATCTTCCTTATTGCGGTCGGGCGCGAAAACGAACATTTCGTAGCTGTCGTCGTTTTTGACGATGTTAACTGGTACGCGGAAATCGCGCTGCTGTCCGAAAGGTCTGTGATAAAAGTCGTGGCGTATTCCGAAGCCGCGACGTCCAAATCTGTTGTCACACATGGTATTGTTATTTGTTTGTTGATTGAATAAATACTTCGTTAAACTCTCTGGGGCAGCTTGCCAAAACGGTCGGTAAGGAATTCGCGTTGCTGTCCGCCGAAGTCGCTGTCATAAACACCGGCATGGCGATGTTGCCACCTGCGGAAGCGGCGCCGTCCCGCAAAAAGCCTGAATAGTAGTCCGAGGAACAAAAAGCAGAAAACGGCTTTGAATATCAGGAACGGGAGGGCGAACAGGAACAGACCTGCGAGGATGGCGGTTGCTATTGTTTTTAGAATGACGATGAACATGATCTTGTCTGGTTTCGATGAATACTGGTGCGCTGATTGCGCCTTCCATGATGCAGACGTCCGATCGAAAAAAATACTTTAAATGCAGCAAAAAAGTATACCCCGGCTTCCGACCGGGGTTTTGTAAGTTACCAGTTTTCAGGCGGTTTACGGCGCCGGTTCCACATTTCCTGACGAAACCGGATGCGCTCCTCGTCGGTCATTTTCATCCATTTACTTTTCCAGGCCCGCATTTCCTCGCGGCCTCCGCGGCCAAACCGGCCGTTGAACCGCTGCCATTTGTGCCGGTGCGGATGCCCGCCCGGTCCTTTGAAACCGCCGAAAAGTATTTTGCACAACACGAACAAGCCTACCGCTTGCCAATAGGTGATGGTGTTGAAATTGGCAGCAGCGGGCAACACCGCATTCCAGAGCCATTGTACAATCGCTCCGAAACCGAGGGCCGCGATCAGGATAAAAACCGGAAGCGCGAGCCGAAATCTTCTTTTTTGCGGGTTCATCATGGTCAACAAATTTAATATTTTACAAACTCCCGGTACACGCTTTCGAGCCGTTCGCGCAGGTGGCGGACGGCGTAGCGTTTGCGGGAAATCAAGGTTTTAATATTCTCTCCGGTCCGGTCGGCAATCTGCTGGAATGTCTGGTCTTCGAGTTCATTCCAGATAAAAACCTGCCGCTGATTTTCGGGCAGCTCGTCGAGGGCAATGCTCAGTTGCTCCCAGAAAAGGTCTTTGAGATAGGCTGTTTCGGGTGTATGGTCGTCGGCGAGCAGGATGTCTTTGAAATGAAACTCGCCGTCTTCGTCTTCATAACCAAAATCTTCGAGCGACTCCGGTTTCTGTTTCCGGTATTTATCGATAATGCGGTTCCGGGCCACGCGGTAGAGCCAGCTGCTCATCTGCTCGATCGCCTCGATCTCCGGCACGGTGCTGAGCTGGAACCATACATCCTGCAAAATATCCTCCGCATCCTCATCGGTATTCACACGCTGCCGGATAAATCCCAGCAATTGCTTGCCATAGGACGCGACGGTTTGGATGATATTTGGCTTTTTCTGCGACAAAAGGGGGATTTTGAACTATTACAGATTGGTAGACGGACGGTATCGCGAAATACTTTAAGTATTGCTGAGTTTTTTGCCACGAAGACTGTTCCGCAGCGGCGGACCGTGAATAAGCACGAATTCAGTAGCTTCGTGAATATTCACGGTCCGCCGCTGCGGTGCCTTCGTGGCAAATTCCATTAAATGAGTATACTATTCAAAAATATTTAAAAAGTGCAAATATCAGGCAATTGTATTATTCCAATAGAACTGGCAAATTTCGAACGACTTGCTGTACTTTTCTTATAAACATATAATTATTCCAATATTAATGCATCACTCAAAAAGGAACTTTCGCTATTCAAAACTGCCCTTATTGACTTTTAATCACAATGTTGGGTACCTTTGTATTGTCCAAAGAGCAAAATACGGAAACGCAAAGAAGCTCAGCGAACTTAATCGGGTAAATGCCTGAAAAGTACAAAAAGGACACATTGATTCGGACATTAAAACATTAGAATAAAATGAAAAAAACTATCTTGGCAATCGCAGTTTTGGTGGGAGTATCAACTGCAAATCTTTCAATCGCTGCTGATAAAGTAAAAGAAAACAGCGCATCTATCGAGCTGGTTTCAGGTGCAGAATTGAAATTCAAATTGTCTCTTGAAAACGTAAAAGAAAGATCTTCACTGGTTATAAAAGACTACACAGGACAAATCGTTTACAGCACATCGATCCCTAAGTCTGAAAACTACACTAAGATCTTCGACCTGTCGAACCTGGCAGACGGAAATTACAGCTTCGTAATCAACAATGGCAGCGAAATCTCTACAAAACCATTCGCGATCTCGACTGAAACAAAACGTCAGGTAACAGCAGTTATCAAATAATCATAGCCTGCTAATTGGCACTAAAAAAGGCAGTACGGACATTCCGGACTGCCTTTTGCTATTTTACAATGGCCGTTTAATAAGCCAATACTTTCTTTTCGTTGCTGCTTTGGAATGCCAGGTCAATCACCCGGCAAGTGCGCAGCACCTCTTCCGGCTTCACAGCCAGCTCGGCACCGTTTACGATCGCGTCGTAAACATTCTGGTAAAATGGCATGTAATCGCCCGCTTCGCTCTCCACAATGCCTGTGAACGCCTCGCTGTACAACGTGCCCCAGCGATCTTCCGGCTCCACGCCCCACGGTTTTTCGGTAGGCAGCACGTTTTGGCGCAATGTCTCCTCCTGCGGATCGAGGCCGCCTTTGATAAACGACCCTTTGGTACCGTGCAGGACGTAACGCAGCTTGTTTTCGTATACCATCAGGCTCGACTTCACGATCACCGACTTGTCGGGATAGCCCAGGCGGATATCGAAATAATCGTCGATTTCGCTGTTCGGGCGTACAATCCGGATATCGGCTGTGACGGTTTCTGGCTCGCCGAACAGTACCAGCGCCTGGTCGATCAGGTGCGGGCCGAGGTTGTACACATTGCCGCCCACGGGCACGGCGCGCTCTTTCCATGAGCCGGCCACGGCTTCGCGGTAGCGGTCGTAGCGGCATTCGTATTCGATAATATCGCCGAGTTTACCTTCACCAAGTAGTTTTTGAATGGTGAGAAAGTCGGAATCCCAGCGGCGGTTTTGGTAGGCGGTAAGGATCAGCCCTTTTTCTCCGGCCACTTTTACAAGCTCACGGGCTTCCTCTTCGGTAGCGGAAAACGGCTTTTCGATCACCACATGCTTGCCGTTCTGGAGCGCGTCCATCGCGTATTCGAAATGGGTATCGTTGGGTGTGCAAATGAAAACCAGGTCGATCTCCTCGTCGCTGAGCAGCTCTTCCACCGACCGCGCATTGCCGATCGACGGATCAAATTCCTGCGCCTCGTTTTTGGACCTTTCGACCACCGTTTTGATCTTGAAATTCGGGTTGGTACTCAGAAACGGCGAATGAAAATACCGCCCCGACAAACCGAAACCGATTAAACCGACATTGAGAATTTTTGAAGGCATAGTTTTAAAAATTTTGCTTTGACGCAAAGGTAACCTTCCCCGAAAACTGAGCAAGGAGCCACTGCAGGATGTTTAGGATTGATAGGAGATTTTGACCCAATAATATTCTATTGACTAACATCGGCGCGTTTCGCCATGACAACGGAAGAAAAGAAATCGGCATTATGGTCGAATCGCGTAGCGATTTAATGTTGGTAGGGATATCAACTCGCAAACCGTACCCAATCCCGTTAGGGATGCAACAACCAAGTTGTAGCAACGCGGTGTTGTTACATGCCCAAGGGCATTGCGCGGACGTTGGATCTCCGTCTTTTGCTACCGATATCGCATGCCTGACGGCATTTACTTCTTCCAATATTACGGCAACGCAAATGCCACATACCGATCTCCGGATTTCGTATTCAACTTCCCGCCGCCACAGGCTATGACGACATATTGCCGGCCGCTCACTGAATAGGTACTTGCCGATGCGTAGCCGGCCGCAGGCAATGCGGCGTGCCATAATTGCTTTCCCGTTTCTTTGTCGAAGGCCCGGAACTGCTCGTCGCGGCTGGCGGCGATGAATATCAATCCGCTGGCGGTCACCAACGGCCCTCCATAGTTGTCTGTGCCGGTGGGAGGAATTCCTTTGGCGGTGAGCTCTTTATATTCGCCGAGCGGGACCTGCCATTTTCGTTGGCCGGTGTTGAGGTCGACGGCGGTTAATGTGCCCCAGGGAGGCTGGCTTACCGGGTAGCCATTGCGATCGTACCAGCGGTTATAGCCCGTGTGCTGGTAGGGAACGTTGGATTTAGAATCCATTTTAATGCCCTCTGCGCTTCCCTCGTTGCTGAGGTAGGCGATGATGGATTTTCGTTCGGCGTCGGAAATGTGCGTGAAAGAGGGCATCATTCCGCGGCCATTTTGCAATACGGCTGCTATTTGTGCCGGTTTCAGGCGCTTTTCGAGGTTGGCCAGCGAAGGATAGGAGCCGTCATGATTGCCCATTTTGTCGGCGCCGTGGCAGGCTGCGCAATGCATTTGGTATAGCTGCGCGCCGGTGACGGCGGATGCATTGTCGGGAATTTTCTTTTTTACAAGTGATGTGTAAACCGGTATTTCCTTCGCGGGAACGTACATGATGCCGCCCGGATCGGTGGCTGCTCCGCCCCATTGCGCGCCGCCGTCGGTGCCCGGGTAGAAGATCGTCATGTCGGATGTAATGGGAATGTAGGCGCTGCCAGTCTTGGCTTTTGAAAGTAGGCCAACAAGCGAATCGCGGTCAGCCACGAACGGGTTGAAATCTTTTGCCGTGAATGCCTGCCGGGTGAACGGGACGGGCAATGTGGGAATCGGCTGGGTGGCCGCTACCTTTTCGCCTGCGATGGTCGGGAAATGGAATGCCGTTTCTTTGATTGGGAAGAGCGGTTTGCCCGTCGCCCGGTCGAGAACAAACACGTAGCCCTGCTTTGTAACCTGCACCACGGCGTCCACGGGCTTGCCTTTGTGGGTGACGGTGACGAGGTTCGGCGGGCAGGGCGGATCGCGGTCCCAGATGTCGTGATGCACGAGCTGGTAATGCCAGAGACGTTTTCCCGTGGCGGCGTCGAGCGCGATGAGGCAGTTTGCAAACAGGTTATCGCCCGGACGGTTGCCGCCGTAAAAATCATAAGCCGCCGAGCCGGTAGGAATGTACACAATGCCGCGCCTACGGTCGATCGCCATGCCGGCCCACGCATTGGCACCACCGAAATGCTCGCGCGCATTCGCAGGCCACGTTTCGGAACCATATTCACCAGGGGCCGGAATCGTGTTGAACGTCCATACCACCTTGCCCGTACGCACATCGTACGCGCGCACATCCCCGAGCAGGGCCGTTTCGTTTTCATTGACGCGCGCTCCGGTGATCAGCAGGTTTTTGTAAATGGTATTGGGTGTATTCGAAGTAATGTAGTCGTCGGCGCCGGGACGCCCGATGCCTATCCGCAGATCAATGCGTCCGCTTACTCCAAAGGTTGATATTGATGAGCCATCGGCTGCATTCAATGCGTAAATGTATTTTCCAGCCCCGAAAAAGATGCGCTTTTCATTGCCTTCCGACCAATAGGTAACGCCCCGGGACAGCGTTCCGGCATTGTCCTTTAAATTGGTTTTCCAAATCTCCTCGCCAGTCGCTGCATTCACTGCGAAGGCCTGTATCCCGGCTGAAACGCCGTACAAAATACCATCCACCACGATCGGGTTGCATTGCATTTGTGTACGGTTCCGGTTGGTATCCGCACCGCCCGACGCGTACGTCCACGCGACTTGCAGTTGCGTTACATTATCCTTCGTGATCTGGCCTAATGCCGAATAATGGCTTCGGGCACCGTCGCCATTATATTCCGGCCAGTTCTGGTCGGCAGAATGCGAGCTGATCACAAAACCGCACAGCGCCGCAAACGCGGCGGATAGGAGGATGGGCGTTAGTTTCATGGATGCGGCGGGTGTTATGCGGCGGCCCAGAGATCTTTCAGTTTCTGTAAATCACGTTTCATCGCATCGAAAACGACTTTTTTATCCACCGTGATCTGATACGCACCCTGGTCGGCCCCGCCCAGCGGGTATTCAAGGTGGAGGCAAATCGGCACATTCACCTGCAAATCTTTCAGCAGTTTGAAATAGGTTTTAAAATCCACCATTCCCTCGCCCAGCGGCACGCTTTTTACGGCCCATTTGCCGCTGCTGTTTTTCTCCCAGTAAAAATCCTTGATCACGATCGTTTTGATGTGCGGCCGGATCAGGTTAAAGCCGGTTTGCCACGAAAGCCCGCCTTCAACTGTCGCGTGACGAATGTCGTATTGCGCGCCCATTGTTTGCTGATTGGCCTTTTGAAGGATCTGCCATATTTCGAACATCGAAGCGCCCACCATCCTGCCCGAATGGTTTTGGTAACACCCGTTAATGCCCAACTTTTCATTCAGTTGGCTCAAACCGGCCATTTTGCCGCCAAATTCGCTGAGCTGCTCGGGAATGCTTTTCTGCTCGTTGTAGCGGTACCAGTTCATCCGGTAATATTTGAAGCCCAGTTTGGCGGCCGTTTCGAGCAGTTTTTTATCGACCGGGTTGGCGGCATCCTCCACGGCAGTGCAGAACATTTGCGGCGCAAGCCCTACCTTTTTCATCGCTTCCACGGCCAGCGGGAGGTCTGTTTCCACTTTTTCGGGCAACACGTGGCCTTTGGGGCGCACGGTCAGGTCAATGCCGTCGAAGCCGAGTTCTCTGGCCGCTTCGGCCATGTCCTGGTAGTTAAGGAATTGCAGATGTTTGGAGAAAATATTGACTTTAAGATCATCCGCCGCATGAGCGGGCCGTGCGAATGTTTCCTGAGTTAATGAAGGAATAATGCTGCCGGCGAGGGCGCTGCGGACGATAAAATCTCTGCGGGATAGGTTCATGGGGCGGTTCAGGATTTAGTAATGACGAAACTATGTTTGCCTTTGGGTTTCAGGGCTTTGCTGGTGAGTACAATGCGCGTCACCGGATTGCCGTCCCACTTGGTTTTGAAACTTCTGTATTCCATTCCGTCGGTGGAAGGCAACTCGGTGGAAACGGACCATTGCCTGGGATCATAAGTGAGCGAAACCGATTTTTTACCGGGCGTGGTCAGGATGATTTTGCCCGGCGTGCCGGTGTCGACTTTGCAGACGGTCATGAATATCTGCTGCAATGAATCCGGCTTCTGCTTCAATATGTAGTCGTCAGCAACTTCCACGACGTTTTTAACCGTATTCAGCTTCACACTGCGGTTCCACGTTTGCACGCCCGCTTCCGGCGCGAATGCCGGCGCAATGTCCATCGCGAGCGACACTTCTTTGTCGGAGACATTACTTTTTACATTCCGCGCATTGTACTGCTTGCCGGCCGGTTGGCCAAAGCCATTGACAATCGGCACATTATGGTATTCCGATCTTGTAAACCAGAGCTCGTAGCGCCTTGGCGAAAACGTGCGCGCGGTGTAGTTGCCCCGGCCCGCGTCCACGATGACCGGCTCGCCGTCGGCATACACGATGAAATCGCCCACGTCGTTGTGATTGTGGCTTTCGGCATTGTGCCCGGCGTGGGTGGCGAGGTAAAGGCCATTGGCCGAGCGCGCCGTCAGCACCTCAATGTCCGACAGCCAGGAATGCGCCACCGGTTCATAGGTTTTGGTTTGATCCTGCTTCAATTCCGAGGTCGTGAGCAGGTTCCATATCTTCCGCGGCCGGTGAAAGCCCTCCCCGCCGGCCACCGCTCCAAACCGCCCGTAAGCCCACTCGCCGAAAGCGGCCAGCGCCGGGTCATTTACGGCCTCGCCGAAGCGGTAGAGCATGAGGCCGTCCGGTTTCAGTTTCGGATCGGCGTCGGCGAAGTTTACGAAATAGTCGTCGGCAATGTGGACTTTGTAAACATAGGTGGCCATTTTGCGGATCAGATCGTTGTCGTAAATGCCAATTTTGCCATCTGTGGCGCTTTCGAGGATCGCCAGCGCGTCGTAGGCGCTGGCTCCGGCGGCAAACCAGTAGCTTGGTCCTTCGTCGCAGCCGCCGTCGTCGCCCAGGCTGTTGAAATAGCGATCCAGGAACACCATGTACTGGTATGCGTTGGCGCCGCGTTTTTGCAGATCCCTTTCCAGCAACAGATCGGCAATGAGCAGGTTCGACACGATCCACGGGTTCCAGTTATTCACCGGTTTAGTGGTACTCAGCCAGCCGTAGCGCTGAGCGTCGTGCAGCGGTTCGAATATTTTCCGGTTGGTTTCAGCATAAATGCGCGGGCGGATGAGCGGCGAGATCTTATCGAGTTTTTCTCCCAAAAAATAATCGGTAAGGGCTAGGACGGCTGCCGTTTCGGCGCCGAAAAGGTCGACAGTCGGGTCCTGGGCGTCGGGCAGACCGTTTTTGGCTTTTTGTACACTCAAATGCGCCGGCACGCCCCAGTAAGTTTCCTCGCAAATCGCCCATACTGAATTCAGGATGGTTTCCGTGAAACGGTCTTTGCCTTCCGCGGCTTCTGCTAGCACAAGGCTCATCAGCTGATTTCTCCGCCCAAACGACGCTGCCGAATGCCTTTCGCGGTCACCGCTGCGGGTAAAATCGAGCAGGAGGCTGGCCGAAACGGCGGCAATAGGCTTTTCCAGCGCTTCTTCGCCGGTTTGAATGATTTTCGCTAGCTGCGCCGGGTCGGTTTTGCTTCGCCATTCTTCGGGTGTTTTGGGGTAGGGGGCCCATTGATCGAGCGGGATGAGGGCTTCGCTGAATGCGCTCTGCGTATACTTTTGGGCAAGAATGTTACGCTGGGTGACTTGTGCACTGATATGCAGCGGTATCACCAGCGCAAATGCCAGTAGTAGTCTGATCATAGCGGCTGAGGTTTAGGAAGTTAAATTTGGGTTAATATAAGACTTTAATATCCAGTAGAATCACTGACTTCGGCCTTTAATTTAAATTCAATCAGGATAATTTCTCGAAAAAATATGACTACCGAACGCTTGAACCGTCGTAATTTCTTAAAGGCCGGTGCCGTCATTTCCTCCTTCATGATCGTGCCGCGGCATGTGCTTGGACGAGGTTACCAGGCGCCGAGCGATCTGATTTCCCTGGGTTTTATCGGCTGCGGGCGCCAGAGCGGCGGGCTGCGCAACCGGTTTCTGGATACCCGCGAAACACGGATCATCGCCGCCTCGGATGTGTACGGAGTCAAACTGGATACTTTTGTGAATGCGACCAATAAGTGGTATTCCGAAAAACTTGGTCAGGGCGACTACAAAGCGGCTACGGGCATCAAGGACTTCCGTCAACTGCTCGACCGGAAGGATATCGACGCCGTCGTGATCGCCTCGCCCGATCATTGGCATGCCGCAATGTCTGTACGTGCTGCCGAGGCGGGGAAGGATATTTATTGTGAAAAACCACTTTCGCTGACCGTCCGCGAGGGAAGGGCTATGGTGAATGCAACCAGGAAGCACAACCGGGTTTTCCAGACGGGCAGCATGCAGCGGTCCGCGCCGGAATTTACCAAAGCGGTTCAGCTTGTCCGCAGCGGCGCCATTGGAACGGTGAAAAAAGTGTACGTGAATGTAGGCGGGCCGCCAAAAGTATGGGACCTGCAAGGGGAAACGCGTCCCGACGGCCTCGACTGGACATTATGGATGGGGCCGAACACCGTCGAACGCCCCTACAACAATGAGCTGGCGCCGGCGATGGACGCGACTTTTTGGCCTAAGTGGCGAGACTACGCCGAATTTGGCGGAGGCGGAATGACCGACTGGGGCGCGCACATGTTCGATATTGCGCAATGGGGGTTGAATATGGACGCCAGCGGCCCCACCGGACTGGTTTATTCCGAACCCGGCAAAGGTTTGGTATACAAATATGCGAACGGCGTAGAAGTGGTCCACCGGCCGATGGAAGGCAAGCAGCATTGCCATTTCGTGGGTACCGACGGCGAGGTTTTCGTTGCCCGCGGCGAATTGAAAACTACGCCTGAAACATTGAAAGACAAGGCATTTAATGCCGGAGATGCAGGCGTTTATGTCAGCACAAACCACTACAAGGACTTCCTGAATGCGATCCGGACGCGCAAGCCGCCGATCTGCGATGTTGAAACGGGGCATCGTACGGCTACCGTTTGCAATATTGGCAATATCGCGTACAACTTGGGGCGTTCGCTGCGGTGGGACCCGGTGAAGGAAACGTTTACGGGAGATAAAAATGCGGACAAGCTGCTCGGCCGGCCGATGCGGAAAGAATGGAAAGTATGAGGCCTAGGAAGGCATAAAAATGTAACGGGTTTTTCCAAATTGTGTATTTTTGTAGCATGATTGGACAACCCACGGTTATTCGTTTTAAAGAACTCGACGAGCTCGGAGGTGTATCCGAAGCACTTCTCAGGCTCGGCGCAGAAACGCCCGTCTGGCTCTTCGAGGGCCAGATGGGAGCCGGTAAAACGACGCTCATCAAGGCGTTGTGCAGCCATCTCGGGGTTACCACCCACGTGCAGAGCCCCACTTTCTCGCTGGTGAATGAATATGACGCGGGGGGCAGGACAATCTATCATTTTGACTTTTACAGGATTAAGGACGAAACGGAAGCCCTGGATATGGGCGTGGAGGAGTATTTCGATTCGGGGGATTTCTGCTTTGTCGAATGGCCGGGGAAGGTTGAAAACCTTTGGCCGCTCAATTACATGCAGCTGCATCTGGAAGCGGATGAAAGTGGCATGAGAATATTGGAAGTCACCAGGGTATAAGAGGTCACATTTAGTCAGTTCAGTTTCACACTTCATTTTGCCAGTCAATGCCACAACCTCAGATTACCGGTTTTGAAGAGCTCGCCAAGCAGTCGGTGCTGTACCCTCAGGAATCATTAATGGCCGTCCGGAAGGACCAGAACTCGTTGCATATCGGCTTGCCGAGGGAAGTTTCGTTGCAGGAAAACCGCATTGCGCTCACACCCGACGCGGTGGGGATCCTGGTGAGGAACGGGCACGAAGTGTGGGTGGAGAAAGATGCGGGAAAAGGCGCTAACCTGTCGGACCACGAGTACAGTGAGGCCGGCGCGAAGATCGTTCATAGCCCGAAAGAAGTTTACCAGGCTAATGTGATCCTCAAAGTGGAGCCGCTGGTGGAAGAAGAATTCGGCTATGTGAAAGCGGGTACGACGGTAATCTCCGCATTGAACCTTCCTTCATTAGAAAAGCAATATTTTGAAAAACTCAATGAACTGAAAATAACCGGCATCGGCTACGAGCTGATCGAGGACAAGGTGGGCGGCAAGCCGATCATCCGAGCGATGGGCGAAATTGCCGGCAGCACCGTGCTGCTGATCGCCGCGGAATACCTTTCGACACCAAACGGCGGCCGGGGGGTAATCCTGGGCGGCATTACCGGTGTGCCGCCGACCAAAATCGTGATCCTCGGAGCGGGAACCGTGGCCGAGTTTGCCACACGCGCGGCGCTGAGCCTTGGCGCGGACGTGAAGGTTTTTGACAAACACATTTACCGCCTGCAAAGACTCAAATACTCGATCGGGCAAAATTTATACACCTCCATTATCGACTCTGAAACACTGGCGGAGGCCATTGGCCGGGCGGATGTGGTGATCGGCACCATGCGGGCCGAGAATGGGCTTAGCCCGATGGTCGTGACGCGCGAAATGGTGTCACAAATGAAGCCGGGTTCGGTGATTATCGATGTGAGCATTGATCAGGGCGGATCGTTTGAGACCTCGCGCATGACGACGCATAAAAACCCGACATTTAAATACAACGAAGTAATCCATTACTGCGTGCCCAACATCCCCTCGCGCGTGGCGCACACCGCGAGCACGGCGCTGAGCAATGTATTTTTACCGTTTTTGCTGCAAACCGGCACAATCGGCGGTATCGAGGAAATGATTTATGCGAACCGTTGGTTTATGAAAGGAGTGTATTGCCATAAAGGAACGCTCACCAACTCACACATCGCCCGCAGTTTTAACATGAGGTATAAGGATCTGACATTACTGCTGGCGGCCAGGATGTAGGGAGGCTATAAGCTATAAGCTTTAAGCCTTAGGCTGTAAGCTTTGTGTAATTTTAAACTATTAACTTATCTGTGCTAGTTGCATCGGCTTAAAGCTTGTAGCTTACAGCTTATAGCTTACTGCTTAAAGCCTACTGCATCTAACATACTACAACGTAATGATTAACAACAGCAACGAAAATGCCCTGATGGATGATGCGAATTCTCCGGATTTGAATCAGAAACTGATGGGGAATATATCGCAGGATTTTATCAAAGTGGCCGATCAGCTGAAAGAGGCGTCGTACCAGATCCGCAAGCGCGGTTTTTCGGAGTATCCGATTTTTGCGGTGACCAACAATGATGTCGACCTGGGCGTACTCCTGATCGACTCGACGGAGCTCGCCAACCGCTTTGTGTACAAGGCTTCGTACATGCAGGAGTTCGTCGACCGGAAGCTCATCGGTCCCGAATCGGTGTTGCTTTTTACGGAAAACTATAAGAACCCGGACGAGTTCTGTTGTCTCTTTGCATTGATAGGCGAGTTCTCGGGTTTTGTGTATGTGCCTTACCCGGAAGATTGAAGTAGAGGGGATGTCATAGGGAAAGTAGCCGCAGGCCGCTAAATAAACAATAGCTACGCTTACTAGGTCTGTGAAACGGGTTCGTGGGATTTTGTTTTAGTTTTAGAAATTAATTAATTGAATTTCAGCTTAAATAACACCCGATCTATGGAATCTAAACTACCTCTTGAAAAGGAACTTGAACCCATTTTTCTCCAAAAATTCCCGCCGTTCTCCGAGAGCGTGAAGGAATTTCTCGTACAATACGGACCTTACATTATCCTTGTGCTATCGGTGATCGGCGTGTTGGGGCTGTTGACGGCCCTTGGCGTAGGCGGTGCCGTGTTTGGCATGGGCGGCGCTTCGGTGGGTATTGGCTTCAACTTTTATCTCGGCATAGTCCTGGGCATTGTTACGCTTGTGATGTACCTCATGGCGTTCACGCCGCTCAAAGCGCGCAAAAGAGCGGGTTGGAACCTGCTATATTATGCCCTGCTGCTGGGGCTGGTGAGCAACCTCATTCAGCTGAGCATTTTCGCATTCATCGTCGGCGGGCTGGTCGGTTTCTGGGTGCTTTTCCAGATCCGTGAAAAGTACGCGTAAATATTAACAGCCATGTGCCGTGCAAAGCGGGCGGATTATTCCGCCCGCTTTTTATTTTTGCCATTAGTCATACAAATGCGGGCTTTTATACCCGCAGTCACTCCGATCCGTGCAATTACTTCGCATATTTGCGTTTACACCGTTTCGAGACTTATGGATATCATAGAGGTAAAGAATGTAACGAAGGAATATTCCAATCATATAGCGCTGGACGACGTTAGTATTTCCATTCCCAAAGGCTGTATTTTTGGATTGCTGGGGCCGAATGGTGCGGGGAAGACGTCGCTCATCCGAATCATCAACCAGATCACCGGCCCCGACAGCGGCCAGGTGTTATTCGACGGCGTGCCGCTCAATTCCGGTCATATTTCGAGGATCGGCTATTTGCCGGAAGAGCGCGGGCTTTATAAAAAGATGAAGGTAGGCGAGCAGCTGCTCTACCTCGCCCAGCTTAAAGGCCTCTCACAAAAAGAAGCCATGGAAAAGCTCAAAAGCTGGTTTATAAAGTTCGATATCAAAACCTGGTGGGACAAAACGATCGCCGATCTTTCCAAAGGAATGCAGCAAAAAGTGCAGTTTGTGTCGACGGTACTGCACGAGCCCGACCTCATTATCCTCGATGAACCGTTCTCCGGCTTTGACCCCATTAATGCCAACCTCATCCGCGACGAAATCCTCGAACTGAAACAAAAGGGCAGCACGATCATCTTCTCCACCCACCGGATGGAAACCGTGGAGGAGCTTTGCGACCATATCGCATTGATCCACAAGTCGCGCAAGGTGCTCGACGGCCCCAAAAGGCAGATCAAGGAGCAGTTTAAAACGCATACCTATTTTGTGGAATACAAAGGGCATCTCGACGAGCTGGACCCGATTTACAAAATTCTCGACCAGAAGATCCTCGAAGACGGTTACCTGCGGTCCAATGTGCAGCTCGACGGTGACACTAATGCCAATGCATTGTTGCTCAACTTGTTGTCGAAAGTAGAAATCCGGGCTTTCGGTGAGAATATCCCGACGATGAGCGATATTTTTATGAAGGCGGTGAATGAAGTTCCCGAGGCGTAACGGGCCGTGTTCGATTTAAAGAGATTAAACCGATATCCATGCGAAACATATTTCTGGTTATTAAAAGAGAATACCTGGTAAGGGTAAAAAAGAAGTCGTTTCTGGTGATGACATTGCTGGGGCCGCTGCTTTTTGTGGCGTTTTACGCGGCGGTCATCTGGGTGGCGCTGGGATCGGTGGATACGAAAACGGTACAGGTGCTGGACAAAAGCGGCCTGTTCCGCAGCGAGTTCAAGGATTCGGAAACGTTGAAATTCGTTTTCACCAACACCAGCCTCGATTCGGCCAAGGCGGCATTCCCGGCGAGCGACGCCAATGCGCTCGTGTACATTCCCGCCGACGTGATCAAATCGCCAAAGAGCGTCCGCATTTACGCTGCCAAGAATGTAAGTATGGATCTCAAATCGGAGATCGAAAAGGTGATCGAAAAAGAGATCGAGGACATTAAGCTGGAAGAGGCGGGCATTACGCACAAAATTCTGGAAGATTCGCGCGTGAACGTCAGTTCCGAGACGATCAGCCTCAGCGAAGAGGGGGAGAAAACGAGCAGCTCCGGTGCCGCTACGGTGATTGGCGGCATTTGCGCATTCCTTATTTATATGTCGGTGTTCATTTACGGCACCCAGGTCATGCGCGGCATTACCGAAGAAAAGACCAGCCGGATCGTGGAAGTAATCATTTCTTCCGTGAAACCGTTTCAGCTCATGCTGGGCAAGATCATCGGCGTGGCGCTGGTGGGCCTGACGCAGTTTGTGCTCTGGATTTTGCTCACCACGGCATTAACAAGCGCCACATCCGCCGTACTCGGCAGCCGCATGACGAAAGAGTCGGCGCAGATGGCACAGGAAATGAACAAAGCTCAAATGCCCGTGCAGAGCGTTCCGGGCAACAATGCAGACAACCCGGTGTCGGAAATACTCGGAGCGATATCCAGCCTGAATATTCCGCTCATCCTGGGCTGCTTCCTGTTTTACTATCTGGGCGGCTATTTGCTGTACAGCGCTATGTTCGGGGCCGTAGGCGCGGCGGTGGACAATGACGCCGACACGCAGCAGTTCATGCTTCCGATCACATTACCTATTATCTTCTCCTTCGTATTTGCGCAGTTCGTCCTCCGCGACCCGGACGGTACGCTCGCATTCTGGACGTCCATTATACCTTTTACATCGCCTATTATCATGATGGTCCGCATTCCGTTCGGCGTGCCTGCCTGGGAGCTGGTGCTGTCGATGGTACTGCTTATCCTGGGCTTTATGGGCACCACCTGGATCGCCGCGCGCATTTACCGGGTGGGAATCCTGATGTACGGCAAAAAGGTGAGTTATAAGGAGCTTGTCAAGTGGATATTCTATAAATAACTTCGGCTCTCGGCTGTCGGCATTCGGCTTTAACGATGCAAAAATCGACGGCCGATGGCCGACTGCCGAAGTCATTCTTTAACGTTTTTTAAGATTCTCAATCCACTGCCGTTGTGGTAAATTTGCTATTTTTGGCCGATCAATGATAGAACTGCTCAAAAAGAGTCGCCATCTTTGCGCATTGTGCATATAACTTTTTCAAATTTACCGTCTTTCAGATGACCCGTTTCAGCCGTACCAACAACCTTACGGGTTGGATTGTCTTTGCTATTGCATTCATCACATATGCCCTCACAGTCGAACGAACTGCCAGTTTCTGGGATTGCGGGGAATTTATAGCCTGTGCATTCAAATTGCAGGTCCCACACCCGCCGGGTGCTCCCTTCTTCCTGCTGATCGGCCGAATTTTCTCCCTTTTCGCCATGGGCGACCTGCTGGAAGTAGCTTACTGGGTCAATATGGTGTCGGTACTGAGCAGTGCATTCACCATCCTATTCCTTTTCTGGACCATTACCTTGCTGGTTCGCAAACTGGTTGCCAAAAACGACGAGGAACTCACGCAGGCTGACACGCTTCTCGTGATGGGAGCGGGTATCGTAGGCGCCCTCGCTTACACCTGGTCCGATTCGTTCTGGTTCTCGGCCGTTGAAGCGGAAGTATACGGATTATCATCGTTCTTCACTGCCATCGTGATCTGGGCGGTATTTAAATGGGAGCGCATCCAGGACCCTGCAACCGAAAACCGCTGGCTGATTCTGATCGCGTATCTGGTAGGACTTTCTATCGGTGTTCACTTGCTGAACCTCGTTACGATTCCGGCGCTTGCATTGGTTTATTATTTCAAAAAATACCAGAAAGTCACTGTTTTTGGCGGTATTATGGCCTTTGTCGGTGGCCTTGTCGTGTTGGGGATTATCAACTCCGGTATCATTCCGGGCTTGCCGAGCGTAGCGGGTAAATTTGAGATATTCTTTGTCAATACTTTGGGATTGCCTTACAAATCGGGGGTAATCTTCTTCATTATATTGTTTATCGGCGCGCTGATCTGGGGAATCCGTTTCTCCGAGAAAAAGGGCAATGTGTTGCTGAATACGAGCTTGCTTTCGCTGGCATTTGTGCTGATCGGCTACGCCAGTTACCTGATGGTCCTCGTGCGCGCCGAGTACAACCCGCCCATTAACGAAAACAATCCGAACGACGTCCTGAGCTTCGTTTCCTACCTGAAACGCGAGCAGTACGGGAGCCGTCCGTTGCTTTACGGCCCATCGTTCGTGTCACGTCCCGTAAGCCAGAAACGCGGCGCGCCCATGTACCGCAAGCAGGATGGCAAATATGTGATTTACGACTACCGCCCTGAATACGAATACGAACCAGGCGCGAACATGCTGTTGCCGCGTATGTACAGCACCCAGCCGGGCCACCCGCAGTTGTACATGCAAATGACCGGACTCGCCGAAGGCCAGAAACCGACCATGGGCCACAACCTGTCGTTTATGTTCTCTTACCAGATCGGCCATATGTACTGGCGTTACTTCCTATGGAATTTCGTAGGCCGGGAAAGCGACGAAGAGGGCGCAGGGAACATGGTGCCTTGGGATGTATCGAAAAAATACCCGGAACCGATTGCGAACAATAAGGCACATGACAACTACTTTATGCTGCCATTCTTGCTCGGGTTGTTCGGTATCGTGATCTGCTATTTCCGCCAGAAGCGAGATTTGCTGGTGCTAGGCCTGCTATTTATCCTGACGGGCGTGGCGCTGGTCGTTTACCTCAACTCACCACCCACCGAGCCGCGCGAGCGTGACTATATTTATGTGGGATCGTTCTATATTTTCTGTATCTGGATCGGCTACGGCGTGATTGCCCTGGCGGATGCGATCGGTAAGTTCGTGAAAGCGGGCACGGCTCGTGCGGGCGTTGCCACGGCGCTGGGTCTGGTAGTTCCGGTGATTATGGGTGCCAAAGGTTGGGATAACCACAACCGCGACAATCGCTACCACTCTGTGGATTTCGCGAAAAACCTCCTGAACTCCTGCGCACCGAATGCGATCCTGTTTACCGGCGGTGATAACGATACATTCCCCTTATGGTATGTGCAGGAAGTGGAAGGCTTCCGCACCGATGTGCGCGTGTGTAACCTCAGCCTACTAGGCACCGACTGGTATATCGACCAGATGAAGCGCAAAACTTACCTGTCCGAAGCGCTACCAATCTCGCTCGATAAGAACAACTACGCATTCGGCAAGAACGACATCGTTCCATTCTATGAGATCCCAAGCGTAAAATCGGGTATTAACCTGAAAGAATATCTTGGACTTGTGAAGCAGGAAAACAAAGCCATTCAGGTGCCTTTGACGAGCGGTGATATGACTTCCATTCTGCCATCGTCGGTATTGTTCCTGCCGGTGGATGCCGAAGCGGTTAAGAAGATGAATATCATCAAAAGCGACCTTGTTCCATTCGTGAGCGACTCTATCAGCTGGACCATCGGTAAAGGTGATTTGTACAAATCCGACCTGATTATGCTGGATATCATCGCGTCCAACGACTGGAAACGTCCGATCTACTTCTCATCCACCCTGGGCGGATCGAGCTACCTGAACCTGAAAGAATACATGCAGCTCGAAGGCTATGCCTACCGCCTGCTGCCTGTGAAAGTACCGGGTGCAAGCGACGGCTACGTGAATGCGGATGTGATGTATAATAATATGATGACGAAGATGTTCTGGCGCGAGCTCGACAATCCGAACACCTATTACGACAATACCTACCTGGGTTCACCGGTAGCGACGGCGCGCATCGCGTTCCTGCGCCTCACAGGCCAGCTCATCGCCGATGGCCGCAAAGACGAAGCGAAGAAAGCCATCGAACGCTCACTGTCCACCATGCCGGACAAGAGCATTCCATACGACCAGTTCTCGGCTAACTTCATCGGCCCGCTGTTCGACCTGGGCGAAACGAAAAAGGCCCTTGAAATAGCCGAAACAATGGCAACCCGCGCCGACGAAGTACTCACCTGGGCCAAAGACAACAGCACCACCCGCCGCCGCGACACGAACGTTTACCTCTACATCATGCAGGTAATCGTACAGGAATGCCGGGATGCCAAGCAGGAAGCCGCTGCGAAGAAATACGAGGCAATCTTCCAGAAACATCTGGCTGCATTTAATATGTATGGAGGAGGGCAGTAGGTCCTTAAAATAGTTGACTAAGTCCTGAATTTTAATTGAATACGAAAAGCGGCATTTGCGAAAGCAGATGCCGCTTTTTTCTTTTCCCGAACCCCTTCTTATACTTCTTCTACACGGCCTTCAGAAAGTAATTTCCCAACGACCATAAGAAATGATCTTCCGGTGGATAAATATGACATTTTGAAAATCAGTCAGTTGTTGTCTCTGTTTCCGATGGGTAAATGTCGTGAACTGCCGAACGCAGCAATGCTTCCTTCCGTGAAGTGAATGGCGCTTGGATATCTTTCAGCGAATATCAACATTCACAGAAAACGAAAACCCCGCCGTAAGCTTGGTACCTGACGGGCGGGGTCGCGGTTAGAGTCAAGTTATCAACTAAAACCTTTCAAATTTATGAAGAAATGCTCTATCCGGCGCGCGGCGCTGGTGATTGCTTTTGCCTTTGTGTTTGGATGTAAAGACACGGGTGAAAAAGCAAATGTGCTCCCCTCCAACGACTTCACCGTCGAGCAAGCTCAGCAATGGTTCTCCGATTTTCAAAAATCAGCCCGAAGTTTTGGCCAGGCCGGCGACCGGGTGATTTGGGGCGCTGCGACGCAGAGAAAAGTAACCGCCGACGACGAAATTGTGGTAGCGCCCGTCCTCTCGGGCAATTTCCTCGGATGCCGCATTAAAGACGGCCGCAAAGACAAGCGGAAACCTGACGAGGAATACATTGCCGGCAGAATCCAGCGAAGCCTCGTTGTACGCAAGGTTCGGGGAAAGATCGAAGCGATGGAAATGCGGACGGTCTACGACGCCGATTATGAGCCGAGGACAGTAAACGGGCGGACCGATACTTCCAATTTTGAAGGGAAAGTTTACTTTTTCGACATGAATGGCAAACTGGTGAATGGGCTGATCTACGAATCAGGAAAGCAGGTAGCCATGTTTGGGCCAGTTAAAGGCGGCCGGACTTCCGATATGGTGGAGGTTTGCACGGATTGGTACCATCAGGGATGTGTGGATGGATATGGTTGTTCGGGATGGGTTTATCAGGAGACGACTTGCGAGATGGTGTATATCGGCCAAAGCTCGGGTGGTACAGGGACTGTTTGGTCGAATTCGCTCGATGTAACACTCACCGGCGGAAGTGATGTGCTGTTTGAAGCCTTAATGCAATTGCCCTACGTATCGGAATTATGGGGTAGTATGAACCAAACGGAGAAAGATTATTTTCAAAGTAGAAAATGGTTAATTCCACAGGCCGCCTTCGCATGGGGATCAGCTAAAGTATTTGTCCAATTATTCTATTGCAATGATTCTGACGACGGAAATTGGAATGCATTTAAGCACGCTGCTTGGTCGGCATTTCTATGCATGCAATTTGGTGTCTCCACTACTCTTGAAATTACCAATAACCATGAATTGCTTTCTCCAGTGAATCAAAAAACTATGGATTTATTTAACAATGATCTGGGTATCAAGGCTTATAAGAAAATGAGTGCCACATTAGCCTCGATGCCTGCTTATAATCCTGGCCCAAAACTAGCCCTGATCGCGAATACTATTTTGCAAAAAATTACAGAAGGAATGGGCGTAAGGCTAGCCCCAGAGAACGTTCCAGAGGGTACATTTCAAATGTTCATGTCGACAGATGAGACTGGTTTATGTAATTAATGAATTATTTGGAAAGCAGGTCGCTTGGCGTCCTGCTTTTCTCATGACTTGGAACGGACTTTTCCTGACCTGCTTTGTAATGTGTGTGTTCGGTGCCTGTCGGCAGGAAGAAGACGGCGTATTCGAAATTACTGATCCGTCCAAACCGTATGTCTTTTATGATTCTGCATTTCATGATGCCTTTTGTTGCGTGGATGCAACGGTTACGGGAGAAATTGATGGCACAGCACAGGTTCAGATCCAATACGTTCCCCAATCCGAGTATTGGGTAGGCGGCTTTTATTTAAAGCCAGGCCGTATTGATTCGCTTAGACTGCGTAAGGATTTCTTTTACCGGAAAATCAAGATCTACTATGTACCAGGAACTGCCAAAAAGGGATATGTGAAAATTGTGACTAAGGTTTTGTAAAACGTGAAGGCATTTAAAAGCTGCAAGAAATTTTTGAACAGCAGGCGATTAGCCAGCCTGCTGTTCATGGGGATAGCAACAGCGTGTTCATTTGAAAAGGGAGAATTTCAAATAACTGACGTGTCCAAAAAGCACTTCTTTACAGATTCGGCTTCCTTTCATCCCTGTTGCTGTGTGGCAACTACTGTAACCGGAACCCTGGATGCCCCGGGATTGATAGTGATCCATGGTTATCTGATCGGAGGTCTGATCGACAGCATCTATTTGCCGAAGGGCAATGTTAATGTGAAGTCGCATGGAGATCTCTACGTTTATCGGAAGATCGCTATTGAGTATTTTCCTGGGAAAGCGAAGAAAGGGAATCTGAAAATTAAAACATCGATCTATTGAAATGAAAGGGTTCACGTTATTTGCCAGGCTGTTCATGGGAATAGCCACAGCGTGTTCCATGGAAAAGGGGGAGTTTTATTGATAGCATCTATCTGCCGAAAGGGAAAGTGAACATCGAAAACTCTCACGGAGATTTTTATTGGTATCGAAAAATCGCCATCAGATATTACCCCGGTGAAGCGAAAAGGGGAGCCTCGAAATCAAGACTCTGATCTTTTAATTTGAGATAAATGAAATGGAAAAACGTACTTAATGTCCATAATCTGGCAAAGGCGATTGTCTCGTGTTTCATCGGCCTCGCATTCTTCCTACTAATGTGGCCTTACTGGATGGAAGATGATGGCGTATTCGAAGTAACCGACCCTTCCCAGGTGTATTTGTTTGAAGATTCTTCCCGTGCATCCTATGCCGACGTTGTGGAGGCATCCATTGTGGGATATTTAGACGGTACGGCCAGCGTGGAGATTTACTATCCGGATGCCACACGCCGTGTTTGGACTTACAACTTTCAACCCGGGCGCATCGACTCATCAGGTCGGTGGGATTTTTATGATAGGAAAGTACGCATCGATTATATTCCGGGAACGGCCAAAAAAGGCTATTTAAAAATCGTTACGAAGGTCTTTTAAAGATCACAACCAGCCCGGATTATCCAGGCTGGTTGTGTATTGGAAATGGTGGTGATTCGGGTTAGCAGTAGCGCCGAATGCATCAATCCAACCTAACCCTGACCCAAACCAACCGATGATCCGAGCTCGACTCCCGCTTCTCTACCAGCTCGGCCATTGGCTCTCCTTTGGCGGGCCAGAAGACGCCGCTGTCGAGGATTTGGAAGCCTTGGCGCGAGGGGAGCACGTAGTCGGCGCGCATGCGCCAGAATGCGGTGTGGTTTTTGGCAAATGCGTTGCCGGGTGAATGCTCGGCGCCGCCTTTGCTGGCCGGGGCGGTGCCGCCATTCACGGCCGGGTTGCTGATGAGCTGGCGGATGCCGCCGGTGATGGCGTTGCCTTCGTCCGGGGAGGCGTTCTGGTCGCCGAGGATTACGAACGAGGCGTTGGCGGGCAGGCCGCCTTTTTGGCCTTTGTCGTCGTAGATGTAGCGGCCTTTTTCCTGGGTGATGTAGTCATTCCAGAAGCGGATTTCGTCGTGGTTGCGCTTGCCGTTACGGTCTTCTTTGCCGTCGAAAGTGGGGGGCGTGGGGTGGCTGGCGAGGATGTGGATGGTTTTATCGCCCACTTTCACCGGAATGTCCCAATGCGATTTGGAAGAGAGTGGAAACTGCGCCCAGGCTTCGGGGCTGTACCAGTCGGAGCCGTCTTCTTTGGTGGTTTTGAATGCATCGGGCATGTCCTTCCATTTGAAATGCTGGAACGTGCGCACCGCTGCGGTGTCGATCGGGAAGCGGGATAGCAGCACCATCCCGTATTGGCCCGGATAGTTGCCGAACCCCCACGCGTCGGCGCCGAGCTGCTCCATTTTGCCGTTCTGATCGAGGTCGTACGGGCTGGGTTGGCCGGTATTGACTGTCGAATAATAGTAGTAAGGATAGTCGATGCCTTTTGCGCCGTTCGAATCTTCATTTAAATACCCCTTAATAAACTGACCGACACCCTCCGCCGGGTTTTTGATGTAATCGAACTCATTCAGCAAAATCACATCCGGGCGCACTGTTTTGATGATCTGTGCAATGTTTTTGATCTGCTGGTTGGCGCCCGAGGCAAGTTCTTTGATCAGCACCTGTTCCGAATTTCCCGGCGTGCCCCGCGGCACGTAGTTCTCGGCCTCCATACTCACGTTGTAGGTGGCAAATGTGATCATGCGGGCGTCGGTACCGGTTTGTGCAGTAGCAAGTTCCGGGATCGCCAGTCCCTGGCAAAGCAATGCGCCGGAAAGCAACAAAGATTTCATTGTTTAATGTTTTTGGTTATAAATGAATGATGATGAATGGATTCGTGTCAAGCAAAAAGAGCCGCTCCGGTGACGAAGCAGCTCTTTTGTAATATTATCGGAGAGGCATGATCAATGGAAGAAATCTTTCATTTTATCGAAAAAGCCTTTCTCGTTTTTGCCCGGCTTCGGCTGGAAGTTCGGCGAATGACGGAGCGATTCGAGCGTAGAGCGCTCGTCCGACGTCAGTTGCTGCGGCGTCCATACATTGATATGTACCAGCTGGTCGCCTTTTCCGTAGCCATTCAGGTCTTTGATGCCTTTGCCTTTGAGGCGCAGAATCTTGCCCGCCTGCGTGCCCGATTCGATGTTAATGCGCGCTTTGCCGTCGATGGTTGGGATTTCAACCGAAGTGCCCAGCGCAGCATCGATAAAGCTCAGGTGCATATCGAATACGACGTTGTTGCCGTCTCTTTTTAGCAATGCATCTTCCTCTTCTTCGATCACGATGAGCAGGTCGCCGGCCACGCCTCCGCGTGCGGGAACATTTCCTTTGCCCGACATGGAAAGCTGCATGCCTTCTGCCACGCCGCCCGGAATGTTGAGTGTGATCAGGTCGTCCTGCAACAAGCGGCCTTCGCCCGCACAGGAGTCGCAACGTTCGCTGATGATCTTGCCATCGCCGTTACAGGTAGGGCAGGTGCTGGTCGACACCATCTGGCCGAGCATCGTGCTCACCACTTTGCGTACCTGGCCGGTTCCGTTACAGCCGTTACAATTGGTCAGCGAGGTGCCGTTTTTAGCGCCATTGCCGCCGCAGGTATTGCAGGTAACGTGTCTTTTAACCTTAATTTTCTTCTCAACGCCGTTCGCTACCTCTTCCAGGTTCAGTTTCAGCTTAATGCGAAGGTCGGAACCTCTGCGGACGCGACGGCCATTGCCGCCTTGCCGACCGAAAATGTCGCCGAACGGACTGCTATCGCCGAAAATATCGCCGAATTGCGAGAAGATATCGTCCATTGTGAAGCCGCCGCCGAAGCCGCCTGCTCCCGCGCCGGAAGCGCCGCCTACGCCGGCATGACCGAATTGGTCATAGCGCTGGCGCTTATTGTCGTCGCTCAGGATGCTGTATGCCTCGGCCGCTTCCTTGAACTTGTCTTCGGCCGTCGGATCGTCGGGATTTTTGTCCGGGTGGAATTTGATCGCGAGCTTGCGGTAAGCTTTCTTGATTTCATCCGCGGAGGCGCCACGATCCACCCCAAGGACTTCGTAATAATCTCTTTTCTTTGCCATTTTGAATTACTGGTGTATCCTTTAAGGAAGGTTGAATGTCAGGCGCCTACGATTACTTTGGCGTAACGAATGACTTTGTCGTTCAGGTAATAACCTTTTTCGATTTCATCGATCACCTTACCTTTCAGGTCTTCCGAAGGGGCAGGGAACTGGGCGATGGATTCATGAATTTCGGCATCGAAATCAGCCCCTTTCGATTCCATGGCTTTAAGGCCTTTGGATTCGAGGGCTTTGAAGAGCTTGTTATAGATGAGGTCTACGCCTTCTTTGAGGGCTTCGACGTCGGTAGAAGAGTCAAAAGAAACCTTGGCGCGTTCGAAATCGTCGACGATCGGCAGGATGAGCTTCACCGTGTCGGCGCTTGCTCCGGAGATCATTTCCAGTTTTTCCTTGGCGGTGCGGCGGCGGAAGTTTTCGAAATCCGCGTAAAGGCGCAGGTATTTGTCTTTCAATTCGGCGATTTCGGCCTTAGCGGAATCCAGTGGATCTAATTTGGATGCCTCTGCCGAGGGCGCCTCACCCGTAATTTCTTGTCCTGCATTGTCCAGGAGTACATTGTTGGAAATTTCGGAATTTTCTTCGTTAACCAGATTGTCAGTTTCCAATGAAGCTTTATCCTCGTTCATTTCGTAATTTTTGTCTTGATCTATGTTGAATTCTGTATTTTCTGGCATGGTTATTCGCAGTTACGTGTCTTTTTGCAACAGCCATTTGACTCCTAAATTACTTTGCCACGGCTAAATTACTGACAAGATGGCATTTTACAATCAATTTGTAACTTTGCAGTATGACGACAGCAGATATAGTGGCGCAGGAAAGGAGTTTGTTCATCAAGGCAAAAGCATTGGAACACGGCTTCGATTTTTGTGGTATTTCAAAAGCCGGATTCCTGGAAAATGAGGCTCCCCGCCTTGAAAAATGGCTGTCGCTCAACCACCACGGCGCGATGGGCTACATGGCCAACCACTTCGACAAGCGCCTTGATCCGACTAAGCTCGTAGAGGGCGCGAAGAGCGTCATCTCCGTTTTATTAAATTATTACCCCGAAGAGCGGCTTCCCGAGGGCGACGACGACCTCAAACTGTCCAAGTACGCGTACGGCACGGACTATCATTATATATTAAAGGAAAAGCTCGCCGCATTGCTGGCCTCCATCCAGGAGGAAGTAGGCGAGGTGAATGGGCGCATTTTTGTGGATTCGGCGCCGGTGATGGACAAGGTATGGGCCGCCAAAAGCGGCCTGGGCTGGGTAGGCAAGCATTCCAACCTGCTCAACCGCGAAATGGGCAGCTTCTTCTTTATCGGCGAGATCATCTGCGACCTCGACCTCGCGCCGGATAGCGCCACGGGCGACTACTGCGGCACCTGCACCAAATGCATCGATGCCTGCCCGACCGATGCCATTACCGGCCCCTTCGTGGTCGACGGGAGCAAATGCATCAGCTACTTCACCATCGAATTGAAAGACGCCATTCCCGAGGAGGTGCAGGGTAAGTTCAGCAACTGGATCTTCGGCTGCGACATCTGCCAGGACGTGTGCCCGTGGAACCGTTTTGCGCGCCCGCACACGACCCCCGAGTTCAATTTGCCGAAGCAGCTGTCCGGCTTTTCCAACGGTAACTGGCAGGAGATTACGGAGGAAGTTTTCCGCGAGATTTTCCGGAAATCACCCGTAAAAAGGGCCAAATACGCCGGTTTGAAGCGGAATATCGAATTTGTCATATCCGGTGAATAAAAAGCACAATTGTATCTGAAACCTCTTATATTTGGGCCGGGGAGTTCCTTTCGATGACTGAATAAAACACTCAATACAATGAGAAAACAATCTGTCAATCTTTGGGCCGTGCTAGTATGTGTGGTGATAGGTCAGATAGTAC
Organism: Dyadobacter fermentans DSM 18053; assembly: GCF_000023125.1. Lineage (NCBI taxonomy): Bacteria > Pseudomonadati > Bacteroidota > Cytophagia > Cytophagales > Spirosomataceae > Dyadobacter > Dyadobacter fermentans. The sequence goes on from NC_013037.1 coordinate 6,016,817, forward strand.
CAGCGTTGTGGTACAGCACTTTTTCAGAACAATGGATGGCTTTGAACGGCTTCACAATGGAGCAGATCAAATCGGCCACCAGTCCGGTCCCTTATCTTGCCAGCATTGTTTCCACTTCCTTCATGGCCTACACCATGGCCTGGGTATTCACCAAAGTCCCCGTCAAATCACTTGTCATGGGTTTTCTCATCGGACTTTTGTTCGGAATCGTGTTCGTTTTGTTCGAAACGATCGTGAAAGACATGTTTTCGATGCGCGCGCTAGCGCTTTCGCTCATTGATGGCGGCGTGAGCGTGATCGTGTATGCCATTACGGGCGCAATCCTCGGCGCATGGCGCAAGTACGAGTAGTACACCATTTCCCAATCTTGATTTTATGCTAGTCGGCGCGGCATGTTACCCGCGGTGCGTAGTATTTTTTTGTCGACGTAATTCCTATTTCCGTCGACAATCTGATGTGCGTGCCCGTTAAAAGCGGCCGAAACCAAAAACGCCGATTGCGCGCCGGTGTTTCGAGCACGCAACCGAAAGTGCCTCCCCAAAATAAATGTGTTTAAGACAAATATTATTTCAATAATTGGAAAATATGGCGTTTTAAATGCTTTTTAGAGGCGTTTATTCAAAATATTAGTTTAGTGCAATTAAAAATGGCAAAATAAGTTGCTTGTTTGGGTTAATAGGATTAAATTTCTCTTAAATTCAATAAACCCATTTTACCTATGCGCAAAGCTTTACAGTGTGTGCTGCTCACATTTCTGTGGGTAGTACTATTTGTTAACACATCGCACGCCCAGGACAGGCAGGTCACCGGGAAAGTGAACGATGAGAATGGTGCCGGGCTCCCCGGGGCCAATGTCCTGATCAAAGGGACCACGAGGGGAACAAACACGGATGCGGAGGGGAATTTTACATTGAATATGAATGGCGCTGCCACACTGATCATTTCGTCGGTGGGCTACACATCCAAGGAAGTGGAAGTATCGGCGAATATGACCAATGTGACGGTCGGAATGGATGCCGATGTCCGTAACCTGGGCGAGGTGGTCGTTACCGCGCTGGGTATCACCAAAGATCAGAAAACGCTGAGCTACGCCACCCAGATGATCAATACCGACAATTTTGCAAAAGCACGCGAACTGAACGTGGCGAACTCGCTCTCCGGGCGTGTGGCGGGACTGGATATTGTCCGCTCATCGTCGGGTGTGGGTGGTTCGAGCAGGGTGGTGCTTCGGGGAGACCGGTCCATTACCACCAATAACCAGGCCTTGATTGTCGTGGACGGGGTGCCTATTGATAATACAAACTTTACACCGGCAAACGCGAACGGAGGACGCGAAGGTAGTGACGCCCTTTCCAGCATTAACCCGGATGATATCGAGTCCATCAACGTCCTGAGAGGCGCATCTGCCACAGCGCTTTACGGCAGCCGCGCAGCCAACGGCGCTTTGCTTATTACGACAAAAAAGGGAGCGGTTCGAAAGGGAATCGGTGTTAGCATCAACAGTACATTTCAGGCCGAGCGTGCTATGGTTCTCCAAAATTTCCAAAACGTATATGGACAAGGTGTAGACGGCGATAAAATTCAACCCAACAGCGAGTTCAGCTGGGGACCGAAAATGGAAGGACAGCAAGTGACCGCATGGGGACCTGATCCAGCCAATAAGGGCAAAACCTATGCTTATTCTCCCAATCCCGATTCCTACAAGGACTTTTACTCGACCGGAACTTCCATTGCGAATTCGGCATCGCTGACTGCGGGAAATGAGAAGGTGCAAACCTATTTCTCTTATACCAACACAGCTGCCAAAGGCATTGTATCGAACAATAAGCTGGGCCGTCACAATTTTAACCTTCGTCTCACAAGCCAGATTACCAGCAAACTGAGCTTTGACGGAAAGGTGACCTATCTGAACGAAAAAGTGGATAACAGGCAGCAAACGGGCGAGGCGTTCGCGAATTTACAGCGACACATTCTCCGCCTGCCGAGAAGCATTTCACTCGAACAGGCCAAAGACTTTGAATACATTGATCCGGCCACGGGTAAGTTGCTTCAAAATTATTGGAACCCGGGTTCCAACGGAGGCCAAAACCCCTACTGGATCAAGAACCGGGTGATCGCATTGAATACCAGGGATCGTATTTATGGTTTTACGCAACTGAACTACAAGCTTACAAACTGGTTCACCTTGATGGGGCGGGCGGGCTACGACAAGTACATCGATAAGTTTGAAGGAAAATGGTACACCAACACCTACACGATCGCCGACTTCGGCGACTATCAGACCCAGTGGCGGGACAATTCAGAATTAAACCTCGACCTGTTTGGGCTTATCAGTAAACAATTCGGGGGAGATTTCCGGGTTGAAGGTACCATTGGAGGCAATATCCTGAAAAGGGATTTTATCAACCATGAGACACTCAACAATCAGCTGAATCGCGATAACCTTTTTGTGACGACCAATGCCAGGAATTCAGTAACGAACCGTACTGTCACGCAGACCCGTAAGCAGGGTATCTTCGCATCTGCTGATTTCATCTGGCGGGATGCGTTAACTATCTCGGCGTCGGCACGGAACGACTGGTCTTCGACGCTACCGAAGGAAAATCAGTCCTATTTCTTTCCTTCGGTGGGCGCCGCCGCGGTTCTGACAAGCCTTTTCAATTTGCCGCAGGGGATTTCCTTTGCCAAAATTCGCGGAAGTTATGCACTCACGGGTAATGACGCCGAGCCCTATTTGCTCGCTCAAACCTATTCCTACATAGCAGGTGGCAATACGGGTTACATCGTTCGCGACGCGACCAAGCCGTTTCCAGGATTGAAACCGGAATTAACCACGGCGCAAGAAGTAGGTTTGGAAGCGAAGTTTCTCAACAACCGGATTGGTTTTGATCTGACACTCTATAATAGCAACTCCAAAAACCAGTTGTTCAGGGTCAACCTTTCGCCGGCTTCGGGTTGGAGCAATGAATATATCAATGCGGGAAATGTGCGTAACCGTGGAATCGAGCTAACATTGAACCTCGTGCCCGTGAGGACCGAGAATTTCAGCTGGAATTTTGACCTTAATTATTCAAGAAACGAAAACGAAGTACTGAAACTGTCGGACAGGCTGGCTACGCTCACGATTGCAAGTGACTTCATGAACTTCGTCCGCGCGGAAGAAGGCAAGCCGCTCGGTCAGATTTACAGCCGCGGGTTTCAGCGTGACGCGCAGGGAAGGGTTCTGGTCGGCACGAACGGCTTGCCGCTTGTGACGTCCGGTACCGACGTGCCGCTTGGCACGTCTCGTCCGACATGGACAGGGGGCATTACCAACCGGCTATCTTATAAAGGAGTCAATTTCAGCTTCCTTGTAAGCGGCAGGATCGGAGGAGTCGTTACTTCGTTCACCAATGCGGTTATTTATGCCGATGGCGTTACGGAAGAAACGCTGGAAGGTCGGGCAGGCATGGTTGTGCCGGGCGTTCAGGCCGATGGGAGCGTGAATACCGTACAGACCACTGCCGAGAAATACTGGAAATTCGTAGGTGGCCGGAATACGCCGATTGGCGAGGCATTTACTTACAGTGCATCGAACATCCGGATGCGGGAAATGACCTTGGGCTATACTATTCCGCAAAGTGTGATCGGCAAGTCGCCATTCCAGAACATCTCTTTATCTCTGGTGGGGCGCAACTTGTTCTTCATTATGAACAAAGCGAAAGGTTTCGATCCTGAACTTGTGGCTGGTTCGGCCAATACCACGGTGGGGCTGGAGTCATTCTCGCTTCCGCCTACTCGTTCGATCGGTGTTAACCTTAACCTATCATTCTAATTATACTCAGGAAAGAAATGAAAAGGACCTATCAAGCACTGGTATTAGCATTCCTATCAAGCATCGCCGTCGGAACTTATTCCTGTACAGGCGATTTTGAGGAAATCAATACAAATAAGACAAAACTGACGGAGCTGGATGAACTCGGTACAGAGAATGCATTCGCTGCTGCCCAATACCGATCAATCCAGGCGAGCTGGCAGACATTTCAAAGCTTGTTTGCCGATTTGCAGAGTCAATATTTTGCCAATGTCGCACAAAACTTTTCCTCGGACCGCAACGTCATGGTGGGTAACTGGCTCAATGGCGCGTGGAGCGGTTTCTACGGGACTGCGGTTCCTGCCCTCATAGGCGTATTGGAAAACACCGGCCCTGGCGGTAAATATGCCAATCCTGGGAAATTTGCGATCGCAAACATCTGGAAAGTATATATGTACCTGCCGCGTACCGACTATTGGGGGCCAATTCCCTACTCGCAGGTTGGTAACGGAGGTCCGGAGGTGCCCTATGATTCGCAGGAAGCCATTTACAAGGACTTTTTGACAACGCTCAAAACTTCTGCGGACGCATTGCAGGCATTTAAGGGAACGAAAATTTTTGGCACTGTCGATCAGATCTACGCCGGCGATGTCGACAAATGGATTTTGTTCGCGAACACGCTGCGTTTGCGCATTGCCATGCGGATGTCGAAAGTGGAACCGGCCCTGGCCAAAACGGAAGCCGAATCAGCTGTTGCGGCTGGCGTTTTTACAACCAATGCGCACGACGCATTTCTGGCTGTTAACGCCAACTCGTTTAACCCCATGAACCAGGCCACGGCTTGGAATGAGTTTCGGATGAGTGCAGCCATGGAGAGCGTTCTCAAAGGATATTCCGATCCGCGCATGAGCCGGTACTTTGCGCCTGTCCCTGGAACCAGCAATTTCAAAGGATTGCGTAACGGGTATACCCAGGGAGAATTAGGTGCGCCGGAAAACAACGCTAGCGCTACATCCAACGTGGCCGACCGCTTTTTACCCGCAGTGCAGAATGCTACTCCTTTCGCCATTATGTACGCGTCAGAAGCGTATTTCCTGCGTGCAGAGGGCGCGCTTAAAGGCTGGGCAATGGGTGGTACAGCAAAAGATTTTTATGAAAAGGGCATTGAAACAGCATTTAAACAGTGGGGCATTGCCGATGCAGCCGCGATAAGTGGTTATACCAATGGTACTACCACGCCCATTGCACTGAATGACATGGCGAAGACCCCGGCGCTTTCAGATATCCCGGTGAAATTCTCCGCCGATCCGGCCAAGCAACTCGAACAAATCATTACTCAGAAATGGCTCGCCAATTATCCCAACGGCCACGAAGCCTGGGCTGAATACCGTCGCACCGGTTATCCTAAGTTGTACGCACGCATTAATTCGGATAACCCCGATTCGCCGAAAGATGCTGTTGTACGCCGCACGCCTTTCGTACTTGGTGAGCAGCAAACGAATGCGAAGGCGGTGACGGATGCGATTGTCAAGCTCGGCGGGCCGGACAAATCAAGTACGCGCCTGTGGTGGGATAAGCCCTGATTTTAGCTATTTTGTGAAAATGAAAAGGCAGGCCGTGTGTCTGCCTTTTTGCAATCCCGTAAACCTATGCGTAAAATTTTACTCCTGGCAATACTTCTTTCAGGCTGCAAAAACGACGAGACACTTTTCACGCTGCTCGACGCTGGCAAAACCGGCGTCGACTTTAATAATTACATTGACGAGGATGAGGAAAACAATGTGCTTCGTTACGGGTATTTCTACAATGGGGGAGGTGTGGCGGCTGCGGATTTCAATAACGACGGGCTGATCGACCTGTACTTTACAGGCAATATGGTCGCCAACAAGTTATACCTCAACCGCGGCGATATGGAGTTTGAAGACGTCTCGGAGCAGTCAGGAACGGGGTTGAATGAGGGATGGAAAACGGGCGTTTCGCTGGTGGACATTAACGATGACGGCTGGATCGACATTTTTGTGAGCCGCGCCGGCGCGCAGGACCCGCGCTTGCGTACGAAGCTGCTGTACATCAACAACGGAAAAACGGCGGACGGCATCCCGACCTTCACCGAAAAAGCAGCCGAATATGGTCTCAATGACGCATCTTACACCACCCAGGCCGTATTTTTCGATTACGATCGCGACGGTGATACGGACTGCTTCCTGCTCAACCATTCGTTGCAGAAATATGCCGGATTCAGTAACCTTCTCGCCGATTACCGCCAGCAACGCAACGAGGCCTATGGTAACAAACTGCTGCGGAACGACGGCAATCGTTTCACGAACGTCACCGACTTTGCCGGCATCGTGTCCAATGTCCTCAGTTTTGGATTGGGGGTGAATGTAAATGATTTCAACAACGACGGTTGGCAGGACCTCTACATTGCCAATGACTATAATGAAAACGATTACCTCTACCTGAACGAGCGAAACGGCAAATTCAAAGAAGTAATCCGCGAGGCGATGGGGCACGTGTCGCTGTATTCGATGGGCACCGACGCCGCCGACCTGAACAACGATGGCCTGATGGATGTGGTGACGCTGGATATGCTGCCGAACTCTAACGAACGCATCAAACTGACCTCAGGCGATGACAACTACGACAAGTACCAGCAACTCCTGCGGGCCGGTTTCCATGACCAGAGCATGCGCAATATGTTGCAGCTCAATAATGGCGTGAACGCGAACGGCATTCCGGTTTTTAGCGAAATAGGGCAGCTTGCCGGCATTTCCAACACCGATTGGAGCTGGGCCGCATTAATGGCCGACTTCGATAACGACGGCTGGAAAGACATTTTTATCTCGAACGGCTATGCGCGGGATTATACCAATATGGACTTCCTCAAATACTCTGCCGACAAGCAGGTAGAAGGCAACCACAGCGGCAATGCGCCAAAGCAAATGGAGATCATCGCCCAGATGCCGCCTATCAACGAGCCCGATTACATTTTCCAAAACCAGAAGAACCTCACATTCGCGAAAAAGGTAAAAGAATGGGGTTTTGAAAAAGAAAACCAGTCAAACGGCGCTGTGTATGCCGACCTCGACAACGACGGCGACCTGGACCTCGTCACCAACAATGTTGGGCAAAAGGCCTTCATTTACCGGAACAATGCCGGGGAAATGCTGGGTAACAATGCTTCGCTGCGGGTGAGGCTATCGTCGCCGAAATATGCTTACCTGGCCGGCGCGAAAGTGACCTTGTACAGCGATTCCCTCACACAAACGCAGAACTTCATCCCCGTTCGCGGCTTCCAGTCGGCGCAATGGGATGCGCTGCACTTTGGTTTAGGTGGAAAACCGCGGATCGATTCGCTGGAAGTAACCTGGGCCGACGGCCGCAGGCAGAGCCTGAAAAACGTGAGTGGTAAGGAAGTCACGCTCCATTACACCGATGCCCGCCCCGCGCCCGCCAGCCGGGCCGTGCAGGAGGCATTATGGGAACCGGCACCGGCCATCGATTTCACGCACACCGAGGATGAGCGCAACGATTTTCGCATCCAAACCCTGCTGCCCGGCATGCTTACCTACCAGGGACCGCGTTTAGCACAAAAAGACCTGAATGCCGACGGCACCGACGACTTTTACATCGCAGGTGCCCGCGGCCAGGCGGGGGCATTGTTCGTCAGTAGCAATGGCACCTTCCGGAAATCCATGCAACCCGCATTCGAGGCCGATGCCGGATTTGAAGACGCGGACGCGGTATTTTTCGATGCCGATGGCGATGGGGACCAGGATTTGCTCGTGAGCAGCGCCGGTTATGAGTTGAATGCAGATGACCCGCTGCTTGCGCCAAGGCTGTATTTAAACAGCCAAAACATTTTCAAAAAGGCACCGTTCCCGGCTGGCGTGCTCAATGCGGCGGCAGTGGCAGTGGCCGATGTGGATGGCGACGGCGACCTCGATATTTTTCTCGGCTCGCGTGTTTCGCCCGGCCGCTTTCCCGAAAGTGCGGGAGGGGTATTGCTGATCAATAACGGAAAAGCGGTGTTTTCGGACGCAACCGCCAGCCTCGCTCCTCAGCTTCGCAATGCGGGCATGGTAACCGATGCCGTGTTTGAAGATTTGAATAAAGACGGCTTCCCCGAGCTGATCCTCACGACCGACTGGGGGCCGGTGCAGATTTATGCCAATAACAAAGGAAAACTGGCGAATGCAAGCGAAAAATGGGGCACCGCAAGTCTCCACGGCTGCTGGAATGTGCTCCGGCCGGCTGATCTCGACGGCGATGGCGACACCGATTTTGTAGTAGGTAATATGGGTGTAAACTGGCAATGGAATATCACTTCGCCAACAGGTCTGTCGCTCTACGCGGCCGATTTCGATAACCTCGATCGCATCGTGCCCGTCGTGGCCGTGACGGAAGGAGGCAAGGAATATCCATATGCAAGCCGCGACGAACTCCTGGACCAGGTGCCTTCATTGAAAAAGAAATACACGGATTATATCGGCTATTCCAAAGCTACCCTGGCCGACATGCTACCAGCCGAAAAGTTGAAGACGGCAAAACGCCTCGAAGCAAGGGAATACCGCTCGGGTGTCCTGGAAAATGTGAATGGAAAACTGGTTTTTCACGCCCTGCCCATGGAGGCGCAATTCGCGCCGGTGCATGCGATACTGGTGCACGACATGGATGGTGATTGGAAAAAGGACATCGTCTTGGGCGGCAATGCCAGCCAGGCAAGGGTAAGAATGGGCAAAAGCGACGCCAGTCTTTTGCAGGTATTCACAAACAAAGGCGCATTGAAATTCCATTACCTGCCCCAAAAGCAAAGCGGCTTTTATGTAAATGGTGACATTCGCGACCTGGCCATTGTGAAGGCCAATGCCACGCACTACCTCGTCGGGGCGATCAACAACGGGCCGGTGATAACATACCGTTTCAGGCCCCGTACGGCATTGTGACAGGCCCGCGTCCGCTGCGGAATGTGCGAAAACGGCGGGTGCGAAACCGCTGTGCCACAATTTCTGAACGCCGGGAGGCCGAATATGACCTGAAAATAGTAGTTTTGGGTTCTCAAATCGCCGCGTTTCGCAGATAATGATCAGATCGTTTGCCGCTCTATTATTGGTTTTAGGCATGCTCGGGCACCACGCCAGCGCCCAGGAAACGTCCATTACAGAATGGAAAAAGGACCGCGACGAGTCACATGAACCGCCCAAAAGCATCCGCGAGAATGAAGCCGGCGCTTCCACGCTTCCTAAATGGAGCTTCGGCCTGAACGCTGGTTATGCCCACCGGCTATTCCGTGGAGGGCAGGTGACCAGCCATGACGAGCAGGAATATATCAAAGATCTCAAATCCGGCATTGCATTCGGCGGTGACATTGCGTGGTTCCCCTGGAAACACGTCGGGTTTGGCCTGCGTTATGAAATGTACAAAGGCAATGCCGAGCGCGACAGCTCACAAAGCGAAAAGGTGACTATACAGCATTTGAGCGGCGCGGTAATCCACCGTTCGTTCCTTAAAAACGGCAAGACCGCCATTCTTACCTCCCTTTTGCTCGGCTACCAGCCCTACGAGAACCGAAGCGCCGTAGGCCGTCAGGAATTCACATTTTCCGGTAAAACCATGAACTGGGGCGTCAGTGTGGGCATCGAGCAGCCCATTTCCCCCAAATTCGCTCTCAACCTCACCGGCACCGCCATGATGGGCGCCATCTACCGCCTCCAGCGCAAAACCGCCATCAACACGGAAACCCTGCATTTGTCAAAAGACGACAGCGTAGACCTGTCACGTTTTTCGCTTACGCTGGGATTTCGGTTTATGTGAAATTCCCAAAAGCTGTTTTGCCTGCCAAAACCACACCTGCCCTCAGCTAATGCAGAAGGGCTTGGTTGCGTGGCGCTGTTTTTAGCGGCTTGGGCAAATGGAAAGAAAATGTTATTCTTGGTAAGAAGAGCATCTTACAATTATGGTAGTTGAGCGAACAAACGACGAGGTGATCATCAGGCTATCCGCGAATGTAAAGGCGGAAGAGATTCAGGCTATTATCGACTTTGCGCGGTATCAGGAGCTTGTGTCGGGCTTGGATGTGTCGCAGGATGCCGTCGACGAATTAGCCAGAGTGACCAATAAAGGCTGGTGGGCTGAAAATCGAAGCCGGTTAATGAAATGAAACTGGTGGTGGATACCAATATTGTTTTTAGCGGGATATTGAATTCGACCAGTCGCATCGGTAATTTCCTCGTTAACCCTCCTAAAAATGTTCGCGAGTTTCTTCGCGCAGAAATTTCCAAGCACAACGCAAAATTACTGCATCTAACCCGACTTCCCGAGGAGGAGCTGGAAGAGCTGGAACGCCTCGTAACCAGTAAGATCACGTTCTTCAACGAGGCGGTGATACCAATCCAAAAACTAATTGATGCCGAGCGTCTGCTCATTGATGTCGATCCTAATGACACCCCGTTTGTAGCACTAGCGCTTGCATTCGATGCAATTCTATGGACGGGTGACAAAGTTTTGATAGAAGGTTTGAGAAGAATGGGTTTTGAGCAAATCATCACCACGGCAGAACTCGCCGGTCTGCTTGAATAAACGACTAGACCCATAATTGCATACTTCAAAACAGGACAACACAGGATACACCCTATTTCAGTTATAACTAACTAGGGGAAAAATTGCATTAAACAGTCTTCCTATTATTATCCCTTTACTCACTGAGATTGAACCTTAATCCTTTCATCATGAAATTGAAACAATTCTGCATTTGCTTCCTGTATGCGGCATTTGCAGTGGTGTTGAGTGCGCATGTCGCGGCTGCGCAGTCCTCGAAAAAAAGTAAGAAAGCGTCGGGTAATGCGCCGCTCGTCGTGTTTGTGACCGGCGACCATGAGTACAGCGGCGAAGAAACACTTCCCATCGTGGCTGCCGAGCTGGAAAAGAATTACGGCATGCGCACAATCGTCCTCAAAGCATATCCCGATCACAACAGCGAAAAGAATATTCCGGGCCTGGAAGCGTTGAAGGACGCCGATCTGGCCGTTTTTTACCTCCGCTGGCGACAGTTGCCGCCGGATCAGCTGGCGCATATCGAGGCCTATCTCAAAACCGGTAAGCCGGTGATGGGTTTCCGCACGACGACGCACGCATTTAATTTCCCGAAAGGACATGAGAGTGAGAAATGGAATGCTTTCGGCGAGTTTGCATTGAATTCCCCTCCGGGATGGGGCGGCGCTGCCAAGCACACGCATTATGGACATAATAGCAGTACCGACGTGACGGTAATTCCCGAACAAGCCAACAATCCGATCCTCACCGGCGTGAAAGGCCCCTTCCACGCACGCTCGTGGCTCTACCGCGTGCTGCCCGATTATCCTACCAAAGGTTCCACATGGCTGCTGATGGGTAAGGCAGTGAATCCCGACAAGGCGGCGATCGACAACCCGGTGGCCTGGACAGGCACCAATTCTTTCGGAGGAAAGGTTTTCATGACTACCCTCGGCCACCCCGACGATTTCCGCGAGGAGCCGTTCCAGCGACTGGTGATCAATGCGATCCATGACGAGCTGGGGCTGAAAATCCCGAAAGAATGGAAGGGCAAAATGGATATTCAGGTCCCTTACCGCGAAGCCAAATAACTTTTACATAACGCTACCTAAAACCCAATCTAAAACCTTTTCAAATGTCTAAACCCAAAAAAATCAGCGTTTATTCATCGCTTATTGCATTTGGACTGGCAGTCATTGCATTCAGCGCATTCCGCCTGAACCAGCCGGCGCCGGTCAAGATCGGCAAGGGTACGCATATTTCCCTCATCGGCAACAACCTCGGGTCGCGGATGATGAATTACGACAACTTCGAAACAGAGTTGTACATGCGCTACCCCGACGACAACCTCATTATCCGCAACATGTGCGACGGCGGCGACACGCCCGGCTTCCGCCCGCACGCGAGTCGCAACACGCCCTGGGCGTTCCCGGGCGCGGAGAAGTTCCAGACAGAGCTGGCCAACCCTTCTCAAAGCGAAGGCCACCTCGAAACGCCCGACCAATGGCTTGCCCGCCTGAAAACTGACGTGATTATTTCTTTTTTCGGGTATAATGAGTCATTTGAAGGCAAAGCGGGACTGGCCAACTACAAAGCCGAGCTCGACGCATTCATTAAATGGACATTGCAGCAGAAATATAATGGCACCTCGGCGCCGCAGTTGGTGATCGTTTCGCCCATCGCATTTGAAGATCTTTCTGCTAAATATGACCTGCCGAATGGTAAAAAGGAGAATGAAAACCTGCTTTTGTATACCAAAGCCATGAAGGAAGTGGCGGATCAGAATAAAGTTCTGTTTGTGGATGCATTTGCCCCTTCGCAAAAGTGGTATGCCGAAAGCAAGGAAGACCTGACGATCGACGGCTCGCAGCTGAATGCGGAAGGTTATAAAAAACTGGGCGTATTGCTTGCCGACAAAATCTTCGGAAAGGCGTCGGTAAAAGGTAAAAACCGGGAACTGGTGCACGCTGCCGTGGACGAAAAGAACTGGATGTGGCATAACGACTTCAAAATCCCGAACGGCGTGCACGTATATGGCCGCCGCTACAATCCATTCGGTCCGGACAACTATCCGGCAGAAATCGAGAAAATCCGCCAATTGACCGACATTCGTGACCAGGCGATCTGGCTGGCTGCTTCGAAAGGCGAGAAAACGGACCTCGCCGCGGCGGATAAGAGTACCCGTACATTGCCGGAGGTTAAAACCAATTTTAACCCCGAAAAGAACGGCAGCCTTACTTATTTGTATGGAAAAGAAGCATTGGCAAAACTGAAAGTGCCGGATGGTTATAAGATCGAGCTTTTCGCTTCGGAAGAGGAATTTCCGGATCTGGCTAAACCAATGCAGATGTCGTTCGATAACAAAGGCCGCCTTTGGGTAGCTACAATGCCGAGCTATCCGCATTACAAGCCGGGCGATTCGAAACCGAACGATAAGATCATCATTTTCGAAGATACCAATAACGACGGCAAGGCCGACAAGCAAACCGTTTTCGCCGATGGCCTGCATTTACCATTGGGTTTTGAAATCGCCAAAGAGGGCGTTTACGTTTCGCAGGGCACCAACTTCAAATTGCTGATCGATTCGAATGGCGATGGCAAGGCCGATAAAGAGGAAATCCTGCTGAGCGGATTCGACGATCACGACACGCACCACAATAGCCACGCATTTACAGTGGACCCGTCGGGTGCCATCTATTCCGGCGAGGGCGTATTTTTGCATACCAATATTGAAACCTCGTATGGTCCCGTACGTGCGACGAACGGCGGTTTCTACCGCTACGCACCGCAGCTGAAAAAACTGGAACGCACCGCACAGCTGTCGATCCCGAACCCCTGGGGAATTGCATTCGACGATTGGGGACAGCCCTTCTTTGCCGAAACGTCGAGCCCGGACGTGCGCTGGATGCTGCCTGGTTCGGTATTGCCGCGTTATGGCGAGGCTACCCACAAATCGGTGCAGCTCGTGGAAGACAAGCACCGTGTTCGCCCGACTTCCGGACTGGAATTCGTGTCAAGCCGGCATTTCCCGGATGAGCTGCAAGGCGACTTTTTGATTAACAACACCATCGGATTCCTCGGAACGAAGGAGCACACACTCACCGACGACGGAACCGGCTATAAGAGCCGCCATCGCCAGGACCTGGTCGTGAGCGACGATCGCAACTTCCGCCCCGTGGACATGGAATTTGCGCCGGATGGCTCATTGTACGTGATCGACTGGCATAATATCCTCATCGGGCACATGCAGCACAACGCCCGCGACCCGCTGCGCGACCACTCACACGGCCGCGTTTACCGGATTACGTATCCGTCGCGCCCGCTGGTAACGCCGGCGAAAATCGACGGCGCGAGCATTGAACAACTGCTCGATAACCTCAAATTACCCGAGTACCGCACACGCTACCGCACACGCCGCGAGCTGCGCGGCCGCGATGCCTCACAGGTGCTGTCCAAACTCAATACCTGGGTGGCCGGCCTGGACAAGAACGACCCGCGTTACGAACACCATTTGCTGGAAGGCTTGTGGGTAAGCTGGGGGATGAACAAGGTGGACCAAAAGCTGTTGAAGCAGGTATTGAATGCCAAAGATTACCATGCCCGCGCGGCTGCGGTGCAGGTGGTGCGCTATACCGGCCATCAGGTGCCCGACCAGGCTGATTTGCTGATGCAGGCGGCGCGAGACGAGAATAGCCGCGTGCGGTTAATGGCCATTGTAGCGGCGTCTTGGATCGGTAAGGAAAAAGGCCTGCCGATTTTGGCCGAAGCCCAGAAAAAGCCACTCGACGACTGGATGATCCACGCGCACGAAGCTGCTGTGGCGCATTTGAAAGGCGAAAATGTGAAGAAAACGAAGCAAAATGTAGTTGCCACGAACCTGAAAGGGAACGACCTGATCCTGTTTAACCAGGGGCGGCAGATTTACGCGAAAGAAGGCTACTGCGGCACCTGCCATCAGCCCGACGGCAAGGGGCTCGAAGCCTCCGGTTTCCCTCCGCTTTCGGGGCCGTGGGTGACGGGCAGCGACGAGCGCCTGATCAAGATCGCGTTGAACGGCTTGCTTGGGCCAATCGAAGTGAATGGCAAGAAGTATCCCGGCCAGGTGCCGATGACGCCGTTCGCGGGCTTGCTGAACGACACTGAAGTGGCCGCGGTGCTGACTTATGTGCGTAATTCGTTCGGAAATAAAGGCGCGGCGATCCCGCCTGAAAAGGTAAAACAGGTGCGTGCCGCCACCGAAAGCAAGAAAGACTTCTATTCGCCCGAACAGCTTTTAAAAGAGCATCCTATCGAAAAAATGTAGGGAGAAGCTACTATAAACATTTGACGACACAAAGAGCGGAAGTTTTTCTTCCGCTCTTTGTATTTTGGACAATTAGTTCGTCGTTATTCGGTCACTAAATAATTACAAACTAGATGTAGATTAACGACGATAAACGTTTAGTTTTGTTTACCGACCAGCCGAATCTATCACGTTACTATAAGTCTCAGTCACACGTCATGCTTCGATTTTTACCAATTGTTGCCATTTGTGCCGTTAGCCTGTTGTTTTTCCTTTATAATTACCACTTCTCCGTCGAATTTCCGTTTCAGGACGACTTTCTCTTTATCCAGTTTATCGATGCGGTTTCGGCCGATAATGCCGGGTTCACTGATGTGGTCAGGGAGATGTTCCGCACATTCAACGACCACAAAGCGGTAGTTCCGCGGTTTATTTCCCTGCTCGACTATGAGCTTACCGGGCGCTTGCATTTGCGCTTCTACATCGTGCTCGTATCGATCAACCTGATCTATATTTTTTATTTTTTATACCTCAATTTCCGCAAGGCAAACCTGCCGCTTTACTATTTCATTCCTGTCCCGTTCCTGTTTTTCCACCCGCTGTACCACGACGTTTCCGGCTGGGCGCTCACGGGAATGCAGCATTCTTATCTTACCGCATTCACGGTGACGGCCATCACGCTGGTGTCGCGGGGCACGAAGCCGGCGTTCTATTTGGCGATGGTGTGCTGTTTTCTGGCCACTTTTACGCATGGAAACGGGATATTGTCGTTCCCGGCGATCATTTTTTTCTTTTTATGCCAAAAGAACTTCCGAAGCGCGGTCCTGACGGGCGTTTTTATGATCATCTGTCTGGTGATTTATCTGGCGGGCTATGAATCGGGGCAAGCGGTTAATTTGCCCAAAAGTGCGGGGTTATTCTTCTCTTCGTTGTTTGGGTTTGTGGGTTCGGCGATGTCGCTTTGGGGCGATGCCGAATTGTGGTCGGCTTTGTGGGGCCTGGTGATCGTGGTGGGCATGCTGCTGGTGACGATACGCGTCGCGGCGGTGTATTGGAATAAGCCGGTGCGCGTGAAGCCCGGAACGATCGAATTGCTCACGCTTTTTGCATTCATTTTCATTTCGAGCACGGTCATCGCCGTTTTCAGGTCTTGGGCCGGCACCACTATTGCGAGCCGTTTTCAGCTTTACGCCTCGCTTTCGACCTGCATCTTCTACATTTTCCTGCTATTTTACACCGATTTTTTCAAAAAGAAATGGGTGTTCACCTGCGCGCTGGCCCTGAGCGTGTTTTACTGGGCCTACTCGCATTACCGGTTCACGGGCATTGTCGCGTCGAAGAAAACGACCTACCTGGCCGATATTTATAACTGGCGCAACAACCGGAGCATGTTCTCCGTCGAGCGATCCATTGTCGAATACGGCGCGTTTTACCTGGTGCCTGGTTACCAAAAGGGCTATTTCTGGCTGCCGGAGGCGGTGGTGGAGAAAAAGGAGCTGGAAGCAATGTTCGCCGAAGGGAAACCGACGGTCGACAAAGGTATCTATGTCGAAACGTGGGACATCCATCGGGTGGTGCGGGACGGCGTGGATGATTTGACTTACTACTTTGTGTCGAGCAATGTGTCCCCGCCGCGGAAGCGCTTGCTGGATGACCGTTTCCTGGTGATGAAGAATGCCAATACCGGCCTTATTTACCTCATTAATGCGAATCCCAAAGTGGAGGCGCGCAAAAACATCATCACCGAGGGGCATTACTACAAGCCGGGCTTCAATACGCTGCTGCGGGAAAACGACCTCGATGCGGGCAACTACCAGCTGGCGATCCTGGATGTTTCCGGCTCGGGCGACAAATCTTTTTACCCGCTCGGCAGAATGCTCGTCGCCACGGGTGATGCCTATATGCTGAAATAACGCCCGCACCGTTCGTACATTCATTTGCTGCACCTGATAATGGATAATGCTGCGATTCCGGCATTATCGGTCAACATAGAAATATCATATTTCTGTCTGGTATGCGCTCACGCCGTTGTTCGCTTCCGAAGGCGCGCGGAATGGCACTTTTGCGATGGGTTTTACTAGGTAAAACCATAAAAAATTCGTATCTTTACGTGCTTAAAAAGCCAGATAATGGTTCTTTTTATCCAAGTGTAAAACAAACTATATGTCAAACGAAGCAGTGCTAGAAGTAAACAGCTATTCGGCTGAAAATATCCAGGTTCTTGAAGGTTTAGAGGCCGTTCGTAAACGTCCGGCAATGTATATCGGTGACACTGGCTTCAAAGGCGTTCACCACTTGATTTGGGAGGTTGTAGATAACTCCATCGATGAGGCGATGGCGGGCTATTGTGACACGATCAATGTTACGGTAGAGAAAAATAACTCAATCACCGTGAAAGACAATGGCCGTGGGATTCCTACGGGCATGCACCCCAAAGAAAACAAATCGGCTCTGGAGGTCGTTCTGACCGTTCTTCACGCCGGTGGTAAATTTGACAAAGATACATACAAGGTTTCCGGCGGTTTGCACGGGGTAGGGGTATCGTGCGTGAACGCGCTCTCGATCCATTTGCGCGCCGAAGTACACCGCGAAGGCAAAATATTCGAACAGGAGTTCAGCGAAGGCAAGCCGCTTTACCCGACCCGCGTGATCGGTGACTCGGAGAAAACCGGGACGATTATCCACTTCCTGCCCGATGCGACCATTTTTACAGTGACCGAATACAAGTATGAAACGATCGCAACCCGCTTGCGCGAGCTTTCGTACCTGAACAAAGGAATCCGCATTACGCTCGAAGACAAACGGGAAGAGGACGAAAACGGCCAGTTCCGCGGCGAAGAATTCTATTCCGAAGTAGGTTTGAACGAATTCGTGACCTATCTCGACGCCACCCGCCAGCCATTGATCCCCGAGCCGATCCATATGGAAAATGACAAAGGCGTGATCCCCGTGGAGGTGGCGATGATGTACAACACTTCGTACAGCGAGAACGTGTTCTCGTATGTGAATAACATCAATACCATCGAAGGCGGTACCCACGTTTCCGGTTTCCGGGCTGCATTGACGCGTACTTTGAAAAACTACGCCGAGAAATCCGGTATTCTGGCCAAAGAAAAAGTGGAGATCAGCGGGGACGACTTCCGTGAAGGACTCACCGCCGTTATTTCCATTAAAGTAGCCGAGCCGCAATTCGAAGGTCAGACCAAAACCAAACTCGGTAACTCCGAGGTGACCGCCGCCGTGAGCCAGGTAGTGGCCGAAATGCTCGAAAACTACCTCGAAGAACACCCGAAAGAAGCCCGTGTGATCATCGACAAGGTGATCCTGGCAGCGAAAGCGCGTATTGCCGCTAAAAAGGCGCGCGAAATGGTGCAACGCAAGAATATCCTCACCGGTACGGGATTGCCAGGAAAGCTTTCCGACTGCTCCGAAACCGACCCGAACGTGTGCGAATTGTACCTCGTGGAAGGGGACTCGGCGGGTGGAACTGCCAAGCAAGGCCGTAACCGTGCATTCCAGGCCATTCTGCCGCTTCGTGGTAAAATCCTGAATGTAGAGAAAGCACAGGAATACAAGATCTACGAAAACGAGGAGATCAAGAACATGTTCACCGCAATGGGCGTGCAGATCGGTAAGGACGGCGACGAGCGTGCATTGAATATCGACAAGCTCCGTTACCACAAAATCGTAATCATGACCGATGCCGATATCGATGGTAGCCACATCCGTACCCTGATCCTGACGTTCTTCTTCCGTTATATGAAGATCCTGATCGATAATGGCTACATCTACATTGCGCAGCCGCCTTTGTACCTCGTGAAAAAAGGCAAGGAAGAGCGCTACTGCTGGACCGAGCAACAACGCGAAGAGGCGATCCGCGAGATCGGCGCCGGCAAGGAAGATTCGGTGAACGTACAGCGATATAAAGGTTTGGGTGAAATGAATGCCGAGCAGCTATGGGAAACAACCATGAACCCTGAGCGCCGCAGCCTGAAACAGGTTTCGGTGGAATCCGCTGCCGAGGCCGATCACCTGTTCTCCATGCTGATGGGCGACGAAGTTGCCCCTCGTCGTGATTTCATCGAGAAAAACGCCAAATATGCCCGCGTTGACGTTTAGCCATTAGTATTTACCGTAAAATATGGAACGGATGGCTGTCAGATACAGTCATCCGTTTCTTTTTTTGGAACGAAAATTTAACACAAAGTTCATCGGCCCGAAAACAATAGATTGTTTAGATTCGTTGAATTTTTATTGCCATCCTGATACACCTTTTTAATAGCATACCGTTATGTCCGGCTCATCCGACAATATATACAACGAAAAACGAAGTAAGCTGACCAATTTGTTCGCACTGTTCAAAAGCCCGAAGGAACCGGCTGCGGCAGACGACGGCAAGGCTATCAGTTCGTCGTCGGAAAAGGCTACCACCCAAATGCAGCAAAGCGACCTGATCAGCAGGGACCTGAGCTGGATGAAGTTCAACGACCGCGTGCTCGACCAGGCGACCAACGAAGAGCGTAACTTGTTCGACCGCCTGAAATTCCTCGCCATCACCTCGTCCAACCTCGACGAATTCTTCACGATACGCGTCGGCAGTCTTTACAATTACCTTGATTTCGGCAAAGAGCGCCTGGATTACTCGGGGCTTCGGGAAATCCCGTTCCGGAAGTTGTTGATGAAGGAAGTACACGACTTTGTGCGGCGGCAGAATGAATGCTACAAAGACCAGCTGCTGCCGCTTTTCGCCAGCCACGGGTTCCGCATTGTAGGAATAGACGAGATCACGGGCGAAGAACACACTGCGGTAGAAGAATATTTCGATCGCACGGTGTACCCGATGCTCACACCGATGCTCTTCGACTACACGCACGCATTCCCTGTGCTGCTCGCGAAAGTGCTCATTTTGGGTGTGATTACCCAGGTGAAAGGCACTACCTCCGAGGAAGACAGGAAGCTGTCGTTTGTGCAGTTGCCACCGAACCTGCCGCGCTTCTACGTGATCGACCGCGACGATGAGCTGCTGTTTTTGCCCATTGAAAATATAGCCAAGGCATTTATCAACAAGCTCTACCGGAATGTCGATATCGTTTCGACGAACCTGTTCCGGATATTGCGTAACGGCGATTTCACACTCGAAGAAAGTGACGACATCGAAGCGGATTTCATCGACGAGATCAAGCAGAAGATCAAAAGCCGTCGGCTTGGCAGGGTAGTGCAGGTTTCCATTGAACCCGATGTAAACCCGGATTTGCTGAACCTGATCAAAAAGCGCTGGGAAATCGACGACCATAATGTGTTCATCACCGACGCGCTGATCGACTATACTGCGCTCTGGGGCATCATCAAGCATCCCGAGTTCAAAGACCAGATCCCGCCGACCCGCCCGCCGGTGCCCCCGCTGGGCCTCGACCGCGAGCGCATTCCCGATATTTTCGAAACCATGCGCGAAAGGGACATCCTTTTGCACCACCCATATAACAACTTCGAACCGGTATTGCAGATGCTCGAACAGGCGGCCGAAGATCCGAAGGTGTTGTCCATCAAGCTCACGATCTATCGCCTCGCCAAAAACTCCCGCGTGACGGAGGCGCTCCTGCACGCGGCCGAGAATGGCAAGCACGTGGCGGTGTTGTTCGAGGTGAAGGCGCGTTTTGACGAAGAGAATAATATCAAAGAGGCACAGCGCCTCCAAAAAGCGGGCTGTTTCGTGATTTATGGCATTGGCTTGCTCAAAACGCACACCAAGCTGCTGCTCATCGTCCGCAACGAAGGCAACCGGGTGCTGCGGTATGCGCATTTGTCGAGCGGTAACTACAATGAGGACACGTCCCGGTTGTACACCGATACCGGCCTTTTGACATCCAATGAAGAGTACACGCACGATATTTCGGAATTCTTTAACGTCATCACCGGCCACTCGATCCCTTCCGAATACCAGAATCTCATTACCGCCCCGCGTTACATGCGCGCGAAGCTCATCGAACTGATCCAGCAGGAAGCCGAGAATGCGAAAGCGGGTTTGAAAAGTGGTATTTGTATTAAAATAAACTCCCTGGAAGACCGCGACACCATTTATGAGCTGTACAAAGCTTCCGAAGCAGGTGTGCCGATTAAACTGATCGTCCGCGGCATGTGCTGCCTGCGCCCGCAACGCAAAGGTTTGAGCGAAAATATCACCGTCCGTTCGCTGGTAGGCGACTTTTTGGAACATTCCCGCATTTTCTACTTCCACCAAAACGGCAACCCGCTCGTGTATGGCGGCAGCGCCGATGCCATGGTACGTAGTTTCGACAAACGCATTGAGTCGCTGTTCAAACTGGTGGACCCGCGCGTGCGCCAGGAGGCGATCCATATTTTGTATTACAGCCTGAAAGACAATGTGAATGCGTACGAATTGCGGGAGGACGGCAACTATATCAAATGCGAGATCGAGGAAGGAAGCGAACCGCTGAATGTACATCAGGCATTTTACGACGTCACGCTCGACCAGGTAATGGCCACGCATTTGTTCGAAGAGGAAGATAACCGGACAGAAACGCTGTCGGAGGAGCAAGCACAAGAAACAAGCGCTACGCCCGAATCCGATATTTCAGATACTGACGTAGCGCCGCAAACCGAAGCCGGTTTGTAAGGATTACTCTTTAAAAAATACACGCTTGACACGGTCACCAATGCCTGTCAGGATCTCGTAGGGGATGGTGTTGATGGTTTTCGCTAGTTCTGTAATCGGAACTTCCTTCCCGAAAACGATCACTTCATCCCCTTCTTCTACCTGCGCATTGGTGACGTCGATCATCGTCATATCCATGCAAATGTTGCCGATCGTGGGGCACAATGTGCCATTCACCCACACCTTACCCACGCCATTGCCCAGGCCACGGTCGTAACCATCCGCATAACCGATTGCCAGCGTCGCAATCGCCGAGTCGTGGTCTACCACGCCCTTGCGGCTGTAACCTACCGTCTCGCCCGACGAGAGGTATTTCACTTGCGAAACAATGGTTTTCAATGTACCTACCGACTGCAATGCACGCTGATCCTGGCCGGTTGCTTCCACGCCATACAAGCCAATGCCAAGCCGCACCATATCGAGGCGGTACTCGGGGAAGCGGACGATGCCGGCGGAGTTGAGGATGTGTTTAATGGTTTTGTATCCCAAAGTCGCTTCGATCAGCTCGGCGCCCTCCATGAATTGCGCGTATTGTTTCCTTGAAAACTCGTTATGCACGCCTTCATCGGCTCCCACCAAATGCGAAAATAGGGTCGCTACTTTGAGCGCGGGATTCTGGCGGAGCTGTTCTACCAGCCATTCGTAGTCGTCCTTCACAAAACCGAGGCGGTGCATTCCCGTATCGAGTTTCAAATGCACGGAAGGCGTGTTGGTCGGCTCGCCTTTCCTGGTAATGTACTCGATCCAGTCGGTGAGGATGCGGCGGCTATATATTTCAGGTTCAAGTTTGTACTGCCACAGCAGGTCGAAGGTCGGCAGGGTTGCATTCATGACCATAATGGGCAGCGTAATGCCGCTTTGGCGGAGCATTACACCCTCGTCCGTGTAAGCCACGCCCAGGTAATCCACGCGGTGGTATTGCAGCAATGCGGCCACCTCGGAGCTGCCGCTGCCATAGGCGAATGCCTTCACCATCGCCATGATCTTTGTACCCTGACCAGCCCGCGCGCGATAATAATTCAGGTTGTGGACCAATGCATCCAGGTTGATTTCCAGCACCGTGTCGTGCGCTTTCTGCTGAATGCGGTGCACGATTTTTTCAAACGAAAACGGCCGGGCACCCTTCACGAGCACGAGCGTATCCGCAAGCGTGGGAAAGGCGAATGTTTTGAGAAAACTGTCGGTATCGTCGTAAAATTCCTGCTCGGCAATATCGAACAGCGATGCCTGGCTGCTGATTTGTTTTCCGATACCGATGAGGCGGTCAATGCTTTTTTCACTCAGCAGGCGGGAAACCATTTTATACAGCTCCGTGGGCGTTTGTCCGGTTTGGAGCACATCCGAGAGGATCACCGTTTTGCGGTTGCGCTGCTCTTGCTGGGCGAGGAAGTTGAGCGCCATCGCGAGGCCCTGCAAGTCGTTGTTATAGGCGTCGTCGATGATATAGGAGTGGTTAATGCCCTCTTTGAGCTCCAAACGCATGGAGACGGGTTTGAGCAGCAGCACGCGTTCCTGGATCACGGCGGGTTCCAGGCCGAAATCGAGCAGGAAAACAATGCAATGCGTGAGGTTTTCGAGCGAGGCGTCGTCTCGGAAGCCGGTTTCGAATGTATGGTTGCCGAGTTTTCCGGTGAGGGAAATCACGGTTTTATCTTTTTGAGGATTGAAAGTCACCTGCACGTGCGAGCCGGAGTAGTTGCTTCCCCAGCTCAGCGTTTCGAGGAATGCATTCACCGGTTTCAGTATCAGGCTGATCTCCTCGTCGATTTCGTGGTAATCTTTTCTGTAAATGAGTTTTTTAACCTTGGTGAAAAGGCGCAATTTCTCGGTAATTTTCTGCTTCCGGCTTCGGAAACCGTCGTCGTGAGCCGGGCCGATATTGGTAAAGATACCGATTGTAGGCTGCATCACCGGCTGCAAATACTCCATTTCGTGTGCTTTGGAAATACCCGCCTCAAATATTGCCAGCGAATGCTCTTTGCTGAGGTTCCACACCGAAAGCGGCACGCCGATCTGCGAATTGTAGCTTTTGGGACTCGCCACAATGCTCCGGCCGGGCGACAGCAGCTGCACGAGCCATTCTTTCACAATCGTTTTGCCGTTACTTCCCGCAATGCCCACCACCGGAATGTCGAATTGCTTTCTTTTAGAAGCCACCAATTGCTGCAATGCCCGGATGCTCGACGAAACCACCCAGATCTGCGCGTCGTCCCACGTCGCGGCTGTTTCGCGCAGCGCGCCCGTGAATGCGGCTTCTTCTACGACAAACTCCCGCACGCCCGCCGCGTACAGTTCGGGCAGGAAGCGGTGGCCGTCGTGGCGCTCGCCTTTAATGGCAAAAAAGATACTCTGGCCGGGAAACGAAACCTGGCGGCTGTCGGTCAGGATGTACTGGGCTTGTGTGGTTACAATGGGGGATGTATTGACAGTAAGACTCATTCCAATGCGCGTTAATCAAAGCACAAAGGTATCAATCTACATCCACTTTTTAGTTTTGAAATAAAATATCATCCCGATCGTAACGGCGACCATCAATCCCCATACGTAATAGTAACCGTTGGGGTCTTTCAGCTCGGGCATGAACTCGAAATTCATGCCGTAAACCCCCACTATAAACGTCAGCGGCATAAATACGGCCGAGAAGATCGTGAGCGTTTTCATGACCTGGTTCATGCGGTTGCTGATGGTGGATAAATGCACGTCCACCAGGCTCGCCATCAGTTCGCGGTAGGAGTCGATGGTGTCGAGAACCTGCATGATGTGGTCGTAAAGGTCACGGTAGTAAGGGATTACCTCCTTGCTGATCTGCATGCTATCCTCCCGGATGAGCTGGTTCACCATATCGCGGAGCGGCCATATCTGCCTGCGGGCCAGTGTAAGTTCGCGTTTCAATGCGTACATATCTTTCAGCGAAAGCTCCTGCACGCCGCGGATCACCTGGTCTTCCGTCGTGTCGAGGGCATCACCGAGCTTTTCCAGCACGATGAAGTAGTTATCCACCACCACGTCCATCAATGCAAAAAGCAGGTAGTCGGGCCCGTTGCGGCGGGTTTTACCTACCGATGCTTCCAGTCGGTTCTCGACGGTCGTGAAA
Organism: Dyadobacter fermentans DSM 18053; assembly: GCF_000023125.1. NCBI lineage: Bacteria > Pseudomonadati > Bacteroidota > Cytophagia > Cytophagales > Spirosomataceae > Dyadobacter > Dyadobacter fermentans. The sequence goes on from NC_013037.1 coordinate 6,041,190, forward strand.
ATGTCGGAAGTGAGCTCTTCCTGGAATGAGACGACATAGTTTTTACCCAATACAAAACTCACATGCTCGGAAGAAATGCTGATGGGCGATTCCGAATCGACGTGGAGCATTTTCAGGGTGAGGAATAAATGCCCGGTGTCGTACAATTCGAGCTTCGGCTTGTGCTCGGTGTTCACAACGTCTTCGAGCAGCAGCGGGTGCAAATGGTAAAATTTACCCAGCTTTTCGATCAGCGGCACTTCGTGAATGCCGTCGACATTGAGCCAGGTAATGAAATTTTGTGCGTCATGATCCGGCCGGCATTCATCGAGCGACGTTACATTCTCTTTTTTAAACGAATGCTCGTTGTAGCGTATCCGGCGGATCTTGGTTTTCAGGGCAACGTCCGGCCCGATGTACGTAAGCGTGCCCGGCGAAGTGAGCAGGCCACGCTTACGGTACTTCCTGGATTTCCTGCCGCCGTTTCGGGCGGGGCCGTTTCTGGCCGGTTTGTTGCTTTCAGTCTCGTTCAAATGTTAGCGTGATTTGAGGTGGAACACCAGCAAAGGCAGGTGCGTGTCGACCACAAGCTTGCGCGTAATGCTCGGATTGATCAGATATTCTTCAATAAAAGACCGCTCGCGGGTGGACATGATCAGCAGATCCGCCTTCACCTCGTCGCAATATGCCTCGATGCCGTCGAGCACATCTTTGGCTTTCCGGGTGACGATCTGGCCCTCGCGGATCGTGAAATGCGATTTGATATCGGCAATGTACTGGTTGTCCGGCTGAATGTCGGGCTGGGTATCCGAGTTGATTTTCAGCAAAGTCAGGTCTGCGCCGAGGTGGTTCATCAGCACGAACACTTCCCGCAGGATATTGTTTTCTTCGTATTCAAACTGCGTCGCATACACCACTTTTTTGAACCTGGCCGGTTCGGTCTGCGGGGGTACCACCAGCACCGGGCAGGGCGAGTTGAGGGCGATCTGTGTCGCCGAGGAGCCGATGAGCTTGTCGAGGAAGCCTCCCGTACCCGTTCGGCCGATCACGATCAGGTCGGGCACGTGGTCGTTGATAGCCTCTTCAATGGCCGAATGCACTGTTCCCAGCGCCCATATCGTCTTGGCATTGTACCCTTCGGCGGTCAGCGCGGTGGCATATTCGTCGAGCCGCTTCTGGTATTCTTCTTCGAGATCGGTGGTCATGGTGAGGAAGTCGGCACCTCCGAGGCCCGGCATTACGTTGCCGGGTGTCATGTTTACATCGGCAATGTAGGGTTGGTATGCGTGCAGGATCAGTAATTCCGTTACATCTTTTTCGGCGAGCAGCTTGGCGGCGGCCAAGGCGCGCTCGGCGTTTTCGGAAAAGTCTATGGCAATCAGGATACTTCTCATGTACTTGGGGTTTTGTTTTGGGTATGGATTATCCGAACATATCGATTTTAGTAACCGGAGTCAAGGATTCTGATCAACTTTTGGCATATCGGCCCGTTTGGCGGAAGATTTAATACAGGGATAACCTTGAAGGTTCCAATACAATCCCCGTTTCCGCGTAAACGATCGTTTATTTTAGAATTTCTCTCCGGTTTAGTATAAACATTCGTGCCCCGCGTCCGAAGCTATATTTAAATTCTGTATTTTGTTTGAAATCCATTTGTTGCGTTGACAATCATTAATTTGAATTTTCATAAGTTTACCATTACAAACTGATTTAAAATACCAAATCCCCCCATATGAAGAGCAAGATTACCATGATCAATATCGTGCTGGTAACCATAGCTGCGATAGCGTCCGTTCTGAGTGCCTATGATATCGTGCCGTTATCTGATAGTCTGCTGATCGGCCTTCGCTGGCTTGCGCTGGCGGGTCTGATCATTTACGCGATCCTTAAAAAGAACCTTACCACGTCGATCCTGATCTCCATGCTCGTGGGAACGGAAATCGGCTACGACTTCCCGAAAATGGGGACGGAGCTGCATTTCCTGCGTCAGATTTTCCTTCAAATGATCAAAACGGTGATCGCGCCGCTACTTTTCGCGACGCTCGTTACAGGTATCGCCGGCCATTCCGACCTGAAACAGGTAGGCCGCATGGGCTGGAAATCGCTGCTGTATTTCGAGGTGGTGACCACATTCGCCCTGGTTATCGGGCTGCTTTTTGCCAACTGGTTCAAGCCGGGCGTAGGCATTATCCCGCCCGAAACGCTGAATGCCGCATTGCCGAAAGTGAACCAGCAAACGTGGCAGGAGATCGTGCTGCATTCATTCCCTGAGAATATTGCCAAATCCATTTACCACGGAGAAGTGCTGCAAATCGTGGTTTTCAGCGTGTTGTTCGGCATCAGCCTTGCATTGCTGCCTGCGGGAAAGAAAGAGAAATTTGTGCATGGCGTGGAGCTGCTGGCCGAGGTGATGTTTAAGTTTACCAAAATCATCATGTATTTCGCGCCGATCGGCGTGGGAGCAGCTATCGCCGAAACGGTGGGGCACATGGGTATCGATGTCCTCAAAAACCTCGCATTGCTGCTCGCCACATTGTATTGCGCGCTGATCGTCTTCATACTGGTCGTGTTTGTGCCGGTAGCCATGATCGCGCGGATTCCCGTCATCAAGTTTGCAAAAGCCATTTTCGAGCCGGTTTCCATCGCATTTGCGACAACCAGTTCCGAATCCGCATTGCCCAAGGCCATGGAGAAAATGGAGAAATTCGGCGTTCCGCGGCAGATCGTATCGTTCGTTATGCCAACGGGTTACAGTTTCAACCTCGATGGTTCTACGTTGTACCTTGCACTCGCGACCGTGTTCGTAGCGCAGGCTACGGGCACCGAAATGTCGGTAGGGCAGCAACTTACGATGGTATTACTCCTAATGCTTACCAGCAAAGGCGTGGCCGGTATACCGAGGGCAACTTTGGTGATATTGTTGGGCGCGATCGCTAACTTTGGCATGCCCGAATGGCCCGTATTGCTGATCATGGGGATAGACGAGCTGATGGACATGGCCCGGACGTCGGTGAATGTGACCGGTAACTGCCTCGCCACAGCCGTGATTGCCCGCTGGGAAGGCGAGCTCGATGATCAGAAAATGCACGATTCGGACAAGGTGGTGGATATTCCCGCAGCCAGCGAAGTTTAACAGTTCATTTTCAGAGTAAATTTTTATGTTGACCCTTTACGGCATCCCGAATTGCGATACCATTAAGAAAGCCCGCACCTGGCTCGATAAAAATAAGGTGGCCTACCAGTTTTACGATTACCGGAAAGACGGCATCAGCCCCGAAAAAGTAGCGAGCTGGTTCAGCGAATTCCCCTGGGATAAGGTTTTGAACAAAGCCTCCACCACCTGGAAGGAGCTCAGCGACGAGGAAAAAGCCAATGTAACCAACGCCCAATCCGCCGCCAAACTGCTCTCTGCCAACCCGACGGCCATTAAACGCCCGGTGATCGAGGACGAAAGCGGCAAGGCGCTCACGCTGGGTTACAATGAGAAGATATACCAGGAAACCTATCTCAAATAGGTTTCACACCAACGATCACGACTTTGGTCTGGTCGGCGAGGGTGGTGGCGAACAGGTAATGGTCGCCACCATCTTTTAGTTTCCACTTCTTCCGGAGCTCTTCCGGTTTTGCGGGAAAATTGCGCGTCGTAATGTTGGCCTTATCGCCCGGAATGTGCTGCGAAATCTCGCGGATATCGGGCTTGCAAACGGCTGCTATTCTGAAACTGCGACCCGGGAAATCATCCACTAACTTTTCGGAAGTATATAACTGGCTGTGAATGGCCAGTTTTTGCAAACCATAGCGCGCGCAAAGCGTTTTGAATGCCCCTGCTTTCAGCACCGCGGCGTGCGGTTCATACAAATAGCCCAGCGGTTTGGAATAACCTACCAATGCATTCCGCTCTTCCGCCCGGTCGAAATCGAGCTGGTAAATGGGCTGGCCGGCCGCATCTACGATCCGGATTTTGATTTTGAAATCCGCGTCCGGCATAGCACGGTTTAGAACGAAGAGCAGCTCTTTGCATTCCTGCTCGTAGCCTATCACGTGTACTTCTTGCAGGTTTTGAAGTTCTTTCGAAGCCAAATCGATGTCCAGCAGCGGAGATGTTTTGATTAAAATATGAGGGGCTGATTGGAGCAGCAATGCAGCATTGCCGGCCACATCAGGCGTACAATCGGCCAGGCGCACTACTTTTTCCTTGTTGGCATCGCGGCGGGCAGGATCGGCGTAGAGCCAGTCGGCGGCGAGGCCTTCTTGCAATGCCTTCAACGACTCGCCTGCATGTACCTGAATGCGCGACGCGCGCAGCTGCGCAAAATTGTACGCCGCACTGGCTGCAACGGCGGGCTGCTGTTCGAAATAATGGGTTTCGCCGAAGCTGCGGCTCATGTAGTAGCAATCGATGCCCATGCCGCCGGTAATGTCGATTAATGCCTGGCCCGACACGATGCTGGCCTTGTACAGCGCCGTGGCTTCCGACGAGCATTGCTCTACCGACAGCGCAGGCGGGAAAATCAGTTTGTCATTTGCCGACCATTCCGGCAGTTTTTTCAAAGCCTTCTGCCGCGACTGGATCTGCCCGGCCAGCTTTTTCACATCCAGCCCTTTGAACTGACCTGCTTTGAGGATCAGATCGCCTGCATTCGCGTGGATGTTCTCCCGGATAAATGCCATTTCCGCCTCTGTAAATCCCTGCTGCATGCCCTCCGGACCTGCCGTTTCGTGCCTTGTACCCATTTGTTCAATTAGTTCGAATACCGAAAGTACTTCTTTTTACCGAGTGCCGACGATTGTGCCGCCTGCGAAAGATCAATTTGAAATATTATCAGAATCATAACAAATGCGGATCTTTTGCTACCGGTTGATAATCAGTAAAATGGCCTGCAAGTGTCCGGAATACAGTTTCTGAGCAAGTAGGACTAACCAAATGAAAATTATAACTTGTCGCTCAAATCCTAAATATCCCTGTTATAACCTTTATTTATCATGAGAATTAAGACCTTTGAAGAGTACAAGGTTGCTTACCAACAAAGTGTAGACGATCCCGAAGGTTTCTGGGCGGAAGTAGCCCAACATTTTCAATGGCGTAAACCGTGGAAGAAAGTGCTAAGCTGGGACTTTCAGGAAGCGCGTACGAAGTGGTTCGAAGGCGGCGTGATGAACATCACGGAAAACGCGCTGGACCGTCATCTGGCCGAGCGCGGCGATCAGCCGGCGATCATCTGGGAGCCCAACAATCCCGAAGACCAGGCGGTGACCCTCACCTACCATGTTTTGTTTGAACAAGTTTGCCGGTTTGCCAATGTGCTCAAAAAGCATGGTGTGCAAAAAGGCGACCGCGTTTGTATATACCTGCCGATGGTGCCCGAGCTGGCTGTGGCCGTGCTCGCCTGCGCACGCATTGGCGCGGTGCATTCGGTGGTTTTCGGTGGTTTTTCCGCCAAATCCATCGCCGATCGCATCAATGACGCCGAATGTACAATGGTGATCACCTCCGACGGCGCATTCCGCGGCGCGAAAGTGATTCCGATGAAAGATACTGTGGATGAGGCGCTTGTGCAATGCTCTACGGTGAAGAAGGTGATCGTGATGACGCGTACCCGCACGCCGGTGCACATGCTCAAAGGTCGCGACCTTTGGTGGGAAGAGGAAGTGAAGCAGGTGAACTCCGTATGCCCGGCCGAGCCGATGGATGCCGAGGATATGCTCTTTATCCTTTACACATCCGGCTCCACCGGCAAGCCGAAAGGCGTGGTGCATACCTGCGGCGGATACATGGTGTATGCCACTTACACATTTGCCAATGTGTTCCAATATGAGCCGGGCGAAGTGCATTTCTGTACCGCCGACATTGGCTGGATCACCGGTCACAGCTACATTGTGTACGGCCCGCTGTGCTACGGCGCCACGTCCGTGGTTTTCGAAGGCGTTCCGACTTACCCGGATGCCAGCCGTTTCTGGAAAATTGTAGAAAGACATAAAGTAAATATCCTTTACACCGCACCTACGGCCATTCGCTCACTGATGGGCTTTGGTTTGGATTTCGTTAAAGGACATGATTTCTCATCGCTGCGCAAACTCGGATCGGTAGGGGAGCCTATCAACGAGGAAGCATGGCATTGGTATAAAACCAACATCGGCGGCGACCACTGCCCGCTGGTGGATACCTGGTGGCAGACCGAAAACGGCGGTATCATGATTTCGCCGCTAGCAGGCATTACGCCCGAAAAACCGACGTTCGCGACCCTGCCTTTGCCGGGCATCCAGCCCGTGCTGGTGGACGAAAGCGGCAATGAGATCGAGGGCAACGGCGTAAGCGGTAACCTGTGCATCAAGTTCCCGTGGCCTGGCATCATCCGCACCACCTACGGCGACCACGAGCGCTGCCGCCAAACCTACTTCTCGACCTACCCGGGCATGTATTTCACCGGCGACGGCTGTTTGCGTGATGAAGACGGCTATTACCGCATTACCGGTCGGGTAGACGACGTGCTCAACGTTTCCGGCCACCGTATCGGCACGGCCGAAGTGGAGAATGCGATCAATATGCACCTGGGCGTGGTGGAATCGGCCGTAGTAGGCTACCCGCACGACATTAAAGGCCAGGGCATTTACGCATTTGTAATTGCCGAGCAGACGTCGGAAGACCCCGACATGTTCCGCAAGGACATCGCGGTGACGGTATCCCGCATCATCGGCCCCATTGCCAAGCCGGACAAGATCCAGTTCGTATCCGGTCTACCCAAGACCCGTTCCGGCAAAATCATGCGCCGGATTTTGCGAAAAATCTCCGAAGGAGATGTTAGCAACCTGGGCGACACCTCCACGCTCCTTGACCCCGCCGTTGTAGAGGAGATCAAGGCAGGAAAGTTATAATTTTGAAATATCGATTCGTGACAGGAGGCCCCGCTGGGGCCTTTTGTTGTTTTGGGACGTTGGGGTTGCTATAAACAGGGGATGCCTCCGGCATCGCGTTTGGCGAGGGGTTTAGCGTGACTTTCGCATCCGCGTCTGGCGAGGGGTTTAGTGTGACTTTCGCATCCGAGTCTGACGAGGGGTTTAGTGTGGACTTTCGCATCCGCATCCGGAATCGCCATTCATGGCTTGGACGCGATTCAACATGCGCGTTAGCAACCGCAGAGCGGTTCCCTGTTTATAGCAACAAAGGCCTGGCCAAATAAAAAAAGGCCCCGGCGGGGCCTCCTGCGTTTCGGAACGGACCTGCGCCCTTTTCAAAACAGACATTATTTGATTTTAACCGAACTCATTTTATCGGCAGCGCAGCCGCAGCCTTTGGCGCACCCGCCGCTGTTGCGCCGGTCGAATGATTTCCATATCCGCCAACCCATGTAACCCGCCGCTACCAGAAACAATGCCCAGATAATGATTTGCTGCTCCATTATTGGTTAACGGCTTTTTACTGCCAATTGTTCCGCTGCGCCAGCCTGAATGCGTGCTGGTAATGGTGCTCGCTGTGCCAGGCGTAGTTGGCAATCACTTCGTCGAGGCGAAACGACTTCTGGGCGGCCGGATGGAAATAGGTACGCGCCAGATCATTCTCATCCAGCGAGTTCAATAACAACACCCAACGCAAATGCACATACCGGATCAGTTGCAGCGATAGCTCCACCTGTGCCGCTTTCGCGTCCGGCAGTTCCGCCCATAATTGCTCCTCGTAAGGCTTAATGGTGGGGTTATCCTCCGTCAATGCAAGGCGGAAGCGCACGTAGGCATTCATGTGGCTATCGGCTACGTGGTGGATCAGTTGGCGCACCGTCCAGCCATCCGGGCGGTAGGGCGTATCCAGCTTATGGTCGTCCCAGCTTCCGAGCAGGTTGATGAACTTGGAAGGCAATGCGCTGATGATCTGGATGTTTGTCTTTATGTCGGCAGGGGAGTAGCGCTCCTGTGCCTGGAATTTGCCGATGGGATAGCGGAGGTCGTCCATGTTAATGAGTGAATGATTGAATGAGTGAATGAGTGAATGAGTGAATAGTCAGGTATTGTCAACAGTTGTCAGATATTGTTTTAAATGCATGACCTGGAACTATGAATGACTATAACCTGACCTCCTGACCATTACTGACTTACGGCCGTTCAGAAATTCTCGCTGATGACCTGGACCAGCTCGGGATGGGCGCCGGGGGCTGCTGCGATGATGTCGCCTCCGAAAAGGTAATTGTCGCCGCCTTTAAAGTCGGTTACGGTGCCGCCTGCTTCTTTAATGAGCAGCGTTCCGGCAGCCATGTCCCAGGAATTGAGGTTGTATTCGTAAAAACCGTCGAAACGGCCGGCCGCTACGTAGGCGAGATCTACCGCTGCGGCACCCATTCTGCGGATGCCGTGGGTGCGCTGCATGAGCAGTTCGAGGATGTACATGTAGCGTTTCTGCTTTTCGAAACGGTAATAAGGGAAGCCGGTCGCGATGAGCGCGTCGGCCAGTTTGGGTACGGTTGATATTTTGATATTCCTGCCGTTGCACCACGCGCCGCCGCCTTGCCAGCCGTAGAACATTTCGTTCAGGCTTGGTTCGTGGATGACGCCGATGAGGAGTTCTTTGCCGCGGGCGAGGCCCACGCTCACGCAATACACGGGAATGCCGTGGATGAAGTTGGTGGTGCCGTCGAGCGGGTCGATAATCCAGTTCAATGCCTCGGGATCGGGCTCCTGGCCGGTGGTACCTTCTTCGGTGATGAAGCTGGCTTCCGGAAGGATTTCCTGCAAGCCCGCCACAAGCAATTTTTCAGCTTCCTTATCTACGTAGGAAACGAGGTTGTTAAGGTCTTTGTACTCGATTTTGTCACGAGAAAAAAGGGCCGCTTCCTGCTGGATAAATGAAGAAGCCTGCCTTACTATTTCAATGGTTTTTTGGGTCAGCAATTCCAGATCCATACGCAATTTCCTTTTGGGGAATTTTTGAAAGTGAATTGTTAATATAATAAACCCGGATGATCAGCATCGCCAGGATGGGGATCAGCACGAGGTTGTGTTTCGCAAGGTTACCTGTTGCGCAAAGTAGCAGAAATGCATAAAAAATCAACAAATACTGAAACCATGCAGGCTTGCGGGTTTTTGAAAGGGCAAAAATGAGCGGCATCCACAGCGGAAATGCCCATAGCACGTCGTAATTGTAGCTCGTTACCCCATGATTTGTCCCAAACCAGAGCAGTAACAAAATCCAGCCAGCCAGCCCCGCAATGCCGAAAAGCACTTTATCAAACACAAAATTGATGCGCTCGGTGCGGATTTGCCAGTAGGTGAATGCCAGGGTCAGGATTGCCAAGGTCCAGAAAACGACCGTGGGCGTGAGCGGGCTGGGCGGCGGAAATGGCGCAGCTTTGAACAGCTCCCGCGTTTCCGAAACCAGCGGTGCGGTGCCGGTGGCGGTTTTTACTTTCGCTTCTGCAAATGCGGTGGCGAGGTTGTCGGGAAGGAATGTGGCTTGCTCGGGCGTGGCGATTTCGTCCGATGGTGCACCTATCGCCAGGTCCATGCCAAAGTCGGCCCAGGGGTTTTGCTTGAATGCGTACAGGTCGATCCACTGCCGGAAGCTCCGTTTTTCTTTGGTATAACCATTATAAATGAGGCTGTCGCCCACGGCCGCTTTCAATGCGACGGTCATGCGGGTGGCGCAGTTGTCGTAAAAGAATTTGTATTGATATTCGCGGTTCTCGGGCAGGTAGTTGTTTTCGAGGAAATCATACAGCCGCTGTTTTTGGGCGATCGAAAGGTTGAGGACCTGCTCGGAAATGGAGCGGTTTTCTTCCTGGTAGTGCGCTACCTGATAGGAAAGCGGCGAAACCGACACGCTGTACGGCAATGTGCCCCTCAAAAATTTGATATAAAAATTCCCTTCCTGAAAACTGAATGTGCCGTAATTGAATGCACGGTCGACGCCCGTCATCGGATCGTAAACCCAAAGTACGCTGTGGCCGAAGCCGGAATACAGCTCCTGGCCCGGCGCCACGGTTACCAGACTGATTTTCGCCGAAGGGCTCAGCGTCCCGAACTGCGCCCGCGATACCGTCGGTGCCGCCAACCAGAAAAAGCACAAAAGCGCAACAAGTCGCGATAAATGCATATAGCTGTTAAAATATTTAATCCTCATCTTCCTCATCGGATTTACGCTTTTCATCAGCCTTGCCCGCCACGACGATCACAATTTCGCCTTTTACAGCCTTCTCGCCGAAATGCGCGATGACTTCTGTAACAGTACCACGAACATTTTCTTCAAACATTTTACTCAATTCCCGCGAAACACAAACCTGCCTGTCGGCGCCGAAATACTCGGCAAACTGCTGCAATGCCTTCACAAGCCGGTGTGGCGATTCGTAAAAAATCATCGTCCGTTCTTCGTTAGCCAAGTTTTGCAGACGCGTTTGCCGACCTTTTTTATGGGGTAAAAAACCTTCGAATGTGAACCGGTCGCTTGGCAGGCCGGAATTGACCAGCGCGGGCACGAAAGCGGTAGGGCCGGGCAGGCATTCCACGGGAAGCCCTTCGCGGATACAAGCGCGCACGAGCAGGAAGCCGGGGTCGGACACGGCGGGTGTGCCGGCGTCGGATACGAGGGCCATTGTTTCGCCTTTGCGGATGCGCTCCACCACGCGGGCCACCGTTTGGTGCTCGTTATGAATGTGATAGCTTTGCAAAGGTTTGGAAATGCCCAGGTGTTTGAGCAGGTTTCCCGACGTGCGGGTGTCTTCCGCCAGGACCACGTCCACGCTTTTCAGCACGTTAATGGCCCTTAATGTAATGTCTTCGAGGTTGCCGATCGGCGTGGGTACTATGTAAAGTTTCATGCGTTATAAATCCGGTCGATCGCAGCAGCCAGGTTATGGTCCTTTTCGGTGACGATGTCTCCGGCATCGTGGGTATTCAATTCAAAACTGACCTTGTTGTACATATTGGTCCAGAATGGATGGTGGTCCATTTCGTTCACCACATCGGCCACTTTTTTCATAAAGGCAAAAGCTTCGCGGAAATCCTTGAATGAAAAGCTTTTTTTGAGTTTGTTGTCTTCTTCCTGCCACATGGTTTTGCGTGTTTGGTGGTAATGTGATCTGCCAAAATACTTATGCCATCGGGTGTTTTCAGCGGTGATTTCCGGAAACGAATATAGCGTTAATCTGGCCGATTCCATACGATCGAGTATATTTGAACTTTGACCCGGCGTAAAAGCTTAAGAGATTATAGATTAATCCAAGACAGCCTTCGGAAAGAAGGCAAACATTATGAAAGTAGAACTAGTCCGCGTAGATGACGCCTTCCATTTCGAAGGCACCGGTTCCTCCGAAGTAAAAGTACATACCGACGGCTCGCCCGAAATCGGCGGCCAGAACCTCGGCGTGAGGCCGATGGAGCTCCTGCTGATGGGCCTAGCCAGTTGCAGCGCCATTGATGTGGTACTCATTCTCAAAAAGCAGCGCCAAGACATCACCGATTTCCGTGTGGTAGCCGACGGCGACCGCGAGCAGGAGCCGGATACGCAGCGCAAGCCATTCCGTAAAATCCATTTGACCTTCAAATTTGCCGGAAACAACCTCGATGAGGCTAAAATCCAGCGTGCGATCGGCCTTTCGATGGAGAAATACTGCTCGGCAACCGCTCAGCTGGAAGCGCTGGCAACCATTACTTACGACGTTGAAATCGCGACAGTTTAGATCCAAATCATGCAACAATACCACGACCTGCTGCGCCATATCCTGAAAGAGGGCGTCCGAAAAACCGACCGCACCGGCACCGGCACGATCAGCGTGTTTGGCTACCAAATGCGTTTCGACCTCAAAAAGGGCTTTCCGCTGGTAACGACCAAGAAAGTGCACACGAAGTCGATCATCCACGAATTGCTGTGGTTTTTGCAGGGCGACACCAATATCGGTTACCTGAAAGAGCACAACGTGTCAATCTGGGACGAATGGGCGGATGAAAACGGCGACTTGGGCCCGGTTTACGGCAAACAATGGCGGAGCTGGGCAGGTCCGGACGGGAAGTCCGTCGACCAGTTGCAGGAGGTTTTGAAACAACTCAAAAACTCGCCTGATTCGCGCCGCATCATCGTATCGGCCTGGAATCCGGCCGAGCTGCCGCAGATGAAGCTGCACCCGTGCCATGCATTGTTCCAGTTTTATGTGGCGCCGCCCGATACCGGGGCCGGCGAAACGAATGGCAAGCTTTCCTGCCAGCTCTACCAGCGCAGCGCGGATGTGTTCCTCGGCGTGCCGTTCAATATTGCCAGCTATGCATTGCTCACAATGATGATCGCCCGCGAATGCGACCTCGACCTGGGCGATTTCGTTTGGACCGGTGGTGATACGCACATTTACCTCAACCATTTGGAACAGGTAGAAACGCAGCTCAGCCGTGAGCCGCGCGCATTGCCGCAAATGATCCTGAATCCCGGGGTGAAAAACGTGCTCGACTTCCGTTACGAGGATTTCGAGCTCGTGAACTATAACCCGTGGCCGGGTATCAAGGCGCCGGTGGCCGTGTAACCGTCGTCGCGGATGAACATTCAATACATATTAGAAATCGTCGGAACATTCGCATTCGCGATTTCCGGCGCATTGGCTGTGAAGGATCAGAAGCATCAGGATTGGTTTGGTGCGAGCTTCACAGCCTTTATTTCTTCCATCGGCGGCGGTACGCTGCGTGACGTGCTGCTGGGAAGTTACCCGCTCGTGTGGATCAGCGACATTACGATCATCCACGCCATCATGCTCGGCATATTAGCCACATTTATTTTCTACAAATTCCTGCTGAGGCTGCGGAAAACGCTTTTCCTGTTCGATACTTTCGGAATCGCATTGTTTACATTGGTTGGGACTGAAAAGGCATTGAACCTGGGCGTGAGGCCGGAAATCGCCGTGATTATGGGCGTTTTTACGGCCACTATGGGCGGGGTGATCCGCGATGTGATGACGAACGAAATCCCGATCATTTACCGGAAGGAAGTGTACGCCACGGCCTGTTTCACGGGCGCATGCGTGTACCTCATCCTCGACAGTATCGGCATTGAGCGCAATACCGCATTCATTACATCGGCAATCGTGATTATCGTGATCCGCATTCTGGCGGTGCGGTACCAATGGAGCGTGCCGCGGTTTTTCAGGTAAAACAAAAACCGCCGGAGGCTGTCCGGCGGTGTCTGCATTGAATTCTTCTGATACTATTTTTTCTTCTTTTTAACGGTTGAAGCGGCTTCTTTCACCGGTGCGGCTTTGGCCTGCATGTCGGCGATTGCCTTCTCAACCTGCGGCTTGTAGAAATTGTAAGCGCCGTCGGGGTTGGCTGCGCCTACTGCCAATGCTTTTTGCGCTACGGGGATCGCTTCGGCGGGTTTGCCGAGTTTGTTTAAAATCTGCGCTTTGGTCCACAATGCGCCGAATGATTCTTTCAAACCAATAGCCTTGTCTGCCAGCGACAATGCAACCTGCAAATCCTTGCCTTTCGAAAGCAGGTAACCTGCTGTGCTTTGCAACGTGGCCACGTCCTCGGGCTTCTCCGCCACGGCTTTGTTCAATGCGGTCAATGTAAGCGACTCGGTGCTTACGGTCAAAGGTACAGGTACATTCACAGACGACCATGAAAGGTTCAAAAACGCCGTGCTGTCCGTTACCGGCTGGATTTCGATTTTGAATGCTTCGTTATATTCGTTGGAGGTAGGCACTACCATCGTGCGGGCTACATCTTCGGATTCTTTGTAGTTATCGGTGCCGCCCTGGTTGAAGTTTTTATTCAAAATCACCGTCCAGGCTGAGCCATTGGGGATGGAAAACAATGCATACTTGCCCGCAGGTACTTTTTTGCCTCCAAATGTAAACTCGGTACTGGATTCGAAAACGGTGGCCATATTGGCACCGGTGCGCCACACCTGATCGTAAGGAGCGAGCGCGGAGCTGTTGGCGAATACCTTACGGCCTTTGATGAACGGGCGGGAATATTGAACGGTGAAATCGGTTACACCAACGGTTTGCATGACGGTGGCTGCGGGGCTGGCGGCCGGCACGCGCTGTGCTACGGAGGCCGTCGCCATCAGTGCAGCGAGGGACATCGATAATAGATACTTTTTCATTGCTTGAATAAGGTGGTTTATTGCTTTCAGTTGTTAAACTTGTGGTGAAATTAGAATGAAAAAACCACATAGTCTAAAATGAAAAGGGACAGTTTGCTCTCGCTGCTGGCATCATACGAGCCGGAGCCGGGCTTAGAGGCTGAAATGCACAACGATACGGTCGATTTTGTGAAACAACATCCCGATTGTTTCGAACGCAGCCTGCTGAAAGGGCACATTACCGCCTCGGGCTGGGTGCTTTCGCCCGGTAAAGATTCGGTACTGCTCATGCACCACCGCAAACTCGACCGCTGGTTCCAGCCCGGCGGCCATTGCGACGGCGACCCCAATGTCCGGGAAGTGGCGATGAAAGAAGTAATGGAAGAAACCGGCATCACCGCCCTCCAAGCATTGCACGACGGTATTTTCGACGTGGACGTGCATTTAATCCCTGAAAACAAAGACATTCCCGCGCATTTTCACTACGATATCCGCTTCGCTTTCAAAGCAGCGGAAGGACAGGAAATTGTGCTGAACAGTGAATCCAAAGACGTGCAATGGGTGCCCGTTTCGCAGGTTCAGCATTCGAATGATTCCGAATCCATCATGCGGATGGTCCGGAAGACTAGTTTGTTTGCGGCGCCCGTCGATTAACTAATATGATTTTACAAATAATTAATCATGTAGGGGTACACCGCTTATGCAGATGCAGACGTACCTGCAATTGAAGACCTAAAAATCTTTTTGAATAACCTCTTGCCTGTTTTCTGGCTAAAACAAGCCAAGCGTAAATATCTTTCTTCGAGTTTGAAAGGCAGTTGAGGTGTCAGGTAATCCAGGTATTTCCAAAACTCAATATCTGCCCGTTCGAATGGAAAGAATATCGTGGGTGAACATGAGTTGCTTTTCGACAACCACATTATGAGATTCGAACGGTATTCCTGATCCGGTAGCACTTTGTAAGTTTGACTATCTTTTAACAGGAAATTGTAAGAGATAGATAATTGAAGAGCGCTCATTTGCGACTTAGGAATAGGGCTATTATTACTCATGTAATTTATGGCTTCCCAAAATTTGTTTTTTGAAAAACTCCATCTATACACGTTTGTCGAGTGTGGATCGCGACTTGGATAGTGATATGCGATTGGCATTTTCATTCCTGAACCGAAAAGGATTTCAGTTCTCTCAATTATCTCGTTGCGTGCGTGTGTTGGATCTGCTGGGTCCATTTCAGCGTGTACCGATAGTTGAACTTCATTTGGTTCGTCCAGCCTGGTGGTAGTGCAGCAGTCAAAAAAAAGACCAGTATTTTGGAGAATTTCACTAAGGGTAGATTTGGTAAATTTTTGGGAAGCTCGTTCGCTGGGTAGAGAATAAACTATGTATGGCTTTTCCATTGTTGCGTGTGTAATTTTTTGATAAAAATCTATTACTGGTCAACGTAATTACTTTGGGAAAACATGACGTCTGACCTATTGCCTACGATAGTTCGAGATAGAGGTCGATGAGTTGTTCAAGAAATAACTAGCGCTTTATAAACTTCAATGTCCGTTCGTAGCTGTCGACTTGGAGGCGCACCAGGTAAAGGCCTGATGCGAGCTGTGCCGTGGCGATCACGTGTTTGGCGCCAAGACGGGCCGTTGCGTCATACAAGCTGGCACCATTCGCCGCATAAAGCGATACATGGCCGGTTTTGCCAACGAGTGTGTGCGGTATGGCGAGCGTTACTTCGTTCTGTGCAGGATTGGGCGAAAGCGTTACGGAGCTTAGCAATGCGTTTTCAGTACCCAGCGGAGAGAACTCGTTTTTCGCAATTTCCTGCGCTTTCACAGCATTCGGCACGCCATATCCGAGCATATTATTCGGCGAGTTGGACATATGCCCCGATTTTTTCAAAACATAAATGACCTGCTGGGCTGTCAGTTGCGGGAATGCCTGCCATAACACGGCAGCCAGTCCGGCGATCTGCGGAGCGGAAAAAGAGGTTCCGTACCCGCTCGACGCACCGCCGGCAAGGTCGCCGATAATGGTTCCTGCGCCTACGGCAGCCACATCCGGCTTCTGAATTCCCGCCGCATTGGGCCCAATGGAGCTGAGCGACGAGTAGCTGCGGTCGTAATTGGAAGCGCCCACGGTAAGGACCGAATCCACATCGGCCGGTGCACCTACATATTGCCAGCTGTTATTGCCGTCGTTTCCAGCGGAGTTCACCACCAGAATCCCCTTGCGCGTTGCGTAGCGCGCCGCGCGGCTCACGATGGTCGTTTTGCCGTCCATGTCCTTGTAGGTATGGTTATATGCGGGAGAATCGTATTCGTCGTCGAAGGTCGTGTAGCCCAGGGATGAATTGATTACGTCGGCGCCCAGGCTGTCGGCGCGTTCGGCGGCCATGAGCCATGTGATTTCCTCGTAGGGCGATTCGCCTGCATTGTTTTCCGTAACATACATGGCAAAGGAGGCCTTAAATGCAGATCCGACGAGGTTGCCCGGCAGGTAAGCGGCGATGGTCGACATTACATTCAGTCCGTGGAACCCGTCATTGTACACATTGCCGTCGCGGGCAACGAAGTCGTGTGTGTCGACAATGCGCTTGTCGTCGCGGAGCTGCTTGAAATAGGCTACTTCATCGGCTTGCGAGAAGCCGTTATCGAGTACGGCGATGAGCATGTTTTCGCCCCGGAAACCTTTTTTGTGCAAATCGGCCACTTCCATAAGCGCCAGCTGCCGGTTCATTTGTCCGTAATCCACTTCTTCCACTGTTTCCAGTTTCCGGTTCGTAGCTGCCGTACGGGCGATACCGGGCGATTTGGAAGTAATATTCGCAACCGGGAGGTTCAGTTCGATGCCTTTGTAAAATGGCAGTGCCTTGATCTGCGTGAGCTGGGCATCGGAGGCTTCTACCAATGCTCCATTGAACCAGCGGGTCGGGTATATGACTTGCGCTCCGATCTGCCGGATGGCGAACAGGTAGCCAGGATTGACCGGAAGATCGTTCGTAGTGATGGCTATATTTTGCTTGTTACGACGGTCGACGGATCTTTGGGATAAAAATTCCGTAGGCTTGTCCACCGAAAAGGTGGTGTTGCCTTTGTCTTTGAAAAGCACCAGGTACCTTGGGCTACTTTGTGCGAAAGCAGTGACCCGAACCAGCAGAAATGAAAATGTAGCGAGTAGTATAGTTTTTCTCATGGACGCGTTTTTTGAAAGCAACGTTCATTGCTCCTGTTTCCATATACTTCCCCAAAGGCAAAAATGTGGAGATTATCCTGAGGTTAGGCTGTTTTTTCACCCGGTATATCGCGCCCTCCGAGGTGGTCGCAGTCGAGCAATGCATTGATGTCGCTGAAAGGGACCACGGTTTTGAGATAACCATAATTATCCGCCAGCGTAATGGTGCGGTTGTTATCACCCATTGAAATGTCGATATCGGCCATTCCGAACTGGCAAGGATGCTCATAGCCTGCGGCGTGCGTGATTTCGATGATTTCTTTGGCGAGTGTTTTCATGTAGTTGTTGAACCGCTCGCTTTTCAGCGCCGGGTCGATACCCGATTCGAGCCATTTGTTGTTGGTCGCAATGCCCGTCGGGCAGCGGTTGGTGTGGCAGCTCTGCGCCTGGATGCACCCGATCGACAGCATGGCTTCACGTGCAACGTTGATCACGTCGGCGCCCATCGCAAATGCCATGACGGCCTGCGCCGGAAGCCCGAGTTTGCCCGATGCGATGAACGTGATCTTGTCGTTCAGGTTCCTGTTCTGGAATATTTTGTACACCGTGCTGAATGCAAATACCAAAGGCAGCGACACGTGGTCTGCGAACGATGGCGGTGCTGCGCCAGTGCCGCCTTCGCCACCGTCGATCGTGATGAAGTCGGGGCCTTTGCCGGTCTCCACCATCAGGTCGGCGAGCTCTTCCCACATGTCGGTTTTGCCCACCGCCGACTTAATCCCGACGGGCAGGCCGGTCGCGGCGGCCATTGCCTCAATAAAGTCGACCATTTCGGTCACATTCGAGAATGCGCTGTGATAAGGGGGCGAAACCACGTCTTTCCCCATCGGCACACCGCGGATTTCGGCGATTTCCGCCGTGATCTTGCTCGCCGGCAGCACGCCACCCTTGCCGGGCTTGGCGCCCTGGGATAGTTTCAGCTCGATCATGCGTACGCTCGGGTTGTTGCGCATAAGCGCTACGAGCTTTTCCATTACGAAATTGCCGTCGTCGTCGCGCACGCCGAAATAGGACGTACCCATGTTGAACACCACATCCGCGCCGTATTTGTGATAGGGCGACAGGCCGCCTTCGCCGGTATTATGGTAGTTGCCGAATTTGAAAGAACCTTTATTCAGCGATTCGATGGCCCGTGCCGACAGCGAACCATAGCTCATCGCGCTCACATTCACAACCGAACGCGGCCGGTAGGGACGCTTGCGGCCGTGGTACTCGCCTATGACCTTGGCGCATGGAATGGTGTAATGATGCGGGTCGTTGCCGTTTTTGACGTGGTGGCTGTGCGTGGTATCCACACGATAGGGCAGGAGCGAGGGCTTAATGAGGACATAACCCGCGTCCTGCATATTCTGGTCGGTGCCGAAGCCCTGGTAGTTGTTTTCTTTTTTGGAGGAAGCGTAAATCCAGGATCGCTGCCGGCGGTTGAACGGCAGCTCTTCCCGGTTGTTAGCTACAATGTATTGGCGCAGTTCCGGCCCGATCTTCTCGATCATGTACCGGAAATGCCCTACCAGCGGAAAGTTATGCTGAATGGTGTGCCTTTTTTGTAAAACATCCCTGAGTGCGATCGCGAGCGCAATGCCCAGGATAATATAAAGCCACACTGGCACGGATGCCAGGAAGGACCAGACAGCTTCCATACACAATTCCGAAATGGTGAATATTCTAAACTTCTTCCCAGGTGGTAACCTTGGCAAGGTCTTTCCAGTAACCGGGGTAGGATTTCACGACTACACCGGGCTCTTGGATCAGGATGTCGCTTACCATGCCTACGGGCGCGAACGCCATCGCCATACGGTGGTCGTCGTAGGTGTGAATGGACGGCACCGGATCGGTCGGGATGTCGGTGAGGGTCGTTACTTCGTATAAATGGTCTTTTTCGATCTCAGTCAATTCCGCACCAAGCTTTTTGAGCTCTTGCTGCAAGGCAAACACGCGGTCGGTTTCCTTTATTTTAAGGCTTTCGATGCCGGTGAGTGACAGGCGGATCTTTTTCACGGCTGCAACCACCGCTACGGTTTGGGCGAGGTCGGGGCAGTTGGTAAAATCCCAGCCTAATGATGCCTTCGCAGGGATTTTGGTTAAAAGTACACCGCGATCGGTGAATGCGCTTTCCACGCCTAGGTGGCGCATGATGTCCACGATGGCGCTGTCGCCTTGGAGCGAATCTTTTTTCAGTCCCAGCAATTCCACTTCCGCGTCGTCGGCCAATGCCACGATGCTGTACCAGTAGCTCGCGCCCGACCAGTCGGATTCGATGGCGTAGGGTTTGGGCTGGTATTTAAATGGCGGTATCGTCAAGGTGTTATGCTCCCAGTCGGCAATGTATTCGATCCCGAAATGCGCCATCTGGTTCAAGGTCATTTCAATGTAAGGTCTTGAACCGACTTCCCCTTCGAGTTTGATCTTCAATCCGCTCGGAAGCTGCGGCGCGATCATCAGCAAGGCCGAAATGTACTGGCTGCTCACGTCGCCGCGCATGGTGAGTTCGTTATTTCCTGAATAAGTGAAGCCATTCAGTTGGAGCGGCGGGTAGCCGTCCACTTTTTCGTAAGTGATATCCGCCCCGAGCTTGCGCAGCGCATCCACGAGGATCCCGATCGGCCGCTCGCACATACGCGGCGTGCCGGTCATGGTTTTCTTTTGGTTGGTCACCGCAAAATAGGCCGTGAGAAAGCGCATGGTCGTACCGGCATCGATCACGTCGGCCACTGCGTCGGTGGAATTGAGCAGGCGAAGCATGGTTTGCGAGTCGCGGGCTTCGGAAATGTTGGTCAGCTCGGACTGGAAGCCGGTGAGCGCGTTGATGATCAGCGCACGGTTACATTCACTTTTGGATGCGGCAAGCTGTATTTCTGCACGTATGGGTTGTTGCGGGGGATGAACGAGAATGGATTTCACTTTTAAGATGTAATGTGATTCAGAATCATTAATAGGTTTCGAGCACTTTCAGCTTGTTCCTGGAATTGATTTTCAGGGAAGCGAATGTGAATTTATAACAAATAAAACCTGCGGCCATCAGCGACCCGCCGATGACGAGCGTGGAGGTGTCGGTCGTGTAACGCTTGTTGTCGACGCCCTTGTTGAAAAAATCGGCGCCGATGAAGATCAAACCGGCCAATGGGAGCAATGGAGCAGCCTGGGATACGAACGGGATTCTTCTCGAAACTTTCAGCAACCGGATATCTTCCAGCAGAATGCGTTGGTAATCCATCCGGCCTACTGCTTCATTGACTACGCCAATGGTAAAACCGGTGTCGTCCACGGACGCGATTGTTTCGTTGAAGCGGATCGTTTCGTTCTTCATCCGGAACTTGATATTGTCGCCCGGAAAGAAGCGGTAACGGTGAAAACCGCCGATGAAAGGCGAAGCGTCGAGTACCAGATATTTCTGTCCCGGGGTGGCGATCACCCGACTGCCGGTACCCTGTTTCAGAAAGAGTTCTTCACTGGAAGGGGCTTTTTGAGGGTCGTAATGGTCCTGCGACCATGCTTCGATATTCCCCAGGAACAGCAAAACGACAATGGGAAGGAGTTGTCTCATAGTACTAAAAGAATGGTTCAAATATAGGGAATCATTCTCTTAAACGGGCACAACTGTTGCATTGTTGCTTATTAAAAGCGGGGTAAACTAGTCCTCCTCAGTGGTTTCCTCCTTCGAAACCTTCACGGAGACACCGCCGGATACAAGCATTTTCATCACATCCGTGGCCTTTGCATCTACGGGCGTTACGTGCTCGGCGGGGACGATGAACAGCTCGCCGGAAAGCGAGTAGGAGAGCGGCATGTACACCGCCACATGGTCTGCGATTTTGAGGTGGCTGAGGTCGGTTTGCGTAATGAAACCGATCTTTTTGATGTTGGTATCGCGGTACATGGTCACCAGCACCGGCTGGTTGAACTTCTTTTTATCCCCAACAAACGCCAGGATGAGGTCCTTGATCGAGTAGTAGATCAAACTCACCAGCGGGATGCGGCGCATGATGCTTTCGGTGAACTTGAAGAACGACTGCGGGACGATCGTGGAGAAGAAAAAACCGAGCAGGATGATGCCGAAAAGGATGATGAGCATGCCCAGGCCGGGGAGATAAAGCGTTTGCTTGTCCGAAATGGGTACTTCAATGGGAAGAATGCTGTCGAGGTATTCCACGCCCGACCAGATGATCAGCGCGGTTGCGTAGAGCGGCGCCACCAGCACAAGCCCACGGATGAAGTAGCTGATGATGCGTTTGAGGAATGAGTTTTTAATTTCCATATTTGCACGTCGGGCGCGGACGGCCAGTTGTCGCACGCCGGGGGCGGCACTAGCAGCTTGGCGGTACCGGTAAAATTAGCAAGAAGTTCACAATTTGACGTATATGTATCAGGCCAGTTATTTAAAACATTTCACCGAAGAAGTTTTTCTGGCAATAGGATGTTCTCAGGGAGAAGCCAGGCTGGCTTCGGAAGTGCTGATCAGCGCCGATTTACGCGGCGTGGATTCTCATGGAATCGCCCGGCTGGCCGGTTATGTGAGGCTTTACGACCACGGCCGCCTGAACCCCAAGCCGAATGTTACCATTTCTTACGAAACGCCGAGCACGGCAGTAGTGGACGGTGATCGCGGGCTGGGCCTGGTGGTGGCGCCTAAAGCCATGGAAATTGCCATGGAAAAGGCTGAGCAAGTCGGTTCGGGATGGGTATCGGTGCGGAATTCGAACCATTTCGGCATTGCGGGCTATCATGCCATGCTGGCATTGCAGAAAGACATGATCGGCTGGACGATGACGAACGCCGCACCGCTTGTTACGCCAACCTTCTCGCTGGATAAATTACTGGGCACAAATCCGATTGCCGTAGCCGTGCCGGCATTGATGGAACCTGCCTTTGTGGCAGATTTTGCGTCCACGGCCGTAGCGTACGGAAAGTTCGAAATATTACAAAGAAAAGGCCTTCCCGCGCCGCTCGGATGGGCTCAGGATGCGGATGGGAACCCTACCACCGATTCCAATGCAGTCAAAAGCGGCGGCGGATTGCTGCCCCTCGGCTCCGACCGTGAACATGGCAGTCACAAAGGCTATGGCCTGGGTGCGATCGTCGATATTTTCTCCGGTGTGCTTTCCGGTGCTAACTTTGGGCCGTGGGTGCCGCCGTTTGCCACCGCCGGTTTCATGGGCGTGCAGCAAAGCGTGGGGCTCGGTACCGGTCATTTCCTGGGCGCAATGCGCGTGGATGGCTTCCGGCCGGCCGACGAGTTTAAAGCCGATATGGACAAATGGATCGGTGCATTCCGCAATGCGCGGGCCGTGGATGGTGAAAAAGTGCTTATCCCCGGCGATCCTGAACGTGAAATGGAAGCCGATCGTAGCGTGAACGGTATCAAACTGCTCGAACCGGTAGTTTTGTCACTCGACGAACTCGCGAAGCGTTTCGGCATACCATTTGAAATCAATTTGTAAAAAACAAAAACAAATAGCCGACGGCCGACTGCCGAAAGCCCAACACATATGTCGCGTAACTTTAAAGTAGGATTGTTTGTCACGATCGCGATCCTCGTCACCACATTTACCTTCTACTTCTGGCAGATCTTCCGGACGCCGAATTTGCAGGTTGATAAAAAATCAAGCTTCGTGTTGCTCGTGCCGCAAAATGCTACCTATAAAACGGTGCTCGATACGCTGAACAAGCACGAGGTGATCAACGACCACATTTCTTTCCAGTTTCTGGCCAAATTTTTGAAATACACTGAAAAAGTAAAACCGGGACGGTACGTGATCAAGCCGGAAAGCAATAACTATGAGGTGATCAAAAAGCTGTCGTCGGGTAACCAGGATGCGGTGAAACTGACATTCAATAACATCCGCCTGAAAGAAGACCTGATCAAGCGCATCGGCGCCCGTTTTGAATTCGGCGAAGACAACTTCCGCAAGGCGCTTAACGACCCGGCGGTTTGCAACAAATACGGCCTCGACACAATGACGATCGTATCGATGTTTTTGCCAAATACCTACGAAATTTACTGGACCACGGGCACCGAGAAGTTCCTCGACCGCATGCACAGCGAATACAAAAAATACTGGACCGACGAAAAGCTTGCAAAGGCGAAGGAAATCGGTCTGACGCCCGTGCAGGTTTCGATTCTGGCTTCCATTGTGGAAGAAGAGCAGGCGCGTAAAGTGGACGAGCGCCCCAAGGTGGCCGGCTTGTACATCAACCGCCTGCATGCTAATATGCCCTTGCAGGCCGACCCGACGATCAAGTTCGCATTGCAGGATTTTGCGATCAAACGCATTCTGAACCAGCAATTGATGATCAAATCGCCCTACAACACCTACATTAACACCGGCCTGCCCCCGGGCCCGATCCGTGTCGCGGATTTTAACTCGCTCGATGCGGTGCTGAATTACGAAAAGCACGATTATACTTATATGTGTGCCAAAGCGGACCTGTCGGGTTACCACGCTTTCGCTACCAATTACACCGACCACCTCAGCAATGCGCGCCAATATCAGGCCGAGCTGAACCGGTTGAAAATCATGAAGTAAAGATGTTTGTTCACGAAGTAAAAGGCATCAGGGTGCGGTATGCGGACACCGACCAGATGGGTTACGTATATTATGGCAATTATGCACGCTACTATGAAATCGGAAGGGTAGAGGCATTGCGGAGCCTGGATTTTCATTACAAGGCGATGGAGGATTCGGGCGTGATGATGCCGGTTTACGAATGCCATTACAAATACCTGAAACCTGCGCGCTACGACGACGAGCTGACAATACTGGTGAAAATTGAGGAAATGCCCGGTGTGCGGGTCCGGTTTAGCTACGAGATCCGGAACCAGGAACGCGTTTTGCTGAACACCGGTGACACCACGCTGGTTTTTCAGCGGATGGACACGGGCAAGCTCTGCCCGGCGCCCGAGAAGTTACAGGAAAAACTGAGACCCTATTTCGAATCCAAGGGATAACAAGCGGCCTGTTATGCTTGAAAAACTGTTGAAAAACCGACATATCAAGCGCCTTATCCTCTGGTTACAGCAGGCCATGCTGTTCCGGGGAACGGTTTCGCTGTACGACATTATCCTCAATCTCGTAGCGAGCAACCGCAAGCATGAGATCGATCAGCGGGCCTCGGCGGTAGCTTACAGCCTCACGCTGGCCGCATTTCCGGGGATTATCTTCCTTTTTACGCTCATTCCCTACATCCCGATCGAAAACCTCGATCAGCAGATTCTCGTGCTCCTGCGCAACAATATGCCGCAGGGGACATTCGAAGCGGCCGACCAGACGATCCTCGACATTGTGAGCCGTCCGCGCTCGGGTGTGCTTTCGCTCGGTTTTATATTCGCGATGATCGCCTCTACGAATGGCATGATGTCGCTCATGCGGTCGTTCGACATGGTGTACGACGACAAGGAAACGCGTGGTTTCCTGGCCATCCGCGGCATAGCCACATTGCTCACACTCCTGCTGATCGCTGTGCTGTGCCTTTCGGTGGTGCTGCTGATCGTGGGCGATGCCGTGATGAGCATCGTAGGGGATTGGCACATTATCCGCGACAACTGGCTGATAGCCTTGCTAAACATCCTTCGCTACCTGATCAGCTTTGGCTCCTTAATGCTGACGATTTCGATTATCTACCGTTTTGCGCCTTCGCACGGGCGACAGTTTACGTTCGTGAATGCAGGCTCGGTAATTGCGTCGGTGCTCATCCTTGCGGCTACTTACGGGTTTTCCTTTTATCTGTCGCGTTTCAGCTCCTACAACAAGCTTTACGGGTCCATTGGCACGATGATCGCCCTGATGATCTGGATTTATCTGCTTGCATTTGTGATTATTCTGGGGTTCGAGATCAATGCGAGCGTGAGCCGGGCGCGGAGCAGAGCGGCTGCCAGGCGTGTCGTAAAGCGGTGACTTACCGGATAATAACATTATCGGCATCTCCGTTTTGCCGTTGTTAATTTTGTGCTGCGGTGCCCTTATCCCTCCGTATTCTGACACTAGGGCCCGCGTGGAGCGCACGACATGACAAACTTGGAAAAACCACTCGTTACAGTTATCCTGACGGCATTTAATCAGGAGAAGTACATTGAGGAAGCATTGACTTCCGTTTTTTATCAAACTTACCCGTACATCCAGCTGATCGTTATCGACAATGCAAGCAAGGACAATACGCTGGGCATTATCGAAACTTTCAAGGCTAAGGCGCCGGCATTTCAGGTGATCCGCAACCGGCACAATGCCGGGCTTTGCAGGGCATTTAACCAGGGCCTCACGATAGCGCAGGGTAAATACGTGATCGACCTTTCAGGCGATGATGTGATGATTGCCGACCGCGTAGAAAAGCAGGTTGCCGCATTCGAGAAGCTGGAAGACGACTATGCCGTGGTGTTTACCAATGCCCGGTACATTGCCAAGAACGGGCAGGGCCTTCACAACCATTACACGACCGACGGCAAAGGGAAAGCAACCCATGCCGTGCCTTCGGGAGATGTTTATAAAAACATCCTCGAACGCTACTTCATTTGCACGCCTACCATGATGATGCGCACGGCGGCCTTGCAGCAGCTCGGCGGCTATGACGAAACGCTCGCATTTGAGGATTTCGATTTCTGGGTGCGCTCCTCGGTCCGTTTCAAATACTTTTACTTGGACGAGATACTCACAAAAAAGCGGGTGCTCAAAACCTCGCTTTCGACCGGCGTTTACAAAAAAGGCAGCGGCATGCTGCAATCCTATTACGCGGTTTGCAATAAAGCCTACGACCTCAACCGCGATCAGCAGGAATTCGATCTTTTGGCGGCGCGCATTCGTACATTTATCCGAAAATGTCTGTACGCCCAGGAGTTTGACCTGGCGGTGCGATTCCGGCGGTTATTGAACTATATCGAGAATCCGGGCTGGCAGACAGAGCTGATCGTCCTGATGTGCAGGCTGCATTTGCCGGTGAATTTCGCGTATCGCTTTTACATCGAAAATCTAAAAAAAATGGCGCCGCAGGAAGGATTTGCATTTTGATTTTGTTAGGTCAAAAAGTAAAATTTCCCTTATGCCTGCTGAATTTATTAAAATATACCCACAGAATCCCGACGAGCGACGCGTGCGTCAGGTGGTGGATTGCCTGCGAAATGGTGGTTTGGTCATTTATCCTACCGATACGGTTTACGGTTTGGGGTGTGACATTTATAACACCCGCGCCGTTGAGAAAATAGCCCGTATCAAAGGCATCAAACCGCAGAAGAACGACTTCTCATTTATCTGCTACGACCTGAGCCACATCTCCGATTTCGCGAGAGTGGGCAACACTGCATTCAAAACCATGAAGCGCGTGCTTCCGGGGCCGTATACCTTCATTCTGGAAGCTACGAGCAATGTGCCTAAGTTGCTGAATACGAACAAAAAAACGGTCGGAATCCGTGTACCGGACAACCTTATCCCGCGTTTGATCGTAAAGGAATTAGGAAACCCGATCGTGACGACGTCCATTCGTGATGACGACGAGATTATCGAATATTCCACCGATCCGGAACTGATTTTCGAGAAGTTCCAGCACCAGGTGGATATGGTTGTGGATGGGGGTTACGGAGGCAATGTGGCGTCCACCATTGTGAAGGCCGATGGTGATGATTTTGAGATCATTCGCGAAGGTTTGGGCGACACGGCAATCTTCCTGTAATATCAGAAATTGTAATGATTTTAAGTTGGTATTGCACATTGCTGACCATACAAAATAATTATTATAAATTTTTTGATAATATCATAAGCCTTTACCATATTTGATAGTGTCGGAATTTTTGATTAGAGAGGAAAAATCTTCGGAAGTACGGGTTGAATTGCAATATCTGCCTTGTCTAGAGTATTTCACTTGTATTTTACAGTACGACCGGATCTACATCGACGTTGCGGAGAGGTATGTGAAGCAGACTTACAGGAACCGGTGCAGTGTGCTCACTACCAATAAAATAGATACGCTGACGATCCCCGTGAAAGGGTACGGGGCAGCGAGCTCCACAAAAGAAATTCTGATCGACTATAACCAGGATTGGACCAGGCGCCATCTGGGTTGCCTGCAGTCAGCTTACGGGAAATCTCCGTTTTACGAGTTTTACGCCCACGAGTTTATCCGCGTTTTCGAAAAAAAGCTGCCATATCTCGTCGATCTGAACTATGAATTGTTGACAATTTGTCTTAGATTGACTGGAATAAAAAAAGACATTCGGTACAATTTGTCAGGAGCAGGAAATGCTGAAAATGACGTTGTAAACGCTATATCACTAATTAACAACCGAAAACAGCCGGATTTGCATAAATATTACCACCCTGCACCTTATTACCAGACCTTCGGGAATGATTTTGTGGGGAATTTAAGTATTGTTGATTTACTGTTTAATATGGGGCCGGAAGCAAAAAGTGTTTTGTTAAGATCCTGTAAGTCTCAATAAAAGCTATTTTGAACAAACAGGGAAAAAGTAGCGTTTAAGATTTAATAAACACTTTTTATTGCTACACAATGGAAGCAAAATTTTCGAATAGAGTGAAAGAGGTAATCTCAATGAGCCGGGAAGAAGCCCTCCGCCTGGGTCACGATTACATTGGTGCAGAACACTTGTTATTAGGAATGATACGCGAGGGTGATGGTGTAGCCATAGGTTTGCTGAAAAAGCTCGGCGTGTCGCTGGACGATGTGCGTCAGACGATCGAGCAGGCAACCAAAGGTGCAGCCACGAATAATGTTAAAAATTTACAGAATATCCCTCTGACGAGGCAGTCAGAGAAGGTATTGAAGATTACATATCTGGAAGCTAAAATTTTCAAAAGCACGCTCATCGGCACCGAGCATTTGCTTCTTTCGATATTGCGCGACGAAGACAATGTAGGAACCCAGATATTGCATAAATTCAATGTTAACTACGAAGTCATCAAGGAAATGTTAGAATATCAATCATCCGGATCCAGACCTCATATGGGGCCGGAGACCGAAGACGGGGATGATGAAGCCAGAGGCGGAATGTTTGGTGGTGGAAGCGGCTCTTCTTCCGGTAAAGAATCCAAAGGTGCTGAAAAGTCCCGTACACCTGTCCTGGATAACTTTGGAAGGGATTTAACCAAAATGGCGGAAGTAGGCAAGCTCGACCCGATCGTCGGACGTGAGAAAGAGATCGAACGCGTAGCCCAGATCCTGAGCCGTCGTAAAAAGAATAACCCGATCCTGATCGGTGAGCCTGGTGTGGGTAAAACAGCCATCGCGGAAGGCCTTGCATTGCGGATCGTTCAGAAAAAAGTATCTCGTGTGCTTTTCGGTAAGCGCGTCGTGACGCTCGACCTTGCTTCGCTCGTGGCCGGTACCAAATACCGCGGCCAGTTTGAAGAAAGAATGAAGGCGGTGATGAACGAGCTGGAAAAATCACCGGACGTGATCCTGTTCATCGACGAGCTCCACACGATTGTGGGCGCAGGCGGTGCGTCAGGCTCGCTGGACGCTTCGAACATGTTCAAGCCGGCATTGTCACGCGGGGAAATCCAATGTATCGGAGCTACCACGCTCGACGAGTACCGCCAGTACATCGAGAAAGACGGCGCATTGGCCCGTCGTTTCCAGATGGTGATGGTGGACGCGACCTCGATCGAGGAAACGGTTCAGATTTTGACCAATATCAAAGACAAATACGAAGATCACCACCATGTGAACTATACGCCTGAGGCGATCAGCACGGCGGTGAAACTTTCGGAAAGATATATCACAGACCGCTTCCTGCCGGATAAGGCCATTGACGTGCTCGATGAAGTAGGTGCGCGGGTGCATATCAGCAACATCACGGTTCCTGAGGATATTCTGGTGCTCGAAGAGCAAATTGAGAATATCAAACAGGAGAAAAACCGGGTAGTGAAAAGCCAGAAATACGAAGAGGCTGCTCAATTGAGAGATCGTGAGAAAAAACTGATCGACCAGCTGGAAAGAGCCAAACTCGCATGGGAAGAGGAAACCAAGCAGAAACGCTACACGGTAACAGAGCAAAATGTGGCTGAGGTAGTTGCGATGATGACTGGCATTCCTGTGACTAACGTTTCAATGGACGAAGGCAAGAAATTGCTGAACATGGCCGACGAACTGAAAGGCAAGGTAATAGGCCAGGACCCGCCGATCGAGAAACTCGTGAAAGCGATCCAGCGTACACGCGTCGGCTTGAAAGATCCTAAGAAACCAATCGGTTCATTCATTTTCCTTGGACCAACCGGTGTGGGTAAAACCGAGCTTGCCAAAGTGCTCTCGACTTACCTGTTCGACAAGGAAGACTCGCTGGTGCGCATTGATATGAGCGAATACATGGAGAAATTCAGCGTATCGCGCCTGGTGGGAGCGCCTCCGGGATATGTGGGCTACGAAGAAGGTGGCCAGCTGACCGAAAAGATCCGCCGCAAACCTTACAGCGTAGTACTGCTCGACGAGATCGAAAAAGCGCACCCGGATGTGTTCAATATCCTACTGCAAGTGCTCGACGACGGTATTCTGACGGACGGTTTGGGCAGAAGAGTCGATTTCCGTAATACGATCATTATCATGACTTCGAACATCGGAGCGCGTGACCTGAAAGATTTCGGAACAGGAATCGGATTCTCGACCAAAGCAAGAGCCGAAAACCAGGACGATATTATGAAAGGAACTATCCAGAGCGCATTGCGTAAAGCATTCTCTCCGGAATTCCTGAACCGTCTCGACGATGTGATCGTGTTCAACTCGCTGCAACGCGAAGATCTGCACCGCATTATCGACATTTCACTGGGCAAACTGTTCAGCCGCGTGAAAGGCCTCGGTTACGAAATCGAATTGACTATCGCTGCGAAAGACTTCCTGTCCGAAAAAGGCTATGATCCGCAATACGGAGCGCGTCCTTTGAACCGGGCGATCCAGAAATATCTGGAAGATCCCGTAGCGGAAGAAATACTGAAAGGCGACCTGCGCGAAGGCGATGTACTGGTGGCTGATCATGAAGAAAAGAGTGAACAACTCGTTATCAGTGTTCGCAAAAAAGAAGAAGAGCTCGCAAACTAGATTTGCATTGCTCCGAAAGCACAAAGTAGCTTGAAAGGCAGGTCGAAAGACCTGCCTTTTTTATTTATATTTAGCCAACGAAAATTCGTATAACTAATGGGACCTAACTGGAAAAGCGCTGTGCTGAGCCTAACGCTCACTCTTGCAGCAAGTAATACCGACGTGTTTGCACAAAAATTGCCCTCTGGCCCTCAGGTCCTCACATTTTTCTCCGACGCCGACGATACCGAGCAGCCTTATGGCCTGTATCTTCCCGAGAATTTCGACGAAAACAAACAGTATCCGCTCGTGATCATGCTCCACGGCGCCGGCTCGAACCACCGTCTGGCATTGCGCCGCGTATTCGGCAAGAGCAATGCGGAAGGAGAAACCGACGTGGAAGCGACGCGCTACTTCCCCAAATGGCAGAATGTCGATTACATTGTAGCCTCTCCTTATGCGCGCGGAACAGCCGGCTACCAGGGCGTTCCCGAACAGGATGTGTACGACGTGCTCGCGGATGTGAAAAAGCGCTTCAAAATCGACGAAAACCGCACTTACCTGACCGGCTTGTCCATGGGCGGAGGCGGAACGTTGTGGATCGGCCTCACGCGGCCGGACATTTGGGCGGCCATTGCGCCCGTGTGCCCCGCACCGCCGGCAGGTACTTTCGACCTCGCGCCCAATGCGACCAACTTTCCCGTGCATTTCTTCCACGGCGACGCCGACCCGGTAGTGCCCGTGGCAGGTACGCAGAAATGGGTTGCCCAGTTACAGGATTTAGGCGCGGAAGTGAGCTATAAGGAGTTTGTGGACGTGAAGCACGATAGCTGGGTGAATGCGTACGACGACGAGTATATTTTCGACTGGTTCAAGGATTTTACACGCAACCCGTACCCGAACAAGGTCCGTTTTGTGAGTAAACAATATAAATACGACAAGGCATTCTGGGTGACGTTCAACCGGATCGCTACCGGTAAGCTGGCGGAGATTGATGCGAAGTTCGTTAAAGAAAATGCACTGGAAATCACGACCAAGAACCTGGAAAAGTTTACTCTGAACCTGAAAGGCCATCCGAAATTCAAACCGGGCGTTGCATTAGCACTTAAAATCGACGGCTCCAATGTGAATGCAAAAACGGATAGCGTGGTGACGCTCTTCCGCGAATCGGCGGCGGGCAAGTGGGCGGTAGAAGGCGCAACGATCATGTCCATTTATACGGGCAAGAAAAAAGGCGCTGAGGGGCCGATTTACGCGGCATTCTCCTCACGGCATGTGTATGTGTATGGGACGGCGGATAATCCGTCGCCGGAGGAACTGAAAAAGCGGGTCGAGATTGCTACGCAGGCTGCCAGCTGGTCGCAGTACCGTGGTGAATTCCTGGGGCGGGTGATGTTCTTCCCGCGTGTGCTGGCAGATAAAGATGTGCGGCCGAGCGACATTGAAAGTTCCAACCTGATTTTGTTCGGAACGAAGGAAAGTAATGCATTGATCGGCAAATATGCGGACCAGCTTCCCGTGCATTTGAAAAAGGGCGATACGGCGCACGGCCTGTTTTACGTGCTGCCGGTGGAGGGACATTATGTGGCCGTCAGCTCCGGTTTGCCCTGGTGGGCAGGCATGAAGGACGAAGGTTTCCCATTTGTACCGGTAATGCATCGCAAGCTCTCAGAATTCAAAGACATTATTTTCTTCAAAGATTCATCTGCCAACCTGCTGATCGACAATTATTTCACGCAGGAATGGAAGCTTGATGACGATACGAAGCGCAAGCTTTCGGCCTCCGGCGCCGTTGATATTACCCCGTAGTTTATTTTTAAATTTTTCGAATCTTAACCCATGGATTACAACGAAAAGATTTCCCGGAAATCGTTCCTCAAAGCCAGCGCATTTGCATTGGCTGCTCCCATGTTCTCCAAACTGAACCTGGATGTAAAGGCCCCCTCGCCAATCGGTTTGCAACTGTACACACTTCGTAATGAAATATCGAAAGACCTGCTGGGCACGCTGAAAAAGGTGTCGGCGATCGGATATAAAGAAGTGGAGCTTTACGGCTATTCTGACGGCAAATTCTTTGGCAAAACGGCCAAGGAAATGAAGAAGATCCTCGGCGACCTTGGTTTGAACCCTGTAAGCGGCCATTACGGTGCCGGTGTCGAGAACAAAACCGCCAAAGGTACATTGAGCAATGGCTGGCAAAAAGCAGTGGACGATGCCGCTGAATTGGGCCAGAAGTACGTGAACTGCGCGTACCTGACCGAATCGGAGCGCAAGACGATCGACCAATACAAGAGCTATGTGGACCTGTTCAACAAATCGGGTGAAGTGGCCAAGAAAGCAGGCTTGCAATTCGGTTACCACAACCACGACTTCGAATTCAAGAAAATCGGCAGCGAGCTGCCGTACGATTACATTGCCGGCAAAACCGATCCCAAGCTTGTGAAGCTCGAACTGGATTTGTACTGGATCGTGAAAGCAGGTCTGGACCCGGTTGCATTATTTAAGAAGTATCCCGGCCGTTTCCCGCTGTGGCACGTGAAGGATATGGATAAGAAAGACGGCTCGTTTGCCGAGGTAGGGACCGGTTCCATTGATTTCGCCAAGATCTTCGCAAACCGCAAACTCGCGGGCCTCACGCATTTCTTTGTGGAGCAGGACGTGGCAAAGGTGCCGCCCGGTGCAAGCGATCGAAACAAGCTACAAGAATGTAGTGAAGATGAAAGTTTAGCATAAAAAAAGACCCGGCCGCATAGCAGCCGGGTCTTCCAAATTATGCAGATAAAAATTTCAGTTTACTAACTGTAATTTAAGTTCGTTCAAACGGCTGCGCAGCGATGCGTCGATCTGGCGGTCGCCCACTGTCAACACATATCCGCCGATCAAAGCATTGTCTACTTTTTCGGCCAGTTCTACCGTTTTTCCGGTTGCTTTGGCAACAATATCGCTGAATTGCTTGCGAAGTTCGTCGGTCAGCGGGGTAGGGGTTACCACCGTCGCTCTTTCGATTCCCTTGAAGCTGTTATAGGCTTTGATAAATTCGATCGCGATTTCGTCCAGGATCGCCTCCCGGTTTTTCTTCGTGATAATATCGAAGATCGCGAATGATACGGGGCTTACACGCTCTTTGAAAAGGCCTTTCAGAATGCCTGATTTCTTCTCGTGACGCACCACCGGGCTTTTCAATGCAAGCATCAGGCCGCGGTTCTTGTCTGCTGTGTCTTTGAACAGCAGCATATCCTGATACACGGTGTCCAGAACGTTCTGTTCTTTCGCCAGCTCGATCAGCGATTTTGCATATCTGGATGCTACAATACTTACTGACATCGGAATGAGATTTTAAATGCTGATTAGTTCAAACGTGCAGATGTTGCGAGGTCAGCGATCAGTTTTTCCTGTGCTGCCTTGTCAGCCAATTCGCGGCGCAATACTTTCTCAGCGATTTCCAATGAAAGCGTAGCTACTTCCTGTTTGATTTTGCTTACGGCCACCGCTTGTTCGTTGCGGATGGTTTCGCGGGCAGAGTCAATGATCTTTTGTGCTTCCACAGCTGCTTTGTCTTTTGACTCGGCGATGGTCTTGTCGGCAGCATCTTTCGCGTCACGAAGGATCTGGTCACGGATGGCGTTGGCCTCAGCGATCAGTTTTTCGTTGTCCGACTTCAATTGTGCCATTTCAGCACGGGTTTTTTCTGCCAGGTCCAAAGCACCCTGAATTTCGTTTTCACGGTCTTTCAAACCTTTGAGGATAGGTTTCCAGGCGAATTTGGCCAGGATGAACACTACCAGCAAAAATACTACCAGCATCCAGAAAATAAGGCCTGGGTTTGGAGTAAGCAATGACATAGTTAAATGAGTTTTTGAGTGTAAGAACGATCTGAAATCTTCTCTCTTCTTATTAAAATTTCGTGGAAGCCTAATGCTCCCACGAGAATGTTTTCCACCGCGTCCGGGCCTAGCGCGCCGGGGCGGCGTTCCCCTTTCGGAAGCTATTACAGCTTGAAAGAGATAAGCAGACAGATTACCGCTGCGAAAAGCGCTACCGCTTCAATAAGGGCCGCGATGATCAACATAGCAGTTTGGATTGCACCAGCAGCTTCCGGTTGACGGGCGATACCTTCAACAGCGCTACCACCGATTTTACCAATACCAAGACCTGCACCGATAGCAGCAAGACCTGCGCCGATAGCAGCACCGAAAACTGCAAGACCTGCACCACCTTGTTCAGCAGCTTGAAGCAAAATTTGAAGCAACATAATTGTGTTTGTTTTAAAATATAATTAATAAAAAAGAGATTCAAATCAATGTCCGTGGTCGGCGTGGCTATGCTCTTCGATAGCGCTTCCGATGTACATGGACGACAATAGTGTGAAGATGAATGCCTGGATGAACGCTACCATGATCTCGATAAAGTTCAGGAACAATGCGAACAGGGAGATTACCGGGGCGATCACGAAGCTTTGGAAAATAAAGATCAGACCGAAAAGGCTCAAAAGGATAATGTGACCTGCGGTGATGTTGGCGAACAACCGGACCATCAATGAGAATGGTTTCATGAACACACCCACGATTTCAACCGGGATCATGATGATCAACAGCGGAGCGGGTACGCCGGTAGGTGCCAGAAGGTGTTTGTAGTAATTACCATTGGCATTCAAATGCACCACGATGAAAGTAAGTACTGCCAGTGTAAGCGTTACGGCGATGTTACCTGTAAGGTTAGCCGAGCCTGGAAGCAGACCCATGATGTTGTTGATCAGAATGAAGAAGAACAACGTGAGCAGGTAAGGCAGGTATTTTTCGTATTTCGGGCCTACGTTCGGCTTCACCACTTCGTCGCGGATGAAGAGGATGATCACTTCCATGGCGGAAGCGAAGCCTTTCGGCGCTTTGCCTTTGCCGTTTTTGTAGAAGCTCGCAACGCCCGTGAAAACGAGGATCAGGATCACTGCGCTGATGAGCATCGAAGCTACGTTCTTGGTGATCGAGAAGTCGTAGATTTTGCGGGATTCGTCCACCGGCACAATCTGCTCTGAATCACCATGTACAAGATGGTAGCCATTGTATTCGTGGTGGTCGTTGTGGAAGTTGGCCGAGGAGAACACCTCGATACCGCGGTCGGCGGAGTAGAGAATCACGGGGAGCGGAAGTACCACTCCGTGGGTGAATTCCCATTCGTGCGAGTCAGCAATGTGGTGCATGATCATCTCGCCGATGTTGAATTCTTCCTCGTGCTCTTCAAGCTTATGTTCAATTTTATGCTCTTCCTCATTCACAGCCTGGGCAACCGAGCCGGACTCGTGCTGAGTAGGTTCGTCGGCGCGGGCCGGGAGGTTAAAAACGCATGTTGCCGCTACAAGGGCGATAGTAAAAAACCGTCTCAGATGGGTATACATAAATGCTTGAAATACTATGCTTTGTCAATCGCGGCGCAAGTTACGATACAAACCATATATTTCAAAGCATGTATAAAATAAATAGAGTGCAAAAAAGTTGATAACGAATAGGAATGAATCAGTTAGCCCCTTGTATAAAAAAAGTCCGATGAAAATCAGGCTCAGAATGATCCTCGCAACGATGGTGGAAATGTAAAATGTGACAAATTTCTCACGGTTGTTCCGCATTCCGAATTCCATCAGCCGGTGTGCCAGGAACGCCAGCCCAAAAAAGAATACGAGAATGTACCATATATAAGGGTGTAGAAAAGAATCGGCGTCGAATCTTTGAGCAAGGAAAAATACAATTCCCAGTAAAATGCTCGCGATGAGGGTACGTAGCATGCGGGTAGCCCGGCGGGGCAGACTATTGTTTGGTAAAACTTCGTATCAAAAGATAGAGCGAGGCGGCAATGGAAACGAGCGAAAGCACCAGCGTCCAAACGGGCACCTTGTTTTGCTGCCACTCGTCGAGCTTGTAACCGCCATAGGTGAATGCCAGAATGGTGCCCAGCATCTGCGTGGCCATGCCCGAGTATTTCAGGAAGCGCGACGCCTGGCCTTTGTCTGTCGGCTTTTTGGGGTCTTCCATCATGCGTAACTCCCCGTATCAGTTGAAAAACAATGGTAGAATATCGGGGTAAAATTGCTTCAAATTTTGCAAATGGCATTATCTTCGATACGGATTTGTTTAAAATACCGTTTTACGTTTGCTGTCCCGGACCAACCGGGCGCGCCATAAAGTCAATTTCGTGATCGACCGTTTTACCTCCCATATCCGACGCATATTACCGTTACTTGGCCTGATCGCCGTCGTGGCAGCGTGTTCGCAATACAGCTCCCGGCCCGGCGCGATCACTTTTCACAATGTAGCGGCGCGTTATAATGCCTATTTCATGGCCGAGCAGGATATGCTGGAAGCCGAGTTCGAAATGCAAAAGGCCTACAAGGAGAACTATAACCAGCTGCTGCCGATCCTCCTTCCTATGGATTCGGTGCGCGCGCAGGCGGTGAAACCCAAGTTGCAGGACGCGATCAAAAAAGCGTCGATCGTGGCCGAAAAACATCAGAACAGTAAATGGATCGATAACAGTTACATTCTCCTGGGAAAAGCCCGGCTGTACCTCGGAGAATGGGCCGACGGCCTGGAAGCCCTACGGTACGTATACGCCAACGGGCGTGATGAAGACGACAAGAACAATGCGCTCATTCTGCTCATGCGCGCCTACATCGAGCATAAGGACTATTCCAATGCACTCGGCGTGGCCGAATACCTCAGCCAGCAACCGCTGAACAAAACCTCGCAGCGCGATTTTTACCTTACTAAGGCATATCTGCACCAGCAAAACGGCGAGTACCTCACTTCCGTAGCCATCCTGGAAGAGACATTCCCGCTCCTGAAAAAATCGACCGAAACCGCCCGCATTCATTTCGCGGCGGCGCAGATGTACGACCGGCTGGGCCAGTATGCATTGGCTAATAAACATTATAAAGGAGTAAGTAAGAATAAGCCCAATTACGACCTTGGCTTTTATTCTTCCATGAATTCCCTGCAAAACGAGGTGGTGCTCAACCCCGGGCGCGACCTGACGAATGTAGGTTTTGATAAAATGCTCCGCGACCGCAAGAACGACGACCTGAGAGACCGCGTCTATTTCACGATGGGTTTGCTCGCCGAGCACAAAAAGCAGATCCCGGAGGCAATCAGCTACCTGCAACAAGCCGCCGCGGCATCGAAAGGGAATATGCAGCAAAAGGCTTACACCTATCTGCAACTGGCCCGCATTCAATATGAAGCGCTGGAAAATTTTGAAATGTCCAAAGCCTATTATGACAGCGCGCTGGCCATTCTGCCGCAGCAAGCGCCGGAATATCGCCTCGTAGCGGACCGGAAGCGTGCCCTGGACAATTTCGTGACGCAATACACCATCGTTTCGACCGAGGATAGCTTGCAAAAACTCTCGAAAATGAACCCGGCAGCGCTTGACAACAAAATCGACGCGATTATTGAAGCCAGGGAGAAAAAACGTCTGGAAGAGGAAGAAAAAGCTCGTAAGGCACAAATCGCAGCACAGAATGCCAGCTTGCAGCAAGGCGGCGGCAACCCGCTGGTGAATGGCGGCGAGCGGCGGTGGGAGCTGTACGACCCGGCGCTGGTGAATAAAGGTAAAATCGATTTTAAACGTACCTGGGGCAACCGTCCGCTGGAAGACGACTGGCGCCGCAGCAGCCGTCCGTTGCGTTCAACGGCAGGCAACAATGCAGCCGGCGGCACCGATAGCACGGGGGTAGCGCAGTCAGGTCAGGATAATTCGGGCTTGACCAAAGGCACAGCCGATTGGCAGCAGGTACACGACCAGTTGAAACGAAACGTACCGCTCACCGACACGGCATTTGCAGTTTCCCAAAAGAACAAGGAAGAAGCGCTGTACAACCTAGGAAAGATTTACCGCTTCGATCTCAAAGAATCCAACCGTGCGATTGCCGCATTCGAACGGGTGCTTTCGGAATATCCCAAAACCGAATATAAAGATGAGATCTATTACCTGCTGTTCCTGAGCAATGAGCAAAATGCGGCACAGAAGGATTCCTGGAAATCGAAGCTGCTGAGCGAATATCCCAATTCAACGTATGCGAGGCTGGTGAACAAATCGGCCGACACCGAGGGGACTTCCGGCAATGCGACCAAGGAGTACGAAGCTATGTACAAGCTCTACGCAGATGGTAACCATACCCGTGCGCTGGAAGAAATCGAGAAAAACCTGCCGTCGTACAAAGGCAGTTCGCTGGAAGATAAATTTGCATTGCTGCGCGTTTTCTTGATCGGTAAAGTGCGGGGCAAAGAGGCTTACACTCAGGCCATCACGGAATTCATAAGGCTGTATCCCAACAGTGTTTACCTGCCTCGCCTCAAAGAAATGCAGGAACTCAATTCGCTTTCGATGGGCAAAAGATAATAGGCTGAAATCGTATATTTGCCTTTTACAGTAACCTATCACCCCACATCTATGATTGAATTACAACCCGGAAAGTATCGGCGTACCATTATCCGTCTCTGGCGGTTTGTTGGCCTTGGACTGGGTCTGATCATATTCTACATTGTCGCCGTCAGTTTCAATTTCTTATGGTTGTTCGGCGGAATGCCCGACCTGAAAACGCTCGAAAACCCGAAAAGCGAGCTGTCATCGGAGCTCATCAGCGAGGACGGCAAGTCGCTGGGAAAATACTTTTTTGAAAACAGGACGCCCATCGACATTGCCCAGATTTCCCCTAATCTGATCGACGCACTCGTGGCGACGGAAGACGCCCGTTTCGTGAACCATTCCGGCATCGACCCGCGTAGTTTGCTGCGGGTGTTCAAAGGGGTGGTGTCCGGAAGTTCCAGCTCGGGTGGTGGCAGTACGCTCACCCAGCAGGTGGCCAAAAACCTTTTCAACACGCGCTCGGAGGAGTATGAAGGATTGCTCGGTAAAATTCCGGTCGTGCGTATCGTGATTGCCAAAACGAAGGAATGGGTGCTGGCCGTGATCCTCGAAAGGAAATATACCAAGCAGGAGATCATGCAGATGTACCTGAACACCGTATCGTTTGGAAATAACACTTATGGAATTAAAGTCGCTTCCAAAACCTATTTTGACAAAGAACCCTGGGACCTGAATGTGACCGAAGCGGCATTGCTCGTAGGAATGCTGCAAAACCCGACGCTCTTCAACCCATTGCGCTTCCCGACGAATGCATTAAACCGGAGAAACACGGTGCTCGCGCAGATGTACAAGTACGAATACATCCGCGAGGAGGATTTTAACAAGTTTAAGGATAAATCGCTGGGACTGAATTTCACGGTCGACAGCCATAACACCGGCCTGGCGCCGTATTTCCGCGAGTCTATGCGGGGATATCTCAAAAGCTGGGTGAAACTCTATAACGAAGAGCACGACACCGACCTCGACCTGTACACAAGCGGGTTGCGCATTTACACCACCATCGACTCGCGGATTCAGCGCTACCAGGAGCAGGCGCTTACCGAGCACATGAAAACGCAGCAAAAGCTGTTCGACGAACACTGGAAAGGCCGCAATCCCTGGACTTTCGACAATGGCAAGGAAATTCCCGGCTTTATCAACACCGCCGCCCGCCGCTCGCCGCATTTCATTTCCCTCAAACGCGACCTGGGCGAAGAAGAAGCGTGGAAAATCATGCGGAAACCTTACAAAATGAAGGTATTCACCTGGAACGGAGAGAAAGAGGTGGTAATGAGCCCGCTGGATTCCATTGCCTACTACAAACGCTTCCTGCGCGCGGGGATGATGTCCATGGACCCGCGCAACGGCCACGTGAAGGCGTGGGTAGGAGGTATTAATTTCAAATATTTCAAATACGACCACGTCAAGCAGGGTTCCCGGCAGCCGGGTTCTACTTTCAAGCCGTTCGTATATGTTTCTGCATTGGATAAAAACTTCCTGACTCCTTGCGATCATGTGACCGACCAGCCCATTTTCTTCGGGCTCTCCGACGGCGTACCGGGGGGATGGTCGCCGAAGAACTCCAATAACAAGTATTCTTACCAATCGCTGTCGCTCCGGCAGGCTTTGGGGAAATCCGTGAACACGGTGAGCGCTTACCTGATGAAAATGGTGCGGCCGAAAGCTGTGGTGGAGTATGCGCACAAGCTAGGCATTACTTCCAAATTACAGGAAGTGCCATCGCTTTGTTTGGGTATCAGTGATGTGTCGGTGTATGAAATGGTGGGTGCCTATTGCGCGTTTGCGAACGGCGGCCACCGGACGGAACCGATGACAATATTGCGTATAGAAGATCGCTACGGCAATGTTTTACAGGAATTTTTCCAAAAGCAAAATCAGGAGATCAGCGAAAATATGGCCTATAACATGCTGTACCTCATGCGCGGTGCGGTGGAAGATCCGGGCGGAACGGCTGGCCGCCTGCGTCAGTACGGCGTGACGGAGGGCAACGAAATCGCCGCCAAAACAGGTACCACATCCAATTATTCCGATGGGTGGTTTATGGGCATGACCCAAAACCTCGTGTCGGGCATCTGGGTCGGTGGCGAAGACCGCAGTATCCACTTCCGCACCATCGCCTACGGCCAGGGCGGCCGCATTGCGATGCCGGCCTGGGGCTTGTTTATGCAAAAAGTATATGCCGATCCCACACTGGTCCAGTACCGTAAAATGCCTTTTAACAAACCTGAAAACTACGTGCGTGAATGCGGCGGCGTGACAACGGATAGTACCGATACCTATATCCCGCCTTCCAGAAATGACGACGAAGGCGTTTTGTTCTGACACATTTAATCCCTGAGCGTGAATATTCTCGTTGCCCCCGACAAGTTTCGCGGCTCGCTGGAAGCGGCGGAAGTTTGCAATGCCATTGAAAACGGCGTTAGAAAAGCATTTCCAAATGCAAAAGT
Source organism: Dyadobacter fermentans DSM 18053 (assembly GCF_000023125.1). Taxonomy (NCBI): domain Bacteria; kingdom Pseudomonadati; phylum Bacteroidota; class Cytophagia; order Cytophagales; family Spirosomataceae; genus Dyadobacter; species Dyadobacter fermentans. Next base: position 6,082,317 of record NC_013037.1, read on the forward strand.
GACGTCGATCCCGCTGGCCGACGGTGGTGAAGGGACTTCGAAGATATTGACACAACAAGCCAATGGCTCGGAAGTGACGGTAACAGCCCTCGACCCGCTGAACCGCCCCCTGAAAGCGACCTACGGCATTTCCGCCGACCACCACGTGGCATTCATCGAAATGGCAGCGGCTTCGGGCCTCGGACTTTTGAAAACCGAAGAACGAAACCCGCTGCTGACCAGCACATTCGGAACAGGGCAGCTCATTGTCGATGCATTGGACAAAGGTGTTAAAACGATCATCCTGGGCATCGGCGGAAGCGCCACAACCGACGGCGGAATCGGCATGGCCGAGGCGCTGGGATTTGCATTCAAGGATAAGGATGGCCACACGCTGCTTCCAAACGGTCAGTCGCTCGGCAAAATCGCGTCGATTGACGTCCATAATGCCGATCCCAGGCTTGCATTGGTGTCGGTGGTGGTGGCTTGCGACGTGACTAACCCGCTATTCGGCAAAGACGGGGCTGCATTTGTATACGGCCCGCAAAAAGGTGCCGATCCAAAAATGGTGGTCGAACTGGACCATGGGTTGCAAAATCTCGCGCAGGTGGCCACGCGCGTATTCGGGCGGGACGTGAGCCTCGTACCCGGTGCAGGCGCTGCCGGTGGCCTGGGCGCCGGCTGCATGTGGTTCCTGAATGCGACGCTGAAAGACGGTATCAGCATTGTAATGGAACAATGCAACGTCGCTTCGCTGGTGGAGCACGCCGACCTCGTGATTACCGGCGAGGGCAAGGTGGATGAGCAAACGCTGGCAGGCAAAGTAGTGAAAGGGCTCGCGGGCCTGTGCAGGAGCCATCATGTGCCGCTGGCGGTGGTGTGCGGTACATTGCAGATCACCCCCGAGCAGGCCAAAGCCGCTGGCATGACCTATGCAGTATCGGTGCTCAATCGCCCGATGGACCTGAATGCCGCCCAAAATGAGGCATTTCAGCTCGTAAGCGACGCAACTTTTCAATTAGTGCGGTTGTTTTTCTTCAACAGGGGCGCCGTTTAGTCCTAAATCACAATCAATGTCTGAATTCAATTATAAAGAAGAACTTGCCAAAATTCCTCTCGATCCCGGCGTGTACCGGTATTTCGATGAAACCGGCGAGGTCATATATGTAGGAAAAGCAAAGAGCCTGCGCAACCGGGTTTCGAGTTATTTTTCCAAAAATAACCAGCACGATCGCAAGACCAGACGGCTCGTGAGCCAGATTCGCCGGATCGAGTATACCATCGTGTTGAGTGAGTGGGACGCATTGCTGCTGGAAAATCAGCTGATCAAACAGTTGCAGCCCAAGTTTAACATCCTTCTCAAAGACGACAAGACTTACCCGTTCATTTGTGTGACCGATGAGCCATTCCCGCGCGTGTTCCCGACCCGCAATATGGACCGGACGAAGGGCACATTCTACGGCCCGTTCGCCAACTTGCGGTCGATGCACACTTTACTGGATATGTTCAAGGCATTGTACCAGATCCGGTCGTGCCAGTTGCCGCTCAATAAGTCGAATATCGAGGCGGGAAAGTTTAAAGTGTGCCTCGAATACCATATTGGTAACTGCAAAGGGCCTTGTGAGGGTTTCCAGGGCCAGGATGAGTACAATGCGGAAATAGAACAGGTGCATAATATCCTGAAAGGCAACCTGTCGTCGCCCCAGCAGTATTTCAAAGAGAAAATGCTGGAAGCTGCCGAGCAGATGGCTTTTGAAAAAGCCCACGCCTGGAAAACGAAAATCGAACATTTATCGAACTTCCAGAGCAAGGCGACGGTCATTAACCCGCGCATCGGCAACATCGATGTGCTCACCATCGTTTCCGACGACGAGGCCGCCTACCTGAACTTCATGAAGATCAAACAGGGCTACATGGTGGCCACGCAGACGCTCGAAGTAAAGAAAAAGCTCGACGAAAGCGACCTGGAAATCCTTGCGATGATGATTGTCGAAATGCGCTCCACATACGGTTCGGAGGCCAGGGAGCTGGTTTCGAACCTGAAACCGGACCTGGATATGCGGCTGGATGTGACGGTGCCGCAAATCGGCGACAAGAAGAAGCTGCTCGATATGTCCATGAAAAACGTGATGTATTTCAGAAGGGAACGTACCGAGCGCCGCGAAGTGGAAGCCTCGGCCACTACCTCCAAAAAGGACCGTGTGCTCATCCGTCTCAAAGCCGATTTGCAGATCAAAACGCTGCCGCGGCATATCGAATGTTTTGATAACTCCAATATCCAGGGCACCAACCCGGTGGCTTCGATGGTGTGTTTCAAAGACGGGAAGCCTTCTAAAAAGGATTACCGGCATTTCAATATCAAAACCGTGATCGGCCCGAATGACTTTGCTTCCATGAACGAGATCGTGAGCCGCCGCTACCTCCGGTTGATCGCCGAAGAACAGCCGCTGCCCGACCTGATCGTGGTCGACGGCGGTAAAGGCCAGCTCGGTGCGGCTTGTGATGCATTGAAGAGTCTCGGCATTTACGGCCAGGTGCCCATTATCGGCATTGCCAAAAGGTTGGAGGAAATCTATTTTCCCGAAGATCCGCTGCCATTGTACATTGATAAGCGGTCCGAATCCCTGAAACTGATCCAGCAAATCCGCGACGAAGCGCACCGGTTTGCAATCACCTTCCACCGCGACAAGCGGAGCAAGGCAAGCCTCGTGAGTGAACTGGAAGGCGTGGTAGGCGTTGGAAAAGTAACCGCCACCAAGCTCCTGAAACATTTCGGCTCCGTGCGCGCGATCCGCGAAAGCTCGCTGGAAACGCTTACGGACCTTGTCGGCCTCGACAGGGCGAAAAAGGTAAGGGCCTATTTCGACACCATTGCCGGGGTTTAAAGACCAATGCTTTTTCCCACGACGTAGCCGGTCGTCCAGGCATTCTGGAAGTTGAAACCGCCCGTGATACCGTCTACGTCCATCACTTCTCCCGCGAAAAAGAGTCCGGGTAAAGAACGGCTTTGCAACGTTTCGGGGTCGATATCTGCCAGGGCAATGCCTCCGCAGGTCACAAATTCTTCCTTGAAAGTCGTTTTGCCCTTCACCTCGAACTGGCTGTTTGTCAGAAGTTCGGTCATCCGGTTCAGCACCTTGTGGCTCGCGTCGCCCCAGCGCAGCGTGTCCGCGATCTCCGCTTTTTCTGCAAAAGCTTTCCAGAGCCGCGAGGGCAGGCCGAACCGGGCGTGGGAGGTGATCTGTTGTTTGCTGGTATTCGTTTTTTCGGCCAGCAAAAAGTCGCGCACGTCCTGTTCCTTCATACCAGGCAGCCAGTTGATCCGGCAGGTGAAATGGTAATCTTTTTCCGCAAGGTCTCGTGCGCCCCAGGCCGAGAGTTTCAGCACGGCCGGCCCGCTGAACCCCCAATGCGTAATCAGCAGCGGCCCGCGCCATTCGTGCTTTGTACCGGCTATTTTTACCCCTGCATCTTTCACGGCTACACCAGCCAGCGGCAGGAGATAGTTATCAGGCGTATTGAATGTAAACAATGAAGGCAGCGGCGGTACAATGCCGTGCCGATGTTCTTCCAACCAGTCGAAGCTTTCCGCTCTGGGATAGCCTCCGGTAGCGATCAATAAGCGATCGGTGGTAATGGGCTCTCCATTGACGATTTTCAATTCGAATGCATCCCCTGTTTTTTCAAAAGAATCCACATGCATGCTCGTCCTGATTTCGATATTGAGGTTTCGGGCTGTTTTGATCAGGCATTCGATGATCGTATGCGAAGAGTCCGAGGTAGGGAACATGCGCCCGTCGGGTTCGGTCTTTAATGCAACCCCTTTTTTCTCAAACCATTGCACGGTAGCATCGGCGTCGAAACGGGGGAGAAGTTTGCGGAGCAGCTTTTCGCCCCGCGGGTAATTTTTGATAAAATGCCGCAATTCGTGGGGCTTGTGCGTGACGTTGCACCGGCCGCCGCCGGAAATGCGGACTTTGTTCAGGACTGTCCTGCTCTTTTCGAGAATGGTTATCCGTGCTTCCGGAAACGTTTCGGCGGCGGTGATGGCGGCCATAAAACCAGAGGCGCCCCCGCCCACGATGGTGATTGTCATAATGCTTTGTTTGTCCTACAAAAATGCCATGGAAGTTTTAAAAACTGCAATTTCTTTTTCTATCTTTCAAAAGAGCTTCAAATATTTCAACTAAAACCACCTATAACTATACATGCAAAAAGTACTTGTAATCGGCTTGGGAAAGGTAGGCTCGCTGGTGGGCACTTTGCTGAGCAAGCGGTTCCTCGTGACGGGCGTCGATAGGGCCCAGCCCGCCGTTGCACTGCCGTTTCAGGTGGTGACCGGCGATGTGAACGATTCCCTCTTTGTAGAAAGTGTGTTAATGGGCTTCGATGCCGTGGTGTCGTGCATGCCCTACAACCTGAACCTTCCCATTGCGCGCCAGGCACATAAGTCGGGCATTCATTATTTCGATCTGACCGAAGACGTGCCAACAACTGCCGCCATCCGCGAAATGGCGCAGGATAGCCGCAGCGTACTGGCGCCGCAATGCGGCCTGGCGCCGGGCTTTATCGGTATCGTAGGCATGGATCTGGCCAAACGTTTTACCAAAATCCGTGATATCGAGCTTCGCGTGGGTGCATTGCCCCGCTATCCGAACGGCCTGATGGGCTATTCCTTCACCTGGTCGCCTGCCGGCGTGGTGAACGAGTACCTCAACGACGCCGAGGTGATCCACAACGGCGTGCGGAAAATGGTGCCCTCGCTGGAAGGGACCGAGATGATCAATATTGAAGGACAGGAGTTTGAAGCATTCAGCACTTCCGGCGGCCTCGCTACCATGTGCGAGACGCTCGAAGGCAAGGTGGATACATTGAATTACAAAACCATCCGCTACCCCGGGCATTGCAGCCTGATGCGCTTCCTGCTATATGAGCTGTGCCTGAAAGACAAGCGGGCATTGGTAGAGGAAATCCTGACGGAAGCCAAGCCGCCCGTGCAACAGGATGTGGTGTATGTGTATGCCGTGGTGGAGGGCTGGAAAGGCGATCACCTAGAACGGGAAGAATTTTACCGCGCTTACCATCCCATTGAAATTGATGGCCAGCATTGGCGGGCTATTTCCTGGACTACCGCGGCTTCCATCGCGTCGGTAGTGGAAATGGTGGCCGACGGTGTATTGCCGGACAGGGGCTTTGTCAGGCAGGAAGACATTCTGCTGGACGATTTTTTCAAAACCCTGAACGGCTGGTACTTTACGCAAAACAACGATTGAGGCGCTATGACGGACATTGTTGATATTCTAAATAGACTAGGCATCCGGACCGAAAACCACGGCGTAACTACCGGGACGGCCAGCTGGGAGGGCGGCGGCGCATTAAATGAATCGTTCTCGCCGGTGGATGGTGCAAAAATAGGGGCGGTGCGCCAGGCTGCCAGCGAGGATTACGACCGGGCGGTGGAAGCGGCTGCGCTTGCATTCAAAAAATGGCGCAGCATACCGGCGCCCAGGCGCGGAGATATTGTACGGCAAATGGGCGATCAATTGCGGGAGCGTAAGCACGAGCTGGGTACGCTTGTCAGTTATGAAATGGGCAAGAGTGCGCAGGAAGGCTTGGGCGAGGTGCAGGAGATGATCGATATCTGTGATTTTGCTACCGGACTTTCAAGGCAGCTTTACGGCCTCACGATGCACAGCGAGCGCCCGCAGCATCGCATGTACGAGCAGTGGCATCCGCTGGGCATTACCGGCATTATTACGGCGTTCAACTTCCCGGTGGCCGTATGGTCCTGGAATGCGATGATCGCCTGGGTGTGCGGCAATGTGTGCGTGTGGAAGCCTTCGGAAAAAACACCGCTGACTGCCCTTGCTTGCCAGCAAATTATCCTGTCTGTGCTGAGGGACAATGACTTGCCCGAGGGCGTGTCGTGCGTGGTGACTGGCGGCCGGGAGGTGGGTGAATGGATTGCGCAAGATACCCGGATCGCCCTCGTGTCGGCCACGGGAAGCATTCCGATGGGCCGTTCGGTAGGGGAGCAGGTGGCTCGCCGACTGGGAAAAAGCCTGCTCGAACTCGGGGGGAACAATGCGATTATTGTCACGCCCAGCGCGGATTTGAAAGTAGCGATCCCCGCCATCGTATTCGGCGCGGTGGGCACGGCCGGGCAGCGTTGCACATCTACCCGCAGGCTGATCGTCCATGATTCTATTTTCGACGAAGTGAAAACCCGTTTGATAAGCGCCTACGGCCAGTTAAAAATTGGTAATCCACTCGATCCAGCCTATCACGTCGGTCCGCTGATCGACCGGCATGCGGTAATGCAGTATGAAAAAGCCGTGGAGGAAATCAGGCAGGCGGGCGGGACGTTTGCCGTGGAGCCGGGCGTGCTGGAAGGGAATGCTTATGCGTCGGGGTGCTATGTTTCGCCGTGTATTGCGGAGGTGGAAAACCACTGGGCCATGGTGCAGCACGAAACTTTCGCCCCGATCTTATATCTGATCCGCTATCATGATGTAGATGAGGCTATTGCCGTTCAAAACGATGTGCCGCAGGGTCTTTCGTCAGCCATTTTTACGATGGATTTGCGCGATGCCGAGCGGTTTCTCTCGCACACGGGCTCCGATTGCGGCATTGCAAATGTCAATATCGGTACTTCCGGCGCTGAAATTGGCGGTGCATTTGGCGGGGAAAAGGAAACGGGCGGCGGCCGGGAGTCGGGGTCGGATGCCTGGAAAGCTTATATGCGGCGGCAAACGAATACGATCAATTACGGAACGGCGCTGCCATTGGCACAGGGAATAAAGTTTGAGATTGACTAATTAAAATTTCTAACTTTGTACTATGCGGTTTCACACAATTCATTTAGTTTAAACTTTACCAATGAAATACCAGCTTACATCTGAACAGATTTCGTCCAAGGTTGCCGGGGAAACAGTAATTCTCAACCACAACAAAGGCGCATATTATGGTCTCGATGAAGTTGGGGTCCTGATCTGGGACACATTGGAACAAGGGCCGCAGACCATCGAAGCGCTGTGCGAGGTAGTGACCAATGAATATGAGGTAGATCCCGGCGACTGCCAAAGCGATATCGACGCGCTGTTGCAGGAGCTGATTTCGGAAGGGCTGGTTGAAACAATCCAATAGGTTTTGAGCAAAATCGGTAAGCTGATACGGAGATGGCGGAACTTGTCCGGACCGGAGAAATGGATTTTTCTGCGGGCAACCTGGTGCTTGCTTTGGATTAAAGCCGGGCTCGTACTGCTACCCTTCCCGACGTTCAGAAAATGGTACCATCGGCTAAGCAGCCCCAGCCGGTTGCAGGAACCCGATCCGGGTCTTACGCAGCGGACCGTGTGGGCTGTCGACACTGCTGCCAATCTCCTGCCGTTAGAACTTTTGTGCCTTCCCAGGGCGCTCGCCACCAAATACCTGCTTCGTAATTTCCCTGCACTAACCCTTGAAATCGGAATAGAGATCAATCCCGCGAAACAATTCGAGGCGCATGCCTGGGTGGAGCAAAACGGCAACATTATTATCGGGCGCTGGCCTGAAACCGTTTCCTACAAGCGGCTCTGGGTTTGGGAATGATTAATTTTGAATCAACACACATGCATTATTACATCGCTTTCGGGCTTCATATCCATTCAGAAATTTCCTTGCCCGAACTGGCCGAAGGCGACGCGCATTCCGTAGCCGAAATCTATATCCGCAAAGGCGAGGTCCGCCTGCCAGCCATGCATCCCACCCGCATTTTCCGAAGGGGCATTAAAGCTGCGTTCGGTGAGGACGAGAGCCAGGCATTGTACCTGAATTGGCCCAACGTGGCATCTTTCAAAGCGTCGGGCGGTAACGAGCTGGTCGTATCTCCCGTCGCATCCGACCCGGATATCATTAGCCTTTTTACGGTAAGCGAAGCATTAGGACTCATTTTGTTTCAAAGAGGGCACTTTTTGCTGCATGCGAGCGCGGTGGTGGTGGGTGAGGAGGCCTGGTGCTTCATGGGAATGCCCGGTGCAGGGAAGTCGAGCACAGCTGCGGCGTTTATCAAAGCCGGTTGCAGATTGTTGAGCGACGACCTTACGGCGATCACTTTTGACGAAGCGGGGAAGCCATTTATCTTGCCCGCTTATCCGCAATTGAAGATTTGGGAAAGAACGGTAGCCGGGCTGCAATATGATCCGTCGGACTTGGAACCGGTGAGTGAAGGAGTTAATAAATACGCTTACCAGCCCCGCGAGCAGTTTACTGCACAGCCTGTTCCGCTTAAAAAGGTCTTTTTTCTGCACAAAGCGAGGAACAAACCTGAATTTCAGAACCTGGGCATTGCCGAAATACCCGGCGAAATGCTGCGCAATTTTCCATTGCCCGCGTCCCTCATCGCCGATAAAAATCTGAAAAGACATTTCTTCCAAAGCCTGCAATGTGCCCGGTCGGCCGAAGTGCTTCGGAGAAGACGTCCGGAAGGTTTTGAAAAGCTCGAAAAATGGGCTGAGGACAGTATCCGTGAACAGCTAATCGCGGAATGATATGCAGCGGATCGAAATTTCCCGAGAACTGGCTTACCTGGTGGAAGCGGCAGTCAGGCCGTCGGACCACCAGCCGTTTTCAGTCGGAAATGCTCCTTTTGACCCGCAAAAATACCTAGCACTGGCCAAATGGCATCAGATAAGGCCGCTCGCATTCGAACATGCCGCGGAGAAGTCGCTGGACCTGCCCGCCCCCGTGCTGCGTTCGCTCCGCGAATTTACGCTTGGGCAGGCTGTTACCAACATGGCCTTTCTGGGCATCTGCGTGCGGCTGTACAACAGGTTGGCCGACAATGGCATTAAAGTATTTCCCATGAAAGGCGCGCTTTGGGCGTGGATGCTTTACGATAAGCCCGCCTCGCGCGAGTTTGGCGATATCGACTATTTCGTCGACCGTAATGATGTCTCCAAAAGCCTGGACGTGCTGCTGGACGAAGGCTTTGCGGCGGATAGTTACCGCCATTATCTTTTGAAGCAAAAAGCCGTAGTGGGCGATTACCTTGATACGGATTATCAGCTGCCATTAACTCCTTTGCAGGACCATACATTACAATCGCTTGAAATACAGTGGAATTGCACCTATCCCCGCTATTGCTACAATTTCACATGGGATGAACTGGCCGGTCAGCGTGTCGCGTTCAGCATGATGGGAAAATCGGTGCTTGTGCCGCCAATGGAAATTCAGCTCATGATGATGGTCATTCACCACGGTGGGGTGGAGCAGTGGGATAAATTGAAATACATGGCGGATTTTGTGCGGTTGCTGGATAAGTCGGCGGCGACGCTGGATTGGGCCTATGTTAGCCGCATTACGCGGGAGAAAGGCTTCCACAAACTACTGCTCGAATCACTGGGCGTGGCAGGCTGTCTTACCGGCCGCGATTACCTCGCTCAGGCGGGAGCAGGCCCAGGCTATCCTTCGCAGGATTTTTTACAGGAAATCCTGACGCACTGGGAGAATGAACGGCCGGCCCTCAAAACCAAAACTTGGCGGATTTTCTTCTATAATATAAGGTACCGCGACAGATGGTCGGATAAACTATCCATTGTCGCGGCACACCTGGGTTACCTTACCCACTGGAGATTGCTGAGGCACAAGATGATCTGGTACAAAAAACGGCCGTTAAACGAGGCGGACGGTGATCGTGCCGTCAATGCTATGGCCGGGCGCCAGAATTTGTAGCCCTTCTCCGGTGTTAAACGAATCGACGTTGGCCGTAAGCGGTTCGATGGCTACGCAGTCGCGCGCAGGCGGCGTATATACGACCAGGTATTTGAATTTCTCCGTTTCCTGTTCAATGCGAAGCGTTACATCCTGGTTTTTCGAGATCAGCTCCGTGGTAGCGTACGGACCGGCATCTACAATGAAGCAATTATCGAACTCTCTCCGATGCAGCAGCGCCGGCATCGCCATCTCGAATGGCTCCGTGCCAACCGGAATGAGGTTTTCATTGAACGTCACGAGGCGTTTCGAGGGAATATTAATTTTCCAGGCTTCCACATCCTCGTTGCCGAGCATCCAGTAGGGGTGCCAGCCGAACATAGCCGGCGCGGGTGCCTGTCCATTGTTTTTGGCTTCATATTTTACCTCAAAACGACCGTCTGCATGCAGGGTGTAGCGCACTGAAAAGTGAACCAGGAATGGATAGCCTTTGGCATTATCGATCGTGTAGGACAGCTGGATGTATGCGTGATCCGCATGAATAGCCTGCTCGTCGAGATGAAAATGATTCTTCCGGACTAGGCCATGAATTGCGTTCAAGCCGCCGTCCTCGTTTTTATCCAATTCATAATTTTTACCCAAAAACTTGTATTTACCTTCCGGAATGCGGCTTGCGAACGGGAACAGTAATTCGCTGGCACTTTTTGTATCGGCCAACAGCGCGGCCGGTGTGGCGGGTGTTTTGAGTAGCGAGAAGAGCGTGAGCCCTTTCCGTAACGAGAGCTGACGGACAATCCCACCCAGTTCGGGGATGATTACGCAGCGGTTTTCGGTAGTGGTGTCGTGTATGACATATTCGGTGAGGTCGCCAAATTGCTGCTTGAAAATTTCAAAGGACATCTGCTTTGAAGGTTTAGGGTAAAAAATGAATGTACATCTGTAAAAATAATAGCCGGACAGATTGAATTGCCCGGCTATTGGATATTTTAAAATCGAATCTTATTCGTTGTCGGCGCTTTTTTCCGCCTCTGCCATCTCTTCCTCTTTACGATCTTTTTCCAAAGTCTGTTTCACCACTTCTTCGTGGATCGCAGCCTCTTCATTCGAGCGGCGGTTGATATAGGCCTGGTAGCTCGTTTCCTTCTCGTAAGGACGCTTGCCAATCAGTTTTTCGAGATCTGCCTGGAACAGGATTTCTTTTTCCAGCAATTCTTTCGCCAACACTTCCAATGCGTCACGTTTTTCGATCAGCAGGTTTTTAACAAACTGGTAAGCCTCGTCCACCAGCTTTCTCACCTCTTCGTCAATCGCCTGCGACGTCGATTCCGAGTAAGGTTTGGTGAATGAATAATCGGTTTGTTTCGAATCGTAGAATGAAATATTACCGATGCGCTCGTTCATACCGTACATGGTCACCATGCTGTACGCCACTTTCGTCACGCGTTCGAGGTCGCTCAATGCGCCGGTTGAGATTTTGCCGAATACTACATCTTCCGCAGCGCGGCCGCCCAATGTCATACACATTTCATCAAACAGCTGCTCGGTACGGTACAGATACTGCTCACGCGGGAGATATTGTGCGTAACCCAATGCCGCCACACCACGTGGTACGATCGACACTTTCACCAATGGATCGGCATGTTCCAGGAACCAGCCTGCCACTGCGTGACCTGCCTCGTGGTAAGCCACGATTTGCTTCTCTTCCGGCGAAATGAGTTTGTTTTTCTTTTCCAAACCACCAATCACACGGTCCATCGCATCCTGGAAATCCTGCATGGTTACCTCTTCGCGGTTGCGGCGGGCGGCGATCAATGCAGCTTCGTTACAAACGTTCGCGATTTCAGCACCGGCAAAGCCAGGCGTCTGGGATGAAAGTTTCTGGATATTAACGTCAGTAGCCAGTTTCAATGGCTTCAAATGCACTTTGAAAATCGCCTCACGACCGATCACGTCCGGTTTGTCTACGGAAATCTGGCGGTCAAAACGTCCCGGACGGAGCAATGCAGGGTCGAGAACGTCGGGGCGGTTGGTGGCTGCCACGATGATAATGCCGGAGTCGGTTGCGAAACCGTCCATTTCCACCAAAAGGGAGTTCAATGTATTTTCACGTTCGTCGTTCGAACCCGGCATGGCGCCACGGCCACGTGAACGACCTACTGCGTCGATCTCATCGATAAAGATGATACAAGGCGCTTTTTCTTTCGCTTGTTTAAAGAGGTCACGCACACGCGCTGCACCCACACCCACGAACATTTCTACGAAATCGGAACCGGACAGGGAGAAGAATGGCACGCCTGCTTCACCGGCTACTGCCTTAGCGAGCAATGTTTTACCCGTTCCCGGAGGTCCTACGAGCAATGCACCTTTGGGAATTTTCGCACCGAGTTTCTTGAATTTGTCGGGGCTTTGCAGGTATTCCACAATTTCCTTGATCTCTTCTTTCGCTTCGTCGAGGCCAGCCACATCATTAAATGTGATCTTTACCTTGTTTTCTGCATCGAAAAGCGTTGCGCGTGAGCGGCCGATGTTGAAGATCTGGCCACCCGGTCCTACACCACCCGACATTCTGCCGAGAATGAAGTACATCACCAGGATCATGACAATGAAAAAGCCCCAGGTTCCGAGGAAACTGGTCCAGTCGTTGCGGGTATCTACCACAAAAGGTACCTTGTCGTCGTCCGGCGTGCCTTCCTGCATTTTATCGAAATCCTTCTTAAAGGTTTCCGCAGACGTAACCTGAAACTGGTAATGCGAGGCACTTTCGCCGCCGAAATAGTTATTTTCCTTTGCAACAACCCTGTATTTATCGAGTTTGAGCGCTTCGGGTTTGAGCGTTACTTCCACCGATTTGTCGTTCACAATGGTAACGCGCTCCACTTCCTTGTCAGCCATCATCTTTTCGAAACGTTTCTGAGTGGTTTCGCGGATGGTTGATGTGCGGTTAAGGTACGTGATTCCGAGTATAGTAGCGATCAGAGCGGCTATAATCCAACCTTGATATCCCTTCTGAGGACTTTTAGGGTTGAGTGGCCCCCTTTTGTTATCGTTTTCAGACATTCGTTCGTATTAATTAAGAGGAAATATATTAAACAACAATCCCGGCGGGGCTAATGTTCGCCCGCGGGCCTTATACCATGGAATCTTCCAGGTATGTCACCTCTGCATCTCCCCAAAGTTCTTCCAGATCGTAATGTTTGCGACGTTCTTTGTTGAAAATATGTGCGACTACGTCCACATAATCAATCAAAATCCATTCCCCATTAGCCTTTCCTTCTTTTTGCCAGGGCTCTGTTTTGGATATTTTATAAACTTCTTCCTCGACCGAGTTGGCCAAAGCATCTATCTGAGTGTCGGAATTCCCCGAGCAAATCACGAAAAAGTCAGTTATTGAATTTTTTACTTTTCTGAGGTCTAATATGGCAATGTCCAAACCCTTCTTTTCTGTCATGCCCTTCACCACCAGTTCGGTGAGATCTTTTGAGGATAGTTCTTTATTTTTGCGTTCTTTCATGCGTGATTGTTTCCTTTTCTAAAACCCTAAAGTAAAACAAAAAAATTGTACAACTCTACACCGGACACGCTAATAATTGGTAAAAAAGTTATATACCTGCCAACTTGTCATTCCACCAACGACATAGCGGCTGAAATAGTACATGCGGGGTTGTTTGAAGAAGGAACGGTTGTCATAACCGACAATCAGGTGAAGGGAAGAGGCCAGCGCGGTACTGTCTGGAATGCCGTCGCGGGTCAGAATCTGACATTTTCCGTCATCCTGAATCCCACATTTCTACCCATTCAGGAGCAGTTTCTCATCAGCCAGATCACCGCCCTCGCTATCCGCGGCTACCTGGCGAGCTACGTAACCGACACGAAGGTGAAATGGCCTAACGATATTTATATGAACAGCCGCAAAGCAGTAGGTGTTTTGATCGAAAATTCCCTGCAAGGTTCGCGGTTTGCGACTTCCATTGTCGGTATTGGGGTGAATATCAATCAATCACATTTCGAAAACGGCTTCGCTACATCGCTGCTCCGCGAAACAGGCCGCACATTTACATTGACGGAAGAATTTCACAAGCTCCTCAAATTCCTGGACACACACTACGTCCGGCTCCGCTCCGGCGGCCAGTACGAAGCGATCCGGCGTGAATACCTAAGCCATTTGTATGGTTATCAGCAAGATGTGAAATTTGCTTACCAGGGCAACATCACAAACGGCTCGGTAACCAATGTGACACAGCTTGGAAAAATCCGTATAAAATTGGCCACCGAGCCGGAAGAACTGGAATTCGGTTTGAAAGAAATCGAGTGGGTTAAAGAGTGATCAGCCCCATTTGCCGATCACGGCCATCACGACCGCGCAAATGCCCAAGCCAAGAGACTCGCGCGCGAGTTCGATATTGAGGGTGCGCATCGCAGCTTCTCCGAAGAAAATTCCTTCAAACTCTGGCGGCCATTGAAAAATAGCGCCAATTAAATAGCCCGCAGCAAGCGCGTAAAACACCCACGGTGGCCACAGCTCACGGATGCTCATGAAGCAGCCAAGCGCGGCAAAGCTGTAAATCCCGATCCAAACGCCCGAATCGGGGTCATCGACCTGGAAATAGGCAAAAATCACGAAGAGTATGCCGAAAAATATCTTTAAAAGTCTCATGATAGTGGGTTTGGTTTCTGTACTGTTTTAAACAAAATTGTTACTGACAAAATTGCGCCAAAGCGTTCGCCGCATCGCTGTAACCAAGGTTCAGCGCCTGTTTCAGGCTGGTACAACCTAAGTCTTTTTCCCCTTCATTATACTGCGCCAGGCCAAGTCCGTAGAACGCCTTTCCATATTGGCCGTCCAGTTTTACCGTCTGGCGGAAGGCCAATGTGGCTTTTTTGAAATCCTGCGTGCGGTAGTAAGTGTTGCCGAGGTTATACCAGGCTTGTTTATTGTTTTCGTCGAGCTTGGTCGCTTTTTCAAAGTCCTGGATCGCTTCGGGCGCTTTGTCCATGAGCACGAGCAGCTGGCCGCGGTTCAGGAATACGTCGGCGGTGTCAGGCGCGAGTTCTGCCGATTTGTTGTAGTCGGCAAAGGCGGAATCGAGCTTGTTTTCATCCTTATAGAGCAGCGCACGGTTGAAATAGGGGCGGTAGGAGCCGGGTTGCAGCTTGATAGCCTGCGCGAAATCAAGCAATGCATTGTCGTTTTCTTTCAGTTCATAATAAGCTACGCCGCGGAGATTGAACGCGTCGGCATTGGTGGTGTTTTTTTCGATCGCTTTGTTGATGAATTCAATCGCTTCGCGGGTTTTGCCTTGCTGCATGAGCTCTTTACCTTTTTGCAGGAACGCGTCGGAAGATTGTGAACAGGAGTAGAGGGAAATCAGGATAATAAAAAAAAATAATCGAAGCATACTGGTTCATTTCTAGTTGTTTCGCACAAAAGTAAGGCTAAACGTTACACGAATGTTTTCTTTTTGTGAATAAAATGTCGTTATCTTTGCAGCGGCAAATCGGAACTACCAGCTCCTTCCGAATCCCCCAGGTCCTGACGGAAGCAAGGGTAGGTGGTCGATGCGGTGAGATTCTCGGTTTGCCTTTTTTTATTTCTTCGCCTCAGGTTTTTCCGTCTTTCTTTCTTTTTGCTTTTGTTCAGGGTTTTCTACTTTTGTGGAATATTCTAACCAATAAATTTTCAATATGAAATTTTTCATTGATACTGCGAACCTGAATGAAATTCGGGAAGCGCAGGCACTTGGTGTTTTGGACGGTGTGACCACCAACCCATCTTTGATGGCAAAAGAAGGAATTACAGGTAAGGATAATATAATGCGTCACTACAAGGCTATCTGCGACATCGTAGATGGTGATGTAAGCGCGGAAGTGATCTCGGTTGATTTCGAAGGAATGGTTCGCGAAGGCGAAGAACTGGTGGAAATCGACGAGAAAATCGTGGTTAAAATCCCGATGATCAAAGAAGGTATCAAGGCTTTGAAATATTTCTCTTCAAAAGGCATCCGTACCAACTGTACATTGATTTTCTCTGCGGGACAAGCGCTCGTAGCTGCGAAAGCCGGTGCTACTTACGTTTCTCCATTCGTAGGCCGCCTGGATGATATCTCTACCGACGGTATCGGCCTGATTGAGCAAATCCTCACCATTTACAGAAACTACGGGTTTGATACGCAAGTACTTGCAGCATCAGTTCGTCACCCAATGCACATTATCCAATGCGCAGAAGTAGGTGCTGATGTAATGACCGGCCCATTGAGCGCAATCGAAGCATTGCTGAAACACCCATTGACGGATATCGGTCTGGAAAAATTCCTTTCTGACTACAAAAAAGGGAATTCTTAATTAGATTGTCTCGCCGAGCGGAGTCGAAGCGCATGCGATCGCGCATATCCTTCGACTCCGCTCAGGATGACATTACCGTTTTACCACACTACCATTCAGAGCATCCCGCTCCACATTTTCATTTAGCACAATCATGACCACCGATTCGACGGAGCCAATAATCAGACTGGAAAGGGCAGATATTTATCAGGGTGAGAGGCCTGTTTTGAACGACGTTCATTTTGAAATCAACAAGGGCGAATTCGTTTACCTCATCGGCCGGACCGGTAGTGGTAAGAGCTCGCTTTTGAAAACACTATACGCCGATCTGTGGCTGCACACCGGTTCTGCCAAAGTAGCCGGTTACGAGCTTCATAACATTAAAAGGGCCGATATTCCGTTCCTGCGCCGCCGCATCGGCATCGTTTTCCAGGATTTCCAGTTGCTTTCCGACCGTTCCGTGGAGGATAACCTCGCATTCGTGCTGCGCGCGACGGGCTGGGAGGATAAAGGCAAAATTTCCAAACGCATTGCCGAAGTACTCATGCAGGTAGGCCTCGGAACAGCCCAGAAAAGAATGCCGCACCAGCTATCGGGCGGCGAGCAGCAGCGCGTGGTAATCGCCCGGGCGATGCTCAACGAGCCGCAAATCCTCATCGCCGATGAGCCAACGGGTAACCTCGATCCCGAAGTAGGCGACCAGATCATGGCTGTGTTCCGGACAATCAACAATGCCGGCACGGCGATCCTGATGGCCACACACAACCACGACTTCCTCAAACGCTTCCCCGCCCGCGTAATCAAATGCGAGAACGGCGGCGTGACGATGAGCTAGCAAAAAGTTAGTGCATTAAAAAAGGGCATCTGATCGACTCAGATGCCCTTTTTGCATATTTACTTCCTTATTTCGCTTTCATGTCGATCACCGGAATGATCATCTCTTCGAGCGACACGCCGCCGTGCTGGAAAGTGTCGCGGTAGAGGTTCACATACTGGTTATAGTTATTCGGGTAGGCGAAGAAATAATCTTCTTTTGTGAACACGTACGATGTCGAAACGTGCGGTTTCGGCAGGAAAATACGCTCCGGCTTGCGGCAAACCATCAAGTGGTTATCGTCGAAGCCCAGGTTTTTGCCATGCTTGTAACGGAGGTTTGTATTCGTTTCGCGGTAGCCGATGATTTTCACCGGTTTTTGCACGCGGATCATGCCGTGGTCGGTGGTGAGGATCAGGCGGCCTTTCTTCTCCGCCACTTTACGGATGAAATCGAGCAAAGGCGAATGCTGGAACCACGAGCGGGTGATCGAACGGTAAGCAGCCTCGTCCGGGGCAAGTTCCTTGATCATCTGCACATCCGTGCGCGCATGGGAAAGCATATCCACAAAGTTGTAGACCACCACATTCAACTGGTTGGTAAGCAGGTTATTGAACGTGTCAACCAATGCTTTGCCCTGGTTGGTGTTCAATATCTTGTTGTATGAAAACTTGATATTCAAGTGGTTCATTTCCAGTTGCTTCTGCAAGAAATCCTGCTCGTGGTTGTTCAGGCCTTCTTCCCCTTCCGGCGTATTTTCATCGCTTACCCACCATTGCGGATGCTTGCGTTCCATTTCGCTCGGCATCAGGCCGGAGAAAATCGCATTCCGCGCATAACCGGTGGTGGTAGGCAAAATGGAATAGTAAGATGATTCTTCCTCGATATTGAAATACTCCTGCAAAATCGGCTGGATCATTTTCCACTGATCGTAACGGAAGTTGTCGATCAGCAGGAAGAAAACCGGGTCGCTCGATCCTTTCAAATGCGGAAACACCTTCTGTTTCATTAATTGATGCGACAGGATCGGCTTGTCGGAACGCGGGTCGTTGAGCCATTCTTCGTATTCGTCTTCGATGAATTTGCAGAAATTGGCATTGGCTTCACTTTTTTGCATGCTGAAAACCTCGGCCATTCCCTGGTCGTCGGAGCTTTCGAGTTCCAGCTCCCAGTAAATGAGTTTTTTATAAATATCCGCCCATTCCTCGTGACCAATGCGATCCTGATATTGCATGGCCAGGCTGCGGAATTCCTGCTGGTAGCTAAGCGTGGTTTTTTCGGTTACTAGACGTTTGTTGTCCAATATCTTTTTAACCGAAAGTAATATCTGGTTGGGGTTCAAGGGTTTGATGAGATAATCATCGATCTTGGAGCCGATGGCGTCCTCCATAATGTGCTCTTCCTCCGACTTCGTGATCATCACCACGGGCAGGTTCGGCTGCTGCTGTTTGATCTGCGCGAGGGTTTCGAGGCCGGTCATACCGGGCATCATTTCGTCGAGGAACACAATGTCAAACCGGTCATTCTCAATGCGATCCAACGCGTCGGCGCCGCTGTTCACGGGCGTCACGTTGTAACCTTTGTTGGTGAGAAACATGATGTGCGGTTTGAGAAGATCTATTTCGTCATCGGCCCAGAGGATGTTATATTGCATAAGGCTCTTTTTTCAAGTGGTAATTAGTTTAAAACAATAAAAGGCTAACGAGGCAGGAGAAGCGGGTCGTATACGTAAAACGGTTTTAACGTTTTTTAAGAAATATACGGCTAATCCTTATACGTTAACCTTCGTTGTAAAAAATGCATTCCACAAAGGCCTGTTACGGCAAAAATTTTCGCGTAACGCGATCGAGGTCGTCGGGCGTGTCCACACCGTGCGAATCGTCGGAAGTGACCACGGCCTTGATCGCGTAACCGTTTTCGAGCCAGCGAAGCTGTTCCAAAGCTTCCGCTTTTTCCAGTGCCGATACCGGCAGCTTCGTGATTTCGGCCAAAACGTCGGTCCGGTAGGCGTAAATGCCGATGTGTTTGTAAAAAACGTGTGATTTCAGAAACTCCTCCTGGCTTTGTGCGTTGCGCAGGTAAGGGATTGTTTGCCGGCTGAAATACATCACTTCATTTCGCTTATTCAAAACCGCCTTTGGCACATTCACATTGAAGAGAATTTCATCATTGTCGATGACTTTCACCAATGTGGCGAGCTCGGTTTCGCCATTTAGTACAGAGGCTAGATGATCGATCGGCTCGGGGCTGATGAATGGTTCGTCGCCCTGGATGTTGATCACGTAGTCGTAAGTGCCCTCTGTTTGCGAAAGCGCTTCGAAGCAGCGGTCGGTGCCGCTCTGGTGGTCCTGCGAAGTCATCACGGCCTGGCCGCCGAACTCGCGGACGTGGTACAATATTCTTTCATCGTCCGTCGCTACGATAACCTGATCCAGTTGAGTAGCTTTGGACGCCTGTTCGTACACCCGCTGGATCATGCTTTTGCCGCCGATGTCCACCAAAGCCTTGGCAGGGAAGCGTGTAGAAGCGTAGCGGGCCGGTATTATTCCTAGAATGCGCACGAGGTCGTTGTCAGTTAAATTGGAATTCAAAATAAAGGTAAAAAATTGCAAAATCTGTTTTCATTCCGGTTTTCGGAAAACATCTGGCGCGTAATGCCCCACGCTGATCCAGGCAGTTCGCTGTGGGTCATCGAGTTACGCAATGCGGACCTCAAAGAGGTGTCGTTTGCGGTGATCGATCCGGAGCGGCTTGCATTGCCGTGGCAGCGGATCGTGGAAGGTACCGATTGGTGGACTTCGCTCACAGCTTTTTCCGGTAACCACATTTATTTGCACAATTACCGCTACCCGGAGGTGCCCGAACCGACCGACTTGCTGGCCGTGAATGTGGACACAGGATTTCTGTCGTGGATTTTACCCAATTATCTGCTCGTAAAAACGGTCAGCAGCGACTTGCTCGAAGTGGCTGCCAAGCAGGGCGACGGGTTCAGACACATGCTTTGCAATGCCGCAACGGGGTGAACTCCTGCCATTGACGGGGGAAGGTTCGGAACTATCTTCGGAAGTAATTTTAAAGGAGCCCGTTCGTTACATCGAAGGGAATATGTATTTCCAGCGGCTCGCGCAATTTATTAGCGACGCAACCGGCGGACACATCCCGGTAGCCATTGATTATTTGGAGAAAAGACCCTATATAATCTTTTCTTATTATATTTACGAGCAAGATAAAACAGTGCAATACCTCCTCATAGTAACCGATCAGAAACAAAAGGTTTTACACGAGAAACTATCGGAAGAGCGGGAAGGAACAGGCCGCTCGACGATGATGCTGAAAGCGTCCACACTGGTTTATCTTAAAAATAGCAACGAGTTTTCGAGTTTAACGCTTTCATAATAAATGAAATACATTTTTTGCCTGGCACTTTTGGCAGGATTGATGACAGGTTTGACGAGTGCCCGGGCCAAGGGATTGAATGCTGTCGACTCCGTGGGGGTTGAAAAGGTAGGAGGAAAGATTTTTGTTCTACATAAGGTAAACCAGGGCCAGACGATGTTCGCCGTCGTACGCCAGTACGGCACGACCATTCACGCATTGCGCGAAGCCAATCCCGGCATGAGCGACAATATCCAGTCCGGACAAACGATCCGCGTGCCTTACACCCCGAAGGTTTCCAAAAAGGATTCCAAAAAAGAGGAAAAGAAAGAACTTGTAAAGGCTGAGGTGAAGGAAACGAAGCCTGTGGCCGAAACGCCTGCACCGGTAGTGACCAGCACAGCCGCGCCATCCGGCCCGCCCGCACCACTGCCTTCCAATGGAGTTCACAAAGTGGAGCCTGGACAGACACTATACCGCGTAGCAGTAAAATACGGCGTGCTAATGGCCGATCTGCGCAAATGGAACAACCTCACAGACGATAACTTGAAAGACGGACAGGAGCTGATCGTTAGCGAAAAAGGTTCAGAAAAAGCGGCTGCACCGACGGTGACGCCTCCGGCGCCCAAAGTGGCTACTACGGTTGTAAAAGATTCGGTGAAAGCCAAAACAGTCGTTCCCGAAAAAGTAGTTAAGCCGGTTGAAGAAGTAGCGCCTCCGAAAGTGGTGAAAAGCAAGAAGAAGTCGGAATCGGGCTTGGCGGAAGTGATTGAAACAGATGAAAGTACGAGCAAATTCCTTGGCTTGCACCGTACTGCGCCGGTAGGCTCGCTGGTGGAGGTTTTGAATGAATATAATCAGGAGAAAATCATCGTCCGCATCATCGGCCGCATTCCCGACACCAGTGTGAACGACGACATTGTGATCAAACTTTCGTCGCGCGCATTTGAAAAAGTTTCCCCCAACAGCAAACGATTCAGGGCCGTAGTGAGTTATCTCGAGTAACCACGGAGAAAATATTATGAAACACGCACCGGAATTTCGTTCCAAAAGAGAAGAGGAACGTGCAGCACTAAAAAACACAACAGGATACAAGGTTTGGAGCGTAATGTTCACACTCTTGTACCCGTTTATAGCGATTTTTACATTCCTTTTTTCAGGGGTTGTAATGGTTTTCTCAGGTATTTCACGTGTGTTGGCTTACCTGTTCGGAGGTAGCCATGCCCGACGCTAGCCAAACCGCCTACCCGCCGGAATACGTCGCCGAGCTGCTCGAAAGCAAAGTGGCGCAATACAACCAGCCGAAATTCATTCCTTCCGACCCCATCAGCATCCCGCACCGGTTTTCGGTCAAGCAGGATATTGAAATCATGGGTTTCTGGGCCGCGATTCTCGCTTGGGGCCAGCGCAAAACCATCATCAATAAATGCCTGGAACTGGCTGCATTAATGGACCATGCGCCCTACGACTTCGTGCGCAACCACCACGAAAGCGACCTGAAACCATTCCTGCATTTCAAGCACCGCACCTTCAACGCCACCGACACGCTCTACTTCCTGCATTTCTTTCAGGAATACTACAAAGTGCACGATTCGCTCGAATTCGCATTCAGCAGCCATATGACGCCCGGTGATATCACCGTCGAAAAAGGCCTCACCGGCTTCCACGACCTGTTTTCCAACTCCGAAAACTTCCCCGCTCGCACGCGCAAGCACATCGCCACGCCCGCGCGCAAATCCTCGTGCAAACGCCTGAACATGTTCCTCCGCTGGATGGTGCGTAAAGACCACCACGGCGTCGACTTCGGCATCTGGAACACCATCCGCCCTGCGCAGCTCGTATGCCCCTGCGACGTCCACGTCGACCGCGTAGCCCGCGTGCTGGGCCTTATCAAACGGCCCGTTACCGACTGGCAAACCGCCACGGAGCTCACCGCATCCCTCCGCCTGCTCGATCCCAACGATCCCGTGAAGTATGATTTTGCACTGTTTGGGTTGGGGATTGAGGGGTTTGCGAGTTGAAACTAAGTTTAGCTGGTTAGAGGTAAGCCAAATTCCGACAAATAACCCGAACTGTACACTCCTTCATCGTACGCGTTAATTTCCAATCCGACTGCCAGTTTTGTATTCGTTACAAAATCAATCGGGGTAAAACCTCCATCATTTAAACAGTATTTGTATGAAAAATTGGTACAAAATGGCAGGCATTCTGTTTATGGGAACTTATGCATTTTCGCAGGTGCAGGCACAGGGCACTCACTTCGGTCAAGGAGCTGGAACGATGGGAGTAGGGCATTCTTTCTTTGGGACCAACGCGGGCAAACTAAACACTGCGCAAGAAAACACATTCATTGGTCACGAGGCGGGGAAAGAAAACGTTGCCGGGAGCCAGAATGTTTTAGTGGGCTTCAACGCTGGGAAGATAGCTAGCTCCTCGATGAACACTATGATAGGAACACGTGCGGGGGAGAATTCGACGGGGCAAGCAAATACATTTGTAGGATATACGGCTGGGCAGAACACGAAAGGACATTCCAATACGTTTGTGGGATTCGGAACAGGCGACGGAAATATATTTGGAAACTTTAACACTTACATGGGGCTTTACTCGGGCCACCAGGGCGATGACAACACGATTGTCGGTTATAATTCCGGGCCTGATAATACAGGAAATGAAAATAGTTTTTTTGGGAAGGGAGCGGGGTTTAAAAATGTCCTGGGAGCTTACAATACTTTTTTGGGGAGTGCTGCCGGACATGCAGTCACAGCTGGTGAAAGAAACACTTTTGTAGGTCGCCGAGCCGGTTACCTGACCACCACAGGCCAAAATAATGCGTTTTTTGGCTATCAAGCGGGGAATGATAACACGAGCGGTCAGTTCAACACCTATTTGGGATATGCAGCGGGCGGAAACGCAACCATTTCGAATTCGGCAGCAATTGGAGCGAACGCAAAGGTGACAGCCAGTAACAGCATGGTATTGGGTGATAACGCAAATGTAGGCATTGGTATTTCTGCTCCGAGCTATCGGTTACACCTGAACCTGAACTCTGCTGGCAAACCAGGCTCTTCACTTTGGGCAGTAGCCTCCGACAGCCGCCTCAAACAAAACATCACCGAATTCACCGACGGACTGGCCCTCCTTAAACAAATCAAACCAGTCTGGTTCCAATACAATGGCAAAGCAGGTATCGAAACGGGGGAGCAGAAGTTTGTTGGGATCATCGCGCAGGAAATGCAAAAGATCGCGCCTTACACGGTGGGCAGCTTTACTTACCAGGATTCACTGGGGAATAAATCGGAGTATCTGGACTATGATGCGAATGCGGTGACTTATATTCTGATCAACTCCGTGAAGGAACAGCAGGAGGTAATCGAACAAAAGGATGCGGAGTTAAAGGACGTGAATGCCCAGATGGCGGCATTGTCCCGGCGCCTCGAACAGTTGGAGCGCATTGTGGCATCTAACACCGTGAAGCCTTTGACCGGCAATGCGGCACGGCAGGAACCGAATGCCAATGGCGTTATCCTGGAACAAAATGTGCCCAACGGATTTTCGGGCAGTTCCGCGATCAACTTTTTCATCCCAGAGTCGGTGAAGGATGCAAAAATCGATGTATATTCAGTGAACGGAGTGAAGGTAAATTCTTATCGTGTGAAGGAGCGGGGAGAGGGAAAATTGACACTTTCTGCCAGGGAATTTCAGGATGGCGTTTTCTTGTACGATCTGGTAACAGATGGTAAGAGCAATGGCGTGAAGAAGATGGTTGTGCAAAAATAGGCTGCTACCGATCGTCTTAAATGCAAAGCGGGCTCCCTTAGGAAGCCCGCTTTTATAGTTGGTATTGACAAATGCTTTACAATACGGCATTCTCAAACTGAATCGATTCAATCGAAAACAGCGGTTTGCTGCCAGCTAATGCATTTTTAAATATAAAATACACTTTATGCAACTTACCGTCCGCAGGAGCTTTCACAGGAATGCTGATTGTTTCGGACTTATCGACCTTGCCTTCGCCGATTTTCGCACCGGCCGCCCCGTCGAGGCGCACTTCCAGCGTTCCACCGGCCGATTGCCCGGCTTTACTGCCCACGGAAACTGCCAGTTTCGTGATTTGGGTGAGGTCGATGTCGTCGAAGGCGATGAAGCCGCCATCTTTCATACCAATCACCATTTCGTTGCCATTATCGCCTTTGTATTTGAAGGTGTTTCTGGTGGTATCCGCCATATTTGCCATTAATGTGGATGGACGGAGCGCAACGGTTTTCGAGCCGGTTAATGGACCCATTGTGCCGTTGCCCCTGTCGGTGTAGCTGGCCGTGAAGATGTACGAACCGTCTTTCTTTTTAGCCTGCGTCACGTATGAGCTTTTCAACGGCTTTTTGTCAACGGCTTTTGTATTGTTGAGGTCGAGGATGTACTTCACCATTTCTTCGATCTCTTCCGGCTTGTGCTGCGGGTGACCCGGCATTGCCTGCTCGCCCCAAACGCCGCTTCCGCCTTTCAGGATTTTGTCTGTGAGCGTTTTCAGTGAATTGCGCTCGCTGGCGTATTTCTTCGCTACTTCGCGATAAGCCGGTCCGATGGACTTTTTGTCGACCGAATGGCATGCCTTGCAATCGCTCAGCTCGATCATCCGCTTGCCGGTTTCGAAGCCTGTATTGGCCTGATGGCCTTGCGCGAGCTGCGTTTTGTCAAATCCTTCAAGGTAATTGATCGTCAAAGTCACTTCGTCTTCCGGAATTTTCTTGTTCGCCAGGCTACCGTCTTCCTTGTCCGACACGGATACTTCGTAGTTTACAGGCATGTCGTTCCAGTAGAATGTCTTGTTGCCTTTGATCGCTACATCCACTTTCGGGATCGCGTTACCGACGCGTACGATCACTTCAGAGGTGTTGGAATTACCGGCATTATCGGTCACTTTGAGAGTGGCGGTGTATTCGCCTGGCTTAGCGTACGTGTAGCTTGGGTTAGCAACCGTACTTTTTGGCAGGCCTTTTCCAAACGACCATTCGTATTTAATCGGGTCGCCGTCGTGATCCATGGAGCCTTTGGAAGAGAAATTGACTTTCAATGGGGTAGCGCCTGTCGTGTTGGTTGCGCTTGCGATTGCCACCGGAACGCGGTTTCCTGCGTTGAATGTAATATGCGAAAGGCTCGCTTCGTCGTTTTGGGCAAACCAGTTGGGGCCGTATTCCAATGTATATAATGAGCCGTCTTTGGCAAACTGCATGTCGATCGGATGGCTGAACTTCGTGCCCGGCATGAAGCGCTCGATGCTTTGCAGGTCGCCTTGCTCGTTCATGGTCACGATGTTGATGTAATCACGAATCCAGTCGTAAGCGAAGAACTTGCCATTGTAATACGAAGGAAACTTCACCTTGCTGTCCTGAAAGTCAGCGGAATAGTAAACCGGGCCGGCCATTGCATTCCGTCCGCCTTTACCTACGATCGGGCCGAACTCGGGAGAATCGGCATAAGGATAATAGATGAATGCGGGCTGCGCAGGCGGCAATTCTTGCAAACCGGTGTTGTGCGGCGAATTGTTGATCGGCTTCAATGGATCAAACGGCTTGCCGGAAGTGCTGTCGGCGAAGTTGAAATCAATGTACGGACGGTTGTTACCAATGAACAAAGGGTAACCGAAATAACCCGCTTTCCGGGCCTGGTTTACCTCGTCATACCCTCTCGGACCACGTTTCGGATCGTCGTTGGACGCATCCGGGCCCACATCACCCCAATACAAATAGCCCGTGTGCTGGTCCACCGAAATGCGGTAAGGGTTGCGGGTACCCATCACGTAGATTTCAGGACGCGTCTTTTCCGTTCCGGGAGGGAAGAGGTTGCCCTCTGGAATATCGTATAGGTTAGTACCGCCCGGCATGTTCGCACGACGGTCGCCGTAACGCGGTTTAATGCGCAATACTTTGCCTCTCAATGAATTAGTGTTCGATGAAGTATGCTGTCCATCCCAGCCTTCACGTCCCGGACGCTCGTCGATCGGCCCATAACCGTTTGATTGGAACGGGTTCACGTCGTCACCGGTGGATAAGTAGAGATTACCTTTCGCATCCCAGGCAATTGATCCGCCGGTATGGCAGCAATCCGTGCGCTTCACGGGCACGGTGAGCATGAGCTCTTCGGTGCTGAGCAGCAATGTATCCTTTACATCATCGTATTTGAAGCGCGACAAATGCTGAGCAGTGTCGGCCGCGGTCGATGGGGGAGAATAATACATATATACCAGCTTGTTGGTCTTGAAGTTGGGGTCGATGTTCAGCCCCATCAGGCCATATTCCTGCTTGGTATAAACGGGTACTTCGGCCACCAGTTTCACCTTTCCGGTTTTGGGATTGTAAAGCTTTACTTTTCCCTTGCGCTCAGTCAGAAGTACACGCTGATCATCCAGAACTACCAGTTCAGTAGGCTCATCCAGTTTGGTAACCAGTACTTTTTTGGTAAAACGGTTCTCTTCCGGCCGTGATTTGGCATAATCCAGCTTGGAAGCCATCGCCCAGTTCAATCCACCGGTCAGGTGTTTTACAAAAACAGGGTTGATGAAAGTCGCATCTTCGTGCCCGAAGTTGGTGTAGAATGCACGACCACCGTCAAATTCGTGGTACCACGACATTGGGTGGTTATCGCCCATTTTGCCGTCCCTGTAAGTCTTTTCATCGATCTTCACGAGGACATTTACTTTTTCATTGAAGTTTTTGAAGTCGTAAAATTCATCCTTGATCTTCCATTTTTTTGGAAAACCATCCATCGAAGGATGCTGGTCGTTCACAACAAATGCCTCGCCTTCCTGCACATTCGGGTTGCCAGGATGGCTCAGGAATTGCGCGCCGGCGAGTTTGTTATACCACGGCCATTCGTATTCGGTGTCGGTTGCGGCGTGGATGCCCACGTAGCCGCCGCCCGCCTGGATGTATCGCTCAAATGCATCCTGCTGCTTGTCGTTCAGCACATTGCCGGTGGTGTTCAGGAATACAACCGCAGCGTATTTTTGCAGATTTTTATTCGTAAAAACAGCCGAGTTCTCGGTAGTATCCACCGAAAAACCGGTCTCTTTCCCCAGCTTTAAAATGGCAGTTTTCCCTGCCGGGATAGACGAATGCCGGAACCCGGCTGTTTTCGAGAATACCAGCACGCGCTTCTCCGGCGTCACCGTCTGGGCAGTTGCCGCCAGACTGCAACAGGCCAGGGCAGCCACACCGGCAATCCTGAAATGCTTTAATACTTTTTGAAAAGGGGATTCACTCATTATGATGATTGGTTAACATGGAAAAACCTATCTTCCATAAGGAAGACAGGTTTTCAATATACTTGTAGGATCGACAATTAAAGACCCAGAACCTTGCGGTTAAATGCCTCATCTGCACCGGTTCCCGCGAAGTCATCGAATGCTTTCGTGGTCACTTCGATGATGTGGCTTTCGATGAACGGTGCACCTTCCGCCGCACCTTGTACGGGCGACTTAATGCAGCATTCCCATTCCAGAACCGCCCAGCTGTCGTAATCGTACTGAGAAAGTTTGGAGAAAATGCTACCGAAATCCACCTGGCCGTCGCCCAGCGAACGGAAACGTCCGGCGCGATCGGCCCAGCCTGCGAAGCCGCTGTACACGCCCTGCTTGCCGCTTGGGTTAAATTCCGCGTCTTTCACGTGGAATGCCTTGATGCGGTCGTGATAGAGGTCGATGAATTGGAGGTAATCCAATTGTTGCAACACGAAATGGCTCGGGTCGTAGTTGATATTCGCGCGGGTGTGGCCGTCGAGGTAGTCTACAAACATTTCGAAAGTAGTACCGTCGAACAGATCCTCGCCCGGGTGCAGCTCATACGCCACGTCTACACCGTTTTCGTCATACACGTCCAGAATCGGCTTCCAGCGGGCAGCCAGTTCTTTGAAAGCCGTTTCCACCAAACCCGCAGGGCGCTGAGGCCACGGATAAAGGAAAGGCCACGCCAATGCACCGGAGAAGGTAGCAGAAGCTTTCAGGCCCAGTCTGCGGCTTGCCTGCGCCACGAGTTTCAAATGCTGCGTAGCCCATTCCGCACGCGCTTTCGGGTTGTTACGAACCTCGGGAACGGCAAAATTATCATACATTTCATCATAAACCGGGTGCGAAGCCACCAGCTGACCGATAATGTGCGAAGCCAATTCTGTGATTTGCAAACCTTTGTCTGCCAATTTACCTTTCAGCTCATCCGCATAGGTCTGCGACTCAGCCGCCTGCTTCACGTCAATCACACGCGGGTCCCAGGTAGGAAGTTGGAGGCCTTTATAGCCCAATCCTGCCATGTAGTCGGCGATGGTATCCAATGAGTTGAACGGAGCTTCATCGCCAAGGAATTGGGCGAGGAAGATACCGGGTCCTTTTATTGTTTTCATAAGTTAATGATTGAATGACTGAATGATTGAATGATGAATAGAGAAAATGATTGAATGATGAGTTGATTGTGTTAACGCACGGTTTTTCGAGCTTTGGATAGAATTTTGATGAGTTCTTCCGCTTCGGTCATCAGCGCGCTTAGTTTCCCAGACGGGAGGATACCCGCTTCTGACATTATTTCCATCCAAAAGAGCGATTCATCTGCCTCTTCGACTGTGATGCTGATCTTGGAAAAGAACTCATTCTGACTCCTAGCACGACACACTGCTCTATAATTGGCTCCAACAGACGATGCAGATCGCAGAAATTGCTTTCCTATAACCCGAGCTTCCTCGGTTGGTGGTAATGCCTTAAAAACTTTGATACTCCTTAATACAAACTGCTTAGTGCGAATCTGCAACTGAGAAACGAAGTCGTTTTTATCATCAGCCATAATTATAGTGTGTTAACAAAAAGGCATAGACGCCCTATTCAATCATTCACTCATTCAATCATTCAAAATTAAATTGTTACCCAAGCCTCAGCTCTATTGCTTTCAAGTATCTTCTCGCAAATCAGCAACTCACGATACCCATCCGCGAACGTCGGGAATGTTGGATTTTCAGGTTGCTTGCCTTCTGCGATGGCGGCGTATACTTCTTTGAACATTTGTTTCGAAGTGTCCGGGAAGCCTTCGTTGTGGCCGCCTGGGAAGGTGATGGTCGAGCGGACGTCTTCGTTTACCAGCGAGGGGTCGCGGAGAAGGATTTCGTTCGCTTTGTCGCGGTTGCCGATCCAGAGTTCGTTTGGAGACTCGGAGCACCAGCTGAATGTCTTTTTAGATCCGGAGATTTCCAGTGACATGCGGTTTTTACGGCCAGCCGAAACCTGAGAAACGGTGATTACCCCCTTGTTCCCATTGTCGAAACGCAGCAAAACGTTCGCGTGGTCTTCGGTATTGATGGGTACATCGGCGTAGTCTTCCGGTTGCAGCAATTTGCCCGAGTAAGTCTCAACGGCTTTCAAAGGCTTTTTGCGGGTTTTGTGGACGGTGTTGAAATCCGCGAAAACGGCAACGGTTTTCAGGCCGGTGATGTATTCCAGGATGTCCATCAGGTGGGAACCGATGTCCGCGATCGCGCGCGAGTCGCCGGATTTGTCCGGTTCGAGGCGCCAGTTATAATCGGTGTTGTAGAACAGCCAGTCTTGCAGGTAAGAGCCGATGAACGAATAAATCTCGCCTAGTTCGCCTTTTTCGCGCATCGATTTCATCTGGCGCGCCAGCGGGTAGTAACGCAGGTTGAAGTGAACCGCATTCACAAGGCCGGTTTTGGCAGCCAGTTCCACGAGTTCTTCCGCTTCTGCGAGGTCTTTGGCCAATGGTTTTTCACAAATCACGTGTTTGCCGGCGAGCAATGCCGCTTTCGACTGTGAGTAGTGCAGGAAGTTAGGCGTACAAATGTGGATCGCCTGAATGTCATCCTGTTTCAACAGTTCATCGAACGTGTAGGAACGTGCAATGCCAAGCGCGTCAGCTTTTTCCTTGGCCAGTTCTGCGGTCACTTCGCAAAGTGCGGCAACTTCTACATTAGGAAGACGTCTCAGTGCTTCAATGTGTGCGGGGCCAATGAAGCCTGTTCCGACAACGCCAACTTTGATTTTGTTCATAAATGGGTATGGAATGATTGGTGAAAAACAGTCCGCTCTCGCGGGTTAAATTGGGATGTACAGTAATTAAAATTGAGTATTCAGGATGAAAAATCCGTCCATTTCGTCTCCGTCTTGTTCGAGGCAATGACGGCGTCGATGAACTTCATACCCCGCAAACCATCCTGTGCCGACGGGAAATCGTACACCGGATCGGCCTTTTTGCCTTCCCAGTAAGCCCTCACATGGATGGCGAAGTTGCGGTAGAGATTGGCGAAGGCTTCGAAGTAGCCCTCGGGGTGGCCGGCGGGGATGCGGGTATGCACCTGCGCGGCTTTGGACAGGTTGCCCACGCCCGTGCGGATCATGCGGGTGCCCTGGTTGGTTTTGTGGATCAGCGTGTTAGGCTCCATTTGCTTCCATTGCAGGCCGCCGGTTTCACCATACACGCGGATATTGAGGTCATTTTCCTCGCCGTTGGCGATCTGGCTGTTTTGCAGGATACCCTTGGCGCCGTTATTGAAGCGAAGCAAAATATGTGCGTCATCATCCAGCAAACGGCCTTCCACAAATATCGTAAGGTCGGCGCAAATCTGGGTTATTTTGAGCCCGGTGATGTATTCGGCCAGATTTTCGGCGTGCGTGCCGATGTCGCCCAGGCCTCCCGCAGCCCCCGATCGCTTAGGGTCGGTACGCCATGCGGCCTGTTTATTGCCGGTTACTTCCACGAGTGTGGCGAGCCAGCCTTGCGGATATTCCACAATTACCTTTCTTACTTCTCCAATGGCACCTGAGGCGATCATCTGGCGGGCCTCCTTTACCATAGGGTATCCGGTGTAGTTATGGGTAAGACAGAAGATAAGGCCTGTTTTTTCGACCAGGGCCACGATTTCCTCGGCTTCTTCGGTATTGAGTGTAATAGGCTTATCACAAACGACGTGGAAGCCGTTTTCAAGCGCGAGCTTCGTAGGCGCGGCATGTACGTGGTTTGGAGTGACAATGGCAACAAAATCCATGCGT
This sequence comes from Dyadobacter fermentans DSM 18053, assembly GCF_000023125.1. Taxonomy (NCBI): domain Bacteria; kingdom Pseudomonadati; phylum Bacteroidota; class Cytophagia; order Cytophagales; family Spirosomataceae; genus Dyadobacter; species Dyadobacter fermentans. The sequence continues at coordinate 6,113,534 of NC_013037.1, forward strand.
TCGCCTTCGGGGAGCTGCTTTTCTCGGAGGATCATCTCCTCAAAGTCGTTATAAACCCTGTTTTCAGGCAGATATAAGGCTTTTCCAGTTTCCTTAGACTTGGCAGGATCGGAGCTGAAAACTCCGCAAACCAGCTCAATTTCTCCATCCATGATCGCTGCACGGCGATGGACCCCACCAATAAATGCATCGAGGGAGCCGCCTACCATGCCCATTCTGATCTTTCTTGACATTCCAGTTGGTTTAAGGTTTTTGAAATAGATTATACAGATAAGAAAGAGCAGCGTAAAGGACTCTTACTTCCTACAAATATAAATTTAAGACATAAAAAACATTGCTTAGGAATAGTGAAAAGCAGTAGAATTCCCGGGAGTTTGTTTTTTTTGTGAAATCTTTGAAATAAAAAGAGTATCCCGAAATCAATCATCTTATTCAAATAATCAAACCCATTTTGTCACATGACCCAATCAGTTAACAGCGGAAGGCTCTTCAATGCAAGTTGTTTTGCGCTCATAACCACTGCATTCTCATTTAGTATCCGTGCAGGGATTCTGCCCCAGCTGGGCGCCGAGTTTAACCTCTCCGCCGAGCAACTGGGCTTTATCAACTCGATGTGGTTCTTCGGGTTTCCCCTCGCGATGATCATCGGCGGGCTCGTTTACCACACCATCGGCCCGAAAACGATTATGCAGGTTGCGTTCGTTTGTCACGCGGTTGGTATCATCATGACCATCTATTCCGGCGGTTACGCCGGCCTTTTGATCTCCACATTCCTCATCGGGGTAGGTAACGGCTGTACAGAGGCGGCTTGTAACCCGATGATCGCCGATTCTTACTCGGGCCTGCAAATGAGCAAAATGCTCAACCGTTTCCACATGTGGTTCCCCGGCGGTATCGTGGTTGGTTCATTGATCTCGAAATTCATGACCGACGCCAACCTCGGCTGGCAGGCACAGATTTGGGTGATACTTATCCCGACGTTTATTTACGCGTTCCTTTTCTGGGGACAAGCATTCCCTAAACCGCACGTGGACGGTGTAACTTCAATCGGTGAAAACGTGAAAGCCATGTTCACACCGCTGTTCCTTTTCATCTTCGTTTGTATGGCATTCACGGCGATCAGCGAGTTCGGGCCGCAGCAATGGACAGGCCTCATCATGAGCAAAAGCGGTGCAAGCCCCATGCTGATCCTCGCCCTGGTAACCGGTTTGATGGCCATCGCGCGTTTCTTCGCTCACCCGATCGTGGCGGCTATCGGCCAAACGGGCATCCTTTGGGGCTCGTCGATCCTCGCAGCCATTGGAATTTACCTGTTCAGCACCGTTACCGGTCCTGCGGCTTATGCGGCAGCGGTGATCTTCGCGATGGGCGTTGCGCTGTTCTGGCCGACAATGATCGGTTTCGTAGCGCAAAACGTGCCATTGAGCGGTGCATTGGGTATGTCTATCGTAGGTGGTATCGGCATGTTCTCGACGGCCATCTGGCAGCCGGTAATCGGTAAATGGCTCGATGATGCAAAAGCTGAGAAAGCAGCAGCAGGTCTGACAGGTGACGAAATGGAGCTGGCCGCGGGGCAAGCTACGCTGAGCACCATGGTGATGTTCCCTGCATTGCTGATCGTCGCATTCGCGATCCTGTATTTCTGGATGAAAGGTCGTAAAACGGTAGCTACTTCTTCGGCAGCGGTTCACTGATTTCCGTAACATATCAATGCAAAAAGGACGCCTCATCAGCGTCCTTTTTGCATTATCACGTTTTCTAACGGCTATTTCAACTTAACGATCGTCACGCCCGCACCGCCGCGGTCGGCGTGCTCGTCGTACATGCCCGCTACCTGCTTGTACCCGCGCAGGTGGTTGCGCACGAGGGTGCGCAGGATGCCGTCGCCCTTGCCGTGTACAATCCGCAGCTCGTCGTACCCGAGCATAATGGCATTGTCCATAAACTGGTCTACAAGGCCTAATGCCTCCTCGCCGCGTTTGCCGCGCATGTCGAGATTAAAGCTGAAATTGAGCATGCGCTCATTCATATCTACGCCCCTGTAAGCGGCCTTAATGCCCTTATCGCCCGTAGCCGCGCGGTAGGTTTTGCGGGATACTTTTTCGAGGCGGTTCAGCTTCACATTTGATTTCAGGTCGCCAATGCGGATTTCCGCGTCCTTGCCCTTCACCGATAATACTTCGCCAATGGCCGTTTGTCCGCTTATACGCACATAACTGCCCGGAGTAATATCGCCGCCTTCCGGTTCGTATTCTTCCTCGGCGGGTTGGCTTTCGGTCACTTCGGCGAGTTTCAGGTTGTTTTTGCCAAAATTTTCAAGCGTGGTCCGCACCGTTTTGGTCTTTTCCTTCTCGGCTTTGTTTTCCTTGATCTCCCGAATGGTATTCTCGATCAGCTGATTCGCATCCGAAAGCAGGTTTTTGGCCTTCTGCTTCGCTTCATTGACGATCTTTTTCTCGTTGTTTTCGAGTTTCTCTTTCAATGCGGTGTAGTCGGCGACCTGCTTGGTCAGCTTGCGTTCCTTAATGCCTATTTCAATGTTCTTCTCCGCAAACACGCGCCGTTCGATGTCGAGCTCTTTCAGGAGTTTTTCAAAATTCACCTGCTGCGTGCCCAGCTTTTCCTTCGCGCGTGCCACCACAGCCTTCGGTAACCCGATTTTGGAAGCGATTTCAAATGCGAATGAGCTGCCCGGCCGACCGATTTCGAGCTGGTACAGCGGTTCCAGATGCTCGCCATCGAAGCGCATCGCCCCATTCACCAGCCCTTCCGTTTTGTCCGCAAGCACTTTCAGATTGGTATAATGCGTGTTAATCATCCCGAATGCGCCCGATTTGGTCAGGTTTTCCAGGATGGCTTCCGCAATGGCGCCGCCCAGCCCTGGTTCAGTTCCCGTTCCGAATTCATCGATCAGGAACAGCGTCCGCTTGTTGGCCATGGAAAGGAAATGGCGCATGTTGGTCAAGTGCGAGCTGTACGTACTCAGGTCATTTTCCAGCGACTGCTCGTCACCGATATCGATGAAGATATTCTGGAAAAAGCCCATTGAAGAACCTTCCAGCATCGGCACCAGCAGCCCGCATTGAAACATATATTGGATTAATCCCACCGTTTTCAAAGCCACGGACTTTCCACCCGCATTCGGCCCGGAAACGATGAGAATGCGCTGCTTTTCCTGCAATTCAATGTTCAGCGGAATGACCTTTTTACCCTGCTTTTGAAACGACAAATGTAGCAAAGGATGCCGCGCCTCGCGCCAGTCGATAAATTGGCGATTTTCAAACGGCGGGTTAATCGCGCCCATCTCACCGGCCAGCCTTGCTTTCGCGCGCAGGAAATCCATTAGGCCCAGGAAACCGTAAGCCTTTTGCAAATCGGGCACGAATGGACGGATATAGGCCGTCAATTCGTGCAAAATGCGGTTCATCTCGCGGCGTTCCTCGTATTCGAGTTCGCGGATTTCATTGTTGGACTCAAAAACATCCGTCGGTTCGATGAAAACGGTTTGCCCGGTGGCTGATTCGTCGTGGATAAATCCGCGCAGCTTCCGCTTGTGCTCAGCGGCGACGGGAATTACCATGCGGCCATTCCGGACGGTGAGCGACACATCGTCGCCGATCCAGCCATTGCTTCTGGCGGATTTGAGGATGGTATCCAGTTTCTTACGAATGCCGGCCTGCTCGGAAATCAGTCGTTTGCGAATGCGCGAAAGCTCGGACGACGCCGAGTCGCGGATCTGCCCGCGGTCGTCGATAATGCGGTCGATGGCGTCGGTAACGGCCTTTTCGACCCTGATTGTTTTGGCATACTCACCCAGGATAGGGAATGCATCGGCCTCCTGGCTTTCAAAAAAGCGCAGGCAAAGCCGGATCGTAAGCAGCGACACTTTTAAATCCGAAAACTCGGGCTGCGTGAGCAGCATTCCTTCAATGGATGCCCGTTTCAGATAAGGCGTCGCGTCGATGTAATTCTGGGATGGGAAATTCTCGCCCAGTTCCAGGATGCGCTGCATTTCGGCGGTCTGGCTCACCAGTTTTTCCACCATGCCGAAATTCTCGGAAAACCGGATTTTTTCAACAAAACCCTGACCCAAAGAGCTGATACAAAGCTCCTTCAATCGTTCCCTCAGCTTGTCGAATCCCAGTTTTTGTTCTAATGTATTGGGGTAAAGCATTGTTTAATGGCTATCGGCCATCGGCTTTCGGCCGTCGGCCTGGTAATTAAATGGTGGTTGACTGCTGGCTTCCGCTTTTTCAGTAATCAGCCATCGAATGTTTTAATTAGAGTAAATTTTGAACCTAAACCGCCCAATAGGGGACAGTATACAGCTTAAAGCGCACAGCTTATAGCCGACAGCCGACCGCCGAAGTTGTTCCTAAAACACATTCCGTATCTCCTCTTTCAAAACCTTCAAAGCGTGCGTCGAGGGCTGCATTTCCTTTTCGATCACGTGCGCGAAGATCTTTTTCGCCAGATCCGAAGCGGGGGCTTCGCCGCTCACATCAGCGGCGGCCTGGTTCACGACTGCCACGGTTTCGTTCATCGCATTCACGATCTGTTCCCACGCATGGGTGCTGATGTAGAGCTGCTGCGCGACATTATGGTTGTATTCCTCGCGGATTTCATGCAGAATGATCGTTTGCAGTTCCAGCGCGCTCATGGCCGAAGGGGCCAGCCTGAGTAACAGGTTATTGGGGGTAATCCGTTCCAGGAAAAGGCACATGCGCTCGTACGCCTGCAAGCGCAGGGGCAGCGTGATTTCGATATTTTTGCTGCGCATATCCCAGCGCTGCTTTTCCAATATCTTGTTGGCGACGGTCGTGATGGTGAGGTAAATGCCGAAAGTGACGATGGCGACAAGTATGATAATGGCCAGTACTGAGATATATTCCATGGTGTGAAACGCAATTTTATGCTAAAACGAGGCACAAAATTAAACGATTAGCCGCATTTGGCGGATATTTATTTCAAAACGCGAATGGAACGGCGCGAGTTTGCGTTTACAGTGGTACCGCAACCAAGCATAATGAGCAGGATGAATAACCCGATTCAATTGACAGAAGCAGCCAGACTTGAAATCAGATCGACATTGGAAGCCAACAAAATTCCCGATACCTACGGACTCCGCGTGGGACTGAGAGGGGGTGCGTGCAGCGGGTCATTTCTGCTCGGCTTCGACACCGCCACAGAGCACGACCAAACCTACCTCATCGAAGGAATCAAAGTGTTTATAGACAAGCGCCACCTCATGTATGTGATCGGCGTGTCGGTTGATTTTGAAGAAGGCGTGAACGGCAGCGGTTATACGGTTTCCGCCGCTGAAAAAGTCAAATAAGTGTTTTGATTAATCTTCAACGGTTACATGCTTCCAGTTCTCGCCTGAGCGGATGCGGTTCAGCTGCGTATGCGTGATCCCAAACTGCTTCGCAATCATTTTCAAACGGTTGTTGTCATTTTTCAAAAGCTTCTTGATGATCCGCACTTTGCTCTCGGTCAGCTTGTAGTTTTTGGTACGACGCGGGATTACGCGGTTGATAAATGCCGGGTTTTCGCGGTTATGATCGATCATCTGGGCTTTTGTCACCCATTTCAGGTTCTCGTAAAAGTTATTTTGCTTATCAAAATCCAGGTGGATCACGAAATTATGGTCGGCGTCGGGCTTTTCAACGAAATGCTCGGCAACCAGCTTGTGCACGTAACGGTTAATGGTTTTTCCGCCTGCCACGCGGATGTTCAATGACCTGTAACCTTGAATGACAGACCCCTTAATCACCACACCTTCCTTCGGATTATTCTGGAAGCTCTTCAATCTGCCATAGTTGGATACTTCGTAATGAGGAGCGTTCTCGATCTCGTTGAATAAAATTTTCGCCCACTTTTCGTTCCAGAAGCTCCGGCTTACATTTGATTCATTCATTTTGCTACAATCTATTATAGGTTCTTTGGTCGTACAATTGGTCAGCTCCCGCAGGTTTCGGTAAGAACGCGGGAACGATCTTTTGGTGTTATCAAAAGTGTGTTATTATAAAAATTGATTGGCATGAAACGTACACTCATCATAGGAGCAACTTCCAACCCATCCAGATACGCTTACCTGGCCGCACAGAAACTCAGGCACTACGGTCATCCCGTATTACTCATCGGACGCAGGAAAGGTTTTGCATTAGGAGAAGAAATCAACACAGACAAAACTGACTGGAAAGACGTAGATACGGTTACTTTGTATATCAATCCGAGCCACCAACCTGAATACTACGATTACATCGTTTCTCTCAATCCTAAACGCGTTATCTTCAACCCTGGTACAGAGAATCCTGAATTTAAGGATATTTTAATAGATAAAAATATCATACCAATTGAAGGGTGCACGCTCGTGATGTTGTCTACCGGGCAATTCTAGCCCGGCATGCTACCACCTGATCAGCGCGGATGCCCATGTGAAGCCGCTTCCGAATGCTGCAAGGCATACCAGGTCGCCCTCTTTCACCTTGCCGGCCTCCCAGGCTTCGGACAATGCAATGGGGATGGAGGCGGCGGTGGTATTGCCGAAGCGCTGTAAGTTGTTGATAACCTGGGATTCGTCGAGGCCAAGCTGCTGGCGGACGTAATCGCTGATCCGGATATTGGCCTGGTGCGGCACGAGCAGGTCAATGTCGCCGGCCGAGTAGCCGTTCGCTTGCAGCGCTTCCTGGATCACTTCACCGAACCGCACGATGGCATGTTTGAAAACCGCATTGCCATTCATGTACACATTGTGCCCGCCGGATTCGATCACCTCCTGGCTCACAGGCCGGCCGGCGCGGCTGCTGCCCGGATCTTTTACATAAAGTTCTTCTGCAAAACGCCCGTCGGCATGTAGGTGTGTAGATAATATACAATGTTGGGGATCGTCCGTTGCGGAAACTACCGCAGCACCCGCCCCATCCCCAAAAATAACCGCTGTATTGCGACCAGCCGTGCTCTTATCGATCCATGACGACTGGATTTCCGAACCCACCACGAGGGCTGTCTTGTACATGCCGGATTTGATGAACTGGTCGGCGATGGATAATGCGTACACAAAGCCCGAGCATTGCTCGCGGATATCGATCACCGGCTTGCCGTCCATGCCCAGCTCACGCTGCATGAGGAACGCCGAGCCCGGGAAGAAATAATCGGGGGTGATGGTAGCGTACACGATCACATCAATGTCGCCGGGCGTAAGTCCCGCCCTGTCCAATGCCTGCCGCGACGCCGCGGCGGCCATGCTGTAATTCGTATCTTTTCCGAATTCGAAATACCGGCGCTCCCGGATGCCTGTCCGCTCGCGGATCCATTCGTCGGAGGTGTCCATCCACTGGGTAAGGTCGTCGTTGCTGATAATGTTGTCGGGAACGTAAAAGCCCAGACCGGTAATGCGGGAAAATGCCATGCTATCGAATCGTCCGGCACTGCCGGAGGTAGCAGGCAGTAACGAACTGTTTTAAATCTAAAATGATGTTTATAAGCAACATACATTGCCGGAAATACTACAAAAATGCAATAAAAAGTCCTGTCAACCAATTCAAATGCGCTTTTTCCTGGCGTTGTCACCGACCGAAAGCAGCACGTAAACGATCAATATCGCAGGAATAGCGAGGAATTTGAGCGTAGCGAGCAGTAGCACCGTCAGACCGATGAGGATAAACCGCGCTTCATTTCCCTTCCATCCGAAACTTTTGAATTTCAGGGCAATCAGCGGCAGTTCCATCACGAGCAGGTACGACATCACCACGCTGATGATCAGCAGATTATTGGTATTAATAATGATATTTTTCCAAAACTCTCCCTCCGTATGCACGATCAGCGGCAGTGAGGCAATGAGCATTGCATTCGCTGGGGTAGGCACGCCGATGAAGGAATCGGACTGCCGGGGATCGTTATTGAACTTCGCCAGCCGGATCGCCGAGAAAATGGCGACAATGAATGCGGCGTAGGCTTTCCAGATGCCGAACAGGTCGGGAATGCTTTGCATCAGCAGCTGGTACATGATGATCGAAGGCAGCACACCAAATGTCACCACATCGGCAAGCGAATCGAGGTCGCGGCCGATAGGGGAGGTCACTTTGAGGAGGCGGGCAATGAATCCGTCGAGGAAATCGAAAATCAATGCAATGCCGATGAGCACGCAGGAAAGCAGGAGGTTGTTATGGAATGCTTCCACCACGCCGATGCAGCCGCAAAGCAGGTTTCCGCAGGTAAGCGCATTGGGAATGTTGCGACGGATCATAGGGCGCTATTTGAAAAACGGGTTATGTTTTTTCTCAAAACCGATCGTCGTAGGCTCCATATGGCCTGCGTACACCTGGTAATCGTCGGGCAATGTGAAAAGTTGCTCCCGTATACTGCGCAGCAATGTGGCATGGTCGCCGCCGGGAAGGTCGGTGCGGCCGATGCTCATGCGGAACAGCACATCGCCGCCGATAACCAGCTTGTCGGCATCGCTCACAAATGCAACATGCCCGGGAGCGTGGCCGGGTACGAAAATGATTTTAAGCGAAGTATTCCCGAATTCGATGGTTTCGCCTTCGCGGATGAATGTATCGATCTCCGGCTCTTCAAAAGTGGAGAAGCCATAGTTGGAAGCGTAGGATTTTACGGCTTTCAGCACGGGCTCTTCGAGTTTATGCAATGCAAATGGAATGCCGTATTTCCGTTTAAGCGCTGCCACGCCCAGTACGTGGTCAATGTGCGCGTGTGTGTTCACGATCTGAACGGGTTTCAGACTGTGCGCGTCCACGTAGGCCACGAGTTCATTCAGTTCCGACCGGTCGTAGCAGCCCGGGTCGATGATGATCGCCTCGCCGGTTTCGTCGTGAAGCAAATAAGTATTTTCAGAAAATGGATTGAAAACAAACGTTTGTACCTGTACCATTCCGGTAGGTTTATGTGGGTTAAAGATTAGGGGCGAATTTACAAAACACTTTACAGTTCTTTGAATCTCGCGATAATGCGGTCGAAATAGAAGATGGTCGTATCCTTAAAATCGGAATCAGTCCCGGCATAAAACCATATTTCGCCCTTGTTATTGGCGGTAACCGTCACCGGCTGGCCGTCGTTGGTGTACCGGAGCGAGCTGTAATAGAGCCTGTCGGGGCGGGTGCTGGCAATGCTGCCGGAGAGCAGCACGTCCTTGCCGATCTGCTTGCCCGTGCCTTTGTCGAGATTGAACGTGTGGATGCCCGATACCAGCCTGGTCACCGGCTCTAATTGTGATACACCGGCTTTGAAAGTCACCTTTTCTACCGCGCTGTTCGGGCCGTCGGCAATGTAGTTCGTCGCCAGGTCGACCTGTAACACCATTTCATAGGGACTGTTGGGTGTGAAACCGGTAACTCGTTTTTTGATATAACTGAACATATTTCCCTTCGAATACCTCGACAAAATGCGGTAGCCGTATTGTGTCGTGTCCAGGCCGCGGGGCAACAATGTCGTGGCGAAAACCGTATCCAGCTGCACGGAATCGGCGGTGGCCGCGTAGCCGGCAAACCCGGCAATCCAGCCATTCGCATCGCCCGACTGGAAATTGGAATCGACGGTGATGGACGCATCGAGGCTGTCGTCGTTGCAGCTCCACAGCCCGGCAGCGGCCAGGATGGTTATCAGAATGTATTTTTTCAATGCGAATATCGGTTTTTGAAAAGAACGAAATGCGGACCGGTATCTTCTCCTGCTGAAACCTGCAAAGTTAAACCGCCGTTCCGCAAACGCCTATCCGATCAGGAAAATTGCTGGAATTTTGTGCAGATCCGGTTTTTGCGCTTTCCAGTTTTTTAACGGCATGGTGCGGATGAACTCGTCCGGCCCGGTGACGTTCGCCGCAATGCACAGCGGCAAGTCGGGTGCACACGCTTCGATCACCGCTTCGAGAAGTTGATTATTGCGGAAAGGCGTTTCCATGAAAATCTGCGTCTGCTGGTTTTGCCGCGCATTCCTTTCCAGGGCCTGCAATGCTTTCCGGCGCTGTGCCTTATCAATGGGCAGGTAACCATGAAACGCGAACGACTGGCCGCTCATGCCCGAGGCCATCAGCGCCAGCAGGATCGACGAAGGGCCTACCAGCGGCACCACTTTAATGCCCAGCTCATGCGCCATGCGCACGGCCACCGCGCCCGGATCGGCCACGCCCGGGCAGCCCGCCTCCGATATGATGCCCGCGTTTTTTGAAAGTTTGCGCAGCGATGCAGCCGTGTCGGCCTCAGGCGTATCCTTGTTGAGCTCGATGAATGTAAGCTCGTCGATTACCTTGCCGAGTTTGAGACTGCTGATAAACCGCCGGGCGGTGCGCACGTTTTCGACGAAGAAAACATCCAGGTCCTGCACCACCGCTCTGATCTGCGGGGAGAGCACCTCGTTCTGGGTGCCATCGGCCAGTATTGTAGGGATTAAATACAGGGAAATCCCGGGATTATTCATAGCGACTGCATTTTTTCGGCCCTTTCCAACCAAACGGCGCGATTGTGAATCTACCGAATAAATAAATTTATTTAATAAGTATGAAAAGACTATTATACATACCCCTGGTGCTGGTGTGGTTATTGTCTTGCAAAAAAGATAGCGACAGCGACGGGGTGTTCAACGGCATCGGTACTTTCAGAACGATTGAAGGGCGCTGGCATTCCGTAGAAATTGAACGGTCGTCGCTCGATAATAAAAGCAACTGGGAGCCCATCGCGAATGCGAATTCCGACACACTCATTTTCCGGAACGACGGCGTGGTCCTCAATGCCGACGGCTCACCGCGCTGCTGCGCGCCTCCGACGCTCATTATCAATGGCCAGCTGCTGGACGTGAAACCGCAAACCGCATTGCCCAACAACCCGCTGTGCCAAACCAACTGCATTACCTGCCCCACCTGGGAAATGTCGTGGAACGCCGATCAGCTCATTATCAGCACGTGCAGCACGCCCAAAATGAAGTACGTCAGATAGCCTCGTTCAGGAATTCCAGCAGGGTGCTTACGAATACTTTCGGCTGTTCGGCCTGCACCCAGTGTCCTGCGCCCTCGATCGTTTTCAGTTGCGCATTCGGGAACAGGTCTAGAATTCCTTCCATATCTTCATCCAAAATATAATTCGAATCAGCCCCGCGCATGAACAATGCCGGGGTTTCTACCGGGCTTTCCGACGTGATCTGCCTGCCTACATTGGCCATATCGGTCGTGAGCAGCGGCAAATTAAAGCGCCACGCAAAGCCGCCTTCATCCTTTCTGTACAGGTTTTTAAGCAAAAACTGCCGCACGCCGGGCAACGGTTCGTATTCGGCCAGTACTTCGTCCGCCTCGTTGCGGCTTTCGATGCGGTCGATCGGGATGGCATTCAGCCCTTTCAGGATTTTTGTGTGGTGGATCGGGTAGGCTTTCGGGCCAATGTCCACCACCACCAGCCGTTCGAAAGTGCCCGGATAGGTAACAGCATATTCCATCACGGTTTTTCCGCCCATCGAATGTCCGATCAGGATCGGCGATCCGATGTTTTGCTGGTCGAGAAATTCCTTTAAATCGGCTGCCATGGTGGGGAAATCGAGCGGTGCCTCGTGCGGAGAGCGCCCATGATTGCGCTGGTCTACGAGGTAAACGCGGTAACCTTTTTCGGAAAGCGTTTTTCCGATCGTCAGCCAGTTGTCCAGAAAGCCGAAAACACCATGCAGGATGATGAGCGGCTTGCCGGTTTCTCCTATTTGTTTGAAGTTGAGTTGCATAACAATTTGAGACTATGGTAGATCCGCCTTCTCCGGGACGTGCCCGGCGCGCACTGCACAACGCATGGATAACAGCGCAAAGGTTGTAAGGAATTCCGGGAAGGTAAAAACACGGGCCTTTGAAAATTTAACTATTTGTTAAAAACCGGTTACCTGTGGTACAATAATTGCTGCCCGGTCTCACAGAAAAATATACTTTTTCCCCTCCGATCCGTCCCTCCCGGGTACTTGGCTAACCAAGCCGTTTCTTAACGATTTCTTAAAATAGAAAATATTGAAGTATTGGTACACTAATCTGCATTATTCCAATAAATCAACTAGTTACGAGTATTAGTATTGTATTTTAGTAGGATTTGGGATTTTGCTTGTGAATGTAAAATGCTATTATTTTGCACTAATTATTCATCCTCCATTGAATGGATCCGCTAGTTTTCTTACAAACCAAATCACCAAATTTATGAACGGGAAAAGTTTACTCTTCCGGGCTTTTGCGGCCACGTTACTACTCTGTTGTTTATTCGTCAGTCCCGAGTCGATGGGGCAGGTGACCACTTCATCAATCAACGGTTTCATCACTGACGCGGCCGGTGAATTTCTGCCGGGCGCCACAGTCACTGCCGTGCACGAGCCTTCCGGTACCACCTACGGTACCGTCACCACCGAAGCCGGCCGTTACACATTTCCTTCGGTCCGTATCGGCGGGCCTTACAAAGTCACCGTTTCTTACGTGGGCTTCTCGGAGCAAAGCAGAACGAATATTTTTGCCGAACTCGGACTTGCCGCGAGCGTTAATATCACGCTTCAAGAGGGCGGAACGCAGTTGGAGGAAGTATTGATTTCTTCCAGTGCCGGACAGATGTTCAACGGCGAGCGCACCGGCGCAGCTTCCTCGATCAACACCGAGCAGCTCCGCACTTTGCCTACGGTAACCCGGAGCATTTCCGACTTCACCCGCCTGAGCCCGCAATCCAATGGCGGCAACAGCTTCGGCGGCCGCGACGGGCGCTACAACAACTTCCAGGTCGACGGTGCCAATTTCAACAACGGTTTCGGATTGAACGACAACCCGCTTCCGGGCGGAGGAGGTCTGTCGATCGACGCCATTGAGGAAATCCAGGTGAACATTGCCCCTTACGATGTGCGCCAGAGCGGTTTTTCCGGCGCAGGCATTAATGCCGTGACCCGCAGCGGTACCAACAAATTCACCGGTTCGGCATACGGTTTTTTCAATAATCAGGATTTACAGGGAAAGAAAGTAAATGGTGACGACATTACTCGTCCCGACGCGACAAGCCAGACACTCGGTTTCAGACTGGGCGGGCCGCTGATCAAGAATAAATTGTTTTTCTTCGTCAATGCGGAACATATCAAGAAGACCGGCTCGGGCGTGGGTGCGGTTAACCTGTGGAAAGCATCTGAAAACGGCGTTGCCGATCCCGACAGGAACATTTCAAGAACCAGAAGGGCCGATCTCGAAGCAGTACGCAACCACCTGATCAACCAATGGGGATATGATCCGGGCGCTTACGAGAATTATGCAAACGATAACAGCGAAAAAACCACTTCGTTCCTTGCCCGCATCGACTGGAACATTAATGCTAAAAACAAGCTGGCCGTACGTTACAACCAGGTTGAAAGCTCCGCTCCGTCGCTGGTGAATGCCAACTCGGGTGCAAACCCGCGTACGCCGTTCGAAACGGGCCGTGTGAGCTCGCTGTCGATGGCATTCGCAAACACGATGTACAATACCAAAAACATCGTTCGCTCCATCACTGCGGAGTTAAATAGCGAACTGACCCCGCGCCTTTCCAACCAGTTCCTCGCTACATACAGCCGTATCCAGGCAACACGCAGCTCCCCAAGCCGTGAATTCCCGATGATCGACATCGGCTTTGCCGGTGACAGCCTCAGAAACACGGGTGTTACGACCTATCAGAACTACATCAGCGCAGGTTACGAGCTGTTTACATACGGTAACGATGTTTTGAACGACAACTTCATCATCACCAACAACCTGAACTATGCAGTAGGCCGCCACAACTTTACAGCTGGCGCGAGCTTCGAAATGCAGAAATTCGGTAACCGCTACTTGCGTAACGGAACTTCCTATTACCGCTATGCTTCCGTGGAAGAGTTCCTTGCAACCGGAACTCCCAACGAGGGAGCGCCATTGCAGTTTGCATTGACTTATCCTTACGAAGGTCAGGACCCATATGCGCCTGTTAAATACGGTCTGCCATCAATCTACATCCAGGACAAGTTCGATATCTCAGACCGATTCACACTTACCGCGGGTATCCGTGCTGAAATGCCGGTATTCCTGAACAGCCTTACCCGCAATGCCTCGGTTGATACCCTGCAATTGCTTGGCGTAGGCGGCGGAATGAGAACTTACGATACAGGCTCATGGCCTAAAACACGCGTGATGCTTTCGCCGCGTGTCGGTTTCAGATGGGATGCCAAAGGGGATAATTCTCTTATCCTTCGCGGAGGAACGGGTATTTTCGCAGGCCGTGTGCCATTTGTGTGGCTTACCAACATGCCGTCTAACCTCGGTGTGATCCAGAATACCGTTGAGCCTGGAAGCTATGCGGCTTCTGCTCCGTGGATCGGCGATATCCGTTTCCAGCCCGACAAGTACTACTGGTTGAACAACACTCCTGCAAGTGCGCAGAATGTGTTTATCAAAAACCCGCGTGCAGGTTTGCCTAGCACATTGGCATTGGTTGACGAGAACTTCAAAATGCCGCAAATCTGGCGGACGAGCTTTGGGGTAGATTACAAAATCCCGGGCACACCGTTCGCGATCACGGGTGATGTGATTTACACCAAAGACATTCAGGCAGTGTACCAGTTCGGTGCAAACCGCAAGGCGCCTACCCAGCGGATGAATTACAGTGGCGACGACCGTGAGTTTTATCCCAACACGGGTGCTTACCAATATAACAGCAAGATCGGCGCGAACTCGGTGAGCGTTTTGACCAACACTACCAAAGGACATTCGATTAATGCGACGATTGGTTTGACAATGCAGGCAAGACGCGGATTCTACGGATCGCTTTACTACTCGCATACTTCGGCTAAGACTACCACCGACAACAACGGTTCTAATGCCAGCTCAGCATGGGGTGCAACGCCGAACATCAACAACCCGAACGACCTGAGACTATACAGCTCCGATGGCGCACTTCCGCACCGTCTGATCGGTACGCTCTCTTACCGCATCGAATATGCGAACCACCTGGCATCGACATTCTCGCTGTATTATAACGGTGCAAATCAGGGCCGTCTTTCTTACACTTACAATGGTGACATGAATGGCGACGCGATCGGCGCGGATATCTTGTACATTCCGAGAAATGCTTCCGAGCTTACTTTTGCGAATTCAACCGTAAACGGTGTAACGTTCACAGCCGAGCAGCAACGCGATGCTTTCGAGGCATACATCAAAGGCAACTCATACCTGAACGAGAACCGCGGCAAATACGCAGCACGCAACGGGGATCTTATGCCTTGGCTCAACCGTTTCGACTTCAAATTCTTGCAGGATATTTTCACCAACATCGGCAAATCGAAACATACGCTGCAACTCAGCGTGGACGTGATCAACGTCGGCAACCTGCTGAGCTCGAAGTGGGGCGTTCGCCAGGAAATCATTTCCGGTGCCAACATGCCGCTCCGCCGCGCGAGCGTGACGCCGGACGGTGTTCCAACCTTCACCATGAACGCGGTTCAGGTAGGTGGCAAAACGGTATTGCCAACCAGCGTCTTCCGCGACATTACCACTACTTCCACTACATGGAGCATGCTGGTAGGGGTTCGGTACCTGTTTTAAGAATATACCAATCAGAAATGAGAAGAGGCGCCCAAATGACATTGGGCGCCTTTTTTATGCGTCAAGATTTCTTCTTGATGGCAAGAAGGCCTTTCAGTTCAATCCTTCTTATAAAATATACTTTGTACCAGCACCGGGTTATCCGTACAGATAATGTCCGCACCGCCCGAATCCCAGATCTTTTGGTATAATGGCCTCGACTCGGTCGTTTGCAGGGTATCAATGCCGCCGTTCGTGCCGAAGGACGATGCGATGCTCATGTTGTGGATGCGCTGATAAAATGATTCTTCCTGCATATCGCGGGGCGTAAGCGCCACGAGCTGCTCCAACGGTAATCCCGATTGCTCGATGCTGTCGATGTTTTCCGCACTGCTGAATCCGAGGGCCAGCATCAATTGCGGCGCCAGCTTATGCGCGAGCTTAGCTTCTTCGAGCGAATAACATATCAGCACCGATTTGTAGAGGTTGCCCGTGCCCTGGAGCATTTGCACGGTCCGGGTAATGCTTGTTTCAGGCTTTTTATCGACGATCAGGACGATGTTTTTACCGGCCGACCAGTTGAGCACTTCCTGGAATGTCGGAATGCGGTGTTCCGTCATGGAGCCGTAGGGATCTTTCAGCCTCAGTTTGCTGACATCTTTCCACTTTTTTTTGCTTAATAATCCCTTGCCATTGGTTTTCAATGCCAGTTCGTCATCGTGGGAAATCACAAGCAGGCTGTCTGCCGTGGCGCGAACGTCGAATTCCAGCAGCACGCAGGGGACTTTGGAATAGGTGCGTTCGAAAGTGGCCATGCTGTTACCGGGGTAGGCATCTTCCGTACCGCCCTGGTGCGCCATGATCAGCGGCGTGGCCCGTTGGCCGGGTTTGAGGTAGTTTTTCAGAGCCTCGGCGTCGGTGAACCGGCAATTGCCGGGCTGTGCCTGGCTAGTGTGTGCGAGGGCAGCCAGCAGCAATGCTGCGCAAATCTGCCTTGTGAAGTGCTTCATGACTTATGTTGCGTTGTTTGGTTCGCTGTGGACGGGCCCGTGCCTGGCGGCGTCGCGCACCGCGGCTCCATTCACGGCCGGTTCCGTGATCGCGGATTCTCCGCCATCTTTCGCTTTCAAAATCGATTCCACCCCGGCGCGGTAACCTTCGATGATCAGCCGCGAAATGTCTTCCGAATTGAAATGCTGCAAATCGAGGAAAAGTGGCGTGGAGGGCCGCACGACGGTGAGTTTCATGGGCTTGCCGCGTAGGTTGGAGCGATCCACATACGATTCCGCCCATTGGATATTATTGTTCACGATCTGGTTCACGGTAATGTCGCGCACACGTTCGATGAGCGTGATCAGGTTGCGCGTATTGATGCCCTCGGGCTGGTAGAGCAGGGGAGAATGGCAGCCGATCAGGACAATTTCCGTCGCGCCGTCTTCGATCGCCTCGCGGATCGGCGCCACTTCGCGCAGGCCGCCGTCGAGGTAAAGCTGGCTACCGATCTCCACAGCCGGCATAAGCATGGGTATCGACGAGCTGGCGTACACAAAATCCACATAATGTGGGTCTTGTGACGGCACATATTTCATTTCACCGGTTTCGATATTCACCGCCCCGGCCTTCACTTTCACGGGCGTGTCGCGCAGATAATCGTCGTTCAGGTGCTTGCGGATGAGCAAATGCAGCGGCGAGGGGTCCACAATGCCGTCGAAGCGGCTCATTAACGTGTTCATACCCAGCATCACGCGCGAGCGCAATTTGGAAATATCCTGCGGTTGTGTGATATTTTTAATCCAGAATTCCAGCAGCTTGCGGCCGGCGAGCGGCCAGTCAATTTTGCCGTTTTCGGCCTGCTGCTTTCCGGTTTCATTTGCAAGAAATGTGGCATTCAATGCGCCTACCGAAATCCCGTACACCATTTCAGGCTCGAAGCCATTTTCCAGAACAGCCTGGATCACACCTACCTGAAACGCTCCTTTCATAGACCCTCCTCCGAGGACGAGTGCTTTCATATCTACCGGTTTACGTGGTTTAGTTTGAACTTCGGCACGTGGCCGTCGCCGACCGGGTGTTTGAGAACCCCGGCCTTTTCTCAATTCTAAACATTTTCGGTTTAAAATTGATGTAAACAGAAGATTTTATTCCAAATTTGAAGATCAGAGTTCAGAGGGTTAAACGAACATATTTACAAACTCATGCCCCTGTTCGCGTCCTTTTATTATCAGGAGGGAGCTTTGAGCCCTCGTACATGAATATGACCCTTTCAATAAAGGAAATCCAGGCTCCTATTGCGGATGAAATGAAAGCTTTCGAGCAGAAGTTTCGCCAGTTTATGAAAAGCGAAGTAATGCTTTTGGACCAGATCATGAACTATATCGTCAGGCGCAAAGGCAAGCAGCTTCGCCCGATGTTCGTGTTTCTTTCGGCGGGAGTCTGCGGAAATATCTCCGAATCAACCTATCGCGGCGGCGCGATGATCGAGCTTTTGCACACCGCCACCCTCGTGCACGACGACGTGGTGGACGATTCCAATTACCGTCGCGGCTTTTTCTCAGTAAATGCATTATGGAAAAATAAAATTGCGGTGCTTGTGGGCGATTACCTGCTGTCACGCGGGCTGCTGCTTTCGGTTGACCACGAGGAGTTCAAAATCCTGAAAATCGTTTCCACGGCCGTCCGCGAGCTCAGCGAAGGCGAGCTTTTGCAAATTGAAAAAGCCCGCAGGCTGGATATTAATGAAGAAGTATACTACGAAATCATCCGCCAGAAAACGGCATCGCTCATTGCCTCCTGCTGCGCGGTAGGCGCCAGTTCGGTAGGGGCGGCCAAGGAAGTGGTGGACAAAATGCACGCATTCGGAGAAAAAGTAGGCATGGCGTTCCAAATCAAAGACGATCTATTCGACTACGGCGAGGACGAGATCGGCAAGCCGCTCGGCATCGACATCAAGGAAAAGAAAATGACGCTCCCCCTCATTTACGCGCTTAACCACGCGCCCTGGCTCGAAAAACGCCGCATTATCAACATCATCCGCAACGAAAGCCATAAGCCCAACAAAGTAAGCGAGGTAATCGCATTCGTAAAAGACTCCGGCGGACTGCGTTACGCGCAGGAGGTAATGGAGCGATATGTCAAAGAAGCACTGGCACTCCTGAACGAATTCGCCGACTCACCCCACCGAAGGTCGCTCGAACAGCTCGTTCAGTATACGATCGAGCGGAGCAAGTAGGAATGGGGGAATGAGCCGCCGTGGAACGGGGAAAGAGTGCGTGAGCCGCCGTGGAATCGGATGATTCAATCGCGTAGCGATGTAATATCGGTAGCAAATGATGGCCGTGTGTTTTCAAAATCCCGTGAGGGATGCAACAACAATAATGACAGCAGGAGCATTGTTGTTACATGCCTAACGGCATTTGAACTTCATTTGCGACGGTTTGCTACCAATATTGCATACCTAACGGCATTTATCTCACACAATTCCCACACATCCGCTCAGTCATTCAGATTCAATCACTCCCACTCTGCGGCGGCTCATTGATCGTTCAAATTACTTCTGACAGAAAATATATAAGTAAGTATAATAACATAACTATTTTTTTAGTTATGTTTGCGTACTCACTTAATGCTGCCTGTCATGAAACTAATCTTCACTTGTTTACTTCTTGTCGCAGGCGTCGGCCTGGCGGCTCAGCCTGTGGTGGTGAACCAAAAGGACGTTTCCAAAGATCTTGCTCAGAAATTGCTTAAGGAATACCAGAATGTGGAAGGTGAGGTGAATGAAAAGCCGCACACCGTACAAACGGCATTCGAACGGATTTACAAAGAAGTCCTTGAAACGGACAAGATCCAGGAATACACGGTTTGGAATAAGCTTTATCTGAATGCCGAGGGCAAGATCGACTACCTCGTGTTGTCCGTCTCCCGTGGTTTCGGGATGGTGGATGAAAAGACGGCCAAGGAGCCTTCCAAGGCCGATTCGCTGGCGGCGCTGGTTACCTCCCGGGTTGCCCCTTATCTCACCGATTTTGTGTCAAGAAGAACTGTCGGCTCCAAAACAGCAATCCTGGTATTTGTGAGTTTCTTTACGCGTCCAGCGAAGGAGGTCGCTAAGAAGGATAGTGTCGTGAATGGCCTGGCGGAGGCAATGGCGGCGAAGGATACATTGAAAGTGAAGACGCTCGCGCTCGGACAAAACCTGCTTACGGCCGTTCCTGATGTAATATACCGTTTCCCTAACCTCGAAGAGCTGTTTTTAAGCGATAACGACATTGAGACCGTAAATCTGGACGTGGCACGCCTGCCCAAACTGCGCCATCTCGACCTGAGCAAGAATATTATCAAGGATAATGGCATTGCCATCAGCAAAAACAAATCCCTGCAACTGCTCAATCTACAAAAGAACTTCGTTACGGACATTCCCCGCGCAGCCCGCAATTGTAAGAAACTGGAAACGCTCTGGCTGGGCAACAACCGGATAAGCGGGCTGAGTAATGCCAGTTTCCGGAAATTGAAACCGGTGAAAGACCTGAATTTTTACAAATCCGAAATAGCCGTCCTGCCGCGGGGAATTCGTAAACTGCGCCGGCTGGAAGTGCTGGATTTGTATTATAACAAACTGGAAACACTGCCGAAATCGGTCACCAGGCTGAAACGCCTCACGCACCTGGCCGTATCCCATAACCAGCTCTCGGAATTACCGGCCCGGATTGACCGCATGAAACGCGTCCATACGATCTATGCGCACCATAACCACCTGAGCAAGCTGCCCGACCGCATTACGCGTATGCAGTCGCTGCGGATAGTGGATTTGGGTTACAACTGGCTTACCACCTTCCCGGCCCAGCTCGCCGCGTTCACCAACTTGGAGGAACTCGACCTATCGGCCAACAACTTCCCCGATTTCCCGGTACAGTTGTTGCAGATCCGCAAGCTCGACAAGCTGCATTTACGCGGCAATCCTTTCCTGGGAGAGGACGCCGAGCGTAAATACAGCGAGCAGCTAAGCCAGCTCAAAAAGAAGAATATTGAAGTGTTTTATTAAAGATTCCACCAATAGGTGAATTTCAGCACGATTGCCCGGTTTTTGACCTTGAAGTTCTCGGGCAGATAGTTGTCTGTATACACGATGAACAAATCGGACGCGGGCTTGTAGCGCCATTGCAGACGGGCATTCAGGTTTATATTGTCGGCCTGGTTGTTGTACTGCATGAATGTCGTGAAAAACAGGTTGTTCGTGAATGTCACGTCCACGCGCGGGCCTACGAGCCAGAGCTGCGTGCGTTTCCACGGCTCTGGAAGGCGGATATCGTTGTAGTTACCGGCCATGGTAATGGCGACATAAGGCTGCACGCGGTAGCCCAGCTCGGCGCGCAGGTTGTTGCGCTTGCCGTTTTGGTAGTAACCCCCTAAAATACCCGATGCCAGGTAGGTAAAGCGGTTTTGCGGACCGGAGACGATATCGAAACCGACGGCTTTCCAGTTATGCTCCGTGCCCGTGGCCAATGTAGCATTGCCCAGGTTGGTAGGATCGAAAGGGCGGAGGAGGCGCACATAATTGCTCGAACCCCAAACGGCCACAGTGGCGCGGTTGATAAAGTTTACATTGTAGGACAAAATGAACTCGCGATCGCTCAAATCGAAATTCTTGTCCCAGAAAGTATTGTTCACAAGTTTCGGCCCGTGGCTGATGATTTTGGGATGCTTGATGAAGAACAGATAAGCGACATTCGGACTGATCTTGTAATAGCCATTCCGAACGGCATTGGGCACGTAGCCTACTTCCGCATTGTAATTCTTACCCACATATTCATGCTGCCATTGCCAGATGAGGTTGGCTTTGGTGAATTTCAAATCGGCCGCGTGCGTAAAATCATCGGACGACCGGCCCGGTGTGAACGATTTCAGGAACATTACTTTCCCCGTCCACAGGTTTTTGGCGCTCGCGAGGTTGAACTCCGCGCCGATGTTCCGATTATAGCGGTTCGAGGCCGAGTGCCTTTCCGTGGTGTAGTTAGTCGCGTCCTTGTTCACGAAAATGAACCGCACATTCGAGCGGGCGAGCACTTGCCGCTGCAATGCGAACACGGCGTAGTTATTATGCGGCGTGAGCGTGTCGTTGGAGCCCGTTTGCACGTCGAGCACACCAATGCGCCAGTTTTTATTGATCTTTCCGCTCATCCTGGCTCCGAACTGGATCGGTACTCCGAGGCCAATGCGGCGCGAGAAGAACGGCCGGATGGTAGCGTACCCGAAATTGGCAAAAAGGTCGGCGTTTTCGAGAAAAAACTGCCTGCGTTCGGGAAAAAACAGTTCGAAACGGTCGAGGTTGGTCTGCTGCACGTCCACATCCACCTGCGAGAAATCGGGGTTGACGGTCAGGTCGAGGTTAAGCGACGGCGTGAGTCCGATTTTGACGTCACCGCCAATGGTCGGTTTGTACTTGGTAGGAATGTCGTTCTGATGATCCTTCGTCATCCGCATGGCCGCGTAGGGGATCACCGAAATGTTCGGTCCGGGCGTGGGCGGCGGCACGTCCCACACCAGCACGCCCGTGTAAGCGAGCGAGGCGGATGGAAACTGCCGCGGAACGGGCGCCCACGAGGATTTTTCGGAGATGGTCAGGTCCTGGCGGCTGAAATTGATACCCCAGCGCGTGATGCCCGGTTTGTAGCGGATGCTTTTGAAGGGAATGGCCGCTTCCCAAACCCATTTGTCGTCCTCGTTTTTGACGGCGCTTACCCATTTGTTGTCCCAGCTGAGGTCCACCGTGCCGCCATCGCCCTGCTGGCCATCCCAGGGAGCGCCGGCAGCATTGGCACCGAATGAAAAACCGTTGGTCTTGTCATCAAAGGTGTCCATGAAAAGGAGGAAGTTGTCGTTCTTCCCAAATGCGAAATCGCGTTTCAGGGATTCCACGATCAGCCCGCCTTTTACCGGTTTGTAGTTGACAACCAGGATGTAAAGGTTGTGTTTGTCATAACACATTTTCACGTCCGTCAGCGCCCTGGAAAAGCTGGTATCCATCGGCGTGATCATGAAAAAGTCCTTCGCGGTTTCCGTCGCCGACCACGCGGCGTCATCGGCTACGCCATCGACTTTGACAGGCGAAACAGCCGAATGGATATGGTACTGGTAATTTTCGTTCGGTTTCTGTGCAATGCTTTGAAAAATGATGAAACAGAAGATGAAAGGGGTTAGGATAAAGGTACGTAGCACTTTGTTAAGGGGTGTTTAGGAATATAAAAGGTTCAGGGAAATTCAATCTTTGAACCAGCGGGAATCGGCATAAAATGTCCCGAAGGGTATCAGCGAAGAAATAAACGACAGGGTCGATTTCTTGAATGACCAGTTTTTTTCCACAGCTACCTGGATCAGCAGCAGTACAAAAAGGACAAACAGCACGCCATGAGCCATGCCCACCACGCGGACAGCCTGTGGAAGTCCCGCGAGGTATTTGAGGGGCATTGCAATGCCCAGAAGTACGAGATAGGAAATGCCTTCAAGGAAGGCGATGATACGCAGCCGGCCTAGCGCCGATTTAGTGAGTTCGGATACCATAATCAATCAAAATAGAGAAATGCATTTTACCGGCAAAGATACGTATCAACCGGCTTAATGTCATGCATTTGGTATCCAGTAAAAACCGCTTATCCGGCGGCAGCCCGGACCGGGCGTGAAATGTGCCCGGCCTGGTTGCGGATTGCTCAAACGGCGATGATTTCTGCCGCGGCCATTTCGCCGGTAACAATCGCGCCTTCCATGAATCCTTGCCAGTCGGCGAGGTGCTCTCCGGCGAAAGATGTGTGTAAAAACGGCTTTTGCAATGCAGGACGCGTCGTGTTCCATTGGTTGAGGCCGTACATGGCGTAGGCGCCTTGTGAGATCTTGTCGGTTCCCCAGTAATAGTTCGCCTGCGACTCGATGAGCTTTTGGGCTTTCGGGAAATAGGGGCCTAGCGTTTGGCCCAGCATTTGCTTGCGCCATTCGTCGTTTTGGGCCGAGATCAGTTCCGCTTTTTCGCCGATGGTGTAGGAAATCAGTACGCCTTTTTGTGACGGCTGGTTTTTGGTGGCGTGGTAAAAATAATGGGGCGTCTGGTCGGTTACCAGGTCGAAGCTCTCGTCGTTCCAGAACCGTTTTTTGAACAAAATCGCATTCTTGTTGATGCGTGCGTATTGGAGTTCGTTGATCGCCTGTATTTTTTCGGCAGGCAGGCCCGGCTCCCATTGGATATTCTTCATGGCGAATGTCGGGATGGCGCAAATGAGCTTGTCGGCTTCGAAGGTTTTGCCGTTTTCGCAAGTCACTTTCACCGAATCCTTTTGCTCGATGCGTTTCACGGCGTGGCCGGTGAGAATATTGCCTTCACCTATGCCTTCCGCGAATTTCCTCGCGAGCATGGTGTTGCCGCCCTGCATTTTGAGGTCCATTTCGTTTTTCTCGCTGCTTTCCGCGAATGTCGCCAGCGCAACGAATGCGGATACGTGCCGGATGCTTTCCCCGAAATCGGTACTATCCAGCAGCTCGCGGAGGATGAGGTCTTTGCCTTCGCAGCCATTGTTGACCAGGTAGCGCCACCAGTCGATGCTGTCGAGTTCCGCCTTCTGCGTTTCGTCCAGTTTTTTGTAACCTTCCAGCAATGCCTTCATTTTAGGTTTCCAGTTTTCCGAAAAGTCCCACGCATTGGCTTTTGTGTATTGGTTTTGGTAAATGAGGTGGGTATCAAACTGGTTGTTGAGCAGCGGAATTTTGAATTGGTCGCAAAGCGTGCGGACGCGCTCGTGCGAGTTGCCGACCCACTCGGCGCCGAGCTCTACCACGAGGTTTTCTTTCGGGTCGATGGTGTGGGAGAATACGCGTCCGCCAATGCGGTTCCGCGTTTCAAGCACGGTTACGTTCATGCCTTTTTGTTTCAGGGCATAAGCGGCAGCCAATCCGGCAAACCCGGCGCCGATCACGATCACGCGGGACTGTTTCCCGACATAAATGTTGCCGAAAGAGCGTGTGGAAAGGAGGGAGGTCCCTGCGAGGAATGCGGATTGGCGCAGGAATTCGCGCCGGGAGGTTTGTTGCGGCTTGTCCATAATGTATTGAGGTCGATTGAGTTCCTCAAAACTACCGGCCTATATACGCACGTGAAACAAACCTTTATTGAGAGGCGGTTTTACTTATTTTTTGGTAGTAAATGAAAAGCGGTCCGGCTTTCGAGAGGCCGGACCGCTTTTCATCTATTTGAGATGAATCTTAGGCAGTTTGCACTTTGGGTTTTGCTTTGGCCTTCGGTTCGGCTGCCGCGTTTTCCTTATTGCGCATTTTTACAAAATCCCTGAAACGGCGGATCGTTGCCATCGTAAGACCGATCATCAATACGAACGTACCCAACCACAGGATGTTGATCAGCGGCTTTTCGGTGGCCTTCATGACGATGAAGTCACGCTGGGTAGTGTTTACTCCAAATGTAAACTGGCCCGTTTGCGGGTTGATTTCATTGAACTGAATGCGCATGCCCAGTTCGTCGCTTACTTCCGGCTTGCGTGCGACCATGCGGTCGCGGATGACGAATGACGGTGTTACGACAAACTCCTTTTCCTTATCCAACACGCGTATGATCGCCTTCACGGCGGCATCGCCCGGGCCGAGTTTGATGCCTTCCACGTCCTCGGTGCGCACCACGTTGTCGAGTATCGCCACGTAGTCGTTCACGAAGAATGTATCTCGAAGGTTAATGGTAAAGTTCTCTGTTTGGCTCCAAACCGGCTCGGCGGTCGGGTTGGTCACCATCGAAACGTAGGTGTACAAGTCCTTATCGACCTTGCGCTGAATGTCCGGCGAAGACACGATGCCACCCATGCGCGGGTTGATCTGCACACGCGGGAACAAGGTGAATATCTTCCCCGACGGCTCGCGGTATTCGATTTCGTAGTAGAAGTTTTCAGGGAAAATTTCGAGGGTATCGCCCTTTTTGTTGTACTTCTGTCCATCCAGTTCGATATCACGCAACGCTACCGCGCGGAAATCGCCCTCTACGATGTCAACCCAGCTCTTCGGAATGTAGCCGGGAATGTGGCGTGGCTCCACACGCACGTCGCGCCAGGTGAGCATGTAGTCGCCCATTTTTTCGGGCTTGTTGAGCCAGAGGGTAATGTTCTCTTTGTTTTCCTTATTGTCGTTGGCTGTAAATTCCTCGCTGCGGGAGATCATGAGCCCGGAGTTGTTCATCGAAACGACTTTCGTGTAGGCCGATGAAAACAGCACGCCGATGAGCATGAGCGCTACGCCAATGTGCGTGATCGCCCCGCCGGAGAGGTTATAGTTACCGCGGATGATGTTGAGCAGGATATTTCCATTGGCCACGATCGCGAAAATGGAGGTGGTCAAAAGTACAATGTACTGAATATCGCGAACCTGCTTCACGGTGATGACCGCGGCGCTGATCAGCAACGCGATCAACAGTGGGTTGTACAATGCCTGCAACTTGCCTTTTCCGGTTTTTTTCCACCAGAAATACTGACCAACACCGGTGAGGACGATGATCAACGCGAAGAACCAGAGCTGGAACTTGTTGTAATGCGACAGCTGATCGGCCGGCAATGCAAGGTTGAGTACAAATCCGAATGCTTCGGCGATTTTGTTATAAACCGGGAAAGAAGTGGTAAAGATGATCTGGAAACCGGACATACACAGCACCACCGCGCCAATGAAGATCCAGAATTCCTGCGAGTAAGTCGAAACCTCCTCCTCGTCGCTCGGCAACGATTTCCAACGGTAGATCAGCAGGCCGATGGACACGATCATGAACGTGAAAAGGTAGATCAGCAGCTGACCGGAAAGGCCAAGGTCCGTAAACGAGTGTACCGAAGCACTGCCCAGCACGCCGCTGCGTGTCATGAAGGTAGAGTATAGCACGAGAATGAACGTCGCGATCGTGAGGATGAACGACGCTTTCAGTGCGGTTGCATTCCTTCTGGCGATGATCATCACGTGTACGGCAGCCACCAGCACGAGCCAGGGAACGAATGATGAGTTTTCAACCGGGTCCCAGTTCCAGTAACTACCGAAGTTCAGGGTTTCGTAAGCCCAGTAGGCACCCATTAATATACCCACACCCAACACCAGCGCCGAGAATAGCGACCATGGCAATGCGGGGCGAATCCATTCATTAATTCTCTTGCTCCAAAGCCCCGCGATGGCGAACGAGAACGGAATGAGCGTGCTCGCAAAGCCGAGGAACAGGGTAGGAGGGTGGATCACCATCCAGTAGTTCTGCAACAATGGGTTGAGGCCGTTACCGTCTTTCGGAATGAAATTCGGGTCCATTTTGTAAACCGGCAGGTCGGGCATTACCTCTTTGAGCAAAAGGAATGGCGTAGAACCGATTTTCATATCGAGGCCGGGGATTACTACGCCGAGGATCATGGAGGTCAAAAATGCCTGTACCAATGCAAAAACGGTCATCACAGGCGCTTCCCACGAGCGGTTGGAGAAGATCAGTACCGCTCCAAGCACAACGTTCCAGAATATCCAGAGGAGAAAGCTACCTTCCTGGTCCTGCCAGAAACTGGAAATCGTGTAGCCAGTCGGCAGGGATAGCGACGAGTTTTTCCAGGCGTAATGGTATTCGAAATAATGGTTACCGATGATCCAGTAGAGCGAGAACACTACTCCGAGCACCGCCGCCAAATGTACCCAGTAAACGCCGCGCGCAAACTTTTTCCAGTTTTGCGTCTCTTCCACGGTCCCACCCGCGATACCCGCCTTGAAATAAGCGAACGTCGCCAGAATGGCCGAGACGAATGCGACTATAACCAGCAGGTGCCCTGCATTTCCGATCGTACTGTGAATCATGATTGTTTCGCGGTATGTTCCGTAGTTTCCATTTTACCCTCCTCGTATTTCGACGGGCATTTCATCAGAATTTTTTCCGCAGTGAACGAGCCTTGCTGCATTTTGCCCACCACTACCACTTGTTCGGATTTGTCGAAATCCTGTGGTTTGCTGTTTTTGTAGACCACCTTCTGTTCCACATTGTTATTGTCTATCAATGTGAAAACGAACAGGTTAGGGTCAATTTCCGGGCGGTATTCCATTTCGAGGATCTGGCCGGCAGCATCTTTTTTGAGCTTGCCTACCACGTGAATGCTCTCATTGTCGCCGTCGGCAGCCATGGCTTTGGCTTTCGTAAAATCGACGTAAGTACTTGCATCACCGGCAGTTGAAACAATAATACCAATTGCAACCGCGATGATCACCAATCCGAATATCTGTATCTTTTTCATAGGGGCTTACTTGATATTGAGGTCTTTTTCAATCTTTTTCAGTCTGGAATCGATGCGGAAGAGGTTCACGGCCAAGCCGGCGAAAATCACGGCTACTACCGCTACCACGACCCAGATTTTACCGTCGGCGCGGAGCTTGTCGGCCATCTCCACGGAGGTATCACCTGCCTGCGCGAATGCGTTGCCGCAGATGGCCAGCAGGGTCAGGAGGATGAGGGAAATTCTTTTCATTGTATTTATGAGTGGACTAAACCTTAACGAAAATTTACTTTGAAACGTTTGCTGAGAGCGTGAATCGGGGCAAAATGCTCAAATCTTGCCTGATTCGATGAGTGCTTCTTCGCGTACCCGGTTGATCTGCTTGATGCGGATTCGCAGCTCCGCGATCCATAATCCGAGCAGGATGTAACCGATTACGGCCGGGTAAAAAACGCGACGGATGTTGTTGTCGAAATCATACGAACCGAATGTGCTGTTGCCGCCGCTCCCGGGGTGCAAAGAGTCCGTAAGCCGGGGCAGAATGTAAATGATCGGGATGAAAACGGCGAATGCGAAAATGTTGTAAACCGAAGAAATCCGCGCCCGGCGCTGCTCGTCCTCGAAGGAGCTTCTCAGGAGCAGATAGGCCAGGTATATCAAAATGCCGACGGCTGCGCCGTTCAGTTTCGGATCGTTCGGCCAGGGATCTCCCCAGGTATAGTTGGCCCATACCGAGCCGGTCAGGCAGCCGAGTATGCCAAAGAAAATAGCGGCTTTGGCCACTTCGCTGGCAATATCGTCGTCTTTGATGCTTCCCTTCATTAAATAACGAACTGAAAACACCATCGACAGCAGCAGCAGCGTGGTCATGGCGAGCCACAATGCTACGTGAAAATAAGTATTGCGGATACTTTCATTGATAATGGCAAGGCGTGGAACGGGACCGATAAATCCCATGATGATCACGTAGAAGATGATCACGACACAGAGGATTTTCCACCAGATCTTTCTCATGTTAAACTAATACTTTAAATGTTGTGCCCTGTAACCTGCTGTATTTCAGCTCCTCCATAAATACGGAAAAAGCAGGTAGGAGAGCGTAATTACTATCAGATCGATCGATAATAGTGTGGTGATTTCATCGGTGCTCACCGACCAGTCGAGCCCATCCATGGCGTTTTTGGCCAAACGGATCGTCATCAGCAGCATCGGCAGGATGATCGGGAAACTAAGCACGGCCATGAGCGTGGCGCTGTTGTCGGCCTTGGACGCAATGCCCGCGATGAGTGTGAGAACGGAAGCGAACCCCGTGGAAGCCAGCAGGATACAGATCGAAAACAGGCCGTTATCCTGGATGGGATTGCCCATCACAAATGCATAAAACACAAATCCCATCACCGATAACACCGCCATTACCAGCGAGTTATAGATGATTTTGGAGATGATAATGGCCTGCGGGCTGCACAAATTGTAATAATAAAGCAGCCGCCCGTGGCGCTCCTGCGAAAAACTTTTGGCAATGGCATTCACCGCCGTGAAAAGCAAAATAATCCAGAACAGCGTGTTCCAGACGATCGGCGTGAGTTGGTTGCGGCGGAGGTTAAAACTGAGGTAGCAAACAAATACGGTACTGACCACGTAAAGCAGCATTCCGCTGAGGGCGTATTTCTGGCGCCATTCGAGCGTTACTTCTTTCCAGATCAGGGTCTTAATCTCGTTCAAGGTGATTGGTGCAGGCCGTCGGCTCTCGGCTTTCGGCTTTCGATTTACTTGTTGACTGTAACCAGCGCAACATTTTCCGGCTTCGGTACTTCGTTTCGCGCTGCAAAAGTACGACACAAAGCCCGAGGGAAATAATAAAACGGTCAGGATTTTGAATGATTTGACGACCGGCAGGCACATTAGGCAAAGTAAAGTTTGATTTACCGTCTGAGAGTGCTTTATTTGTACTTTAAATAAAATGAATCTAAATAAGGAACGTATGTCGGCTCGCACCGTTTCGCACCTTAAAAAGGGTGAAAAAGGCATAATCAAATCATTTACAGACCGTGCAATGTCCCTCAAACTGCTCGAAATGGGCTGTTTGCCGGGTTGCGAGGTGCGGCTGGACGCGATTGCGCCATTCGGTGACCCGATCTGCATTAACGTTGGCGGGAATTACAGCCTGTCGTTGCGTTTGAACGAAGCCGCAGTGATTGAATTAGAGTAAAGATTGCGTTCCGCATACAGTCTCTCCATTGAAACAGGGAAATATTAAAGTTGCGCTGGTAGGTAACCCAAATGCCGGCAAGTCTACGCTATTTAATGCACTCACCGGAATGCGCCAGAAAACAGGTAATTTTCCGGGAGTTACAGTCGAAAAGAAATCAGGAACATTCCGCATTGCAGGTGTGAACGGGCACGGCGGCGACGCCCATGTGACGCTCGTCGATCTGCCGGGTACATATAGTATATACCCCAAATCGAAGGATGAAACGGTGGTAATGGACATTCTCGCCAACCCGAAACATCCCGATTTTCCGAATGTGGTGGTGATCGTCGCCGATGCCTCCAACCTCCAACGAAACCTGCTCCTTTTTACGGAAATCAACGACCTGGGCATTCCAACCGTCCTCGCATTGAACATGCTCGACGTCGCCGGAAGCATGAACCTCACCGTGAATGCCGTCCAGCTCGCGATGCAGCTCAATGTGCCTGTGGTGCGCATTAATGCACGAACGGGCGAAGGGGTGAAGGGTTTGAAGGAAGCCATCCGACAAGTGGCCGAGCGTACCGAGCAGCCCGCATTGCAGTATTTTTACGAACCAAAGGAAAATGAAATAGGGCTGATCAACGAGGTGAAGGAGATTCACCATCTTGATAATGACTATGTTGCGCTGCAATATGTCTGTCAGCATGATAACTTCTCTTTCCTTGAACAGCCCGTCCGCGCCAAGCTCGATGCGCTGATTGAGAAATACGGCTTCGATGAAAACAACTTCCTCGCCAACGAAACCGTGGCGCGGTACGAAAAAATCAAACCGATCGTTTCCAAGGCCGTCAAATCCGAGGGTGTCACCGAGCAGCCTTACTGGACGCGCAAACTGGACGCCATCCTGCTGCACCGTGTGTGGGGTTACGTAACCTTTGCATTGGTGCTGCTCGTTGTATTTCAGGCCATTTTCGCCTGGGCATCCTACCCGATGGACATGATCGACGCCGGTACGGCCGCTGCCATTGAATGGACCAAAAACGCATTGCCCGAAGGCGTGCTCAACGACCTCATCACCGACGGCATCATGGCCGGCATCGGTGGTATCATCATCTTCATCCCGCAAATCGCGATTCTTTTCGCATTGGTCGCCATTCTCGAAGAATCGGGTTATATGGCGCGGGTAATGGTAATTATGGATAAATTAATGCGCCGTTTCGGTCTGAATGGCCGCAGTGTGGTGCCGCTGATTTCCGGCGTAGCTTGTGCGGTGCCTGCCATCATGACCACACGCAGCATCAGCAGCCGCTACGAACGCCTGCTCACAATTCTCGTAACGCCGTTGATGAGCTGCTCCGCACGCCTGCCCATTTACGCGATCCTCATTGCAGTAGTAGTTCCCGAAACCAAGTTATTGGGCATTTTTAATGTGCAGGGATTGGTACTTTTCGGCCTTTACCTGCTCGGCTTGCTCGGCGCATTAGGCTCGGCGTGGCTGCTATCATTGTTTATTCCAAGAAAAGAACCGAGCTATTTCATGCTCGAAATGCCGTCTTACAAGCTGCCGCGTTGGGGGCATGTAGGTTTTTCGATGTACGAAAGCGTGAAATCCTTCGTACTCGAAGCCGGTAAGGTGATTATGGCTATTTCCATCATCCTATGGGTGCTCGCATCGTATGGCCCGGGCGATGCCATGGACAACGCCGAGCAGCAAATGGTAACCACCATGACCGCCGCTCCGCAGGAAGAAATCGACGCTGCGGTGGCATCCGCCCGCCTCGAAAGCTCCTACGCAGGGCAGTTCGGTCGCTTTATCGAGCCGGTGATCAGGCCATTGGGCTATGACTGGAAAATCGGCATTGCATTACTTGCATCGTTCGCTGCACGGGAAGTGTTCGTCGGCACAATGGCCACCATTTACAGCATCAGCGGCGATTCCGAGGATGTGCTTACCGTCAAGCAAAGGCTTATTCAGGAGAAAAATCCGGAAACCGGCGGACAAATGTTCACACCGGCTGTATGCTACTCGCTACTGATATTCTACGTGTTCGCAATGATGTGTATGAGCACCATCGCCGTAGTCTACCGCGAAACCCGCGGCTGGAAATGGCCCATGATCCAACTCGCATACCTAAGCGTGCTGGCCTATGTTTCGGCATTTGTAGTGTATCAGGTTTTGAGTTAGAAAGTATAGAGGGTATTGATTTTCCCCAGTTCGAAATAGAAGTACTGGTGTTGATCAATATCCTCGATCAAAGCAAGATGCTCCGAAAATAGCTCGATCAATGCACTGTTGGAAATGTTCCCGAGGCTGATACGGATTAGCTTGCGGGGTGTCCGGCGAAGAAGGAACGAAGCTCGGAAATCTTCATCTTTCGTAATGACAATCCATCCGTTGTGATCTGCAACCGTGCAAATTTCCGAATCATCGGTATGCCATTTAGCCGGTAACTGGTTTACATGCTTCGCTGAATGGCCTTTACTTTGCAAAAACTTCGCCAGTTTAATGGGAATATGAACGTCACAAAGGAAGTTCATTACGCAGCCTCGTCAATTGCCCGACCAGATACCAGCATTTTGGCATAATTTAAACTAGCCAAAATATCTTCTCTTTCAAGCTCCGGATGATCTTCAAGGATTTCTAAAATCGACATTCCGGAACCCAGCAAGTCTATAATCACTTCCACAGGCCAACGCATTCTGCGGATGCATGGTTTGCCGTGGCAAACGCCGGGATCGATCGTGATTCTTTCAAGATATTCCATTGTAAGAGGCTATTTGATTAACCAAATTTAACTCAAATCAAACGAGTTACCAACCCAAATGCTCGATCACGTCCGATGCGATCAGCGCGGTTTGGCCGCGGGCTTCGGCGGCGCGGTCGCCGGCGAGGCCGTGCTGGTACACGCCCAGAATGGCGGCGTCGGCGGGGTCGTATTTTTGGGCGAGCAGGCTGGTGATGATGCCCGTGAGGACGTCGCCTGTGCCGCCGGTGGCCATGCCCGGGTTGCCGGTTGAGTTGAAATGCACTTCGCCATTCGGAAGTACCACGGCGGTGTTGGCGCCCTTTAAGCAAATAATCACTTTGTATTTGGACGAAAACGCCCTCGCTTTCTCCAATCGCTCGAATTCATTGCTGCTTTCCCCAGCGAGCCGCTGAAATTCCTTCGGGTGCGGCGTGAGAATAGTGTTCGCCGGCAATTTGAAAAGCAAATGCCGGTTGGTTGAGAGAATGTTCAGTGCATCCGCATCGACGATAACAGGTACTTTCGCTTTTTCCAGCACCTTTTCCAATGCTTTCACCGTGGCAGGGTCCTGGCCGATGCCCGGACCAATACCGATGGCAGTAGCCGAATTGAGGTCGGGAGATTTACTGATGTATTTTTCCGTATCATCAACGGTCGTCATGGCTTCGGGAACGGAAATCTGGGCAATCGCGTAGCCGCATGCAGGTACGTGCATCGTAAGCAGGCCGACGCCCGAGCGCAGGCAAGCGCGACCCGAGAGCACCGCCGCGCCCATTTTTCCAAAACTCCCCGCAATGAGTACCGCATGCCCGAATGTGCCTTTGTGCGAGAATTTTTGCCTCGGAACAATGCGTTTTTCGGCTTCCGGCTTGTCCGTAAAGTGATAAGGCGTATTGGTTTCCGCGATGTAACCGGCATTCAGGCCGATGTCCACCACATGCCATTCACCCACATACTCCGCGTTTTGGGGGAGCATAAAGGCGAGTTTTGGTAGCTGGAACGTAATGGTGTACCTGGGCTTGATGATGACGTCGGAAGGGCCGTTCGGCTGGTCGGTGTAGAGGCCGCTTGCAACGTCTACGGCCACAATCCTGTTGGGTAATGCATTCAAATGCCCGATTACGATGGCGAGCAGCCCGTCCACCGGGCGCGAGAGGCCGGAGCCGAGGAGCGCGTCGATGCAAACGACCTGTTTGGGCAGCTGCGGAAGATCGTTCTCCGAATGAATGCGCCGGGGCGTCAGATGGTTGCCGAGCCGTGACAAGTTTTGCCGGAAATCGTCGGTCGCGTGCAATGTATATTCCACGATAAAAACCTGCACATCGTAGCCCGAACCACTCAGCAGCCGGGCGATCGCGAGGCCGTCGCCGCCATTGTTTCCCTTGCCGCAAAAGACGGCAACCGGGCGGGTATTGACATATTGATTGCAAAAGCAGCGCACAAATGCTTGTGAAGCGCGTTCCATCAGGTCGATGGAGGCAATGGGTTCGTGTGCGATCGTGTGGGCATCCAATGCCCGGATTTGTTCTACGTTGAAAATCTTCATGATAATCGTGCGAAAAGCTTTTACTTACATAAAAATAGTGCTAGCTTTGCACTCGTTTTCTCAAAGGCTGTTTTGAATGAAGGGGCGTCACCCCGTCCGCTGGAAGCAAGCTATCATTTTAAATCCATAAAATCACTCGTCATGAGCGAACTTATTAAACTCGTAGAAGCTACGATTGAAAATCGTAAATCCGAGTATCCTGATTTCAAATCAGGCGACACGATCAATGTTCACGTGAAAATCCGTGAAGGTAACAAAGAGCGTATCCAGCAGTTCCAGGGTACCGTTATGCAGCGCCGTAACGTAAACGGAGCTGGCGAAACTTTTACAGTACGTAAAATTTCAAACGGTATCGGTGTTGAACGTGTTTTCCCTATTCTTTCCCCAAGCATCGCGAAAATCGAATTGATTCGTCGTGGTAAGGTGCGTCGCTCACGTCTGTTCTTCTTGCGTGGCCGTCAGGGCAAAGCCGCTCGTATCAAAGAGCTTAAAACCACGAAGTAATCCTAAGGAACTTCGGGAACGAAATTTTAAAACCCTGCAAGCGAATTTTTCTTGCAGGGTTTTGTTTTTTGTTATTATAAGCGGTAATAAAAGGCTATAAGCATTAGGCTATAAGCTTTAAGCCGCGTCATTGCTAATTATGTTTACAGCCTATCGCTTACAGCCTATTGCTTAAAGCTTAAAGCCTTTTACCATGAACATCCCGTTCTACAAATACCAGGGAACCGGAAATGACTTTGTGATGGTCGACGACCGCAATCTGCAATTCCCGGTTTCCAAAGAGCTCATCGCCTCTATTTGCCACCGCCGGTTCGGGGTGGGCGCTGATGGCCTCATTCTCCTTCAAAATGCCGAAGGATACGATTTCCGTATGGTGTATTTCAATGCCGACGGCGGCGAGGGCAGCATGTGCGGCAATGGCGGCCGCTGCGTGGTGCGTTTCGCGAACGACCTCGGGCTTTTTGATGGTAACACGAAGTTCATAGCCGTCGACGGCGAGCACGAAGCCACTGTAACCGGCGAGGTGATCCGCCTCAAGATGTCGAATGTGAATGGCGTGGAGCAATATGAAGAATACGATTTCATGAACACCGGCTCGCCGCATTATGTGACGTACGTGGACGATATCCACGAAGCGGATGTGGTAAACATCGGCAGCGAGATCCGCTACGGCTCGGTATACGGCCCGAAAGGCGGCACGAACGTCAATTTCGTGGAGGTGATCGAAGACAACCACCTGAGCGTGCGCACCTATGAGCGCGGCGTGGAGGACGAAACGTTCTCGTGCGGCACGGGCGTAACCGCCTGCGCACTATCCGCCCACCTGCGCAAAGGCTGGCCCAGCCCGGTAACGGTGGAAACGATCGGAGGCACATTGGCCGTCGAATACCAGGAAACGGGCGAAGGGCAGTTCAAAGACATTTACCTGATCGGCCCCGCGGTGCGTGTGTTCGAAGGAAGTTTGAATGTGTAAATGAAAAAGCCTCGCAAAATCTGCGAGGCTTTTTCATTAGCTTATTCGGATTCGATAATGCCGCCTTTCACATGGTAAATCTGCTTGGCGGCCCATTCGGGAACGCGGCAGTAATCCATGGCAGCCACTTTACTGCGTACGCCATTCGTGCAAATTACCACGATCGTGTGATAGGGTGCAACCAGCGGCCGTTTTTCCCGGATCTCAGCCAGCGGGATGTTGATTCCTCCCTCATTGAATTCTTCAAACTCCCAATTCTCACGCACATCTACCAGCACGGCGCCGGGCTCATTGATCAATGCAAGCGCCTGCCGAAAGTTGATATCGGCGTAGGTTTTCTTTTCCATTAAGCCGGCTGTCTTACCGCAGCAAATGGGTGATCGTTCACCACGGGAATGTTTTTGGCAATGAGCTTGTGAATGTCTTTCAGATACGGCTTTTCTTCCTTATCGCAGAACGACAATGCAATGCCTTTCGCGCCGGCGCGGCCTGTGCGGCCGATGCGGTGCACGTAGGTTTCCGGGATGTTCGGGATTTCGTAGTTGATCACGTGCGTCAGGTCGTCGACGTCGATGCCGCGGGCGGCGATGTCCGTTGCCACGAGTACGCGCGTGGTTTGGTTCTTAAAGTTTTTCAATGCATTCTGGCGAGCCGTTTGCGACTTGTTGCCGTGAATGGCCTCGGACGTCACACCGGCCTTGCGCAGCACTTTTACCACTTTATCGGCGCCATGTTTCGTGCGGGTGAATACCAGTGCTGTCGCAATGGATTCGTCTTGCAGAATGTGCAGCAGCAGTGAGTTTTTGTTTGATTTATCCACAAAAAACACCGACTGGCGAATGGTATCCGCCGTAGAAGACACCGGGGTAACTTCCACTTTCACCGGGTTTCTCAGAATGGTACCGGCCAGTGTTACGATCGCCGGCGGCATGGTAGCCGAGAAAAACAGCGACTGGCGCTTGCCAGGCAACAGCTTGATCACCTTCTTCACGTCATGCACAAAACCCATGTCGAGCATGCGGTCGGCCTCGTCGAGTACGAAAAATTCCAGCTGGTTGAGCTTGATAAAGCCCTGGTTGATCAAATCGAGCAGGCGGCCTGGCGTAGCGATGAGCACGTCGACGCCCTTTGCCAATGCGTCGGTTTGCGGTTTTTGGCCTACACCACCGAAAATTACGGTATGCCGTACGCGGGTGTAACGTCCGTAAGCGGCAAAACTCTCGCCGATCTGGATCGCGAGCTCGCGGGTAGGCGTGAGGATCAACGCGCGGATACGGCTTCTTTCAAATTTCCCTACCGGGTTTTCGTGCAGCAATTGCAGCATCGGAATGGCGAATGCGGCCGTTTTTCCGGTGCCCGTTTGTGCGCAGCCCAGCAAATCCTTAGTCTCTAAAATTACGGGAATGGCCTTGGACTGAATGGGGGTGGGAGTGGTGTATCCTTCTTCTTGGAGAGCCTTTTTAATGGGCTCTATGAGTTTTAAATCCTGAAATGTCATTTGGTCTTTTTAATGGCTGCCGGTTCAGTTTTTCGTCTCAAATGCAGCCTGAATAATATATTGCGGCCCTTGCGGCCAGGAGTATAACAGAACTCTATTTTTAAACGTTCAGTGGATATACTTGGCAAAAGTAGTTACTATTCCTCTAAATTTGTTCATTAGCCATCAACACAACTATTCTATGGTTCGAATTCTTACGCTCGCATTTTTCTTTTTATCCCTCTTCACAACGCTCCGCGCACAGGACGTGCTCGTGCGAAAAAACGGCTCCATTATCGAAGGAAAAGTCGTGGAGGTGGGTGTTGACAAGGTTTTATACAAAATCAGCAAGGAGGCCGATGCCGCCAATTTCGCGGTCAGGAAGAACGAACTGCTGCGGATAGAGTTCGGAAACGGGCAAACGATCTGGTTCGATAAACGTGCTGAACGAAATACCGAACGGGGCGAACGAAATATCGACCGGAGCGCCGACCGGGGCAGGGACCGCGGAGGCCGAGCGCCGGAATACGACAACCAGTTCAGGAAGAATAAAATTGACATTTCCCCATTCAAAGCATTGGACAGCGGGCCGGGTTTTGGGCTCAGCTACGAGCGGATTCTCGATAAAAACGGCAATTTCGGGCTTTTGCTGCCTCTGACGATGACGCTCCCGGATTCCTATTATTTCACCGTCGGCTCGGATCGCAACCAGAGCGACCAGATGTACTACTTCTCGCCCACGCTGAAAGTGTACCCGTTCGGGCAGCGTCGTGTCACCTACGCCATCGGGCCCTCGCTCTTCGCCGGGGTAGGCAAGCGCTTCAATAACTACACGGATTTCGACCCTTCGACAGGCGTGTACACCAGCCGCGATGAGGAGCGCGACCGTTTCCGCATGGGGATGCTCGTCAACAACTTCGTAAACTTCCAGATCACCCAGCATTTCCAGATCGGCCTCAATGCCGGGCTCGGGGCAAGATATATCGATCAGGAAAAATTCCGGTCGTCCACTTTCCGGACCACCGGTATGGAAATCACGGGAGAATTCAACTTCAACCTCGGCTTTCGTTTCTGATCATCGCATAACGCGGAAAATGGGGTACCGCATGTATTCCTTTTCCGCGTGTGGCGAGTTTTGATAAATAAAATCCAGCTGCGCAC
Source organism: Dyadobacter fermentans DSM 18053 (assembly GCF_000023125.1). Lineage (NCBI taxonomy): Bacteria > Pseudomonadati > Bacteroidota > Cytophagia > Cytophagales > Spirosomataceae > Dyadobacter > Dyadobacter fermentans. The sequence continues at coordinate 6,151,919 of NC_013037.1, forward strand.
GGCCGTTTTGGGCAAACGACGGGTCGGATTTCCGCTTTTCGTCCAATCTCGCTTTCAGTTCGGGAGATTTTTGGAGCAGTTCCGCCGCCAGGTCCTCAAAAACATAGCCGGAATAATGCTCCTTGGCTTGCAAAATGGTGTCGAAGAAATTCCATTTGAAAAACGAATCCACGGCCCGCGGTTCCAGCGTTTCGACGATGTAGCGGTTCGTCCATTGGTTTACGGGCACATACCAGTCACCTTTTCTGAACGTCAGCTTCTGCTTTTCGGTCCTTAATGTCACGGCCGTGTGCCAGTAATGCCCTTCGAATGGCTGCCGGGGCGTTTCCAGGTCTTCAACATAATATGTTTCAACCAGCAATGCGGTGTCTTTTTCAAAAGCCTTCATTTGCACGCCGTTCAGCCGCATGAGGTCGGCGATGTTATGCCAGCCTTGCGGAATGATGTAGGCCTGCGGGCGCTGCACTTCTACGAGCGGGATGTAGGTGTCGTAAAACGGAATGCTTTTGGTAAATGGTTTCGACCGGTCGTAATGCAGCCGCGGCAATCCGCTCACGCCGCTGGGAATAGAGTCGGGCTCAAAGCCTTTGAAAGAAATCATCGATTGTTTCGATTTATCAACCTGCCAACTGATCGCGAATTTTTCCTGCTTTTTGACGGCTTCCTTCGTTTCTGCACGCAATTTCAACAGCGTTTTCCGGTGCGAGGCCAGGAACCGGATATTGCCTAGCAAGTAAGCATACGTGGACTTAACGCGCTGATCGTAAGGTTTCAGCATGTGCGTTTCGGTCATCACGCCGATAGTATGAAACAAAGCCGCGTAGCCGGTAGAATAGCGTGGCCAGTCGGGGAATTGGACAAAACCTTTGTCCGGCGTTTGTTCCCAGGCATTCACATAAGGCGTTGCTTCAAAGCCCGCCTCCTTCAAATGCTTGTACATATAAGGCAGGAAAACCGTGTGATTGAATTCGCCGAGCGGCCCGCCTAGCTTGTCTTTCTGCGCATAGTCGAGTGTGATCACGTATTGATAATCGGCGCCATTGCTCACATGCGTGTCCGCGAACAGGTCGGGATCGAGCTCGTGGAAAATCGCGGCGAAGCTCCGTGCATTGCGGGTATCGGACTTGATGAAATCCCTGTTCAGATCATAGTTACGCGCATTTCCTCTGAAACCGTATTCTTCGGGTCCATTCTGATTGGTGCGGGTAGTGCTGTTACGGTTCAATGCGCCGCCTATGTTGTAAAATGGGATTATCGCTACCACCACGTTGTCCAGTTCCGGGAACTTCGCGGGGTTAACCAGTATATCACGCAGCAGCATCATTGAAGCGTCCACGCCATCCGATTCGCCGGGGTGGATCGCATTGTTGATGAACAATATCGCTTTACCCTGCGATTTCAGTTTGGCAATATCAAAGACCTTGTTTTTGGAATACAACACGAGGTGTAATGGTCGCCCGCTGTCGGTAAGGCCTTTTTCGCGCATTTGCACCTGCGGGAAATTTTTGGCCAGTTGGCGGTAAAATGCGATCCCTTCGTCATAGGTGGGCGTTTGTTTGCCGCCGCTTTTTTCAAAGCGGGTCTGGTACTGGCCCGTGGCGTGGAATGCGATGGCCAGCAGGAGGTAGGTCAGTTTGTAGCGCATGAACGTGCGAAAATGTCAGTGCTGGTATTGTTCGAGCAGGTGAAGGTAGGGTTGCAGGCCGTGGTGGACAAATACCTGCTCATTCGAATCCTTGAACTCCTGGTAATAGGCCTCGTCCGCCAGCAGCACGACCGTCGGGCCGGTGCGGACATAGTTGCTGCTTTTGTAGAATGCGGGCGACTGGTATTCGGGCAGGTTTTTGGAAACGATTTTCCCCGCATACCGGCCGAGGTATTTTTCATAATTGCTTTGCGCCTTTTCGCTCGGTTTCCGCAAACCCTTGTAAGCGTGCCGCAGACCGATCCGCGCCATCAGTTTTTGCTTTTTGATCACACCTTCGATGTTTTTGAAGGGATTGGTTTGATTAAAATCACTCAATGTCTGTACGGTAAACGGCACCTCCGGCACCCAATCGGCCGAATTGACCACATTGTATCCCCAACCTCCGTCCACGCGGTGCTCATATTCATAGGCGAAATAGGTGTTGCCTACTTTCGGCGCCGCGCTGGCGTAAGTTTTGAAGCGGATGTCCGCAGGCAATGTGCCCTGCTTTTGAAGCGAATACAAATGCGCAGTCATAAGGTAGCAGAGCGCGCCGCCCTGGCTGTGGCCCATGATGAGGAAGTCTCTGACGCCATTTTTATACAAAGAGTCGATTTTAGGCACAATATCCCGGGCGAGGTAAGCCGTGCCGACGAGCCAGCCGATGTGTACGGCCGCCTTGGGATTCTCGGCCAGGTGGTATTTAAATGTATAATCGTTGCTGATCCGCAGCTCGCCGCTGGCCGGCACCATGGCGGCATAGAAATTTTCCAGCCATCCGACGGCATTGGTCGTGGTGCCGCGGAGGTTGATCGCCGCTACCGAAGATTTATTTTGCCAAAGCCCCCAGCGGTTGTCGAGGCCCATCACGGGCGACGCGTAAACCGAATCAAATTGTGTGGGGCGCGGCACCCGGAACGTTCCGCGGCGGGTCATGGTGGTGTCGTACAGCAGGGAGTGCATGTAAATGAGCTCCTGGTATTCGGCTTTGTCGAAACCGGGTTTGAGTTTTGTCGTCTGTGCGCTTGCAATTTGGGCGGCGAGCATGCCGAATGTGAATGCTGCTACCGCGTATAAATGCCTGAGCAGGCACGGTTTTGAACTCGTCAGGATCGTTTGCATAGTATGAAGCCGAAGCATGGATGAACAAGGCAACCTTTGGATTACGAATGTAGGAAAACAATTGATCCAAGCAGATTTCCGCGCTTTTAAATCGCCTTTCCGACACGTTTTGACACAGTTATTTCAAATTAGAATACTATTAGAGTTTATGCCGATTGCCTGCTTTGCCTTGAATGCCTGCCCGGAATTTGTTATTTTTGGTTAGCCTAAAAAATATTTTAATGGAGCTGTATTACTCATTTTCTGCCCTGATCGTTCTCTCTGCGATATTTTCCTACCTCAATTCCCGGTTTCTGAAACTGCCTCCTTCCATCGGTGTGATGGTGATCGCGCTCATGGTTTCGCTCGGGCTTATAGCGACGGATAGCATATTTCCGCGGACATTTATCCGCATTTCTACACTCATCGCGAGTGTGGACCTTACCGAAATCCTCATGGGCGCCATGCTCAACTTCCTGCTTTTTGCGGGCGCGATCCATTTGCACCTGGAAGACCTGCGGGAACAACGGCTGCCGGTGATCATTTTCTCGACGGTGAGCGTGGTCATTTCCACGTTTGTCATCGGTTTCCTGATGTTCTACATTTTGCCATTATTCGGCATCGCCATCCCGCTGATCCAGTGTCTCGTTTTCGGCGCATTGATCTCACCAACCGACCCTATTGCGGTGCTTGGTATTCTCAAACAGGCCGGCGTTCCCAAATCGCTGGAAACCAAAATTGCAGGCGAATCGCTTTTTAATGACGGTATGGCGGTTGTGGTTTTCATTTTGATGCTTGCGCTGGCGCGGGGAGAAGAGGTTAATACTTCGTTCACGGGCATTGTGGGGCTGTTTGTAAAAGAGGCATTAGGCGGGATTTTGCTCGGCTTGGTGCTGGGTTTTTTAGGTTCCAAAATGATGTACCGGGTGGATGGCTACAATGTGCACGTGCTGATTACGCTTGCGATCGTGATGGGCGGCCATTTGGCGGCGCAGGCATTGCACATGTCGGGCCCGCTGGCGATGGTAGCGGCCGGTTTGGTGGTGGGGAATTATGGTAAAAACCCGGGAGCGGTTTCCGAAACCGAGCGGGATTATATTGATAAATTCTGGGAGCTGATCGACGAAATCCTGAATGCGATCCTTTTCATGATCATCGGATTTGAGCTGCTGCTCATCCCGGATCTGAAGCAATACGGCTGGGCGGGCTTAGCGGCAATTGTCGTGGTACTTTCAGCACGGTTCATATCCATTTACATTCCAGTGCGACTGATTCCCTTCAAAACGCGCTTCGGTAAGAAGTCGATTACGATATTGGTGTGGGGAGGTTTGCGCGGTGGCGTGTCCATTGCATTGGCGCTGTCAATCGACTCGGAGCTGAACAAGGACGTGCTGCTGGCGATTACCTATTTTGTAGTATTGTTCTCGATCATCGTGCAAGGTCTCACCGTAGGCAAGCTCACCAACCGCCTTCCCGACGAAGAAGAGGCCCCGGCCTAGGACGACGGTCCGGAAACGATCCGGTTGATCATCGCATTGACCTTGTTCAACCAGATCGTCTGACCTTCGCAGGTCCAGTGTGAATCGCCTTTCAGATAAGCCGCGCGGCCCAGGCGACGGAAATCGGGGAGTACGTCGATGTACGGCATGCCTAATTTTGGATTCTGATATACTTTTTCAATCAGATGATTGTAAGGCCCGTATTCCGGGCTGAGGACTGAAACCTTGTTCGGGATAATGGATAATATCACATTGTCGAAGCCCAGTGAATCGGCGAAATGGCGGCTTGCTTCAAGGTGGTTCATCACCGAGTCGAGCTCGGTAGGGCGAATGGGCGTGAACGACGACGTGATCTCCGACGTGTCGGTATCCATGTAATACACCATGTCGCGGTCGTTGTTCACGAGCGTTACACCCGAGGCCTCCCGGTCGAACAGACGGTGATTAAAGTCGGATTTCCATTCTTTTACACGTAATGCAAGGTCGTTTTGGAACAAAAAACCATCGAGGCGGTCGGCTGTGTGCGATCCTTTGAAGGCTTCGTCGAGGCGGTGCATGAATTTGCCCGGGCCTACCCGTTCAATGAACGTCGCCGAATCGGGCACCAGCACGGTTAGCTGCGACGATAGCCGCTGGCGGAAATGGCGCTCCACGGATTCGATCAGCAGGATATTGTGCTCGTTTGTGTCCAGTTTGATATGCAGAAATTCGGACAGGTGCACGTAGGTGTATTCATCCACTGCGAAATCGGCCTTGGCTACGCGGCCTTTTTCCGTGAAACTATCGCCGATAATGTACAAATGCACTTTTCTGGCCGATTGCGGCCTGGCGGGCGGCGTGTAGCCGGCGCATTGCCTGCGTGGGTCGCGGAACTCCGAAAGCGTGGAAAGTTTATATAAATCACCGTACTGGTAGCCATCTTCCACAACCTGCTCCTTCCAGAGCCAGGGCAAAATGGACGGGCTCAGCCCCACAATCCAGATAAGGCAACCGATCGCCAGAACGACATATCTTAAAATTTTCATAGCACTATCTCAACTTGATCGACCAGACCTGTATTTTCTTTTCCGATCGGCTGAATATCAATAATTTGTAATAACCGGGCTGGTATGTCAGCTGCACGGGCATTTCCGAAGGGATAGCCTTGTCGCCGAGCCGTCTGCCGTTGACATCAAAAACCGTCGAATAACTGCCCGATTTGATCGTGATAAACCGGTTGTCCACCCCGAAGAAATGGTATCGGATCACCGCATTGGGCAAAATATCCTTGATTTCGAACAACTCGCGGCCTTCTTTGGTAATAATAGCGGTTTTTGAGTTAACCGACCGCACAAGTATCCAATCCAGCGAATTGCGATCGAACAAAATGCGGAAGCGCGACCCGGGCTCGGGGCGGAGCAATTGTTTCCGCGAAGTAACTTTTCCGTCGAGGCTAATGCGGATCAGCTCGCCCGAAACGCTCGCTCCCACAAGTTCGGGCTGGCCGGTTTGCGGGTCCTGCGCCCAAGTGAACGGGCTTTCCGCACGTGTAAGGATATCCACCGGGAAGCCGGGCCTTACCGTCCCATTCTCTTTGAGCAGGTAAATCTTCCCATTCTGCTGCGTCACAATGAAGCCGCGGTTGCCGATCTGGTTAAGCGCCACCACCGGGCCCACGATTTTGTCGAAACGGACCGAATGGTTCAGCTTTCTGAGGGGGCGCGTCACGCTTTCCCACACAAACAATTCTTCCGCCGAGCTTTTCAAAATGAAACGGTTACTGCCGTCCTCGCCGCCGTCGATCAGGTATAATGCCGAAATCGCGTCCTGTCCGGGCAAATGCGCCTGGAAAGTGGAGACGTTCGTCGAGTCGTCTTCGTCGAGCGCGTACACGGTGCGATCGGTCGCAAAAATGCGCTGCTGGCGGCCGATATTAAGGAAATCCACCTTGTAAGCAGCCGTGGCGATCGGGCCGTTCAGTTTCGCTATTTCTTCGGTTTTGCCTTCGCGCAGGTTGTTGGTGCGAAGCAGCTTGTGTTCCTTGTCGGTGAGCAATATTTCCGAACTTCCGTCGATCGGGTTTTGCAATGCGGCCAGTTCGGAATCGTAAATATCCGGCCACTCAATGTCGATATTCAGAAACGTCCGGTTGAGTACCTTGCTTGCCGTTTGCCGCTTTTTCGGGCGGAATGTGAGTTCGGGATAGGCCTCGCTGCCTTCGAAATGGCATTGTAATGTGATGGACTCCATTTTGGCGGTCAGGTCGCTGTATTTTTTGCTCACCTGCGTTTCTTCGCCCGACTGTGCCTTGCGAAGGTTTACGATCATCGAGAGCTGCGCCTCATTGTTCACGTTGGTGAGCACGCTGTCGTATTCAGGCGATTGCTGCCAGGTGATCTGGTTTTCGTAGTCGACAATGTAGTTCTGCAAAACCTGCGAATTGTTGCTGATCACCAGGTAGGGCGCCACGTAAGTAATGTAGCTGCGCGGAAATCCTGTAAACATCGGCCCGTACAAGCCCGACGGCAGCTCGGCAATGGGTACGGAGTAAATGTCGTAACCCTGGTACTGATCCGCCGATACGTTACTTTCCTGATTGGCAAGGCGCGCGAGTTTTTGCAGTACCGGGCGTAGTTTGTCATAGTTGGAGAACTCAGCCAGCAGGATTTTGCCGTCGGTAATGCTGTTGTTCTCTTCCAATTGGCATAGCACAAACTCCGAACCGATGTTGTCGATCAGCAGATTGCTTTCTCCGGCAATGTAATAGTTCAGCTTGTCCCAGGCCGGGGATTTGTATTTTTTGTGCCATTTCGAAAATGCGGCTTTGAATGCAGCTTTATCGGAGGCCGCTGTGCGGTACAGAAATGACGTTTGCTGCGAAATATGCTTGTGGCCGATGAACGGCGTGCCCGGGTTGTCTTTCAGAAGGTCGGCCAGGTAATAATCCGGCGCATCCGCGCCATCCGATTTGATGGTCAGGTTTCCTTTGTTTTCCGTTTTTTCAATGTGAAAATCCTGGTAAACCGGGAATGCCCTGCCAAACTCGGCTAGCGTAGCCACATTTTCCATCGACATGACGGACTTCCAGGCGTCGGTGCGCAGGTAAATGCTCGTGCCGTAGTCGGAGTCGTTGATGTTCGAAAAGCGCGAACGCAGCCTGAACGAGCTGATATTGAGCGAAGAGGCACGCACGGCATCTTCAATCAGGTCGCCGTAGTAGCTTACGATCAGGAAATGGTCTTTGACGAGATAGGAAAACAACGGCCGCGAATTGGCGTCGATGGCGTCGGTAATGCGGTGGTCCTGGAAATTGTGGTGCAGCAGGCGGATATTGGCGTGCTGGGGGCTGGCGAGCCATTTGGTTTCTTCCTCGGTGACGGGAATGTACATGATCACCCCCCATTCCGTGCTGGTGCGCGGGTGGTAGGAGTAGGAGAGGTCTTTGCCTTTGAGGAATGTTTTGAGCTTCTTAGGGTCCTTCGTGAGCAGGTTCAGCAGCGTCAGGTTATCGCTGGCGATGTCGAGAAGCGGAAGGCGTTTGAGGTCCAGGGAGGCTTCGGTGGCCGTGTAGGCCGAATCTTGCAAATGCCCGCTGGTGATTACCACAACGGCATTGGACGGGATGAATTGCCAGGCTGCCGACGAGCCCCTCGACCATTTGAACAGGAAATATCCTGCCGATGCGAGAATGACGATCAGCAGGATAGCAATCAGTTTTTTTTTCGACACAAGCCTGTTTTTTAAGCGCGGATCGCTTTCACTTTACCATTCAGTTCGAGGCGAAACCGCAAGAGTTCTTTAAAGCTTCGGATACAAACTTTCCACAGGTTCCATTTCACAATCGAAACGGTGCCGGTTTCCCGGTCTTTGTGGGTGATAGGGATGTCGAACAGCTCCTGTCCCGATTTTTTCGCCATCACAGCCAGGAAGATGTTCGGTGCGAACGGCTCCGGGTTGGGCAGCTGGTTCATCAGTTTTTGCAGGAATGTCCCTTTGATCAGACGGAACGGAATGTTGCTGTCCATGATGAATGTGCCATACACAGTCGAGATCGTGCCGCGGAGAAATTTCGTGATAAAGAGGCGCACGCCGGCATCGTGCCGCACCTGGCGGTAGCCGAGTATGAATTGCGATTGGGAACGCTTGTCCCAGAGTTTGTCAAAGTCTTCGGAAACGAACTGGTCGTCGCTGTCGGTCTGGAACACATATTCCGAGCCGAGTTCCAGCGCCTTGCGGTAGCCGTTAACGACCGCATTGCCATGTCCGCCGTTTTTCTGGTGAACGACCGTCAAATTGTCGATCTTCTTGTCCAGCTCATCCAGTAACGCTTTCGTATTGTCTTTCGATCCGTCGTTGATGACGATCAGGGTAGTGTTATCGTTGGGGAATTTGGTTTTGAGGAAGGAGGTCCAATTATAAACTACTTTTTCGATACAATCCTGCTCATTGTATGCGGGCATTACTATACTCAGAAGATATGACATGCAAAAGCGTATTTGGTATGGTTGCGCGAAATTAATAAATAAAGCCTGTAACCGGGCTATGGGGTATTATTATTTAGTAAGCGTACTTGTCTTTCAGGGCATTAATCGGCTTTTCGAAGAAGTGCCACGACACCGATGCCACTAAGACAGTGAGCGCTACTACCACCGTTGCTTCGAACGCGATATTGCCTTCGAGAACGGGGACATATTGATAGATTTTCCTGAAAAGCCTGACCGTCGGGTGCATGGGGCCACTGTGAAAGTGGTTGTAGACAAAGTTGTGATACAGATAAAGGCCATAGCTTATTCTTCCCAAATAAATACATACCGGATTTTCGAGGAACGCCGCCATCCAACCCCTGAAACCCATCACAGAGCGTCCTATCAGCATAAACCCGAAAATGGACGACATGGTTCTGTCCAACACCACGTAGGGGAAGTTGAACGGCTGCGCCAGCGATTTGGCCCACCATTGCACCAGCACCCAGCCGAGCAGCCCCAGCAGCACCGGCCACGATTTGTCGAAAAATTTAACAAACAATTCATTCTTGTACAGCTGCATCCAGGCCATAAGCCCGCCTAGTGCGAAGGAATCGAAACAGGTGGGTGTGGAAACGTACGCGACCGTCCATTCACCCATTGTAACGAAGTTCGTACCCGGAATCCGGCCCGAGTAAAAGATGTAGGCACGCAGCAGAATGCTGAAAACGCCCATCAGTCCTAGCACAGGCACCAGCCGGTTTTTTGGAATGAAGAATATCAGGAACGGGAAAAAGAGGTAAACCTGCTCTTCCACGGCCAGCGACCACAAATGGTCCACCGAGCCCATCCAGGTTTTGTGCAGGGCAATGTAAATGTTGGTCCCGTACAATGCGAGCCACGCGAGATTGTCGCGCACGGGCGGTACATTGAAGATGAACAGCAGGGCGATAATCAGGTAATAAACAGGAAAAATACGGATCGTCCTGCGAATGAGGAATTTACGCAGGTATTTTTTGAAACCGCCCGGCGTTCCGTACGTTTTTTCCTTGCTTTTCAGGAGAATGCGTGAAATGAGGAAACCACTCAGTACAAAGAAAATGGTCACTCCCAGCGCCCCGAATGGGATGATGTTGATTTCTACGATGAGGTGATCCAGCAGTACCAATCCCACTGCAATGAAGCGCACGCCGTCAAGTTGAATAATGTGTCCTTCCGAATTGGTGCGCATGGTTACCAGTTAACTTTCACTTCTTTTTTATGCGTTTCTTTGACCGTCACTCGCTGGTCTTTGAACAAAATGCCGGTTTGGTCGCCCTGCTGATGAATCAGCGCAACCTTGTAATTGCCCTTCTGCATTTCCGAAAACGGAATGTCGGCATAGAAGCCTGGAGCAAAATAATACTGTTTCAGGAACAACTGCTTGCGGCTCGTGTTGCGGGTGCGCAAGGCCGGGAAAATGTAAAAGCATTCATCAGAGCTCAGGAGCACATACACGCCGCTATCCTGCAAGCGCTGGCTGGTGAACGTCGTGTTGCTTACCTTAATGGACGCCGTGTCGGTCGTAAAAGTTGTTTTATCATACAAATTCACCATTCCGCGCGAGCTGCCGGCGAAATTCTGCCGGTCGGCGATGGAAATGAGCGAGAGCCATTTGTCGTAAATGACCGGCGTTTTCTCGACGATATTTGCTTCAAATGAAGTGTCATCGGGGTATTTCAGCGATTTATCGGTATAGGTCCAGTTGAACTGCGACGTCACCAGCTGCTTCCGCAGATTGTACGCATCCACGAGGTGATAATGGTAGCTGAACACATTGAATGTCACGGCCAACGCGATTATCGCCGTAATGTAAGGCGATAGGAAGCTGCCGCGGATGGGCACTACCACGTAAATGTAAGCGATGATCAGCAGGAGCACGGAGTAGATTTTGTACCGGCTGGTAATCAATCCTTCCAGCCCGAAACCGGCCCGGGTGTACACGACGATCAATGCGGTCCCCAAAATGAACAAGATCGCGCCGAGGCAGAACAGATCGGTCGTACGCTCAAACTTGACGGAATATTTATTCCTGACAATGCGGAAAAGCGTGGTGGACGCAATGGAAACTGCGACCAAAAACAGCACGACACCCAGAAAGAGGCATACCTTGAAGTGGTCAAGCACCGGAATGGATTCGGCAAACGAACCCAAAAATGCCATGTAGCCTTTGGCCAGCTGCAAAATGCCCGCCTTCGATTCCGGGTTGGATTCCGGTTTGGTATACCAATAAAAATAGCAGAAGATTTCGGCAATGCTGATGACGATCCACAATGCGAACCGCTTCCTGTTACCGGCCAGGAAAAGCAGCAGGGCTCCCAACGGCAGCACCATCAGCCCGTTTCCGCTTGTGAGCACGGTGATTACACTCAGGATGATGGCAATGGCAAATGGCAGCGTTTTGGGGTTAATAACCAGGTATAATGTCCAGAGCACGAGCGTTACCACGCCCAGATTCTGCACAGCGGCCATTCCCCAGTACATATTTTCCCAAAACGCCAGCGTCATCCACAAGAACGGGATGGGTACCAGCGCGAAAAGCGGCTTTTTGTTCTTTTTCAGCAAATCATACCATAGCGGAATCGCACCGAGGAGCAGCAGGTTGCCCGCGGTCATGAGATGCCGGTAGTTGAGTTGCCCGAAAACAGCATAGTCGATCCACGCGAAGAGGCGCGTAAGCGCGATGCGGTGCTCGTTATGCTGTTTGAAAAGTGCCCGGATTTTTCCCTGCCAGTCACCGGCCTGCGCGTACTCGACGATGAACGTCTTCAATGCATGGTCGTCCCACTTGGGGATATTGATGGCATAGTAATCCCAGACCGTAAAATAAATAGCGACGGGTAACAGCAGGATCAGGCTCAGAATAATGGTAAAAGCCTTTTTTGTCATGCCGTGATCATTAGTTGGCTGATGCTCGACAGGATCGAATCCGGGTCAAGGCCTGAAAGTTTCTGGTGGTAAGCCTGGCTGCCGTAGCGGCCATTGGGATAGCCTTCCGCTTTGAGGCTTTTGAAAACCGTCGGAAAAATGCCTTTTTCAAGTAATTGAACTGAAAGCTGCTGCGCGAGGCCCCCCGTGCTGATGTGTTCTTCGGCCACAAGCAGGGCAGGGGCCTTTTTAACCAATGCAAGAAGTTCGTCTGTCAGTTCCAGCGGGAAATGCAGGGCGCTCACTACATTCACTTTGTCAGCGATTTCGGGTGAAAGACCCAGCGCGGAAAGCACATTGTTAGCCACCGGCCCCAGCGCAAAAACCGTAATTTCGGCATTCGCAGGCTGATGAAGGACTTTAAATGAGCCTGTTGCGTAGCTGTTTGCCGGCGCGGTTTTACCGGCTCCGAGACGCAAATAAGCGGGCCGCGCGTCGGCAACGATCTGCTGCACCACCGGTCCTACCTCGTCGGCAAAAGCCGGCACCCACATCTGCGCATTCTGCTGTCCGCTCAGGCATGCCAAATCCTCGATCGTGTGGTGGCTGCTGCCCATGATACCATAGCCATAGCCGCCGCCGTTGCCCACCAGGAATACTGGTAAGTTATTGAAACATACATCATTACGAAACTGTTCGAGACAGCGGTAGACGATGAATGGCGCAATGCTGTAACAAAAAACCTTGTAGCCTTTATGCGCAAAACCGGCCGCTACGCCCACCATATTCTGCTCGGCAACGCCCGCATTGATAAACCGCTTGCCCATTTTGGCCTGCAAGTTTTCCAATGCATTATATCCGAGGTCGCCGGTGATAAAAATAATGGACTCGTCCGCTACGGCAAGCTCTTCTATGGCTGTTGAAAATTCCTTTCTCATCGTTAAGTGGGCCCGTGGCCGGTTATTGTCTTAACTTAAAATACCTACTTTCTCAATTGCTTCACCAGAGCGCGGATCTCGTCGGCCGTTTTATAGGCTTTCGGGCCGCGGCGTATTCTGGTGCGGATGTATTTCGGCCGTTTCTTGGTCTCTTCAAATATCTTGGTAATGTATTCTCCCAAAAACGAAATGCCGAGGATCGTTAATCCGCCGAAGAAAACGATCAGGATAATGACGGTGCTGAGGCCTCGTGGCGTATCCGGGAAGAAGAAAAACTTGGCGAATATTTGCCAGATGATCCCCAGAATGGACAAGCCCGTGAGGCCGAAACCCGCATAACTCATCAGTTCCAATGGCGCGAAACTAAATGAGAAGATCGCCTTTTTGGCCCACCAGATGTTCTTCGTCCAGTTGTTGGTGGACACGCCGAACATCCTTTCCGGCCGCACATACGGCACGCCGGTTTGTTTAAAACCAACCCAGGCACGCAGCCCGCGCAGGAATTGTTCCGTTTCGGGCAGGTCCACGAGCTCTTTCACCACTTTCCGGTCGATCATCGAAAAATCGCCTGCGTCGCGCGGGATAGGTATGTAGCTCAGCCCCTGGAACACCTTATAAAACGATTTGTAGAAGAAATGAATATGCGGCTTCATCTCGCGCTGCACGCGAACGCCGTACACGACGTCGTAGCCATCCATCCATTTTTCGTAAAATGCGGGGATAATCTCAGGCGGATCTTGCAAATCCCCGTCCATCAGCACCACGCAATCGCCGGTAGCGATCTCCATCCCGCTCAGGAATGCCGACTGCGATCCGAAATTTCGCGAGTGGCTGATCCCCACTACATTAGGGTCTTTATCACAAATCGCATTGATCACCTCCTCCTGGTTGTCCGGTGAGCTGTCGTTCACAAAAATGATCTCGTAGCGCACCTTCAATTCATTGAAAGTCTTCACCAACCTTTCGTACATGAACGGAATGGCCTGCGCATCCTTGTAGCACGCGATGATCGCCGTGATGACCGGATTGAGCTTCGGATTTTCGAAAGCGGGAATGACGCGCGCCTCGTACTGAATGGCATCCTGCCACTGGCTGTAACGTTTCAGACCGTCTTCGAGCGATGTTCTGGCTTCCCAGCCGAAGTCTTTTTCAAACGCCGAAGGGTCGCCGTACCAATCGGCGAGGTCCCATTTGCGGTTGGACATGCTGCCCCATTCAGGCTCTTTCGCAATCGCGAACGCCGTGCGGGTCACTTCCACGAGGTCGCCCATGGTTGTTTTCCGGCCGGTAGCAATGTTATACGAGCGTCCCGACTTTTCGTCGTTGATATTCAATGCCGCATCCAGGAACGCTTCCACGCAGTCTTCTACAAACACAAAATCGCGGCTGATATCCGGCGACACGAGCGATGGCAGGCCCTTTTTACGGGCATTCTCGATCAGCCGCGGGATCAGGCGGTCCGGCTCTTCCCAGTACCCGTAAATCGAGTACAGGCGAAGGTTTAGTGTTTTCAGCCCGGCTACTTTGGCATAATATTCCAGCAGATACGCCGCCGAAACCTTGGAAACCGCGTAATGGCTGTTTGGCTCCACGCGGTCGGTTTCTTTGGGAGACGTACAGTTGAAACCATATTCGGAGCTGCTTCCGGCGTGGATATACACCATCTCCTTCGAGCAGTTTTGCAGGATGTTCACCGTTCCGAGCACATTCGTCTCGTAGGTCAGGTTCACATTGCTCTGCTTGCTGTAAGCCCCGTAGGCAGCGAGGTTGAATATGGTTTGCGGTTTGTATTTTTCAAATACTTCCTTAATCGAATTGTCCGAAAGGATATCGCAGTGAATGATGTTTTCAAAAGGTACATTCAGCAGTTTCAGGCGCCATGCTTTGGTGGCGTCGTGCGTGACTGCGTAGCAATCCTTCCGGATTTTGAAAATATCATTGAAAAGATTGGCGCCAATGAAGCCGCTGGCACCGAAAACAAAAACTGGCCCTTTTAATTTCTCTATTTTATCGCGGTAAACCGGTAAATGATCAAGCATTCGTCAATTCATTAAGATAACGTTCTTTTACTTCCAGTGCAGCTTGCTCATACTGGTCTTTATTCATGGGTAAATAGTGCCATTCCAATTTGTTTTCCATGTAAGAAACGCCCTTTCCCTTAACGGTGTTGGCGATAATGGCTTTGGGTAGGCCGTTTTTGTGCTTTTTCAGGCCGGTAATGGCTGCGCTGATGGCCGCAATGTCGTGCCCGTCCACTTCCACGGTTTCGAAGCCGATCGCATTCCATTTTTCAACCGAAGCCGTTTCGCCCAGAACCTTGTCGGTGGTGCCGAAACCTTGCAGGCCGTTCTTGTCGATGATCATGAAAAGGTTGTCCAGCTGGTTCTGAATGGCGTAATGCGCCGCCTCCCAGGTTGTGCCTTCGTTGGTTTCTCCATCAGACAGCAGCGTGAACGAATACGCTGCATCGCCGCCGACCTTCGCCGCATGGGCAATGCCGGTTGCGATGGGCAGTCCGTGGCCGAGCGAACCCGTCGCGAACGGGATTCCTTTGTACTGGCGCGGGGCCGGGTGGGCGGGCAATGTGGTGCCGTCCAGGTAAAACGTGGCCAGTTCTTCGTCGGTAATTTCCCCCAGGGTGTTCAGGCATGCGTAAAGCGCCGCGGCGGCGTGCCCTTTGGAAAGGATAAATGTATCGTCGGCCGATTTTTCAAGGAAAAGGACCGCGATCATCAGGTCGATGCAGCTGAGTGAACAGCCGATATGGCCCGCATTGGCCTGATGGTAAAGACCCAGGATTTTCAGGCGAAGTTCGCCGCTTATTTGTTTAGGGTCATTCAGTATCTCTTCTGCTGTCATGCCTGATGTTGTATGTCGATGTAAGTAATAGCTTACAAAATAACGGTCAAATCTCCGGTTTTAAGTCCGCAATATACGAAATCTTATTGGACAGCCCGGGTAAAACAAGCGCGCCGCTTACTCAAATCCGTACCGTTTGCCTTTCAATTTCATGATTTCCAAAGGCTCGTTGCGCCCTTGCTTTTTGATCCAGATGCGTTCTGTCTGGTTCATATCCATTACCTGCACATATTGCGCATCCTTGGGGAAGTACAGATTGGTGATTTGCGCGTCGTGGATTGAATAGGGCAGGAATGTCCGGTCCATTTCGGAGAGGATCTCGTAACGCGGTGCCGGGTAATAAATAGTGTCGCCCGGCTGGTAAGCCGCTTCGATCTTTTTTGCAGCTTCCATGTAAGGATTCGGCACACGTGGCACGGCGAAATAGCCGTACTTCGGTGAGCGGTCTTCATAGAATTCCTGTAATCTCAACCCGACAAAATAGAGCTGCGCGGCGAGGAACACGAATATCAGCACCCGGAACTCGACCTGCAATGTCGTATAAAATTGCAGCAAGAGGCTGAGCAGGATGATCACATAAGGGAATGAGAACCCGGAATACCGCTGCATGATCCCGTAAGTGTGCCCGTTTTTGAACGACATCAGGATGAGGAACAGTGTGGGCACGAGCGCCATCATGTACAACATCCAGAGCCGCGCCCGCTGCTGGCGGTCGGCGCTTTTGTGTAAATCGGGAATGAAGGATAATGCAAACAGGCTGACGCTGAGGATGCTGAACTGTAATTTGTGGTTATTGTAAAACAAACCCACGAAAATGATCAGCAGATACGGAAAGCGTGGAGTAAGCCAGGCCGGTGTGTTGATTTTGTCCTTGAAACGATACCAGCAAATAAGTATTAATGCCGCCAGCAACGCTACGGCCACGTTTTTCTTACCGCCCAATGCATCGGCCAGGCCATTGGTGAACAGGATGAGATCGGAAAAAATCGGCAGCGATTTGTTGAAGACATTCAAAGGCGTTGCAGGCAGGATATTGCCGAAAGCCTGTCCGCCCGTTTCGGCCTGGTACCGGTATCTCTCCGCCTGGTGCTGCAACGACGACAACGTGTAGACGCCCCCTCCGAACATCAGCCACCAGGTTACACCCGAAAGCGTAAACACCGCCGCAATGGCCATCCTGATCCAGCCTTTGATCGTTCTCAGGAAAAATACAGCGTACAATGCGTGCGCCAGCAGCACCGAAATCACGAGGAAATGGCTTAGCAGGCCCAATCCGGCCGATAAGATGTAACCGACGTAAAGCCAGATCACATTCCGTTTTTCCGGCTTGTTTTCAATGATTTGTAAAAAGAAATAAGTAGCTGTGAGCGTCAGGAAGAATGTGAGCGAATAGTTGCGCGCCTGATGGCTGTAAGCGATAAAAAACGGCTCGATGGCCGTGATGCCCGCTGCTATCAATCCGGTGGTGATGCCGAAAAACCGTCTTGCAAAAAGATACGTTACACCGATAATGAGCAGGCTGAAAATGACTGAAAACAGCCGTATCGAAAAGTCGGAAATGCCGATCAGGTCAATCCAGGGGTGTAAAAGCAGGTAATAGAACGGACTGTTCCCGATGTCGCTGCGCGTCATCGCTTCATAATAATCCGCGATTGACTTCGGCGCCCAGAATTCCGCGGGCGTGAATGCTTTGGGATGATAAAGTTCGTTGGCGGTAAAAGTGCGGAGCACTTGCTTCTGCGGGTGCGCGGGCGTTTTCCAGAAATACGAATCTGCCAGTTCAACGCTCGAAAAGACTTCTTTCTGGTTCGCCCCTTCGAGTACTATTCCCTGGCTGACGAGCAATGTGCTCACTTCGTCGAAAAAAATACTGTAACGGTCGAGTTGATAAAGCCTTAATGCAAGGCCGGCGATCAGAATGAGGAGGAGAATACCCCTGGTTTGCAGGGTTTCTTTGGTATGGTTGGGAGACATTAGTGCGTTCGCTGATGATGGCTGTTTCCGCTTATCCGCAAAGACAAGCTCCGATTGAACATATCAAGATGCCGCGAAAATAAGGAAATTTCCCGTTATAGGATATTTTTTAGATTTTAAGAATTGTAAACTCTACTCTGCGGTTCTTCTGCCGGGTCTGTTCGGTGAGGTTGCTGGCGATGGGCCGCGCCGGTCCCCAGGCTTTGGTCTGGATGCGCCGACCGTCAATGCCTTTGGACAAAAGATATTTTTTGACCTGCTCCACGCGATCGGCCGAGAGCTTCACATTCTTTTGCACTTCGCCCTGGTTGTCGGTATGTCCTTCGAGTAGGATTTCCATCGTCGGGTAGGTTTGCATCGTCTCGGCAATCCGATCCAACTCCACCAGCGAGGCAGGTGTCACTTCCGCGCTGCTTTGGGAAAACATGGTGTTGCTCAGTCGGATCTGCTGCCCGGCTTTGATCGGGTGCAGGTAAATGTTCTTGCGGATGGTTCGGAAGGCGTTGTCTCCGAGCAGGTCCATATCTTCCGAAACTGGGAAATAGCCTTCGCCCGATGCCGAAATGCGGTAAACTTCCTTCAATGGCAGTATGAGCCGGTACTCGCCCGTTTCGGGGTCGAAATTAGCTTTGGCGAAAGTGTTATTGCTGTTTTTGAAATCCGCTGTGATCTCGGATTTGACCGGTTTGGTTGTTTCCGCTTCAAATACATTCCCGCTGACCACCGCCACAGGGTCCGGCTTGATTTCGGGCGTCATTCGAATGCGGAATATATCTTCCTGGCCCAGAACTTTGTCGCTAGCGCTGAAATAGGCGTAATCGCCCGTAGCGGGAATGTTGATAAATGCATCCCAGAGTGGCGAGTTAATGGCCGGTCCGAGGTTTTCGGGCGTCGACCAGTTCAGCCACGTGTCGTCCAGGCGGCGGGTAAGGAACAGGTCGCCCTCGCCGTAGCCCGCGTGGCCTTGTGAAGAGAAGTACAGGGTTTTATTGTCCAATGCGAGGAACGGCGTCCCCTCGTAATCGGCCGTGTTGATCACGCTGCCCAGGTTCCGCGGCTCGGACCACGTGTTGTCTTTTTGCAGAAATGAAATGTAAAGGTCCTTCCCGCCCTCCGAATCGGCCCGCTGGACGGACATAATTAGCACATTTTCGAATGGCGAGACGGTGATTTCGATCGTCGTCGCCGACCCCACCAGGTTTGTTATTTTGGAAGATTTCGGAAAACCCCAGCCCGATTTGGTTTTGAACGACCGTGAAAATCCGAAATACATGCTGCCGTCGGGGCGGTATTCATTGATGAGGTAAATCGTTTTGCCATCCGCTGAAATGCTCGTAATCGCATTGTCGCCTGCATTGTTGATCGGGGAACCCATATTTAACGCATCCGTCCATTGGCCTTTATCATTGAGCGTCGAGTACCACACATCCTGGCGGGACGGCGAGCCGATATTGCCTTCGAAATTATTCCGTGTAAAGTAAAGCGTTTTGCCATCGGGGGAAATAATGGGCGCCACTTCCTGGCCTTTGGAGTTGATCGCCTTGCCCATATTTTCCTTCTGGGTTTTCAGCTGTGTGGCCGTAAAGTTGATCTTAGCCTCAATCGGCGCTGTTTCCGAAGAAATACCGATCGCGTCGATCTGGTTGAAACCCGGTACTTTGTTGGGCTGCAACACCACTTTCACCGCATTGGCCTGGATGTTTTGGGTTGGGAAAATGCGTAGCATCCTTCCTTTCACCGCCTGCTGGGCAGCCGGATTTTCCAGCACGAGGTATTCCTTGCCCGCAGCATCGTAGGCATACACCCGCGCGATGGCTCCCGGATTGAAGTTTTCAGCAATCGCGATCTGTTTCAGTGCAATGGATTTTGCAAAACCGACCTTAATCCACTCTTCATTGCGACCGTCCGGATCAGCCGGCGACCATGCGCATGGGCTGTTACCGAAATCGGGGAGCTTGCTCGGTACGCCCAGAATTTGTTTGGAACGGTAGGCGTGGCCTATTTGCGACGGGCGGTATTCGGACGAGTAACCCAGGACTTTGTTTGCCCACAACACTTCCTGGCAGGATGCGGAAAGCGGCATTACCGCCGTGAGAAAGCCAAAAAGATATTTTCTAAAAGTCAAATGCATGGGGTGATCAGATACCGGCCGGGCTATTCAATATCTGTTAATATAATGATAATACAAAAAAATGTCAATCCTACTGCTTGGCGCCGATCAGGAGAATCCAGTCCCATTCCGGCTGCGAATCGGGCGGCTGGACGATCGCTTCTTCATCCGGTTTCAAATCTTTGCCGTTCCACCGCTTGCCGGTCCGCGGACTGTACCACACAGCCCCGAATACGGTGCCTTCCAGATGTTTGAGGTCGAGCCGGACCGGCCGGGAAGTGGGAATGTAGAGCATCGCCATCTTCTTGTTAGACAATGAAACAATGCCTATTTCGGCCTTATCGACCGAATCCGGGAGCAAATCGGGCTCGTCGGGCTGCATATATTCCCACGGAATGCCTTTGAGGATTTTCACGAGCTGGTGAATGTATTCCGCGCCGTCCTTGGTGATATTCACTTTCCAGGTCGGATTGAAATTCTTAATCGTGCTCATGTGGCAAAAGCCGGCGGCGGAACTGAGAATGGACTGGTAGGCCTGGTTGCGGATGAGCGTCGACTGGTCAGTAATTTCCTTCGGGAATTCCGAATTCGCGATGAGGAAGGGCCTTAATGCGGCTTCGGCTGAATTCTTCTGCCAGTTGGCCAATGCGGCATATTCCGCAGGAGTTACCGTGGAGTCGGGAATGATGAATTTGAGTTGCGAATGGTTGGGCGAATTGTCGTTCACGCTCGTGGGCGAGCAGGTGTTGAGCGACGCCAGGATCTGCCCGTCGGATTCAGAACGGATGCCTTCGGAAATGGCCTTGAACTGGGAAGCGCTCTGGTATTCCTCCTCGCTGACGATCCAGATGATATTGGCATATTTCGAGAAACGCTTTCCTACATAAGTTCCGTAGCTTTTCCAGGCTTCCTCTTTTTGTGTATCAAAAGCCGTGTTCCAGCTCTGCCGCGATACCACAATGCCTACCACCAGGTTGCGCTCACGGGCTGCTATCACAATTTTTTCCAGGTAATCGAAATAGGATTTATTCGGCTTGGTGAGGTCGTTATTATCGAGGAACGGCGCAATCTTGTTGAAGTTCCGCTGGTTAGGCAATGCAGGCAGCAAATGCACGAGAAACGTGTTGAACGACTGCGACTTGCGAATATCCATGTACTGCACCGCTTCGGTGTAGCTGAGGCGCCGGAGCATTTGCCAGGCCACATCGGCCACCATCAGGAACGGCGTGCCGTTGTTGTCGGTAAGGTGCTTTCCGCTCGGGCTGATCTTCAACGGGAACCGGGCCGGGGGTTGATCGGTGCCCCGAAACGTGAAACCGAACGACAGTACGCAGGGGAGCAATACCCAGATCAGCGATCTGGCGACCAACGGATGGATGGTCAGCGGTCTGGAAATTTTCATTGGTGTCGGCTCAATGGGTGCTAGCTATTGCCCAGCTCGGCGATCGTCTTTGCCGGATCGGGCGACGTGAAAACGAAGCTTCCGGCCACCAGGATATCGACACCTTCGCGTACGAGTCGGGGGGCATTGTTGAGATTAACGCCGCCATCGACCTCAATCTTGAAATTGTAGCCAAATTCTTTGCGGTAACGGTCGAGCGTCGCGATCTTCTTATATGTATTCTCAATGAATTTCTGCCCGCCGAAACCAGGGTTCACGGACATGATCAGGATGAGCGAAACATCGCCCATGATTTCGCTCAGCACTTCCACGGGTGTATGCGGGTTGAGCGCCACGCCCGGTTCCGCACCAAGCTCTTTAATGTGCTGGATCGTGCGGTGCAAATGCGGACAAGCCTCATAATGTACCGTAATCCCCGACGCGCCCGCATTGCGGAATGCTTCGAGGTAGCGGTCGGGCTGCTCGATCATCAGGTGCACATCCAGCGGCTTTTTGGCATGCCGGTGAATGGCTTCGCACACGGGTAACCCGAATGAAATGTTCGGCACAAACATGCCGTCCATGATATCCACATGAATGTAACCTGCGGAACTGTTATTGATCATTTCGACGTCGCGTTGCAGGTTCGCAAAATCCGCGGCGAGTATGGAAGGGGCAATTTCAGCCATGAAAATCAGGTGCTAGATTGATTCGTAGGGCCGAAATTAGTGAATTTATGGGCAATGCGGGTTATCCATTGATTGCATTCGCGGGAAATGAAAGGCTGTCAAGCACTTGCGAGCGTACGAGGTCGTCATTGGCGTACGATCCCGACAATGCTTAACGGCCATTGACCAGGGCATATATTTCAATGCCAATTTTTTCCGGCAAAACGAGCCAGCATTCGGGTACGCCGTAGCTTTCGTAGATGTCTTTTTTGACGACAGTATCTATGTAATGCATTTCAGGTGAAACAACCTCGATGACAAGCTTAGGCATGCTGTGAACCGCTTCCTGCAAAATATTCTCACGCTCTTTTGATACGAAAAATAAATCAGGTTGGAGGACATTGAAGTTTTCTTTAAAGATTACGTCGTAAGGGATACGACAAAGCGTTCCCAATTGATGGGTCTTCAAGTGATCGTAAAGTACGTACAGGAGCTGTGTTATGGCTCGCTGATGCGGCATTTTCGGGCATGGCAAATCAATTTCTTTGCCGTTGATAATCTGTGTATATTCTTTGTTAATGGAAACTGCTCCGTCAATAATAGTTTTCATGGATGCTTCGGTTTTTTGACCAAAATACAAAGTGGGCTTGCTTCTGAAAGGGTATCGCAAAGCCCAATGTTCAACTGACATTCCTGGGTTTTCAATCGGAAATGACTGCAACAACTCCACGTTCAAAATTTGAATTAAATCTTAAATTTGGGCCGAATCATTAAAGCCGCCGTGACCACTATGAATCCCGAACAGAGAATCCAGGAGCTTTCAGAAAAGCTGCATTACTACAATGACCGCTACTACCAGGATAGCGTGTCGGAAATATCGGATTACGAATTCGATCAGCTGCTCAAAGAGCTGCAAGCCCTGGAAAGCGAATACCCGCAGTTCCGGCAGGACGATTCACCCACGCAGCGCGTCGGCGGGACGGTCACAAAGTCATTTAATGCCGTGTACCACCGGTACCCGATGCTCTCGCTCGATAATACCTATAATGAAGACGAACTCCGCAGTTTCGACGACCGCGTGCGCCGCGGGCTGGATGGAGAGGCTTACGAATACATTTGCGAGCTCAAATTCGACGGTATTTCCCTCAGTTTTACCTACGAAAACGGCGTCCTTGTGCGCGGCGTCACGCGCGGCGACGGCACACGCGGCGACGAGATCACCAACAATGTAAAGACTATTCGCTCATTGCCACTCCGCGTGAAAGCGGACGGCATTCCGCCTGTTTTCGAGATCCGGGGCGAGGGTTTTATGCCCATTTCGTCATTTCAGAAACTGAACGAGGAAATGGAAACGCTGGGTGAAAACCAGTATGCCAATCCGCGCAATGCCGCGTCGGGTTCGTTCAAGTTGCAGGATTCGGCGGAGGCGGCGCGGCGCGGGCTGGATAGTTACATTTATTCGTTTTTATCGGATAATGCATTTTTCAAAAGCCATGAGGAAAGTTTGCTGGCGCTGAAATCGTGGGGTTTTAACGTGTCGCCGGGCTGGAAGAAAGTTTCTACGATCGACGAGGTGATTGCATACATTCATGAATGGGAGGAGAAACGGGCGCATTTGCCGCTCGCTACGGACGGTATTGTGATTAAGATCAATTCGTTCGAACAGCAGCGGGAGCTTGGATTTACAGCCAAAAGCCCGCGCTGGGCGATTTCTTACAAATACAAAGCGGAGAACAAACCCGCCGTGCTGCGGATGGTGACCTACCAGGTGGGGCGGACGGGCGCGGTGACGCCGGTAGCCAATCTTTGCGACCTTTCGGAGCGGGCATTGCCTTATAATCAGGTTAAAGGCGTGCATTTGTCGGGCACGCGGGTGAAACGTGCTACCCTGCACAATGCCAACGAGCTGGAAAGGCTGGGCGTGCGGCTCAACGACACGGTGTTTGTTGAAAAAAGCGGCGAAATCATCCCTAAAATCACAGGAGTGGACGTTTCGCAACGAGAAAACTACGAAACCGAACCGGTAATATTCCCCACGCATTGCCCCGAATGCGGCCACGAATTGCAGCGTAACGAAGGTGAAGTCGCGTTCTTTTGTCCCAACGACAGCCATTGCCCGCCGCAGCTGAAAGGCCGCATCGAGCACTTCATTCACCGAAAGGCAATGAATATCGAAAGCTTGGGCGAAGGTAAAATCGAGTTGCTTTTCGACCTGGACCTCGTGCGCACACCCGCAGACCTGTACGACCTCAATCACGACAAACTGCTCGGCCTCGAAAAGAACCTGCTGAACGAAGAAACGGGCAAATTGAAAAAGATCAGTTTCAGGGAAAAAACGGTAGAAAACATCCTGAAAGGCATAGAGGTGTCGCGGACCGTGCCGTTCAAAAACGTGCTTTTCGCATTGGGAATCCGCTTTGTGGGACAAACGGTGGCCGAAAAGCTCGCGGCGTATTTCAAATCCATGCGCGCATTGCGGGCGGCAACTTACGAGCAGCTCACCGCCGTGCCCGAAATCGGCGGGCGCATTGCATTGAGTATCGAATCGTTTTTCAGCGTGCCGGAAAATCAAATGCTCGTTGAGCGACTGGAACGCGCCGGTTTGCAAATGGAAAGCGATGAAAAGCCGGTGGAGATCGAAAGCGACTTGCTTGACGGCAAAACGTTCGTGATTTCGGGCGTGTTCGAGAATTTCGAGCGCGACGAGCTGAAAGAGAAGATCGAAGCGAACGGCGGAAAGGTGCTCAGCGGCGTGTCCGGGAAGCTCAATTACCTGCTCGCCGGCGCCAATATGGGCCCTTCCAAACTCGAAAAAGCACGTAAACTGGGCGTTACAATCATCTCCGAAGAAGAATTTTTAGCAATGATTGGAAATTAAGTGAAGAAAATAGCCCCGGAAGGCTAACTTTGTGTTTTAAAATCTAACAATTATATAAGTAAATAATGCCATTGGACCAACGTTTCAAAGGGGTAGGAGCGGCGCTGATCACACCTTTTGATGAACAAAATGAGATTGATTATCCGGGTCTGAAAAGACTGATCGACCTGGTCACGGAAGGTGGTACCGACTACCTCGTTGTACAAGGAACAACTGGCGAGTCGCCAACGGTTACTTCCAAGGAAAAGCGTGAGATCCTGGCATTTACAATCGAAAATAACTACAAAAAGCTGCCGATCGTTTACGGTATCGGAAGCAACAATACCCAGTCGGTACTGAATACAATTAAGGAAACCGATTTTACCGGCGTGGATGCGATCCTGTCTGTTTGTCCTTATTATAACAAACCCACGCAGGAAGGCATTATCGCGCATTTTACGGCAATTGCCGATGCTTCGCCGGTTCCGGTACTTTTATACAACGTTCCGGGCCGCACGGTAATCAATATGAAGGCGGATACGATCGTGAAACTGGCGGCTCATCCGAATATTATCGGTATCAAAGACGCCGGCGGAAGCCTCGAACAAAGCATGGAACTCGCTGCCCGTGCGCCGGAGGACTTTTTGCTGCTTTCGGGTGATGATAACCTCGTGACCACCATGGTGAGCGTAGGCTGGCATGGCGTTATTTCGGTGATTGCCAATGCATTCCCGAAAGAATTCGGCGAACTCACCTGGGCTGCACTCGAAGGCCGTTTTAAAGACGCTGCCAAATTGCAGCTCGCATTTCTGGAATTCGATACCTTGCTTTACATTGAATCTAACCCCGTTGGGATCAAGAAGTGTCTGGAAATCAAAGGCATTTGCAGCTCCGATGTACGTTTGCCGTTGCTGAAAGCGTCGAAAGAACTGGGCGAGAAGTTGGAGAAGGCGATGGTTCGCGAAGGGTTTATCTGATGGGCCGGCTCGTTAAGAGCGGTGAATATTGGTCAGGTGTTGTCATCTGATACTCCGGCTTTACGTTATATTTCGCATCACAGGTTTGGGATTTAAATCCGGCCTGTGATGTTTTGTTTTAAACCAAAAGCGAAATTCTATGATCACCTTTTATCCAGGACCCAGCAAGGTTTATCCAGAGGTCGAACAATTCATTTCGGAGGCATTTGCCAGCGGTTTGATCAGCGCCAACCATCGCAGCGAGGTCTTTATGCAGTTGCTCGAAAAAACGATCGCGGACCTAAAAGCGAAACTGGACATTCCGGCTGGTTACGAAGTGTACCTCGTGTCGTCGGCCACCGAATGCTGGGAAATCATCGCGCAATCGCTGCTCATCGATTCCAGCCTGCATATTTACAACGGCGCATTCGGCGAAAAATGGATGGAATATACCCACCGCATTTCGCTGCGGACGAGCGACGCGGCGTTCGGCCTCAACGAAACGTTGCTCATGGACCGTTCCGCTGTGTTTTCACGCAATGAACTGATTTGCGTCACGCATAACGAAACGTCCAACGGGACCAAAATACCCGAGGACTTCCTGCTCGACATTCGTAAGAAAGTCGATAACCTGATCGCCGTGGACGCAACTTCTTCCATGGCCGGGGTGGTCTTGCCCTGGGAGAATGCGGATGTGTGGTATGCGTCGGTGCAGAAATGTTTCGGATTACCGGCCGGTTTGGCGGTGATGGTCGTTTCGCCGAAGGCTATCGAGCGGGCGATCCAGGTGGGAGAACGGAAGCATTACAATAGCCTGCTGTTTATACGCGATAACTTTTTGAAGTTTCAGACACCCTTTACCCCCAATATCCTCGGTATTTATCTGCTCGGAAAGGTAATGCAACAGGTCCCGGCCATTGAGCAAACGGACAAGCAGACCCGCCGGCGCGCGCACGATTGGTATGCATTCCTGCTCGAAAACGGTTATGAGCTGGTTGTTGAAAACACGGCGGTACGTTCCGATACGGTCATTGCCGTCAGGGAAACGAAAGAGCGGATTTCGGAGCTGAAAGGCGCTGCGAAAAGGGAGGGCATCACGCTTGGTAACGGCTATGGCAAAGAGAAGGATACCAGCTTCCGGATTGCCAACTTCCCGGCTATCAGCGATGCGGAAATCGCGACGTTGAAGGCTTTTTTGGTGAAAATGGCCGCGTATTGACGGAATGAGTAGTAAATGGCATTCAATGTATTTATTACTAAAAACAAATCTACTCACTTGCGGATTTCTAAATTGTGCGATTAGATATTTTAAAGCAATACCAGGCCCAGACGAAATGTCTGGTTGCGCTGGATTCTATCATTTTTGGTTTTGATGGCGAAGAGCTCAAATTGTTGTTGGTAAAAAGGGGCATTGAAGACGAGCATCACACATGGTCGCTTATGGGCGGCTGGGTACAACCCGACGAAAGCCTCGAAGGCGCATCGTCCCGCATCCTGTTTGAATTGACCAATCTCACCGACATTTACCTCGAACAACTTTACACATTCGGAAGTCCCCAGCGCGATCCCGTTGAGCGAACGGTGTCAGTCGCCTATTTCGCACTCATTAATGTGGAGGATTACGACCATAAGATTTCCAAAAACTTCGAAGCGCAGTGGTTTTCGATGCAGGAATTGCCTAAGCTGCTCTTTGACCACGGCATGATGGTCGAAATGGCTATTCAGCACCTGCGTTACAAGGCCTCGCAGCACCCGATCGGCTTCGAATTGCTGCCTGAAAAGTTCACGATTCCCCAGTTGCAGAAATTGTACGAAGCGATTTTCGGAACGGAGCTGGATAAGCGCAATTTTAGCCGTAAACTCTTGTCAACCAACTTGTTGATAAAACTGGACGAGAAGCAGAAAGGCTATTCCAAAAAGGGCGCGTATTTCTACAAAATCGACGAGGAGAAATATAAAAAGCAGTTTAATACCTTCCTGAACTTCCTGCCGGGAAGCGCTTCTTAGCCGCCGCTATTTCGGGGTGATGGTTGTGTAAGCAGTCGGATTTGAGCAACTTTGCGGGACCAAACCTCGCGAAAGTGTAAGCTCATGTTCAATTTCAAGGAAATCATCTCCGTCACGCTGATCCTCTTTTCGGTGATCGATGTGCTTGGCTCATTGCCTATTATCGTCGATTTCCGCAGGAAACTCGGCAAGATCGAGTCCGAGAAAACGACCATCGTTGCCGGAGCCATTATGGTGATATTCCTGTTTTTGGGCGAGCGGTTACTAAGCCTTTTTGGCGTCGATATCGCCTCATTTGCCATCGCGGGGGCCATTATCCTGTTTTTGCTGGGGCTCGAAATGATCCTGGGAAGGGACATTTTCAAGCACGGAAATATCGACGTGGGCGTGGCATCCATCGTCCCCATCGCATTCCCGATGATCGCGGGCGCGGCCACAATGACGACATTACTTTCGCTCCGCTCGACCTACCAGATCCAGAACATCCTGGTAGGCATCGTGCTGAACCTCTTTTTTATTTACCTCGTATTAAAATCATCGAACTGGCTCGAAAGGAAGCTGGGGCAGGGCGGTACGGATATTCTTCGTAAAGTATTCGGAATCATTCTGTTGGCTATATCTATTAAGCTTTTCAAAACCAACCTTTCGATGTAAGTGGCGCCCCGGCGTAACATTCAAGTAAGACCAATTTTTTAAACCATATAACAATGCAACAACTGGATAGCCTTAATCAAGTCGCGGATTTTCACAGAACTTTCAAACACCCGATCCTGGAAACGCCGACGATCCCCTCCGAAGAAAGAAGCCGCCTGCGCGTGGCATTGCTCGCCGAGGAATTGAAGGAGCTGGAAGTTGCGATCCTCGAAAAGGACATTGTGGAGGTGGCCGACGCCCTTTGCGACCTGCAATACGTGCTTTCCGGCGCGGTGCTGGAATTCGGGCTGGGCGAGAAGTTCCGGACGCTGTTCGACGAAGTGCAGCGCTCGAATATGTCCAAAGCGTGCAACTCGATGGAAGAAGCCGAAGCGACTGTGGCGCATTACCAGGCCAAAGGCACGGATTGCTATTTCAAGGAAGATAATGGCAAATACCTCGTGTACCGCACGGCCGACGACAAGACTTTGAAAAACATCAATTATTCGCCGGCTGACCTGGCGTCGATTATCGGTTAGTCGTATTTCAAAAACTTCAATCGATTCATTATGAGCTCTGTTCTCGAACGCTTCCTGCGTTATGTGCAAATAGACACGCAGTCGGACCCTAACTCGGAAACATTTCCCAGCACTGCCAAGCAGCGTAACCTGAGCAACCTGCTCGCCGAAGAACTTCGCGCGCTGGGCGTTGCGGACGCGCATGTGGACGAGCATGGGTACGTGTATGCGACGATCCCGTCGAATTCCGATAAAGCGGACATTCCGGTGATCTGTTTCTGCTCGCACGTGGACACATCGCCGGACGTTACCGGCGAAAATGTGAAGCCGATCGTTCACCGGAACTGGGACGGCTCCGACATAATCCTGCCGGACGATAACATGCAGGTTTTGCGGATAGGAGAGCTGCACGATCTCGACCAGCAGATCGGGAACGACATTGTTACCGCCAGCGGCACCACATTGTTGGGCGCTGACAATAAGGCGGGCGTGGCCGAAATCATGGCCGCGGCCGAACATTTGCTCGCTAATCCGCAGCTGAAACACGGGGATATCAAAATCCTCTTCACACCGGACGAGGAAGTAGGCCGAGGCACCGAAAAAGTCGATTTGCAAAAGCTGGGCGCCGATTTCGGATACACTGTGGACGGCGAGGCGATCGGGACATTGGAAGATGAAACGTTTTCAGCCGATGGCGTGAAAATCACCATTCACGGTGTAAGTACGCACCCGGGTTACGCGATCGGCAAGCTGGAAAATGCATTGAAAATCGCTGCTGAAATATTGGCAAGACTTCCGAAAGACAGACTTTCGCCCGAAACCACGCAGGATAAGGAGGGCTTTATTCATCCGGTGCAAATGGAAGGGATTCAGGAAAAAGCAGTGCTGAACTTCATTATCCGCGATTTTACCGTTGCAGGCCTGCATGAAAAAGAGGATTTTCTGAAAGGCATTATGGAAGATGTTTTGAAAGAATACCCCAATTCGACCGCCGAATTTAAAGTCCAGGAACAGTACCGGAACATGAAAGAAGTGCTCGACCAGCGCCCGGAAGTGATCCAAAACGCATTGACGGCCATGGAACGGGTAGGTTTAAATCCCATCCAACGCAGCATCCGCGGAGGCACCGACGGCTCGCGCCTCTCATTCATGGGCCTGCCCTGCCCGAACATCTTCGCCGGCGAACACGCATTCCACTCCAAGCTGGAATGGGTATCGGTGCAGGATATGGAGAAGGCGGTGGAGGTCATCGTCAGTTTGGCGGGCGTTTGGGAGGAGAAGAAATTTTGAATGATTGAATGACTGAATGACCGAATATTTTTATTCAATCATTCAATCATTCAATCATTCAATCATTCAATCATTCAGTCATTCAATCATTAATCCATTCAATCATTCGATCATTGAAAAAGACAAAGTTCTACGTCGTCTGGCAGGGCCGGAAAACCGGGGTTTTTACCGATTGGAAGGAGTGTGAGGCGCAGATTAAGGGCTTCGAGGATGCGCGCTACAAGTCGTTCGACTCGTTGCAGGAGGCCGAGGCGGCCATTCAGCGGAATTACTGGGAATTTGTAGCCAAAAAGGATAGCAAACCCGCCGTCCAGGAACCGCCTGCTAATGTAGGCCGACCGATTAAAAACAGCATTGCCGTAGATGCGGCCTGGAACACGGCTACCGGCGACATGGAATACCAGGGCGTGTATTACGCCACCGGCGACCGCATTTTCCTGCAAGGGCCGTTTAAAGACGGCACCAATAATATCGGCGAGTTTCTGGCGATCGTGCATGCCTTGGCCTATTTGCAGAAAAAGGAAAGCGACCTGCCGATTTACACGGATTCTAAAACGGCGATGGCCTGGATTAAAAAGAAACACGCCAATACCAATCTGGCTTTGACCCCACGGAACAAGCCGCTTTTTGAAATGTTGCAGCGCGCCGAACGATGGCTTGCAACAAACACTTACCCCAACAGGATATTGAAATGGGAGACGGAATATTGGGGCGAAAATCCGGCTGATTTTGGACGAAAATAAAGCATAATATGCCCCGCAACGCCCATTTCCGTTTCAAGCAGTTCACGGTCCGGCAGGACCAGTGTGCGATGAAAGTGTGTACCGACGCCTGCGTCCTCGGCGCATGGGCGGATGTGGAGGACGCCGACCGCATTCTCGACATAGGGGCCGGAACGGGCCTGCTCTCGCTCATGGTTGCGCAGCGCAACACGTACGCGATGATCGACGCTGTGGAAATTGATGCGGAGGCGTTTTACCAGGCCGGTGAAAATGTGGAACAAAGTCCGTTTCACGACCGCATTACGCTTTTCCATTCGGCGGTGCAAGAATTTGTGTCCGAGCACCGGTATGACGTGATCATTACCAACCCGCCGTTTTTCCAGTCGGACCTGCTTTCGCCGATTGATAAGAAGAATATCGCCCATCATGCCAAATCCCTTGATTTTGAGGAATTACTGACGGCTATTGAGCGGCTTTTGAAGCCGGAAGGTAAATTCAACATTCTTTTTCCGGTAGACGAAGGCAGTCGCTTCGCAGAGAAAGCGGCACATGCTGGCTGGAAACTGACCCGGAAACTGACATTGTTTCATCAGGAAGACAAAAAAGCATTCCGCCTGCTGATGCGCTTTGAGCGTGCGGAAGTTGCTCATAATGTGATCGTTGAGCCTGACTTGTATATTTATGAAAAAGATGGTGTGACGCATGATCCGCGTTTCAGGGAATTGCTAAAAGCTTTTTATTTGAAATTTTGATCAGGAAAAACACGAACTTTGCGGCAAATTACCGGCAAAGCATTGTCACTGAATCGTACATGACCGACCAAGCTATCCAGATTTCCGTTGTTATCCCGCTTTATAATGAAGAAGAGTCGCTGCCCGAGCTATGCGAGTGGATTGCGAGGGTTATGGACGAAAATCATTTCACGTACGAGGTCCTGCTCATGGATGATGGCAGCAGGGACCGCTCCTGGGAGGTGATACAACGGCTTTCACAGGAAAACCCCAATGTGCGCGGCATCCGTTTTGTGAGGAATTATGGCAAAACAGCCGCATTGCAAACCGGTTTTCAGGCGGTAAAAGGGAATGTGGTAATCACGATGGATGCCGATTTGCAGGACAGTCCGGACGAAATACCGGAACTGTACAGTTTGATCGTCAACGACCGTTATGACCTCATTTCGGGCTGGAAGAAAAAGCGCTACGACCCCATCACGAAAACGATCCCTACGAAGCTTTTTAATGCGGCCACGCGCCAGATCTCCGGCGTGCACCTGCACGACTTCAACTGTGGCTTAAAGGCTTACCGCAAGGATGTCGTCAAGAATATCACTATTTATGGAGAAATGCACCGCTACATCCCGGTGATTGCGAAATGGAATGGATTCGCGAAGATCGGGGAGAAGGTGGTGCAGCACCGGGCACGCAAATACGGTCACACAAAATTCGGCCTCGAACGGTTCATTTTTGGCTTTCTGGATTTGCTTTCGATCGCCTTTGTGAATAAGTTTGGACGGAGACCGATGCATTTGTTCGGCAGTCTGGGAACTCTTATGTTTTTTCTTGGAAGCCTTATAGCAATGTGGTTGATCGGGAAAAAAATATATAACATTTACAATTTGTTGCCTTACCGGAATGTTACCGAAAATCCGCTGTTCTTTCTGGCGCTGGTGGCGGTGACGGTAGGCTCTCAATTATTTCTCGCAGGATTTTTGGGTGAATTGTTTGTAAAGCAAGCTGTTTCAAAAACAGGAGACTACACGATTGCCGAGAAAGCAGGATTGTAGAAAATCAGGATTAGTATTCAACGAAATTTAAGTTTAAAAGTTATTACCTATTACACAACTAATGATCGCTAACGTACACAAGGCACATCCGTGGCACGGAATTCCAATGGGTGATAAGGCACCCGAATTAGTTACTGCATTTATTGAGATTGTTCCTACCGATACCGTAAAGTACGAAATTGACAAGGCCACCGGTTACCTTAAAATCGACCGCCCTCAGAAATATTCGAACATCGTTCCTGCATTGTACGGCTTCATTCCCAAAACCTATTGCGCGGATAAAATCGCCGCATTGGCGCGTGAGCGTTCCGGTCGCGATGTGACCGAAGGTGATGGTGACCCGCTGGATATCATTGTATTGTGCGAAAAAATCATTTCACACGGTAACATCATGTGCGAAGCGAAGCCTATCGGCGGTATTCGTCTGATCGACGGCGGAGAGGCAGATGACAAGATCATCGCCGTGCTGAAAGGCGACGAAGTGTACGGTCAGTTCAACGACCTGAGCGAACTGCCCGACGGTATCGTGGAGCGTTTGAAGCACTACTTCCTGACTTACAAAAACCTGCCTGGCGAGAAAGCGCACATTGAAATTACCAATGTGTACGGGAAGGAAGAGGCGCACGAAGTGATCCTCACGTCGGTAGAAGATTACAAGCATTCCTATTATTGAATCGACGCAGCATTGTAACGCCGGTTATCGGATGAGCATCCCATAACGCGACGGAATTTAGAGCCGCTCCTGCTAGGGGCGGCTTTTTTTAATTCGTATCTTTGCGCAAATTTTGACCAACCATTTGGCACTCGCTGCCAGGCATATATGAGTAATTTACAAGAAATTAAGAAGCGCCGCACGTTTGCGATCATCAGTCACCCCGATGCCGGGAAAACCACGCTGACGGAAAAGCTGCTCCTTTTCGGGGGCGCGATCCAGACGGCAGGGGCGGTGAAATCCAATAAGATCAAGAAAACGGCGACTTCCGACTTTATGGAGATCGAGAAGCAGCGCGGTATCTCGGTGGCGACGTCGGTAATGACTTTTGAATACAAAGACCTGCTGATCAACATCCTCGATACGCCGGGCCACAAGGACTTTGCCGAAGATACTTACCGCACGCTCACGGCGGTGGACAGCGTAATCCTCGTGGTGGACTGCGTGAAGGGCGTCGAGGAGCAAACCGAGCGCCTCATGGAAGTTTGCCGCATGCGCAATACGCCGGTGATCGTGTTCATCAACAAGCTCGACCGCGAAGGGCAAAACCCGTTCGAATTGCTCGACGAGCTGGAAAGCAAACTAAATATCCGGGTTCGTCCGCTTACCTGGCCGATTAATATTGGGGCCAATTTCAAAGGCGTTTACAGCTTGTACGAGCAAATGCTGTATTTCTTCAAAATCAACAAAACCAAAATCGAGGCGGACGTCGCGAAGGTGAACCTTGAAGACGAGAAATTGGAAGAATTGCTTGGTGAAAGAGATGCCAATCAGCTGACAGAGGACGTGGAGCTCGTAGAAGGCGTTTACGATGCATTCTCGGAGGAAGCGTATCAGAAAGGCCAGCTCGCGCCGGTTTTCTTCGGAAGTGCGATCAATAACTTTGGTATCAAGGAGTTGCTGGACACATTCTGCGAGATTTCGCCCATCCCGCAACCGCGCCCGACCGACGTACGCGAGGTGGAGCCAACGGAGCCTAAATTCACCGGTTTTGTATTTAAAATCCACGCCAACCTCGATCCCCGCCACCGCGACCGCATTGCGTTTCTACGCATTTGTTCGGGGAAATTTGAAAGGGGTAAATTCTATAAACATGTTCGTTTGGGCAAGGACGTGCGTTTTTCCAGCCCATTCACCTTCATGGCTTCGGACAAGAGCGTGATGGACGAAGGCTTCCCGGGCGATGTGGTCGGTTTGTACGACACCGGTAACTTCAAAATCGGCGATACATTGACCGAAGGCGAAGCCCTGCAATTCTCGGGAATTCCGAGCTTCTCGCCCGAGATTTTCAAAGAGCTGATCAACATGGACCCGATGAAATCCAAGCAATTGGAAAAAGGCATCCAGCAGCTCACCGACGAAGGTGTGGCGCAGCTCTTCACCCTCGATTTAGGCAATAGAAAAATCGTAGGTACGGTTGGAGAACTCCAATTTGACGTAATCCAATATCGACTTGAACACGAATATGGCGCCAAATGCCGCTGGGTGCCGATGAATATTTCCCGCGCCTGCTGGCTCACCGCCGACGACAAGCCGGCCATGGACCAGTTTGTCCGCCTCAAAGGCAACCAGATCGCCTATGACAAGGACCGCAACCCGGTTTTCCTTGCCGAATCCGAATGGATGATTCGTATGAACCGCGAAAACAACCCCGCCATTCACTTCCATTTTACATCCGAGTTTAAGACTGAAATGGCATTGTAATGTGCCGGTTTTAATACTGAATACGCAAAACGGGCTGTTTCACACGTATGAAACAGCCCGTTTTGCTTTCATTTGGCCCTAGTTGCGTGGTTCGCCTCCGCCACCTCCTCCGCCGCGGTTATTCCGGCGGTCTTCCAGCATGGTTTTGTATTTTTCCTGCTGTTCTACGGTCAGGATTTTGGCGAGTTCGGTGTTGAATGTTTCCATTGATGCGCGCATTTGTTCGCGGTCCATTTTCTGGGCATCCCGCATTTCCTGGATTTTCTGTGCGCGTGTCAGGCTCAGGTTGTAGACCTGCTTTTGCTGATCGTCCGAAAGTTTGAGATTTTCGGTCAGGGTTTTGGTCTGATTTTCGGCGCGTTGTTCGGCTGTCATATTGCCGCCGCCGCGTTGGGCGAAAGCTGTAAAGCTTGCAAAAGCCATCAAAATGGCCAACAGTGATTTTTTCATGGTCAAATAAGTTTAGATACCGCGGTTAGATACGAAAATGAACGGCAAGTTTAACCCGCTTTTGGAAATATTTACCGAAGCATCTTCGCGGCCAGTGCCACGGCAATGGCGCAGGTGTAGCTCATGAGCGTTCCCACGAGCACATATTCGGATTTCTTGCTGATGTACGCCGGTGGAATGCCCGTATCGGTCGCTTTATCATTGTACCGGAGGAGCGATTTGGCGGCGATCAGGAAGCCGATGGCTGAATATTGGTTTACTAATACAAAAACAAAAATGAGCAGACGCTCAGACATACCTATCCAACGGCCGGCATTGGCGAGGTTATCGTCGGCGTCCGGGGCCAGTTTGCTGAGTTCTTCCCGCCAGGGCCTGGTGAGGATACCAACCAGAAACGACACCGGAGACAGCGAAAGCAGCGCACCGGACACCGTTGCAAGGGTTTTGGGAGTGTTGATCCACGTAATAAATGACTGAAAACCAATGGGAATGCTGCTTGTCAGAATCACTGCAGTGAGCGCAATTGTGGCCAGGTGAGCAGCCTGGTCGGCGATGAACCATGTAAGCGAGCCCTTTTTGTCGAATGAGATTTTAACAAGGTCGATTACCCCGTGGGCAATGCCCAGCAAAATCGCCGGAAGCGGGTTTTTCCACTGATGCAGGGCAATATACGACACGATGATGACCAGCAATGTATGGAAATACAGGTAGCGCGACTTGTACTTTTTCTCTTTTTTGTCGGTTACCCAGCGGGTCGGCTGCCAGTAGAAATCTACGAGAATATGGGCCAGAAGCAGCAGCAAAAATTCTTTCATTGCAGGTTAGCGTTTGGTGTATAGTGATAACTGCTGCGGAAAGGTAGCAAGAAAACTTTCAATTGCCCACCACCGGGAAGCCGCAATGCGCTGGCTCGCTGCCGGTTGACTGATGGAAAGCATGTCGGCGATTTGAGTTACATTTTTGCCTTGCAGCAGGGCTTCAATCACCTGGCTTTGGGCCACGGTCCAGCTATCGATGACCGTTTCCAGCAGATCCAACGTGGCCGACAGCGGTTCCGAGGGCCTGGGCAGCGCAATGCCGATCCTGGCTTTCTGCCGGCGCATCGTATCAGCCAGGTGCCCCGATAACCTGAACGCCTCGCCATCGGAAGTCCCGGGGCGGTCGGTGAGCTGTTCGGTTTTGCCGATTCCGATGGCTATGCGCAGGTCGGCGGCGGGAGCCTGCTTGCGCATGGATGCGCGGGCGAGGATGGCAACGCGCATGGCTTCTTCCGGGTTTTTCAGCACGGCCTGGAAGCTGTCGCCACGGTATATTTCAGGCGCGAGCGTCCATTTAAAAGTCTGGTTCTGATGTAGAATGGCGAGCATTTCTTCCAGCCACAAAGTTGTTTCCTCGCGTGAAAACTGGGTATAGTTCACCATATCTGCGGTGATAACGGCCTGGAACGTCTTCATGAGTATAAGGCTTTTTGCTTATATATCACAAATATAAGCTAAAAACCTTATATCAGGCAGATATAAGGTAAAAACCTTATGCATTTTCCAGATAAGCCTTTGCCAAATGGGTCCATTCATCTTTCAAACTGCCCTTAAAAACCTCTGCTCCGGCACGTCTGTACCAATATCCGGCATTGAACGTGTCACCTTCGACGCGGTGGAGGTAGGCATGCAAACGGTCGTAAGAGCGCGTTCCTTCCTTGCTTTGTGCGATGTTGTGAGCCGCTTCCCAATCGCCTTTGGCGTCGTGCCAAAGTGCTTCCAGAAGCACTGGAAGGCCATTTGGAGGCGTGGGGAGTGTGAGTGTTTCCTGGAATTGTTCGAATGACATGGTGAGTGGATAATGATGGATGACGGAAAAAACCGGTTGCAAGATGCTAATATTTCGAAACAACATGAAAATTCTGCGGGCTAATTGTAACCTGGCCCGAAACGTGCCCCTGAGCCCTGATTTACCGATTTTACTTGTATATTGTACGGTATAATTGAAATCCCAAATCCATTTATGTTTAAAAAATTATCAACGATATTAGGCTGCACAACCCTGGCGATTTACTGCCATGCGCAGGAAACCTTCCCCCGCAACGGTGCCTACGATGAAAGAACCGGCCGGTACGCTTTCACCAATGCCACGATCGTAGCCGACCCGAAAACCACGATAGAAAACGCAACCATGCTGATCGAAAACGGGGTGATCCGTGAAACGGGCAAGCAGGTGAAAATCCCCGCCGGAACGGTTGCCATTGATTTGAAAGGCAAATTTATCTACGCTTCGCTCATCGAACTGGATTCCGATTATGGAATGCCGGAGGTGAAAAGAGCCCAAGGCGGAGGCGGGCGGCAAACCCCTCAGCTGGAATCGAACAAGAAAGGCGCCTTTGGCTGGAACCAGGCCATCCAGCCCGAAACGGATGCGAGTATCCTCTTTACACCCGATGATAGAAAGGCAGGCGACCTGCGTAAAATCGGCTTCGGCACGGTGCTGGTGCATGCGCACGACGGTATCGTGCGCGGGAACGGCGCACTCGTAACCCTCACCGACGAGCCCGCCAACAAGGCCATGCTGAACAGCCGGGCATCGGCCCACTTTTCGTTCAGCAAGGGAAGTTCCTCGCAAACCTACCCGTCGTCGGGTATGGGCGTAGTGGCGCTGCTGCGGCAGAACTATTACGATGGTGACTGGTACGCGAAAGGGGGAGATAATAAGGAAACCAACCTGTCGCTGGAAGCATTCAACCGGATTAAAGGATTGCCTTCTTTTTTCGAAGCGAATGATAAATACAGCGTTTTGCGGGCCGATAAAATCGGTGATGAATTTGGCATTCAATACATTATCCGCGGAGGAGGCGATGAATATCAGCGCATCCGGGAAATCCGCGAGAGCAAGGCTACATTGCTACTGCCGCTCGTTTTCCCGGACGCCTACGACGTTTCAGACCCGTGGGACGCGGAGATGGTGACCATGAGCCAGCTCAAACACTGGGAACTTGCGCCGGCCAATGCGTCGGAAGTGGCGAAGGCCGATATTCCGTTCGCTTTCACGGCCTCGGGCCTCCGAAACAAAGCGGATTTCTGGAAAAACCTGCGCACGGCCATTGAATACGGCTTGCCGAAGGAAAAGGCATTGGCGGCATTGACCACCCTTCCGGCCTCGCTCATCAAGGCGGACAAACAGATCGGCAGCCTCAAACCCGGCATGCTGGCCAATTTCATCATCACATCCGGCGACCTGTTTTCGAAGGATAATGTGATTTATGAAAACTGGGTCCAAGGCAAGAAATTCGTTCTCACGGCACTGGATGCGCCCGATATCAGAGGCAGCTACTCGTTATCGCTGAATAACCAGCCTGCCGGAAAATTGCAGATCACAGGCTCGCCGGAAAAGCCGGAGTACAAAATCGTTATCAGTGACTCGGTGCAAATCACGCCCAAAGCGATACTTTCCAACGCATTACTCACCTTGACCTACCAGCAGGACAAAAAAACTGGCGGGACGACCCGTCTGACGGGCTGGCTGAGCGGCAGCGGGTTTGCCGGGGAAGGCGTGCTGCCCAATGGAACCGTGATCCCATGGAGCGCGGCACTCACCGAAAAGTACCGGGCCATAGCAGCAGCCGATACGACCAAACCTAAAACCCGGGAAAATGGCCCGATCGTTTATCCATTCGTGGGCTATGGCAATGAAACATTGCCTGCCCGGGAAACCATCCTGATTAAAAACGCGACGATCTGGACAAACGAAAAGGAAGGTATTCTTCAAAATGCGGATGTGATCGTTCAAAACGGGACGATTACCAAGGTAGGGAAAGGGTTGGCTGCTCCCTCCGGCGCCAGGACGGTCGATGGAACGGGTAAGCACCTGACCAGCGGAATCATCGACGAGCATTCGCATATCGCACTTTTCAGTATCAATGAAGGCGGCCAGACGAGCTCGGCGGAAGTGCGTATGAGCGATGTGATCAATCCCGACGATATCAATATTTATCGCCAGCTGGCAGGCGGCGTTACGGCCTCGCATTTGCTCCACGGCTCGGCGAACTCCATTGGTGGCCAGAGCGCTATGATCAAGCTGAAATGGGGTGCCAGCCAGTCGGAAATGCTGATGCCTGGCGTGAAAACGATCAAGTTTGCATTGGGCGAGAACGTGAAGCAGTCGAACTGGGGCGATGTGCAGCGCGTGCGCTTCCCGCAGACGCGCATGGGCGTGGAGCAGGTTTATTTCGACCATTTTCTGCGTGCGAAAGAATACGCGGCAAGCTGGAAAAGCTACAATGCGAATGCTAAAAAGCAGAATGCGACCGCGCCTCGCCGCGATATCGAGCTCGATGCGCTGGCTGAGATCCTGGGCAACGAGCGGTTCATCACCTGCCACTCTTATGTGCAGTCGGAAATTAACATGCTGATGCACGTGGCGGATTCCCTGAAATTCAAAATCAATACATTTACGCACATCCTGGAAGGCTACAAGCTGGCCGATGGCATGCAGAAACGCGGCATCGGCGGCTCCACGTTCGCCGACTGGTGGGCATATAAAATGGAAGTGAAAGAGGCGATCCCGTATAATGCCGCACTCATGTATCACGAAGGTGTTACCGTGGCCATCAACTCCGACGACGCCGAAATGGCCCGCCGGCTCAACCAGGAAGCAGCCAAGACCGTCGAATATGGCGGCGTGCCGGAAGAGGAAGCGTGGAAAATGGTGACACTCAATCCCGCCAAACTGCTCCACGTCGACGATCGCATGGGCAGCGTGAAAGTGGGTAAAGATGCAGACCTGGTGCTTTGGAATGCCAGCCCGCTGTCGGTGTATGCAAGGCCTGAATTCACCATGATCGAAGGCACCATTTATTTTGACCGTAAGAAGGATGAGGAGAAACAGAAACTGATCGCCACCGAACGCGAAAGGCTGATCCAGAAAATGCTGGGCGAAAAGGCCGAAGGCAAGCCGACGCAAAAGCCGGAAGCGACCAAGCCCCACATGTGGCATTGCGAGGATGTTGTCGGCATCCACGCGGAACACGCGGAGGTGGGTAAGTAATACTGTTTCAATAGATTCAATTTGATATTCATGAAAAAATATACATTGATTGCCTGCCTGCTTTTTGGACTGTCGGCAGGATCGCAGGCGCAAAACCCGGCACCTGCCAAACCGCAGGCAAAGCCGATCGTCCTCACCGGCGCAACCATTCATGTCGGGAACGGGAAGGTGATCCCGAACGGAGCCATTGCATTCGACAAGGGCATTATCACGCAGGTAGGGCCTGCCGGTTCGGTAAGCGCACCGGCAGGGGCCGAAACGATAGACGTGAAAGGAAAGCACGTTTATCCCGGCCTCATCTCCCTCAACACAACCGTCGGTTTACAGGAAATTGCTTCGGTAAGGGCCACGCTGGACTACCAGGAAGTGGGTGAGATCAATCCGCACGTGCGCGCAATTGTGGCTTATAATACCGATTCCGAAGTGATTCCTACCTTGCGGGGCAACGGTATTCTATTGTCGCAATCGGTTCCGCAGGGCGGCGCGATTTCCGGGTCGTCATCGGTGTTTTACAGCGATGGCTGGAACTGGGAAGATGCCGTCCTAAAAAAGGACGACGGAATATGGCTAAGCTGGCCACCTTTTCTCGCGGGAAAGTTTGATAACGAGACATTTACCTACGCGATCAAACGGAACGAAAAGCGCCAGGAAACGATCGACCTCTTCAAAAAGACATTTGCAGAAGCAAAAGCCTACTCGGAAATCGCGAACCCAAGCCCGGTGAACCTGCGCCTTGCTGCGATGAAGCCGCTTTTTGAAGGAACAGCAAACCTCTACATCCGCGCCGATTACGCCAAGGATATCATCGAATCCGTGCGTTTTGCGAAGGAAGCAGGCGTGAAGAAAATCGTCATCGCAGGCGGTAACGAGGCCCACAAGGTGACTTCCTTCCTGAAAGAGCACCAGATTCCGGTGATCATCAACACCACACACCGGCTTCCCGACGGCGCCGACGAAAATGTATACCTGCCCTACGAGCTGCCGGGAATACTGCACAAAGCCGGTGTGATAGTAGCGATCACGTACGCCGACGAATGGTGGCGCACGCGTAACCTCGGTTTTCTGGCAGGCACCGCATCCGGTTTCAGCGACGTAGCGCCTGAGGATGCATTGCAATTTGTAACCCGCAACGCTGCCGACATCATCGGGGCCGGACAGCAGGTAGGCACGCTCGAAAAAGGAAAACAAGCCTCATTGCTCGTTTCCGACGGCGACATCCTCGACATGCGCGGAAACGTGGTACAAATGGCCTTCATCCGCGGCGGGAAAGTGAATCTGGATGACAAACAGAAACGGCTTTACGAGAAGTATAAGGAGAAGTACGGGAAGAAGTGATTCCTATGCACGGTTAAAATAAAAGGCATCCATCAACAAATCGATGGATGCCCTTTGCGTTGATATGACTGTCAAACCAGGTAAATCCCGTCTTCCTCAATCCGGATAATGCCTTGCTTGTACAAGCCGCCGATGGCTTTTTTGAAGACTTTTTTGCTGATTTTCAGGCGGGTGTATATTTCTTCGGGGGAGGAGTTGTCGGATAGGTTCAGGAAGCCGCTGCCTTTTTTGACTTCTTCCAGGATTTGCTTTGATACCGGTTCTACCACCTCGTAGCCAGCTTTTTGCAGGCTGATATCGAGCTTGTTTTCTTCGCGGATCTTTTTAACATACCCTTTGATCGAATCGCCTATTTGTAATGGTTGAAACACTTCATTGGCATAAATAAGGCCCTTGTGATATTGGTTTACGACCACATTGTAACCCAGGTCGGTTTTTTGCCAAACGAGCAGATTTACTTCCTCGCCCTCCTGCACCGTCAGTCGTTCGTTTTCCAGGAATTTATCGATTTTGGCGGAGGCTAGCAGGCGCTGCGATTTCTGGTCGAGATAGAGGAATACGACGTGCCATTCGCCTATTTCCATCGGCTGGGGTTGCTCGCGGAAGGGCACGAAAAGGTCCTTGATGAGGCCCCAATCGAGGAATGCGCCGTATTCGGAAACATCCTTCACTTCCAGGAATGCAAACTCGTTGCGGATGATTTTCGGCGTTTGCGTAGTCGCTACCGGCCGATCCTCGGAATCGAGGTAGACGAATACCTTGATCTGGTCGCCGACCTGCATGTCGTCGGTGATGTATTGATTTGGAAGAAGCACTTCTTCACCTTCCACATCGCTCAGGAACATTCCTACGCTGGTGACCCGCTCGATGGTCAGGTAATTGTATTTTCCGATAAATAGCATTATTCAAATAACGAGGTTTGCCGGCAAAGGTAGCGCTTTAAAGCCGTATTTACTCTTCATCACCCATTTCGCCGCCCTTTTCAAAGTTCTGCTTTTCCTTCGAGCGGTTCAGGCGGTATGAAAATGTCAGCAGAAACTGTCGTGGCCGCCATTGGAATACCGAATAGGAGTAATAGCCTGCATTCTCGGTTATGCTGCGTCGTTTTTGTGAATTGAGTAAATCGCGGACGCTCGCCGTGAGGGTGCCGCGGCCTTTGAGGATATCTTTGGATAAACCGAGGTCGATAAAGTAAATGGACAGGTCTTTTCCCTGCGTGGTACGCCTCGGCGCGCGGTAGTTGAACGACGTCTGGAAGTCAACAGACCCGAACAATGTGACACGCGACGATAACCGGCTCGTCCAGGAATAAGTGTCGCTCGAATACAGCCTGTCGTTATAATAACCCTCGTTCATCGCCCTGAAAATATTCGCATTGGCCGTCAGTTTCCACCACGGTGCAGGGTCATAAGTGAGGTTGAATTCAAATCCGTACGAATCGCCTGTGGCGAGGTTAATGGGGGTGATGGTGGTGAAACCGGTAGAGTCGACCGAAGTAATGTTCTCCACCACACCCAGCCTGCGGCGGTAGTAAATGCTGGAAAGCAATGTCCCCTTTTCCATATTAATCAAATGCCCTGCCTCGAATGAATGCGTGAACTCGGGGTTCAGCAGCGGGTTACCGGCGCGGAAAACGCGGGAATCGCTAAAATTTGAGAATGGGAGCAGATCGCGGAAGCTCGGGCGGCTCAGGCGGTAGCTGTAACTGAGCTGCAAAGTTTGCGCGTCTTGCAGCTTGTAGGATAAGTGAATGCTTGGGAAGAGGTTGAAATACCGGCGGTGATTGGTCTCACCGGTCTTTTTCAGTTCGGTCAGGATGTCGGAGTATTCTCCGCGCAAGCCGGCCTGCACAAATACTTTTCCGAACTGGTTGCTGGCCATCAGGTAGGCCGCGTGGATTTTCTCGTCATAGGCCAGCCGGTTGTCGAAGTCCGGAAGGATTACCCAGTAATTGGACTCCTGCTCCTGGTGCACCGAAAAATCATTGTCCAGCAGCCTGATGGAGGTTTTTAACCCGGCTTCCACCTTGCCGTCCTTGCCAAACGGGTGAATGTAATCCAACTGGGCGAGGAAGTTCTTCTCATCTTCGGTGTTGTACGATCGCTGGCGGATATCAACCGAATTGTTGTTAGCCACCTCACGGAACCGCGATGCCTCCGTTTCGTCGCTCAGAATGTATTTCGCGTCGAAAGTCAGGCTTTGCCCTTTTCTCTCAAACGTCTTTACGTAATTGAACGCCGCCTCGATGTTCGTCCGCGGTTCGGTTTCATTCTCCGTACGTGTGACGGTGCGGGTGAGTAGGTTGTTCATGTCAAAGTCGCGGTATTCGAGCTGCGACTTGTTGTCGTTTTGCGAGCGGCGGTAGGAGAGGGTGGCCGTGATGGTGTTGTAGTTGTTCAGGAAATAATCGAGGCCTACGCGGACGTTGTTGGAGTA
This sequence comes from Dyadobacter fermentans DSM 18053, assembly GCF_000023125.1. Classification (NCBI taxonomy): domain Bacteria; kingdom Pseudomonadati; phylum Bacteroidota; class Cytophagia; order Cytophagales; family Spirosomataceae; genus Dyadobacter; species Dyadobacter fermentans. The sequence goes on from NC_013037.1 coordinate 6,195,922, forward strand.
GCCGGCGCGGTTGCGGCGGTTGGTTTGCTCATACACGAAGCTGGTGTCGGCGCTGTTGTATTCCTGCCTGGAATGTCCCCGGCCAGGGCCGTCGCGGTACATCCAGCCGTAATTTGCGATCAGGTTCACCTTCTTTCTGCGGTAGTTCACATTGAACGACGCCCCGAAGTTGGAAGGATAGCCGGCCGTTCCCGTAAATGTCCCGTTTAGCCCATAGCGGATATTTTTTTTCATGACAATATTCAAGATCCCCACTTCCCCCTCGGCGTCGTAGCGCGACGACGGGTTGGTGATGATCTCCACGCTTTCTATCAGATCCGCCGGAATTTGCCGCAGCGCCTCGGCCGGGTTGAGCCCGACCATACCCGACTGCTTGCCGTCTATCAGAATGCGGACATTCCCGCTTCCGCGTAATGCCACGTTACCTTCCACATCCACGGTCACCGACGGCATATTGTTGAGGATATCCGACGCATTGCCTCCAATATTCGCAAGGTCTTTGCCTACATTAAAAACCCGTTTATCGAGTTGAAGGTCCATCTGGCTTTTTTCGCCCTGCACCACGAGCTCTTCCAGCACGCGGGCGTTGGAGGTAAGGGTGATCGTGCCTAGGGCCACGGGCTGCGCCGCCACGCGGATGTTAGGGACGATTTTTTCGTCCATAGCCAGAAAGGTAATTTTGAGCAGGTAGCTGCCCGGCTCGGCAGGAATGTTGAAAAGACCGTTTTCATCGGCGGTGCCGCCGCCGATCAATGCGGAATCACGCGCTGCGAGGAGCGCGACATTGGCAAAGGGGACCGGTTTTTTGTCCGAATCTTCAAGCTTACCGGTAATGGGGTAGGTGTGTGCAGGTTCATCCTGCGCCAGGAGCTGAAAGCCTGGTAATGCGAGGAATGAAACGATCAGCAATAGTTTCTTCATGACGGCGGTGGCCATAGCGCCCGGCATTGCCCGGCAATATGTTAGGTTGAAGGTGAGCCCGTTAGATTGAAAAGCCGCCCGAAGGTTTAATGGCTTTTTAATCTTCATGAAAAAAAATTGCGTGCCAGCTCCGGCTAGGGTTACGGAATGTGTATCTGACTCATTTCCTGTGCTTTTTGGAGCGTTTCCATGCTGCCGATGTCGATCCAGTACCCCGAGTCCTGGGGCACACCCGCGACATGCAATCCCGCATGCATCGCCGACTCGATCAGCTGCCAGCCTTCGTAGGCAATGCGTTTCGGGAGGAGGTTCAATACCTTTTGGTTGAAAATATAAACACCTGCATTTACCATTAAATCATACTCCGGTTTTTCGGAAAAATGGCTGATATCGCCGTTTTGGTTTATTTCTAACACGCCGTAAGGCACTTTTACGGTGTTAGGAACCGCCAGAACGGCCATATCGGCCTGGCGTGCGAAGTAGGTCGAGCAGAAGTGGTGCACGTCGAAATTGGCATACACGTCGCCGTTGATGACCAGGAAGTGCTCATGCGGCCAGCGCTGTTTGAGGGTTAATGCGCCAATGCTGCCCATCGGAATGCGCTCTTTCACGTACCGCAGCGTCACGCCCGGTTCGCAGCCGTCGCCGAGGTATTCGATCACCTGCTCAGCCAGATGTCCTACCGAAATGTGTATTTCACGGAGGCCGAATGAGGCCAGATGGTCGATCAGATGCCGGATAATGGGCTTCCCGCCCACCGGGATGAGCGATTTGTGGGTATTATCGGTGAGTGGTTTCAGCCGGGTTCCTTTGCCTCCGGCCATGATCACGACATTGACAGGCCAGTAGTTTGGTTCGATGTTCCAATGCATAGGTTTTAAAGGGAATACCTGGATTAACTAATATACCTTTTGATAGTCTTTCCGACCCGTTGTAACTGCGTGTCGGTGATGGAAGTCGAGCAGGGGAGCATCATGCCGCGCAACGAAACTTCCGACGATACGTTTTCCCGCGTAATGAACAGGTTTTGCCTGAACACGGGCAACTGATGAATGGGCGTCCATAAAGGGCGCGTCTCAATGCTTTCGGTAGCCAATGCGACGATCAGCGCGCGGCTTTCGTTCACGAGCATGGCCGAATGCCAGTGGTTGGAATCGGTGCCGGGTGTGAGCTGTTGGAACTGAACCGGTAGTCCATCGAACACCCTGCAGTAGTATTCGGCAACTTCCTTTTTCCGCCGCACAAAGCCGGGCAGCTGCTCCATCTGTGCGGCGCCCATGGCTGCGAGCGGGTTTACGAGTCGGAAATTGTAGCCAAGGGCATCGTGAATGTATTCGGTGGCGTGGCTTTTGGCCTGGGTAATGAGGTGCCTGGCCCGTTTGGCAAGCGCTTCGTCGTTAGTCAGGATGGCGCCGCCGCCGGCTGTGGTGATGATTTTGTTACTGTTGAAACTCATCGTCCCCAGCAATCCCGACGTTCCTGAATGCCTGTTGTGCCGGAACGATCCCAGCGAACATGCCGCGTCTTCCACCACATTAATTGAAAAACGCGCAGCAATATCATTGATCAGCTCCATGTCGCACACATTGCCCAGCAAATGCACCGGCACGACCGCTTTTACGCGTCGGTGGCTTTCGTTGTGGAAGCATCCGCCGGTGTTCCGGTAGGTGTGCTTTTCCAGAAAATCGAGCAGCAGTTCCGTGTCGATCAGCCAGGTAGCCGGGTGAATGTCGATCATTACCGGATCGGCGCCGAGGTATTTGACGGCATTGGCGGTTGCTACAAACGTGAGGTCGGGCACCAGTACGAGGTCGCCGCGCTCCACGCCAGCGAGCGTGAGCGCGACCTGCAATGCGCTGGTACCGTTACTGACGCCGATCGCGTGCGAAGCGCCCGTGTAGTCGGCCAATTGCTGTTCGAAGCGCTTCAAAAAGCTCCCGCCGGAAAGCCAGTTGGAATCCACGGCCTCGGCCATGTATTCTTTTTCGCGACCATTGAGGTTTGGCTCGCAGAGCGGGATGGGGCTAGACGTTTCCATAGCGCGGGTTCATCGGTTCGCTGATTACCTGTTCCCTGAAAAGCGACGCTATTTCCTGAATGCCGTTCGGAACGGTTTTGGAAATTTCGAAGCCCAGCACGCGCTTGATTTTGTCGCAGTTTACCTTGTAATCGCGCGGGTCGGTTACCACCGGATGATAGTTCACTTCCAGCGATGGTATTTCCCTGCCGATTTCGGCGGCGAGCATTTTTTTGGTGTAGTTCTGGGCCGTGTCGCCCACGTTGAATGCCTCGCCGTCGATTTTGTCCTTATCGGCTTCAAGCGCCATTTTTACCGACCGCGCCAGGTCGCTCACGTGGCAGTACGGTCGCCAGAAGTTTTCGCCGTAAATCAGCAGGGGTTTTCCTAATGCCGCGTCACGGGTGAACTCGTTCACGGTAAGGTCGAACCGCGGCCGTGGCGAGATGCCGTAAACGGTGGAAAAACGAAGTATAGTGCGCGTAATAGTGCTACTTTCGTGGCTAAGCAGATATTTTTCAAAGTTGACTTTGGTCTCGGAGTAGAGTGAAATCGGGTTGAGGTCGGCGCTTTCGTCCAGCAGGTCATCCGCGATGGCCATTTTGCCATAATTGCTGCACGTGGAAGCGAATACGAACCGTTCGATGCCGGCTTCCTCGCAAAGCTCGTAGAGGCGTACGGAGGCGTGCCAGTTGACCTGTAATGCCAGGTCGGGAAACTTTTTACAAGGAGGTTCGCCTACAATGGCGGCAAGGTGGCATACATAATGGACACCTTCCAGTGCCTTTTTAACGTCCTCATCGTTCAGCAGATCGCCTTTGATGAACCTGAATGCGGGATTACCCCAAAAACTGAGCAGCGACTCGCCGCCGAAAGAAAGGTTATCCAAAACGACCACGCGGTAATCGTCCTGCAACATGATTCGGACCAGTTCGGAGCCGATGTAACCTGCCCCGCCCGTCACCAGGACCGTCTTGCTATTCTTGTTAAACATGTGTGGATACTTTATGAAATGATAGAATGAGTTCGTCTGTAATGATATCGGGCGACCATTGATCGATGATCGCTTTCCCGTTGCTGCCCATTTGCCCGAATTTTTCGGGATGGTCCATAAACCACAGCAGCTTACTGGTAAAATCCGGCTGACTATAAGGGTCGAACCGGAAGCCGTTCAAACCATCGATCACCAGGTCATGGGCGCTGCCGCAGCGCTCCGACACCAGCACCGGCATCGCATATACCATCGCTTCATTTGTCACAAACCCGAAGGGTTCGAAAGTACTTGGCAGCACAGCCACGTCTGCCAGCGTGTACCGGATCGGTACTTCATACCATTCGCAAGGCTCCATCCATTGCACGGATTCCATGCCGAGAGAGCGGATCAATTCCTGTAACCGCGGCTTCTGGTTTCCCTCTCCGCTGAGGATCAGCCCCCATTCATGCCCGTGCGCCGAAAGCTGCTGCGCTTCGTGAAAAGCCCGGATGAACAGGTCGAGGTTCTTCCGGGCGACGAACCGGCCTGCATATAAAAAATTGTACGGCGGAAGGCCCATTTCCTCCTTCCGTTGAGCGCGTAATTGCCGCTCGCGCGTAAAAATCCCGAGCAGCGCTTCATTATCTACGCCGACGTTCTTTGTGCTCATAATCCGGTCGCGCGGGACGCCAAGTTTCAGGGCGTATTCAGCGGCTTTTTGTCCCAGGCACACGAGCGCGTCGCATTGGTTGAGGAAAAATTTCTTCATCCCCTCTTTCCACCAGACCCTCCGTCTGCTGATTTCGCTGCTTTCGAAATCCAGCACAATTTTGATTTTCCGGAGTTTGCAATATGCAAGTACAACCCAATAGGAGGGGTCGTAATAGCCATTCAGGTAAACTACATCGGGATTGTACGCCCTGAGCGCTGCGATAAGCTTCTGGGTTTTTTCGCGGTGGCCGATATGCTCGATGGCTTTATCGGGAAAAAGGACTTCGTAGGGATATGTGTGGATGCTCAGGTCGGTTTTAAGACCGAGCCGGCTCAGTTCGCTGAAAGCCAGTTGCAGCACAAAAAGGTCGTTGCCTTCCTTGCGAAGCCGATGGTGAAGTTCTGTGAAAATTTTGGCCTTGTAATGCGACCAAAGTATGTTATGGATAGCCAGTACCTTCATTGATTTCTGATTTCAGTCGAAACCGGGGGGCTTTATCCGATGGACAGGACTGAAACGGAAATCAATGCACGGTTCCGGAAAAAAATATCCCGGAACCGCGTAAATGGGTTTATTGAAGCGTGTTGCTGATTCTTTTTAGCTCAATTTCGGCTGCTTTGGCTGCATAGTTGAGGTTGATGAGGCGATATCCGGCCTCTTCGAAGCTGCGTTGCGCCTCACGCACGTCGATAATCGTCGCCTGGATCAGTTCGAAGCGTTGCAGCGTAAGGTCGAGCAGCTGCTTGCTGAGCGAGTAGTTTTTCTTCTGGGTTTCGAGCTGTTCGATCGAACTCTGGTAGGTTTGGTACATTTTGACGGCATTAGCGCTGTAATCGCGCATCAATGTATTTTTCTGCAAATGCGCATTTTTCGTATCGATTTCGGCCGCCTGCCGTTGCCGCTTAAACGCTGATCCGTTGTAAATCGGAACAGCCAGCGTTATCCCCGCCTGCGGGCCGACCACGCGGTTGAGCAAGGTGAAACCTGCGGCCGTCTGGTTGCGGGAGAAGTTGTATGCTGCATTGAAACGGACCGTAGGATAGCGCAATGCAGCCGTTTCTCTCACAATCAGTTCATTAATCCTGATCTGATGGTCTGCTGCCTGAATATCGGCATTGGCGGCAAGGCGATCGAGGACGGACGCCAGCTGCATATTGTTATCCACCGTGATCGTGTCCTTGATCGTCACCGCCGACTTGGGATCAAGCGTGAGCGTGCGGAGCAATTCCGTTTTCGCCACCTGCGCTACCATTTGCTGGTTGAGCAATGTCTGGTTCAGCGTGTTCAGGTCGATTTCCGCCTGGAAAATATCCGCATTATTGGCCATTCCGGCTTCCTTGCGTACGCGCAGGATTTCGAGCCGCTTTTCGGACGCGACAATGGAGGTGCGGATGGTATTGATGTAGCTCAGCTGCCGCACGACATCGTAATAGCTCGTCATCACGAGCGCGATCGTGTTCTGGATTTGCGAATTAAGGACTTCCGCACTTTGATATTGCAGTTCGGCCAGCCGTTTTTTTGTAGCTACCACACGCCTTCCGTTGTACAGCAGCATTCCTGCCGCGAGGTTCACCTGCGTGTTATTACCCGCTGCCGCGTTACGGCTGATCTCCGTGCCGTTGTTCAGTTTCTGGTACACCTGGGTGATCTGCTCGGTATTGGTAGCGTTCAAGGCCACCGTCGGTAAGCCGCCCGCCACGCCGTAGTTGTTCAGGATGGTGTTTGCCTCTACGTTGTTCTTGGCAATTTCAATTTCGTAGCTGTTTTTCAAAGCCGTGGCAACCGCCTCGTCTAGCGTGAGCGCGAGGGTGTCTGCGGGCGAGCCCGCTCCGGGGATGCCGGCCATTGCAGGCCCGGAGCAGAGCAGGAGAAGGAAGAATGTATGTTTGTATTTTTTTAAAACGGTGAGCGAGCCCATGTAAAAAACAATAGTTGATTTTGTATAATAATCTCTTGTAATGGATTGTAACCCAAAAACGCTAAGCAACCAGCTCCTCTGCCATTTTCTGCTCCTCTGTTACCTTGTGTTTTTTAGGGGAAATGAATGTGTAGATCGCCGGGATCACGAACAGCGTCAGGATCAGCGAGAACATCAATCCACCTACGATCACAACGCCCAGCGGCACACGGCTCGTTGCGGCGGCACCAAGGCTCAATGCGATTGGCAATGCGCCGAATGCCGTGGCAAGGCTGGTCATGAGGATCGGGCGTAAACGTTGCGTGGCCGATTCGATCGCCGCGGCCGTCCGGCCCATGCCCTGCTCCCGTTTCTGGTTGGCAAACTCCACAATGAGGATACCATTCTTCGTCACCAGCCCGATGAGCATGATCATCCCGATTTGCGAGAAGATATTAATTGTTAAACCAAACAAATACAAACTCAGCAATGCCCCGGCCAATGCCAGCGGCACGGTGATCATGATAATGAACGGGTCGGTGAAGCTCTCGAACTGGCCTGCGAGTACCAGGTAAACCAGCAACAGCGCCAATCCGAATGCGAAACTCGTGTTGGAAGAGCTCTCCTCAAAGTCGCGCGACGGGCCCGTGAGAGATGTCTGGAATGATTCGTCGAGCAGTTTCGTCCCGATCCGGCGCATGGCCGCTACGCCGTCGCCGATTGTTTTACCTTCCACGAGCGAGGCCGAAATGGTGGCGCTTTTGTAACGGTTATAGTGGTAAATGGTCGGCGGACCCGATTCTTCTTCCATATTCACAACGGCGGTCAGCGGGATATTCTCACCGCGGCTGTTGCGGACGTACAGTTTCTCGATGTCGGCCGGTTTGTTACGCTCTGAGCGTTCTACCTGGCCTATTACCTGATATTGCTGGCCGTTCATGATGAAATAGGCCAGGCGGCGTCCGCTGAATGCAGCCTGAATGGTGGCAGCTATGTCGGTTGTTGAAAGGCCGAGGTCGCGGGCTTTGAGGCGGTCGATCGTGAGGCGCACCTCCGGTTTATTGAACTTCAGGTTCACGTCCACATTCTGGAATGTCGGGTCCTGGCGCGCTTCGTCCAGGAACTTGGGCATGACTTCACTCAGCTTTTCGAAATCGAGGTTTTGCAATACGAATTGGACCGGAAGCGAGCCTCTGGAACCGATACCCACGGAAATAGTTTGCTCCTGCGTTGCGAAAATGCGGGCGTCGTTGAATCTCGATAGTTTTTTATTGATATCCTGCGCAATCTCATTCTGGCTCCTTTTACGCTCGCCGGCGTCCACAAGGCCAATACGTCCCGTACCGCTGTTAACGCCGCCGCCGCCAAAGCCGGGCGTGGCAGAGAAGGTAAATGCTTTTTCGGGGATGGAGTCGTTAAGGAAATTGCTGAGCTGGTCGGATACCTGCTGCATTTGATCAAAACTGGTTCCTTCCGGCGCCGAGAGGTTGAAACGGATACTGTTCCGGTCTTCCATCGGGGCGAGCTCGCTTTGCAGGTTGGTGTAGGTAAACCAGATCATCGCACCGCAGGCTACCACGAGTACCCACGACACCCAGCGTGCCTTCATAAACCCGCGCAGCATCCGGTTATAGCCGTTTTCCATACCGGTGAAGAATGGCTCCGTTTTGTTGTAAAACCAGCCGTGACCGGAGTCTTTGCGGTTCAAAACAACGTTCAATACCGGCGTGATGGTAAGCGAAACGAATGCGGAAATCAATACGGCGGACGCGACCACGATCCCGAATTCACGGAAGAGGCTTCCCACAAAGCCTTCGAGGAAAATTACCGGAAGAAAAACCACCGCCAGCGTAAGCGAAGTGGATATTACCGCGAAGAAAATTTCCCGGCTGCCTTCCAATGCCGCCTGGCGAATGGGTAAGCCGCTTTCGAGCTTTCGGAAAATGTTTTCGGTGACTACAATGCCGTCATCGACCACAAGCCCCGTTGCGAGTACAATGCCGAGGAGTGTAAGGATATTGATCGAAAACCCGCACATGTACATGACAAAAAACGTGGCCACGAGGGAAATCGGAATGTCGATCAATGGCCGTACGGCTACGAGCAGGTTCCGGAAGAAAAACAGGATCACGATCACCACGAGGGAGAATGCGATGATCAGCGTTTCTTCCACTTCTTTGATCGACTGCCGCACGAGGCGCGTGTTGTCGATCAGTACGCTGAATGTAATGTCCGATTTATTGGATCGCTGGATTTCTTCGAGGCGCTTGTTGAATTCGTCAGAGATCTGGACGTAGTTGGCGCCCGGCTGCGGGATTACCGCCAAGCCCACTGCATACATGCCGTTGTATTTCCAGCTTTGCTCCTCGTTTTCAGGCCCTAATTCCACTTTGGCCACATTGCCGAGCCGTACAATGCCGGAGCTGTCGTTGCGGATCACGAGGTCGTTGAATTCCTTCTCCGTTTTCAAACGGCCCATGGTGCGGATCGTGAGTTCGGTATTGTCGCCGTAGATTTTACCGGCGGGCAACTCCACGTTTTCTGACGCAAGGGTGGTGGTGATGTCGTTGAAGGAAATGTTATAGGAACTCATCTGGTCGGGATTGAGCCAGATGCGCATCGCGTAGCGTTTTTGCCCGAAAATATTGATCGCACTCACACCGTCGATCGTTTGCAGGCTCTGTTGGAGCACGTTTTCGGCATACTCGCTCAGTTCAAGCAAACCTTTGGACGGGCTTTGGACGGCCAGGAGGAGGATGAAATCCGAGTTGGCATCGGCCTTGCTCACTACCGGCGGCGCGTCGATGTCCTGCGGCAGGTTGCGCAGGGCCTGGCTCACCTTGTCGCGCACGTCGTTCGCGGCGCCTTCAAGATCGGATTCGAGGTTAAACTCTACGGTAATGTTGCTGGAACCGATCTGGCTGGATGAGCTGATACTCTTGATGCCGGGGATTCCGTTGATGCTCTTTTCGAGCGGCTCGGTAATCTGGCTTTCGATGATGTCGGCATTGGCACCGGTGTAGCTCGTTCGCACGTTCACAATCGGAGGGTCAATCGCAGGGTAGTCCCTCAGGGAGAGGAAGTTATATCCTACCACACCAAACAGGATGATGAGCAGGTTCATCACGACCGCCAGTACGGGCCGTTTCAGGGATAGTTCTGAAATATTCATAGCATGGGGTGGTTACTTACTCGCCACATTCAGGTTTCGTACACTTCTCACTTTCACAGGAGCATCGGGCCGGGCAAAAAGTACGCCCGAGACAACCACCGTATCGCCTACATTGAGGCCCTTCGTCACTTCCACCACATCTTCCCGGCGGTCGCCGGTTTCTACCTGCGCAAAAACGGCTTTGCCGCCCTTCACGGTCACGACCTTTTTGCTGCGTGCTTCGGGAATAATGCTGTTGGAGGGAATAAGTATGCTATTCTTGTTATTGCTGGCCGTGATGTACACCTTGGCGAATGAGCCGGGGCTGGTGTTGCCCGAACTCAGCACCGCGCGGACAGTGAGATTGCGGGTGGTCTGGTTCACCTGTGGCTCTATTGCCAGTACGCGGGCCGTTTCGTACTTGCCCGAGGCCTGGTCGAGCATGACTTCTACGGTGCCGCCCTTGCTGATGTATTGCTGGTAACTTTCGGGAATGGTAAAATCAATGCGCAGGTTGGAAAGCTGCTGCATGGTGGCGATAATGCTCTGTGGGGTCACATAAGCGCCTTCGCTGACTTTTCGCAGGCCTACCACTCCGGTAAACGGCGCTTTGATGATCGTTTTGTCGATCAGCGCCTGGGTGTAGGCCATATCGGCTTTGAGGGTATTGACGTTGTTGGCGGCCAGGTCGTAATCGGCCTGGTTGATGCCATTCACCGCGATGAGCTGTTTCAGCCGCTTTTCTGTTGTTTCGGCCAGGTCCAGCTGTATTTTGGACCTGTTCAGCTGTGCGAGCAGGTCGGCATTGTTGATTCTGGCGATGACGGTTCCTTTTTGGACTGTTTTGCCCTCAGGAACGTCGAGGAAGGTAAGTAATCCGCTTACTTCGGGCCGTAATTCGGCGAACTCGTTGGCCACGATGGTGCCGTTGACTTCGACTTTATCACTGACCTTTTCGGACTTCGCAACGATCACATCGACGATGGTCGGTCCGCCGCCGCCTTTTTGTTGAAAAGTATCCTTTTTTTCTCCGCAGGAAAGCGTAATGAAGAGAGAGCCGACAATGAAAAGTGAAGACAGAGGTTTGGTTAAATTTGGCAGTCCTTCTGCACGGGCAGATCTGGCGATAACATTCATAGGGTTTGTTAACCTGGGCTTAGTGTTTAGGGACCTTCGAACTAAATGGGTTTAGTTCAGAGGTTTGTCCAAAATTAGATATTAATCTCGAACCGATTAGACTTTTCGCCGCTATAAAAGTTTAATGCCAGCTAATTTTTTTAGAAGGAACTTCCGATCACTTTGAGCAAAGTGTCGCATTTGAGCTCTGTTTCGAACCATTCGAGCTCAGGCACAGAGTCTTCGGTGATGCCGGCGCCTGCGAAAAACGTGGCAATGCCCTCTTTGAACCGCACCGTGCGGAGGTTTACGAACAGGTTGGTATCGCCGCCCACCTGTGCCGGACCGAGGAATCCGCTGTAAAAGGAGCGGTTGTACCCTTCCACGTCGTTGATAAATTGCAGGCTGGGCGCTTTGGGGACGCCGCAGATGGCAGAAGTGGGATGCAGCAATTTCAGCATGACCGAAGCAAGCTCGGGGAAATGAAGCGCCACGGTATCCACCTCGAACACCGTTCTGAGGTGGTAAAGATTCCCCGCCAGCACCGTTTTAGGCCCCGTTTCGAGGTATTCGCGCAGGCGTATTTTTTTGAAACACTCAATAATATATCGACTCACAAGTGCCTGCTCTTCAATCTCTTTCTCGCCCCATCGGATGTCGTACTTGGGTATGAGCGCACCGGCGGCGTCGCGCGCGCCCTGCGTGCCTGCGAGGGACATCGTTTTGAACGTGCCGTCCGATAATTGCTCCACGAGCAGTTCGGGGCTGGCGCCGAGCCACATTTCGTTTTCCTCAGGCAGGTTCACCAGCGACACGAATGCGTGCGGGTAAGCTTTTACGAGTTTCTGAAATGCCTGCGCTGGCTGAAAGCCGTCGGTATAGGCAAGGTCTTTGGTGCGCGAAAGGACCACTTTCTTGAACTGGTTCTGGCGAATGGCGGCAACGGCAAGTTCTACCGTCCGCTCAAACCGGGATTTGGCGTCGAGCGGGCCGGTTACTGGTTGAAGCTGGCCGGCGGGTAATTCATCCGCCGCTTGTTCTGCTTGCAGCGATTCGGCCAGCTGAACAAGTCTTTTGACTTCCGTATGCTCTTCGCCGAGCTTGTTGTCGTGATTGGTAATCCGGTTGTCTTCCGAAAATGTGAGGATAATATCGCCTTCCAGGAACAGCACTTCTTGCTCGCATTCCCAGTAGAATGTGCTCATTACAAAGCCAGGGCTCATTTTTTCGAGCTCCGGCAGGCATTTGCGGATGCCGTCGCGGACCGAAATAAGCAGTTTGATTTCGTTGGTATGGGGCAGGCGCCAAAGCGCCGAGGGGAAGCCCAAAATTTTGGATGCCTGCCAAAGCTCCTGAATCTGTAATCCCTCAAATATTGAAATCCTGGTGTCGGTTTGTACTGATAGCATTTATAACGAATGGGCAATGTCCCGTTAGGTCAATTTTGTGCAAAATAATGTCAGCGGTCTGCATTCACAATAGCGACTGTAAGTCTGCTTATGCAAACGAGTTTGTTTTCTTCATTGGTAATGCGAATGTCCCAAATATGGGTGGTCCGGCCGACGTGGATCGGTCGGACAGTTCCGTGCACGTAGCCTTCCTTCACGGGCCGGAGGTGATTTGCATTGATTTCCAGCCCTACGGCGTGTTTATTTTCATTTTCAGGAATGCATAAAAACGAAGCGATGCTCCCGAGCGTCTCCGCAAGCACTACCGACGCCCCGCCGTGCAAAATGCCGAAAGGCTGGTGCGTACGCTTATCCACCGGCATTCGCGCTGAGATATAGTCCGTTCCGATTTCCGTAAACTCGATTCCGATATGGCCGGCGATGGTATTTGTTCCGAAAGATTGAAGTGATCCGAGGGTGGCGCTTTTAACGAACATATCTAAAAATTGTATAAATTTGTGTTGGCTTTGCGGATAAAGAACAAGGTTTTTGTAAATTTAATATTTAAATTATCCTATTATTTTGAAAAGAAAATCGATTTACCTTATTCGCCACGGTGAAACTGATTTTAATCGCAGGGGAGTTGTTCAGGGAAGTGGTGTTGACTCCTTGCTGAATGAATGGGGAGAGGCTCAGGCCGCAGCTTTTTTCAATGCTTATCAACATGTTCCGTTTGACAAAGTTTATACCTCCGATTTAAGACGAACACATCAAACGGTCGCCGGGTTCATCAGGCGCGGCATCCCCCACGAAAGCTACGCCGGGCTGAACGAAATATCCTGGGGCGACCGGGAAGGGCGCGAACCTAACACCGGCGACAACAACTACTACCGCGAGCTGGTGAATGCCTGGAAAACCGGGCAGGTGGAGCTCGCAGCCGAAGGGGGAGAAAGTCCCGTGCAGGTGCGCCAGCGCCAGATTCCCGTGATCGAAACGATCCTCTCGCGCCCGCACGAAAGAAATATCCTCATTGCCATGCACGGCCGTGCCATGCGCGTGCTGCTGACGACGCTTTTCAACGAGCCGCTCGTACGCATGGACGATTACGAGCACAGCAATCTTTGCCTCTACAAAATCAATTATTCCTACGATACCGGGCAGTTCGAACTGGAAGTATCCAACGACATCACACACCTGCTTTCGATCGAAATTCCGCAAACGATATAGCAGCCGTTTGTGTACATTCGTTTCCATTGGTGTATTAATGTACCTCCCCTGAGCGTGCATTAATACATTTGTGGCTTTTCAATACATTACCAGTGTTCCTATGTTCATGTCCAAAAAACGCATCTATTGGACTCTGCAGATTCTTGGCTGGACATTATTAATCATGTTCGAATACGTTCCGTATGTATTGGAATATGGTTTCAACCTGAGTGAATTCTATTCGGCGCTTGCCAATATCCTGCTGGGCATTAGCCTTACCCACGTGTACCGATTGGTTATCAGGCGGTGGAACTGGTCGTCGCTGCCGCTGCCGAGGCTGGCGTTGCGCGTAATTGTCTCGGTACTGCTGATGGGCCTGATCATGACGATGATCAACCTGCCGATGGATAGGGAAGTGCTGCAACACAACTTGCTAAGCCAGCCGTTCATATTCTGGGGATATTATGCGACCTGGTGCAAAAACCTGCTGGCGTGGATATTGTCCTATACCATTTACCATTACGTGGAGCAGAACCGGCTCGCCAGCTATGAGAAGATCATGCTGAAAATGTCGATGCGGGAAGCCGAAGCGAAAGTGCTCCGTTCGCAGCTTAATCCGCATTTTACATTCAATGCCCTCAACAGCATCCGCGCGCTCGTGTACGAAGATCCCAAACGTGCGCAGTTGAGCATCACGCAGTTATCCAACATTTTGCGCAATTCACTGCTGGCCGATCGCCGGAAAACGGTCGATTTGCAGGAGGAGCTACGTACCGTCGAGGACTATCTCGAACTCGAAAAAGTCCGGTACGAAGACCGCCTTTGTTACAGCATTACCACCAATCCGCAGGCCATTTACTGGCAGGTGCCGCCCATGATGTTGCAAACGCTCGTCGAAAATGGCATTAAGCATGGCGTGGCGAAGCAAATGGGAGGTGGATTTATCGGCGTAAAATCGGAAATTGCAAATGAGCTGCTCGTAATCACAATCCATAACTCGGGTAGCCTTGGCAATACGGAGGTGAATGCCGGCAACCTCGGCAATACCGAATCCGGCGGGGTGGGGCTCAGAAATACGGCCGAACGGCTGTCAATTTTATACGGCAAAGCGGCCACATTCCGGATTTTCCAGGAGGACGAAAATGTGGTTTGTTCGGAAATTAAAATCCCGATGCTGTCCGAGGGAGTGCTGATGGTGGGAGAGGGGTCCGAGAAAGAGAACTAATAACCAAATCAATAAACTGTCTATTAATTATTCCTAACTGATCCATCCGCCATGAGGACCTTAATTGTTGATGACGAGCGACTTGCGCGCACTGAATTGAAAAGACTTCTTGAACCATACACCAAAATAGAGATCGTAGGTGAGGCCGCCAATGCCGAAGAAGCCTTGAAACTCATTGAAGAACAGCAACCTGAGCTGCTCTTCCTGGACATTCAGATGCCCGGCAAGAACGGTTTCGAGCTGCTTTCGTCGATCGAGGGCAAAAGTCCCGAGGTGATTTTTACCACCGCATTTGACGAATACGCCATTAAGGCCTTCGAATTCAATGCATTGGATTACCTTCTGAAACCGATTGACACGGAGCGGCTGAAAGAAACCATCCATCGGATCGAGGAAAACCAGGCCCAGCCCGAAACGCCTTCGCACACCAATGAGCGTGCGGAAAAGGTGCTCGGCGAGAACGACCAGGTTTTTGTGAAAGACGGTGAAAAATGCTGGTTTGTGAAGCTCGGCAAGATCCGCCTGTTCGAATCGATGGGTAATTACGTTCGCCTGCATTTCGACGACCAGAAACCTTTGGTACTGAAATCGCTGAACAACCTGGAAGAGCGGCTGGACCCCAATACTTATTTCCGCGCCAATCGTAAGCATATCATCAATTTGCATTGGATCGAAAAAATCGAACCGTGGTTTAGCGGCGGATTGCTCGTGACGTTGCAGGGCGGCGATAAGATCGAAATCTCCCGGCGCCAGGCCATTCGTTTCAAGGAATTGATGAGCCTTTAATTTTTCCTGAACTATCAAACGAGTATTTATGGGACTGAGACAAATAGCGGCCCTTGCGGTAGGAGTAATGTCTGTTTGGGCATGTAACCAGTCGGGTAGTAAAGAGGACGCGAGCAGCAAAGCCGGTGTTTTCGCAGGCGGGGTGAAGAAGGAGGAGTTTGGCGGCTGTGATACGGCCCTGAACAAAGGCGTAACCGTGCAGGTAACCCTTTGGACGCCGTCTGATTCCAGCGAAGCAGCAGGGAATATTCGCAAAATTCTGACGGAAAAGACGGTGACGCGGTTGAATTCCTACGGCGATCCCGCCAGTGTGGATGCCCGTGCGGGGTCTATTACGAGTCCGAAAGCGGCGTTCGACGTTTTTGAAAAGAACTATAACGATTTCAAAAAGGATTTCCCCGACGCGCCCGGCTGCTGGGAGGTGGAGCTGCACGGCGATACCGTGATGACCACCCCGAAAATGCTTTTTTACCAGCTCGACCATTATTCATTCACGGGCGGCGCTCATCCGAACAGTTTCACTTCTTACCATGCATTTGATGCCAAAACCGGCAAAGAAGTCGAGATGAAGAGCTTCGTGGCCGATTCGGTGGCGTTGCTAAGCCTGGTTGAAAAGAAATTCCGCGAACTGGAAAAGCTCACTCCCGAGGTGGATCTCGAAGATGCCGGCTATTTCCTGGCCAATCACAAGTTTTTTATGCCTGCCAACTACGTATTTACACCGGAAGGCGTGCTGTTTTACTATAATCCCTACGAAATTGCCGCTTACGCACGCGGGGCGATCGATTTCACGATCCCGTACGACGAGCTGAAAGGCATCGTGCGCAAGGAGGCGGTTTTCTGATCACATTTCCCCGGAATCGAGGAAACTGTAATAGCCGTCATCGGTAAAGATCATATGGTCCAGAACGGGCAGGTCGAGCAATCGGCCTGCCTCTTTGATTTGCGAGGTCAGCAGGCGGTCGGCCATGCTGGGCACGAGCTGGCCGGAAGGATGGTTATGCACCAGAATCACCGAGCTGGCCATGTGATCGAGGGCGATTTTGAAGATCATTTTAATGTCCGTGGCAGTGCCCGAAATGCCGCCCACACTCACCTGTACGGCGCGCATCACGCAGTTGCCGCGATTGAGCAGCAAAATCCAGAATTCTTCGTGCGTTTTGTCCATCAGGTACGGCCGCATGGCTTCATACACCGGCTGCGAACCGTTGATTTTCCGTTTTTTGTCGCGCACGATATCGCTCCGGCGGCGACCGAGTTCCAATGCGGCCAGGATGGTAAGCGCCTTCGCCTCGCCGATGCCCTTGATTCTCGTCAGGTCCCTGACATTCAGTTTCGCCAGTTCGTTAATGTTGTTGCCCACCGAGGTCATAATGGACTTCGCGAGGTCCACGGCCGTCATATGGGTGGTTCCGGCACGGATCAGAATGGCCATCAGCTCGGCGTCGGAGCACGCGGCGCGGCCTTTGTTCATGAATTTTTCGCGGGGTTTGTCGTCATCGTGCCAATTGATGATCACTTTCGGATTTTCGCTCTTTTTTCTGGGCATCGTCGGGATACATGGTTACTGTATTCCTTGATACGTCGGAAATCGGAATTAGTAACAACCTATTGTCCGAGAGTCGTCAGCGCAGCACGGGCCTTGTTGTCGATGCTGTTCTTGTATTCATGTTTTTTAAAGCTCATGGCTTGCTCGAAATACAGGACGGCCTTTTGGTTTTCTGCCTTCTGCTGGTGAATGTAGCCCATTTGCAATGCGGAAGATGCTGCAAAACCGCCCGCTGCGGCATCGGTCTGCCCCAGCGAGATCGAGCGTTCGTAAAAGGGCATACACTCATTCACCCGAACCGATTTTTGAAGAATCCGGGCCATTCGATAATTGTATTCTGCCTTTTCGTAAGTCGTGCCAAAGCTTTTTTCCGATATGGATTTCATCAGTTCAGATGCTTTGGTCAGGTAGCCGCCATCCGTGGCATATCTGGCCTTGTAAAGCACTTTTTGGCGGGCACTGATTTTTCCAGCTGCGAACTCATTTGCAAACCGCTGGGCAAACTGATCTGCCTCAATGATCGTGCTGCCGGTTTGAGTTACTTGCCGGATGTAAGGAACGGCGTCCTGGTCGCGGTTCATCAGCCAGCGGCACATGAACATTTTGAAATGGCTATCCTTGATGTAATTAAATCCCGAATACTGTTTGAGGAAGCGTGAATAGAACCCGAACGATTCTTCATACTCACCCTTTTGCAATGCGATCTCCCCGCGCAGGTAGTTCAGGAACGGGAATGGCGTGTAATCTTTGCCGGCGGGCGCTTCGGCGAGGATCTGCGCGGCTTCCTCGCTTTTGTTTTCTTTCATCAAAACCGTCGTAGCGAAGAAATAGAGCAGCAGATTATCCGGCTGTTCCTGCGGTAACCGGCGAATGCGCATTTGCTGTTCGGGAGAAAGTTGCAGCGTGTAGGCATGCAGGAGCAGGTCGATGAGCTCGGCTTCCTGCCGGAAAAACGGCTCCTCTTTCACCACTTCCCGAAGTTCGCGGATACCCAGCCCGATATTCCCTTTCAGGCCGAGAATTTTGGCGATCCACACATAATTTTCCGGGATCGAGCCGATGAGCACGTGCAGCAAACCAAGCGATTTGAGGGTAGGTGTAAATTCGGGGAATTTCTTACGGTTTTCAGCCAGGAGCCGGTATGCCTTGATAATATCCCAGGAACCGCTCACTTCATTGCCGAATTTGAGCTTCGCAAAAGCGGAATGCAGGCGGATATCGGCCTGAAACAGCCTTTTATAGGGTGATTTTTCCGAAAGCTTACCTACCTGGTCGAGCCGCTTGTCCTGCTGCTGGGTGAAAACCTTGTACCGGGCGCGATCTTCCGCGATGAGCAGGTAATGTAAATCGGCGTAGCTGTCCAGATAGGCGATGAATGGGTTGTCGGGAGTCTCATCGCGCTGATCATCGATGAGCGCCCGGGCTGCGGGAAGCCGCAGTTTTTGTATTTCAAAATAGGCCTTTTGGAGCTTTGGCGAGAAAACGACATCATTTTGCTCCTCGGCCGCCAGCGCCGGCTGGCAGAGGAAAAGACAGAAAAGCAGGCATTGCAGCCAGAGATTCGCTGCATTTTTGACTTCCTGAAAACTCCTGCTCATAGTCATGCACATAAAAAAAGGTTGTCCGGGTAAGACAACCTTTCAAATTTAATATTTAAATGCTTAGCGACGCTGGTGTACCGGCTGAACGCTTTCTACATCGGCAAGGATACGTCCGCAGTGCTCGCACACGATCAGTTTCTTACGCTCGCGGATATCCGCCTGGCGCTGAGGAGGAACGATGCTGAAACATCCACCGCAAGCCCCACGCTGCACATGCACCACGGCAAGGCCGTTCAGTGAATTGTCGCGGATTTTCTGGTAGGATTTCAGTAGGCGCTCTTCGATTTTCTTGATGTGCTTTTCTCTTTCTGCAATCAGCCCTTGCTCTTCCGCCTGGCTTTCCGAAGTGATTACCGAAAGTTCATTTTTCTTCACTTTCAGGTCTTCGTTTCTTTCATTCAGGATGGATTCCGCGCGGTTGGCGTCTTCTTCGATGAGGCGGATACGCGCTCTGGCTTCGTTGATCTTCTTGTCGGCCAGTTGCATATCAAGTTCTTGCAATTCTATTTCTTTGGTGATGGCGTCGTATTCGCGGTTGTTGCGGACGTTCATCTGCTGATCTTTGTATTTCTTGATCAGTTTTTCCCCTTCTTTCTGTGCATTTTTGAAATTGTCGATCTCCGTATTCAGATTGGCAATTTCAGATTTAAACTTTCCTAAACGCGTTTCGAATCCTGCGATTTCATCTTCGAGGTCCCTTACTTCTTCCGGCAGGTCCCCGCGGGTTTTTAGTATTTCGTCAAGGCTTGAATCGATTTCCTGAAGTTTCAGGAGTGCATCTAGTTTTTGTGCGATTGTGTTTTCCATGTATGTCTTTAATGGACTTGTTTCAATGCTTGAAAAGTGAGGTAGTCAGCCCTAATTTAAACAGATAATCAGCAGAATTCGTTGTCGAAACCGGATTTCAGAAAAAATACCGAACCGGATTAGTGCTGGTTTCTGACAAACAGAGTGCGAAATTACTAAATTTTCCGGATAAATAGTCATGTAATAAATTTTTCGTAAATACTTCGCTTTCGTAATGTCCTATGTCACAGATCATAATGCGACCTTCGGCATCGAAAAATTCGTGATACTTGTAATCCGCCGTCACAAATACATCGGCGCCGCCGGAAATGGCATTGCGGAGCAAAAAACTGCCCGCGCCGCCGCAAACCGCCACCCGGCGGACGGGTCGGCCGGCCGGTTCGGTGTGTTTGATCACCTGTACTTCCATTTGCCGTTTCAAATGGGCCAGGAAAGCATTGGGTTCCAGCGGCTCCGGCAGTTCGCCAATGGCCCCGGCACCCACTTCCTGGTTTTCGTTTTCAAGCGCCGACATATAATAGGCTACTTCTTCGTACGGATGGGCGCGCCTGAGTGCATGCAATACCTGCGCTTGCAAGTGGGAGGGAAGCATTACTTCCACCCGATGTTCCTGCACGGTTTCGAGCTCGCCGCGTGAGCCAACTGCCGGGTTCGCTGACTCTCCGGGAAGGAATGTGCCCAGTCCCTCGCTTCTGAAACTGCAATTCCGATAATCGCCGATCTCACCTGCACCGGCTTCGAACAGGGCATTCAAGACCTCCTGCGTGTTTTCAACAGGGCAAAAGAACGCGAGTTTGGTAAGAATCTGCTTTTTGGGCGCGAGTACTTTAATGTTCTGCAATCCGAGCCGCCGGGCGATCTGCCAGTTCACGCCGCCGGTCACGTGGTCCAGGTTCGTGTGGGTGGCATAGAGTGCAATGTCGTTTTTGATCGCCTGAATGATCGTTCGTTCGACATAATTTTTACCATTGAGCTTTTTAAGGCCCTTGAAAATGATCGGATGGTGGGCGACGATCAGGTTGCAGTTTTTGCGTACGGCCTCCTCGACGATTTCTTCGGTGATATCGAGCGAAAATAAAATGCCGGTAACCTCGTTATCCGGCGACCCGACGAGCAATCCGGCATTGTCATATTCTTCCTGATAAGGCAGCGGCGCGAGTTTTTCGAGTTCGGTTAAAATTTCTTTGATGAAAGCCATAAAATTTCTCCTGGTTCAACTATTTCATTTTCAGATTATTCTTGGCGTAAGAATTATCATTTCACAAATAAAATAACTAAATTGCTGTGTAGGGTGTTGCAATCGTAAATATTAGTGGTAGTTTTGCACCACGTTTTACGAAAACGCTTTGTGAAACGAATCGGTTTGGTAGTTCAGTTGGTTAGAATACATGCCTGTCACGCATGGGGTCGCGGGTTCGAGTCCCGTCCAGACCGCCGATTAAGTTGAAGTTCTTTATTTATTGGTTTGGTAGTTCAGTTGGTTAGAATACATGCCCGGCCCGCGTAGGGTGTCACGCATGGGGTCGCTAACGGATGCCAGATTCGCAATGTTCTTTATTTAATGGTTTGGTAGTTCAGTTGGTTAGAATACATGCCTGTCACGCATGGGGTCGCGGGTTCGAGTCCCGTCCAGACCGCAAAAAGCTCAGAGAAATCTGGGCTTTTCGCATTTTAGGGCGTTAAATTCCACGATCACGCTACGCCATTTCAAACCACCGCAGCCGGGAGTGTCACCAAAAATACAGGAAACTCTCCAAAACAGACTAGGTTTATTAAATATACAAACCTAGAAAAATCATATATGCTCCACAAGTTTTGGATTTGATCCGGGATTCATGCGAACGCGATTGCGTCGCGGAGAAGGGTGTTAACAGGGCATAAAAAAACACGCAGGTTTCAAAATGAACCCGCGTGTCAAATTACACTTCATCAACAAACTAAAAACCAAATAAAACTAATACGAAAAAAATCGCTTGTCAAGTTTTTTTTGCTGTAGGAGGGGGATTCGAACCACCCACGGTGCGGTTAGCTACGGTACAAATACTGTTGGTGGTCCACCCCAGTCGACTTGCGTCGGCATTATGCCGCGTTTATCCCTTATTCACCACCCCCGAGACAGGAGGGCATGGCTGCCAATTTCATCACCCTACAATGTGATCTCAAACTAAGTAAAAGCGATAGTGCTACCGGCTTTTTTCTAATTTGGTTCTGCAAAACTAAAACTTCTGATCTGAATTCTAAAATATTTTCATTTAAAATTGTTAAAATTTACGATTCTTTCATAATTTGAGGCTGATTATTGCGAAGAATTCAAACATTTAACACAAAATGCAAAAATATTCAGATATTGATAATACCGACCTCCGCATCCTCTCGCTGTTGATAGAGAATGCTGCGTTACCGTACACGGAAATCGGTAAGCGGGTATTTGTCTCGGGCGGTACAGTGCACGTGCGCATGAAAAAGCTGGAACAGATGGGCATCGTCAAAGGCTCTCAGCTCGTCATCGATCCTACGAAACTCGGCTGGGACATTAGCGCATTCCTGGGGATCTACCTCGATAAGAGTTCGTTGTATGAGCAAGTTGCGACCGAGCTCGAAGGGATTCCGGAAGTTGTGAATATCCATTATACTACCGGAATTTATAGTATCTTTCTTAAAATCGTGTGCAGGGACACCGGCCACCTCCGCGAAATCCTTCATGACAAGATCCAAAAGGTAAATGGTATCCAGCGTACGGAAACCTTTATTTCCCTGGAAGAGCGGATCAATCGCTCGATTCCGTTGGCTGAGAGCTAGTTGCTGATTTCTCTTGAACTGTTTAAAAGAAATTTGTAGATTTGTGTTGTATATATAAAAAACTTATATATATTTGCTGTATAACAATTTCACTCATGGAGAATAACACAACGAGTAACGAGTATGTACGGGGTACATTGAAAACCATCGTGTTGAACCTGCTGGCGGAGCACGACCGGATGTACGGTTACGAAATCACCCAGGAAGTTAAAGATAGGACAGGCGGCGCGATCGCGCTGACATTCGGTGCGCTGTATCCCGTGCTCCATAAACTGGAACAGGAAGGGCTGCTGCTGACGGAGTCGGTGGAAGTGGACGGGCGTCTGAGAAAATACTATTCCCTGACCCACCGCGGCAATGAAACCGCGCGTACTAAAACCAATGACTTAGAGCGTTTTATAGAGGCAGTAAGATTGCTACTCGCCCCTAAAAACCTGGCAACCGAATAACAACACAGGTACATGGCTAATCTCTAAACAGATCGATCTATGAAACGCCTTCAGGAAAATCGCATTGACCAAATAAGCAAGTATTTGCAGGCAAACAAGCTAGACCCGGAACTGCTTCCGGAGATTCTCGATCACCTGGCTTGTGAAGCGGAGGAAAGTCTTTGGGATGGCAAGCCATTCGAGCAGATTTACCATGACATGGTGAAAACGGCTGATGCGCAAACCCTCCTGAATCTGAGTGTTGATCATCAAAATCTATTAGCCATGGAAAAATCTTTGAATGACATCGTCTTCGAGAACCGTAACAAGTCTTACGGCGCGTACGATCTGAGAAAAGGTTACGGACAGACCGTTCAGCGGTCGGTGGTGATGGGTGTGGCGTTCTTTTTAATGCTGGTGATGTTCCCGCAATTGTACGCGAAGCTGATACCGGATCCGAAGCCCGACGACATTGCGTACATTGTAGAGGCGAAGCCGGTGGACATTTTAATGGAAGAACCGCCGGCCCTGCCTCCTGCCAAAGAGGAATTGCCTCCGGTGCAGAAGACAGTGAAATCGCTCACGCCGGAAGTGCTGCCGGATGAAAAAGTAGAGATAGAGGAGTTGCCGCCGGTGGTAGATGACCTGAGCAATGCACAGCCATCGACAGAAACCGTGAACGGGGTGGCGGATCTGGATGTGATTGTTCCGCCGGTTGAAAATGCGGTGGCGCCGAAAGCAGAGGCTGCGGGGATCGAGATGAAGAAGGAAGAGACATTTACATTTGTGGAGCAGTCGCCACAATATGCAGGAGGAAATGAAGCGATGGCGGCTTTCCTGCGCAAAAACCTGAAATACCCGCGTCCTGCATCGCAGGCAGGCGTGCAGGGAAAGGTATTCGTACAATTTACAGTAGGTTCTGATGGAAAAATAGAGAATGCGGCCGCAATCAAGGGTATTGGGTTTGGTTGCGATGAAGAGGCGGTGAGAGTAGTGAAGATGATGAAAGAGTGGATGCCTGGCAAACAAGCGGGTGTTCCGGTGAGGGTTAGATTCACGCTGCCGATCGCATTTCAACTGGACTAGTCATCACCCAATTGCGTAGATGCCTCCCTGTTATTGAAGAAAATCCTCGCTTTGGCGAGGATTTTTTAGTTTTTTTGCACTTTCAAAACCTTTCCCATGGTCGGCAGGATGATGACGGTATTAATGAGTAACCATTTCAGTGTGAGTAATTAATGTATGCGATAGTTGATATTGAAACCACAGGCGGGGGAGGAACTTCACGCATTACAGAGATTGCCGTTTTCAGACATGATGGTGCCCGGATCGTCGACTTCTTTCATTCACTGATTAACCCGGAAATTTACATTCCGCCCTTCATCACCCGCCTTACGGGCATTGATAACGAAATGGTGAAAGACGCGCCGACTTTCTATGAGGTGCAGGATGCGGTAAGGGCCATGACCCGCGATGCGTGGTTTGTGGCACACAATGCGAAGTTTGATTATGGTTTTATCAAACGCGAGTTTGGTGCATTGGACGAATATTTCCAGCGCGACTTGCTATGCACTGTGCAGCTGAGCCGGAAAATCTTTCCGGGATTGAAATCGTACAGCCTGGGAAATCTTTGTGAAAGTCTGGAAATCATGATCGAGAACCGCCACCGGGCCCACGGCGATGCCGAAGCGACGGTGCGTTTGTTTGAAAAATTGCTGCTCCACGACCGTCAGAAGCTCATACCGATGGACCTGTATCAATAGCCGTAATGCTGTAAATCTTGCGTTGGAATGGTTTTTGAGGGTTAACTGGTATCACTAACCTAAATGATTCCTTCTCATGAAAGCTTACATCAATCTTCTGATAATCCTCCTCTTGTCCTTCACGCTTACCAGCTGCGAACTGATCGGCAACATTTTCAAAACCGGCGTCTGGACGGGCGTTATCCTGGTTGTAGGGATCATTGCGATCGTGATCTGGCTGCTAGCCAAGGCATTCGGCGGAGGCTCGCGGTGACGCTTTTGAAAAAGATGTGCTTTACAACATAAAAATCGCGCAGGTGCTTGCATCTGAAAATTCTCCGTTTCATCTTTGCACTCCTCAAACGAGGGCCGACTGCTCCAACGGGAACGCCGGAAATGCATTGAAACGGGGGATTAGCTCAGTTGGCTAGAGCGCTTGCATGGCATGCAAGAGGTCGTCGGTTCGAATCCGATATTCTCCACTTGATAATCAGCCACTTACAGATAAAATGTAAGTGGCTTTTTTATTTAGGTCGAACATAGGTCGAACATTTTTCTTTGTTTTTATTTGGCTTTCTTAGGTATCTGGTGATTCAGCCACATTACTTTTTAGCGGTTTTTTGCTGGTTTAGCGTTTAATCGAACAGCCGCTACTGTCGTTGTGTTTTCATCTACCTCATTTTTGGGGTTTGAGTATCGAGTGTCAAACATTTTTTTTGCATCATTATAGCTAGTCACTGCACCGAGGATATGCAGAAATTTGATATAATACCATGCAAAATCGATTTGGTATGGTTTAAAACCACTTCTTGCACTTTTAGGAAATAAGTGATGGTTATTGTGCCACTCACCGGCAACAACTCCTGGCCACAGTTGGTTAATAGATCGATCTGCATGGTAGAAATCGATTCCGGGGCGCTGCTTATCCTCCCCCTTGCCGTGCCCTTCGTAATTGAAAGTTCTGACACCTACGGCCCAAAAGCCTGCCGCTCCGAAGAGTGTACATGATAATGCATGCCCTCCAAGCAAGAAAAAGATTAAATACCAAAACGACCAGTTCAGGACCCAACTGACTAAGGCTCTTCTGGGATGTTGGTAGGATCCCCATCTCTTGTACTGCTGGAATGTATTCGGGACGAGACCGGTATGCTTCATTAGTGATTTTACGCGACTATATTGGATTTCATCCAGACTCAGTGAAATGGGCTGGTGATTAACATCCGCCAAAAAGCAGTACAAAAAACCGCCTTCCGCATTATAAGGATCTCCCGGGCGATCAGATTTGGCATGATGTACGTGGTGAGACACCACATATATTTCCTCAGGGATCATACTAATCGTCAAATTCTGTGTGAAAAACCGCCAGAAATGATTGCGAAATTTGTAAGCGCCATGCGTGCAATATCGGTGGTGCCAGATGGTACCGTGTGTTCCCATAACGAACATGCTGTATATGAACGCGGCGATCAGCAATGGAACGGTAAAAAATTTTAAGATAAAAAGTAGTAGAAATGGTACCATGCAGACCACCTTTCCCCAACTCAAAACCGTTAACCAATTTCTTTTGTCTCGAAAAACATTCAATCTCTGGAAAAACTCTGAAAATAATTGTTTAACACTGGGTTTGACAAGGTTTCCCTCGTCGTCTTGCCAGCCATAAGATGGTACGCGTAATACGACATCGATAAAACTCATAATAATAGGTTGAAATAGTGGAAATATTTGATGCGGTTGTTTGCGGCATTAGGCCGTTTCGCTAAACAGGCGGCATAATGCTCAGGCCTTTTCAAATCTCGAAGTCTGAACCTGACCGTTAAGTCAGGTGCGCACAAGTGAAGAATGCTAACGCATTATGATTCTGAAGCAAAGAAGTCTATGCAATTTACCGGCGGCACTGCGGGTGTCTTGGGAATAATTGATCAGTGATGATGAATGCCTACATCCGGCAGGAGCGGTTTGCCGGAGGTTTTTTCCCAATGAGGCGACCGAGCGGTAAAATCTTAGAGAGGCAATGCTGTAAAGGTAGCGTATTTGTGATAAGAGGCCATTGAAAAGCAGTTATTTAATTGATGTACTCTTAGCAATAACCATTTAAGTTCCCTATCTTCCTGAATGGAAAACATACATCTAGTAGGGTCGGTGGTCTCGATGTTAACGGACCCCAGGAAGCGTTTGACGGTCAAAAAGTATTTGAAGCGTATTTACTATTGTGAGGAAATCGGCGACGGTGACAAAAAGATGTTGGCTTTTTTTGAAAGGGAATTGATTCCAATTCCATTGAACTGATCGATTTAATAAAACGGTGCGCGGCGAGCCCAAATGCAATTTGCTAGGGCTCGCTTTTTGTTTACTGCCCTTCACAAGCTTGTGACCCAGCCTTATGGGATCTTAACTGTGGGTAGGTTTTTGCTTCAATTGGCCACCTACCAATCATCGCCTACAAATGAACAGAAACGGAGAAATTATTAATATTGAGGATGACGAGGAGGACAGAAATGTGCTGGAATATGTATTTGAAAAGCTGAGCTATCCCAACAGGAGGGCCTATTTCAAGGATGGAGCGTCAGCGTTAGCCTACATGAATGCGCCCTATGCAGAACCCTTCCTGATACTGTCTGACATTGATCACCCTTATATGGATGGTGCCGACCTTGACACTCAGCTTATTACTGACATTGAAATAAGGCGAACGGGCATCCCTTATCTTTATCTAACAAACAGGGCAAATCACGAGCTGATAATCGATGCATATGGTAAATTGGCGCTAGGCTTCTTCATTAAACCCAATTCGCCAAAGGAACTTGTTTCGACGCTGAAAGCCATTATGGATTATTGGCTGGCATGTGCTATTTCCTCTTGAACGTCGGGAGGCGGCGCAGTGGTGGCTCTTAGTAATCTATGGGTATCTCAACAGTAGATAACCAACGCGTGCGGAGGTATTGTTAAGCGGATCGCCTTCCCGTTTCTCACTTCAATATTTAATTCTGCCGGGCTCAGATCGGAGGCAAACAAGCACTTCATCGAGCCGTCAAGAGGGTGCATCACATCATCGACTGTGACGTATACAATAGCGTAATTTTCCTGGTCTAAATTCATAGCGCATAGTATTTCATTGTCATCCGAGATGCGCGACCACGCGATTACCTCCTTATCGCCGGTTTCGTCATCCGGGTAGCTAAAAATGGTTCCATTCCGGGAGGTCGACCGGAGAAAAAAGGCTCCGGATAGCAACGTAGGATATTTTCGAATCAAGCTTTCAAGACGCTCCATTTGAGAAGGCCGTAACTTTTCCAGACAGTCCTCACGGACACCTAAAAAGTCGGGACTCAGATGGATATCGAGCAGTTTTTGCCTCACAGAATTCAGGTTTAATAAAGCATTTCTGGAAGGTAGCCAAATTTGCGCAGAATAAAATATTATTCTAAATACTTCCAAAAATATTTTTATTGTCAAAATTTTATTTTACCTTTGATAAATATTTTAAAATAAAGTTATGAATAGAGGAACGGTTAAGTTTTTTAATGATACCAAAGGTTTTGGTTTCATTGCTCCAGAACATGGTGGAGCTGATGTTTTTGTACACACCACAGGTCTTAATGATGATATCCGTGAAAATGACAGTGTGTATTACGATGTAGAAGAAGGTAGAAAAGGCATGAACGCAGTTAATGTAACCATTATCTAGGCGGCACAAACATACAAAGCAATAGAAATCCTCCCGGTGCGGAGGATTTTTTGTTTTTTAGACCAAACAGATGAAATTCACTATCCCGCAATACCCGAGATCTTTATGGCGAACAATAGCGCAGCTATTAACAGATCTGCCAGCCGCTCTTTTGAGTAATGCGCTGCTTTGCCTGACGTCACTCCTGTCAATTTTACTATCCTTATTGCTTCGGTTTGTACTGCAATACTGGAAAATAGTGATCCGGAAAAATCTGATAAGTTCTTTCCCCACCAAGTCCGCAGAGGAGATCCGTGGGCTGACAAGCGCATATTACCGCCATATGAGCGACCTATTGCTCGAACCTTTTTTGTTTTACCTGGCTCCTGAAAGACTGAGAAAGCGCCTGGCTAAGTATAATAATCCGGAAGTTTTGGAATTACTCCACGCAGACCAGCGGCCAGTAATAGTCTTCGCTTCGCACTACGGGAACTGGGAATATCTGATTAATCTTCCGCAAGTAACGGACTATCCGGTCTACACAGCTTACTCGCCAATCAAAAATGGTCTGCTCGACAGAATGATGATCAGGTTGCGTTCTTTCCTGGGGGTCAAACTTATTCCCAAGAAGGGATTTTACCGGCAAGCGTTGTCGCTATTGCGCCAAACTGCTATCCCTAACTTACTGGTGGTCATTGCAGATCAGCGGCCTGCGCCTGGCAGCGACAAATTTCATATTTCATTCCTGGACCAGGAGACTGCCGTTCAAACGGGAGGAGAACGGATGGCGGCTTCATCGCAGGCGGCAGTCGTGTACGTTGAATCGCAAAAAAGGTCTCGTTTCAGCTACGAGTTCACATTTCGGCTGATGGAGCACCCTGACCGGTCAACGCCCCTGAGCATTACAAAGTCTTACTATCATTTTCTGGAGAATAGCATCAGCCGTGCCCCATCTTACTGGTTATGGTCACACAACCGGTGGAAAATTCCGGCGGCGGGTGCTATCCATTCATCTTAAATATTGATCATGGCCGTACATCTCATTCGAAAAAACACCGTTTTTCAACCTGATTCAAGCCGGGTCATTGCGCGATTTCTATACAATGGCGAGGATAGGAGTAAAGAACTGATTTCGACTATCCTGGCTCTTGATGCAGGCACCCAGGTACGGCAACTGAACAGCGTTCTGAGAAAATACGCGAAACGGCATCGGAATATCCTCAAGGTATTCGAACGACATTTTCGAAAGCTGGAAGTTCTGCTCAAAGCCATGCAAATAGACCCGCAGGATCTGGAAACGAACCAACGTCTGCTGATCGGTGCCTATTTCACGATGGAATACTCCATCGAAGCTGCGGCCTTTTTCAACCCGTCCATTGTGGCCGATCCCGATCAATCCGGCGTCGAACTAGGTGAAACGCGGGTGATCCTCAGCTTTCGGGCTACAGGGGAAGGACATATATCGTCTATTGTATTCCGTTCTGCGCTCATTGACCAAAACGATGATATTGTCATCGATACGCCTGGCCGGTTACTCGATTCTCCCGAGCATGTGCGCAACCACATCTATAAGAAAAAGTCGTTTCTATCAAAATTAGGCGAAATGCAGGATTTGGATAATCTTGCGTATCCGGCTTTGGAAAGAAAGTTGACCGAGACTTTTACGTACGAAGAACTCAAACGGTACGTGGAAGAAACCAGCGGGTTGTCGGAGATGGACATCGCGGGCGCGGTGTTTCTCCGCGAGGTAATGTGGCTGGCCTCTTCGCACTATGAAATGGATTTTTCCCTTGATACCGACATCTCAGAACGTGTGATCTTTCCCATTGCGGATACGGAAAAAAGAGGTATCGAAGACGCGCGGTTTGTCTGTTTCACCGATGACAAGCAAGAGCAGACCTACTTTGCTACCTACACGGCGTACGATGGCGTCAATATCCTACCCAAGCTCTTGACTACCCGCGACTTCTATCATTTCAAAGTACTGCCGCTGCACGGAGAGATTGCGCAAAACAAGGGAATGGCACTTTTTCCCCGCAAGATCAAGGGTAAATACGCCATGCTTTGCCGTATCGACGGCGTTAATAATTACATTGCCTATTCGGATAATATCAGCGTTTGGCGCAAGGCCACGTTGATCCAGACACCCAAATTTCCCTGGGAATTCGTTCAAATGGGAAATTGTGGCTCACCCATTGAAACCCGGGCGGGATGGCTGGTATTAACGCACGGAGTAGGCCCGATGCGGGAGTACGTGCTAGGTGCATCGCTGTTTGAATTGGAAAGTCCTGAAAATGAGATTGGGCGTCTGATTAACCCCCTACTAATTCCCAACGCAAGCGAGCGCGACGGTTATGTGCCGAATGTCGTGTATTCCTGCGGCGCATTCGTGCACAATCAGAGCCTGATTATCCCCTATGCGACTTCCGACTATGCCTCTACTTATGCAGTGGTCAATTTAGAAGAATTATTAGAAGACCTTATCGTCGACAAGAACTAACGCCGGAGAATTTCTTCGTAGACGCTCATGTAATTGTCCACCATCTTTTCTTTCGAAAACATCGCCTTCGCCCATTGGCGGCATTCCTGCCTGTCAAGCTGTGCAACCCTTTTTACAGCCTGAACGGCCTCACCGATTGTATGGACCAGGAACCCGGTTTTCCCGTCGACAATCAGCTCGCACATCGAGCCACGGTTAAAGGCGATCACCGGTGTACCGCAAAACATCGATTCAGCGACGCTTAAACCGAAAGGTTCGTCGAACTGAATCGGGTGAAGCAGAGCGAGCGCCTTTCCGAGTAACGTTTTCCGCTCGGAT
Source organism: Dyadobacter fermentans DSM 18053 (assembly GCF_000023125.1). Classification (NCBI taxonomy): domain Bacteria; kingdom Pseudomonadati; phylum Bacteroidota; class Cytophagia; order Cytophagales; family Spirosomataceae; genus Dyadobacter; species Dyadobacter fermentans. Next base: position 6,226,722 of record NC_013037.1, read on the forward strand.
GGCCCGACGTTCCCAATATAAAAGACTGATCTTTCATCGACGCAGGGCTCGATCTTTTGCTCGAAATAGGCATCGTCCTGAATCAGCCCCGCTATTAGCAGGACTTTCCCTGACTCTCGGGCTATCTGAATCGCTTCCAGCGTTCCCTTCTCTGGATGGATACGTCCGAAAAACAGGAGATAGTCTTGCGGGTTTCTCTCGAAAGGAAAATCCTTGCCGTCGACACCGTTATAAACTGTTGCAATGTAGTCCAGTTCGTCGCTACGATCGGCATTGCTAATGGATGCGTAAAAACATGATCCGTTATACTTCCGGTAGACATCCCGGATTTTCGGGGATGAAAACCCATGGATCGTCGTCAGCATTGGGGTGGGGATAAGCTTTGAGTAGGTTAGTGGCAGAAAATCGAAATGATTGTGGATCAGGTCAAACCGCGAGGCGTTTTCCATTAGATGGCTGATATGCAAACATTCAGCTACCTTCGGGTCTACCTCCCTGTCTTCCGCATAGGGAGCGTGCGAGGTTCCTTCCAGTTTTGCCGTAGTCATCGAATCGGTTGTGGCAAAAAGCGTTACATCTACCCCCTTCTCGACGAGCCCCTCCGTCAGATAGGAGGCCACCTGCTCCCACGGCCCATATTGCCGGGGCGGCGTACGCCATGCGATCGATGATAGTATAGCCACTCTCATACCAGTTCGGCTTCCATTTTGGTGACTTCCTCAAATGCTTCGAGCACGCTTAAATGGGAGATCAGGTAGGCCAATGTGCTCTCGGCTCCCTGGTTTCGGTTGACGCCTGTGCTTTCCAACCCGTCGCAGCAGCCCTTTGTTTCAAAATCGTAAAGGCTTACCCGGAGGTCGTTTTCTCCCAAAAACCACATGAAACACGTGGATAATTTCTGGATGTAGGATTGATCCTTGGTAAGCCGGAAAGCCTGGTGGAACATCAATACCATGGCAAGGGCATCCAGCGGTTGCTGGGCAAACATCGATTGCTCGCGGTCTCTGCCGTACCAGTTCTCATTGCCCACCACCGACAAATAGCCATTTCGGAGCGTTACATCCGAAAGGAAGTCCATGCTTTCTATTGCTACTTCGAAGACGCGGGGATCGTGCAAAAACTCCGCAGCATGTAGGAGCGCCAAGGGCAAAAAGGCATTGTCGTAGGCCAGCAGCGATTCAAACCATTGCCAATCACTGCTACGGTGGATATCATATTCCGTGAGCAATCTATTGGCTAAGCTCTCCAATACCTTGATCATCCCTTCGTCTGTTGGATTGCTTTTCAAATAGTGGCATATCCCGACAATGGTGTTGGCAATACTTCGGATAGATCTGAGACTGATAAAATTCGGCACGGCGTCGAAGAATATCTCGCGGCCGGTCTGGTAGTAGGCGTCATTAGGCGCGTTACCGAGCAGATAGCCCAACGACCAGATCGTGCGACCAAAAGAGTCTTCTGACCCCACTTCATCCAGAAAGTTCCGGTTGAAGCTCAGAAAATTTCGGAACATGCCATCCTGGGTCTGCATGTAATTGATGTAGCTCAAATAGGTGGGCGACAACTTTAGGGCGAGCGGATGCTTGTTTCTTTTGTAAGTCATCAACACCATCAGCAAGGCCCTTGCATTATCATCCAGGCAATAGCCTTCTTTCAGGTTCGGGATCCCGTATTTGGCATGCTGGATAATGCCGGTGTCGTCAGTGAGGCGCTGCACATGATCGAGCAGGAACGGCGGGAGCGCAAGCGGGTCCAGAATCATCGGATTGCCCGATTCAATTTCAAGTCCGATTTTCGCTATTGACCCCGCCAATTCCAGATATTTTTCCCCGATTTTCGGCCAGGTGATTTCACGGCCATAATCAAATGCATTCTTCCGGAGCTGCTGCATCTGCTCGGGATGATCCAAGAGTTCAAGAAGTATCTGAGTAAGTGCCGACGAGTCGTGGAAATTGAACAGACGGCCCCTGCCATCGGCGAGCAGTTCTGCCGCATGCCAATAGGGCGTTGAGATCACCGCATTGCCGGCGCCGATCGCATAGGAAAGCGTCCCGCTGGTGATCTGGGCCTCGCTGGTATAAGGGGTAATATAGATATCGGATGCGGAGAGGTATTTGAAAAGCTCGGACTGACTTATAAACTCGTTCAGAAACACGACATGCTTTTCAATGCCCAGCTGTTTGACCAGGCCTGCAAGGAATACACGGTATTCTTCCCCGGCATGCCTGACTACATTGGGATGTGTTTTCCCCAGCACAATGTAGACAAGTTGCGGATACTGTTTGACTACCTCGGGTAAGGCCTTTAGGACTGTCTCGATTCCTTTATTACGCCCGATAAACCCGAAGGTCAATAGCACCTGTTTGGAGGAAAGCTTGAATTCTTTCTTGGCCGGAAGTTGGCCAAAGTGTATATCCGGAACACCATGTGCAATAAGGGCGATTTTGTCGATTGGCACCTTGTAGACCTCCGATAGCATATCGACCGCGGTCTGGCTCATCACTACGACCGACTGCGCAATTTTACATATCTCGGTCATCACAGCCTTCTGATTGTAGGAAGGTGTTTTCAGCACAGTATGTAGCGTGACGATCAGCGGAATTTTGAGCCGGTGCAACAACGGCAGAATGTAGATGCCGTCCTGACCGCCAAATATGCCGAATTCGTGTTCGAGGATGCATACATCGGCCCCGCTCAAGTTAATGACATTGGCTGCTTCCAGGTAATCGGTTTGCTCCTCCTGCCGGATAGCGAGCTTCACCTCTTTGGGGTAATCATAATGCAGGCCATTGTCGTCTATCGCGATCACAAAGCCTTGCGAGCCGCCGACCAGCGCTTCCTCTCCGACGGTAGAATGAAATAAGTTCTGGGTAAAAGTACCAATTCCGCACTCCCTTGGCGGGTAGGTTCCTATAAAGGCAATTTTCATTTCGGCCGTTTGTTGATTTGTTGTAAGGTAACCTAATTAAACGGCATTACCCGAGAATATTTCAGCTGCCACCAAATACTTCACAGAATCTCCATGAATCAATAAAACATGTTGAATATCAAGCAAAAGAGCCTACCTTACAACAAAACTAAAAACCATGTCAAAAGAAAAAAACCAGCAGAAAAGTGACAAGAAAAAGCCCGCTAAAAACCTGAAAGAAAAGCGCGCGGATAAGAAGGAGAAGCGGGATAGTAAGTCGAAGGGCGATTAGATGACGCGCGTTTCAGTCAAACATAGGATAGATTACGCCTACGATCACAAGGTCCTTTTGTCCCCACACAGATTCCGCCTTGCTCCGCAGCGCGATACCCAGGCGATCATCGAAGGACACAGTTTTGTTCTGCGGCCGGCTAATCGCTTATACTGGCAACACGATGTTTACGGCAATAAAATGGCACGGGCCGATTTCGATGAGAAAACAGATTTTATGTCGGTGGAGGTTACTCTGGAAATCGAGCTGACCAGTGTGAACCCCTTCGATGTGCTAGTCGACGATGAATCGCAGCACTTCCCATTTTTGTATCCTTCGATTGTAAAAAATGCATTGCTACCTTACTTACAAATTGTAGACAGAAGTTCCGTTCTCACTGCATTCGTTGGCTGCTTCGAAAAGTTCCATGGTGAAACTCTCTCTTTCCTGGTACAGCTCAATCAGCACATTTGTAATTATATCCGTTACGTGCGGAGATTAGAGCCAGGCGTGCAGTCATGCGAGATGACCCTGAGAACCCGTACTGGCTCTTGCCGCGATTCTGCATGGCTCATGGTTCAGGTGCTGCGACGAATAGGATTGGCAAGTAGATTTGCATCAGGCTATTTGATCCAATTAGGTACCGCATCAGGCGACTCCGTTGAATTGCATGCCTGGGCAGAAGTTTTCATACCAGGGGCCAGCTGGATTGGTTTGGACACGACCTCGGGCCTGTTTACCAGTGAAGGCCATATCCCGCTTGCGATTGGACCCGGTCCAGAGCAGGTCGCACTGGTGGAAGGACTAACCGAGCCCTGCTCAGCTACAATGACCTATCAATTTGAACTAACAAATCACTAGACAGCAACGCCGTTTATCCCAGTTGTCCGAACTTTATCGCTAATCTCTTATCGCGATTGTACCTGGGTTATCGTTGAGGTAACACAACAATAAATTGTCGCAAGCGAGTACAGACTTTTGATCTTAATCAAAATCCTGAACTTTCCGCATACGCACAAGGTAATATGGGAAACAAGACCTAGACGCCGGCATTGTTGTTGCAATAAATTCAATTTTTTTCAAAATTGCAGAAAGATAAAGGATACCATGGGGTCCGAAGTATCCGCGGCGCCTGTTCTGAAAAATAAACGTTTAGGCTATACAGACCTCATGAAAGTTTGAAGTATCGGAAAACAGAACTGGCAAAGAAGGAGAATAAGCAGGAATAAAAATGTCTCTTTACGGATACACCTTTTTGGCGGAGGTAGAAGATTTTGACATCGAGGACTACATTGAATACATGGACTGGCTCTCTGCCGCGGGACGACATATAAGAATCTGCATAAAAGAAGGCTCTATTTTCTTTTACCTACACGACGAGCTGAAAGACAGATTGTTTCAATTTTCTGCATTAGACCCCTCAAAGCTAAAAACAAAAGAAGCTTTTGAAGATGTAGTTAAAACCTACCTATTAACAAAACTTTGACAACTTGTCAGACGATGAATGTAGTTACTCTCAGCCCTTGAAGGGAATATAGCGTCCAAATCCGACACCTTATTTTATGTCCGTCTACTTTGTCCCATATCGTTTTTAGCTCGGGAGCTTACATAGCTTAAAATCTAAAAACATTCTTCATGTAGTCGGCTTGATGCAGAAGCAGTCCAATAGCGAACAATAGTTTCCAACAGCTCTTTTATCTCCTCAAAGTCGGCCGGTTTCACGAAAAAACCCTGCACCGAATCGCAGTAGGCTTCGACCACATGAGCATGGTTAAGCGATGTCGTCAAATACAGGTAAGGCACACATTTAAGTGCTATGTCCGCATTCTTCTTTAATTCAACTCTCAGCTCTAATCCTGTGAGCTTTGGCAGATTTACATCCGATAGTATCAAGAAAATGGAGCCATGGTGCGCATGCAAATAGTCTAGTGCTGCAAATCCGTCGGGGAAATAAATCCTTTTGTTGGGGAAATCAAGCTCTACGAAAGCCTCTTCGAGCACGAATTGATCGTCTAAATCATCCTCAATCACTATAATAATGCCTTTTTTGTTCATTTGATATGAGGATTAAAGCGGATGGTTTACAAATCTCGGTCCAGTCCAAGATCGTTGATTTCATTAACAACTGGATACAACGCCACCAGGCCGATTTTTGGCAGGCTCCGGTGTAAGAGCGTAACAGGAAAGTGCCCCGGTTTTGACTCGAAAAATGGCGCTAGCATCGACATCAACCGCTACTTAGTTTATTATCTATTCCGGCGGTTATTATTAAGCTTTCGTGAATTTAAATCCAAAGACGCCCACACATGCCGAAGCGAATCTACTGAGGGTTCCGTTGTTTGGTCGAAAGCTTGATCAATCATGCCCGTTAAACGAGGAGATAATTGCTGAGCCACTTCGTACCTTGCCGCTGTGCGACGCCCCTGTTCAATTTCCTCATTCGAACATCTAACTGTCGCAAGCGAAGCAGCGGTAACACAAAGCAGTACTGCCAATGAGACAAGGTAACTTTTAGCCTTCCAATCGAACGTGACTGGCTTAGGATTTTCCAGAGCATATGATAATGTTTCAAGGCGCTTTCTAACACCCACTAGCTCGGAAAGCATCATTTTGCCTGACGGCATTTTTGCCAGGCTGGCCTGAATATCAGCCAGCATTTGGCGTGCTAAATCATCGACCTGCACTTTGGGATCAATCGACAGGCTTTCCAGCACTGAAATCTTTTTTACCAGGATAGCCAATACCTGCTCGAAGCCATCCAGTTTATCTTCGATATCTTTCATAAATGTAATCCTCTCGATTTTTTGCGTTTGTGTTTTCTTTTAAGCTCTGGATTAGTCGTGTCGTGTTGCGTTACGGGATCCATCAAGTCTTTCAGCAGGTTTTCCTCCGGATAGTTCGGCAAACCATATCGGTGAGATAGCATTTTTTCTTGCGCCGGTGGTGGTGTCCCACGCTCCCACATCCGACGCCTCACCGACATATGTTGCTGAAAATTTTCCCGCAGCTTTTTATCAAGTGCCAGAAAACTCATGCTTCGGTCTACTTTTGAGCCCTTCAACACCGTTCCATCCTTCTGGAAACTAATACCTTCAATCTGATCGGTACCAGACTTGTATTTGTAGATGAGTGTAATTCCGCTCGATGAAAGCGCTCCTTCCAATTGTTTCCAATTCACTGCCGACCTGCTAGCAATTCTAATTTGATCTGCCAGCTCGTAACGCATTTTATCCAGTCCCCTAAGCTTGCCCCGGTTAACCAGCGCTTTTCCTTTGCCTATGTAGTAGCCATGTTCCAAAGTCATCTCCTTGCAAACCTTCTGATTCAATCGCTTCTGAAAGCGGTCCGAAATGGATTTGCCAGCATTATCAACCCGGTTGTAGAGAATATGAATATGCGGCTGATTGGTATCGCGATGTTCAACGATCAGATACTGGGTGTTCTGGATTTTCATTTTGGTCATATATTCGGCAGCCCTCTCGACCATGACTTTTTGTGAGAGCTTATCCTTGTCAAACGCACTCCAACTCAGCACCAGGTGGCCGACAGCCTTTCCCAGCTCGGGATTCATCTGGCGCTGAGCATTGAAGTCATGGATAGCTGACTTCATATCCTGGGTCCTGACGCCTTCGCCATGAAGCACGATAGCCTGCTCTTTCTGCATGACATACCTGACTGCCCCTCCGAAACTTGATCCTATCATTATTTTACCGATCATCGTTGGCTAGTCTTTTGAGTAAATGATCTATGTCTGATAGAAGCTGCGCGGCTTTTCTTGTCTCGTAAAGCAGCCCCTGCATATTCGTAAATCTGAGCAGCTGGTTTAAGTTATTAGCCAGGCCAGCCAGCATTCTGACGAAACCAGCTTCCTCTGCGGAGAGCCGCGCAATAACCCTGGCCTTCTTAGCCGCTTGCCTCAACCAGGTGCTTGGCCGAAGGCCTGCGTCCTTGGCTTTGGACTCAATCAAAAACCGCTCGGTTTCTGAAAGTCGGACCATCAGCTGCGCGTTTCGTTTGACCTTCTTGGGCGGCCGTCCGCCTTTGGATTTGTGTGGCTTTTCCTCCATGCTTTCTTTCTCTTTCATCTCGTTTACGGAATCTGTTAAATACCTTTTGCGACCATCGGGAGTAAAAGCAAGTTTGAGTTTCGGCGCGGCCGGAACGAGTTTTTGCGAAGCGAAAACACAAACTTGCTCCCTTAAAGAAACTTAGAGGCCCAGACCTCGGGACTTCCTGTGACGGTACCGATGTTGTGGCTGTTTTTCCTGATGTTTGCTTGCAACCAGCATCTGGTTCAGATCTTTGTAATCCTGATAAATTCCCGACGCATCAACACCATTAATCCCTTCGCTCTCGAATCTTTCGAGCAACTTTTTCCCAGCTGCATCATGATCCGGATATAGAAAAGCGGTGCTGTAACCTTTGACAATGTCCACACTTCGCTCTGCCAGACTTACCGAATTGAGCACCACAAAGTCGGTCTGGACCTGCTCCTGTTTTCGAAGCGAGAGGAGCGACAAAAAATCCATAAAGCCTTCCAACACGCAGACCGAGCTATGACCATTCTCGATATGGGATATGTCTTTCGGAGATGTCGAGCCCTTGAAGTAGGCACTTCTCAGCTCATAGCCGCCCGACCGGTTTTCGAAACCGGCGGCGAAATAATTTTTGTCGCCAACCCGGTAGTATACCTCGTGACAGTATGTTTTAGCAACGGCCAGATCGATACCACGCGATTCCAGATAATGAGTAATTGCCGGGTTACTGCCTAACTCTTTTAAAGCAGTAATTTGGATGGCAGGCTGATCGATTGCTCTGGCTGGTGTAACGGCACTGCCTATATGCAAGCCAGCCGATTTCAGGTCTTGCGGTTGAAATAGGAAAAGATCGGAATCCAATATCTCCAACAACGCTTTTGTATCGCAACGAAACAGGACGCGCCCTAAATCAATGATATCTCCTCCCTGACCGCTTCCATGGTCATAATAGACATTCAACCGGGCATTGACCTTAAAAGAAGGCGTTTTCTCGTCCCTGAACGGGGAGAGGTACCAATGGTCTTGTCCACGAACATATTGGGGCCGGATATGGCAGTGTTCCAACAGGTCTACCATAGATATCTGTTTGGCTTGCTCACAAGTCATAATTACTGGGGCTTGAAAGTGAAGAAATTGATGAATTGATGCGAAGAGCTTACAACTGATTGGTATTTAATCATTTAAGTCCGCATCAGAAAAGCATCAAAATGCATCAGAGGCCGCATCGTTTTTTTGGGATTGATGCGCTTTGATGCGGATTTGATGCGCTGTAATTATTTATTAATCAATTAATTAAATATGATGCGCATCAAAGCATCAGAAATTAGGGCAAATCATTGAGCTCATTTATGCGCCCTCGGGATAGGGTATAGAACCTGCCCTTGCCGGTCTGCTCGAAGATTGAACCGTCGGTTAAAAATTTGTATTGCGGGTACGTCAGTGAATTACTTGCCGGGCTCAACTTCCAGACATTTTGCAGGATTCGCTTAATCTGTGAGAGGTCTTTAAAACGGATGTGCTTTTTGTTGAGCCAGTCCTGGACATCGCCGGTGCAAAACCGGATTTCGTCCAGCTCCTTTTCGTCTGCGATCGTCAGCAGAATATGGGCGATCTCCACTTCCAGCTTGTTCCGATTTTGGTTCAGCAGCTTTTTTAATGCAGGTGTCGCAATCTGATCAGTTGTAAACCACATTCTCGTTTTACTGGGATGAACGAAGTCACGGCTCACCAGGAAATGCAGAAAGAACGGGATCTGGGCACGAAGCTGGGCAAGCAAGTGGTGATTCTCTGATTTTAGTGGCGGCACCTTTCTCACCCAATACCGAATTTCTCCCGGCTCTGCGATGATAAAATGATCTTCGTTGTTACTACACAAAATGAATTTCCCGAAGAATTCCACCTCCTGCCGGTCATGGCCTTTGGCCTCGACTTTGTAAAACCGAGCCGTGCTAAGATTCTTGATCCGCTCCGAATCCTCCTTTCTATCCAGGAATGTTTCGTCAACGCCGATGACCAGTTTCTGTGCCCATTCGATGTTGAAATTGGAGCGGAAATCCTCATTGCTGTTGATCGTCATGTTTTCGCCGAAGATGGATTTGACAAAATGCAGGAATGTAGTCTTTCCGGTTCCGCGTTCCTCGCTCACCAGGCACAAAATTGGAAGGATTTGGGTCGGACGTTCGAGCAGGATTTTAAAGTAGTCATAACCCATCTCGATCTGCTCACCGAAAATGTGACTCAGGAACTGAAAGATCACCGAGGCATCGCCGTGCCGCGACTCATGTTGGAATGACTGGTAGCGGTTGTAAAACCCTCCGACCTTTTGCTGATAATCCAGATGGCTCGGGACGAAACAAAAGCCATCGTAACAATCTACCCGGTCCTTCAAGTAGTCACGGCTGTGATCCAGGCGGATGCATTCAGCCGACCAGGGAATCAAAGAGGAAATTGTGTCGCCGGAGGATAATGGCCGGTTGACTTTCTTAAAGTAACTGGTACCTATGCGCAGGTAAACCGGATTATCTTTCATGGCTACCTCCGATTTTTTGCTGACCATTGGCTATCCATTCCAGAAGCTCTTTGCGGGAAAAGAGTAGCTTGCCTTCCATTTTGCAGAATGGAATCTTTTTTCTTTTCACCAGCCCATAAATGGAAGTCTCCTTGTATTTGGTCAGGCGCGCGGCCTCCTTGGTGTCGAGTAAAGTGTCACTGGTATCGGCGGCAGCCTCCGGTTTTGACTCTAAAACCCGGCGCAGTGAAGACTCGATCAACTCTGATAATTGCTGATCGTTCATTGAAACTAGAACTGTTGTGCTCATCCCTTTTGCGTTTTGGTGATGGGCAAAGCAAGGCTAGAAAATCGGGGAAAAACAATATGAAGTTGACTAAGTCAGGTCGCCGACGCCGTACTCGTTTATTTTCCTTAATGTTTTCAAAACATTTTTAGAATGCGGGCTATCAGCCAGATTGGCAATACTCTGCACGATATTGCCACGTGCTTTATTGATGTTACTGCGAAGACTTTCGAGCTTGGTTTTCGAGTAGCAGGAAAATGTATCGAGCAGTAATTGACAGTATCTGTCAAGCCCAATATTGTTCCTATCTGTATTCAGCTTGTAGGTGGCATGCATCAGCAGGTTTAAAACCCTCTCATGGTTTCCCGGAGGCATTTCAAAGTACTTGTGTTCAGGTCGTGGAAGTCTGCCTCCTTTTTCTTCAAACATCATTCCCAACAGCTGCAACACTTCCTCTTCACTGGTGAAAACCTGAATGGAGCCCACTGCCTTACATTTCCACGCATCAATTAAAATCAACCACATGGATATGATTTCGTCAACCGCGTAGTCCAGGGGAATTCTCTCCGGCCCTTTCGTTTGCGCTTCGACCACTGGCAATTCTTGCTTCTGTAACCCGACCGGAGTTTTATACTTGGGAAGGCGGAGGGTATTAATTCTATCGCCGCACGCACGTACGAGGTAAGCCTGAATAAATCCGAGTGCGTATAAACAGGATGGAACAGCAAATCCCTCAAAGTATAAATGATAGGAGCAAAATTCAATGAATTGCTCCAAATGAGCGATTTTGCTTTCGTTGTCAGGATTATAGAGAATAGAGATTATTTGTTGTGGATACTCCTTCATCGCGTCGAAGTAACCTTTTTCAAATAGCACTCTCAGTTCGTCGGCATAAGACTCCGAGATTGGGCTATGATGATCTACGATGATATTCTTCTGGTCTTTTAGGTCGAAAATGGCTTCCAGATGCGGTTCACTGAGAAAGAGCGGCGGCATTGTCTTGTCAGCAATGTTCTCAAAGCGGAAGTTGCGTGCTAGATAATCTACTTTTCCTCTGCGAAAAACATAATCTGCAAACCTTAAATATGGAAACCGTCCCTGATCGTCCAGATTTATACCGAGATCAGGATCGAAGCCTGGCAAATTGAAAAAATACATGCGTTCAAAGCGTTGAGTTAATCAGTTCATCCAAAATTGGATCCCCGATGTCTTCCAGATAAATATCAGTTGTTTTTAAGCTGTCATGTCCCAATGATCTGCCTATATTCTCCTTGGATACTCCGTTTCTCCGGAGCGTGGTTGCATATGAATGTCGGGCCACGTACGTAGTCAGGTTCTTCTGAATGCCTAAGATTGCACCCAATTCTTGTAAGTCCTTGTTAACCCGCGTTCGAATCTTCTGCTTTCTATATCTGATCGACTGTATGCTGTCGTGTCTTTTGTACAATATGGGAAAGATGTAGCCGGCATCGCTGTTGCCTCGAAGGTTTCGGTAAAAATCAAGGATCCGCATAGCTTCTGGATGGAGCTTAAAACGAAATTCTTCCTTGGTTTTCGATCTGATATATTCAAGTTCGTCATCAACAATGTTATCCCATTTTAAACTTGCAAGATCCGTAAAATTGATTCCTCGGCAATAAAAACTGAAAAGGAAGTAATTACGTGAATTAATGAGTGTATCATTCATTGGATCGATCACTAGGGCTGAGATTTGATCAATCTGCGATTTTTGAATCGCTCTTTTTTTTGTCCTAGGGTTGTTGTATTTGCCAAATGCGAGCTCTTTAAAAGGATAGTGGCCCTCGGAGCAAAATTTTTCTCGGATTGCCACCTTCCACATCGTTCTAAAGGTCCTTAGATAGACACTTCTTGTGGTAATAGCGCATCCGCGTTCCATCAAGTATTCTTCATATTTCTTCAGAAAATTTAGATTGATAGATAGGAGATCTCGGTCTTTGTTTTTCACAAACCCTTTCAAGCTGCTCAGTGTAAATTTAAAGGTGTCCGCGTAGCCAATCCGGTTTTGCTGATTGAGCAGAGAAATATGGTCCTCAAAGAGCTTAAAAAGTGATTTGCTCTCCGGTTCTTTCGTTGCTCCGGTCAAATTACGAACCACACTTTTCATTTCGTCGAACGTTGGCTTTCGACCTTTTTTTCCTTCGGATATGATGAGAAAATCTAACTCAGAAACGATTGTTCTAAGGAGTAAATTGATCTCCTGATGCTTAGGGTGACCGCGGGCAACTTGCTGTTGATTTTCGAGCCAATTTTCTTGTTTACAGCTCTTCTTTGTGCTGACTAACTGGTTCTTACGGTTAATAATGATGCGGAGCATTATCGGATACTCGCACGAATCGTTAACTTTGGAAGCTAGGATAAACTTGGTTGAGAGTGCCATCAGTGCATATTTTGATCAAAATTAGGTCGAACATAGGTCGAACATTTCTTGTCTAAGGATAATTAAGCAAACTTAAAGAAACTCAATTAAATGACTAATATTCAATATGTTAGACTGTTTTTTATAAAAATCAAATATACAAAAAATCCTCAAAAATCTGGATGGCATGCAAGAGGTCGTCGGTTCGAATCCGATATTCTCCACAAACAATCAGCCACTTACATCCCGTGTAAGTGGCTTTTTATTTTGAGTCAATCGTCGTAACGCTCGCAAATCTGAGTCATTTCTTTTTGTCTCTCAAATAAGCTGATCGGCTTTAAGAGAAATGCGTGGGCGCCCAGGCGCTCGGATTCTTCGCGGTATTCGGGCTGGTCGCGGTTTGTCATCATGATGACGTGCACTTGCTGCCAGATGGGGTTTTGTTTGATGGCCGTCAGCGTTTGGAAGCCGTCCATGTCCGGCATGTCGATATCGAGCAGGATCGCCGAGGGCATTTCGTCTGTGTTAATCGAGGCTGATTCGATCGCATTGACCAGCTCAGCCCCGTTGGCGAAGAACCGGATGCGGTGCTTGGCCAGGAAGATAGTGAATACTTGGCCTACCAGGTATTGATAATCAGCATCATCGTCCACCAGGTAGACTAAGCAAGATCCTGTCATATTCCTCTGTCGATAACTTTATTGATAAAACGAGCGCTATTTTATATTCGTGAAGCGAATTAAAAATATTGTTCCTTTTCCAGCCTCACTTTGCACTTGCAGTTTCCCGCCCAGCTTATTACACAGCTGGCTCACAATCGAAAGGCCTATGCCCTCGCCGCCGGACTTCCGGCTGGTGCTTTCCCGCACGCCTGCTACTTCGCTCGTCTGACCGGTGAGCCGCGAGATTTGCTGGGCCGAAAGGCCTGGACCGGTGTCCGAAACCGTTAATTGCCAGCCGTTTGCATCCTCCAAAGATTGCCAGCTTACCGTTACTCCACCCGTGGTTGTGTATTTGAGTGCATTCAGTACAAGGTTTTGAGCGATCCGCCTGATTTGTACCGGGTCGCTGTCGATTTCCAGGGCATCGGGGCCGTTGCTTCTGAGCCATAACTGGCGCTCCGACGCGAATGCCTCCGTACCGTCGATCAGCTCCTGTAATAGTTCGGCAACATTAAAACGGCTGACATGGATGGCTTCCTGACCGGATTCAAGCCGGGCATAATCGAGTAAATTGCTCATTAAATGGGTCATTTGCCCGATGTTGCGCTGAATCATCTGGATCAGCACATTGCTATCGGTCGCATTGCCGGCCATGCCCAGCAGCTGGGTGGCAGAGGCAATCACCCCCACCTGGCCTCTCAGATCATGGGATGCCGAACGCAGGAGTTCGCCGCGTTCTTTCAATGCATTGCGAAGCTGTTCCACGTTTTCCGCACTGTGGCTCGATTTTTCCAGCTCCGTCAGCCAGAATTGTTGCTGCGACTGTGCCTCTTTGAGTTCGGTAATGTCGAGGCCGGTTAGAACCACGCCGTCGTCCTGCCTGCTGATGGAGACACCCAGCCAGCGCTCGGTACCGGAAAGGCCTGTCAACTTTTCATCATAGCGCGCTTGCTATGATAGGTAAATTTCGCGCAGATTTTCCAGCGTCTCAGGCCCCCACAGCAGTCGCTCGAATAGGCTTGCCGGACTGCCAAGCAGTTCTTCGAGTGGTTTACCTAAAAATGTTGATAGTTTCTGGTTGCCTACGACGAGTGTAAAATCAACGACCTCGTCGGGCGAGCCGTCTTTACGGACCGCTTTGAGCAATGCAATGAATGCAGGGGAGGCGTCTAGCACAGCTTGCAGGTTTTCGGCAAGCTGCCGGATTTGCAGCTGGGCATTCTGCAAGTCGGTAATATCCCGGGCAATGGCGAGCACGGTCTGGATAGAATCGTCCGGGCCACGCTCGGGTACCATTCGTGAATAGAAGGTCAATTCCCCGTCCGGTGTGGGAAAGGCATTGTAATGTTCCTGCGGATGGCCGGTGCGGAAAACCTTTTGCAAACTGGCCATGTAAGGCTTGGCAATATCGTCGGGCTGGCCCATCTGAATATTGTTTTTACCCAATAAATCTTCAAGCTGCTGCCCGGTTTTGACTACAAAAGCATTATTCGCGAAAATAAGCCTGAGGTCGCTGTCCCAACGCGTGATCACGTCCGGGGTGTTTTCAACGAGCGTTCTGAGCTGGGCTTCACTTTGCCGTAGCTGCTCCTGAGCGAGAATGTGATCCGTAATGTCCCAATCGATACCCAGCATTTTTTGAGAAACCTCGTCCTGCGAGGGCAGGGGTACCCCTTTTATTTTGAGATACTTGACCGTTTCTAAATGGTGAATGCGTAACACCTGCTCGAAAGCCTGCTCACCGCTTTCAAGCCATTCAATGAACGCTTCCGCGATGTGCTGATCGGGTCTGACGGTTTTTTGAAGATATACATCCGGCTGCACTGGTTTACCGATCGGCAGTCCGAAAAGCTGGTACATGCCTTCCGACCAACTGAAATTGCCCGTTATCCGGTCGTATTCCCAGCTTCCGGTGCGGGCCATGGATTCGGTTTGCTGTTGCAAAGTGAGGTTCTTGAGGGCTTGCTCATGTTCGGCCAGCTTCCTCATCGTGATATCGCGCGCAATCGTCGATACACCGATCGGCCTGCCGGAAGCATCTTTAACAGGCGACATGACGACCTCCAAATGCATTTCGCGCCCATCTTTATTTACGCGGATCGTATCGAAAATTTCGACGCGTTGCGAGTGCTTGATTTTATCGGTGTCGCTGAGCACGCGGGCCAGGTCTTCCGGGAGTGTGAGCATAGTCAGTGGCTTACCGATCGCCTGGGCTGCGGAATAGCCATAGAGATCTTCGGCTGCCTTGTTCCAGCTGGTGATAATGCCGTCAAAGTTGACGGTCATGATAGAATCCTGCGATGATTCGACAATGGCAGCGAGAAACGAGCGTGCTTCTTCGGCGGCGCGGCGCTCGGTGAGGTCACGCATGATCTTAACCCATCCCAGCACTTTACCATCATCATCCTTCAAAGGTGACATTGAACCGGAGCCCCAGTACCGGCTGCCGTCTTTGCGCACATGCCAGCGCTCGTTTTCGGCGTGCCCGTTTTCGCGGGCTATCTTTTCTTCCAAAGCGGGCTGGCCGCTCTCCTGGTCTTCGGGCGTAAACAGGATGTCCCCTGGCTGCCCGAGAATATCCGCTTCGGTGAAGCCCGTCATCGCTTGCGCACCGGGGCTCCAACTGGTTACCTGCCTTTTCAGGTCAAGCGTCAGGATAGCATAGTCCTTGGCGCTTTCAAATACCAGCCGCATCCGCTCCTCGGATCGCCTCACGGCTTCTTCTGCTGCTTTTCGCCTTGTAATATCCACAAATGTGAGCACGATGCCGTTGATCCGGTCCTCGGCAGTGCGGTAGGGGAGAATGCGCGTGAGGAAAACACGCTGGTCGTGCGTTTGCACCTCACGCTCTACTGGCAGCAGCGTTTCGAGTACTTTGCGGGCATCTTCCTGCAAGCCGCTGTAATCGAGTGAGTTGGTGATGTCGCTCAACGGCCGGCCGCTGTCCGTAGGGATCAGGTTGAAAATAGATCTTGCCGCGGGGGTGAAGAGGTTGACGCGCAGGCTGCGGTCTAAAAACAATGTCGCGAGATCAGTCGAGTTGATCAGGTTCTGGAAGTTGTTGCTGGTCATGGATATTTCTTCCACTTTTACCTTCAACTCCTGGTTCACCGTCGTCAGCTCTTCGTTGATCGACTGCAACTCTTCCTTGCTCGTTTCGAGTTCTTCGGCCGCTGAGCGGAGCTCCTCGTTCATGGCCTGCAATTCCTCGTTGGAGGCTTTGAGCTCCTCGGCCTGCGTCTCATGCTGCTCTACGGCCGAGCGCAGCTGCGTCCTGACGTGCATTAGCTCGGCTTCCAGCTGCTGCGCCATGGGCTCTTCGGAGGTGAGCACACTCTTAATGGGGCCTTCCGGCGTATCGGTTGGTTCAAAAAGGACGAGGATCAAACCCTGTGCCGGGTTATTGCGTGACTGGCTGCCATCCTCCACTACCGGGCGTACGTGGAGGTTAATGACTTCGGTCTTGTCTTCGATCTGCACCCGCAGATTGCGGGCTTCCACGTTGGTTTGCCTTTGAACGGCCTGATACAATGCTGTGCGCAGTTCAAGGCGCAATTCGGGCCTGACGAGTTTCAGGAGGTTTTTGGACGGTTCGCCGAAAATATGCACATATCTGCCTGCCTTGCCCGACAGGTGAAGAATATCATATTCCTCATTTACAATGATGGAAGGCGGCGCATATTGCTCAATCAACTGGTGATGCAGGTCCCCGAAATTGGCCCTTTCGCTGAGATGCCGGCTTTCGCTGCTGGAAACTGCCACGGGCTCGTGCCGTTTCTGGGGTATGGCCAGCGGTGTGTTTTCCGGGACGGGATAGGGACGGATCGCAACCGGCCTGCTTTGATAAATATGGTATTCACGGCTGATATTGGCAAACAGATCACCAGCGCTGTCGGTCGTTTCGGAAAGCCCCAGCATCAGATAGCCGCCGGGCTTCAATGCAAAATGGAAAGTCTCCATCACGCGTTCTTGCGCAGCCTGGTTGAGATAAATCAGCAGATTTCGGCAAGTTACCAGGTCAAGCCGTGAGAATGGAGGGTCTTTGAGCACATTCTGATGGGCGAAAAGGATCATTTCCCTAATTTCCTGGCGGACACGGTATTCGTCGCCTTCGCGGACAAAGAAGCGCTGCAGTCGTTCAGGAGAGATGTCGGCGGCATCGTTGATCGTGTACTTGCCTTCCCGGGCCGTGATAATGGCTCCTTCGTCGATATCGGTAGCGAAAATCTGTACTTTGGGCGCGTCTATGACGCCGAAAGTCAGTTCTGCCATCAGCATCGCGATCGAATACGCTTCTTCTCCTGTGGCGCAGGCTGTCACCCAAATCCGGATAGATTCGTCCGATTTCCGCTCGCGAATGAGACGCGGCAATATGTCCTCTTCCAAAGCCGAAAACACCCTTCCATCGCGAAAGAAGTTGGTCACGGAAATGAGTAAATCCTTCAACAATGCCCTGCTTTCCTCGGGATTCTCGCGTAAATAGCCCGCGTAAGCAGGCAGGCCATCCAGGTTTCTGACGCTGATCCTGCGTTCGAGCCGGCGCATAAGCGTTGGCCTTTTGTAATTGGAAAAATCATGGCCGGTGCGCAGCCTGAGGTGGGTGAAGATCTCGCGCAGGGCTTGCTGCTGCTCCTCGGGCCGCATGCGCGCTTCTGCCGGGATAGAGACCGTATGCAGGCTGTCGCGATACTCGCGTAACCGGGCCGGGATTTCAGATGCCGAGAGGATGCCGTCTACCAGATCAGTAGCGATTGTATGGCGCGGCATTTCATTAAATAGTGCTTCTTTGGGGTTTTGGACAAATATGGCCCCGCCATTTTCCTTGATCCGCTTAACACCCATCGAGCCGTTGGCACCGGTCCCTGAAAGTACAACGGCGATCGCGTGCGGGCCGTGAGACTCTGCCAGGGTTCTGAAAAAAATATCAACCGGCGCCCTGCGGTCTTCGATATGCATATTTTGAGAAACGGTAATAGTGCCGTCCAGCATTCGCAGATGCTGGTTTGGCGAAACCACGTAAATGTGGTCGGTTGCGATAGACATGTCCTCTTCCACCTTCACGACCGGAATTTGCGCGACCTGCCTCAGTACATTGGCCAGGTGGCTTTCGTAATCGGGAGAAAGATGCAGGATCACCACATAGGCCATTCCGGATTCCGGATACACCTGTCCAAAAAAGCTTTGGAGCGCTTCGACGCCCCCAGCGGACGCACCCGATACCGACTACTACCATCGGGCTTTTACCTGGCTCGATTGCTTCGTTCTTTGACTTCTTTTTACCCATTATCGTCAAGAATTTAGAATATTTCTTCAACCGCGCAGCCAGCAGGTCAGCCCGGCAGTTGTTCCTGATTTTCCTGTTGTATCGGTTCAAATGTCGCGGGCAGCATGGCGGCCTGCCGGATCAGCGCGGCACGCTCGGCGGTATGTGCGGCTTGCCGGAAATAGACTGCCGCGAGCCTTGCGTGGTTTGCCTCCGCAAAATGGTCCCCAAGCTGGTTAAGGAGCATGATCGTTTCGTCCAGGCCACGGAGCGTACCGTAGATATCTTCTTCCATTCTTTCGGTTAATGAGCTTAGCAACGAGCCCGACGAGTAGGCATGGCCTGTATGACAACGGAACCGGGTAATGTCCCCTTCCTTAATCAATGTGAGCACGCCATGGCATTCGGGGCAAGCATACGGGCTTAATTGTCCGAATTTTTTGATATCCACGCCAACCGGGTTCACTTCTGTTACCATGCGAATTTCGGCCTTCGTTTTTTCTTTTTCTTTCATTGCCGCCGGTTTTTTTTCACCGACCTGCTCCGAAGCCAGACGGACGAGCAGCTGCGCCGTTTCGGCCAAAGGAACAATGTAGTCGGTTTTTACCTGCCTGATAGCGCTTTCGGGCATGGACGCCACTTCAGCGTCCAGTGGATTTTGAACCAAAGCCAGTCCGCCCAGATACTTTACTGTCCAAAGCCCTGCAGTACCGTCGTCAAGGGCTCCGGAAAGGATCACGCCAATCACACGGTTGCCGTAAATGTAAGCGGCCGAACGAAAAAGGGGATCGACGGCCGGTCGGAACCGGTTCTCCTTTGGGCCATGCGTTACCCTGATCATTCCGTCTTCGAGGATCATGTGGTGGTCTGGCGGGGCGACGTATATCCGGTTCATGGCAATAGGCTCTCCGTCAAATGCATGCGCGGCAGGAATGCCGCATAATTTGTTGAGGGTTTGAGGGAGCACGCCCCGGACGAAAGGCGACATATGCCAGACAATGAAAATGGCTGCATCCAGGTCTGCCGGAAGCTCCGCAAACATTTTTCTAAGTGCATCAAAGCCACCCATGGAAGCCCCTATTACAATGATGTTACGTTTCTCCATGATCGTTTTCTGAATGCAGCCCAATTGTACTGATACCGTACGGCGGCAGGTGGATGGTGGCAGTAGATGAGTACTAAAAAGGTGTTGTTGGCGGCAAGTTGCACAAAAACTGCGCCAGCCAGACGCAAAAAGGGCAAAGGCGGTTTAATGCCTTTGCCCTTCTCAGATAGATGTCCGCTGAAGATGCGGTTGGGAAGTGCCCTGCTTATTGATCGTGCATCATTTCAGCCATTTCCAAATGGTGTTTCAGTGTAGGAAGCGTGGCGGTAGCCCATGATTTGAGATCCGCATCCTGGCCCGAGCCGGACTCCTTTTCGAACAAGGCCACAGTTTCGCGGTGTGAACTAACCATCATCCGGGTGTACATCGTATTGAAAGCCGCGCCGGATGCAGCCGAAAGACTGTCAATCATTTTCTGCTTGGCTTCGGAAAGGGTTGTTGGAATACTTACCTGCTTTCTGTCGGCGATTGTTTTCAGCTCATTGTTTGCCTTGGTGTGGTCTGTGATCATCATCTGGCCGAAAGACTTGATGCTCATCGAGTCGCCTGCCATTACCATTCCGGTTTTGGTGGAATCGCCTTTGGAAACGGCCAGTTCACCGGCTTTGACTTCAAACATTCCCCCATCCGCGGCGTTCATGACAAACATTCTGTCGTTTTCCGGTAGGACGTTATTGGGCTGATTATCATCGTCATCGTTGCAAGAAACTACGGCCATGCCGCATAAAAGGATAAAGATTACACTTAGCTTCTTCATAGGTATTTTAGTTTTTGATTTGGCCGGCGTGCTTATTAAATGTGTGCCAGAAGCGCAGCGGCCGTATCAAAAACTATTGCAAAGGACGCGGCGGGCGAACGGTGTCGGACCAGAAATGAAGCATGTTTTCAAAGTAAAACGACCAGCCCGACAGATCCAGCGGCTTGATCAGGTAGGCACTGGCCTGACTGCTGTAAGCGTCGTCGATATCGCGGGGATCGTCCGAATAACTGAACACGATCACCGGGATGTTTTCAAGCCCTCCCGTGCCGGGCGAGTTGCGTATTTGCCTGATCAGGTCCAGCCCTTGCTGGCGGTCAGGAACATAAAGATCAACGAGGATCAGATCAACCGGGGGGAGAATACTGCTCAATTCGTGGTTTAGAAAGTTGACCATCTGCTCGGTGTCGACAATCCGGATGATGTTGTACTGTTGCATGCAGCTTTTGAGCGCGGTGCTCATCAGGTACCAGTAATCGTCATTGTCTTCTACCACAACTACGCTTTTGACCTTTGCATTATGCGCCGAAGGTGCTTCACATGCACGCCGGTAGCTGTTCAGAAAACACATTCCCACCCCGCGGGCCATGCTCCGGTACTCATCCATGGTAACGGGTTTCACAACAAACGCATTGGCGCCCATGTTGTACGCCTTGTTTACCTGCTGCTGATGCGTAGTAGTTGAAACCATCACTACCGGGATTTTCATGTAGCGCTGGTCTTGCCTGATACTTGCAAGCAGTTCAAAACCGTTCATCGCAGGCATATTTACGTCCATTAATATAAGCCTTGCCGAGCCGTCGCGGTTGGCTTCAAGGGCGCGCGTGAGATGCAGCGGATTTTGCACCTGTATCACCCGCGCCCCGTCGATCGCTTCTGTTAATGCCTCCTGCATCAACTCGCAATCATCTTCATCATCATCGACCAAAAAAATTGTTTTTCCCTGTGCCATGTGTGATCGCATTTTCCTGAGCATTAAATCCGTCAGGCCTTCGAAAATATGCGCACGATGATCAAAAGGTGTGCCAACTTAGTGTGGATTTGGACTTCTACTATTTGATCTTTTCAATTCCGTAAACTCTCGCGTCAAACTGTTGTGAAATCTCCACCGGGATTCCTTTTTCGTTCAGTTCCTTCCCCGTAAAAACCCCCAAATCCTTGCCATCTTCCGGCGAAAAAAGCCGGTACCGACTGCCCGGCTCGCCAAGCGGGAATGCGAATGTGCGCATTGTTTCTACGGATCCATTCCGGAAGAAGAACAGCACGCCGCCCTGTTTTTCCTTGTTGAATTTGTAAACGCCGTCCCAGTTGCTCATGGTCGGGCGCTGGAAGATGTCCGACACGTACGAGAATCGGGTGAACTGGTATTTCTTGTCCATCATTTTGAACCAGGTGTTCCATTTCAGGTACCACGGTTTCAGCTCGGCGGGGAGTTTGCGCGTGTCGCCTACGAGGATGGGCTTCACGGAGGCAAGCGAGAGAAATGTGAATTTGGAATAGGGTGAATCCATGAACTGGTTGCCGATCAGGTTGGTGGCGGTGGGAATGGCGCGGCTGCGGTCGAAGGCCATCTGGCGGATGTTGATCGGGCCTACGGGTGCGTCGTCGTCGTAGTTGGTGAGCCAGTCGTAGTCGGCGTGTTCGATGAGCGCGTAGTCATTAATATAATATTCTCCCCAAACTTCGTAGGTACAGTCCACGAGCAGGTCGGGAAACTCCTTGTGCAGGTCGTCAAAAAGCTGCAATGCTCTTTCATAAATGGCATAGTAGGAGCTTTCGCGGTCTTTATGGTTCTTTCCTTCTGATTTGTAATCTCCTTTTTTGGAGTAATCAAGGACATATGCAGAGTTGGCGATGGCCAGGTCGAGCTTGATGTAAGCAAGATCGTTCTCCCGTACATGGCGCTTTATTTTGGCTAGAATGTAATCGTAGTAGCCGGATGCGAGCGACATCGTCACGCGGTTCTTCATTTCCTCGTGCAGGTAAGCCGGTTCACCGTTTTTATCGTAAATGGCCCATTCGGGATGTTCTTTGTATAGTTTACTGCTTTTATCCACTGAGGCGAGGCCCATCCAAAGGCCGGCTTTCATGCCCCGCTTGCGAATATGATCGGTGATCGGTTTCAGTCCGTTCGGGAATCGCTTCGGATGTGGTTCCCAGTCGCCGTAATTGTTTTCCCAACCGGCGTCCATGATAAACAGGTCGGTGCCGGTGCCTTCGAGGCCGTCGGCTAGTTGCGTTACGAGCGTGTCGTTGATGTTCGTATAAAAAGGCCGCCACGTATTGTAGAATGTGAACGGAATTTCCTTCCGCTCAAACAATTTCACGCCCATGCGTGTACGTACGAAGTCGGCGAAGTGGCCTTCGAATGCATCTTCCCACTTTTGGGACTGCACGAGACAGATGAATGTCCGTGGGCTGTTAAATGTTTCCTGCGGTTCAATCCATTTTTTAAACGGATAATGGTCCGTCAGGCTCGTCATACCGGTCGAAATGCGGTGGTGATCGGTGTATACCTCGGTCTTTTTGAGAATGCTGGGTGCTTCATTACCAAGGATAAAGCCTTCTTTCGCGTAATTATTATACACAAAAACGGCTGCATCGTGGTGGTCGCCGTGGTAGGGCCGCCAGGCGAAACGGGAACCGTAGTTGGTATACATCTCGCTTTGCTGGGAAGAAACGGGCACCAGGTTTAGCCGCTCCACTTCCAGGTCGGCAATGGCAATGGCTTTGGCGCCCTTGTTGGTAATGCCGACCTGCTTCCGGACTACCGGCAGTTCGTCGTAGACTTCATAGGTTAAATCCACTATTACATTTTCGGCTTCCGTACCAGGCTTGCCGGCCAGCTGGACAGTCGCTTTCTGGATGCCGTTGCCCGCCCGGACGAGTGAATGCTTTACGTGCCTGAATAACCCATTCGCGCCGTTGGCACTCGCAGGCTTGCCGTTAATTGTAAAATAAAACTCTTCCGAGCCAGGGCGGCTGTAATCTTTGTTCGTCAGAAGATGCTGGAAGCGGGATGTGTGGAAAGAATTATCACTGATCGTGAATTTTCTTTCCAGGAAGCGGTTTTTAATGATAAGCGAATCTTGCGCAAACGCATTGCACGAAACGAGGACCGCCCAAATGGCGACCCGGATGGAAAGGTTGTACATAGTAATGTGTATAGTTAAATGTAACTACTGAACTAACTATGGATAAGCCATAGTTTGGTCGAATTTAATAAAATATCGAGAACAATTTAAATTTTAAACAGATAATCAAGGAAGATGTGAGCTGGTCTTCGAAAAACCCTGATATTGCAGCTTCTTAATTCAAGACGTTTAATCTATGTCACAGAACTTATTCGATTTTGGAATGATCGGACTGGGCGTAATGGGGCGAAACCTGTTACTGAACATGGCCGATCATGGCTTCTCTGTTATCGGTTTCGATAAGGATGAAACCAAAAATTCCGCGTTGGAATCAAGCGCCACGCCGGGTACTACCGTAAAAGGCGTTTCAGAACTCGCCCAGATGATCCAGCTCCTGCAACGTCCCCGCAAGGTGATGATGCTCGTGCCTGCCGGTCAGCCGGTTGACGATGTCATTGCATCCCTTTTACCTCTTCTTGAAAAAGGCGACGTTATTATCGACGGAGGAAATTCCCATTATACAGATACGCTCCGCCGCGTGAAATACCTCCGTGAAAAGGATATCCATTTCATGGGAATCGGCGTTTCGGGCGGAGAAAAAGGCGCCCGCACAGGCCCTAGCATTATGCCGGGCGGCGATAAGGAGGCTTATGCGCACGTACAGCCCATGCTGGAAGCAATTGCAGCGAAAGTGAACGGCGAGCCTTGCGTGGCTTACCTGGGCAAGGAAGGTGCCGGCCATTATGTGAAAATGGTGCATAACGGTATTGAATATGCGATCATGCAGCTCATCAGCGAATCGTACGCGATCCTGAAAAAAGCCGGTTTGAGCAACCAGCAGCTTCACGAGACATTCAAAAGCTGGAACGACGGCGACCTGCAATCGTTCCTGGTGGAAATTACCGCCGATATTTTCCTGCAAAAGGACGACAAGACCGACGCCCACCTGGTAGATGTGATCTCCGACAAAGCGGGCTCGAAAGGAACCGGTAAATGGACGTCGCAAGATTCGATGGAGCTGCCCGTGGCCGTTCCGGTGATTGACACAGCGGTGGCTATGCGTACGTTATCGGGCTACAAGGATGAAAGAACGGTTGCTGCCGAATTGTACGGCGCAAGCAATGCGATTTCAGAAGAAACCCAGGTGCTGATCGAGCAGGTGCACGATGCATTGTATTTTGCCACCATTCTCGCTTACGCGCAGGGACTTGCAATGCTTTACCAGGCATCGAAAGATCTGCAAATGGAGATCCCGCTGACCGACGTCGTGAGCGTGTGGAGAGGCGGCTGCATTATCCGTTCGTCGCTGCTTTCGGTGTTTACCGATGCCTACAAGCAAACCCCGGATTTGTCCAATATTCTGTTGAACCAAGAAGTAGCCGCATTGGTTAAATCTGCGGAAGGTAACACGCGTTCGCTGATCGCATTTGCCGCCCAGTCGGGCATCCCGGCCGCTGCGCTGATGTCGTCGCTGGCTTATTTCGACGCATACAAAACAGCGTACATGCCGACCAACCTGATCCAGGCGCAACGTGACTACTTTGGCGCGCATACGTACCAACGTACCGATATCCCAGGTACATTCCACACAGAATGGGGTCAACAATAAATCAGAAATTTTATGCAAAGCAATAAACGTCCCCCTGCCTCGGTACTCTTTATTTTCGGAGGAAGCGGTGACCTCAACTACCGGAAGCTCACACCGGCCCTCTATAACTTGTTCCTCGACAACTGGATGCCCGATCAGTTTGCGATCGCGGGTATCGGCCGGAGTGCTTATTCCAATGAAAAATACCATGAGCACCTGCTCGACGGCGTGACGAAATTCTCACGTCGGAAAGGCAAGCAAAATGGCCACTGGACGGATTTTACGCAGCATGTTTCGTACCTGCAAATGGACGGCGACGATGCGGCAGCTTACCACAAAATCACCGATCTGGTAAAAGAAAAGGAAGAAGAATGGGGAGTTCATCCCAATGTCATATTCTACCTTGCGGTAGCGCCTCAGCTCGTTCCTTCGATCGCCCAAAAGCTGGGTGCATTGAAGATCTGCGGAGAAAAAAGCACTACGCGCATTGTTGTAGAAAAACCATTCGGTCATGACCTGGAAAGTGCCCACGAACTGAACCTGCTGCTTTCCAGCATGTTCGCCGAGGAACAAATATTCCGTATCGACCATTATTTGGGTAAAGAAACCGTTCAAAACATCCTGGCATTGCGTTTCGCGAATGCGTTGTTCGAGCCGCTCTGGAACCGTAACTACATCGACCACATCCAGATCACCGCTGCCGAAGCAGTAGGCCTGGAAGGTCGCGGAGGCTATTTCGAGCACGCAGGTGCATTGCGCGACATGGTGCAGAACCACATCCTGCAAATCCTCTGTATGATTGCGATGGAGCCGCCGGTATCGTTCGATGCGAATGAGATCCGTAACAAAAAAGTGGATGTGCTCAATGCAATCCGCCGGATCGGTAAAGACCAGGTTCACGATTTCGCGGTTCGCGGTCAGTACTCGGGTGGCTGGAAAAAGGGTGAGAAAGTGGTTGGTTACCGTCAGGAAGAAGGTGTGAACCCGCAGTCGAATATCGATACATTCGCGGCTGTGAAGTTTTACATCGACAACTGGCGCTGGCAGGGCGTGCCTTTCTACGTTCGTACCGGTAAGTACCTGAACCAGAAAGCGACCCACATTACTTTGCATTTCAAACAGGCGCCGCATTATGCATTCCCGCCTGAGTCTGCTGAAACATGGCGCTCTAACCGTCTGACTATCAGCATTCAACCTAATATGGACATCAGCATCCGGTTCCAGGCCAAGCGCCCGGGACAGACCATGATGCTCGACCCGGTGGATATGACCTTCGATTACGACGCAGTTGCCGGCGAACACGCTCCCGAAGCGTACGAAACGCTGCTTCTGGACGTGATGGAAGGCGACGCGACGCTGTTCATGCGTAACGACCAGGTGGATGCCGCGTGGAGAGTGATCATGCCGATCCTCGAAGCATGGGAAAACCGCCCGCCGCAAGACTTCCCGAATTACGCACCCGACTCATGGGGCCCGGATACGGCCGATGCGCTCATCGCCCGCGATGGTCACACATGGCTCAACCTGCCACCAACCCCGTAAGCTATGGAGTTGCATATCGAGAAGGATACCAAAGCATTAAGCGCCAGCCTTGCTGAATGGATTAACAATTACATTCAGCAGGTGCTTGCCAAACAGGACCGTTTTACATTCGTACTCTCGGGTGGAAGCACGCCGAAAGCACTGTACGCGCTGCTGGCCGAATCGCCTTATAAAGAGTCGGTTCCCTGGGAGAAACTACATTTTTTCTGGGGCGACGAGCGGGCTGTTCCGTTTGAGGATTCGAGGAATAATGCTAAAATGTGTTATGATGAACTGTTGGATAAAGTGCCTGTGAAGGCTGAAAACATCCACATCATGCGCACCGACATTACACCCGAAGAATCGGCTGCGGAGTATGAAAAGATCATGAAAACCTATTTCGAAGGCTCCGAAACCACTTTCGATTTCGTGTTGCTTGGAATGGGGGACGATGGTCATACCTTATCGCTCTTCCCGGGCACCGAGGTGATCCACGAGCAGGAAGCCCTGGCGACGTCATTTTTCCTTCAAGCCCAGGACATGTACCGCATTACCCTCACCGCCCCGGTGGTGAACAACGCGGCTTGCGTGGCCTTCCTGGCCGCCGGCGCCGGTAAAGCGGAAGTTTTGAAACAGGTTTTAAAAGGAGAAAGGAATATCGACCTCTATCCCTCGCAGATCATTCAGCCTTCGAAAGGCCAGCTGCACTGGTTTGTGGATGAAGCTGCCGTTGCGCTGCTTTAAGATTGATATTATTGTTCCAAATACTGCAAAGCACGCTGATCCAACGGCGTGCTTTGTGCTGTTTATGGGGTTTTTGAAGCGTTCAACAATGCGCAGCGCCATTGGATAAAATTCAACGGCCGCTGATCTGCCCGGGTATTAATTTTACGCAAAACAAACCTTACTCACATGATGCACATTCTGAAAATCGTGGCGGTTATCATCGTGGTAACCTACGCGCTCAGGCTCATAAATGCCCAATCCGATTGGCTCGTTTTTGCCGGTCTGGGCGTAATCGGGCTTACATTCTACTTCCTATATATTGTCCTCGGACAAATTGTAAACCAATTGAAATCTAAACTGTAATCGAATATGAAGCGAAACATTATTATCGGAATCCTGACTACCATCGTATTGATCATGGCGCTCGTCATCCAGCCTTTCTCGTTCGAAAACATCGACGCCGGTAATGTCGGTATCCGCATTAACCTGTACGGCAGCGAAAAGGGCGTCGATAATATCACGCTGGTGACCGGGCGCGTTTGGTATAATGCCTGGACCACCAAGATCGTGGAATTTCCGACTTACACGCAGAGTGTTGATTACGAATCGTTTGTGATTACTACCAAGGATGCTGCGGAGTTCAAAGTCGACCCGAAGCTGAACTATCACATCAACCCCGACAAAGTACCGCAGATTTACCGCCAATACAGACGACCGTTAGCGGAAATCCAGCAGGGTTTTATGAAAAATACGATTTATGATGCGTATCGCATCGTAGCCAATTCGTTCACGTCCGACAGCGTGATGTCCAACCGCGAAGTGTTCGAAGACCGTGTGCAGAATGTATTGACCAAAACCCTCGGCAAGGACGGTTTCATCTACGACCAGCTCACGTCGGCCATTACCCCGCCGCCATCGCTTCGTCAGATGATCGACGAGAAGAATGCTTCCATTCAGGCCCGTTTGAAAGCCGAAAACCAGGCAAAACAAGCGGAAGCCGAAGCAAAAGTCCTCATCGCCCGCGCCGAAGGACAGGCCAAAGCGACATTGATTAAGGCGAAGGCCGAATCGGAGGCCAACCAGTTGAGACAAAAGACATTGACACCGTTGCTCATCCAGCAGGAGTGGGTGGCGAAGTGGAATGGCGTGCTGCCGACTACCAATGCAGGCGGCAGCACAAGCCTGATGCTGGGAGTGAAGTAAGCTTACGATTACTCGCATTTGCATCAATGCATCCGACCCCGGGGATTTACCTCGGGGTTAATTTTTGCTCCCGCACCATCTTCCTGATCATACTGCCGGGCAGGCTGATGTACGCCGAGCTGTCGATCAGCGCATCAAAATTGCCGAAAACATCCTTCTCCGCATTGAAAGTGCTCTTATCACGAATATCGATGTCGGCTAATTCCACCTTGCACTCGGGGTTCAGGCGCAGGTAACCATTTTTCGAAATTGTCGCTTTCAGGTTGCGGACGGTCGCGTGGTCGAGCATCAGTGCGTCGCCTTTCTGGTCAACCACCAGGTCGCCGAATTGGTAATTTTTCACTTTCGCACGAATGCTGTCCGACACAATGGCTTCTAGCTGCGGCGCGATAATGTAGATCGAAGGCAGCGTGCCGAATGCGTCGTGTGCCTGGTAGCCCTGCTTCCAGTCGGCTTTGTAGGTGACCACCAGGGTGTCGCCGGAGGTTTTCCATTCGAGGTATTTGGGAAGGGTAATCATGCGGATTTCCGCTTTCGTGCCCTGCTGTATTTCAGTCAGCCCAAATCCTTTGCCTTTCAGGTGCAGGTATTTGAATGTCCCCACAGGATGTTTTGAGAAACCGTGATACTTATCGTCCTTATCGATTTTATCAAACTGGTTTTTCAACACGAAATTGGACGACAATGTCACCAGAACGAATATAGATAATGTGATGATTAACAGAAGATTGCTGGTTTTCATGGGCATTACTTGGTTAACGGGTACATTTCTTCGATGAACTTCTGGTAAAGGCTGTACAGCTCGTCGATCCCGATGTCGAGCAGGTACAAATTCTTGAACACCTCGGGCAGTTCGTTGGTCAGGAAGCGCTCCTTGCGGTAGGCCAGGATTTTCTCGTTCGCGTGCTCGTCGGCCGAGTAGCCGATGCCGCGCTTGTTGAAAATGATCTCCTTGTTTTGCAGAAAATCATAAGTACGCATCACGGTATTCGGGTTCACTTCCATCATCGCGGCAAGGTCCCTCACCGACGGAATGCGCTCGCCGGGCGGCCATTTGCCCAGTAAGATCTGCTCACAGATATAATCCGCGATTTGCAGGTAAATGGCTTGTTTATCTTTAAACTCCATAATGGGTGCGAATTAAATTTCTCGTTCTTTCAGCCGGTAATAAGCTGCAAGCCAAATCATGACTGCCACTGCCACGGTAAATGCCTGCACGGCATGCAGCATCGGCTCCGACAGTGTGATGTGGTAAAAACCGGCCATGTATCTCGGGCGCGACATCCCGTCTTCCACATTAAACCATGTTTTCCAGCCGGTAAGCGGATAAACGGTGAGCATGCTTGGCCGCGAGGCAAACTGCATCGACAGGATGTAATTGAAATAGCTCAATACAGCTACAAAAGCAATCCCGATCGCGGCAGTTTTGATGTACGCAAACTTTTTGAAATAAACCGACCCGCAAAACACCACTGCATGAATGAGAATGTAGGCATAAATGGTGTAATCGGCGAAATCCTTGGGAATGTACTGGTAAGGATTGGCCCCGGGCGGAAGCAATGTATTCGCATGATCGACCGTGCGGTAATGCAACTGCCAGAACAGCAAAAGGAAAGGCAGCACAAAGGCGAGGTTGAGCAGCAGCGAGCTCAGGAATTTTTCGATGCGCGAGGCGGGGATCATCAGCGAGGCAATGCCGGTGTCAGGGCTGGAATATTGGGATAATGCATTGCTGGTGTACAGGCTGGAACCGAAGAGCGCAATCATGAACAATGCCATAAAATGCAGTATCCTGCGAAATTCGCTGTATTCGTTCGTCATGGTGATGGGCAGCAGCATGGCGAGCAGGCAAAAAACAAGCACGCCGGCCATCATCAGGTAGTTTTTTCCTTTCTCTGCCGCGTCGAATCGCAGCATCAGGGCAAATCGGTGAATGTCGAATGTCTGGTTCATAGGATTTCGATTGGGGACACGGGGACTGGGGTTAGGAAGGGCAGAATGTACCGGAGTGTTGCCGCTGCCAATGCAAGCAACAGGATGATGATTATTTTCATGGCTAATAGGCGAATATCTGGCTGATCCGCTGGGGATTCTCGATCACGGCATTGAACAAGTGTTCCAGGTCGACACGGCTCTCTTCCTGCGTAGAATTTTCGAAAACGGCTTTGTACCCGCGCAGCGAAGGCTCCGAATACAGCACCCGTGCATCATACTCAATGCTGGGCAACGTGCCGAAGCACAATCGTTCCGAAATGGTATCGAGGCTGTGGCGGATCAGTATTTGGCTGTTTTCGAGGATGATAATCGCGTCGATGAGGTTATCGAGATCGCGGACCTGGTGGGTCGAGATCAGGACCAGGCGGTCTTTGTCGAGCGCGGATGATACCAGTCTTCGGAACTGGCTTTTGGAGGGAATATCGAGGCCGTTGGTCGGCTCGTCCATGATCAGCACGCGGGTGTTGGTAGCTAATGCGAATGCGATCAGCACCTTTTTCTTCTGGCCGTACGACATACCCGTGAGCTTATTGCCTTCCGGAATGTCGAACTCGGCAATGTAGGCCCGGAAGAGCTGCTCGTCGAATTTGGGGTAAAACGGCGCCATCAGCATCAGGTACTTGTCCACCGTCACCGACGGGAGGTAAATCTCCTCGGGAAGGAAGAAAACATCCTGCAAAAACGCCGGCTGGCGCCTGCGCGGCTCGAAGCCTGCCACTTCAATGCGGCCGCCGGTTGGGAAAAGAAGCCCGGCCATGTTGCGCAGCAAACTCGATTTGCCCGCTCCGTTTTTGCCCAGCAGCCCGTAAATGTGCCCGGCGTCGAGGTGCAGGTCAAGGTTTTCAAACAATTTCTTACGCGTTCCGTATCCAAAAGAAACCTGGTCGAGGTGAATCATGGCTCAATTGTTTTAGTGTTCTAGTTAAATAGTACACTGCAAATGTAACTGATGATTCCAGAAACGCAACAGTTGTGGTTAAAAAAATATTTGGAATAAAGAATGAACGGAATCACGACCGCCTACCTGTCGGAAATCAGGCGTTGATAGTCTTCCTGCGTGTCGATGTCGATGCTGCCTTGCGGAAAGGGGTGGGTAGAAATGTCGGCTGCAAAACGTGCGAAGAGCTTTTTTGCACCTTCGGCGCCGGTGAGTTGGAGCAGGGATGGGAAATAGGAAGCGGCAAAAAAAGCCGGCGTGCCCAGCGAACCGCCATATTCCGAGGCTACAATGCCGGTTTCCGCTTCTTCAAAAATGCGGAGCAATGCATGAAAAGTAGCCGCGGTAACGAATGGCTGGTCGCTCACGGCGAGGATAGCGCCTTTCACGCCCGGAGCATGGGATTGCAGCGCCTTGATGCCGGCTTTAATGGACGCCGACATGCCTTCCGGCCAGTCGGGGTTGAATACGAGCCGGCAGGGCAAACCTTCCAATTCCTTCCCGATCAACTCCGCATTGGCGCCCGTTACCACAACCACCTCCGTCACCGCTTCCAGCGCTGCCTCGGTAATGTGCCGGATCAGGCTTCTGCCCTGGTATTGAAGTATTTGCTTCGGTTCGCCGAGCCGGGATGAGCTGCCTGCCGCGAGGATAACAATGCCATAGTGGTTTGGGATCATGGTAAATCAGGATGCCGGTGTTTGAATGGCGCAAAGGAAATCTTCCTGCTCGTCGCGGGTATAGGTGACAGGCTGGTCGGTCCGGTTGTGGATCGGTTCAAGTTTTTCACGCAGCGAAAGCCCCACGCGCCGTCCCAGCACAGCCTTAATCTCGGCCAGCACCGATAATGCGATTTCTTCCGACGTTTCAGCCCCGATATCGAGGCCCACGGGGCCATAAACCTTGGCCTTCTGCGCGTCGGTAATCACCATTCCTGAATTTTCCAGCTCGGCATACATCCGTTCCAGTTTCTTCTTCGGACCCAATGCACCCACGTAACGGCACGCGTCCACGTCCAGGAGCTGTTTCAGCAATGCGATGTCGTAGTTGTAATTGTGTGTCATGAGCAGCACAAACGTGCGGTCGTCTATGACAATGTGTTTCAAAACATCGTCGGCCCGCGCCACGAGCACTTTTCCTGCTTTGGGAAACCGCTGCCGCGTGGCATGACTGGAACGGCCGTCGACCACGGTAATATCCCAGCCGAGCACGGCCGCCATTTCGGTGATCGGGATGGTATCGTTGCCCGCGCCGGCGATCACAAGCGAGGGCGGGGTGTTGAAGTATTCGATAAAACCAGTCAGCGATTGGTTATCACGCTCGAATGCTTTGAAAAACGAATCGCCGCGCTGGTAGGCTTCATGCGTCTCCGCAAGCAGCGTATCGAGCAATGCCGGTTCGGTACATTTGCAGGTGAGCTCGTCGTCAGTTTGTAAATGCAGGAAACACGTTCCCGGCTGTGCGCCCGTGCGCGATTGGAGCGAGAACAAGGTTATCAGCACCGCATTTTGCCTTTGGGCCAATACCTTTTTCAATAACTCCACGGGATTCTCGGGGTCATCTGTCCGGATAGGCTCGAAAAGGATATGCACAATGCCGTTGCAGCCGAGCTGTACGCCGAGGGTTGTGTCGTTTTCGTCGGTAGTATCGTAGGTAACCAGCTTGTTTTTCTGCTGGGAAATGGCGAGCAGGGCCTTGCGCAGGGCATCTCCTTCAAGACATCCGCCGCTGATGGCGCCTGTGAGCTGGCCTTCGTCCGTCACGAGCATGCGTGCGCCCGGGCGCCTGTACGACGAGCCCTCTACGTGCACGACGGTCGCAAGCGCCATGCGCTTACCCGCCGCCACTTCCTGCTCATACGACCGGATGATGTCCGTGATTTCTTTCATGGCGATGTTGTTTTACAATCTTTGAAATAACAGAAACCGCGTGGTTTACATGCTCCTCGGTAGAAAACCGTCCGAAACTGAAACGGAACGAATTATGAATGCGTTCGTCCGAAAGGCCCATCGCTTTCAGCACATAGCTGGGTTCCAGTGTGGCGGAGGTGCAGGCCGAGCTGCGCGAAAACGCCAGGTCGCTGCCCGCCTCGAAAATCAGTTTCTCCCCATCCACCTGTCCGAACGAAATATTGGTACAATGCGGCAGCCGGCGGGCGTCTTCGGCATTGATCTCGATATCTTGCAGTACCAATAGTTCCACTTCCAACGCATTCCGCAGTGCGCTGAGCCGCTTGCTTTCCCGCGCCATTTCGGCCCCGGCAATTTCACAGGCCCAGCCAAGCCCGACGATCCCCGGCACATTGAGCGTGCCGCTACGCATATTGCGTTCGTGGCCGCCGCCGTCGATCTGGGCGGTGAGGATAATGGCGGGGTTCTTTTTGCGGACGTAGAGTGCGCCCACGCCTTTGGGCCCGTAAATTTTGTGCGCACTTAATGCAAGCAGGTCGATGCCGTCGCTCAGGACATTCACGGGGACCTTGCCCACAGCTTGCGTGGCGTCGGACAGGAAGGGAATGTGGTGTGATTTGGCAATGGCAGCAATCTCACGGATAGGCTGGATCACGCCGGTTTCATTGTTGGCGTACATCACCGCGATCAGGATCGTGTGCGGGGTAATGGCGCTTTCAAGCGCGGTCAGGTCGATCAGCCCGTTGGCATTCACGGGCAGGTAGGTAACTGTACCGCCGAGCCGTTCGATATGCTTGCAGGTGTCGAGCACCGCTTTGTGTTCGGTAGCGACGGTGATGATGTGTTTCTCCGGTTGTAAGGAATTTTCGAAAATGCCTTTAATGGCCAGATTGACGCCCTCGGTAGCACCGGAGGTAAACACAATCTCCTGCTGGTGTGCGCCAATGAGGCCGGCGATCTGCTCGCGTGCAATATCCACCGATTCTTCCGCCTCCCAGCCATACAAATGCGTACGACTGGCCGCATTGCCGAATTTCTCGGAAAAATAGGGCAGCATTTCCTGTAAAACCCTCGGGTCCACAGGGGTTGTAGCATTATTGTCCAAATAAACAGGCAGTTTCAAGGGCTAGGTCGGTTTTTAGATTCAAAAAAGCAAAATGGGGCAGGTTAGTTCAAAATAAACAAAAAACCATCTCATTTTAAACATGAGATGGTTTCCGAAACTAAACGAACAGGTTAACTATAATTATGAAATTGGTAATCAGTTTGCTGAGGCGCTACGGCCGGGCAGCTTGTCAGAGAGCAGCGGGAGCGGTACCAGCGCGGAAGTTTCCAGCAACAGCAGATACGCGAGCGTTACACGATCCATATCCGTTGCTCGTGCGACTCGGGGTCCAGTGCAGCCAAATGCACCCATTCGTTCCTCAGCCAATCGCTATTCACACGGGCGGCTACCTGCCGAACGGTTTCCGGGAAATGTTCTACGATGCAGAGCAGCCGCACGGGCCCGGTTGCATTTCGCGGGCCCGTGCCTGCGTTGGCCGTTTGTGAGAAGAAACATTCAAGGTTTGCGGCGGCACGAAGCGGAAGTTCAGTTTGGAATATTTTTTCCAATGCATCACCATTCAAATCCAGCTTGAAATCGTACCCGGTCACAAAAGCAGCATAGCCGGATGGAATATCCCTTTTTAGCGTCGGTTGGCCGATGATATAAATGCACTCGGGCGCATTAGCAGTATCATTTACATGCATTTGGTTTGCAGGTTCTTCGCGTTGGTGATGAGGATTATGTTTTAATGCGGCCAGCAGGCCTTCGTAATGGCTCCATTCAGATGCTTCCTGCCAGATGCTGAGTACTTCGCTTTTTTCACTCGGCGGAATGGGGGCAAAGAGGTCGTCGGGAAGACCGGTCAGGCGGGACGCCAGCGGTTGCCAGCGATTGCCTGGCTGATCTTCCAGCACGTCGATTTCAAGCAGCAGTTCGAATACAATCAGGTCGTGCAGCGAGATCGTGCTGCCGTTGGGCAGCGAGCCGGGGGTATTTTCGAGAGTCGCCACCAGTCCCGACCAGTCGCGATGCGCAAATTGCTGATCGAAAAGGTATTGTTTGAAAAACCGTTCATCTCCGACAAGTACCGCCAGCAGGTCTGAAATAGAGGGGCTTTCGTGTAGGAGCAGGTTGCGCGCCCGCGGGCTGTTGAATACGCTCACAAAGCTGTGCGATTCCATTTCGCGCATGGAATCGAGGAAACCTTGTCCGCGTACGGGGAATATCCAGTCGGCGGTGCCGTGGTCGATGTAGCTCGCTACAATGCGGAACAACCTCGGGTGGACGCGCTTGCCAAGATCGGTTTTGTATTGGCGCTGCCAGTTCGCCCTCAGCGCACCGATTTTGGGCGGGGCGTCGGGCGGAAATTTCTTCATCAGCACCTTGTCCTGCCATTCGAACAAGCGGTCCGGACCTTTTCGTTTTACCAGCACTTTTTCGAGGATTTCCGGCTTCACTTTTTTGGCATTGTACAGCGAGCGGTATGCTTCCAGCGAAAGGGTTGTCGGCGTTCCGAGCATTCCGCCCGCCTGATGCAGCGCA